>NZ_NPKT01000016.1 GCF_008329565.1 Mycolicibacterium sp. P1-5
CGCACAACCCGCACAACCCAACGCGCCCAACGCATCACCACCGAACGCAAACTCAACGACACCCACGTCGCCGAACGCAACCGACCCCCACCGTTCTAACTCGGGTATGCCCCTCGCTCAGGTTCCGGCCCGAAGATGAACCGCCTGCCGGACAGCTCGTTCGGGGTGATGCGCACAAAGCGCAGCTTCTCGGTCGCGATCCAGGGCAGCAGTTGGGCGCGCTCTGCTTCGTGGATTTCGTCCGCGGAGGTCAGCACCCGCGCGGTACCACGGACGACGACGCTCCAGCCCTCGACGACATTGTGGTCGTCGACTTCGAAGAGCACCTTTTCGTTCATCACCGTGCTGAAGAGCTTGGTGCCCTCGGCCGTACGGAACAGCAACGTATGGTTTTGCGTCACGAAGTTGACCGGAAAAATCTCGACCTGATCGCCGATCTGCGTCACTAGCCGCCCCAACGCGGCGCTCTTCAGCAGATCCCAGCTCTCCTGGTCGCTCAGTACCACGATCGGATCTTGTTCGACTGTCATGAACAGATCTTCCCGCCGCAAACACCCACGGTCATAGGGTCGAACGGCCCTCCGGCGGGGTCAGCCGTCCCCGCGTGTGTTGATGACCCGGTCCGCGACGTCGGCGAGTTTGGTGTTGTTCTCCTGAGAGAGCCGTCGCATCAGCTCGAAGGCGGAGGTGTCGTCGACGTTGAAGCGCTCCATGATGATGCCCTTGGCCTGACCGATGCGATCGCGGGTCGCCACCGCCGAGTGCATCTGCTCGGCATGCCGGCTGGCCAGTAATGCGGCTGCCGCATGGGCGGCGAGCACCGAGCCGGTCGTGACGCAATCCTCGTCCCAGGCTTTGGGCTGGAAGCCGAAGAGATTCAAGGCGCCGGCCGTCTGATCGCCGTTGTACAGCCTGAACGACATACCGCTCAGCATGCCGATCTTGATCACTTCTTCTGCGTACGCGGGCCACCTGCTCTCGTTGCGGAAGTCATCAACCTGAACGAACAGGTCCTCCGTGGCCGCGCTCAAGCATGGACCTTCGTCGAGCGTCCGCTGTAGCTCGTCGAGCTGGTGCGGTATCTCGCTGGTTCCCGCGAGAGACTCGAAGCGGCCACCCTTGCTGACCAGGAGAATGCCGGCAGTATCGATACCGGGGATCAGCTCAACCGCCGCGCTGGTCACTTCGCTGAGAACCGCCTGCATCGTTTTGGGACCTGCTACAGCACGCGCCAGTTCCGCCATACGCACCGCAAGGTCATGGTTCGCGGATTGGGACATGCCCCTCTTTTCCCCTCCGTCGATTTCTTCAACCCGCTTCCGCTTCAGCGCCAACCCGAGCGTTCAGCTTCAGCCGGTCAATATTGCCAGCTCAGCCCGCAGATTGCCCTGAGCCAACGCTTCCCATTCGCGTCGCGCGTAATCAGTGCGGAACACACCCGGGCCGCCCAGCAGCGTCACCAACACCTGCACCCGTCCGCGACGAAAGGCCTCGCTGGGCACGTGGTCGTACTCGGCGCGAATCGCCGCGGTGTTTCGCTCGTAGCGGTCCCGCGGCACGGCCAGCGCCGCCAGATCGGCGTCGGAGAGGACCTCGCCGTTGTGGTCACCAGGCACGGGATCGTGCGTGATGGTCAACCGAATCAGCCGGGCCACCTCGTCGACCAGCTGCGGTTGCAAGCCGAGTCGGGACAGGTCCTGCTCCGCGCGTTGCGCGCTTCGTTCCTCGTCGTCGGGCAGACCTGCGTACACCGCATCGTGGTACCAGGCGGCGAGTCGCACGGCGTCCGAGTCCTCGGCGAATTCGGCCAGCTTCTCGACGTGGCCAAGGATGTCGCGCAGGTGCTCCAGGGAGTGGTAGCGACGGTGCGGCTCGGACCAGGACGCCACCAAGGCGCGGCCCACCTCGGCCACCGCCGGGTCGTCGGTATGCCGGGACAGAAGTGTCGCCCAGGCCTGCGCCAGATCCTGCACACCACCATGGTGCACTCCCCGGTGGGCAGGAGCGAAGCGACCCGGGGAATCAGGGCCGGTGGGCAGGAGCGAAGCGACCCGGGGAATCAGGGCCGGTGGGCAGGAGCGAAGCGACCCGGGGAAATCAAGGGCCGGTGGGCAGGAGCGAAGCGACCCGGGGAAATCAAGGGCCGGTGGGCAGGAGCGAAGCGACCCTGGCGATCAGTAAGCTTCCGGCGTGGCCGAATTAGCCCCGTCGACACCGCTGGGCCTCAAGACCCAGATCGTGCGGTTCATCGTCACCGGTGGGCTGTCGGCGATCGTCGACTTCGGCCTATATGTGCTGTTCCTGAAGCTGGGCATGCAGGTCAACGTGGCCAAAACGCTGAGCTTCATCGCCGGCACCACCACGGCCTACCTGATCAACCGGCGATGGACGTTCCAGGCGGCGCCGAGTACCGCGCGCTTTATCGCTGTGGTCGTCCTCTACGCGGTGACCTATGCCGTCCAGGTCGGCATCAATTACCTCTTCTACCTGAAGTTCGCCGGTCATCCCTGGCAGGTCCCGGTGGCCTTCGTGATCGCCCAGGGCACTGCCACGGTCATCAACTTCGTGGTCCAGCGAGCAGTGATATTCCGGTTGAGGTAACCGGTCCGGGTAACCTGTGGCACTGATATGGCTACCGAACTCCCCCTGACGCCGCGTTCACTGACCGGATTCGGCAGGACCGCGCCGAGCGTGGCACAGGTGCTATCCACGCCCGACGTGGCAGTGATCGCCGATGCCGTCCGGCAGGTCGCCGACGCCGATTCCGCCAGCCCGTCGTACCTGCGACGCGGCATCGTGGCTCGCGGACTCGGCCGGTCCTATGGCGACCACGCCTGCAATGGCGGGGGCATCGTCGTCGATATGACGCGGCTCAACCGCATCCACTCCTTGTCCGCCGAGACCGCGGTCGCCGACGTGGACGCCGGGGTGAGCCTGGACCAGTTGATGAAGGCAGCACTGCCGTTCGGCTTGTGGGTTCCGGTGCTGCCGGGAACCCGGCAGGTCACGGTCGGTGGCGCCATCGGATCTGACATCCACGGCAAGAATCACCACAGCGCAGGCAGTTTCGGCAACCACGTGCTGTCACTGGATCTGCTGATGGCCGACGGCGAGGTGCGCACGCTCGGTCCGGACGGACCCGACAGCGAGCTGTTCTGGGCCACGGTGGGCGGAAATGGCTTGACGGGCATTGTGATTCGGGCGCGCATCGCGATGACCCGGACCGAGACCGCATATTTCATCGCCGACGGGATCGCCACCGCCGACCTGGACGAGACGGTCGCCGTCCACCAGGACGGCAGTGAAGACAACTACACCTACTCCAGCGCCTGGTTCGACCTGATCAACCCGCCGCCGAAGCTTGGACGTGCGGCGGTCAGCCGAGGCAGCCTCGCAAGGTTGGACCAACTGCCGCCAAAACTGGCGAAAGATCCGCTGCAGTTCACCGCACCCAAACTGCCTGCGGTGCCGAACCTGTTCCCGGTCAGCGTCATGAACAAGCTGTCGCTGAGCCTCGTCGGCGAAGCGTTCTACCGGGTCAGTGGGAATTACCAGAACAAGATCGTCAACCTGACGCAGTTCTACCACATGCTCGACATCACGACCGGATGGCAATACGCCTACGGCCCAGCCGGTTTCGCGCAGCACCAATTCCTCGTGCCACCCAATGCGTTGGATGAGTTCAAGGACATCATCCGATGGATCCAGACCCAGGGCCACTATTCGGCGCTGAACGTGTTCAAGCTCTTCGGCCCGGGCAACCCGGCGCCTCTGAGCTTCCCGATGGCCGGCTGGAACGTGGCCATGGACTTTCCCAACAATGTCGGCGTCAACGCGTTCCTCAACGAACTCGACGACCGCGTCATGAAATTCGGTGGTCGGGTCTACACCGCCAAGGACTCCCGGGTGAGCGCCGAGAAGTTCCACCGGATGTACCCGCGGGTCGACGAATGGATTGCCACGCGGCGCAAGGCGGATCCCAATGGCGTCTTCGCCTCCGATATGGCCCGTCGACTCGAACTGCTGTAGAAAGGCATCCCCCGCAACCATGATCGACGCCACGGGTAACCCCCAGACCATCCTGCTTCTTGGCGGAACGTCCGAGATCGGCCTGGCCATCGTCGCGCGCTATCTGCGCAACGCGAAGGCCCGGGTCATTCTGGCCGATCTGCCGAACGCACCCAAGCGTGACGCCGCCATCGCCCAGCTGCAGGCCGCCGGCGCCAAATCGGTCGAGTACCTCGACTTCGACGCCCTCGACACCAAGAGCCACCCTGAGGTCATCGAAAAGGCTTGGGCCAATGTGGATGTCGACGTAGCCATCGTCGCGTTCGGCATCCTCGGCGATGCCGAAGAGCTCTGGCAGAACCAGTCGAAGGCAGTGCTTAGCGCGCAGATCAACTACACCGCGGCCGTTTCCGTGGGCGTGTTGATCGGCGAGAAGCTGCGCGCCCAGGGCTTCGGCCAAATCATCGCGATGTCATCGGTGGCCGGTGAGCGAGTACGCCGCAACAACTTCGTCTACGGTTCCACCAAGGCCGGCCTGGACGGCTTCTACCTCGGTCTCGGAGAAGCACTGCGCGAGTACGGGGTTCACGTGCTCGTCATCCGCCCCGGCCAGGTGCGCACCACCACCACGTTGGAGCACTGGAAAGCCACCGGCGCCAAGGAGGCGCCCTTCACGGTGAACGCCGAAGACGTCGCCGAACTCGCGGTGACTTCCGCCGCCAAGGGCAAGGACCTGGTGTGGGCGCCCGGGCAGGTCCGCGTGCTGATGTCCGTGATCCGGCACATCCCGCGGCCCATCTTCCGCAAGCTGCCGATCTAGCGGCGCCCAAGTGCGCAGGGGTGCGCTGGCCACATTGAGCCAGATGGTCGCGGCAGTTGTTGCAGCCGTGGCGGTTTCGACCGTCGCGCTGATCGCGATCTCGCGCGTCCAATGGCCGGCCTTCCCGTCGTCGAATCAACTACATGCACTGACCACCGTCGGTCAGGTCGGCTGCCTGGTCCTGTTACTGGGCACCGGATTCGTCTGGCGGCTGGGACGAAAGTGGGTCGCGCGGATCGCCGCCGCAGTGTTCCTGTCGGCGTTCACGGTCGTCACCCTCGGGATGCCGCTCGGCGCGACTCGGCTTTATCTGTTCGGCATCTCCGTCGACCAGCAGTTCCGCACCGAGTATCTGACCCGGCTCACCCAGAGCCCGGCACTGCACGACATGACCTACATCGGTCTGCCGCCGTTCTATCCCGCAGGCTGGTTCTGGCTCGGCGGCCGGGTTGCGGCGCTGACCGGCACACCGGCCTGGGAGATGCTGAAGCCGTGGGCCATCGTCTCGATCGCGATCGGCGTCGTGCTCGCAATGACGTTGTGGTCAGCCCTGATCCGCTTCGAGTACGCACTGATCGTCACCATCGCCACCACTGCGGTGACACTGGCCTACAGCTCACCGGAGCCCTACGCCGCGATCATCACCGTCCTCATCCCGCCGGTCCTGGTGCTCGCGTGGTCGGGACTGCGCGGCTCGGAACGCAACGGCGGCTGGGCCGCCGTCGTCGGCGTCGGGCTGTTCCTCGGTGTCTCGGCCACCTTCTACACACTGCTCGTCGGCTACACCGCCTTCACGGTGGTGGTGATGGGCCTCATCGTGGCGATCACGCGGCGCAGCGTGGCACCGCTGCTGCGGCTCTGCGTCGCCGGCGTCATTGCGATGGCGATCGCCGCCATCACCTGGCTGCCGTTCCTGCTACACGCCGCCCGGCACCCGCTCAGTGACACCGGCAGCGCCCAGCATTACCTGCCCGACGACGGCGCGGTGCTGACCTTCCCGATGTTGCAGTTCTCGCTTCTCGGCGCGTTGTGCATGCTCGGCACGCTCTGGCTGGTGTGGCGGGCGCGCTCGTCGACCCGGGTGGCCGCGCTCGGCATCGGGGTGCTGTCCGTCTACGCCTGGTCGATCCTGTCGATGCTGACCACTCTGCTCGGCACCACCCTGCTGTCGTTCCGATTGCTGCCCACCCTCACCGTCCTGCTCTCGGCGGCCGGGGTGTTCGGCTTCATCGAAGTCACACTGGCGATCGCGGCCCGCACCAACCGCAAGGTCATCGGAGTCGGGGCGGCCATCGGGCTGATCGGGGCCATCGGCTTCAGCCAGGACATCCCCGACGTGCTACGCCCGGACCTGACCGTCGCCTACACCGACACCGACGGGTACGGCCAGCGCGGCGACCGCCGGCCTCCCGGAGCCGAGAAGTACTACGCCGAGGTCGACGCCGCCATCGGAAAGATCACCGGCCGGCCCCGCCAGGACACCGTTGTGCTGACCGCCGACTACAGCTTCCTCTCCTACTACCCGTACTACGGGTTCCAGGGCCTGACGTCGCACTACGCCAACCCGCTCGCCGAGTTCGACAAGCGGGCCGCCGCCATCGAATCCTGGGCCGACCTGAAGAACGCCAACCAGCTGGTTCACGCGCTCGACACCCTGCCGTGGCAGCCGCCGACGGTGTTCCTCATGCGCCGGGGCGCCAATGACACCTACACCCTGCGGCTGGCCCAGGACGTCTACCCCAACCAGCCGAATGTTCGCCGCTACGCCGTGGACTTCGACGCCAACCTGTTCAGCGGACCGCACTTCACCGTCAAGACCATCGGGCCGTTCGTAGTCGCCATCCGGAATCCGTAGCGATGGTCGCCCCGGCCCGCCATCTAACATCTAGCTCCGTGGACCAGACGCGGGCGAATTACCGGAACGCCCGTCTTATCGCCGTCATCGCAGGCCTGCTGGGCGCCGCGCTGGCGATCCTGACGCCGCTACTGCCCGTCAAGCAAACCACCGCTGAGCTGAACTGGCCGCAGAACGGCGTGGTCAATAGTGTCACCGCCCCGCTGATCAGCTACGTGGCTACCGACTTGACCATCGACGTGCCGTGCCGTGCCGCCGCTGCACTGAACAGTCCCGACAAGACCGTGCTGCTGTCCACCGTCCCGAAGCAGGCGCCAAAAGCTGTCGATCGCGGGCTGCTCATTCAGCGCGCCAACGACGACCTCGTGGTCGTGGTCCGCAACACCCCTGTCCTCGTCGCGCCGATGCGCCAGGTGCTCAGCCCGGCGTGTCAGAAGCTGACGTTCACCGCTCACGCGGACCGGGTGAGCGCCGAATTCGTCGGCCTGACCCAGGGCGCCGACAGCAACACCCCTGGCAAGCCGCTGGCGGGCGCACGCAGCGGTTATGACTTCCGGCCCCAGATCGTCGGCGTTTTCACCGATCTGTCCGGACCCGCGCCCGATGGGCTGAGTCTGCGCGCCACCATCGACACCCGCTACAGCAGTGCCCCAACGGTGCTGAAGCTGGCGGCGATGGTGCTCGGCGTCGTGCTGACGCTCGTCGCCTTGATCGCCCTGCACGTCATGGATCGGGCCGACGGTGTGCGGCAGCGACGCTTCCTGCCGGCGCGCTGGTGGTCGGTCAGCCCGCTGGACGGGCTGGTGCTCGCCGTCCTGGTCTGGTGGCACTTCGTCGGTGCCAATACCTCCGACGACGGCTACATCCTGACCATGGCCCGGGTGTCCGAGCACGCCGGCTACATGGCCAATTACTACCGCTGGTTCGGCACCCCGGAGGCACCGTTCGGCTGGTACTACGACCTGCTGGCGCTATGGGCGCACGTCTCCACCACCAGCGCCTGGATGCGGCTGCCCACTCTGGGCATGGCCCTGGTGTGCTGGTGGCTGATCAGCCGTGAGGTGATTCCCCGGCTCGGCCACACCGTCAAGACCAGCCGTGCCGCCGTCTGGACCGCCGCGGGCATGTTCCTGGCCTTCTGGCTGCCACTGAACAACGGGCTTCGGCCGGAACCAATCATCGCGCTGGGCATCCTGCTGACGTGGTGCTCGGTGGAACGCGGGGTGGCCACCAGTCGGTTGCTGCCCGTCGCGTTCGCCTGCATCATCGGCGCCCTGACCTTGTTCTCGGGCCCGACCGGGATCGCGTCCATCGGCGCACTGCTGGTGGCGATAGGCCCGCTGCGGACGATCCTGCACCGACGGTCTCGGCAGTTCGGCCTGCCGGCGCTACTCGCTCCGATCCTGGCCGCGGCGACGGTCACGATCATCCTGATCTTCCGCGACCAGACCCTGGTCGGCGAGATTGACGCCAACATGCTCAAGTCGGCCGTCGGTCCCAGCCTGAGCTGGTTCGACGAGCACATCCGCTACGAGCGGTTGTTCATGGCCAGCCCCGACGGGTCGGTGTCGCGACGCTTCGCGGTGTTGGCTCTGCTCGTCGCGCTGGCGGTGTCGGTGGCGATGATCCTGCGTCGCGGCCACATCCCGGGAACGGCCGCCGGCCCCAGCCGGCGCATCATCGGAATCACGATCATCTCGTTCCTGGCGATGATGTTCACCCCGACGAAGTGGACCCACCATTTCGGGGTGTTCGCCGGGCTGGCCGGTTCGCTCGGTGCACTGGCCGCGGTCGCGGTCACCGCCCACGTACTGCGCTCTCGAAGAAACCGGGCGATCTTCGGCGCCCTCGTCCTGTTCATCACCGCCTTGTCGTTCGCCAGTGTCAACGGTTTCTGGTACGTCTCGAACTTCGGTGTGCCGTGGTCGAACCAGTTCCCGGAGTGGCACTTCGGTTTCACCACGATGCTGCTCGGCCTGACGGTCCTCGCCCTGCTGGTGGCCACCTGGTTCCACTTCTCCGGCCGTGACACCGGCGGCTCCGGGCGTACCCGCTGGTGGTCGCGATTCGTGGGCTCGCCGCTGGCGACGATGGCGTGGCTGCTGGTGGTCTTCGAGGTGGCGTCGCTGACGCTGGGCATGACCGAACAGTGGCCGGCGTACTCGGTCGGCCGGTCGAATCTTCAAGCGGTGACCGGTAAGACGTGCGGCCTGGCCGGCGACGTCCTGGTCGAGGAGGACCCGAACGCCGGGACGCTGACCCCGATCGCCGGCGTGTCGGTGAGTGACGCGCTGGCTGCGACGACAGCCGAGGGCTTCACGCCCGACGGAATCCCCGCTGACGTCTCCGCCGACCCGGTGATGGAGCCACCCGGCGGCGGCAGCTTCGTCGACAGTGACGGCATGGTCACGAGCAGCGAGGCCGGAACCGAAGGCGGCACCACCGTGGCCGCCGGGGTCAACGGATCCCGTGCCCGGCTGCCCTACGGTCTCGATCCGGCCCGTACTCCGGTGATGGGTAGTTGGCGGCCCGGCGTGCAGCAGCCGGCGGTGTTGCGCTCAGCCTGGTACCGGCTGCCTGCCGACTGGGCCGCCTCCCCGCTGCTCGTCGTAGCGGCGGCCGGCCGTTTCGACCCGGACGAGGTCCAGGTGCAATGGGCGACCGACCAGCAGGCCGCCGAGGGCAAGTCGGGCGGCTCGGTGCTGTTCGGTGACGTCGGCGCCGCGCCGGCATGGCGCAACCTGCGCGCCCCGCTGGCCGCGATCCCGCACGACGCGACCCAGGTCCGCCTGGTCGCAACCGACGACGACCTGTCTCCCCAGCACTGGATCGCGTTGACCCCGCCGCGTATCCCGAAATTGCGCACCCTGCAGGACGTGGTCGGCTCGCAGGATCCGGTGCTGCTCGATTGGCTTGTCGGCCTTGCCTTCCCGTGCCAACGACCGTTCGCCCACCAATACGGCGTCATCGAGCCGCCGAAGTGGCGGATCCTGCCCGACCGGTTCGGCGCGGAAGCCAACTCGCCCGTGATGGACAACATCGGCGGCGGACCACTCGGGATCAGCGAGCTGCTCTTCCGCGCAGTCACCGTGCCGAGCTATCTGCGCAACGACTGGTTCCGCGACTGGGGTGCGCTGCAGCGGCTCAACCCCTTCTATCCCGACGCCCAGCCGGCGCGCCTGGATCTCGGCACTGCCACCCGCAGCGGACTATGGAGCCCGGCTCCGCTGCGACCGACCTAACATTCGCCTCTCGATTCGCGTCGCCGCCCGCAGGCCTTCCCAAGCGGCATAACTTCGTCGCCTAACATCGACCCTCGTGCCAAGCGACAGAGCCGACTCCACCCGGATCGCTCGGCTGGTCGCCGTCGTAGCCGGCATCCTCGGTGTGCTGCTGTGCGGTGTCGTGCCGTTGCTGCCGGTCACCCAGACCACCGCCACCATTCAGTGGCCGCAAGCGCCCGGCCCAGACGGCATGGTCAGCGACATCACCGCACCGCTGGTGTCCGGTGCGCCGCAGTCGCTCGAGGTATCGATCCCGTGCCAGGTCATCGCGACGTTGCCGCCTGAGGGCGGACTGGTCTTCTCGACGATCCCTCCCGGGGGTATCGACTCCAGCCGCAACGGGCTGTTCGTCCGGGCAAACTCCGCCACAGTCGTGGTCGCGTTCCGCGACACCGTCGCCGCCGTGGCGCCACGCCCGGCCATCGCGGCGGGCGGGTGCAGCGATCTGCGCATCTGGGCCGGACCCGGTGGGGTCGGCGCTGATTTCGTCGGCATCCCCGGCGCCACGGGCACGCTGGCCCCGGAGAAGAAGCCCTCGATCGACGGCATCTTCACCGATCTCAAGGTGGCGTCGCAACCGGGCTTGAGTGCGCGCATCGACATCGACACCCGGTTCATCACCAGCCCCGGCATGCTGAAGATCGCGGTGATGGTGCTCGGTATCGCGTGCGTCGTGGCGTCGGTCATCGCGCTCGGGATATTGGACCGGCGGGTAGGACGGCGGGTCGGCGGGGCGTGGCGGCGGTTCTTCAAGACGCGCGTCGCCACCTGGCTGGCCGATATCGGCGTGATCGGTGGTCTTCTGCTCTGGCATGTCATCGGCGCGATCTCGACCGACGACGGCTACAACCTCACGATCGCGCGGGTGTCCGGTGCGGCCGGCTACACCGCCAACTACTTCCGTTTTTTCGGCGCAACCGAAGCGCCGTTCGACTGGTACCAGTCGGTGCTCGCCCACCTCGCCGCGATCAGCACCGCCGGCGTGTGGATGCGACTGCCCGCCACTGTCGCCGGTATCTGCACCTGGTTGATCCTGAGCCGTTGCGTGCTGCCCCGGCTCGGCAGGAGGCTGTCGCTCAACCGGGTCACGGTGTGGACCGCGGGTGCGGTGTTCCTGGCGGCATGGTTGCCGTTCAACAACGGGCTGCGGCCCGAACCGCTGATCGCGTTCGGCGCACTGGCAACCTGGATTCTGGTGGAGAACGCCATCGCCACCCGACGGCTGGTCCCCGCTGCGATTGCGATCGTCGTCGCGGTGTTCAGCGTGACGACCGCCCCGCAAGGCCTGATCGCGCTCGCGCCGCTGCTGGTCGGCGCCCGCGCCGTGGCGCGCGTGATCAAGGCCCGGCGTGGCACCGACGGCCTGCTTGCGCCGCTGGCCCCGCTGGCCGCCTCGCTGTCGGTGATCTTCGTCGTCGTCTTCCGCGACCAAACACTGGCCGCCGTCGCCGAGTCCGCCCGCATCAAGTACGTCGTTGGCCCCACGATCGCTTGGTACCAAGACTTCCTGCGCTACTACTTCCTGACCGTCGAAGACAATGTGGAAAGCTCGCTGACCCGCCGCTTCGCGGTTCTCGTGATGATGCTGTGCCTGTTCGGCATGCTGGCGGTTCTGCTGCGCCGCGGCAGCGTCCCCGGGGTGGCCAGCGGGCCGGTCTGGCGGCTGCTCGGCAGCACCGCAATCGGCCTTCTGCTACTGCACTTCACCCCGACCAAGTGGGCTGTGCAGTTCGGTGCGTTCGCCGGGCTGGCCGGGGCGCTGGGCGCGGTCACCGCGTTCGCGTTCGCGCGGGTCGGCCTGCACAACCGACGCAATCTTGCGCTGTACGTCACCGCCCTGCTGTTCGTGCTGGCGTGGGCGACCTCGGGCACCAACGGCTGGTTCTACGTCGGCAGTTACGGAGTGCCGTGGTTCGACCGCCAACCGGTGATCGCCCACCAGCCCGTGACGACGATGTTCCTCGGGCTGGCGATCGTCACCGGCCTGCTCGCCGGGTGGCTGCACTTCAGGATGGACTACGCCGGGCACACCCAGGTCAAGAACACCGGCCGCAACCGGGCTTTGGCATCGACCCCGCTGCTGGTGGTCGCGATCATCATGGTGCTGCTTGAAGTCGGCTCGATGACCAAAGCCTTCGCGCAGCGCTATCCCGCGTATACCACTGCGGCGGCCAACCTGTCCGCGCTGAAGTCCGGTCTGTCCGATGCGAGCTGCGCGATGGCCGACGACGTCCTCGTCGAGGCAGACCCGAATGCCGGGATGCTGCAACCGATTCCGGGCCAGAAGTGGGGTCAGTACGGCCCACTCGGTGGGGACAATCCGGTCGGCTTCACTCCCAACGGCGTCAGCGACACCCTCGAGCCTGCCGAACCGTTCGTGGCCAACCCGGGCACCGTCAACTCCGACGGCTCGCCCAACAAGCCCAACGCCGGTATCGCCTTCGCGGCCGGCACCGGCGGCGGCTACGGACCCGTCGGCGTCAACGGCTCGCGGGTGTTCCTGCCGTTCGGCCTGGACCCCAAGACCACCCCCGTGATGGGCAGCGCAGGCGAGAACACCGTTGCCGCCAAAGCGACTTCAGCGTGGTACCAGCTGCCCGCGCGCACCCCGGACCGGCCGCTGGTGACCGTCGCGGCTGCCGGCGCGATCTGGTTCTACGACGAAGAGGGTCAGTTCAACTATGGGCAGTCGCTGAAGCTCCAGTGGGGTGTTCAACGTCCGGACGGCAGCTTCCAGGCGCTGAACTCGGTGCAGCCCATCGACGTGATCGCCCAAAAGGCTTGGCGCAACTTGCGTTTCCCGCTGTCATGGGCGCCGCCGGAGGCCAACGTCGCGCGTATAGTCGCCGACGACCCGAACCTGAGCACCGACCAGTGGTTCGGCTTCACCCCGCCGCGGGTGCCGGTGCTGCAGACCGCGCAGCAGTTCCTGGGCTCGCAGACCCCCGTGATGATGGACATCGCCACCGCCGCGAACTTCCCGTGCCAGCGCCCGTTCTCCGAACACCTCGGCGTCGCCGAAGTGCCGGAGTACCGGATTCTGCCCAACCTCAAGCAGGTGGTGGTGTCGAGCAACATGTGGCAATCTGCCCGCGCCGGTGGGCCGTTCCTGTTCATCCAGGGATTGCTGACCACCGCGACCGTACCGACGTACCTGCGCGACGACTGGTACCGCGACTGGGGCGCCATCGAGCGCTACATCCGGCTGGTGCCGTCGTCACAGGCGCCCAACGCCGTCGTCGACCAGGGCGCCAAGACCGTATTCGGTTGGAGCCGTAGCGGACCGATCAGGGCCTTGCCATGAGGGGGGCCATGACCCGGGACATCAATATCGCGCGTTGGGTGGCCACGATCGCCGGCCTGGTCGGCTTCGTGCTGTCGGTACTGACGCCGCTGCTCCCGGTGGAACAGACCACCGCGACGCTCAACTGGCCCCAGTCGGGTCAGCTGAACAGCGTCACCGCCCCCCTGATCTCCCAGGCGCCGGTGTCGCTGACCGCCACGGTGCCGTGCGAGGTGATCCGGTCCATGCCGCCCGCCGGCGGACTGGTGCTGGGCCTCGCCCCGCAGAAAGGCAAAGAGGCAGCGCTCAATTCGCTGTTCGTCAATGTGAACGCCCAGCGCGTCGACATCACCGACCGCAACGTGGTGGTCGCCAGCGTGCCGCGCGCCAGGGTGACCTCCGCTGAATGCCAGCGCATCGAGATCAGCTCGACCACCGAGGGGACGTTCGCCACTTTTGTCGGGCTCAATGATCCGACCACCGGCAAGGACCTGCGCAGCGGGTTCGCCGATCCCAACCTGCGGCCTGCGATCGTCGGGGTGTTCACCGACCTGATCGGTCCAGCGCCGCCGGGGTTGAGTGTGTCGGCGACGATCGACACCCGGTTCTCCACCACGCCAACAATTGTGAAACTGGCCGCGATGCTGCTGGCGATGGCCGCCACCGTGATCGCGCTGCTGGCCCTGTGGCGGCTGGACCGCCTCGACGGACGCCGCATGCACGCGTGGATTCCGCAGCGCTGGCGCACGTTCACCGCCGTCGACGTCACCGTGGTGGCGGGCTTCCTCATCTGGCATGTGATCGGCGCCAACTCTTCTGACGACGGCTACATCCTGCAGATGGCCCGCGTGGCCGACCACGCCGGCTACATGTCGAATTACTTCCGCTGGTTCGGCAGCCCCGAAGACCCGTTCGGCTGGTTATACAACGTGTTCGCGCTGATGACACACGTCAGCGACGCCAGCATCTGGATGCGGTTGCCGGACTTGATCTGTGCGCTGGTCTGTTGGCTGCTGCTGTCCCGCGAGGTGCTGCCCCGGCTGGGTCCGGCCGTGATCGCCAGCCGGCCCGCCCTGTGGGCCGCGGGCCTGGTGCTGATGGCGGCGTGGATGCCGTTCAACAACGGCCTGCGTCCTGAAGGCCAGATCGCCACCGGCGCGCTGATCACCTACGTGCTCATCGAGCGCGCGGTGATCTCCGGCCGGCTGACCCCAGCCGCGCTGGCCATCGTCAGCGCGGCGTTCACACTCGGTATCCAGCCCACCGGGTTGATCGCGGTCGCCGCGCTGATCGCCGGTGGCCGTCCGATCCTGCGGATCGTGGTGCGCCGCCGCGCCATTGTGGGCACCTGGCCGCTGGTGCTGCCGCTGCTGGCCGCGGGCACCATCATCTTGACGGTGGTCTTCGCCGATCAGACCTTGGCAACGGTGTTGGAAGCGACCAGAATTCGCACCGACATCGGACCCAGCCAGGCCTGGTACACCGAGAACCTGCGCTACTACTACCTGATCCTGCCGACCGTGGACGGCTCACTGTCGCGGCGGTTCGGCTTCTTGATGACCGCGCTGTCGCTGTTCGTATCGATGTTCATCATGTTGCGCCGCAAGCGCGTTCCGGGGGTGGCCCGTGGACCGGTGTGGCGACTGATGGGCGTCATCTTCGCGACGATGTTCTTCCTGATGTTCACCCCCACCAAGTGGGTTCACCACTTCGGCCTGTTCGCCGCGGTGGGTGCGGCCATGGCGGCGCTGGCCACCGTACTGGCCTCACCGGCGGTGCTGCGATGGTCGCGCAACCGGATGACCGTCGTATCCGCCGTGTTCTTCCTACTCGCACTCTGTTTCGCCACCACGAACGGCTGGTGGTATGTGTCGAGCTACGGCGTGCCGTTCAACAATGCGATGCCGAAGATCGCCGGGATCACGGTCAGCACAATCTTTTTCGCGCTGTTCGCGGTGTCGGCGATCTATGCCACCTGGCTGCACTTCAATACCCGCGACCACGGTGAGGGCCGGTTCGCGCGTGCCGTGACCGTCGCCCCGATCCCGGTGGCCGCCGGCTTCATGGTCCTGGTGTTCGTCGCCTCGATGGCCGCGGGCGTGGTGCGCCAGTACCCGACCTACTCCAACGCGTGGGCCAACCTGCGATCGTTCTCCGGTGGCTGCGGGCTGGCGGACGACGTCTTGGTCGAACCCGATGCCAACGCCGGATTCCTCACCCCGTTGCCCGGTGATTACGGGCCGCTGGGGCCGCTGGGCGGCGCCAACGCGGTCGGCTTCACACCCAGCGGGGTGCCGGAACACATTGTTGCCGAATCGATTCGGATGACGAATCCGCAATCGGGCACGGACTACGACTGGGATCAGCCGATCAAGCTGGGCAAGCCGGGAGTCAACGGCTCGACCGTGCCGCTACCGTACGGCCTCGACCCGGCGCGGGTGCCGATGGCCGGCAGCTATCTCGTGGGTCCGCAGCAGGATGCCACCCTGAACTCGGCGTGGTACGAGTTGCCGCCCAACGACAGCGGTCACCCGCTCGTCGTCGTCACTGCCGCAGGCACCATCGCCGGAATCAGCGTGCTCAACGGTTTCACCGACGGCCAGACAGTCGCACTCGAGTACGGCAAGCCCGGGCCCAATGGTGCTCCAGTGCCCGCCGGACGGGTCAGCCCCTACGATCTCGGCCCGGCGCCGTCGTGGCGCAACCTGCGCTTCCCACGATCGGACATACCAGCCGATGCCACTACCGTGCGGATCGTGGCCCAGGATCGCTCGCTGTCGCAGGGCGACTGGCTGGCCGTGACCCCGCCGCGGGTACCCGAACTGCGGTCCGTGCAGGAGTTCGTCGGCTCCACGCAGCCGGTGTTGATGGACTGGGCGGTGGGTCTGGCGTTCCCGTGTCAGCAGCCGATGCTGCACGCCAACGGCGTCACCGAAGTGCCGAAGTTCCGCATCACTCCGGACTACACCGCCAAGAAGCAGGACACCGACACCTGGGAGGATGGCCGCAACGGCGGCCTGCTGGGGATCACCGACCTCTTGCTGCGCGCTCATGTCATGTCGACATATCTGTCGCACGATTGGGGCCGCGACTGGGGTTCGCTACGGCAGTTCGAGACGATCGTGCCGGCCGAGCCCGCTCAGATCGACCTGGGCACAGCAACGCGCAGCGGTTTGTGGAAGCCGGGTCGGATCCGGATCAAGGCGTAATGGAGTAGTGCACTACTGACATCGCCTTGCCGCGGTTGGTTCAGCGTGGAGTGATGAACCACATCCGCAGGAGTCGACCTGCGGTCGCCACGGTGGCGGCGACCGCTGCAGTCACAATCATGCTGGTCACCACTACGGCCAGCCCACCGCAACCGAAGGCAGTCGGACCATCGCCTCGGATTTCCATCGAAGCTGTTCAACTCGTTGTACTTCCAGCGGCCCTCAAAACCGCCTCGACCAAGACAGCTGGGGCTGGTGTAGTTGCGAACGACCTCGCCGATTCGGTGTATGCGATTCCTCAAGCGATCACGGCGTGGATCGGCGCCGGAATTTTTGCCGGATTCATATTCGGTGGACTTCTGGCAGGCAGCCTTGTTTCGCAGATCCCCTTGATCGGTCCAGCGCTTCTTCCGATCGTGCCGATCGCCGCCGTCATCGGCGCACTCGTCGGAATTCCGATCGGCGTGGTCGTCGGGACTTTCAACGCCATCCAGAATGCGGTGTCGAGCCCGGTGCGTGCGCCGTCTGCAGCATCGGCTCGCCCCGCTATCAGCAGTAAGACGGTCACCACACCGCACCGCTCGACCAAGTCGGGCACGCAATCCAACCGTCACACCGCCAAGCCGGTAGCTCCAGCAAAAACCTCAGCGGCACAACAGAGTTCCAGCGCGCCGCGAGCCGGGAGCGGCCGCGCGCACGCTGTGACGTCGAATCGAGCCGCACGGCACTGAGTCGGCTTTTTCCGTAGCGCGGCCAATTGACGGTTGCGGTGACACAATCCCGCACATGGCGCAAGACTCAGCAACCGTCGACCCGTTGATGCATGGCCTGCGATCCAAGGGTCTGAAGAAGGGCTCGGTCTCCCTCGTCGGTGCGGTGGCAATCGGTTTGGCGGCCACCGCCCCGGCGTATTCGCTGACCGGTGCGCTCGGGCACGGCGCGGAGGAATCGGGTTATCAACTGCCGATCGTCTTCATCCTTGCAGTCATCCCGATGTACTTCGTGGCTTTGGCGTACAAGCACCTCACCGACGCCGCCCCGGATGCCGGCACCGTATTCACCTGGGGATCCAAAGCGATTGCGCCACACATCGGCTGGATGGGCGGTTTCGCTCTGGTGCTGTCCTCCATCCTGGCCGGTGTCGGCGCCGCCGGAATCCTGACCAATGCGGCCGCCGTGCTGCTGGACATGGACTCCTCGCCGAAGTGGTTCGACATCATCGTGGCCACGATCTTCATCCTGCTGACCACGTGGCTCGTTGCCCGCGGCGCGGAGGAATCGTCTCGCACCACGTTGATCCTGACGATCGTCCAATACGGCGGGCTGCTGCTGTTCGCGGTCATCATGGGACTCGCCGTCTTCAGCGGCCACCAGAGCCCGGATGCAGCGTCATTCTCGTGGGAGTGGTTCAACCCGTTCGCAATCCACGACTTCAGCAGCCTGCTCGGCGGATTTCTCGTGGCCATCTTTATCTTCTGGGGTTTCGACGCCTCACTGGCCATGTCCGAGGAAACCTCCGGAACCTCGGCGGACGCCGGACGCAGTGGCGTCACCGCGATCCTGATCACGGTTGCCACCTACGTCATATTCAGCGTGGCCGCACTCGCATTCGCGGGCATCGATCCGAACAGTGCGACGAGTCTGACCCACGAGGGCAACGTCGACGACGTGTTCACCACGTTGGCTACCCAGTCAATCGGTGAACGAGGTGCGTTGTTGGCGGCGCTGGTGGTCGGCTTGTCCGCGTTCTCGGCGACAATGTCCACCGTGATGCCGACGGCTCGCGGGCTGTTGTCGATGGCAACCTATAAGGCGCTGCCGGACCGGTTCGCCTCGGTGAGCGCTGTGAGTTCGACGCCCAAGTTCGCGACCTGGGTGATCGGCCTGACCAGTCTGGCGATCTATTGCGTGCTGGATGTGATCAGCGACAGCGTCGTGTCGGATTCGGTCTACAGCGTGGGAATCGCGATCATGACGTACTACTCGGTGGTGGCGATCTCCTCGGTGGTGTACTTCTGGCGCACCGCTTTTCGATCATGGCGAACCGCGATGGGGCAGGTGATCCTGCCCGGCATCGGCGCGCTGATCCTCATCCCGGTCGGCGTCGTCGAGGCGTACCTGATGGCGGACCCGAGTACCGGCTCAGGAGGGTCCCTCCTGGGTGTCGGCACCGCATTCGTCGTCGGCGTGCTCAGCCTGGCATTCGGCGTTGTGCTGATGATTTTGTGGAATGTCAAGGCTCCGGCCTTCTTCCGCGGCGAATCGCTGCCGAATGAACGTACCTAGCATGTCCAACCATTGGCGCGCGCAACGCCGTACGCCAACAATCCGCTGATCGAGCAAATTCCCTGATATCAAACGGTTTTCGATCCGTTACTACACGCCCAGCGGGGACCCACTCTTGTCACAGTTCGCACAAATTGAGACTCCATAACGTTGTCACCGTAAGAGCTTGCGAGAAACGAAACACGGAGATGACGATGAACCTCAAGCGACTGGTGTACGCCTCGACCGCGGCGGTCGGCGTCGGCGCCGCCGGGCTGTTCGGGCTCGGTATCGGAACGGCGAGTGCCGACCCCGGCCAATGTGGCGGTCCCGGGCCGCAGACCTGCCAGGGCCCCGATAACGGGTGGAACAACGGGCACGACAACCGGAACGACGGGCCGGTGGACTGGCAGCACCGCGACGTCAACCAGGGCCGCCGAGATCACCAGCCCTTCAACTGGAACGGGCAGTGGGTCCAGCCCATGCCGGCCGGCAATGGGCTGGGCTGGGGCTTCTGGTTCCTGGGGCAATGGATCCCGCTGTAACGATTACGCGGTCGGCCGGCGGCACGGCAGTTGTCGAAAGCCGCCGGCCGATCGGCGCTAGCGCGTCCTGCCGGTCGTCAGCTTCTCCGATTGCAACGACCACACGATCGGACCGGCGCCCGGAGTCGCGTGTGCACAGTAGGCCGGTGCACCTTTCTCGCTGACCGCGGCCGCGCCCAACACAGCGCAGTTCGCGCCGATCACCACGACCGGCAGATCCATCCGACTCGATACAGCGGGCGGCGGCGACGCCGTGCGGGACTGCGCGGTCGCTGCGTTCCGATGTCCGACCAGCAACGAAATACCCGCCGCCGCGCCGGCGATGATCACCACCGCACCCAGGATCGCCGGGATCAGCAGCCGGCGGCGTGACGGCGAACCCGACTCCGGCTTGGCGTGACGGCCCACACCGGCCTTCGCGGCCGCAGCGGACGCCCGCGCGGCGCTCGTCACGTCGGTGGCGCCGGTCTGCTCTTCCGCTGTGCCGATACCCTGCCGCAACGCCCGCGCGAAATCGATGCACCGGGTGTAACGCTTGCTGGCGTCCTTGGCCAGTGCCTTCGCGAAAACCGGGCTCAAACAGGCTAATTCGGGCCGCTTTGCACCAATCGCCGGCGGGTCGGAGCTCAGGTGCTGGCTGATCACGATCGCCGGATTGGTGTGCTGGAACGGCGGCATTCCGGTCAGCAGGTGGTAGGCCGTCGCGGCCAGTGCGTATTGGTCGGCATGACCGTCGATCTGCTCGCCTTTGAGCTGCTCGGGCGCGGCATAGGCGACGGTTCCGACGGTCATGTTGGTCCCGGTCAGATCGCTCGACTGCCCCATCCACCGCGCGATTCCGAAGTCGGCGAGCATGACTCGCTCGTCACCGGTGCCGGGAAGGCCCAACAGGATATTGGCGGGCTTGACGTCGCGGTGGAGCAGGCCGCGGCCATGAGCGTAGTCCAGCGCCTCGGCGACCCCGGTGATGATCCGGACGACCTCATCGGGCGGCATCCCGTAGGGGTAGCGGTCCGCGAGCAGACGAGACGCGTCCGTGCCGTCGATGAATTCCATCGCGATCCAGAGCTTGTCGTCGACCTCGCCGCGGTCGTAGATCGTCACAATGTGCGAATTCGAAAGTGTGGCCACCATGTCGGCCTCGAGGTTGAACCGCTTGCGGTACTCGTCGTCGGAACTGACCGCGGAACCGAGCACCTTGAGCGCGTCATGCCGTGGCAGCCTGGGGTGCTGGACGAGGTACACCTCGCCCATACCACCCGCCCCCAGCGTCCGCAGGATGGTGTAGCCCGCGACGATCTGGCCGTCAGCTAACGGCATTGAGGCATCTTAAAGGTCGACTGCGCCGATGCTCGATCCGAATCAGCAAACCGGTGCCGCTCAGGCACTCACGGGAGCGGGGGCGCTGGCCTTCAACGCGGCCAGGGCGGCGACACTGAGCCGCGCCAGTTCATCTGCCTCGTCCGCGGTCAGCGCGGATTGGTAGATCTGGGCCATCCGCCGGTTGGTGACGTCCTCGACCTCGTCGTAGAGGTCTTTCTTGCCCGCCGCATCGACGAACGGCGGCTGCCACCCCATGAACGCGGCATAGTCCGTCCCGTGATTGAGAATGTGTGCTTCGACGGGGCTCAGACCCGAGATGGTGAGGGCATTGAAGTGCACGGCGGCGCGCAGTTCGCGCAGCACCATCATCACCTGCAGGGCCCGTGCCGGGGCGTCGTCGGCCAACGGCATCGCGCGCCAGCCCGCGTAAAGCGGCAGCCCGGGTTCAGGCGCGTCGGCGATGACCTTCTCGCCCAGCGCCGCGACGCGGTCCAGCCCCTCGGCGCCGGTCAGGTAGGTCCTACCGAAGTCGGCAATCTGATCCCAATACAGCCGGCAGCTCTGCGACGCGTCGTGCACGGCGACGCCATTCTCCCAACACGACCGTGCAAGATTCGGCTCGAAAACGGCGAACACCGCGGTCACCGTGGTGCCCGTGGCATCACCGAGCACACCGCCACGACCGGCGAAGTACGCGGCGAACGGGTCGGGATAGCCCGCGGCCAGGCTCTTCTCGAACGTGTCCGGGTTGAGCATGAACACGCTGATGGCCTCGCCGATGGCAGCTCCGGCGGTCCGGATGGATTCCACGTCGATATCGCTCATTCGCCGGAGTTTACGGACTTGGCGGCGGCCGAAGAGGCCGAACGAGACCTTCGCTCGGGACTGACCGGTGCTAGCCGACGGCGGCGGAGGCGACGGTCACCGGGATCCCGTTGAGGGCACCGTTTCCCGACGGTTCGTCAAGGAACGTCGGCGGGGACAGGATGTTGGTGTTGACACCCGGTGAGCCATTGGCCACCGCCATCCGGGTGCCCGGCTTCCCATGCCCCCAGCCGTGGGGCATCGAGACCACCCCGGGTTTGATGGCATCGGTTACCTCGACCGGCACCTCGATGCGCCCGGCTGACGACTCGACGAACACCGTATCGCCGCCGACGACGCCACGGCTGGCGGCATCGTCGGGATGCATGAGCAGCGTGCAGCGGTCGCGCCCTTTCATCAGCGCCGAAACATTGTGCAGCCATGAATTATTCGACCTCAGGTGGCGACGGCTCACCAGCACCAGCCCGCCGGGTTCGCGCTCCAGGCGGCGGTCCAGCCGCGGGATGTCGTCGAGCAGGTACTGCGGGGCCAGCCGGATCTTCTTGTCTCCTGTGTTGAGAATCTCGGGCACCTGGGACACCATCGGCCCGAAGTTGATCCCGTTGGGCTGTTGCTTCAGTTTCGCCAGCGTCAGCCCGTCGGCGTTCTCGCCGTAGCGGTCACCGAACGGTCCGGTGCGCATCGTCAGATCCAGGATGCGTTCCGGCCCGCCATCCGTGTAGTGGCCGCGAACCTCCGTGCCGTCGAGACCCTGGGTGAAGCACAGGTAGTCGAAGAAGCCGTCATCGATCGCGGCGACGTCGACATCCTCGGCCGGCGTGCCCGCGCACAAACCGGTGAGCCGGACCAAGATCTCCCACTCCTCCGGACGGTCGGGGTCCTCGGGGGCGAACACCGGCGCGGAATAGTTGGCGATGCTGTTGATCGCGAACGCCAGAATCAGATCGTCGTGATGCGGTTGTTCCAGCGGTGAGAGGCCGGGAAGGATGACATCGGCGTGCCGGGTGGTTTCGTTGAGCCACAGGTCAACCGAGATCATCGCGTCCAGTCCCGGCAACAGCTCGTCGAGCCGATCCCCCCGCGGCGTGGAAAGCACCGGATTGCCCGCCACCGTGATCAACGCCCGGATCTGACCCTCCCCCGGCGTTTCGATCTCCTCGGCGAGGCAGGACACCGGCACCTGCCCGAGTACCTCCTTGGCGCCACGCACCCGGGTCTGCCAGCGGCCGAACTCGGGCAGCCCGCCCTCCAAGCCAGGTTGCGGTTGGGCGGTGACGGTCCACACCACCGGGCGGGGGAACATCGCCCCGCCTGGGGTGTCGAAGTGGCCGGTGAGGATGTTGACGACGTCGACCAGCCAGCTGGCCAGGCTGCCGAACTCCTGATTGCACAACCCGATTCGCCCGTACACCGCCGCTTTCTCGGTCTCCGCGAGTTGGCGGGCCAAGCCCTTGATGCGGTCGGCGTCGATGCCGGTGACCGGCGCGACCCGGTCCGGTGACCAGTCTCGGGCCACCGTCCGCAGCGCATCCATCCCGTCGACGTGCTCGGCCAGGGCGCCTAGGCGAACCAGGTCCTCGTCGAACAAGGTGTGGACGACGGCGAGCAACAGCGCGGCGTCGGTGCCCGGGGTGATCGGCAGCCATTCGTCGGCTTTCGCCGCGGTCGCGGTGCGCACCGGGTCGATGACGATCACCGTGTCGATCTTGCCGAGGATGCCCATGACGTCCGGGGCGGCCAACAGCGATCCCTGCGAGGCGGCCGGGTTGGCGCCCATGACCACCAGCAGGTCGGTGCGCTCGATGTCGGGAACCGGGAAACCCCACCAGTTCCCATACATCAGATGGGACGACAGGTTCTTGGGCCACTGGTCGATGGTTCCGGGCGAGTAGCTGACCGGGATGCCGGACATGCCCAGCAGTACACCGGTGTAGCGGCCCAGGGAGAACGAGTGCGCCAGCGGGTTGCCGGTGTAGCAGGTGACCGCTCCGATGCCGTGCTCGGCGATGACCGGGGCCAGCAGTTCGGTGCAGCGCCGGAACGCGGCGTCCCAGCTCACCTCCTGCCACTGCCCGTCGACCTTGATCATCGGCTTGCGGATCCGGTCGGGGTCTTCGTGGATGGCGCCCAGCGACGCGCCCTTCGGGCACAGATGCCCTCGGCTCCAGACGTCACCCTGGTTGCCGCGGATGCCGTCGACGCGGCCGTCGGAGACCTGAATCTCCAAGCCGCACATGGCCTCACACAGCGGGCAGGTGTAGACGTGGCGGCCGTCTTGGCCGACGGCGGCCAGCTCGATGGGTGTCACCGACCAACGGTAGATCGGCCGACCCCTCGATCACCGACGTTTCGTCAACTTTGACATCGGCACACCACGCGCGGGCGAATTACACAGGTGTGAGTAAAAGCTGGGGATAACCGGGCGCAGCGTTAGATCGGGATCAGGCCGTGCTTGCGCTGCACACGGAGGATCTGCTTGTCCCGCAGAATCCGCATCGCGCCGCGCAACTGCAGGCGAGTCTGATGCGGTTCGATCACCGCGTCGACGTAGCCGCGCTCGGCCGCCACGTACGGGGTGGCCATATCCCGGTTGTAGCCCTCGATGAACTGGCGCCTGATCTCCTGGACCTCGGGAGCCTTGGGGTCGGGGAACCGCTTGACGATCAACTGCGCGGCGCCCTCGGCGCCGATGACGGCGATCCGGGCGGTCGGCCACAGGAAGTTGAAGTCCGCCGTCAGCTGCTTGGAACCCATCACCGCGTACGCACCGCCGTACGACTTACGGATGGTGATGGTCACCTTGGGCACGTCGGCCTCCACGACGGAGTAGAGGAAGCGGCCACCGCGCTTGATGATGCCGTTCTTCTCCTGCTCGACGCCGGGCAGGAAGCCCGGGGTGTCGACGACGAACACCAAGGGCGTGTTGAACGAGTCGCAGAACCGCACGAACCGGGCGGCCTTGTCGGACGCCTCGTTGTCGATGGCACCCGAGAGGTGCATCGGCTGGTTGGCGATCACACCGACCGGCCGCCCGTCGACACGGGCGAACCCGGTGATTATGGCCTGGCCGGCTTGTGCGGCAACCTCGAGGAAATCACCGTCGTCGAAGATCCGGAGCAGGATCTCGTGCATGTCATACGCGACGTTGTCCGCGTCGGGAACGAGGCTGTCGAGTTCCAGGTCATGCGGGGTGATCTCCGGCTCGAGACCCGGGTTGACGACGGGTGCATCGTCAAAAGTGTTGGAAGGCAAGAAGTCGAGGTAGTCGCGGACGTAGGAGAAAGCGTCCTTCTCGGAGTCGACAACCTGGTGAATGTTGCCGTACTTGGCCTGAGCGTCCGCGCCGCCGAGCTCGTCGAGCGTGACATCCTCACCGGTGACGTCCTTGATGACGTCCGGGCCGGTGACGAACATGTAGCCCTGGTCGCGCACGGCCACGATGAGGTCGGTCTGGATCGGCGAGTACACGGCGCCACCGGCGCACTTGCCCAGGATGATCGAAATCTGCGGCACCAGACCGCTGAGCAATTCGTGCCGACGGCCCAGCTCGGCGTACCAGGCCAACGAGGTCGCCAGGTCCTGGATGCGGGCGCCACCGGAGTCGTTGATGCCAATGATCGGACAGCCGACCATCGCCACCCATTCCATCAGGCGAGACACCTTGCGGCCGAACATCTCTCCCACCGAACCGCCGAAGACGGTGTAGTCGTGGCTGAACACGCCGACCGGCCGGCCGTTGATGGTGCCGTGCCCGGTGACCACACCGTCGCCGAACAACGCGTTGGGATCACCAGGCGTGCGGGCGAGTGCGCCGATCTCAAGGAAGCTACCCGGATCCAGCAGCGCGTGAATTCGCGCCCGCGGACTGGGGATGCCGCGCTTGTCGCGCTTGGCTGCAACCGCCTCGCCGCCCGGTTCCTTGGCGAGTTCCAGCTTTTCGCGGAGTTCGGCGAGCTTTTCCGCAGTTGTGACCGGGTGTTGGGCGGGAGCGCTCTCAATGGTCACTTGCTCTGGTTCTCCTCGGCATCGATACGGTTGATCGCTTCGCTCATGTGTGCCCCGACTTTGGCGATGTATGGCTCGTCGATCGCCTGGATGTGCTCGCCGCCGATCGGCACGATCTCCAGATCCGAGACAAACTCGCCCCAGCCCCCGTCGGGCTGGCGAATGGCGTAGCGCGGCTCGAAGAAGATCGCGTCGTCGTGGTAGCGGTCGGCCATATACAGCGTGACGTGACCGTCGTAAGGCTGGATCTCCACCGTCTCGAGCAAGCGGTTGTCCAAGTAGGACGTGCGCTGATGCTCGATGACGCCACCCGGGATGTCGACTCCGCTGTCCTTGACCGCGTCCAGCACGAACCGGACCTGACCTTCGTCGTCGAGCTGCTCGAGCTCGTCGTAAGGGATTTCGGGAACCT
Source organism: Mycolicibacterium sp. P1-5 (assembly GCF_008329565.1). Lineage (GTDB taxonomy): Bacteria > Actinomycetota > Actinomycetes > Mycobacteriales > Mycobacteriaceae > Mycobacterium. Next base: position 25,835 of record NZ_NPKT01000016.1, read on the forward strand.
CGACATTGAAAGTGCGCGAAGCGAACAGTGCGTAGCGATCCCAGCGCGCCCGCGTCTCTTCTCGGGTCTGCGGAATCTCCTCACCCGGACGCACCATGTCGATCAACCCGACGAACCTGACATCAGCGCCCGCGCGTTTGAGGCCGATCGCGCAGGCATAGGCGAGCGCGCCGCCCAGCGACCAGCCGACGAGGATGTAGGGACCGTTGCCCTGGATCTCCATCAGCTTCGGCAGGTAGGCGGCAGCCCGCTCCTCGACAGAGCCCTCAACACGCTCGAAGCCGTACATCGGGGTGTCTTCCGGCAACCTTTTGAGCAGCGGTTCGTAGACCACGGTCGAGCCGCCTGCCGGATGGAACACGAACACCGGAATGCGCGACGAGCCTTCGGTTTTGGCTCGAATGGTGCGCACGAATCCTTCGAGTTCGCCGGACTCGAGGAATCCGCGGACCGTGGTGGCCAGCTCCTCGATGGTCTTGGCGGACCTGACGTCCTGGACGGTGATGGTGCCGTCGGCGCGTTCGGAGAGACGCTCGGCCAGCTTCGTCGCCGTCGCATCGTCGATGGCGGGTAGCTCGTTGAAGATGCCTCCCGGTGACTTACCGGTGACGATGGCCCACGTCGCGAACGCCACTCGTTCGGCAGCTTCACGCGGCGGAACGTCAGCGCCGAGCGCCTCGGTGACGGCCTGCTGAGTCAGCACCTTGGCCGCGGCAGCGGCCGCGGTGGATTTGCCCGGGCCGGCCGGATCGGTCGGCGGCGGCGGGATGTTCGGCTCCGCCTCAGCCGCTAAATCAGTCGCGATCGGGTGGCCGGCCTCGGCCAGCTTGGCCTCGAGTTCGGCGACCGTGCTCGCGCCGCCCATCAGCTCCGCCTGCTCGGCGGCGATCTCCTCGGCCGTCTTGCCCTTCTGTGCCTCGGCCAGGTCGTCAACCTCGTCGCGGTGCTCGATCGCGTACTCGATGAGCTTCTCGACGGCATACAGATTGGCGTCACGCACCGCGGTCAGCTGGATCGGCGGCAGGTCGAAGTCGTACTCGACGCGGTTCTTGATCCGCACTGCCATCAGCGAATCCAGGCCCAGCTCGATCAGCGGGACCTCCCAGGGCAGGTCCTCGGGCTCATAACCCATCGCGCCGCCCACGATCGCCGCGAGCCGGTCGTGAACCGCCTCGCCAGAGTCCGGCGACCACTTCGCGAAACCGGCGGCCAGACCGGCGCCCGCGGCCAGGTTGTCGGACAGGATCTCGGCATCTTCCGGCTCGTCCGCGGGGGCCTCGGCGGCCGGATTGGTGACCGCGACACCGGTCGCAACGGCAGACGGCAAAGCCGACACCGCACCGCCGCGGGTGACGACGGCGTCATAGACCAGCGTGAACGACTCATCGATCCGGGCGTGCACCTGCACCGAAGCGCCACCGGGATGGCGGGTCAGCGTGGTGACCAGCCGGGCGCCGTCACCGGGCACCGCGCGCTGTTCGGATGCGGTCAGCTTGGCGTCCGGGAGAACCTGTGCCGCAGCCGATTTCACCAACGCGGCCAGGTCGGCCTGACCCTTCGGCGAATACTCCCACACGTGGCGGCCATCGGGGGTGGCCACATGGTTGCCCGGCATGATCACCGAGCTGTCGCCGGTGAACTGCGCGTCCAGCCAGTGCGGCTTGCGCTTGAACCGGGTCGGCGGGATGTCGGCGTACTTGGCCGGCTCCGACCCTGAATCAAACAAAGTCCACAAATCCAGATCGTGCCCGTAGACGTAGAGCTGCGCCATCGCGGCGACCATCGACTCGACCTCGTCCTGCTTACGGGCCAGAGTGGCGATCAACTGGCCGTCATGCAGCCCGGCAGCCGCGGTGGTCAGTCCGACCTGCATGAGCGCCACCGGATTCGGCGCGAGCTCCAGGAACGTGGTGTGCCCGTTGTCGACGGCGTTGCGAATGCCATGGGTGAAGTAGACGCTGTGTCGCAGCCCCTTCTTCCAGTACTCGACGCCGTGGATCGGCTCGCCACCCGGGCGGATGTAGCTGCCCTCGTGGACAGTCGAGAAGTAGCCGGTGTGCAGCGGATGCGGCTCGATACCCTGGATCTCCGCCGACAGCTCGCCGAGCAGCGGGTCCATCTGCTGAGTGTGGCTGGCGCCCTTGGTCTGCAGCTTGCGGGCGAACTTGCCCTCGGATTCGGCGCGAGCGACGATCGCGTCGATCTGCTCCGGCGGACCGCCGATGACGGTCTGGGTGGGGGCCGCGTATACGCACACCTCCAGGCCCGGGTAGTCGGAGAAAACCGTCTTGATCTCGTCGGCCGAGTACTCGACCAGTGCCATCAGCCGGATGTACTCACCGAACAGCATCGCCTCGCCCTCACCCATCAGGTGCGCGCGCGAGCAGATCGTGCGGGTGGCATCGCCCAACGACAGGCCACCGGAGAAGTAGGCCGCCGCCGCCTCGCCGAGCGACTGACCCACCACCGCACCGGGTTTGGCGCCGTGATGCTTGAGGAATTCACCGAGCGCGATCTGGATGGCGAAGATCACCGTCTGGACCACTTCGATGGGGTATTCGCAGGTCTCGTTGGTGTAGTCGATCGCGTCGTCGAGGATGAGCTCGACGACCGAATAGCCGCGCTCGTCCTGGATGTGGGCGTCTACCTTGTTGATCCACTCGGCGAACACCGGTTCGCGCAGATACAGGCTCTTGCCCATCTTGCGGTGCTGGGCACCGAATCCGGCCAGCACCCACACCGGCCCGTTGGTCACCGGCCCGTCGGCGCTGTATACCAGCGGGCTCTGCTTGCCCTCGGCGATTGCCCGCAGACCCTTCACCGCTTCGTCGTGGTCGTGGGCCAGCACCACGGCCCGCGACCGGCCGTGGTTGCGTCGCGACAGTGAGCGCCCGATGGCCTCCAGCGACGCCGCCCGGCCCGCCGGGCTGTCGACCCAGTCGGCCAACTCGGCCGCCGTCGCCCGCTTGCGCGAAGTCAGGAATCCCGAAACAGCCAGCGGCACAACCGGAACGGGCTTCTCCGATGCCTCCCATTCGGCGCGGGCGGCCTCGATCAATTCGAGCGCCTCGTCGGTCAGGCCGGGCAGTGCGGGCTCATCGTCGTCGGAGTATGCGACGGCCGTGGCGTACTCCTCGACCACCTCCTCGTCGCCGACAAACTCGCCGTATTCGTCCATCCGGACCCCGCCGACGTACTCGGCGTCGGCGTCGGACGTGGCCTTGTCGTCGACCGGTGCGGATTCCGCTTGCGGCTCAACCAGATCGGCCGGCAGCACCTCGCGTACCACCAAGTGGGCGTTGGCGCCACCGAAACCGAACCCGGACACGCCGGCGATCGCGTGGCCGCTGTAGCGCGGCCAGTCAGTGACCTTGTCGACCACGCGCAGCCGGACCGCGTCGAAGTCGATGTACGGGTTGGGCCCGGCGTAGTTGATCGACGGTGGAACCTTGTTGTGACTCAACGACAATGCCACCTTGGCGAGGCTGGCCGCACCGGCGGCCGACTCCAGGTGGCCGAGGTTGGACTTCACCGCACCGAGTAGCACGGGCTGTTCGGCGGAACGGCCCCGGCCGATGACACGGCCCAGCGCGTCGGCCTCCATCGGGTCACCGAGGATGGTTCCTGTTCCGTGCGCCTCGATGTAATCGACACTGCGGGGGTTGATTCCGGCGTTCTTGTACGCCTTTCGCAGCACATCGGCCTGCGCGTCGGGGTTCGGCGCGAGCATGCCGTTGGACCGGCCGTCGTGGTTGATGGCGCTGCCTGCGATGATCGCGAGGATCTCGTCACCGTCACGGCGGGCGTCACTCAGGCGCTTGAGCACCAGCATGCCGCCGCCCTCGGAGCGCGAATAGCCATTGGCGTCAGACGAGAACGACTTGATTCTGCCGTCAGGCGCGAGCACACCGCCGACCTCGTCGAAGCCGATGGTCACCAGCGGCGTGATCATCGCGTTCACGCCGCCGACCATCGCCACGTCGGCCTCGCCGGAACGCAGCGCCTGAACACCCTGGTGGGCGGCGACCAGCGAGCTGGAGCATGCGGTGTCCAAAGCCATTGAGGGACCGCGGAAATCGTAGAAGTAGGACACCCGGTTGGCGATGATCGAACTCGTGGTGCCGGTGATCGCGTATGGATGTGCGGTCGTCGGATCAGCCACCGCGAGGAACTGGTAATCGTTGTTCGACGCACCGATGTACACACCGACGTTGGTGCCGCGCAGACTCGAGGCCGGAATGCGCGCGTTCTCCAGCGCTTCCCAGGTGAGCTCGAGCGCCATCCGCTGTTGCGGGTCGATGTTGTCGGCTTCCATCTTCGACAGCGCGAAGAACTCGGCGTCGAAGCCCTTGATGTCGGTGAGGTAGCCACCACGGGTGGCGGCCTTGGCGACCCGCTCGGCGATGCGCGGCTCGGCGAGGAACTCCGACCAGCGGCCCTCGGGAAGGTCGGTGATCGCGTCGCGGCCCTCGAGCAGCGCCTGCCACATCTCAGCGGGAGTGTTCATGTCCCCGGGGAACCGGGTGGCGACGCCGATGATCGCGATGTCTTCGACATCGGCTGCCCGCGACCAGTCCTCGCCCGCATCGTCGAACTCGATTTCCGGCTCACCCTCGATGATCACGGTGGCGAGCGACTCGATGGTCGGGTGGCGGAAGGCCACCGTCGCCGTCAACGTGACACCGGTGAGGTCCTCGACATCGCTGGCCATCGCGACCGCATCTCGCGATGACAGACCCAGTTCCACCATCGGAGTGGACTCGTCTACCGCGTCGGGAGCCTGCCCGGTCGCGTTGGCCACCCAGTTACGCAGCCACTCGCGCATCTCCGGCACCGTCATATCGGTGCGGGCGGCCGTCGGCGCGCCCTCTGACGGGGCAAGCGTGATCTCGGGGGTATCGGGCGTTTCTGGTTCAGACATGAGACCTCTGAGTACTTCCTAGGGGGGTCATTCCTCGTCGTCGGGGAAGGCGTTGGCCACCTTGCCGCTGCGCAGGGTGCCGTCGAGATAGGCCGAGCGGCAGGCGCGCCGGCCGATCTTGCCGCTGGAGGTCCGCGGGATCGCGCCGGCGGGAGTCAGCAGCACATCGCGAACCGTGACGCCGTGGCGCACCGCAATCGCCGCGCGGATGTCATCAGAGATCGGCCCCAGCTCCATCTTGTGAGAACCTGGCGCGCGCTCTGCGACGATCACCAACTGCTCGGAGCTGTCGGTGGCGTCGCGCTTGAGACCGGCGTGCGCGTTCTCGAACACGTCATCCGGCAGCTGGTTGGCAGGCACCGAGAAGGCTGCGACGAATCCGGTCCGGACAGCCTTGGTGGCTTCCTGAGCGGAGTACTCCAGATCCTGCGGGTAGTGGTTGCGACCGTCGATGATCACCAGGTCCTTGACGCGGCCGGTGATGTAAAGGTCGCCGTCGTAAAACGCGCCGAGGTCACCGGTGCGCACCCAGGTCGCCTCGTCGGTGGCGCCCTCCGCGTGCGACGGGCTGGTCCGCGACTTCAGGATGTTCTGGAAAGTCTCGCGGGTCGATTCCTCTTTGTTCCAGTAGCCGGTGCCCATGTTCTGGCCGCTGATCCAGATCTCGCCGATCTGCCCGTCGGGCAACTCGGTGGCAGTCTCGTGGTCGACGATCACCGCCCACTCGGCGACTCCAACCTTGCCGGCCGAGGCCTGTGCGACGGCCTTGACTGAGTCGTCGGGAACCACGACGAAGCGGCCCGCGTTCAGTTCGTCACGATCCACCGAAACGATCTTGGGCTCTTCGGCCGAGGGCGTGGTCGACACGAACAGGGTCGCCTCCGCCAAGCCGTAGGACGGCTTGATGGCCCTCGGCTGGAAGCCGAACGGGCGGAACGCCTCGTTGAAGCGCTCCACGGTGGCGGCCGAGATCGGCTCACTGCCGTTGAGGATGGCCTTCACATGAGACAGGTCCAGCGGCTCTTCGTCATCCTTGGGAACACCACGCGCCGCGGCGTGGTCGAACGCGAAGTTCGGGGCGACCGAGATGGCGCCGCCGGTGTCGCCTTCGCGATAGGCGAGCTCGCGGATCCAGCGACCGGGGCGGCGGACGAAGGCCGCGGGCGTCATGAACGTGAAGTAGTGCCCGATCATCGCCGGCAGTAGCGCGGTGACCAGACCCATGTCGTGGAAGAACGGGAGCCAAGAAACACCCCGGTCGCCTTCCTCGCCCTCGAGGGCCTCGATCACCTGCACGACGTTGGTGGCCAGGTTCAGGTGGGTGATCTGGACACCACTGGGGATCCGTGTTGAGCCGGAGGTGTACTGCAGATACGCGATGGTGTCCTCATTGACCGCATCGAACGGTTCCCACGTCGCGCCGACCTCGTTGGGGACCGCGTCCACGGCGATGACGCGGGGGCGTTCCTTGGCCGGACGGCTCCGGAAGAACTTGCGCACCCCCTCGGCGGAGTCGGTGGTGGTCAGGATCGCTGACGCACCGCAGTCGTCCAACACGGCGTGCAACCGGCCCACGTGGCCGGGCTCGGCCGGGTCGAACAGCGGGACCGCGATGCGACCGGAGTACATGGTGCCGAAGAAGGCGACGAGGTAGTCGAGGTTTTGCGGGCACAGGATGGCCACTCGGTCGCCGGGCTGGGTCACCTGCTGCAGGCGGGCGGCCACGGCGCGATTGCGGGCGCCGAAGTCGGCCCAGGTCAGTTCGCGGACGACGCCGTCACGTTCGACGGAGAAATCCAAGAAGCGGTAGGCGATCTTGTCGCCGCGGACCTTGGCCCAGCGCTCCACGTGCTTGATCACACTGGCGCCCTCGGGGAAGGTGATCAGGCCGTTCTTGATGAACGGATTGTGGAACGGCATACAAATCTCCTGTCAGAACACATCTGTGTCGGGCCCCGCGGCGGCCGCGCTCGAGATCGCGCCACCGGTCGCCCAGCGTCTCGGGCCCCAAACCTCCAGATCGTACAGATCCATCCCAGGTCCTTCTCAGACCGCGATGACTCTGTGGGCCGCTCACGTGTGCAGCTCTTATTTTCTTCTTAATGTTAGGCGTAGTCGCGGCGGCGGCCAAATCCATCAGCCGACGAGCTCCCACGTCATCCGTGTTTCGGATGTGGCGCGTTCTCGATCAGATCGTGCGCCCAATTCAGTGTCCACTGCGTCGAGGTTTGACCGTCGAGGTTCCAGAACTGCGGCGTGTTGTACAGCGCGTGCACCGGCTGTCCGGCGCCACCGGCCAACACGTCGAGCGTGGTCGGCAGATTCGTGATGTTGAACGCCTGCTCGGGCGCAGCGCAGATCAGGTCACCGGCCCCACAGATTTCGTTGGTGCGGTTGTTCAACGACCCGAATCCGCCGGGGCGCTCACCGGTCATGGTCAGCCCCATCGCCGACAGCACCGGGACCTCGTGGAGCGTGATCTCAGCGCCTTCGCCGGGCGGATTGGGGCCGATGTCCTGCCCGACCCCCGTCTGGCGGCGGCCATCGGCGATCAGCGTCACACCGAGAACCAGGTCCTCGTCGACCGGGCCACGTCCGTTGCCGATATCGCTGGCGATATCCCCGCCGATCACCGCGCCCTGTGAAAAGCCGGCGATGACGTAACTGGTCAGCGGGCAGCGATTGTTCATGTCAGCCATCGCCTTGACCGCAGCCCGGGTGCCCTCGGCGCGACTGTCGTTGTAGGACATCTGGTTGTCCTGCGACAGCGGATTGTGGAACTGCGCGGTGTAGGGAACGGTGAAGACCTCCAGGCGGTCCCGGCCGAACTGGTTGACCAGGGGCGCGGTGACGTTGAGGATCAGCGACCGCGGGAACTGGGTGGGGTTCAGCGGATCGTCGGTGGGAGACGACTCCCAGGTGCCGGGGATCGCGATCATCTGGACGTCCGGGCAGCTGGCGTCCTGGAATTCCGGCCGTGGCTTGTGCTGACCCGGTGAAATGGTCGGCGGGAGCGCGCTCGGTGGGACCGCCGTCGGCGGCGCTTCGGGCCGGCGGACGACGATCACGATGATCGCGACGATGAGCGCCACCGCGACGGCCATGGCGCCGGCGGCGATCAGTCCGAGAATGCGGTGACGTTTGCGCTGGGCGCTGGTTCGGGAGTTGCGAGCCATTGAGAGAAGGAGGTCTTCCTGTTAGCAGAGCCGCTGGGTAGCGATCCGGATGTAGTCGGCCGTGGCCTCAGTCACCTGCGGATCGGGGGCAGTGTGCGGCGGCGATCCCGCGTCGACGACGTCACTACGCACCATCGGAGCAATGTAGTCCCAGACCGCCTGGTCGCTCTGACCGGCCGCGTGGGCCTGACAGACGTGGGAACCGATGCTCAATGCTTCCAGTTCGCTCGATGGATTCACACCTGCGGCGGTGAGCGCGTCGAGGAACCCGCGCTGCGCCGGTGTGACGTTGAACTTCGACGACTGCACGTCGGCGTCCCCAGGCAGCGGCGCGCCTTGACCGTGGACGGCGCCGTGGGTCTGGGCGGTTGGCGGCGCGGCGGTGGTCACCAGGTCTTCACTGGCGGAGCAGGCCACCAACAGCACAGCCGCCGAGCCGAGCAGTCCGGCCATCAGCAGCGCGTGACCGCTGCCGTTCACAAGATGGACCGAGCGCTGCACGTCTCCACGTTACCGGCTGGCGCAGGGTCGCCCAGAGCACCGCAAGATTGCGGAAAGTTAACATTTCAAATTTATCTGGGCGATCCGATCGACTTATTTGATCGCTGCCGCAACATCTCCCGACATCGCGGCCAGCTGCGCGGCCCAGTTGCCCCAGTCGTGATTGCCGCCGGCGGGGAAGTCGAAGTGGCCGTTGTGCCCACCCACCGACCGGTAGTGCGCGTAGAAGGTGCGGTTGCTGCCCTGGGCCTGGTCGCAATAGCCGATCATGGCCGGCACGTCGCTACACGTCAGGGTTTGCGGGCTGAAGACCCACAGCCGGGTGTTGTTGTCGACGAGGAGTTGCACATGCACCTCCGGGTCATGCCACTTCCACCGGCCCAGCTGCGCCGCACCCCACATGGCCTGGGTGTTCACACCGCCGAACTCGTTCATACCGGCGGTGATCGCACCGTTGAGGAACGTGTTCGACGGAGTCAGGAAGCCCGACATCGATCCGGCGTAGCGGTAGCGGTCCGGATGGAATGTCGCCTCCATCAACGCACCGGTACCACCCTGGGAGGCACCGACGATCGCGTGCCCGCCGGGCGCCAGGCCTTTGTTGGCCGCCAGCCAGCTGGGCAACTCGTCGGACAGGAACGTCTCCCACTGCCGGGTGCCGTCGGCCTCCCAGTTCGTGTACAGGGTGAACGCACCACTGGCGGGCGCCACCACCGAGACGCCCTTACCGGCGAGGGTGTTCATCGCGTTGCCTGCGGTGACCCAGTTGCTGACGCCCTCGCCGGCGTTGAACGCATCCAGCAGGACGACGGCGTGCGGGCCGCCGCCCATGAAGGCCACCGGGATGTCGCGGCCCATGGCCGGCGACGGCACCATCAGATACTCGACGTCGGCGGCATGGCCGGCAGGCGCCGTGGCGCCCCACAGGCCGAGCGCCAGAACTGCGGCGCACACTCCCCGAAACAGGCCCGACAGACTCTTCATGGTCACCTCAATGTCGACTCGTCGCTTGTAATCGCCCCGCCCCACCTGCTCATGAGTGAATCACACCGCTCAGTCGGTTGGTTCGGATACGCCAACGGCGACGACCCGAAGGTCGCCGCCGTTGGTGGGTTGTCCGCTTCGAACGATCAGGCGGTCGGCGTGGCGCCGAGCACGCGCTGGATGTCGGGCTTCATCTGCTGCAGCTGCTGACCCCAGTAGTTCCACTGGTGGGTGCCGTTGGCGGGGAAGTTGAACACCCCGTTGCTGCCACCCTTGGCCAGATAGGTGTCGCGGAACGTCTTGTTGGTCCGCAGCGTGAAGCCTTCGAGGAACTTCGCGTTGAACAGGTTGCCAGTACTGGTGCCGGCGTCCAGGTCGGACGGCTTGCCGTCACCGCAGTAGATCCAGATGCGGGTGTTGTTGTCGATCAGCTGCTGGATGTTGACCATCGGGTCGTTGCGCTTCCAGGCGCTGCTCGGGTCTTCGGTCGGGCCCCACATGTCGTTGGCCTTGTAGCCACCGGCGTCACCCATCGACATGTTCACCAGCATCGGCCACCAGCCCTCGGAGAGGTTGAGGAAGCCGGACAAGGCACCGGCGTAGGGGAACTGCTGAGGGTGGTAGATCGCCAGGGTCAGCGCGGCCGAGCCGGCCATCGACAGACCGACTGCCGCGCTGCCGGTCGGCTTGACCTGCTTGTTGGCGGCCAGGTACGCGGGCAGCTCCTGAGTCAGGAACGTCTCCCACTTGTAGGTGCTGCAGCCGGCCTTGCCACACGCCGGCTTGTACCAATCCGAGTAGAAGCTGGACTGGCCACCGACGGGCATGATCACCGACAGGCCGGAGTTGTAGTACCACTCGAACGCCGGGGTGTTGATGTCCCAGCCGTTGAAGTCATCCTGGGCACGCAGACCGTCGAGCAGATAGACCGCCGGCGAGTTCGGGCCGCCACTCTGGAACTGGATCTTGATGTCGCGTCCCATGCCGGCGGACGGCACCTCGAGGTACTCGACCGGAAGGCCGGGCTTGGAGAAAGCTCCCGCCGTTGCGGAGGTGCCGACGACGCCGATCAGGCCGGGCAGCACGGCAGCCGCCGCCGCGGCGACCGTCAGCCGGCGCAGCCAAACGCCGCGCAACTTCTCAACGAACTTCATGTATTTCCATCCTTTTTCGGGGGCCGCACCGCATGCGATCCACGCAGCCGTGCCCTGGTAGTCAACCACAGGTGTCGTGATCGTTCCTCTTCAGAGATTTTGTCGTGACCGCCCTCTCACCGGTTGAGGGTGGCGATGAGGTCGGGTTTCAGTGCCACGAGTTGGGCTCCCCAATACGGCCATGAATGGTTGCCTGAAGAGGGAAAGTCGAACGTCGCGCTGGCGCCGCCGGCTGCGGTATATGCGGCCTGAAAATCCTTGTTGCTCTTGATCGCCATCGACTCCAGGCTGGTGGCGCTCAACGCTGCACCTGCGTCGGCGCCGACATCGAGATCGGTCTGTCCTCCCGGCGCGCAGTAGATCCAGAGCCGGGTGCCGTTGTGGGCAATGGTGGCGGCCTGCAGCACCGGGTCGTTGCGCTTCCACGCCGGATCCCAGGGCGCACCCCACATGTTGTCGACGTTGTAGCCGCCGGCGTCGAGCATGGCCACCCGAATGGCTTGCTGCATCAACAGTGCCGATGGATTGAGGAAGCCTGACAGCGAGGCCGCGTAGACGAACTGTTGGGGATGGTAAGCCGACAAGATCAGTGCGGCGCCGCCGGACATCGACAGGCCGACAACGGCATTGCCGGTCGAGGAGACCCGCTTGTTGGCGGCCAGCCACTGCGGCAGCTCGCTGGTGAGGAACGTCTCCCACTTGTAGGTGTAGGTCTGCTTGTTGAAGCTCGACGGCGAGTACCAGTCCGAGTAGAAGCTGGACTGACCGCCGACCGGCATCACCACCGAGACGCCCGAGTTGTAGAACCACTCGAAGGCCGGCGTGTTGATGTCCCAGCCGCTGTAGTCGTCCTGAGCACGCAGACCATCGAGCAGGTAGACGGCTTTAGGCCCCGAGCCCTGGAACTCGACGCGGATGTTGCGGCCCATCGACGGCGAGTACACATCGAGGTACTCCACCGGAAGGCCTTCTCTGGAGAAGGCTTTGGCGTGCGGAACCACACCGAGGACCATCGCAAGTGCGGTCATCAGCAGGACGGCGGTGAGGGAGGCTTTCACGGCACGAACCATCGGTTGCTCAACTCATTCGTTCACGGCATGGCAGACCCGCTGTCGACACTGACATTGGTCTCGCCAAGCGCTCTCACACTTGACCTGTGTATCGCCGCAAACTGACCGCAGCGTTACCGGTTAGAGCCGGGCTGGCAAACAAAGGTACCGCGTCGCCGGGGAATCGTGAAACCCGCTGCACCGGCCCGGCGCCCCGTGGCAGTTGTGAGAGATACGCCACAGCCGCCGTCGGACTCCATCGACTCTCGCCCTGGCAGTCCGGTTGAGCTGCAAGAACTTTGGTCCATAGGGATTGACGTCGCAGTCAGCGGCCGCGATCGAGGCGGGCGCCACTATTTGCACTCAGCTCACTTTGGCACCAATGCACCCATAGAACTGACGCGGGGGTCAGCGGACGGCTGTCAGGGACCCGTGGCCGGTAAGCCGGTGTAGGGGACGCCCTTCAACGGCGGCTCCGCAAGGTTGCAGCGCTGCAGTTCGTACTGCGGCACGCGATCGATGCGGTACCGGGTGAGATCGAGCGCGTGCAACACATTCGACATGAAACGCCGGATGCCCAGTGGGGCGCGGATCGAATTCAGCATCGCGTCTGTCTGGGGGCAGCCCAGGGCCACCTGCGCCTCGGCGATCCAGCCCTCGTCGAGATACGGCGGGATATACGGACGCTCCTTGAGCCAGGGCCCCTCGGCCACCGCCCAGTCCGGGAAGAGGTTCTTGTCATGTCCGATCCGGCCGTCTTGCAGCCGCGCGGTATGGGCTGCAATCGGGTTCGCCAGACCGATCTGGTCGATCACTCTGACGTCGAGGCCGACGTTCATTCCGAGCATCCCGAGATTAGTGAAAAAGACTGTGTGCGGAGCTATTTGGCGACGCCAGGTGTCCATCGAGACACCGGGCGGCGGCGGTGGCGGCGGATAGGCCGGCACCACGTCCCACACGTCGTAGTTTCCAGCCGGCAGCAGCAGCGCACCGTCGGGAGTGTTGTTGATCGCGGTCAGCACCGCGCGCATCCGCGGGTAGTCCAGGTAGTCCGCCGCGGTCAGCGGATGCGCGTGACCGGTGGCCTGCGAGTAGAACCGCCGCTCATCGACGATCCCCGAATAGGTGACCCGGGTGGCGTCGGCGCCCATACCCGGTGAGTTCGCGGCCCACAGCGACCAGCCGACCACCCCCAGCCACAGTGCCACCGTCGCGCCGGCCAGCACGGTGGCGCGCTCACGGGAGAACCTGACCGTGTCGGGCAACACAACGGGAATCAGGGCGACCGGGGTCAGGAGGCAGAACACCGGCGTCAGCAACACCCGGCCGTGCATGAAATCGCCGCCCTGACGGATCCAGTACAGGGCCTGCACCAGGCCGCTGACGAGCATGAAAACTACGACCGCAGTGGGGCTTTGGATGCGCCGAGCCAGCCCTCGGTCATTGCGGGATGGATCCGACGCGTCGGCGCCGGATCGGCGCGCCGCCACCACCACCGCGCCGAGCGCGATCACCAGCAGGGCAGCCAGCCACAGCGCGTAGGGCTGGGTGAAGTTGGCCAGATAGATCATGCCTTGGCCCCACTTGTCCCCGGACGCATCCTTTGCGAGCGCCGTCTGCGGGAAAAGCAGTCCGTAGTAACCCATTCGGAAGATCTGATAACCAACCGGGAACAGGCCACCGGCGACGAGGATCAGCAATCGGGTGATCCAGCCGTGGGCGGCGACGAGCATCATCACCAGCGCCAGTCCGCCGATCAGCGCGAGCTCGGGCCGGACCAGCACGCTCAAGCCGGCGACGAAGGCCAGCGCCGCGATGAAGACCGGACCGCGGGGGCGTTGCAACCGCGGCGCCTGCGCCCAGACGACCATCATCCACCACAGCAGGCCGATCCAGGCCAGCACCAAGCCGTTCTCCAGACCCGAGGTGGCGAAGTCACGCGCGGGCGGAATCGCGATGTAAACGAGCGCGCCGGCGGGCAGTAGCAGCACCCGGCGACCCTGCAGACCCGGCGCGAACAACCGTGCAGTACCCAGCATTACGAGCACCACGCCGGCCACCGACAAGCTCAGCGCGAGCGCCAGCGCCACGTACTCAAGCTGTACCGGGCCGGCGATCAAGGCACCGACATAGTTCAGGTAGGTCCACAGCGTGGAGGTGTTCGACTCGACCCGCTCACCCGCGTTGAACACCGGCCCGTTGCCGGCCAGCAGGTTGCGCACCGTGCGCAGCACGATCAACCCGTCGTCGGCGATCCAGCGTCGCTGCCAAGCTCCCCACGTCCACAGCGCCGCGACCACTACAACGCTGAGCACGAGGCTGATACGCGCCGGCGAGCGAGACGCGGCCCCGTCCGGGACAGGGTCGGTCAGTTGGTCAACTGAAGGCGATCGCTGCACCGATGGTCCCGATCCACGCCAGCAACAGCAGTTGCAGCACCCGATCCTTCAGCGCGATGTCCTCTGGTTCACCGGCAAGTCCACCGTCGACATCCACGGCGTAGCGCAGGATCGCGATGGTGATGGGAATGATCGTGACCGCGTACCACGACGCGTTGGCCCCGTCCCGCTCGAACGCCCACAGGCTGTAGCAGACCACCATCGCGGTGGCCGCCACCGTCCAGACGAACCGGAGATAAGAGGCCGTGTAGCTCTCGAGCGACTTGCGGATCTTGGCGCCGGTGCGTTCGGCGAGTTGCAGTTCGGCGTAACGCTTTCCGGCCACCATGAACAGCGAGCCGAATGTCATCACCAGCAGGAACCACTGTGACAGCGGGATGCCGGCCGCTGCGCCACCGGCGATGGCCCGGATCAAGTACGCCGACGACACGATGCAGATATCCAGTACCGCTTGATGTTTGAGTCCGAAGCAGTAGGCGAGTTGCATAGCGATGTACACAGCGATCACGATGAGGAGATTCACCGAGGCCAGCAGTGACAGCGCGAGCGCACCGATACCGAGCACGACCGCCACGGTGTAGGCCAGCCACTCGGGGACCACGCCCGCGGCGATGGGCCGGAACCGTTTGGTCGGATGCTGGCGGTCCGCCTCGACGTCACGCGAGTCGTTGACCAGATAGATGCACGAGGCGGCGAGCGAGAAAGAGGCGAACGCGATCAGGATCTTGATCGCGATCTGGTCGTAGTCGTAATTGATATCGCCGCCGAGTGCCGCGATCGGTGCGAGCAACACCAGCAGGTTCTTGACCCACTGGCGCGGGCGGATCGCCTTGATGATCCCGGTGAACACATTGCTCGGCGGCGCGATGCCCGGCGCCGCTTCGTCACTCATGGTCGCTCACTTCCGCTTTCCCTTCTGCGGTGAGGCGAAACAACCGGCCGTCTTGGCAACAACGGTGCCGACCGCCGCCCCGGCCAGGACGTCAGTCGGGTAGTGCACGCCGAGCACCAGCCGCGATAGGGCCATCGCGGGCACCATCACAAGTGGCAGTCGTGAGCCGGTGGCCCGGGTCAGCAGCATAGCCGCGGCGGCGGTGGACGTGGCATGCGCTGAGGGAAAGCTGAGCGCGCTGGGCGTGCCGACGTTCACCGCGATCGCCGGGTGGTTCGGCCGGGCACGGCGCACCACCAGCTTGATCGCGATCGCGGCCGCATGCGCTGCGACGGCGCCGATGCCGACCAGGACCCAGTCGCGTCGCCGATTCGGCATGGCCAGCGCGCCCAAGACCGACACCGCAACCCAGCCCTGGGCGTGCTCACCGAAATGCGACATCGCCCGCGCCGCCTCGATTACTTGCGGCGTACCGAGCGTCGACTGCACGGCGACCAGCGCGGCGACCTCTCCGGTCGCCGGTGGCGCGACGGGTTCGACGTCAGGCATGGGTGGAGGAGTTCTCGATGAGCACCGTTTCCCACTTCTCCTTGCTGGACAGCACCGGCAGCGCGTCTCGGTAAACCTTGCGCATGCGGCTGAACTTGCGGGCCAGGCGTATCTGCCGAGTTGTCGAAGCACGCAGCAGCGCAAACATTTTCGCGCGATCACGCTGCCGGTAGACCACGCCGCGGCCGTCGGCGGTGGTCACCGTGACACCGTCGACCCGCGACAGCGAGAACCACCGGGCGTCCTGGGTTGCGACATTGATCTGCGGCCGCTCGTGATGCACCGGGTCGTGCGGCCGGAGTTGGTGGGCCAGCCCGCGGGCGAGCCGCACCGCGATCGACAGCGGATTGGTCGGGATGCTCACCTTCTTACGCCAGCGCTTGTCCGACGGAGTGGGCAGCGTGGTGGCACTGGGCAGCACGACCGCATCGGGGTACTGCGAGCGCAGCTGGCGTACCTCGGGCAACGCGGCCTCGAGTATCGAGAAGATGTGCTCCGGGCCGGCGAGAAAGTCTTCCATCGCCTTGTTTTGAATTGCGACGGTCGAATACTCAAGGCAAAGAAGGTGTTTGAGGGTCGCCTTCATGTGGCTGGCGATCAGCCCCCGGACGTTGCCGTCCCAGTGCAGAGCAGCGACCACCAACCGGTTCCGCAGGTGGAAGTAAGCCTGCCAGTCGATGGCGTCGTCCTTATCACTCCACGCCATGTGCCAGATCGCCGCACCGGGCAGCGTGACGGTGGGATAACCGTGTTCACCGGCCCGCAGGCCGTAGTCGGCGTCGTCCCACTTGATGAACAGCGGCAGCGGCTGGCCGAGCTCCTCGGCGACCTGCCGCGGGATCATGCACATCCACCAGCCGTTGTAGTCGACGTCGACCCTGCGGTGCAGCAGCTTGCTGCGGTATTCCTCTTCGTCGTTGAGGGGATACTTGGCGAAGTTGTGGTCGTATTCGGTGTTGACCGCGTTGGTCCACATGAAGTTCTGCGAGTCGACCATCTCACCCATCACGTGCAGGTGCGACGGCTCCTGCAGGTTGAGCATCTGCCCGCCGACCAGCGTGGGCGTCTTGGCGAAGCGGTTGAGCGCCAACGCCCGCAGCACCGAGTCCGGCTCGATGCGGATGTCGTCGTCCATGAACAGGATCTGTTCGCAGTCGGTGTTCTTCAGCGCCTCGTACATCACCCGGCTGTAGCCACCCGAGCCACCGAGGTTGGGCTGGTCGTGGATGGACAGACGGTCACCGAGCCGTTCGGCGGCCGCGGCAAAACCGGGATGATCCTTGGCCTTCGACGTCCCCTGGTCGGTGACGATGACCGCGCTGATCACGTTGTCCACCAAAGGATCCGAGGTCAACGCCGCGAGCGCGTTGACGCAGTCGGCGGGCCGGTTGAACGTGGGGATACCGACGGCGACGCTGGCCCGGCCCGGGGCAGGCACCGGCGCGTACCAGCCCGCGCTGTTCACGGTCGTCTTGCTGTCGGTGTTGATGTCGAACCAGATCCAGCCACCGTCTTCGAACGGGCCCAGGTCGATCTCGAACTCAGCGGCCGTCGGCGTCGCCTCGTCCGGGCTGCTGATTTCGGTGCCGCCCACGGTGATTCGGGCGCCGGTCGACTTCGACCGGTAGACGTCGACGCGGGCCGATCCGGTGATATCGACGCGCAACACCACCGACTCGAGCGTTGACCAGCGCCGCCAATAGCTGGCCGGGAAAGCGTTGAAGTAGGTCGCGAACGACACCTCGGATTCCGCGCCGATCTCGAGTGTGGTGCGGGTGGGTGCGTGCGCCCGCCGCGCGTTGGTGTCGGACTCTTCGATGTACAGCTTGCGGACGTCGAGCGGTTCGCCCGGGCGCGGGAGGATCACCCGCGCCAGGAGGCTGACGGCCTTGGTCTCGCCGGCCGCGATCGGGCCGGACGGAATTTCGCTCATTCTGTGCTGCTTTCGGTCAGCGGAGTCCCGTCGCGCAGGTGTGGCACCAGGATGTTGTCGTACATGTTCAGCGCGCTGGCGATCGCCATGTGCATGTCAAGGTATTGGTATGTGCCCAGCCTGCCACCGAAGAGCACCTTCTTCGCGGACGTCTCCTGGCGGGCCCTGTCCCGGTAGGCGGCCAACAGCGCTCGGTCGGCGTCGGTGTTGATCGGGTAGTAGGGCTCGTCGTCATCGGCGGCGAACCGGGAGTATTCGCGCATGATGACCGTCTTGTCGGCCGGGTACTCCCGCTCGGGGTGGAAGTGGCGGAACTCGTGGATGCGGGTGTACGGCACGTCGAGATCGTTGTAGTTCATGACGGGTGTGCCCTGAAAATCACCGCAGTCACTCAGTACCTCGAGCTCGAAGTCCAGGGTGCGCCAGCCCAGCCGGCCGTCGGCATAGTCGAAATAGCGATCCAGCGGACCGGTATAAACCACCGGCGCGTCGGGGTTGGCCGCCCGCAGTTCGTCACGAACCTCGAACCAGTCGGTGTCCAGACGCACCTCGATACGGTCGTCGTCCGCCATGTTCTCCAGCCACTTCGTGTAGCCCTCGACCGGCAGGCCCTCGTAAGTGTCGTTGAAGTAACGGTTGTCGAAGGTGTAGCGCACCGGGAGGCGGCTGATCACGGCCGCAGGCAATTCGGCGGGGTCGGTCTGCCACTGCTTGGCGGTGTAACCCTTGACGAACGCCTCGTAGAGCGGGCGGCCGATCAGCGAGATGGCCTTCTCCTCGAGGTTGGCCGCCTCATCGGTCTTGAACTCGGCAGCCTGCTCCTGGATCAGCTGGCGGGCCTCGTCGGGCGTGAAGTACTTGCCGAAGAACTGCGCCACCAAGCCCAGTCCCATCGGGAACTGATAGGCCTGCCCGCCGTGCATCGCGAACACCCGGTGCTGGTATCCGGTGAACTCGGTGAACTGCCGGACGTAGTCCCACACCCGCTTGTTGGAGGTGTGGAACAGGTGGGCACCGTACTTGTGGATCTCGATGCCGGTCTGCGGCTCGGGCTCGGAGTAGGCGTTCCCGCCGATGTGCGACCGGCGTTCGACGACCAGTACCCGCTTGCCGAGTTGGCTGGCCGCCCGCTCGGCGATGGTCAGGCCGAAGAAGCCGGAGCCGACCACGAAGAGGTCGAAGGAGCCTGGGGTCGTCCCGGAATTTTGACCGGCGGCCAGGTGTGAAGCGACCGGGGATTCTGAACTGCTCATCGGCAGCTAGGTTATCGGACCCGGACGGTGTGACCCGCATCGCAAGCCCGGGCGCCAGCCGGAAATCGGGTGCGGTCGTGACGATTCAAGGTCGCAATTGGCTCACGATTCCGCATCGTCACTCTAGACACACCAGTCACACCCTTACCATCGATCACGTTGGCTTCGTCACGGCGCACGGCCGTTTTCGGGGCTCACGAACCAGATCAGACACGAACGTTGTCTAGATATTGAGGAGACTTCCGTGCCTAACAGCCGTCGACGCAAGCTCTCGACAGCCATGAGCGCAGTCGCCGCATTGGCCGTCGCAAGTCCTATTGCCGCTATTGGTGTGGTCGAGTTGACCGCCACCGGCCAGAAGGCACCCGAACAGCGCGAGTTCGTCCGCGCCGCGGTGGTGACCGATCTGCCCAACGAGTTGATGTCTGCGCTGCAGCAGGGCCTGTCGCAGTTCGGGATCAACTTGCCGCCGCTGCCGACGGGCCTGAGCCCGGCCGGTGCCCAGCCCGCGCAGGCGGGCCCGGCGCTCACCACCCCGAGCCTGGGCGCGCCCGGCCTCACCACGCCGAGCCTGACCGCACCGGGGCTCACCACGCCCAGCCTGACCGCGCCCGGTCTGACTACACCGAGCCTGACCACACCCGGACTCACCACACCGGGCCTGACCACACCCGGACTCACCACACCGGGGCTGACCACGCCTGGCTTGACCACACCGGGACTCACCACCCCCGGTCTGACCACGCCGAGTGTCAGCACGCCGGGTCTGACGACGCCCAGCCTGACCACGCCGGGGGTTTCCGTTCCGTCGGCGTCGGCATCGTTGACCGATCCCGGGTTGACCAACCCGGGGCTGACGACTCCGCCGCTCGGCGCAGGAGCCCCCTCGCTCGCGACGCCGGGCTTGACCAGCCCGTCGGCGACCGGCCTCGGGCTGCCCAACGAGGTGCCGATCAGTGCGCCGGCGGCCGGCACATATCCGATCCTCGGTGATCCCTCGCTGGCCATGCCGAGCGCAGCACCGGCTCAGTCCGGCGGGCTCATCAGCGATCTGAGCAGCGCCGCCAACCAACTCGGCGTCGGGCAGGCAATCGACCTGCTCAAGGGTGTGGTCATGCCGTCGATCACCCAGGCCATGCAAGGCGCCTCGTCGGCTGCTGCCGCTGTCCCCGCGGCAGCCCCAGCTCCGGCCGGTTAACGAAGACCTGCGTCGGAACGGCACCGCAGGGTGGGTCAGGCCGCTAGGTCAGTGAACCCGGAGAGGCCCCTGCGGTGCCGTTGCAGGCTTCATGTATCACTTTCTTCACACTGGCCCGTGTCGAAACACTGGTATCAGAGGGCGCATACGTAACATCGCCTTGTGTTGTCCCGCCGACCTGCGCCGACGCTCGTGTTCACCGCGATCGCGGCGACCGTCGTGATTCTGCCGTGGGCCGTCACCGGCGTGCCCGGATCGGAGCGCCCGGACGGGCCGAAGGCCGCTGACACCATGCTCGCCCAGCAACCGCTGACCGGAGTGGGCGGCGGGGTGACGGTCCGCGAGATCAGTCAGCCGACGCCGTTCTCCATGGTCGCCCTCACGGGGACCGACCTCACCGGAACGTCAGCCCGGGTACGCGCGAAGCGACCGGACGGCTCCTGGGGTCCCTGGTACGACGCCGAAACCCTGGAGTCCAACGCCGACGACAGCCAGCACGGCGGTCCGCGCGGCACCGACCCGGTGTTCGTAGGCGCCACTACGTCGGTGCAGATCGCGGTGACCCGGCCGCCCAACGCACCGGTCACCACCGCTCCACCCGAGACCGGCCTGGACGCCGGCAAGGAACTCGGCTACGTGCCCGCCACAGCCGAACAGCCCTTCGCGCAGAACATTTCGGCGGTGCTGATCACCCCGCCCAAGGCGCCGGTCGATTCGCAGTGGCAGCCGCCGACGGCAGCGTTGGGACCGGGTCAGCCGCCAAATATCATCAGCCGCGCCCAGTGGGGCGCCGATGAGCACATCCGTTGCGGTAACACCGTTTACGGCAACGGGATTCGGGCGGCGGTGGTCCATCACACCGCGGGCAGCAATGATTACGCACCCGAGGACTCCGCCGAAATCGTACGCTCGATCTACGCCTATCACACCCGCACCCTGGGCTGGTGCGACATCGCCTACAACGCGCTGGTGGACAAATACGGCCAGGTCTTCGAGGGACGGGCCGGCGGTATCACCAAGGACGTATTGGGTTCGCACACAGGCGGTTTCAACACCGATGTGTGGGGTGTGTCGATGATCGGGGACTTCGAGGACGTGCCGCCGACCGACATCCTGGTCCGGACGGTCGGCAGGCTGCTCGGTTGGCGCCTGGGCCTGGACCACGTCAACCCGACGGGCACTGTGATGTTGCGGTCGGCCGGCAGTGACTACACCTTCTTCCCCGCCGGCGCGACCCCTACGCTGCCGGCGATCTTCGCCCACCGCGACGTCGGTAACACGGCGTGCCCGGGCAACGCCGGCTATGCGGCACTCAACCAGATCCGCGACATCGCATCGAGATTCAACCGGCCACCGGACCTGATGGACTCACTGCGCGGCGGCGCGATCCTGGCCAAGTGGGAAGCCATGGGCGGCAAAGACAGTCCGCTCGGGATGCCGAGCACGCCGGAGGCGGCTGCCGACGGCAATGCGCGGTACGTGACATTCGAACACGGCGCCATCTACTGGTCACCAACCACCGACGCGCAGCCGCTGACCGGCGCCATCTACGAAGCCTGGGCGTCGCTGGGCTACGAACGCGGTGCGCTGGGCCTGCCGACCAGCGGTGAGATTCAGGAACCCGAGTGGATCGTGCAGAACTTCCAGCACGGAACCCTCAACTTCGACCGGCAGACCCACAACGTGCTGCGGGTGGTCGACGGACTTACCCTGGTGATGCCGCCACCCCCCGCCGACGGGCCGCCGGTGCAGCTGGAGCGGTTCAGCCGCATCACCAACCCGATCGCCTAGCCGCGGTTACATCCACCAGCGTTCGAGTACTCGCGCCAGCCCGTCGTCGGAGTTCGGTGCGGTCACCTCGTTGGCGGCCGCGACCGCTTCGGGGTGGGCGTTGCCCATCGCGACGCCGAGGCCGGCCCAGCGCAACATCGGCACATCGTTGGGCATGTCCCCGAAGGCGACCACCTCCTC
Organism: Mycolicibacterium sp. P1-5; assembly: GCF_008329565.1. Taxonomy (GTDB): domain Bacteria; phylum Actinomycetota; class Actinomycetes; order Mycobacteriales; family Mycobacteriaceae; genus Mycobacterium. The sequence goes on from NZ_NPKT01000016.1 coordinate 47,815, forward strand.
GGCGGCGATACCCAGCGGCCGGGCGATGTGTTCGACGCCCGTGGCCTTACTGGTCCCGGTCGGGTTGATCTCGATCAGCCCGTTGTTGGTGGAGTAGGTGATCTCACCATAGGACCCGATGTGTTCGGCGAGCGCGGCCGCCATATCCGCACTTCGGGCACCTGCCTTACGAATCAGCAGCTTCACCGCAGGTGCGCTGAGCAGGTCCTCGATTGCGACCTCTGTGTTGTCCGGGTTGAGCCACGCGTGCTCGTAACCCGGTGAGCTGACGAACTGCGGTGTCGCCGAGTCGTGAGCGCTGCGGCCGACCCGCTCGACGGCCAGGCCGGCATTCGGTATCACCCGGGTGGCGATGTCCGCGAGCTCGCCGAGGGCGTCGACGCCCAGGGTGCGCGCGGAGATGATGCGGTCCTGCTCCGGGTCGTAAATCACAGCGCCGTTGGCGCACACCGCGATCGGTGCGAACCCCAACTCTTCGACGATCGGTGGGATCCACCGCGGCGGGCGGCCGGTCGCCAACACGAACCGAACGCCCGCAGAGACCGCGGCCTGCACCGCACTGCGGGTACGCGGCGTGATGTGCTCGTCCTCGTCCAGAAGGGTGCCATCCACATCGGTGGCAATCATCGCGGGCAACATCAACGGTGTTCCGTTGCGCGGCGTGCGCGTTCGGCCAACTCGGCTTCGTCGAGCTTCTTCGCCTCGTCCAGGGTGGGCGCCCCGCCCCCGAGTTCCGCCGGCACCCAGTACTCGCCTTCCGGATGCGGGTAGGCCGATTGCACCGCATGCAGGATCGTGCTCATCTGGTCCCTGAGCGCGCCTTCCAACTCGGCGGCCGTCCCCACCGGCGCCAGCGGCCGGCCGTATCGCACGGTGAACGGAATCTTGTTGTGGCCCAGTCGCTTCGGATGATCTTTGGTCCATACCCGGTGGGCGCCCCAGACAATGCAGGGGACGATCGGCACCTGTGCCTCCAGCGCCATGCGGGCCGCGCCGCTCTTGAACTCCTTCAGAACGAAGGCCCGGCTGATCGTGGCTTCGGGATAGACCCCTACCAGCTCACCAGCCCTGAGCCGGCGCACCGCTTCGGCGTAGGCGTCCGCACCGGCCTGCCGGTTCACCGGGATTGTGCCCGTGTGTTTGATCAGGAAGTTCACCAAGTGCACATTCTGCATCTCGGACTTGATCATGAATCGGATGCGGCGCCGGCGCCGGCGGGTGCCCAGCGCGGCGGGCAGAAAGTCCACGTAGCTGGTGTGGTTGATCACGACCACCGCACCGCCCCGGACAGGAATGTTGTGGAGACCTTCGAAGGTGATCGTGGACCCCGCCGCCCGGACCGCCATCGAGGCGAGGATCTCCAGGGTGCGGAAAACGGGTTCCATGACGGCTACCCCGGCGAGCCCGGTGGGTCCTGGCGCTCGGCCCGCCTGGCGGCTTTCTCGGCGGCCTCGGCCGCGTCCATCGCAGACGCTTCGGCCAGCGTCGGAGCCCCCCCGCCCAGTCGGTGCGGTACCCAGAATTCCCCTGCCGGGTACGGGCCGTAGGAGTCCTGCACGCGTTCGAGTAGATGCTGCATGCGCGAGTGCAGCAGTGCGGTCAGCTCATTGGCGGGCAGCGTCGGCTCGATGGGCTCGCCGACCGCGATGGAGATGGGTACCTTGGGCCGCCACATCTTGCGCGGGCGCCCCTTGGTCCAGATGCGCTGGGCACCCCAAACGATGTGCGGGATGATCGGCACGTCGGCGGCGAGGGCCATACGAGCCGCACCGGACTTGAATTCCTTGAGCTCGAAACTGCGGCTGATCGTCGCCTCGGGATAGACACCCACAAGCTCGCCGGCCTTCAGAGCCAGGCAGGCCGCGTCGAAGGAGGCAGCGCCGCTGGCACGGTCGACCGGGATGTGGCGCAGGCTGCGCATGATCGGTCCGGTGATCTTGGCGTCGAAGACCTCCCGCTTGGCCATGAACCGCACCTTGCGGCCATGGCCCTGCAGATAGGCGGGCAGCCCGGCGAAGGTGAAGTCGAAGTAACTGGTGTGGTTGATCGCCACGACCGCCCCGCCGGTGGTGGGCAGATTCTCGCCGCCGGTGACGGTGAACTTCAAGCCCTGTGCCCGCCACGTCAGGCGGGCGAGCGCAATGACCGTGCCGTATACCGGTTCCACAGCGGCCAGCCTAACTCGCGAACTGTGGGCAGCTAAGCTCGTGGCGGGTGCAGCTACCACGGAAAAGGGGATTTGTGCAGGTCACCAGCGTCGGCCATGCCGGTTTTCGGATCGACACCCAGGCGGGAAGCATCCTGTGCGACCCGTGGCTGAACCCTGCGTACTTCGGTTCGTGGTTCGTCTTCCCCGACAACAGCGGCTTGGACTGGGCCGCCCTGGGCAACTGCGACTACCTCTACGTCTCGCACCTGCACAAGGATCACTTCGACCCCAATCTGCTCACCGAGCACGTCAACAAGGACGCCGTGGTTCTGCTGCCGGACTTTCCGGTGCCCGACCTGAAACGCGAACTCGAGGCGCTGGGCTTCCACAACTTCTACGAGACAACCGACTCGGTCAAGCACCGCCTCAGCGGGCCCAAGGGCGAGCTCGACGTGATGATCGTCGCGCTGCGCGCCCCGGCCGACGGGCCGATCGGCGACTCCGGACTGATCGTCTCCGACGGCACCACCACGGCGTTCAACATGAACGACTCGCGGCCACTGGCGGTGGACGTGCTGGCCGACGCGTTCGGCCACATCGACGTCCACATGCTGCAGTACTCCGGGGCGATCTGGTACCCGATGGTCTACGACATGCCTGCGCGCGCCAAGCAGTCGTTCGGCACGCAGAAGCGTCAGCGCGGGATGGACCGCTGTCGGCAGTTCATCGCCGATGTCGACGCGACGTGGGTGATCCCGTCAGCCGGCCCGCCGTGCTTTCTGGACCCCGAGCTGCGCTACCTCAACGACGACCACGGCGACCCCGCTAATATCTTCCCCGACCAGATGGTGTTCTTGGATCAGATGCGCCGCAACGGCAATGACGGCGGCCTGTTGCTGATCCCCGGGTCGGTCGCCGATTTCACCGGGCGCCAGCTGAATTCGCTGGAACACCCGATTCCCACCGCGGACGTGGAGGCGATCTTCACCACCGGCAAGGCGGACTACATCGCCGACTACGCCGAGCGGATGGCGCCGGTGCTGGCCGCCGAAAAGGCCCGGTGGGCACCGGCGACAGGCGAGTCGCTGCTGGAGCCGCTACGCGCGAAGTTCGAGCCGATCATGCTGCAGAGCGACCAGATTTGCGACGGTATCGGGTATGCGGTGGAGTTGCGGGTCGGTCCGGAGACCATTGTGATGGATTTCCCCAAACGCGTTGTGCGCGAGCCCATTGCCGATGAGAAGTTCCGGTACGGCTTCGGGATCGCCCCGGAGTTGGTGCGGACGGTGTTGCGCGACGACGAGCCCGACTGGGTCAACACGATCTTCTTGTCAACCCGCTTCCGGGCATGGCGGGTCGGCGGTTACAACGAATATCTGTACACCTTCTTCAAGTGTCTGACCGATGAGCGGATTGCCTACGCCGACGGCTGGTTCGCCGAGACGCACGACGACACCAGCGACGTGGTGCTTGGTGGCTACACGATGCAGCGCCGCTGCCCGCACCTGAAGGCCGACTTGTCGAAATTCGGTGTGGTGGAAGGCTCGACATTGACGTGCAACCTGCATGGCTGGCAGTGGAATCTGGAGACCGGACGATGCCTGACGACCAAGGGCCACGAGTTGCGGTGTTCTCGCGAATGACCGCCACGCCCCAGCAGTATTACGACGACGGTCTGGTGCAACTGGATCGTTACGCACTGACCTTGCGGCGCTATCACTTTCCGTCGGGAACGGCCAAAGTGATTCCCCTGCAGTTGATTCGTGGCTACAAGTCCGAACCGCTGGGGTTTTGGATGCAGCGCTTCCGATTGTGGGGCAGTTCGGATCTGCGCCGCTGGCTGCCGCTGGACATCTACCGTCCGGTGAAGTCGACGTTGGTGACGTTGGACGTTTCCGGCACGTATCCGAGCCCGGCGTTCACCCCGGTCAAACCGCAGGAGTTCCTGACGGTGTTGGACGGCCTGCTCGACGGCGCCTAGTACAGCGCGCAGACGAGCTAGGGCTGCCAGACCAGCTGGCGCAGTTCGGATGCCGCATCGCTGTTGGTGTCGTACACCCGCACGATCGCCTCGTCACCGGGCTGCAGGTAGGTCGACTCGCCCAGCTTGGTGTAACGCGTTGCCCCGATGCCGATCAGGACCCGCTGCGGGCGTCCGGATGCCACCATCAACGCACCGACATCCTCCAAAGGCGTATCGGGAGCGCCCTTTTGGTTCGCCAGGCGCTCGACGATCCAGTCCAGCAGCACCTCGCCGTAGTACGAGTAACCCAGCAGCGGGCTGTCCACGCCGTACTCGTGGTGTACGCCGTCGGCGTTCCGCAGATGGCACAGCAGTCGCAAGGTCGCGGTCGGCCCGTCCGGGGTGAGGTCACTGATGTCAAAGAACTGCTGCGCAACGCCTTTGGACGCCGGGCCCCAGTTCTTCTTGTGGCTGATCTTCTTTGCGTTCGGGCGGCGGATCGAGCAGTCGTTGAACGCGCCGAGCGCGAACGGCCGCATCGTCACCACGGTGTCGCCCTCCCACACCACATCGCAGGCCAACCCGACCTCGGGCTCGATCTGCAGGTTGAGCGGTCCGTCAGCCTCGGTCGTCTCGGGCACCATCAGCGCGTCGTGCGACAGCGGAAACTCCCCCAGGAAGCTGTCATGCCCGGGCGCATACCACGGGAAGATCCCCTTAGGAGCGACACCTTCGCTAGCCACGTTGGCGAAATCGACTGCCTCACCGGCCTGTTCGAGGTGACCGGCGAAGTTTCCGGCGACGCCGAAGCCGAACCAGCCTTTGACCTCATCGAGGTCGAGTTCGATCACGGTTGCAGGACCTCCGTCCCGACGTAGGGCACCAGGGCGGCGGGAACACGCACGCTGCCGTCGGGCTGTTGATGGTTCTCCAGGATCGCCACCAGCCACCGCGTTGTGGCCAGCGTCCCGTTGAGCGTCGCCGCGGTCTGCGGCTTGCCGTTCTCGTCGCGATAGCGGGTGGCCAGCCGACGCGCCTGGAACGTCGTGCAGTTCGACGTCGAGGTCAGCTCGCGGTAGGCCTTCTGGGTGGGAACCCATGCTTCGCAATCGAATTTGCGCGCCGCCGACGAACCGAGATCACCGGCGGCCACATCGATCACCCGGTAGGGCACGTCGATGAGCTCGAGCATCTGGCGCTGCCAGCCCAGCAGCCGCTGGTGCTCGGCCTCGGCATCCTCGGGACGGCAGTAGACGAAAGCTTCCACCTTGTCGAACTGATGCACCCGGATTATGCCTCGGGTGTCCTTCCCATAACTGCCGGCCTCGCGGCGGAAGCACGAAGACCACCCGGCGTAGCGCAACGGCCCGCCCGACAGGTCGAGGATCTCGTCGGAGTGATACCCGGCCAGCGGCACCTCGGAGGTTCCGACCAGGTAAAGGTCGTCTTCTTCGAGGTGATAGATCTCGTCGGCATGGGCACCCAGGAATCCGGTACCGGCCATTACCTCGGGCCGCACCAGGACCGGCGGAATCATCAGCGTGAAGCCGTTGTCGGTCGCCAGCCGAACCGCCAGCTGCAGCAGGCCCAGTTGCAGCAGCGCGCCGCGGCCGGTCAGGAAGTAGAACCGCGAGCCCGACACCTTGGCGCCGCGTTCCATGTCGATGAGCCCGAGCGCCTCGCCGAGTTCGAGATGGTCCTTCGGGCACTCGATGTCGCGAGGCTGGCCCACCGTGTCGAGTACGACGAAATCGTCCTCGCCGCCGGACGGAACACCGGAGATGATGACGTTCTGAATGCCGGTGTGTGCGCTCGCGAACGCCGCTTCGGCTGCGGTTTGCTCGGCTTCGGCCGATTTGACCTGCGCGGCAAGCTCTTTGGCGTGTTCGAGCAGCGCGGGCCGCTCGTCCGGGGACGCCGAGCCGACCTTCTTACTCGCGGCCTTCTGATCGGCCCGCAGTGAGTCGGCCTTCGATATCGCCGCCCGGCGGGCGGTGTCGGCGGCCAGCAAGGCGTCGACCAGACCCGGGTCCTCACCACGGCTGAGCTGCGACCGCCGTACCGCATCGGGGTCGTCGCGCAGCAGTTTCAGGTCGATCACGCCAGCAACCCTAGCTATTGGCCTCAGCGACCGCGTCGGCCCCTCCGGCCGATCGCACAGCACAACCCCATAACAGTACAACTGCATCACTTGTCACAGGCCTCGGCGCGCCTGCCACAATAGAGGCGATGCTGCAGTTATCCGAGCACGAGGACGTGACGCCTGAGCTGCCCCAACCCGGCACCCCGAGGCGCACGTTCCTGGGCACCTTCCAGGCCACGTCAACCCGGCGCGCGTTGCTGCTGACCGCACTCGGCGGCCTCCTGATCGCCGGTGTCGTCACGGCGTTGCCGATCGGCTACAACAACCGGCTCGCCGGATACGCCGGTAAGGATCCGTTGGCGGGCGTGAAAGGCACGGCGGCGTTCGAGAACGCCAAGGCGGGCAGCTGCCTGACCTGGCCGGATAAGAGTCCCGACGCGGCCAGCATCGTGGACTGCAAGGGCGACCACAAGTTCGAGGTCGCCGAGTCCGTCGACATGCGCACCTACCCGGGCACCGAGTACGGTCCGAATGCCGCGCCGCCGAGCGCCGCGCGCATTCAGCAGATCAGCCTCGAGCAGTGCCAACCGGCTGTCGAGCGCTACCTCGGCGCCAAATTCGACCCGAACAGCAAGTTCTCGATCAGCATGCTGTGGTCGGGCGACAAAGCCTGGAAGCAGGACGGCGAGCGGCGGATGCTCTGCGGCCTGCAGCTGCCGGGAACCGACAACCAGCAGACGGCCTTCAAGGGTCGGGTGGCCGAGATCGATCAGTCCAAGGTCTGGCCCGCCGGCACCTGCCTCGGCATTGACCCGCCCACCAACCAGCCGACTGACATCCCGGTCGACTGCGGCGCCCCGCACGCCATGGAGGTCACCGGTGCGGTGAACCTGGCGGAGAAGTTTTCCGGCGGGCTGCCCTCGGATGCCGAGCAGGATGCCTTCATCAAGGATGCCTGCACCCGGATGACCGACGCCTACCTGGCGCCCCTGCAGCTGCGGTCGACCACGCTGACCCTCATTTACAGCACGATCTCGCTGCCCAGCTGGACCGCGGGCAGCCACCAGGTGGCCTGCAGTATCGGCGCCACTCTGGGTAATGGCGGCTGGGCGACCCTGATCAACCCGGCCAAGGGGGCTCTGCTGATCAACGGCATGCCCCCGATCCCGCCGCCGGACATCCCCCAGGAGCGGCTGAGCCTTCCGTCGATTCCCCAGTTGCCGGACGTGCCGACGACGCAGTACTCGCCATCGACCAGCGACAGCAGCAGCGGGTCGAGCCAGACCCAACATCTTCCGCAGCAGCAGACGCAGGCGCCCACGTCGACCGCCGCGCCCACCACGGCGGCCGCGGTGCCGCCACCGCCCGACGCCAACGTGGTCAATGGGGAGCCGGTGCCCGCTGGTCCACCGGCACCGCCGTCCGGTGCGCCGCCCATGGACGGGCCACCGGCCGCTGGTCCGCCACCCGGGCCGGCTGACGCCCCCGTTCCGCCACCGGCCTAGTGCCCGTCCGGATGGAGCCGGCGCGGTTCGAGGAATTGGTCGGTGACGCACTGGATCTGATTCCGCCGGGGCTGGCCAAGGCGATCGACAACGTCGTGATCATGGTCGAGGATCACCACCCCGATGATCCGGAACTGCTGGGACTCTACGAGGGAATTGCACTCACCGAGCGTGATTCGAGCTATGCCGGATCACTTCCCGATACCGTCACGATCTATCGGGAGCCGCTGCTCGAGATGTGCGACACCGAAGTAGAGGTGGTGGAGGAGGTCGCGATCACCGTAATCCATGAGATCGCCCATCATTTCGGCATCGACGACGACCGGTTACACGAATTAGGCTGGAGCTGAACGACTTCAGCGTTGGGGATCACCCTGCCAGGTGAAGCTGTTCACGTACTTGCCCATGTCCTGGGCGATCTGCAGGTTCGCGCCCGACGGCAGGCCGGGACCGAAGTCGGGACCGAATGCGTGATACGGACCCGTCGCGCCTGCAACCAACGCGAGACCGTTCTTGACCGACACCAGCAGCACGGTACGAAGGCGAATGTAGCTGTTCGACGTGCCCTGCGGCCAAGTGTCGGCCACCTCCCCGTATCCGGGTTGATAGCCGACCATTGCATTGGGAATCTCGTAGGCGATCTTGGCGTCGGGGAATTTCGTCTTCAACAGGTCACGGGCGATGGTCTGCGGATCGCGTCCGTTGGCCGGCTCGGAAAACAGCTGCAGCACCCCGGTATCCCCGCCGGTGAACTTCGCGGTGACGCCGTTGTTGCGGGTGGAGACCTCATAAGCCGAATTCGGGGTCGGATACGACACCGAGAATGATCCGTCGGCCGCGGTGAAGCGGGGCAAACCCGTCACCGGTGTGCCCATCGGCGGAGCGCCGCATTCCGGCGGGCACATGTAGCGCGGAACCTTTTTGGTGACCATCAACGACACCCCGACCAGAACCAGGGCGACGACGACGATTGCTGCCGCCCACAACCCGATGGTGCGACTGAATCGGGGATGCCGAACTTGCGGGGCGACGTAGGTGCCCGCCGGCAGTGCGTAGCCGACGAACTGATCCCCGTCGGCAGCAGCCGAGGGTGTGCTCACGACCCCTCCGCGGCGACCTGCCGCACCGGGCGCACCTCGCGCCGCTCATGTCGCGACGCACGCGACGACGCCCTGGTCGCCACTCCGCATGCCGGACAGAACGCCATATCGGGTACCACATGCTGACAGTGGATGCACAGTATGGGCTGGTCTTGGTTGATCGGATCGTGCGCCTCATGAATCAGCGCCAGTTGCAATCCGATTCGCAGCAGCACCAGCACCACCGCTGCCATGACGAGGTGGACCGCGAGCATCCGAAGCTGCGGCATCCCCATGATGTCGGTGACCGCTACTCCGGTGTGGATGAGCACGACCACGATCGCCAGCGCGAGAAGCAGGGCGCGGATCCGGCTCGGACGCTCGTGGGGGTTGGAGTTCTGGCCCTTGAACCACAAGGCGATGCCGATCATGCCACCGGCCGCCGCGGCGGTGAGTGGAATCGTCACCCCGCACAGCAGAGCCTCGACGATGAGCCCTTTGATGGGCCGGCTGTGCGCCAAGAGGCCGGTGGCGAACTGCGGAGCCAACCGGGTCAGGGTGGTGCCTGCGGCGAACGTCAATGCCGCTAGTGCGCCAACTACGAAGCCGTCCAACGACTCTCGTGAGCGGGGCCGCAGCAGGCGGGCGAGGACGATCGGGACCAACATCAGGATCATCCCGCCCGCGGGAATGATGATGCCTTCACGCACGAGGTGGTGAATCGCCATGCCTGCGGCCATCGGGACGCCGTAGGCGTGGGCGACCATCTGACCGGTCAACAACGTCCAGCCCACACCGAGGGCCGCTCCCAGCGTGCCGGCCAGCACCAAAGACCATGGCGACATGTCGCGATAGACCGCTGATTCGGCGAGATACAGCACGAACAGGAGCGGCAAGCCCAGCGCCGCGACGGTGATCAGCGCGGCCGGCATCTTGACGACGGCGAAGACGACGAGGCCAAGCAAGATGAGGGCCAGCCCGACCCGGAACGGCGTGCGCGAGCGCTGTGGCAGATGAGGAAACAGCGAGCTGGCGATCGCCGGCAGCAACACGCTTTCGCCGGGTGACGCGCCGAAGGTGTCGCCGCGCAACCGGGCCAACCAGCGTGATCCACGCCGGTGTTCGTCCGGGGCGTGTGCACCGCAGTACCCGCAGAACGCCCCGGCAGGGACGTCGATCTGGCAGACCGAACACTCCATCGTCGGGACGGCATCGATCCCGTTCTCCGGCGAGCTCATCCGACCACCTTCTGGGTCACAAGAATATTCTGCGCGAGGTTCTCGACATTCGGGGTGCCCAGCCCGGTCACCAGGTCGTATCCGGGTCCGGCGTTGGCCACGGCGTTGCCGCCCAGAACCACGTCCCGAAACGCCGGCAGCGGGGTGCCCTGAGCGATGGTGTACAGCACCGGGTTGATGTTGCCGATGAGTGAGCCACCCTTGTCGACCACGTACTGGTTCATCAACGCGGTCAGCCCGGCCCAGACGGGTGCTGCCAGTGACGTGCCGCCGCCGACGATGACCTGTTGATTGAAGACGATCTGCACCCCGGTGAACGGGTCGGCGACCGCCGCGATATCGGGGGTCAACCGGTTCCCGTCGCCCTTGGGGGCGGTGAGCTGCTGCTGCCAGTCGGGTCGCTCGAAGAGGGCCGACACTCCCCCACCGGTGCCCTGCGACAGTGGCGGGTCGAACCAGGACTGCTCGGCCAGCCAGTCCCCGTTGGCGTCGGTGGACACCGTCGTACCGCCGACGTCGGTCATCTCCGGCATCGAGGCCACCGCGTCCAGTCCGACGTCGTTGTCACTCGGTGGGGCCGACCATTCGTCGCCGCCCTTGCAGTCAAGTCCGGCCAAGTCGCCACTCGCGTCGTACGCCGTCGTGCCCGAGCGGTGCGCGGCCGACAGCGCCGCGCGCACCGGCACCAGGTCGGCAGCGGTGATGAGCTTGTCGCAGCCCCAGCCGATCGAAAAGCTCCACACCGCGCCCGGATACGTGCGTTCGGTGTCTTCCATCAGCTTGGCGATCTTCTCGTAGGACCCGTCGCCTTCGACGGTGGCCCGCGCGTTGACGAGCACCTTCTTGGCGTCGGGAGCGATCGCGTGGATCGCCTCGAGGTCCATGGTCGCCTCGCCACGGCGCGCGGGCGGCATGCCGCCCACCACGTCCGGGGTGAACTTGGGGAGGTTGAAGTTTGTAGCGAAGGTGTCGAGATCGGCCTGGTCGAATCCGTCGAACGCGTATACGACGACCGTTGAGCCCTTGCCGGTATAGCCCTTGTCGTGCAACGGCATCGCGTTGTAGGTGCGCAAGAGCGCGCTGGGGCTCAGCCCTTGATCGGGAACCTCCAGCGGCACCATCCAGACCTTGGATTCGCGGTGCGGCGTATAGCCGAGGATGCGGCCCAGGCCGGCCACCTCCACGTTGAGGGACTGCGGAACCGATGGCTGTTGGGGGGAGGCGTAGAACACCTGGCCGCGCTTACCGCGGTAGTCATGAACGTCCACATCGAAAGCGCCCGACACCGCGTCGGGTGCGCCTTCCACGATCGCCCAGCTGTCGCCGGGACGCCATCGCACTGAAAGACCTTGTTGGACAGCCCATCCCATCAGAACGTCCGGGCGAGCGTCGTCACGCAGCGCAGCAGTCAGCTGAACGTGATCGGTGCGTGCCGGACCGAGGTCGACCGAGCTGGCAAGCAGAGACGCGTAGGGGCCGCTGATTGCACCGCTGTCGGCGGGTGCCGGTGAACGGTGCAGCTCAGCGACCAGCACTACAGCTGCGGTCAGCATCGCCGAGAGCCCCACCACAGACAGCACCCGGAGGCGTTGAACCCCGGTCACTGTCGGTGGAGGGCTGTGGGCGGATGCGGACCGAGCGACTCAGTTGCCGCCGGTGACGACGTTGCCGGGCAGCGCGGTCGGCGCCGGCGGAGCCTTGACCGTGGGCGTGAACGAGTTGGGGCCACCGGGCGACACAGCCTTCTCAGTGGGCGATGGCGCCGGAGCGCTCGTCGTCGTGGTCGAAGTGGTGCTGGACGGCGACTTCTCGCCCGACTTACCGCACGCGGTCAGCGTGCCCATCCCGACAATCGCGAGCGCGCCAGCAAAAAGTGCAATCTGCCGAGTCAAACGACCTGACATCATGATCAGTCCTTACTTCGTATGCCGGGGTTGATCTCTGAGTTGCTGGCTGGCCCGGCAGTTAACCAGCCCACCCCCGAAGGGCCGAGGACACTCAAGATATCTCACCACGCCAGCTATTGCATAGCTAATTTCGCGACCGGCGAAAACGAGCTTGCTGGCATCAGCGTGGCAACGGCGCGCCGTCGGGCCGGAGTGCTATGAACGAACCATGGAACCGAGCTGCCGAGAATGCACTGCTGGCCTGGCACATTGCCACGGTACCCTGATCCTCCACGCCCTGCACCGCGGCGAGTGCACGGAGCCGGGATGCGACGGCCCCGAGCTGGTACTCCACACCTGGGTCGTCGATTGCGACGCGGTCGGGTGTGACTGCTCTCAGCAAACGACGCACTTGTTGGCTGTGTGAGTTCTTCTCAGCCCATCGGGTCGACGGATTCGAGTGCATCCTCGACGGGATGCGCGTCAGGCTCGGGGTAGAACGGCGGGCTGAGCGCTCCCCATTGCACACAGCTCCACCGGCCGTCCGTGATCGGCGACAGGACCACCGACTCAGTGTTGGCCAGATGGTGATCAAGCACGAAACTGCTCTCCACCCCGGCGAGAGTGGCCGCAATCAGTCGAATCGCTGCGCCATGGCTGACCACCACGATGTCGTCGGTCCAGGCGTGGTCATCCAGGTAGCGCAGCCGCAGATCGGTGATCGTCGGTAGATAGCGCTCCAGTACGTCGTCGGCACTTTCACCGCCGGGCATGGGGACTTTCAGCTCCCCCTGGTGCCAACGCTGGTAGATCGCGTTGAACTCCGCGATCGCATCATCGTCGTTGCGGTTCTCCAGTTCACCCGCCTGCACCTCGTGGATGCCTTCGAATTCCTCTGCCGACAGCCGCAATTGAGTGCCGATCTCTTCGGCGGTCTGCGCGGCTCGCCTGGCGATCGAGTGCACCAGAAGCCCGGGCCGGCGACTGCGGGACAGCGCGAAGTCGCGTGCCTGCTCTCGACCGAGGTCCGTCAGGTCCGCTCCGGGCGGGCAGGTGTCGAGGCGGCGCTCGACGTTGCCGTGCGACTGCCCGTGCCGCAGCAGGATCAGCCGTCCACTCATGCTTGGCCGCCTTCGAGTCGAATCAGCCAGCGGTCGGCTTCATCGGGTTGCGGCGGTGTCGCACCGGTCGCCGATTCTGTCGGCCACGAACCCAGGTACCGCACATCGGTGCAGCGGCGGTGCAAAGCCTTGAGCGCCTCGGCAACCGCGGAGTCGCCGATGTGGCCGACGCAGTCGAGGAAGAACACGTACGTGCCCAATTCAATTCGGGTGGGCCGGGATTCGATGCGGGTCAGGTCGATGTCACGGATGCTGAACTCGGTCATCGCCGACACCAGCGCACCGGGTGTGTTGTCGAGCCGCAGCACCACCGAGGTGCGGTCGGCGCCGGTGCGTGCCGGCGGCGGTCCGGGCCGGCCGACCAGGACGAACCGCGTCCGGGCGTTGGGCTCATCGACCACTCCGTCAGCGAGGGTGGCCAGTCCGTACCGCTGGGCGGCCAGGGCCGTGCTGACGCCGGCATCGGCGCGGCCGGCGGCAACCTCCTGCGCCGCAGCGGCATTCGAGTTGGCCGGGACAAGTCCTGCATCCGGCAGGTGTTCGGCCAGCCACCGACGCACCTGCGCCGCGGCGATCGGAAACGCAGCGACGGTCCGTACGGCAGCGACGTCGTTGCCATCGCGCACGACGATGCTGAATGCGACGTCGAGAGTCAGCTCGGCGTAGATCTGCAGCGGTTCGCCGCCGGCCAGGCTGTCCAGGGTCGGCAACACGCTTCCCTCGATGGAGTTCTCGATCGGGACACAGGCGAAGGCGGCCGTACCGTCCCGGACGGCCGCCAAGGCCGCTGGAGTGCTGTCCGTCGGCTCCGGTTGCGTACCGCCGCCACCCGGAATCACACCGGCAGCGCACATCTTGAGCAGTGCCGCTTCGGTGAACGTGCCCTCGGGACCGAGGTAGGCGATGCGGGCCACGGTTCAACCCTATCGGGTCCGCGCCATGGGAAAGCCTTGCGCGACAACCCAGTGATAGTTAACTTAGGCTTACCTCACTAACCTGGAAGGTGCGCGATGACACCCACGACGCTCGAAACGCCGACCACCGCCGAACGCGTCCGCAGTGCCTGTGCGCGTGCAGCCGGAGCGATGCTGGTCGCCGACGACGTCGCGCCTGCCACCACACCCCTGCACCACCTACTGCCCGGCGGATCATTCGCGGTCAGCCTGGCCTGCGCATCAGCGCTGGCAGTCCGCGCTCGGGCGGCACGCACCGACGGCATCGCCGGCGTGCTCGAGCTCACCGACTACGCCCCGCTGCCACTGCGGGAGCCCGTGCGATCGCTGGTCTGGATCCGTGGCCGGGTCCAGAGCGTCCCCGACCACGCGGTGCGGACGATGGTCGACACGATCGCGACGGACCACCCGAACCCGGCCCTACTGGACGTCGGATCCGGGCAGGCGTTGTTCCTGCTCGAGGTCGAGTCGGTCGTCGTGGCCGACGCGGCCGGCGCCGACACCGTTGGCATGCACGAGCTGCTGGCCGCCCAGCCGGACCCGTTCTGCGAGTTCGAGTCGGCCTGGCTGCACCACCTGGACAACGACCACCCCGAGGTCCTCGCGCGGCTGGCCGGCAAGTTGCCCGCTTCGCTGCGGCGCGGGCGGGTGCGCCCGCTCGGCCTGGACCGATACGGGGTGCAGCTGCGTGTCGAGGGCACGGACGGCGATCACGACGTGCGCCTGCCGTTCGGCGCTCCGGTGCACGACGTACCGGCCCTGGGCCGCGCGATCCGGCTGCTGATGGGCTGCCCATTCGTCAACGGGCTGCGCGCACGGCGCATGTAGGGCCGTTACCGTGTCGGGGTGACAGCGTCCCGCGATGATTTCCTCGCCACCGACCGGCGCGGACTGCGCATCGAAATCGGTGTCATGCTCGCGGTCACCTTCGGTGTCAGCGCCGTCACTGCGGTCCTGCAGCTCATCGACGGAGTGCTCTCCGGGCTGTCCGGGCGTCGAGTTCGGCTGAACCCCAACCTGTCTCGTTATGACCTGATCAACCTCGGTCTGAACCTGGCCTCGGTGGCGCAGCTGGTGGCCTGGGGCGGCCTCGGCCTGTACCTGTTGTGGCGCAGCGGAACCGGCCCGGCGCGACTCGGGCTCGGCCGGATGCGCTGGCGCGCCGACGTCCTCGGCGGTCTGGGGCTGGCGGCACTGATCGGCATTCCCGGCCTGCTGCTGTACCTGGCTGGGCGCTGGCTGGGCTTGAATGCTCACGTCGAACCCACCGCGCTGCATGACAGTTGGTGGCGCATCCCGGTGCTGATCTTCTCCGCGTTCGCCAACGGCTTCGCCGAGGAAGTGGTGGTCGTGGGTTACCTGATCACCCGGCTGAAGCAACTGGGGCTGAGCCAGAACCGGGCGATCTTGGTGTCCAGTGCGCTGCGTGGGCTGTACCACCTCTATCAGGGCTTCGGAGCGGGGCTCGGCAACCTCGCGATGGGCCTGGTCTTCGGATACGCCTGGTGCCGCACGGGGCGGTTGTGGCCGCTGGTGATCGCGCACGGCGTCATCGACACGGTTGTATTCGTGGGTTACGTCGCACTCGCCGGTCATCTTGGCTGGCTCACGTGAGCCGGGCACGTAAATTGACCTGGTGAGCGACGACTGGCAGCGGCGACCCGCGCCGGATCCGCCGACCGAGCGGATACCGCGTTCCGCGCCGCCTCGGCGTGAGCCCTCCCAGGTGATCCGTCGCGACCCCGGTCACCGGCCACCACCACCGCCGCAGCCTCCCCCGCCCCGTCAGTCGCCCCCGCGCCAGCCTCCGCCGCCACCACCACCACGACGTCCACCCCCGCCACCGCGGGTGGCCCGACCACCCGTTCCACCACCGACCACTGCACCCGCACCTAAACGTAAAAAGCGTTGGGGCCGAAGGATTTTCGCCACATTGGTCATCATTTTCCTGTTGGTAATCGGCGGGTTGGTCGGCGGTACCCTGTGGATCGACACCTCGCTGCACCGAACCGCGGTCTTCGACTACTCCGGCCGCCCGGCGGCAGGCGCGGGCACCACCTGGCTGCTCGTCGGGTCCGACAGCAGGGCCGGACTGACGCCCGAGCAGCAGGCCGAGCTGACCACCGGCGGCGACCTCGGCAACGGCCGGACCGACACCATCTTGGTCGTCCACATCCCGGGCTTGGGTTCCGGCGCCCCGACCACGATGGTCTCGCTGCCGCGCGACTCCTACGTGGACATCCCGGGCCACGGAAAGGACAAGATCAACGCCGCCTTCGCCGAGGGTGGTGCGCCGCTGCTGGCGCAGACCGTCGAGAACGCAACGGGTCTGCACCTCGACCACTACGCCGAAGTGGGTTTCGACGGCTTCGCGGTGGTGGTCGACGCGCTCGGTGGTGTTGACGTGTGCCCGGCCGACGCTATCGATGATCCGCTGGCCGGAATCAATATTCCAGCAGGCTGCCAGACCCTGGACGGGCGCACCGCGCTGGGCTATGTGCGCACTCGCGCGACGCCGCGCGCCGACCTCGACCGCATGGTCCATCAGCGCGAGTTCATGGCCGCCGTGATGCACCGAGCGAGCAGCCCGCTGGTGTGGCTCAATCCGTGGCGCTGGTATTCGGTGCCGCACGCCGCCGCCGGCTCATTGACCGTCGACACCGGTGACCACGTCTGGGACCTGGCGCAGCTGGGTTGGGCACTGCACGGATCGACCACCGCCATCACCGTGCCGATCGGTGAATTCACCGGCAGCGACTCCGGTTCGATTGTGGTGTGGGATTCCGATGCCGCCGACCAACTGTTCCACGCACTGCGCACAGACTCCGCGCTCCCGCGGTCGGTGCTCGACGCGCAGCCCTAATCGCCGGGAACCGCCAGCGGGTTCTCCAGCCAGGCTTTGGTCCGTCCCGGATGGTTGGTGGCGATCCAGCCGACCCCGAGATCGCGGCAGTATCCGACGTCCTCGTAATGGTCGACGGTCCAGCAGTACATGGCCCGGCCCTGAGCGGCGGCCCGGTCGACAAGTTCGGGATGCTCGCGCAGTGTGGCGATCGAGGGGCCGACAGCCGTGGCACCGACAGTCGTTGCGGCGCCGCCGCCCAGATAGCGCGAAGTCTCGCCGAGCAGCACGGTCGGCAGGAGCGGAGCGGCACGCCGGATCCGCCAGACCGCTGCGGCCGAGAACGACATCACCACCGCGCGGGACAGGTCAGCCGATGCCGGCGCGGCGATGCCGTAGCGGTGCAGCAGAGCCAGCACCTTGCTCTCCACCAGACCCCCGTAGCGGACCGGGTGCTTGGTCTCGATGAACATCTTCACCGGCCGGTTCCAGTCCAGTACCAGGCGGACCAGGTCGTCGAGAGTGAGCAGCCCGGTGCCCTCGGGTGGGCTCTGGGAGCGGGCGCTGCTGTGCCACGCGCCCCAATCGAGCCGTTCGAGCTCGGCCAGCGTCATCTCGCTGACCAGACCGGTGCCGGTCGACGTGCGGTCCACCCGCCGGTCGTGCACGCACACGAGGTGGCCATCGCGAGTCAGGCGGACGTCGCACTCGACACCGTCGGCGCCTTCCCGCAGTGCGAGGTCGTAGGCGGCCAGCGTGTGCTCGGGGCGGTCGGCCGAAGCGCCGCGGTGGGCGACCACGAAGGGGTGCCCGCCGTGCGGTTCGCCGGCCGAGTGCATACGCCTATGCTGCCGGTTCCTGTTGGTTCGGCTCAACCGCTGGCGGCGTTTCGGATTCGGCGGGCTCGGGTTGATCCGGCTTGCGTTCGTCTTGTCCGACCATCACCCACCGGTGCAGCGGCCGTTCAACCGGCTTACGTACGAATGCATTGAAAACCTGCCACAACAGCACGAGCACCGCCGCACCCAACAGGTAGGCGATGATCACCGTCACGGTGTTGTCGGCGACGCCCTGCGGTTTGGTGGTGAAGCTCGTGGCGATCGCGAAGATCGAGACCGCGGTCGACAACGCCCAGGCGATCCACCAGGCGGTGACCGGTCCGCGCAGGCGGGGCTGTGACTGCTCGGCATGGGCGAGTTCGACGACATATACCGGCGCCCACACCAGGTTGACGACCGGCACCAGGCAGCCGGCCCACAGCGCCCAGGTCGGCCGCGGGTCGTCCTGCCCCAGGTGCGCGTAGACCGCCGCTCGGCGGGTGATCAACCACCACGTCACGACGGCGGCAGTCAAGATGACCGACACGATGGCGGCCAAACTGGCCAACACGCCGAGCCACAGCGCCGCGCCGGCGACCAGCGGCGGTAGCAGAGTGGTCCGATTGATCAACAGCAACACATAGCGAACGATGTGGATCGCCGCGGCAATGCCGAAAATGGCGATCGCCGACAACAGTGCGGCCCGGACGGTGACGAGCGCCGGTCCCTCTTTCGCTCCTGCCTCCCCTTCCGGCGATACAGGCGGGAGACTGTCGCCAAGCCCCCAGCGCGGAATATAGGCATAGCGCGGTGTCGGCCCGAGATGACGACGCTTGCGTCGTGGCGGCGGGGGCGGCCCCGGCCGGACCGCGATCCAGCGGAATCCGGACGGCGACCGCGGTGCGGCTCCCTGCTGCGCCGGGAGCCGAGCAGGCGGATGTGTGCTGGCGCCGGGACTCCAGCGCGGGTCAGGCGGACCGGTAGGCGCCATCAGGGCGCCGTTGCAGCGAGGGCACCAGGCGCGCTGACGGTCGCGTACGTTCCACCGCGTCCCGCATTGGGAGCACACCTGAATCACGCCGACCAGCCTAGCGAGCCCACCCGCCACTCGGCTCGATGCAGCAGACCACTGCCGGACGCGCATTGTGGCACGCAGTGCATCTTCGGTGCGCGGGGACATGCAGCAATGACTCGGCTATCCACAGTTTCCACAGGTTTATCCACAGGGATCTTCGCCGGTAAGGGGCAGTGAGCGCACCATCTCCGCATGCAGACGGGCAGTATCTGTGGATAACCGCCCAGCCGCAGAGCGCGCTGATCAACAACTTGATGACGGGCGAGCGAAATCGGTTGCATCGCTAATCGTCCAGAACGCCGAGGCGACGCGCCGAGTGACACGCCGACACCTACCGGCCAACTGTGATCTCCAATACCCTCGATCGCGAAACACCAAACAGAGGATTTTTTGCCGCGCTGGTCAAGGCGGTGCCCGATTTTTTCTCCTGGTACTAGAGGAGTTATGATCGCGCTCACAGTTAGCCTGTGACGATTTTCACTGGGGGCGGTAGTTGAACATGCTGGTCAGGACGGTGTGATGGCATCTCATCCATACCGGGCGCAATCCGCGTCGCAGCCGTCGCAGTGGTATGCCTCGTCTGCGACGTGCAATCGGTCGTACCTGCTGGCCGCATTACGCGCCGGCGTCATCGCCTTGGTGCTGCTGGGCATCCTCGCCCTGATCGTTCTGTTCTGAGCCCGTCGCTCACCCTGACGACTCCCTCCCGAAGGCGATTTCCCTCTCGTTAGCACTCGTGTCCTATTGCGTGCCACGTACCGGGTGCCTCATCCTGAATCGAACCGACCCACTGTCGAGTCGCACAGGGCATACCGAGTGTCGCGGAGGCGAGATGGAAATTGGTTCCGGGCGTGCGGTCGAGATCGCTCCCTTTCATTCTCGTGGTGCCCTCAAGGGCTTCGTGGTGTCCGGTCGGTGGCCGAATTCGACAAAAGAATGGGCCCAGCTTCTGATGGTCGCGGTGCGTGTCGCATCGCTGCCCGGATTGCTCTCCACGACAACGATTTTCGGTGTACGCGAGGAACTGCCCGACAAGCCGCAGCCCGGCACGGTCGGACTCGTGCTCGCCGAAGGTACCGTGGTCGGTGAATCAGCCGTGCCACCAGGGCATTTCGCCGACCGGCAGCCACCGGCGCTACTGATGCTGCACCCGCCGTCGGAAACCACGCCGTCGCTGCCCGAATGCTCCGGTGCAGCGTCGGGTTGCGTTCTCCTGCCTGGCATCCCGCATCTGGGACTGGAACACCGCGCCGCGTGGGTCGAGGCGGAATCCGACGGCACCATCACCGGCATGATCAGCCGAGTCGGCGTCGACCCGATCAGCCATCCCGACACCGCGATTCTGGCGATGCTGCTGGCCGCCTAGCGATTGTGAGGGAACCCGAACTTTCCTGCGTGGCGCACCAAATTTATTGCTGCGGTTAGGCTTTCGCTGGCCGCAGGTTGCAGGCATCGGGCGGATGCCCGTAGAGTTGGCGGCA
The DNA here is from genome assembly GCF_008329565.1 of Mycolicibacterium sp. P1-5. Taxonomy (GTDB): domain Bacteria; phylum Actinomycetota; class Actinomycetes; order Mycobacteriales; family Mycobacteriaceae; genus Mycobacterium. The sequence goes on from NZ_NPKT01000016.1 coordinate 68,008, forward strand.
ACGAAGGGGAGTAGCCCCCAATCGGACAATCGACATACTGGCCCGGCGCACGTTGCGGGGCCCGGTTGTCCGGCCGGAACGAGTTCCGGTGGGCGAGACCTTCGGCCGTTAGACCATCAGTGGTTGTCGGCCGGAGGCATTTGTACCGCCCCTGACCACAGCCACCCGATCGAGGAGTTCCGGGTGCTTGCCGCGCTGTTCCTGAGTTTCGCCGTCATCTTCGTCGCCGAATTGGGCGACAAGTCACAGCTGATGGCGATGACGTTCGCACTGCGCCATCGCTGGTGGGTCGTGCTCAGCGGCATCACCGTCGCGACCACGGCAGTGCACCTCATCTCTGTCGCCGTCGGGCACTATCTCGGCGCGGCGCTGCCGACACACCTGCTGGGCATCCTCGCCGGCGTCGCCTTCGTCCTGTTCGGCCTGTGGACCTTGCGCGGCGACTCCCTGTCCGACGACGAAGCCACCAAGGCGCAGCGCAACAGCGCGCCGGCTTTCCTCGCCGTGACCTCCGCGTTCCTCCTGGCCGAGCTGGGCGACAAGACGATGCTCGCGACGATCACCCTCGCCGCCGACCACGACTGGGTCGGCGTCTGGATCGGGTCGACCATCGGCATGGTGGCGGCCGATGCGCTGGCCATCGTCGTGGGCGCGCTGGCCGGCAAGCACCTCCCCGAACGGTTCATCCAGGTGGCTGCCGCCGCCCTGTTTCTCTTGTTCGGCGTCTCGATGCTGATCCAAGGCGCTCTTCCTGCCGCCTCGGGCCTCGTCATCGGCGGAATCGCACTCGCGGTCCTCGGACTGGCCGCGGCCATCGTGCGGGCATTGCCACCGCGGCTGCGACCCGCCGCCCTGCGACCGTCCCCCGGGGACGGGCCAGGGCCCGGCGACTCCCCAGACTCGGCGTCGTTGGTGGTCCGCGGCGAAAACCGCTCAGGCTCGGCTCCGCAGCCGCCCGGCGAGCCGACATAACCGGGCTTACAGCAAAGTAGATTTCGGCGACCGTCGGCGACAGGCTCGGTTGCTCAGGGTACTCTCAGGTTCTTGGTCGAGGGATTTCCGATCGCGTTCTGTGCCAAGATGCGTCCGACCACGTGTTTCTTTGCCCCGCCGCACGCTCTGAGCAGGCGCTCACCTCGCGAATCGCCAGCGCGATTGTTTGCCGAATCGGGAAAAAACCACGCATCCGTCAATTATCTAGTAGTTTGCACTTGGTTGTCGGCGGATGTGTCGCTACGATGATCAGCAAATAAGCCAACGGAAACGACCGCTCCTGGCGCATGTGGAGGTCAAGAAGATGAGCACGACGTTCTCGGCGCGACTGAATCGCCTGTTCGACACGGTGTATCCGCCCGGCCGCGGTCCCCATACCTCCGCGGAAGTGATCGCCGCGTTGAAGTCTGAGGGCATCACCATGTCGGCTCCCTATCTGTCTCAGCTGCGTTCAGGCAACCGGACGAATCCGTCAGCGACCACCATGACGGCGCTTGCCAACTTCTTCCGGATCAAGCCGGCCTACTTCACCGACGACGAGTACTACGAGAAGCTCGACAAGGAACTCACCTGGCTGGCCAACATGCGCGACGAGGGCGTGCGGCGCATTGCCGCGCGCACCGTTGGCCTGTCGCCGGAGGCCCAGCAGGACATCGTCACGAAGGTCGACGAGCTGCGTCGCCGGGAACATCTCGACGATTAGCCCGCGGGCCGCGACAGCGGCCTATCGGCAACGTTAGATCTGTTCAAAGGGAAACGGCGGTTTTGCGCTGTTCCAGTGCCCGGTACTGGCGGGCGATTTCGAGAATCCACTCCCGGTCCGAATAGCTATCGGGCTGTCCGAGCCAGCTCATACCCGGGAACGGTCCGTGACCGGCCGGGCCCGCCACGCGTGGAGTGCTCCGCCCGGCGTGGATCCACTTGGCGATCGCCATCGCCTGGGCATCGGGACTGACGCCAGTGCGTTCGACGTCAGACAACACGTCCACCGCGGCACCGTCCGGCTTACCGGCTCGAAGATGCTCGGCCATCGTGGCCTCCATGTACAGCGCGTCAGAAATCAGCGACAGCCGCTCGGCGACCCGGAAAACCAATGGGCCGCGGGGCCGTTCGCCGATGCCGACCTCCGGTTGACGGCGTTCCAGTTCGGTCAGAAGCGGCTCGATGAGCCGCAGTTCGCGTCGGCCGCCGAACCAGTCCTCGACTGCGGGTAACAATGATCCCGCCGCGACAATCGCCATCGCCGCGCCCAGTAGCGTTGCCGCTGTTCCGACACCCACCAGATGTGAGGTGCCGACGGTGTGGATCAGGAAGAACGCGGTAGCGGCTACCAGCAGAGCGATGCCGAGAGTGAAAACGAACAACGCCCGGCCACGACGAGTCCGGTTCGAATGGCGCATACCCGCCCACACCGCCAAGGTGAAGGCGAGCATCGCGTAGAGCAGCGGCAGGAGCCACGGTAGCGAGGTATTGGCCGATCCGAGGTTCCGCCGCAAATACTCCTCGGGCGACATCTCCGGCTGCTGATCGGAGAGAAAGAACAGGACCAGGCTGGCGATACCGATCACCGCGGCCACGCTGTATTGCGCGGTCGCGATCCGGCGTATCGCGGCCGGGCTACGGCTGGACGCGACGCTGGTGATCATGACGCAGCTGCCGGCGGCGCAGCCGATCAGAGCGAGCTGGCTGAGCCCGATCGAGATGTTGGACCAGTGCAGTGCGCTGTCGATCAACAGAGTCAGCGGCGGCCAGTTCAGCGCGGCGACCGCGGCCAGGCTGCCCAGTGCCAGGATCATCGCCGAGCTGACCACCGACTGCTTGTTGACCAGAGCCCACCCGATGCGCAGGCCGGTGGCCATTCCCAGCAGACCGGCGATCAACCAGACGATCACCCAAACGCCTCTCCGAGCCGGACCTGCACAATCGACGACCGATCCGACGGCGAGCGGCCCAGCCGGTACAGCAGCAGTGCAGCGAAGTCCTCGGCCTCCTGCTCGATGTCCTCTCCCCCGGGGCCCATACACCCGGTGCGCTGGTTGAGCATGTAACCGATGAGGTCGTCACTTGCCAGCTCCGCGACATCACGCGCAGCCTCGGTGATCGGAATGCCGTAGTGACCCAGAACCAGATGGCCGAGCTCGTGGGCCAGCGTGCGGTCCCAGGTCGGCAGGCCGTTCTGGATCAGAAAGACGTCGTGGTCGGCGTATTGGCGCCACTGCCCGCACACACCGGCAGGCAGGTCGGCCATCGTGACCTCGATGGGACGGTCCCGGTCGGCGCTGACGGCAGCCACCAGGCGGGTCAGGGAAATCTCCCCTCGGCGCGGGGCAAGATCGAGAACGTCGTTGACCGCAGTGGTGACCCGGCGGCTGGCCGACATCCTGTCCCCCTTCCCCGACGGTGGGTGGCGATGCGAACTGCGCTACTGCGTGAACCGCGTCGTCCCGGCGGCCCGCACGAGGTGGCCGGCCTTCGCTTGGCGGTATCCGAGAAAGCCACCGAAACCGGTCAGGGCGAGCAGTCCGGCGAAACCAGGCAGGGCCACCGCCGCGACCTCGCCGATCTTGGCATCTTGGAGGTATTTCGGATAGCCAACCCTAGACGACGGAGGCACTTCTGTACCGGCTGCGGCGGACGTGGCCGGCGGACGTTCGCGCGTCTGCGCGGATTCCCGCCCTGGTCCGCTTCGCGGGCCTGGCTCGGCACCGGGGCCGAGCGGACGCATCGGCGCCTCGAACACCGGCGGCAATCCGATCAGTGGCGGCATCGTGATGGGCGGCGGCTCGATGCCCGCGGGTCCGACCGCCCCGCTCGACGCACTGATCACCGGTGGCTCCCCCGGCTCCCCCGGCTCGCCCGGCGGTGGAATCGTCCGCGGCGCAGCGTCGATGAGCCCGCCACTGCCACCGCCACCACCTGCCGCCTCAGGGGGCGAGGCGATGCGCGCGCTCGGCGGCGCGGGTACCCCGACCCCGTCACCGATGGCGGCCCGCGGCCAATACAACGGGGGCAGCGGTAGCGGGGGCAGCGGGGGTAGCGGCGGCAGGACGATCGGCGGGAATTGCGGCAGCGGCAGGCACGGCCACGCCGAATTGTGCCAGCTGGGATAGTCGGGATGCGAAGCACCGGAAGGCATTTGGTCGGCCGGTTGCAAAGATTGGCGCGGGCCACTCGCCACACCACTGCCCGGCCTTACCGCACCGGTGGTGACGTCACCGGTGCGCGGCTTGTGCGGTCCATTGTGGCGCCGCCTGCCCTCACGCCTGTGACCCGACGCGTCGTTGCTGTCCGACTCGCTGTGCGCCCCTTGCGTACCGTCGCTGTTACCAATCGTGCCGGGGCTGGCCGCGGCCGGCGTGGCCCCGAGCATGGTCCCACCGCCGCAGAGCAAACCGCACGCGATGACCCAGCTAATCGCTGCGGCACTCATCGGTGAGCGGTTCACGACGTTCCTCGAGTTAGCGGCGCAGGTCGCTGCCGCATCGGACAGTTCGGGATCATTGTGGCATATCCGCAGGTCGTGATAGGCCGCGTTGAGCCGGGCGATAGGGTTGACTGACCCGGTCGCGAGCGCGTCTCGCCGATCGCCGACGACCTACTCGGGAGGCATCAGGTATGGGCCTGTTCACCAAGCGCAAAAGCCGTGCGACGCGCCGCGCGGAGGCCCGGGCGATCAAGGCCCGTGCCAAGCTCGAGGCCAAGCTGTCGGCCCGGAACGAGGGCAAACGCATCAAGGCCGCCGAGCGTGCCGAGAACAAGGTGCTCAAGGCGCAGTTGAAGGCCGCCCGCGAATCCGACCGGGCCGCGGTCAAGGTCGCCGAAGCGCAACTGAAGGCGGTCCGCGAGGGCAAACTCCTGTCGCCCACCCGGGTGCGGCGTGCGTTGACCGTGTCCCGGCTGCTGGCGCCGGTGGTGGTCCCGGTGGCCTACCGGGCCGCGATCGCGGCCCGCGGCATCATCGACGAACGGCGGGCCGACCGTCTCGGCGTGCCCCTGAGCCAGCTCGGGCAGTTCTCCGGCCAGGGCGGCCAGCTGTCGGCGCGGATCGCCGGCGCGGAGAACTCGCTGCGGCTGGTGGCCGAGAAAAAGCCCAAAGATGCCGAGACCAAACAGTTCGTCGCCGCGATCAGCGAACGGCTGAACGCCCTCTCGGCCGCAGTCGCCGCCGCAGAGAACATGCCGGGGCAGCGCCGCCGCGACGCACACGCCGCGATCGCCGAACAGCTCGACGGAATCGACGCCGATCTGATGGCGCGCCTCGGCGTGCTCTGATGGCCGGCCATCGGGTGGTGACTCGTGCGCTGACCCTGGCGACGCTGCTCACCCTCGGATCGTGGACGGTCGCGGCCACGGCCGGCGCGCACGTCCATGTCAACGCCGATCACGCCGTGCGGGGTGACTACGCACTCGTCACCTTTCAAGTTCCCAACGAGTCCGAAAAAGGCGTTCCGACAACCAAAGTCATGATCACGCTGCCCAATATTGCGTCAGCGAGCACCGACGTGATGGCCGGCTGGACCGCCGCCCTCGACCGCGATCCGGCCAACGGCGCCTACCGGTCCGTCACGTTCACCGCAACTCCCAGTGCCGGCATCGGCGCCGCCCAGTTCGAGTTGTTCCGGCTGTCGATCAAGTTGCCTGACGCCGATTCGGTGTCGTTCCCGGTCGCGCAGACCTATGCCGACGGGACCGTAGTCAACTGGGACCAGCCGCCGCTGCCGGGCGGTGGCGAACCCGAATACCCGGCTCCGGTCTTGCCACTGACGGCCGGACCGCACGAACCCGAGGAGCACCATGGGACCCCGCCGGGAACCGCGGCGCCCTCGGTGAGCGCAGCTGCGACGGCCGACGCTCAGGCTCCGGCACGAGGCGGTTCCGACAACACCGCGCGGGCACTGGCCGGCGGTGCGCTGTTGGTGGCGGCGATCGGTGTCGGGATCGCGTTGGCCCGCCGGCGGACATGACCGCGCTGCGGCGGGTAGTGGCCACTGTGCTGTTGATGTCGGCAATGGCGTTGGGCGGGACGGCGGTGGCGTGGGCACATGCTGTGCGGGTGGCCGCCGACCCGTCGCCCGACGCCACCCTGAGGATTGCGCCGTCGCGGGTCAGCGCCACGTTCAACGAGCAGTTGCAGACTGATTTCGCCGCGATGACGGTGGTGGGGCCAGACGGCAATCTGTGGTCGGACGGGGCGCCGCAGGTGCAGGGTGCAGCGGTCAGCATCGGGGTTCGCCCGCTCGGCCCGACCGGGCCATACACCGTGAACTACCGGGTGACGTCGGCCGACGGCCACGTCGTGTCCGGATCGTGGGCGTTCACCATGACCGTTACCGGCGGCGGCACCCCGGGTCCGTCGGCCTCGGCGTCGGCCCCTGCCGCTGAGCGGGCGCTGCCGGTGTGGCCGTTCATCGTCGGCGCCGTAGCGGTGATTGCCATCGGCGTCATCTGGTCTCGGCTTCGGCGTTCTTGACCCTGGCATGATGGGTGCCACTGCCGGCGACATATTGCAAAGGAGCGCACCTGATGGCAGATGAGCAGGACCGGCCCGATGCGGGTCGCGATGCCACGCCGCCCGGGCCCCCGCGTCCGGAAAAGGCCGCTGCCAAGAAGCAGCCGGCCAAGAAGGCGCCGGCCAAAAGAGCTGTGAAGAAGGCGCCCGCCAAGAAGGCACCGGCCAAGAAAGCCCCGGCCAAGAAGGTGGCCCCGCCGCCACCGGAACCGCCCGCCGAGTCAACCCCGCTCGCCGCGGGGAACGGCTCTCCGCCGCTGGCTGAGGGCGCCCGTGCGGCGGCCGCCAGCGCCAAGGCGTCGGTCGAACAGGCCGCGGACCCGGTGTCCACGCCGGCGATCGTGCCTGCTCCGCAGTCCTCACGCTCCCCGTTGCCGTTCGCGGTGGCCTTCGGCGCGACCGTCCTGATCGCCCTGCTGGTGCATCGGATCCGCGCGCGGAACGCCGAGTGAGTATGGCTGTCACCTTCCGCCCCACCGCCGACCTCGTCGACGACATAGGTCCGGACGTCCGCAGCTGCGATGCGCAGTTCCGCCAGTTTGGCGGCCGCACCGAATTCGCCGGGCCGATCAGCACCGTGCGGTGTTTCCAGGACAACGCGCTGCTGAAGTCGGTGCTCTCCGAGTCCGGCGACGGCCGGGTTCTGGTGATCGACGGTGATGCCTCGCTGCACACGGCACTGGTAGGTGACGTGATCGCCGAGCTGGGCCGCTCCAACGGCTGGTCGGGGCTGATCGTGCACGGCGCGGTGCGGGACGCATCGACGCTGCGCACCCTTGAGATCGGTATCAAGGCGCTGGGCACCAATCCACGCAAGAGCACCAAGTCCGGTGAGGGCGAGCGCGACGTTCCGGTCAGCTTCGGCGGCGTCACCTTTGCGCCCGGGGACATCGCCTACAGTGACGACGACGGGATCGTTGTCACCTCAGCCGGCTAAACACCTACTGCGGAACGGTGTTTGGAGAAGCTCAGCGCTTCGTCGTCCACTTTGCCGCGCCGAATGAGCCGCAGGTCCAGCAAGTAGTTCTGCTTGAGTCGCCACGGCGCGCGTGAGCCGGCCTTGGGCAGCCGATCCAGCGCCCGCAGCACGTAGCCGGGGGTGAAGTCCATCAACGGGCGTTCCTCGATATCGGCCGACGGCTGGCTCGGGGCAACTCGGTCGTAGCCTCGCGCGTCCATGTGATTGAGGACGCGGCAGACGAATTCGGAGACCAGGTCGGCCTTCAGCGTCCACGACGCGTTGGTGTAGCCGATGGTGAACGCCATGTTTGGCACACCAGAGAGCATCATGCCCTTGTAGGCCATCGTGGTGTTCAGGTCCAGCGGCTCACCGTCTGAGACGATTTCGGCGCCACCGAACAGCTGAAGGTTCAAACCTGTTGCGGTGACGATGATGTCAGCGTCGAGCTCGCGACCTGAGGCGAGCTTGATACCGGTCGCGGTGAAGCGCTCGATGGTGTCGGTGACCACGTCGGCCTGGCCCCTGCGGATCGTGCGGAACAGATCACCGTTGGGCGCCAAGCACAGTCGCTCGTCCCACACCCGATAGTTCGGCCCGAAGTGCTTGTTGACGTCGTAGCCCTCGGGCAGCCTGCGCTGGGCCATCGTCATCAACTGCTTACGCATGAAGTTGGGGAACCGCCGGGCCAGCCGGTACTGCACGGACTGGAACACGATGCTCTTCCACCGATTGGCCACATAGGCGGGTTTGGCGGGCAGAAGCTTGTTCATCCGCACCGCGAACGGGTCGACGTCGGGCAGCGAGCCGATGTAGGTCGGTGAACGCTGCAGCATCGTGACGTGCTCGGCGCCCGAATTAGCAAGGGCAGGAATAAGAGTCACGGCGGTCGCTCCGCTTCCGATGACCACGACCCGCTTGCCGGCGTAGTCCAGATCCTCCGGCCAATGCTGTGGGTGCACGATTGCGCCTTTGAAATCGCCGGCGCCGGGGAACTCCGGCGAGTAGCCCTCGTCATAGTTGTAGTAGCCGCTGCAGGCGAACAAGAACGAACAGGTGATGTCCTTCTGCTCACCGCCTGCTTCGACCCGCACGGTCCACTGGTTGTCGGCAGTAGACCATTCGGCGCGGACCACGCGGTGACGAAAGCGGATGTGCTTGTCGATGCCGTACTCGCGCACCGTCTCCTTCAGGTACGACATGATCGACGGCCCGTCGGCGATCGCCTTCTCCGACGTCCACGGCTTGAATCGGAAGCCCAGGGTGAACATGTCGGAATCCGAGCGGACGCCGGGATACTTGAACAGGTCCCAGGTGCCGCCGATATTCTCGCGTCGCTCCAGCACCAGGAAGCTCTTCGACGGGCAGCGGTCCTGGAGGTGCCAGGCGGCGCTGATGCCGGAAATACCGGCTCCCACGATCACAACATCGACGTGTTCGGTCATGCCGGCGACGTTATCAACATCGTGTTGAATTGGTCAACGCCCTGTCGAAAAAATCGACACGCTGTAAAGTTAGACCCGTGCCAGCTGCCAGTCCGCCCCGCGTTCGTGGGCGTCGCGCCACCCGCCCGTCCGGTGATGATCGCGAAGCGGCCATCCTGCGCACGCTGGAGGGCATGCTCGAGCAGCGGTCATTCGCGGACGTCTCCGTCGATGACCTGGCCAAGGGGGCCGGGCTCTCACGCCCGACGTTTTACTTCTACTTCGCTTCCAAGGACGCGGTGTTGGTGCGACTGTTCGCCGAAGCCATCATCGCCTCCGGCGCGCGGGAGCCGCAGACCGTCGAGGTGCCCGTGGATCCGCGTCAGTCCTGGCATGACGGCATCTACGCCTTCTTCGATTCCCTGCGTCCACACCGGGCAGTGGTGCTCGCCGGCCTGAGCGTCATGGCTACCAACACCGAATTGCGGGAACTGTGGTCGGGCTTCATGACCGGCTGGATCGACTACACGGCTGCACTGATCCTCCGGGAACGGGAGCGCGGCGCCGCACCCGACACAATCCCGGCGCGCGATCTGGCGACCGCACTGAACCTGATGAACGAGCGCGTCGTGGTCGCGGCCCAGGGAAGCCAACAGCCGGCGCTGCCGGAGGAAGCCGCGCTGGTGGCGGTGGCCCATATCTGGATCACCAGCATCTACGGCGGGGCATCGGCGTCGGTTTGATTCCGGCTTCGCATATTGAATTCGCCGCCCGCGCGGGTGGCCCTAGTCTTGCGGCATGTCGGAGCCACACCCCACGCGGGGTGCCACGGTTGGCAAGCTCGCGTTGTACTGCCTGCTGGCCGGTGTCTTGGTGGCCGCCATGCTGTTTCCACTCGCAGGCGGGGTGGGCATCGTGGTCAATCACGCCTCTGACGTGGCGGCGCAGGACTCTGCCGACCTGATGACGGGTGAGGTACCCACGGTGACCACGATGGTGGACACCGCCGGTAATCCGATCGCCTGGGTTTATGTGCAGCGCCGGTGGCCGGTGCCCAGCGACCGGATCGCCGACACGATGAAATTGGCGATCGTCTCAATCGAGGACAAGCGCTTCGCCGACCACAACGGCGTCGACGTCCAGGGCACCCTCACCGGTCTGATCGGCTACCTCAGGGGTGATCTCGATACCCGTGGCGGGTCGACGATCGAGCAGCAGTACGTCAAGAACTACAACCTGTTGGTCAACGCCCAGACCGACGCCGAGCGGCGGGCTGCGGTCGAAACCACACCGGCGCGCAAACTGCGCGAGATCCGGATGGCCCTGGCCATGGACAAGGCGATCTCCAAACCCGAGATCCTCACCCGGTACCTGAACCTGGTGTACTTCGGTAACGGCGCCTACGGGGTGCAGGACGCGGCCAAGACGTACTTCGGCATCAACTCGACCGATCTGAACTGGCAGCAGGCCGCGCTGCTCGCAGGCATCGTCCAATCCACCAGCGCGCTGAACCCGTACTCCAACCCCGAGGCCGCGCTGGCCCGCCGCAACGTCGTCCTCGACACGATGATCGAGAACCTGCCGGACCGGGCGGACGAGCTACGCGCCGCCCGCCAGCAGCCGCTGGGCATCCTGCCGCAGCCGAACTCGCTGCCGGAGGGCTGCATCGCCGCCGGGGACCGCGGGTTCTTCTGCGACTACGTGTTGCAGTACCTGGCCCGCGCGGGGCTGTCCAAGGACGACGTCGCGCGCAACGGCTACCTGATTCGCACCACCCTGGACCCGAAGGTCCAGAATAGTGTGAAAAGGGCGATCGACACCGTCGCCAGCCCGCAGCTGGACGGAGTGGCCAGCGTGATGAGTGTCATCCAGCCCGGCAAGACCAGCCACAAGGTGCTCGCTATGGGCGACAACCGCGGATACGGCCTGCAGCTCGACGCCGGTCAGACCGTTCAGCCACAGCCGTTTTCGCTGGCCGGTGACGGCGCCGGCTCGATCTTCAAGATCTTCACCACCGCCGCCGCTCTCGAGATGGGCATGGGCATCAGCGCCCAGCTCGATGTTCCGGGGTCGTTCCAGGGCAAAGGCTTGGGTAGCAGCAGCACGCCGGGTTGTCCGAAGGAGACCTGGTGTGTGAAGAATGCCGGCAACTACCGCAGCCCGATGAGCGTGACAGACGCGCTGGCGCAGTCGCCGAACACCGCCTTCGCCAAGTTGATCCAGCAGATCGGCGTGACCCGGGCGGTCGACATGGCGGTCCGGCTGGGATTGCGCTCCTATGCCGAGCCGGGCACAGCGCGCGCCTATCAGCCTGACAGCAACGAGAGTCTGGCCGACTTCGTCAAGCGCCAGAACCTGGGCTCGTTCACACTGGGGCCCTTCGAGTTGAACGCGCTCGAATTGTCCAACGTGGCAGCCACACTGGCGTCCGGCGGTATGTGGTGCCCACCGAGCCCGGTGGACAAGATCTTCGATAGGAACGGTCGTGAGGTAACCGTCCAGACGCCGGCCTGCGAGCAGGTGGTACCCGAGGGGCTGGCCAATACGCTGGCCAACGGGCTGTCCAAGGACGCCACCGGCGGCACCGCGGCCGGTTCGGCCGGCTCGGTCGGCTGGAACCTGCCGATGTCAGGTAAGACCGGAACCACCGAATCACACCGCTCCTCAGGCTTTGTCGGCTTCACCAACCATTACGCCGCGGCCAACTACATCTTCGACGACTCGACCAGCCCGGGTGGCTTGTGCTCATTTCCATTGCGCAAGTGCGGAGACGGCAACCTGTACGGCGGCACCGAGCCGGCACGGACCTGGTTCCTTGCGATGAAGCCCGTCGCAGAAGACTTCGGCCCGATCGCATTGCCGCCCACCGACAAGCGCTACGTCGACGGCGGGTCGGGGAGCGTGGTGCCCAGTGTCACCGGCCTGAGCTTCGATGCCGCGCGAAAGCGTTTGCGGGATGCTGGTTTTCAGGTCGCAGACCTACCGACCCCGGTCAACAGTTACACGTCGAAGGGAGCGGTCGTCGGCACCACGCCGTCCGGCAAGACGATTCCCGGGTCGATCGTCACGATCAACACCAGTACCGGCGTTGCACCGGCTCCGCCGCCGGAGTTGGAACCGAGACGCACCGAAGCTCCCCCACCGCCGGATGCCCCACCGCCGGATGTGAACGTCATCAACATCCCCGGCCTGCCGCCGATCACACTGCCCATGGCTCCGCCGCCGGCACCGCCGCCGGCCCCGGCACCCGAGCCGCCGCCCCCTCCGCCGGCCGACGCGCCTCCTCCACCGCCGTAGGCAGTGTCGGACCGGCATGCGAACATATGTTCGTGTCCGGCGACCGGGCGACCATTCTGCACGCTGATCTCGACTCGTTCTACGCCTCGGTCGAGCAGCGCGACGACCCGACGCTGCGCGGCCGCCCGGTGATCGTGGGCGGTGGGGTGGTGCTGGCCGCCAGCTACGAGGCCAAAGCGTACGGCGTGCGTACGGCGATGGGTGGCCACCAGGCCCGACGGCTATGCCCGGCGGCAGTGGTCGTCCCGCCGCGGATGTCGGCCTACAGCCAGGCCAGCGACGAGGTCTTCGAGGTCTTCCGCGACACCACACCGCTGGTCGAACCGCTCTCGGTGGACGAGGCGTTTCTCGATGTGTCCGGATTGCAGCGGCTCGCCGGGAACCCGGTCCAGATCGGAGCGCGGCTGCGCGAGGAGGTTCGCGACCGGGTCGGGCTGCCGATCACGGTGGGAATCGCACGCACCAAGTTCCTGGCCAAGGTCGCCAGCCAGGAAGCCAAACCCGACGGGCTCCTCTTGGTGCCGCCCGAGCGGGAGCTGGAATTCCTGCATCCGCTGCCGGTACGCCGGCTGTGGGGGGTCGGGCCCAAGACAGCTGACAAGCTGCACGTGCACGGCATCGAGACCGTCGCCCAGGTCGCCGAACTCGGGGAGTCGATGCTGGCCTCGATGGTCGGCCCGGCGATGGGCCGTCAGCTGTATTCGTTGTCGCGCAACATCGATCGGCGTCGGGTCGACACGGGGCGTCGCCGCCGCTCGGTCGGAGCACAGCGGGCACTCGGCCGAAGACGGATCACGCCCGCCGAGCTGGACGCCGTGGTGATCAACCTCGTCGACCGGATCACCCGCCGCATGCGCTCGGCGCAACGTACCGGCCGAACCGTGGTGCTGCGCTTGCGATTCGATGATTTCACCCGCGTCACCCGCTCACACACGATGGCCAAGGCCACCGGATCGACCGAACCGATCCTGGCCGCCGCGCGCGGACTTGTCGCGATGGCCGAATCGCTCATCGCCGAGCGCGGTATCACCCTGATCGGATTTGCGGTGACCAATATCGACCCCGACGGTGCGCAGCAGCTGGAGCTACCGCTCGACGGCGGACGGCCCGAGACACTGGACCTCGACACCGCGGTCGACAGGGTCCGGCGGCGCTACGGCAATGCCGTGCTGACCCGCGGCGTGCTGGTCGGCCGCGACCCCGGTCTTGAGATGCCGCATCTGCCGGATTAGCCTGCGGCCCAAGCCAACAGCTTCTCGACAGGCCAGGTGTTGACGATTCGCCCGACAGGAACGTCGCTGTCGAGCGCCCGCTGCGCACCGTAACCGAGGAAGTCCAGCTGACCCGGTGCATGGGCGTCGGTGTCGATCGAGAAGTCACATCCGATGTCCAGCGCCAACTTGAGCAACCGGGTCGGCGGATCGCGACGCTCGGGACGCGAATTGATCTCCACGGCGGTGTTGTTGTCCCGACACGCGGTGAAAACCTTCTCGGCGTCGAACTTCGACTCCGGGCGCAGTCCGCGGTTGCCGGTCACCAACCGTCCCGTGCAGTGGCCGAGGACATTGACCCGCGAGTTGGCCACCGCACGGATCATCCGGCGGGTCATCGACGGTTCGTCCATCGCCAGCTTGGAGTGCACGCTGGCAACGACGACGTCGAGACGATCCAGCAGCTCGGGCTCCTGGTCCAGGGTGCCGTCCTCGAGGATGTCGACCTCGATGCCGGTGAGAATCCGGAAGGGGGCCATGGTTTCCCGCAGTTCGTCGATGACATCGAGCTGATGGCGCAACCGATCCGGCGACAGCCCGTTGGCTATGGTCAACCGCGGCGAATGGTCGGTGAGCACGCAGTATTCGTGCCCCAGTGCAGCCGCGGCGGCCATCATCTCCGGGATCGGCGCGGACCCATCCGACCAGTTCGAATGCAGGTGCAGGTCGCCCCGCAGCGCGGCGCGAATGTCACCACCACCGAGATCGGCTGCTGTGCTTCGTAATTCAACCAGAACATCGGGTTCCTGGCCGGCCCAGGCCTGGGCGATCACCTTGGCGGTTTTCGGTCCGATCCCAGGCAGGCTCTGCCAGCTGTTGGCTCGGCCGTGCCGGTCGCGGGTCTGCTCGTCCAGCGCCTCGACGATGTCGGCGGCCTTGCGGTAGGCCATCACCCGCCGGGAATCCTCCCGCGCGCGATCCTTGTAGTACGCGATCTCGCGTAGTGCGGTCACCGGGTCCATGACTCCAGTGTGCCCCGCCACAGTCCGATCGATTTGCCCGCGAGACGCAATCCGGCTACGTTGATTGAGGAATTCTTCAATCCATCAATCAATCAATCAATCCGAGGCTGCTTGTGCCCATCAGCTCCCCAGGCGCCGGTGAGCGGCCGCTCTACGAGATCAAAGCCAACCTTTTCAAGGCACTCGCCCACCCGGCCCGTATCCGCGTCCTCGAGATCCTGTCGGCCAACGCCGGACCGACCCCGGTCAGCGAAATCCTCGCCGCCACCGACATCGAACCCACGCTGCTCTCGCAGCACCTGGCAGTCCTCAAACGTCATCACGTCGTTTCGGCCGAACGCACCGGCAACGCGGTCTTCTATGAGCTCTCCCATCCCTCGATCCGGGATCTGCTGGTGTCCGCCCGCGGCTTCCTGGCCGACACCCTCAAGGCACGCCACGAGCAACTCTCGGCCTTCGACGCGCTACCGCCGGTAGGGAATCCGCAATGATCGCCAGGGCCACCGGTCAATTGGCGCGGCTGCTTCCTCGTCTCAGTGACTACGCCGACGTGCCCCGGTCGTGGCGCCGGGACATCCTCGCCGGGATCACGGTGGGTGTGGTCGCGCTGCCACTGGCATTGGCGTTCGGAATCAGCTCCGGAGTCGGGGCGGCCGCCGGATTGATCACCGCGGTGATCGCGGGAGTGGTCGCCGCAGTGTTCGGCGGCTCCCACGTCCAGGTGTCGGGGCCCACTGGAGCGATGGCGGTGGTGCTCGCACCCATCGTGGCCCAGCACGGGGTGGGCAGCGTCGCGCTGGTCACGGCGTTGGCCGGGGTGATCGTGCTGGCTGCCGGCATCACCGGCCTGGGTCGCGCGGTGACATTCATTCCCTGGCCGGTGATCGAGGGCTTCACCCTCGGCATCGCGGCCATCATCTTCCTGCAGCAGGTGCCCGCCGCATTCGGCGCGGTGGCCCCGAGCGGGCAACGCACGCTGGCCGCCGCCTGGACGGTCGCCTCCCATGCCGACTGGTCGTCGGCATATCGCACGCTGGCCGTAGTGGGCTTCGTAGCCGCATTCATGGTCGGTATGCCGCGGTTGCACCGCGGCATACCGGAATCCCTGACCGCGGTCGCCGCCGCAACCCTGATCGTGGTGGTGTTTCACCTCCCGGTAGGGACGATCGGGAACCTGCCGTCGCATCTGCCTGCGCCCGTCATACCGCACGCCGACCTCGGCGCGCTGCGCACGCTGCTCGGTGCAGCGGTGGCCATCGCCGCGCTCGCCGCGATCGAATCGCTGCTGTCCGCGCGGGTGGCGGCGACCATGTCGCCCAGCGGCCCCTACGACCCCGACCGCGAACTCGTCGGGCAGGGACTGGCGTCGATGGCGTCCGGACTCTTCGGTGGCATGCCGGCCACCGGTGCGATCGCCCGCACCGCGGTCAACGTGCGCTCGGGAGCTCGCACCCGGTTGTCGGCCATCGTGCATTCCGCGCTGTTACTGGGTGTCGTCTATCTGGCCACCGGGCCGGTGGCAGCAATCCCGTTGTCCGCCTTGGCCGGAGTGTTGATGGTGACTTCGTTCCGGATGATCTCGGCGGCCACCGTCGGAAAAATCGTCCTCCGCTCGACCCGCTCGGACGCGCTGGCATTCGTCCTGACAGCCGTCGTCACTGTGTGCTTCGACCTGATCGAGGCGGTCGAGATCGGGATCCTGATCGCGGCGTTCTTCGCGCTGCGCACGGTGGCGCGGCGCAGCAGCGTGGCCCGCGAAGACCTGCCCGGCCCATACCAACTGGGCGACGAGCGCATCGCGCTGCTGCGACTGGACGGCGCGATGTTCTTCGGTGCGGCCGAGCGTCTCTCCAATGCGATCACCACCCACCCCGATGTGTCCGTCGTCATCATCCGCATGTCGCAGCTGGGCATGCTGGACGCCACCGGCGCCCACACCCTCGCCGAAATCACCGAGGACCTCGAGGCCAGGGGCGTCACCGTCATCATCAAAGGGGTGCAGCCCGAGCACATGGCCTTGCTCGCCAACATGGGCATCGTCGACGCGCTGCGCCACGAGAATCACCTGATCGACTCCCTCGACGACGCGATCAGACACGCGCGCTCCCACGCGGCCCCGGTGGTTTATCCCTGACGACGTGCGGGTAATGCCGAAGGCATGTTGTCCGTCCAGTTGGTGATCGCCTACTTGAGCGCCGCAGCGCTCGTCACGGGCGGCGCGATGGCGTTCGCCGCCTGGTCACGTAGGAGTCAACCGGCCAATCCGGGCGTCACCGCCGGTCCGGCGGTTCTCGCCGGTGCGTTGTGGCCACTGATCATCGTCGGGATGGCCCAATGGGTGCTCGTGCACGCACTGGGCAAAGCGCTGCGCCAGGAGCCCGCCCGCGACATCGAACTGATCCAGCTGAACACCGCCGCCTGACAGGTGCCGGTCAGCGAACCGGACTACGCTCGACCCGGTGCAATTCGCCTTCAAAACCTCGCCGCAAAACACCACCTGGAATGACATGCTCGCGGTTTGGCGGGCCGCCGATGACATCGACGTCTACCACTCGGGCTGGACCTTCGATCACTTCTATCCGATCTTCTCGGACCCGACCGGCCCCTGCCTAGAGGGCTGGACCACACTGACCGCGCTGGCACAGGCGACCACCCGGCTGCGGCTGGGCAATCTGGTCACCGGCATCCACTACCGGCACCCCGCTGTGCTGGCCAACATGGCGGCAGCGGTCGACATCATCTCCGGCGGTCGTTTGGAGTTGGGCATCGGTGCCGGCTGGAACGAGGAGGAATCGGGCGCGTACGGCATCGAGCTCGGCAGCGTCAAAGAGCGGCTCGACCGCTTCGAAGAGGCTTGCCAGGTGCTCATCGGGTTGCTCAGCCAGGAGAGCACCACCTTTGAGGGCAGCCACTACCAGCTCAAAGACGCGCGAAACGAGCCGAAGGGTCCGCAGCGACCACACCCCCCGATCTGCATCGGCGGCAGCGGTGAGAAGCGCACCCTGCGCATCGTCGCCAAGTACGCCCAGCACTGGAACTTCGCCGGCGGAACGCCCGAAGAGTTCGCCCACAAGCGCGACGTGCTGGCATCCCACTGCGCCGACATCGGCCGCGACGTGAACGAGATCATGCTTTCCGCCCATGTGCGGCTCAGCGAGGACCACGACTACGCGAAGGCGATCGGCGAAGCCGCGGCGCTCGCGGCCGAAGGCCTGGACCTGGCGATCGTCTATCTGCCCCCGCCCCACGACCCTGCCGTGCTGGAGCCACTGGCCGAGGCGATCCGGGAGTCGACGCTCTAGATAACGGGGTTATAACGGCTGGCAAAGCTCCACCGGCGGCAAAGCCAGTTGCTAGAACCCGAAGCGGACGAGTTCGTCGGCCGTGACCAGCCGCTCGTGCTTGGCCGGCCACTCACGGCTCTTCACCGGGTGACGGAAGAAGGACCAGGCTATACGCCGGACCCGCGAACGAGACATCGGGTTGAGGTACACAAGGATCACTCCTGTGGTCGGATCTCGATTCAACCGGAGCCCACGTTACCGCAACGCTCGCTTCAGCAATTAGAGCCAAAACCAGCCGCAAACGTCAATAGGCGCGCCGGTTAAAAAGCAGATGATTCTGCTGTGACTGAAGTGACCCGTGTTTCGTACGCCTTCAGCGCTGCGGTGCGGTGGTCGGCTTGATCGGCGCGGGCAATGCGGAGTGGCCCATCAGGTAACGATCGACACCCTTGGCGGCGGCGCGGCCCTCGGCGATCGCCCAGACGATCAGCGACTGGCCGCGACCCATGTCGCCGGCGACATAGACGCCCGGCACCGAGGTGCCGAACTCGTTGTCACGGGCGACGTTGCCGCGCTCGGTGAGTTCCACGCCCAGATCGGTGAGCAGCCCCGGCTTCTCCGGGCCCACGAAGCCCATCGCCAGCAGCACCAGGTCGGCCTCGAGCTCGAAGTCGGAGTCGTCCACCTTTTCGAACTTGCCGTCCTTCATCACCACTTCGTGGGCCCGCAGGCCGGTGACCTTGCCCTCGTGGCCGAGGAACTTCTCGGTGTTGACCGAGAACACCCGGTCGCCGCCCTCCTCATGGGCCGAGGACACCCGGAACATCAGCGGGTAGGTCGGCCATGGGGTCGAGTCGGCCCGCGTCTCCGGCGGCCGCGGCATGATCTCGAACTGGTGGATGCTGACGGCACCCTGGCGGTGGGCGGTGCCCAGGCAGTCTGCGCCAGTGTCGCCGCCACCGATGATCACGACCTTCTTACCCTTGGCGGTGATCGGCGGCTCGCCGTCCTCGTCGAGCACCGGATCGCCCTGCTGAACCTTGTTGGCCCAGGGCAGGTACTCCATGGCCTGATAGACGCCCTCGAACTGGCGGCCCGGGATCGGCAGGTCACGCCAGTCGGTGGCACCACCGGCGAGAACGACCGCATCGAAATCGGCCCGCAGCTGATCGGCGGTGATGTCGACCCCGACGTTCACGCCGGCGCGGAACTTGGTGCCCTCGGCCTCCATCTGGGCCAGGCGCCGGTCGATGTGGCGCTTCTCCATCTTGAATTCGGGGATGCCGTAGCGCAACAGGCCACCGATGCGGTCGGCGCGCTCGAAGACGGTCACGTCGTGTCCGGCGCGGGTGAGCTGCTGGGCGGCGGCCAGCCCGGCCGGGCCAGAGCCGACGACGGCAACCTTCTTGCCGGTGATGACGTGCGGCGCCAGCGGGACGACCCAGCCCTCGTCGAAGGCATTGTCGATGAGCTCGACCTCGACCTGCTTGATGGTCACCGGGTCCTGGTTGATGCCGAGCACGCAGGAGGACTCACACGGCGCCGGGCATAACCGCCCGGTGAACTCCGGGAAGTTGTTGGTGGCGTGCAGCCGCTCGATAGCGTCGCGCCACCTGTCCCGGTACACCAGGTCGTTCCACTCCGGGATCAGGTTGCCCAGCGGGCATCCGTTGTGGCAGAACGGGATTCCGCAGTCCATGCATCGAGACGCCTGCTTCTCGAGAGTCTCGTGGGAGAAGTCCTCGTAGACCTCTTTCCAGTCCTTCAGGCGCAGATCCACCGGACGGCGCTCCGGCGTCTGCCGCTGGGTGATCTTCAGGAAGCCACTCGGATCAGCCATGAGCGGCCGCCATGATCGCCTTGCCGACATCCTCGCCGGCAGCCTCGGCCTCGGCGATCGCCTTGAGCACGGCCTTGTAGTCGCGCGGCATCACTTTCACGAAATTACCTACCTGTCCGGACCAGTCAGCCAAGATTCGCTGGCCTACAACCGAATCGGTGGCATCCACGTGCGCGACGATGATGTCGCGCAGCCACTCGACGTCGGCGTCGTCGAACTCGTCGATGTCGACCATCTCGGTGTTGAGGTTGGCAGGCAATTTGCCGTCCGGGTCGTAGACGTAAGCGATACCACCGGACATGCCCGCCGCGAAGTTGCGACCGGTCTCGCCGAGAATCACCACGCGGCCGCCGGTCATGTACTCGCAGCCGTGGTCACCGACGCCCTCGACGACGGCGTGGGCACCTGAATTGCGCACTGCGAACCGCTCGCCCACCGTGCCGCGAATGAATGCGGCACCGCTGGTGGCACCGAACAGGATCACGTTGCCACCGATGATGTTGGCTTCGGCCACATAGTCTTCCGGCGCTTTGTCCGACGGCCGCAGCACAATCCGACCGCCCGAGAGGCCCTTGCCGACGTAGTCGTTGGCATCGCCGTAGACGCGCAGGGTAACCCCGTTCGGCACGAATGCGCCGAAGCTGTTGCCCGCCGAGCCGTCGAACGTGATGTCGATAGTGCCGTCCGGAAGCCCGTTGGCGCCATAGGCTTTCGTCAGCTCATGGCCGAGCATCGTGCCGACGGTGCGGTTGGTGTTGGCGATCGTCGTGGAGAACCGCACCGGGGTGCCGGAATCCAGTGCCTCGCGGCTCATCACGATCAGCTGCTGGTCCAGCGCCTTGTCCAGGCCGTGGTCCTGACGCGAACTGCAGTACAGATCCTGATTCATGAACGCCGAATCAGGCTCGTGCAGCACCGGGGTCAGATCCAGCTTGTGGGCCTTCCAGTGCTCGGCGGCCTGCGCGGTGTCGAGCGCATTGACCTGGCCGACCATCTCGTTGACGGTACGGAAGCCCAGCTGAGCCATCAGCTCGCGGACCTCTTCAGCGATGAACATGAAGAAGTTCTCGACGAACTCCGGCTTGCCTTCGAAACGCTCACGCAGCACCGGGTTCTGGGTGGCCACACCCACCGGGCAGGTGTCGAGGTGGCAGACCCGCATCATGATGCAGCCCGACACCACCAGCGGCGCGGTGGCGAAACCGAACTCCTCGGCGCCCAGCAGTGCGGCGACCACCACGTCGCGGCCGGTCTTGAGCTGGCCGTCAACCTGCACCACGATCCGGTCACGCAATCCGTTGAGCAGCAACGTCTGCTGGGTCTCGGCCAGGCCGAGCTCCCACGGCGCACCCGCGTGCTTCTGAGACGTCAGCGGCGTCGCACCGGTGCCGCCGTCGTGGCCGGAGATCAGCACCACGTCGGCGTGTGCTTTGGAAACTCCGGCGGCGACGGTCCCAACGCCGTTCTCGCTCACCAGCTTCACGTGCACCCGGGCCTGCGGGTTGGCATTCTTCAGATCGTGGATCAGCTGTGCCAGATCCTCGATCGAGTAGATGTCGTGGTGTGGCGGCGGCGAGATCAGGCCGACACCGGGCGTGGAGTGGCGCACCTCGGCCACCCACGGGTAGACCTTGTGGCCCGGAAGTTGACCGCCCTCACCGGGCTTGGCGCCCTGCGCCATCTTGATCTGGATGTCGGTGCAGTTCGTCAGGTAGTGCGACGTCACACCGAAGCGGCCGGAGGCCACCTGCTTGATGGCGCTACGGCGCCAGTCACCGTTGGGCTCGCGCTCGAAGCGGCTGACGGCCTCGCCGCCCTCGCCCGAGTTCGACCGTCCGCCAAGGCGGTTCATTGCGATCGCCAGGGTCTCGTGCGCCTCGGCCGAGATAGAGCCATAGCTCATCGCGCCGGTTGAGAACCTCTTGACGATCTCGCTGGCCGGCTCGACTTCATCGATGGAAATAGCCGGGCGGCCACTGACTTTCGAGTCCTTGAACTTCAGCAGACCGCGCAGCGAAGCCATCCGCTCGCTCTGGTCGTCGACCAGCTGGGTGTACTCCTTGAATACCTTGTACTGCCCGGTGCGGGTGGAGTGCTGCAGCTTGAAAACCGTGTCCGGGTTGAACAGGTGATATTCACCCTCGCGGCGCCACTGGTATTCGCCGCCGACCTCGAGCTCGCGGTGCGCGCGCTCGTCGGGACGGTCCAGGTACGCCAGCTGGTGGCGGGTGGCGACGTCGGAGGCGATGTCGTCGAGGTCGATCCCGCCGACCGGGCAGCTCAGCCCGGTGAAGTACTCGTCGAGCACCTGCTGGGAGATGCCGATCGCCTGGTACAGCTGCGAGCCGGTGTAGGAGGCCAGGGTCGAGATGCCCATCTTCGACATCACCTTCAGCACGCCCTTGCCGGCGGCCTTGATGTAGTTCTGCAGCGCCTTCTCGCGGGTTGTCCCCTCGATCACGCCGCGGTCGATCATGTCGCTGATCGACTCGAAGGCCATGTAGGGGTTGATCGCCGCGGCACCAAAGCTGATCAAGGCAGCCATATGGTGCACCTCGCGGGCGTCCCCGGCCTCCACGACCAGGCCCACCTGGGTGCGGGTCCGGGTGCGGACGAGGTGGTGGTGAATGGCCGCGACCGCCAGCAGCGACGGGATCGGCGCGAGGTTCTCGTTGGACTCCCGATCGGAGATGATCAGGATCCGCGCACCTTCGGCGATGGCCTTCGACGCCGAGTCACGGATGTCGTCGAGGGCGCGGCGCAGACCTTCGCCCCCCTTGGCGACGGGATACAGACATCGGACGACCGCCGAGCGCATGCCGTGCTTGCGGCCGCGGACTGAGTCGTCCGGGTTCAGGTTGATCAGCTTGGCGAGTTCGTGGTTGCGAAGGATCGGCTGGCGTAGCCCGATCTGGTGGCACGACTCGGGAAGCGGGTTGAGCAGATCACCCTCCGGCCCGACGGTGCCCTGCAAGCTGGTGACCACCTCTTCGCGGATCGCGTCCAACGGCGGGTTCGTCACCTGCGCGAACAGCTGCTGGAAGTAGTCGAACAACATCCGCGGCCGCGACGAGAGCACCGCGATCGGAGTATCGGTGCCCATCGAGCCCAGCGGCTCGACGCCGGTCCGCGCCATCGGCGCGACCAGCATGCTGAGCTCTTCGTAGGTATAGCCGAACGCCTGCTGGCGCAGCACCACGCGGTGATGCGGCATCCGCACGTACGGTCCCTGCGGCAGGTCGTCGAGGTGGAACTGCTGGTCGTCCAGCCATTCCTGGTACGGCTCGGCCGAAGCCAGCTCGGCCTTGATCTCCTCGTCGGCGACGATGCGGCCCTGTGCGGTGTCGACCAGGAACATGCGGCCCGGCTGCAGGCGCATGCGCTTGACCACCGTGGACGGGTCCAGATCGAGCACGCCGGCCTCCGAGGCCATCACCACGAGGCCGTCCTCGGTGACCCAGATGCGCGACGGACGCAGGCCGTTGCGGTCGAGCACCGCGCCCACAACTGTGCCGTCGGAGAAGCAGACCGAGGCCGGTCCGTCCCACGGCTCCATCAAAGAGCCGTGGTACTGGTAGAACGCCCGCCGCGCGGGGTCCATCGTCTCGTTGCGCTCCCACGCCTCCGGGATCATCATCAGGACCGCGTGCGCCAGGCTGCGCCCACCGAGGTGCAGCAACTCGAGCACCTCATCGAAGCGGGCGGTGTCCGAGGCACCCGGCGTGCAGACCGGGAAGATCTTCTCGACGTCGGTACCGAAGATTTCGGTCTTGATGAGCGCCTCGCGGGCACGCATCCAGTTCTCGTTGCCGGTGACGGTATTGATCTCACCGTTGTGGGCGACCCGGCGGAACGGGTGCGCCAGCGGCCACGACGGGAAGGTGTTGGTAGAGAACCGCGAGTGCACGATGCCCAGCGCGCTCTCCAGCCGGTCGTCCTGCAGATCCAGGTAGAACGCCTTGAGCTGCGGCGTTGTCAGCATGCCCTTGTAGACGAAGGTCTGCCCGGAAAGGCTTGGGAAGTAGACGGTTTCGCGACCCGGGCCGTCCTGGCCGGGGCCCTTGGAGCCCAGCTCGTGCTCGGCCCGCTTGCGGATCACATACGACTTGCGCTCAAGCTTGATGCCGGAGGCGCCGCCGATGAACAGCTGCCGGAAGGCAGGCATCGCGTCGCGGGACAACGCACCCAGCGACGAGTCGTCGGTGGGGACGTCGCGCCAGCCGATGACCTCGAGGCCCTCGGCTTCGACGATCTTCTCGACGCCTTCGCAGGCGGTGGCCGCGTCGCGGGAGGACTGCGGCAGGAAGGCGATGCCGGTGGCGTAGGAGCCCTCGGCCGGAAGATCGAAGCCTTCCTTCTCTCTGCAGACGGCGCGCAGGAATGCGTCGGGAACCTGCAGCAGGATGCCCGCACCGTCGCCGCTGTGCGGCTCGGCGCCGGCGGCACCGCGGTGCTCCAGGTTCAGTAGCGCAGTGATCGCCTTGTCCACGATGTCGCGGCTCCGGCGGCCGTGCATGTCCACCACCATGGCGACGCCACATGAGTCATGCTCAAATGCGGGGTTGTACAGCCCGACACTCCTGGGCATTCGCACCTGACCCTTCACAAGCTTTAATGCGCGGTGGTTCGTCGACGTCACCGCGCCCCGCCAGGGATTCCTCCGTGCGTCACTGAACGGGGCTCCACTGTGGTGTCAACAAGTCGTAAAACGATATGCCAAACCCCGCCTGACATGCCAACTTAGTCCAGGCTAACTTGGTTGCTCTACGCCGTCGGCCGAGGCTGCGATCCATGGGGGCTTGTTGCTG
The DNA here is from genome assembly GCF_008329565.1 of Mycolicibacterium sp. P1-5. Lineage (GTDB taxonomy): Bacteria > Actinomycetota > Actinomycetes > Mycobacteriales > Mycobacteriaceae > Mycobacterium. The sequence continues at coordinate 92,354 of NZ_NPKT01000016.1, forward strand.
CGGAATCCGTTGCCCGAGGGGCACTTTGGGGGGCCGATCCCCGGTTAGGGCACGGGGCGACGGATGGGGTGCTCCGTCGACCACCCTGGTGGTTGTTTGCTGAGGGCGTAGATTCCCAGTCCGGGTGATGCGGCATACCTCACATCGGCACTCGTCACCGCCACTGCGCGACGCCGAACAGTCCAGTCCCAGACTTTGCGCAAACTCTGGTCGGATTCTTAGGAACGGGCTCACATCCGGGCGTCGCGCGGCCCGCGACCAGCCCTTTTGCCCAAACCGACAGATGGCCGGGGAGTCGCGAGTGAATCCCACCAAAACGTCGACCTCGGGATTACCGCAATACTGAACACGATGACCGAGCGCGACGACGACCGATACCGGCAGGCCCCGCATCCGACGGGGTACGGCGGCGGGCCGCCGACCGAGCGGCTCCCCCGCATCGAGGTCCCAACGCCGCCGATGCCCCAGGCGCCGTATCCCCCGCTGCCCCCTGCCAGGCCTGTGCGCCCGCTCAAACCCAAGCCGACGCGGGGTTGGCGCCGCGGCGTGCACACCGCGACATTCGGGCTGGTGAATCCCGGTCCCTCGCGCATGGAAAAACGACAGGCGGCGATGGAGGCCATGGTGGCCGCCCCGCTGCGTGGGCATTACAAGATCGGCGTGCTGGGCAAGGGCGGTGTCGGCAAGACGACGGTTTCGGCCAGCGTCGGATGTGTGCTGGCCGAGTTGCGGCGCGGCGACCGCGTGGTGGCGGTGGACGCCGATACCGCGTTCGGCCGGCTGGGCAGCCGGATCGACCCGCGCGCCGACGGCTCGTACTGGGAGCTGGCCAAGAACAAGAACCTGCAGTCCTTCGCCGAGGTGCTCACCCGAATGGGCAGCAACTCGTCGGGATTGTTCGTGCTGGCCGGGGAGAACGGCAGCCGCCGAGGGATTCTCGACCCGGCGATCTACCGCGAGGCCACCATGCGCCTGGACCGCCACTTCACGATCTCGATCGTCGATTGCGGTTCGACGATGGACGCCCCGGTCACCCAAGAGGCGATGCGGGACATGGACGCGTTGATCGTGGTGTCCTCACCGTGGCCCGATGGGGCTTCCGCTGCCGCACAGACGATGGAATGGCTTGCCGCCTATGGAAAGACCGGGTTGATGCAGCGGTCGGTGATCGTCCTCAACGACTCTGACGGCCATTCCGACAAAAAGACCCGCGGCGTCCTGGCCGACCAGTTCCGTTCTCGGCGGCAGGCGGTTGTGGAGGTCCCGTTCGATCCGGGCCTGCGTCCGGGTGGGGTCATCAACAACACGAGCGAGATGTCGCTGCCGACCCGGCGCGCATTCGTCGAAGTGGCAGCTGTTATTTCGCAGTTCTTAGCGACCATCCCGGCCCGTGGACCCCGTTAGTATCGAGGGATACTCGATCCACTCGGTGCTCGGCACAGGCCGAACGGGCACTGTTTATCTGGCGAGCAGCTCCAGTCAGCGTGTTGCGCTGAAGGTCTGCCGCGCGCAATGCCCGATCCCGTTGCGTCATCCGAACATCGTGCCGGTGTACGACCGAGGTGAGCTCCCGGACGGAACACACTGGATGGCAATGCAATATGTGCCCGGCGGGGACGCTGACAATGAGCTACGGGCAGGCCGGATGTCGCCGGCTCGCACGGTGCACATCGTCTCCGACGTCGCTCGCGCCTTGGATCATGCCCACGATCACGGCGTAGCACACGGTGACGTAAAACCGTCGAACTTCCTTCTGGGAGGACAGGACTGCGTGCTACTGACCGATTTCGGTGTCGCCCCCTTCGTGAGGGACGGAATGGTATTGACGTCGGCCGCCTACGCGTCGCCGGAGATGTTGCGCGGCAAGGATATCAGCGGCCGAGCAGATGTGTACTCGTTGGGCTGCTCGCTGTTTCGGCTGTTGACCGGCAAGCCACCGTTCTTCGACGCCGGGTCCAAAGACGACGTGGTGCAGGCGCATCTGCACCGCGAGCCACCGCAACCGACCATGTTCGCGCCGTGGCTGCCACCGGCGATCGACCACGTCGTCGCCACGGCGATGGCAAAGGATCCGCAGCTGCGGTACCAGACTGCCGGCGAGCTGGCACGCGCGGCAACCGGAGCTCTCGCGCCGAATCGGTAAGTCAACGCCTCCCGAGAACCTTCGAGAGCACAGAGCTGAGTTGGCTCGCCGAGCGGGCAACGCCCTCGGCGCGCCAGGCGACGAAGTCGTCAGGTCGCACCAACAACGCCCCGTCCGGTGTGAGTCCCGTAGCGGCGGACCAAGCGTCACTGTCAATAATCAAGCGCTGCAGCCGAATTGGTACGCCTAGGGCCGTCGATGCGGAGGCAACGGCGTCAGACCATGCGGCGTCGTCGCCTCCGGTGAACAGTGTAAAGCCGGGTCCGACCAGATCCAGGGTGGAAACCCGGCTCTCGCCGTGGCCGACCCAGATGTGTGGGACACGGGTGCCCGGTTGCCCGCGCAGTTCATCCACGAGCGCCACGGCATCTGAATCCGCTGTCGGGTCATCGGAAGCAACAGCGGCGGAACGGTACTGGTAGCCGATCAGAACGGCGAACATCGGCGCCTCCTCTTCGACCGGCAGGTGGGTTCGGCCCTGGCCGAGCCGCAAGAAAGCCAGCGGTGGTCCGGTGAGGGACTGGCGCGCATTGAACAGACCCACGGGGTGCCGCTCATCGTGGTAGGTGGTCAGCAACGCCGGGGCGGTCGTCCCCTTCAGGACCGCGGCCAGCTTCCAGGCCAAGTTGTGCGCGCTCTGGATGGCCGTATTGGCCCCACCGGCCTTGAATGGTGGCATGGTGTGCGCCGAATCGCCGACCAAAAATACTCGGTTACAACGAAATTGGGCAGCCACCCGCTCGTGGGGTTGCCAGGGTGCAACGTTGACGATCTCCATGTCGATCGGTTCACCGATCGCCTTTGTCAGCAGCTCACAACAACGCTGCTCGGTGAATTGAGCAGCGGTTTCGCCTTGGGCTGGGAAGTACGTGGTGATGAACATGCCGAAGTCGTCGCGTACTTGCAAGAAGATCCCTTCGACCTCTGGATTCTTGACTTGGATGCCGTCACCAGGGCCTAGTCCTGGGACAAACCTGCGCCAGGGTGCCCGGAAGTAGATGAATACGACATAGACGGGGAGCGCGCCGTATCCACCCGTGGTCACACCGAGTGCCTCGCGGATCGGGCTGTGCACGCCATCAGCGGCGACGAGGTAGTCGGCATGCACGGTATGTGACGCCCCCGACTCCCGATCACGGATGACAGCGGTGACGCAGTTGTCGTCTTGGGTGAACGAGCTCAACTCCGTGTTGTAGAAGACCAGGCTCCCGCTGCGGCGGATCTGCGCCAAGAGCACCGGCTCGAACGCACTCTGCGGACAGTATTGCGCGGCCGGCTCGGGGCTCAGATCGACGAATGGTGCGAAGATCGCGTTGACGTCGAAGACCCGAGACTGCTCGTCGCTGTTGAGCGCCGGCTTGGTCAACATGTCGGAAACACCCGAGGCGATCGCGTGGACCTCGTCGGCCAGTCCCAGACCGCGGAAGACCTCCAGGCTGCGAAAGCTCAGATTCCGTGCTTTCGGGTAGATGAAGACCTCGTTGCGCCGTTCGACCAGCAGCGACCGCACGCCGTGCTTGGCCAGCAACGCCGCGGTCGACAGCCCGGCCGCGCCGGCCCCGACGATCAGCACCGGGACATGTTTGGCGTCCATCACTCCCTCGCTTCCCAGGCGGAACTGGATAGTTCCGCCTAATTCCCAATGTCGCACCCCGCGGTGAGAACCGCAACAACTACTGCGCTGGCACTCCCGCAAGCGGCAAGATGACATCCTCGAGCACTCGCCGCACGTAGACACGGTCGATCGGCCGTCCCGTGATCACCCGAACCACGTTCAGGCCCAATGCGACGTCAGGAACCATGCTCAGATCGCGCCCGGACGGAATTTCGCCGCGAGCCACCGCCTGGTCGAGCACCGCCCGTATCACCTGCCGTGGAGTGGCCAGCACGAGGTCGTCGAGAGCGGAAGCCAACACGGGATTGCCCATGGCTGCCGTCGCCACTCCCACGACGACCCGAATCATCTGCAGGTCAGCATCGTTCAACTCAGGTGTGGCAGCAACTAGCGCATCTATGTCACCGCGGAGACTGCCGGTGTTCGGCGGTTCGACCGGGCCGAGTCGCCGCCTCCAATGGGCGATGGCATCGGCAACCACTACAGCCTTCGACGGCCAGCGGCGATAGATCGCCGCCTTCCCGACACCGGCCCGCGACGCGAGAGCGTCCATGCTCAACCGCTCGTAACCCACGTCGGCGACACCCGCCAGCGTCGCGTCGAGGATCGCGGCGTCCAAGGATCGATCCAGGCGACCCGGCCGTCGCGCGCGGCCCGACGTGCCTGCGGGCTGATCACTTTCAGGCCCCATCCGCGTTCCTAACGATACCGATTAGTTCCGTTCAAGGTGCCGCACTCACAGGCTGAGCGGCACATGCTTTTCTGCACACGCGTCCGCCACGGCGGCCATGAGGTCCTGCGTCCGCAGTGTCTCGAGGTCTTCGATCGTGACCGAGCCGCGGCTGGTGCGGTTCTGTGCAGCGACCCGCGAGTCACGCAGGCGCTCGGCACGTTCGACGACGTTGCGGGCGAACCGGCCGTTCTGCATCACGTCGATACCGTGGGTGCCGTCCGGCGCAAGGTAGGCCCGCAGCTTGCGGCAGGCCGCGTTCAAGGCATCCTGTGCGGCGGGCTCGATCACCGTGGCACGCGGGCCGCCGTAGCGAATGGCGATCTCCACGAGTTCGTCGGCACTGTACGACTCGAACCGCAACTTACGGTTGAACCGTCCTGCCAAACCCGGGTTCACCGTGAGGAATTCGTCAACCTCCTTCTCGTAGCCGGCACCGATGAAGCAGAAGTCGAACCGGTGCACCTCCAGGGCGACGAGCAGTTGGTTCACCGCCTCCATTCCGATCATGTCGGGACGACCGTCGTGGTGGCGTTCCACCAGGGAATAGAACTCGTCCATGAACAGAATCCGCCCCAGCGAACGGCTGATCAGCTCATTGGTTTTCGGCCCCGACGACCCGATGTGTTCTCCGCAGAAGTCGGCACGTTTGACCTCGACGATCTCCGGATGGCGGACGATCCCCAACCCCGCGTAGATTTTGCCCAACGCCTCGGCCGTCGTCGTCTTACCCGTTCCTGGCGGGCCCACCAGCAGCATGTGGTTGGTCTGGTTGGTCACCGGCAGACCGTGGGCCAACCGTAGCTCGCGCACCTCGATCTGGTCTTCGAGTTCGGCGACGGCGCGCTTGACGTCGGCCAGACCCACCTGATTGTTCAGCAGCGCACGGCCTTCGGCCAGCAGCTCAGCTCTCCGTTCGGCGTTCCCCTCCTCGGCCCGCTCGTTCTCGGACTGCTCGGTACTGACGTCCCACTTGTTGCTGCGGCTGTTGATCGTGTCCTCGTCGGTCACCACCAGCTGTAGCCGTTGATCGGCCAACGCCTGCTTGGCCGGCTCGATGAGCACGCCGTTGATCGTGGCCTTGGACAACCAGATCTGTGCCTTGTCCTCTTCGCCCAGCTGACGGTGCGCCATCCCTCGCACGTACGCCAGATCAGCTGCGATCAAGGGAAATTCGAGTGGATCTATCGCGGTGACGGCGGTGTCCAGCAGGCTGTGCCTGCGCGCTTCCGTCCCGCGCTCGGAGCGAAGGTCTACCCGGTCGGCCCAATCCAGGGCGACGCGGCCCTGCCCCAGATGCGCGGCGGCATGCGCGGCGAGCGCGTTGGTGGCCGCTGTCACCGCCGACATGATGATGGCCTGTGGCGGCAGCACCCGCGCCGCCTCGGCGATGACATCCGGCCAGCGCTGGGTGGCGAACATCAGATATGCCCGCACGTACTGCTGCCACTGGTGGTTTTCCCAGGTGTCGAGCAAGGCCGAATCTTTCAGTACCGCTTCGGCTTTTTCGAACTGTTTGTCGTCTACCAGCGCGCTGGCCAGCGCCAGGCCGGCGTGCGACGACTCGGTGACGGTGATCGACAGATATGGGCCTGCCTTGATCGGCGCGCCCAGCCGCACACCGAGCCGATTGGACTCGCGGTGCAGCCGGGAACCGTAGGCGTACAGCTGCTGCAAGGTGTCGAGCGCATCGTCACCCGCCGAGATGCGGCCCAACCACGCGTCGGCCATCGACGGATCGGTCCCGGTGGCATCCCGGAAGTGCCGCAGCGCGGTGGCCGGGTCGGATTCCAACGCGGCCATCGCCTGGTCGAACTGGCGCCTGGCTGCCGCGGTGTCGGTACTACTGGTCATGATTAGTCCGCCAGTTCCAGCTCTCCCGAGCGTAGACTGGTCGGTTCTGTTGACACGTAACGGTTCTCGGCACGGAACAGTTCTACCTCCACCATGTACACAGCTCCGGCGGCGTTCACTTCGACGGTAGCAGGACCGATCTGGGTGATCACCACGTCGGCCGTCCCGCGCTGCACCTCCCCGGGCCGGCCCACCGAGATCACTGCGTTCGGGCGCGGTGCCGGCGAGACGGTTCCGTCCACCACGCTGACAGTGGTTCCCGACGCCGGCCGCGGCTGATCCGACACGGCGATGTGCGGCATCCGAACACTCTCCCAGCGCTGCAGATCACGGGTGTGCACGGTGATCCGGTCACCTGCTCCTGCCGTGCGGATGATGATGCGTTTGGCGACGGGATCCTCGGCCGCGATATGAATACGGCTGAATTCGCCCGGGTCGCCGAGAGGCAGCAGCAGCCGGTCACCGGCGTTGACCTTGCCCAGCAGCACCCCGGACGGACCGATCGGCAGCACCAGCGTGGCGGGGGCCCGGCCACGGGAGAGGCCGTGCAGTTCGGGTCTCGGCCCGCAGAGATTGGCGGCGACCGCGCCGGCCTGCTCGCCCGGCAGGGTCTTGAGCCTGACGCTCGGCGGGGCCGTGGGGGGCTGCGCACTACGGACAGTGATGGTCGCGGTCGCCGTTCCGTCCGGGAACAAGGTGATGTTCTGAATTACCCCGTCGGCGCGCAGTGCCCACGCCTGCGAGAGCATTTCGGCGCTGATGTCGCGCGGCGCATATGCGTAGGTGGTCAACCAACCGGCGTCGCTGCGGGCGGTCTTCCACCGCTGGTTGTGCGACTCGAGCGCGGTGCGACCCAACCGGCGCTCCAACTCCACCATGTCAGTCGCGGTGGCCACCTTGGCACGAATCCCGGTGCAGCGCAGGCCTGCCGCAATGCGCTGGGCGGCCGCCAGCGCCGCGGTCCCTACGGTCGCGCGCCGCCGTAATGCGTCGGCGTTCTCCAGTGCCCGCAGGCGGATCACCAGCCAGGTCTCGCGTGCGCCGGCATAGGGCGGTGTGCCGATCAGGGTGTCGTACACCCGCGGATAGTCGCCAGTACTGCGGCGCCGGGAACCCGCGGTCACCACGGACAGCGACTCGATGGTCAACCCCAGACTCTGACGCATCGCGGGTAACAAGTCGCTCACGTCGATGACGTTGCGAGTCTCGGCCGCGGCTGACCCGGTGAAAATTGTTGGGGTGTGCGCCTTTCCGATCAGCTGGACGGCCACGACGGCGACACCGTCCTGGTACCGCACGCCACCTCCGGAGCGGTCGTTGGCCACCGTGACCGGCTCGGAAAGCGGTATCGGACGGTTGCGACGCAAATACAGGCCCGCCCACGACCACAGCGGTCGGCGCCGCCATGGGATAGCGAACAGGATCAGGCCCAGGACGAGCCCCACACCCGCACCGATCAGGCCGTAGACGATCCACCCGATCAGCCCCAGCGCCAACACGCCGAGGATCACCGCGAGCTGGATGGTGTGTCGTTTCATCGCGCCCGCCTGGCACGAGAAATGATGCTCGCCAACAGCACCGCGCCGACGACGGCCCCGGCGAAGATCAGCGCCACGTTGCGAGCCCGATGATCAGGCGCGACCGGCGGTGGCGGCGCCGACATCACCCGGGTCATCGAGCCAGGTGCCAACCGGTCACCGGGTGGCACGTTGAACGTCAGTGCTGCAACGGGGTCGACGACGCCGTAACCCACCTGATTGTCCACTCCGCGAGGCGGATTGTGCGCCGTCTGCAGAATGCGGTGGATGATCTGGTTCGCGGTCAGAGTCGGGTACTTGGCCCGCACCAGCGCCGCGACACCGGACACGTACGCCGCCGAAAAGCTGGTGCCCCAGAACGGCATGTTCCGCTCGCCGGGACGCACCGGCGGGTAGGCGTTGACCGGTCCCCCCGTCTGCGGCGAGAGACCCATGACCCCGACGCCGGGCGCGGCCGCGGCCACCCACGGCCCGGCCAGACTCTTGTTAATCGGCGCACCGGTGTTGTCGACCGCGCCAACCGAGAGCACGTAGTCGGAGAACCACGACGGCGAAGACACCGTCTTCACTTGATGCCAGTCCCGGGGGTCCGAGGTGTCCAGCGGATCGAATGACGGGTTCTGCGCGCAGCCGTCCTCGCCCTCGTTCCCGGCGGCAGCGACGATCACCGCGTCCTTGATCGTCGCCGCGTACCAAACCGCGGCACCGAGTGCGCGCTGATCCAGCGGGTCGGCAGCCGAGACGCAGGACGTCACGCTGATGTTGATGACCTTGGCGCCCATGTTGGCGGCGTGCACGATTGCACTGGCCAGTGTGGCCACGGTGCCCGCTTTCTTGCGAGCCTCGTTGTCACCTGGACCCGGGTTCTCCGGCTCGTACGCCCGCGACGACTGCCGGATCGAGATCACCACCGCGTGCGGAGCCACCCCGGCGACCCCGTCCGGCGCTCCCGGTGGGGGTGGCGGTACCTCGGGATCTTCGGGACCGTTGGGGTCCGGGTCGCCCGGACCGGAGGACGGCTGGTCCGGTGGCGGCGGCGGTGGTGGCGGTGGGGGTGGCGCCGGTTTGGTCTCGGTGACCGTCACCGGGACTGGTGGGGGCGGCGGCGCGGGCGGCGCCGGCGGCGCGCCAGGCGGGGGCGGCGCGGCGACGGCCGGCGGCGGGCCGGCAGGCGGCGGGAAGGCCGGAGCCGGCGGCATCGGAGCCGGCGGTGGGCCGCCCTGCAGTGCGGCACCGATGAGCGAGGCGACGATCGTGCCGTGCGCATCGCAGTCCATCAGGCCGTCACCGCCCATGATGTAGTCGCCGCCGGGCACCACCGGTAGCCGCGGGCTGGGGTTGACCCCGGTGTCGATCACCGCCACCGGTACCCCGTTGCCGGTCGAGTACTGCCACGCTTTGACGACGTTGAGCATCGCCAAGTTCGGCGCGGGCAGCGCCACGCTGGGGTCGGCCACCGTGATGGTTCGGGCGCAGATGTTGCTCTGCCGCATCGGCTGATCCGGACGCGGTGGACCGTCCGGCGGAACCATCGACGGATCCACGGTGGGCGGCGGAATTGCTTGCGCTGCTGGAATATTGGCGATCAGACCGGTCAGCAGGATGACCGTCGTCGTCGCGGCGAACCGCTGTCCGATCATCGCATTCTGACCCAGGTGAACAACCCGCCGATCCAGGCGGCCAGCGGGAACGCGGCCACGATCGCCGCCAGCTCCAGCCATTCGGCGACCATACGCACCAAAGGTGTGAACCGGGTGACCGGAACCAGCAGCGCCGCAGCCAAACCGGCACCGGCGAAGATCGCCGCGGCGACCGCACCCCACAACAGTGCCGCACCCGAATCGGCCGGCGCGTGCAGGACGTAGCGGATGACCCCGACGCACAGCGCGGCGGCGGCCCCCAGCACCAGGGCGACGGCCTGTCGCTTGTCCGCGAACGAGCGGCCGCGGCTGATGAAGATGAGCACGAACAGCCCGGCCAGCACGGCGGCGGCAATGCTCTTGCCCTGACCGGGCATCAGAGTTGCCCACACCGCGGCCGGCAGCGCGATCGCGGCGGCCACGCAGATGCCGGTGAGCACGCTGTTGGCCCGTCTTGCAGCCTCGCTGATGATCGCGCCCGTCGGAGTGGTGTCCGGATTCGGGTCGTCCTCGGCCTCGTCGTCGACAGGTGAAACGGTGTCGACCGGCAGTCCGTCGCTTCGGCGGAACAGGTCGCGCCCGGTGATGGAACCGAAGTGCGGCGGACGAATTCGCGCCGTCCACAGCGCAAAGGTCGGCGCGAGCGTCAGAAGGAGGAGCAGACCGATCAGCGCGCACATGCCCAGCCACTGAGCTGGGATCGGGTTCCACATCCGGGCGACACCCAGCAGGGCGCCGATGCCGCACAGAGTCACCACCGTCGCGGCGACCGTGACGTGGCGTCCGGTCATCGTGACCACGCCGGCGGTGAGCACTGCGGCCGCGAGCGCGGCGATGAACACGTGCGCAGCCCCGACACCGCCGGGGGCCGCAGCCGCAAAGCCGAACGCCAACAGCGGGACGGCCAGCCATGCGAAGCCGCTCAGCAGATCTGCGCGCTGCGGCCACCAGCGCCACATCGAACCGGCGCCCACAGCGAGAAGCAGGCCGGTCACGGCCGTGACGATGGCCGGAATCGCCGAATCGGTGTGCAGCCGGGTATGGACACCGAGCCCGAGTACAGAGAGCACCACCATCGCCAGGACCGCCATCGCGGTATGCGCGGCGGTCTCGGCGGTCACCGGAGCGAATAGTCTCTTGCCGACTCGGGCCAGGCCCGTCGACAGCGATTCGTACTGTGGCTCGAAGGACTCGCCCTCCTGTGCCGGGACCAGGACCAGCGTGGCCCCGTCCTCGACACCGAGTTCGTCCAGCGTCTTGGTGACGTCCAGCCGAGTGCCGTTGGCCCGGTTCAGCTCATATGCAGTGCCGGGATCGAGACCGGGCACGCCGCGGCGCTTGAGCTCTTCATTGAGCAGCTCAACGACGTTATCGATGAACACTTCGACCGGCACCGACGCCGGATAGACCTGGGAGACAAGGTGTTCGCCGCAGATCACCGCGACCGCGCAGCGAGCCGGAAACGAGACCTTGGCCATCAGCGCGGCCTATCGGCGTCCGGGATGTACTTGTCGGCCAATGCAGCAGTGATCTCGAACAACCGCAGCCGAGTTTTCTTCTGCAGCTCGTGCTGTGCGTCGATGATGCCGCCCTTGGCCAGATGTGGGTCGTAGGGCATGAATTCGACGGAGGCGCCGGACTGGCTGAACCGCTCGGTCAGATACTTGCGCGCGTCGGAGTCGTAGTTGTTGCGGCTGTCGTTGAGGATCACCATGCTGCGCGACACCAGCTCGTGGTAGCCCAGCGAGCGCAACAGGTCGATGGACCGGGTCACCGGCAGCGACGTGTCGGCGGTGAGTCCCGACACGAACACCAGGGTGTCGCACGCGTCGAACACCGCCTTCATGACGGGGTGCTCGAGATCGTCGGCGGTGTCGACCAGGATCACGTTGTGGGTGCGACGCAGCCGCGACAGCACGCCGGTGAACATCGCAGGTACCAGCGGGCGGGGCTGGTCGGACGCGCGGTTGCCCGCCAGCACATCGAGCCCGATCTGGTTCTGCCCCAAGTGCTCTCGGATGTCGGCGTAGCCCTGGACATCGGTGTCGTTGAGGACAGCCGAGTAGTCACCCGGCGGCGCCTCGTCGATACGGCCTGCCAGCGTTCCGAAGCCGGGTGCGGCGTCGATGGCCACCACGTTCTCCGGCCGACATTCCCGGAGAACCGCGCCGACACTGGCGGTCATCGTCGTCTTGCCGACGCCGCCTTTGCCGGAGACGAAGCCGATCACGTACTGCTTGCGGATGTGCCTGCGGATCCGTTCGCGCAGTTCGCGATAGTGCCGCTCGCCGGGTGACTCACCGAGGTTGATGGTTTTGAACGAGGCGTTGTAGATGAACTTGCGCCACCCAGAACCCGGCGGGATCTTGCGCGGCGCCACCATGTCCGAGATGCGCAGGGTGCCGGACACGGAGTCGGAGTGTCCACGGTGGTGTGCACCGAAGCTTTCGCGACCGACCGGATCGCGAGGGTCGGCGGAACGCGGTGGTTCGTTCCAGGGATTGGTCACCTAGACAACCTTTCTGTGCGAGTACCACTCGTCTTCTGCGGGCAGTCGGCGAACCATCTTCAACACCGCGGACGCGATGTTGGCGGCTGACCCGGGCGAAATGATCATCCACGATTTTTCACCGCGCGTGACGTGTTCGGACACCAGCCTGCCGTGCGGGGTGTCCATGATGGTCACCGCCCCCGGCTCGATGTGCGAACGTGCGGGCCCGCCGGTTACACCGGACTGGATGGCCACCACCGATGCCTGCGCCGACCGGTCGGTGTCGGCGGCCGTCGTCAGCATGGTGACCTGGTCACTGTCGAACCTCCGGTCGAGCAGAAAGGTTCGCAAGCTCGCCTGATCGTGCACGGCGGCAAGCAGTTCAGGGACGTCGAGAGTGACCGGCCGCAACGACGCCGGCTTCATCTCGCCGCAGAGCCGCTCGATCTGTGAGTTGATCAGCATGCCGGCCGACTCTTCAGAACTCGCGGTACCCACGCCGGACATCCGCACCAGGATTCCATTGCGTTCCAACGCAACCCACCACTGGGCGAAGCGCGCCAGCAGGACGCGTTCCGGTTCTGAGCCATGCGCGGGCGTCTGGGCATAGAACAGCAGGGCAACATCCCGGCGGGACAAAACAGTCAGCCATTCCAGCACCGCCTCGTCGACGCGCCCTGCGCCGGTGACGACACCCGCTGCGCGCAGCTCGGCGGCGATGGGATGCGCCAGAGCCATCTCCGCGGTCTCGACACTGGGCAGATGTGGCCGAAGGCCGAGTTCTGGTGCCACTACTTCGATGCCGGACAACACCTGCAGGACCCACAGGCCGTCCACTGTCGTCGTCAACATATCTTTCCCCGAATATGCAACGTCCCAGACAGACAGCAGGGGCGCACCGACCGTGCGCCCCCACCGGCTGGAAACGTCGGTTAGAAGAGGTTGCCCATCTGGAGGTCGGTCTGATGCGCGCTGTCGTTCACGTTGCTGATCGTCGTGCCGTGCTGGTTCATCGTGTCGATGAGTCCCTGTAGGCCCTGCAGCATCTGCATCTGGGCCTCGTGGAACGAGCCCGCCGCAGCGCCCTGGAAGAAGTCGGCAATTGCGTTGGTGCGCTGCAGGATATCGTCGTGGATCTCCATGAGCTGAGCTGATCGCTGGCCGACGTCGGAGGCGAAATCGGCGACGCCGCCGTGGTTGTACGTGATGTTGTCCATGATGAGGTCCCTTTCGTAGGTGGTCTGGGGTCAGGCGTTCGCGGCGAAGCTGGTGAGGCTGTGAGCGGCGTCGGCCTCGTGCTGCTCCATCATCGAAGCCGCCTGGCTCAGGCCGTGGGCCAGGCGCGTGCCGCCGGTGATCGTCTGCTGCAGGTCGTGATTGATCTGCGCGGCGGTGTTCACCGATGCCAGCTGGGCCTGCCCACCCCAGACCGCGGAGCCCAGACCTTCGTGGTGGCTGAGGTAGCCATTGGCGATAGCCGTGGCGTGCTCGAGGGCCGATTCGATGGCCTGCTGGGTGCTGCGCAGCACCTCCGGTGTGACGACGAGTGTCATGTGCTTCTCCCTTTGCTGATTGAGTCCGGGTTGGTGATGTGTTGTCGAGTATCGAGTGAGGGTGGACCAGCTGTCACTTCACCCACTGGCAAACGTTGACGGACGCACCCCCTATTGACGATGGCGTTAACTGAGTCGCGAATCGCGCTGCGGATCATGCCCGACGACGACCTGCGCGCGCGCAACGTCGTCTTTGCTGTTCTCCCCTTTGCCCTGGCCGAGCATGCCCGCACTTGCGGGTGACATCGGCATCCCGCCGCCACCCATCGGCGACGCGGTCGGACCACGAACTTCGGCGGCGCTCAGCAGGCCGGTCTTCAGCGACATCGGCCGGCCGGAGTTCTCCGGAGCAAAGCTGCTCGTCGGCCGCGTGTAGCTCGTCAGGCCCGCTCCTGGCATACCGCCGCCGCCTCCGCCGCCAATACCTCCGCCGGCGCCACCACCGCCAATACCGCCGGCCCCGCCGGCGGGCGCACTGGCCTTTACCAGGTCAGCGGCCGGCATCGCCGCATCAGCACCTTTCATCCCGCTCATCAGGCCGCCGAGTTGGCCCATCATCGACTGCGGGAGGCTCGACAGGCCCTGGAAGGCCTGCATCGGCGCCTGGAACATGCCCATCAGCGGCTGCATGGCGCCCATCGCCGCCTGCATCGGCTGCATCATCATCGAGCTCATCTCACCGCCGGCGGCGGCAGGCGCGGAAGCCGTCTGACCCGCCATCTGGGTGACCTGACCGCTGCCCTGCGTGGCCGCCTGCATGCCGGTCGTCCCCGCGGCCTGGGCGACTGCCGCCGCAGCGGACGCGCCCGCCGCCGGCGAGGCGCCCAGCGGTGCCAGCGGAGGCGGGACCGCCAACGCCGCGACGAGGGCGGCCAGCGCCGCGCCGTAGGCCGCGCCTGCACCGGAGTTGTGCGGCCAGTGCTCGCCGTAGTACTCGGTGTCCAGCGCGACGATCGCCGGGGTGAGCGCACCGAGGACGGCTGGGTTGATTCCCACGTCAGCGGCCTGCTCGGTGCGATTGGCAATAGAGACTTCCGCCGGGATCATCGACGACACCGCGGTCTCGTACGCGGATACCGCGCTCGCGGCGATCGGCGGCTTTTCCTGCACCCACCCGGCCAACAGCTGCAGCGCAGTGTTGAGTCCGGTGACCGCCGTCATCGAACTCATCCCGCCGATGCCCTCAAAATTCAGCGAGGTGACGGCGGTGTTCAGCTGCGACATAGAGAAGGCCAGCTCATTGCTGCCCATCAGCGCCTGCCAGGCGGCGCCGCTGGCCATCGTCGTCGCCGTACCGCCCGCCCCCGGCCCTATGAGCCGGAGGTAGTTGGTTTCAGGCGTCGAACACGGCCATGCGGGATCTGCCATCGATCTAGAGGGCTAAAGCCGTGTTATTGAGGACGTCGGTGGCCGTGTAGGTCGCTGCCGCCAGCTCCTGGGCGCCAGCGAACATGCCGCGATTCGCCAGGTGCTCGGTGGCAGTAGTGACGTATGAGGCCCCTGCGGCATTGAGGGCCGCAGCGAACTGTGCGGAATCCAGATCCGCGCCCATCGGCAATACACCCATCAGCGCCTCCGAGGCGGCCGAGGTTGCGGCGCCCATTTCTGCGCTGAGGCTCGTCTCGGTTGTTGCAGATGTCGAGACAGCGGCCGCATTTACATTCAAAACCATGTTGCTCTCCTCCCGGTAATCACAGGCGTACCTGCGATCTTGCCTCATACTAGAGTGTGCTGGCGACCTAAGGCTACTTATGTCTTTGCAAACGCAGCTAATTCGCTGGCGGTCGCTCACTCTGGCGTTCCAACCAATACTCCTTCCATCGCGCCGTCGGTAGTCACCATCAATCCGCGACCCGGTGGAAGTTGCTGAGCACTGATGCGTCCGAACACCTTCACGGTCTGCGGATCGTTGTCCATGAACAGCGTGGGAGCCCGTGATCCGGTGAGCTTCTGCAGGAACGGACTCATCGCGGAGACCCCGGCCCAGTTGCCCGGCAGCCGGGTCACGATGACGTGTAATCCGATCTCCCGGCTGCGTTCGATCAGCGGCCAGAGTGGCGCTGTCGCTGCGGCCTTGCCGATGGCCCCGCTGGGCCGCAACTCCTGTTCATCGTCGATCAGCACGAAGTGGTGCGGCCCGGTCCAGGTCGACCGGGTCAGCAGCTCTTCCTGACTCAGCCCGGATGGCGGCAGCCGGTCCCGCATCATCTCGGCCAGCTCGGCCAGCACGTGGTCGATGTCATCGGGGGTGTAGGCATAGGCCCGCACCTGCGGCCCCTGGATCTTGCCGATCAGGCTGGTTTTCGGGTCGACGATGGTGATCTGCGCCTGTTCCGGCGACAACCGCGCGGCGATCGCCTGCCCAAAGGCGGCGAGGCTGCTGGTCTTGCCGCAGCCCTGCCGCCCGACCACCAGCAGGTTGGGCGTCTGCCGACTCGGCAGGGCCACCGCTTGGAGCGCGCTCTCGCCCATCGCGAACGGGATGTCCAGGCTGTCGGCAGTGTCCGGATACGCCGCGATGATCTCGCGCAGGCCGATGCGTTCGGGCAGACGGGCCAGCGTCTCGATCTTGCCCGCACCGGTCTGCGCGGCGATCACCTGACCGACCTGCCGGGTGGGGATCCGCTCACCGTCGGGGCCGACGATCTCAGGCAGTCCGATCAACAGTTCCTGGCTCAGCCTCGTGACCCCGAAACCAGGTCGGTCCAACGTGTTTCGGGCAGCCCGGCGGTGTTCCATGCCGGTGCCCATCTGCGTTTCGTCAGGGTTACTCAGCCGCAACTGGACTCGCGCGTTGGACACGTTGAGCAGCGCCTGCTTCTGGCCGACCAGCCAGCCGCTGGCACTGGTGGCGACGTGGATGCCATAGGACAGACCCTGGCGCGCGATCGAGATGGCCCGATCCCCCATGCCGTTGTCCTTGTCATACAAGTCCCCGAAGTTGTCGATGACCAGGAGAATATCGCCGAATTTGTCGTCGGGATCGGTGCCGCCGCCGCCGGCCGCCCCGAACCGACGCTCGCGGAACTCGCCGATGTCCATCTGATAGCGCTTGAAAGACGCTTCCCGCGCCCGGATCAGACCTTCGATCGTGGCCAGCGTGCGCGACACACCCTCGGTGTCGGTAAGGCTGACGACGCCTGCCACGTGCGGCAGGTCTTCGATCGGGTAGAGCGAGGCACCCAGACAGAAGAACGTCACCCGCTCGGGCCGGTACATCAGTGCCGCCGAGGTGACCAGCGTCATCAGCGTCGTGGACTTACCGCGCTGGGCGGTTGCGACCACCATGATGTTGTCCATCTCGGCGTCGATGACATGCACCCGCTGGGCGTGGTCCTCCGGGAAGTCTTCGATGCCGACCGGAACGATCAGCCCCGGGTTCTGTCCGTAGTCCACCCACCACGGCTTGCCCCGCCAGCGCTCCACCAGAGTGTCGGCAGTCTCGCCGACTTCCAGTGGCGGCAACCAGATCTGGTGCGGCGCCCGGGCCGGGTGCGATACCAAAGACTCCCTGATGACGTCGAGCAGCTTCTTTTTCTTGAAACCGTCTGCGTGGTAGAGGAATTCGTCAGGCTCCTCGGGAGCTTCAGCGTCGGCGAGTGCCGCGTTGTCCTCAGCGGACAGCGGCTGGTACTCCCACGTCAGTGGGCGCGGCGCAGTGAAGCTGACGTCCACCGTGGTGTCGGTGGTCACCACCTTCTTCGGCACGACGAACGGTGCCGAGACATAGAAGCAGCGGAACTGTTCGAGTTCGCGCGGCCCGACTTTGAGCAGTCCGTAGCCGGCCTCTTTGGAGGGCAGGTGCAGGGCGGCGTCGCTGCCGATGACATCGCGGGAATCCTCGGCGGTCTCTGCGCGCAGCGCGACGCGGAAGGCGATGTTGCTCTTGGCTTTACTCAACGACGACAGGTCCAGTCGTTGGCCGCCGAGGGTGAAGAAGACGTTACACCCTCGGCCCTCCTGCCCGATGTGGATGACCAGGTCGATCCACTCGGGGTGATGATGGAACAACTCGAGGTACTCGTCGATGATGACGAGCAGGATCGGGACGGGCTCGAGGTCGCGGCCGGCCAGTCGCATCTCTTCGTACTCGTTGGCGTCACGCGCACCGGCGTCCTTGAAAAGGCGGTAGCGACGGGCGATTTCGCCATCGATGGCTTTGCGCATCCGCTCGGCGAGGTGACGGTCATCCTTACCGAGGTTGGACAGCGAGCCCGCTACGTGGGGCAAGCCCGCGAGGTCTTGGGCGGCCGACTCGAACTTCATGTCGACGAAGATCACGATGAACGTCTCCGGCGAGTGGGTCAGTGCGATCCCATTACACAGCGACAGGAAGTACTCGGACTTGCCCGAGCCCGAGGTGCCGATCACCACGGAATGGAAGCCGAAGCCACCGAAGTCCTTGGCTCGCAACACGATGTACTGGAGTTCACCACCCGGCTTGACGCCGACCGGCACGACAGCCCACTTCGGATCGCCGCGGCCGCGGCTTTCCGCCCAGAGCCGATCCACGTCGAGACGCCGCGGATCGGTGATACCCAACGCCCGCAACAATTCTCCGCCTTGGCTGTCGGTCTCCGACAATTCGCCCGCGGTCATCGGCGACCACCGGGCCAGCGCACGCGCATAGCGGTCTGCCGTGCTCTCGGCGAGCATGTCGGCGACAGCGTAAAAGGCATTGCGGTGCCGCAAGCGTCCTTCACGCAGACTGAAGCGTTCCTCTTCGTCGGAGAATCCGACTCCGATGCCGGGCCTGGATGCCAAGCGCAGCACGGTGATTCCAGCCATGCCCTTCTGGCCGGTGATGCCCTCCCACTGCTCGGGGGTCCCGACGTTGTCGTCGACGATCACCCAGTGCGGGCCGAGAGCGTTGCCCGACGCCGCCTCCATCGGCGATCCCATGGTGGTCGGGCTGGAACCGCTGGGCGGCGCCCACGGCCCTCGGCCCTTGCGGTGCAACTCGGCATCGAGGGCGTCTTCGAGCTCGGTGGGCGAGGTGAATACCAGCCGGCGTAGCCCGCACGCGTCGAACATCTCGTCATGCTGATTGTGCGGCAACCACACCAGCCACGACCACAGTTCGGGATGCCGCGTGACGACCATCAGCTTGATGTCGTTGGGGCTGTGATAGACCGCCAACTCACAAAGGACCGCCCGCATGAAGGCGTGCAGCTCTTCGGAGTCGTCGCCGACGAAGCTGAATCCCGGGCGCGACCGCAGACTCAACACCTTGCCGATGCCCCGGATCTTGCTCTGCTCGAGGATGAAGTCCCGCAGCGCCCGCCCGGTCACCGGTTCGAGCTCCTCACCGACCGGCACCTCGGGCCACTGCAGGGACACCGCGGAATCGGTGGCCGACTGGACCCCGATGCCCAGCCGCACGTCGAGGAAGTCGGCGTCGGCAGGGCGGCGCTCCCACATGCGCGGTCCGCCGATAACGGTGTCGAGCTCCTGCGGATCACCATGAACGAACAGCTGGCTTCGGCGCTGGTCCTGGGCTGCGCGCTGTACCTCGTCACGGTCGTCGTCGAGCTGGCGCAGATACATCCGCCGCTGCTTTTCCTGCTCGCCCCAGCTGATTCGTCGACCGCGGCCGAGCCGGCCACTGAACATCAGTGCGCCGAACCCGACCAGGCCGACCATCGGAAAGAACCCGGACTGCAGCGAACGAACGCCGGAGGTGTACATCACGACGAGCGTGCCGATGATGCCGACCAGTAGCGCCGGCAGCGCGATCATCAACAGGATATTGCGCGGCTCGCGTTCGGGCAGTGCCAACGGCGGTGCGACGGCCACCCGCACCGGGGGCACCGGGGGCGTCGACTTACGTGCACCGCGAACGAATCCCCTTTTCGACACCGCTATCCTCCCGCGTTCTGTTGGCCGGGTGCGGCCACCGGGGCCACCGCGCCGCCGGGATCGATGGTGTCGCGCGCCAACAACGCGGTCGCGCGATTGATGGCCGGCCCTGCGGCGAAGGTGCGCAATATCGGCCACGGAGCCTGGACGGCCTGGCGCGGATCCAGTCCGAGCGCTTGCAGCGTGTTCTGGTCCCACTCGATGCCGTACCGAACCCCTTGCGGCGAAACCCAATACATGCTCTCCCGAGTGTCGGAAGCGGCGGCGGCACTGGTTGATGCGACGAAGTTCGCCGCCCCCGGCAGGATCAGCGTCTGGTTGGCCTCGACGGAATCGGGATCGCGACTGTCGCGGACCAGCCGCACGATATGCGAGTCCATGCCTTCCGGGCTCGGCAGTCCGCGACCGCTGAAGAACGTCACCGCCGCCTGCCGGTCGGTGGTCTGCTTCTGCCAGCCCACGCAGGTCACCGGATTGGCGTCGGTGTCGATGAAGTCCAGCTTGCCGGTCGGATAGAAGTCGACGTTGAGCACCGTGACCGCAGGGATGTCGACGAGCTTGTCCGGCGAGATCAGTTGCGGCGTCGTGGAACCCTGACTGTTGGCGGTGCGCAGCAGGTCGGCGACGAAGCCGGTGATCTTTTGCACCCCGTCTGGGAGCAGCGCATAGAAGCCGCTGACATTGCCGCCTGAGTCCTTGGTCTCCAGCACGCTGCCCACCACTGAGCCGGCCAACAGCCGTGACGGCGTTCCGGCCTCCGGAATAGCAGGTACCACAAGGGGTTCCGTCGCCGGCATGGCATCGAACAGGGCGTTGGAGATCTGGATGGGACGCGTCACGCCCGGATCAAGCCCGAGATTGAAGGTGACGGAGCGGTCGGCCGGGTCGATCTGGGTGCGCTGACCGTTCCACACCAGATACGTGCTGGTGCCGTGGGTGGCCAGCACAGCCTGCGTCGGGCGGATCGGCTGGGCCCGGCCGCCCCCGTGAATCTCGCCCGCGATGGCCGTCACCATCGGTGGCCGGCCGCTGCCGCGCGCCGCGGCGGTGTCACACAATGACCACGCGGAGACCGTATTCGCCGAGACGGTCAAGTCGTCTGGGATGCCCGGGATCCCGATCATCGGTCCGGTCGGGTACTTGGCGATCTCTTTGGCGTTCACCCATGTCGGCACCGACGAGCTACCGGTCGCGAGTCGCGCCGAGGTCAGGTTCAGCGCCGGGTACAACCGATTGTCGATCTTCGCGTAGAGCGCGCCGGTGTCGCGGTTGCCGATGATGTTCGACTGGCCCACAAGGCCGGCCGGCTTCATGAAGTGCAGCAGGGCCATCCATCCGCAGCCGATCAACACGAAGACGATCGACAGCGCCACGGCCGCCTGTTGCTTGCGGTCGTCGTGCTTCATCCGCACGGAGAAGCGAGTGATAGCTGCCCGCAGCCGGCGGTTGTAGAAGAGGTGTCCGGAGTTTTGGTCCCGGTTGGACAGGTTCAGCGGCACGGGTGGTGTCCGTCCGCCAGGTCTGCAGGGGTCACCGCAATCCACCTCCGTACCGTGCCTGGTTGTCCGTTTGGGCTTCTTCGCGCAGCGCGGCGAACGCCAAGTTCAGCCGGTCGCTGAGCTCACCGTGGCTGTAATCGGTGACGACGGCCGGGTGCAAGGTGAGCTCGATGAGTTTGCCGTCGGAGTTCGCCACCGCGTGTACGTCCCCCAGATCGACGCTGTACGTGATGGTCTCGGCCTGCGCGACGAGCGCTTCCCAACGCTCGGCAGCCTCGCTCAGTTCCCTCAAGACCGCGTCGACGAGATCCCTGTCGCTAAGCTCGCGATCGCTGCTGGATCCCGCCACGTGACAAGTATGTCGACCGTCACTACCTGCGTCAATTCACTTTCGCAGCATTCGCTATCGGACCGGTGGAAATCGCCCCAGCAACCTCCGAATTTCTCACGTGTCACATCGTGGTGCCCCAGTGGCTTGCCGGCGGGGAATTGAGCGCCTCGAACCAGGCGAAGTGATAGTTGGCGGAGACCTCATCGCCCACGGCGATCGCCTCGGTCGCGGCCAGCAGGAGGCAGTTGCTCAGCAGGGCGGCGTCGACGTCCGGATACTGGGCCATCAGTTGATAGCGGCCGGTGTCGGAATGCACTCGCAGGACGTCGACTTCGGCATCGAGGACCCCGGTGCGGCCCGCACCCGCCTTGGCCAGCGTGTGCACCATCCGGGGCAGGCCATCGCGCCAGTGGGTGGCCTCGACCAATTTCCAGCCCAGGTCATCGACGCGGGGCAGCTCCCGGGCCCTGGCGGATGTCGCGGCCGGATCGGTGCGGCCGGCGGGGAACGGGTCACCCGGGTGATAGACCGCGGAGCGGACGACATCGCCGAGCAGTTCGCCGATCCGTCCGGGACGTCGGGCCGGCGGCAGCAGCTCGACGCCGACGGGCACCGCGACGCCCGGCGGGATCCAGCCATGCGCGAGGTCGGTCACCAACACCGTGGTCCCATCGGTGCGCTCCCCGACCGCCCACCGCAGCGCGGGCGCTTGCCGGGCAATGAACTCCAGCACACGTTCCAGATTCCGGTCGTCCGGCTCCGGCTCGGGTTCGGGCTCGGGCTCGGGCTCGGGCGCCCTAGGCTCGGCCTCTTGTCTGATTATCGGGATCGACGGGTCGGTGTCGAAATCCTGTGCTGCAGAGCGCAATTGGCGAATCGCAGACTCGACGCGCTGCACCGCATAGGACCTGGCTGTCTCAATGATCCGGACTTCCTCGGCACGGCGGGCGAAGTCGGGAACATCGGCGTGCCGCAACGCGCGCAGCCGCTCGTTGGCCGACTCCGCGATGCGCTGTAGATCGTTCTTCAAGTATTCGGCAACCACCGCGGTCGCCGGCGTGACCCTCTCCAGCTCCGCGGGCCACAGTCCGCCGATCACCCACGGCGTGGCGTCTGGGGGCGTGTCGAAGGTCGGCACGGAGAGGGCTTGCCGAGTCGCCCTCTTCAGGCGCTGGCGCGCCGTATTCCGACCGAAGATCGCCACGGTCAGAAGCCTACCGATCCCTACCAGCCCTTTCAGGCCAGCGGCTGATTCTTTCGGACACCCTTGTAGATGCCGCGGCGCACGATCCACGGCATCAGCACCCGGTCGATAGACCAGGCCGGGAACCGGTAAGCAGTGCCGTCGGGAGCGAACACCTCCAGCCCGTCGGCCTGGATCCCGACGATCGATCCCCACCGGCGCCGGGGGGCCCGATATCTCTTCAGCGGGCGATCGGCCAGCGTTGCGCGGATGTTGTGCGCCAGCAGCGAGTCGGCCCGCGCCCGCGCCGAGGCTCGCAGCGGGTCAGTGGCGGCCACGTCACCGATCGCGAACACATGGTGATGCCCGCACAGCTGCAGCTCGGGGGTGACCTTGACGAAGCCCTGCTCGTCGAGCAGCTCGGGCGGCAGCCACTCGGTGTTGGGCTTGACGCGTCCGATGGCCCACAGCACCGCGTCGGCCTCGGACTCCGGCTGTCCGGTGCTCCACTGCACGGCGTCATCGGTGATCTCGTCGCCGTCGAAGCCCTCGGGCAGTACCGCACGGTGCCCGGGGTGCACGCCGACGCCCAGCTTGATCAGCTTGTCGTGCAGCGCTTCCCAAGCCTTCTGGTGATGCTCGGTCAGCGCCCGCTCGCCCGGGAAGTACAGGTTCACCTGTTTTCCGGGCCAGGTGATGGCGATATTGGCGGCCGCACTGACTGCTGCGGCACCGCCGCCGATGATGATCACCGATTCGGCAGCGGCCAGCCGCTGATGCGTCCGGGTCAAATCGGCAGCGATCTCCTCGGGGGTCTGCAGCGTGGGTTGGCGCCAGAAGCCGTTGCGCACTCCGGTCGAAATCACCAGGACGTCATAGGTTTCGGTGACCGGCGAGCCGTCCGGTGCGGTCCCCAGCACGGTACGGTTCTCCAGATCCAGTCCGGTGAGCGCGGCCTGCACAGTGCGCACCCGGTCCAGGCCCCGGTACTTGTCGAAGGAGATCCAGTTGTCGCGAGCCCAATCCTTCGGCCGCACCAGCCGCAAACCGAGCTCCTGACCACTGACCAAGGCCGGCTTGACGGAGATTCCGACGACATCGGCGTGGCGGGACAGCTTGATTGCAGTGAGCAGCCCGCTGTCACCCAGCCCCGCGATCACGACGCGCGGCTTATGAGTCATACCAAGGCCTTTCGAGGTGGGCGGGGGATGAGCATCCGCACCCGGTCGATCACGCTCTGGTACTGCGGGCGCCGGGCCAAGCTGCGCTTCTCCATCATCGGGATGCTTGCACCGAGGAACATCGCAACCATCGCCACCACCCCGACGAAGAGCCACCAGGCGTCGGCCGGCGCGGCGGCGACTCCGAAGAGGGCCAGGGCGAACCAGAAGCTGATCTCGCCGAAGTAGTTGGGGTGCCGCGACCATCCCCACAGCCCGCGGTCCATCACCGCGCCGGGCTTCTTGTCCCGCACGAAGCGGTGCATCTGGGTATCGGCGACCAGTTCGAGCGTCACCGCCGCGATGCCGATCGCGAATGCGACCCAGCTCAGCCACATCAGGCCATCTCCGGGTCGGGTGACGGCGACGTATACCGGCAGCATGCCGAGGAACACCTGCACAGTCGGGATCAGGTGGATGCCGAACAGGTCGGCGAGGAATTCCCAACGGCCGGCGCCGCCGCGCAGCTGCGGATAGCGCCAGTCCTCGTGGTGCAGGCCGGGGAAACTGTAGGCCCAGTTGCCGGTCAGGCGGATCGCCCAGTACATGACCACGATCGCGACCAGCCAGCAGCGCACCGAGTCCAGGCCCAGCGGGCCGGCCGCCCACCAATAGATGAGCAGCAGCGGCGGGATCACGCTCCAGAACGCGTCGTAGAAGCTGGAGTTGCGATACGCCCGGCTGAAGACGAACACCAACAGGGTGGCGATGACATCGGCAGTGAACGCATCTAGCCACAGCCGCCCCGTGGCCGACGGGCCGTACAGCAACCAGGCCGCACCGGCGCCTACCGCGATGGCGTAGGCCACAGTGACCAACCACAGCGAGTGCGCTTTGCTCCGGTTCACCATTCCAGCCTCCTACCGCGGCCGAACTGTAACACGTTCTAGTTGCCGCTCGACTCGGCAATCGCAGGCCCGGGGCCGGAACTTGACACCTGCCAACAGCCGGCGACGGGGGTCTGCCTATCGTGTCGGAATGAGCACCGTCGCTGATGCCGACCGGGTCGAAGATCTGGCCCGGCGGGTCGTGGCCGACCACGACCCGAAGAAAGTCCCGATTCCGGAATTCCTCGGCGCCTGTTATGACGCCGGCCTGTCCTGGGTGCACTTCCCTGAAGGTCTCGGCGGGCTCGGCCTGTCCCGTGGCCTGCAGGCCGTCGCCGACCGGATCCTGCAGGGCGCAGGCGGCCCGGTGCCGCTGGGCCTGAACCCCATGGGCTACGGCATGGCCGCACCGACCGTGCGCGAGCATGCCCAGTCCGACGACCTCAAGAAGTCGCTGCTGCGGCCGCTGGCCACCACCGAGGACATCTGGTGCCAGCTGTTCTCCGAGCCGGGCGCCGGCTCCGACCTGGCCGGCCTGGCCACCTCGGCGGTGCCCGATGGCGACGAGTGGGTGCTCAACGGCCAGAAGGTGTGGACCAGCCTGGCGCACCGCGCCCGGTGGGGGCTGCTGCTGGCCCGCACCAATCCCGACATCGCCAAGCACAAGGGTCTGACCTACTTCGTGCTCGACATGCACGCCCCTGGTGTGGAGACCCGCCCGCTGCGCCAAATGACCGGCCAGGCGGAGTTCAACGAGGTCTACATGACCGACGCGCGCATTCCCGACAGCCACCGCCTCGGCGCGGTCGGCAACGGCTGGAGTGTCGCCATGACCACCCTGATGAACGAGCGCAGCGCCCTCGGCGCCAGCGGCAGCCGCCGCGGCAGCGGCACGATCAAGGAAGCCACGGCACTGTGGGCGTCACGGCCGGACCTGCACACCCCGGTGCTGCGCGACCGGTTGGCGCAGTTGTGGTTGCGCTCCGAAGCCCAGCGGCTGACCTCCGAGCGCTCCCGCGCCTCGGCCACCGCGGGCGGTCCGGGCCCGGAGGCTTCGGTGGGCAAGCTGGTCGGCGCGTTGCTCAACCAGCACATCTACGAATGGTGCATGGATCTGCTTGGGCCCGAAGGCCTTCTGTACGACAGCTACGCACTGGCCGATGGCGCCGGTGACGCCGGAGACTGGCGCGGGCCGATCCAGCAGCGTTTCCTGCGAAGCCGCGCCAACACCATCGAGGGCGGCACCACCGAGGTGATGAAGAACATCCTGGGCGAACGCGTGCTCGGGCTGCCGGGTGATTTGCGTGCCGATGCAGGCATGCCGTGGAAGGAGATCCCGCGTGGATGAGAAGCTTGCGGGTCAGACCATGAATAGTAGCGAGTTCGTGTTCAGCGAGGAGCAGCAGCAGCTGCGCGCCGCGGTGCGCAGGTTCTGCGCCGACAACTTCGACGAGTCGACCGTGCGCCGATTGATGGAGTCCGAGGTGCCCTTCGACGCCAAGGTGTGGAACCGCCTGGGCGCCGAGCTCGGCGTGCTGGGGCTCTCGGTGCCCGAGGACGACGGCGGTGTCGGCGGGTCGCTCGTCGACCAGGCGGTCGCGGTCGAGGAGTTTGGCGCGACGCTGGCCTGCGGCCCGCTGTTCGGCACCGTCTATCTCGCCGTTCCCGCGCTGGTTGCCAGCTCGGCCGGTTCCGCTCGTGATGAACTGCTGGGTCAGCTGGTCGAAGGCACGAAAACTGCCGCCTTCGCCGTCGCCGACAAGGCAGGTGCCTTCAATCCTGCCGCGGTGACCGTGACAGCGGCCGGCGACACGGTGTCCGGCACCGTCGAGCGGGTGGTCGACGGTGCGGCAGCCGACGTATTCCTGGTCGCCGCAACGGGTTCCGACGGGGTGAGGCTCTATGCGGTGGATGCCAAGGACGCTGCGCGCACCCCGCTGGCGACCCTAGACCTGACCCGGCCGCAGGCCACCATCACCTTCTCTGACTCCCCGGCCCGGCTGCTGGCCGGCCCCGAGGAAGCCGAGCGGGTGATCACCCATGCGCTGCAGGTGGGTTCGGCGCTGCTGGCTGTCGAGCAGGTCGGCGCCGCACAGCATCTACTGGACCTGGCGGTCGAGTACGCCAAGTCTCGGCTGCAGTTCGGTCGACAGATCGGATCGTTCCAGGCGATCAAGCACAAGCTGGCCGACATGCTCGTCGATGTCGAGCACGCCCGCTCGGCGGCCTACCACGCGGTGTGGGCGCTGACCGACGGCTCTGATGACCCGGCCCTGGCGGTCAGCATCGCCCAGGCGACAGCATCGGCGGCGCTCAGTCGCGTCGCCGCCGATACCATCCAAGTGCACGGCGGGATCGGCTTCACCTGGGAGCACCAGGCGCACTTGTACTTCAAGCGGGCCACCACCGACGCGGCGCTGTTGGGCAGTGCCGAACAACATCGGGCCCGGGTGGCCGAGATCGTGCTGGACGAGGCGAGCGCCGAAGACGCCACCCGGGTGGCCGACGGTCTGCCGGTCTGAGCCTGGAGATACCAAAGTTCGTGGTGCGCCCGGCTCGTCAGCCGCGATGGCGATTCCACTGGTGATGGTGATGGATCGAGGAGCCCGGGACCGGCTGGTTGTGCTGGTGGGGAAACGCTGCGTGCGTCGTCGGGGAGCTCATGTTCGGTCCGGTTGTGTCGGCATGGCCGGCACCCGCCGCGCCTATTGCCACCATCGCGGAACCGGTGGCCAGAACTGCGCCCGCGGCAATGCGCTTGAACCAGAGGCTGGTCGAGGTGTTGGCGTTCGTCGTGATCGTCATGGTCTTGCATTTCCTTGCTTCGTCTTTCACCGGTTTGCCGGCGGTGATCCAACGATCTCGCAGATACCCCCCGCCGTCTGTCGGGTGACCGGGCCAACGCAGGGGTGAAACCCGCGTCCGCCGATCGGGGGACAGCCGGCCCTCAGATTCCCGCCGCCGCGCGCAATTCCTCATAGGCGGCGTCGACACAGCTTGCAAGTCCGGCTATGTCGGCTAACGCATTCGGATCGGTGCACAGCCCGATCCCCATGTCACCGGCACACGAGATGGCCGAGATCCGCAGCGCGTGATGGGCGGCCGGTTCTGACGACGAGAACAGGTGCTGAACTCGCCGGCCCGCCACCTGAACCGAATCACGGGGTCCAGGCACGTTGGAAATCGACAGGCAGAATTCCGCTGCACTGCCGGCCAAGCTGCGGACTGCCGCTTCGAGACGCGGGACGCAGCCCAGCGCATGGAACAAGTCGTACATCTCGTCAGCATCATTGCGGCGCTTGCGCCTTCGCGTCTCAGCACTGATCCGGTCCAGGCGCACCAGCGGATTCGCCTCCGCCAGAGGCAAATCAATGTTGAGGAACGAATCCCGGCTGCCCAGCCCGGTCTCGCCGCGGTGATGCAGACTCACCGGGATCTGCGCGCGCAGGTCCCGCGCGCCGGATTTGCCGAGCCAGCGCCGCAGGCCACCGGCGATTATCGCGAGCAGAACATCGTTGACGGTGGCGGCGTTGCGCCGTGACGCACCAATGGCTTTGAAGTCGGCCAGCGGGGCCACGGCGAAAGCCAGTTCTCGTGCGACAGTGATAGGCCGGTCGAACGGCGAATCGCCACCGGGATGGCCCAACTCGCGTACCAGAGCCGACGGCATCCGCCACACTTCTTCCAGTGTGGTTCGCGCTGGCGAATCATGTTGACCGGGACGACTTTCCGTCGATGCGGGCTCTTGGTGATCATCGAACAGGACCGAGTTCAGGAAACGCACCCCGGCGATGCCGTCGGCCATCGCGTGGTGGATGCGCGCCGCGATCGCCTCACGGCCGTCGGCCAGTGGTCCGACGACATCGAAAGTCCACAGCGGCCTGCTGCGATCGAGGTGCTCCGACATCAGCGCGCTGACGATACGCCACAGGTCGGCCTGGCTGACGCAGCGCGGGTCGGTACGGCGCCGCACGTGGTCGACAATCTCGAAATCGGTTGCGGGCACCCACCGCGGATCAAGCCCGGACGTGTCGACGCGGTGAGTGGCACGCGGCTGGCTCGGCAGTCGCTCGGCGACCGAGGCGCGCAAAGCGTCGATGTCCAATGCACCGGCACCCGGTTCCAGAACCACGAGTTTCAGGGTGTGGCCGGTGATCGACGTGGACTCCGCGCTCAGGATGTGCGCATCGTCCGCGGAGAGAAGTTCGGAATCGTCGGGCCCCACCCCTGTCAGCCTAGGTGCGGAACCGTTCGAGATAGGCCCGCTCGTCCCAGGTTGACAGGAACCGCGTGGCCGCATCGTGGCCTTCGGTGTAGAGGGCGTCGATCTGCGGCTGCTTGATGCCGAAATCGAGCACGCCGACCTTCGTCGAGTCGACCCGGATGGTCCTGGCACTCACCCACGGCAGATTGAGGTAGGCCTGGTCGCGGCCGACGAGCATGGTGGTGATGACGTCCTCGAGCAGACTCGGACCGCCGAACAGCCGCAGCGGGGCCAGCGCGGAAATCACCTTGTCGTTGTGTTCTGGCAGATCGGGCAGCAACGTCACCCCGAACGTCGGCCACCGGGGTATTTTGCCGTCGCATCGGTCCAGCGAGTCGATCGGGTAGTTCGACAGCAGCCCGCCGTCGACGAGGGTCGACTCGCGGCCCGTCGAACTGGTCAGTGTGACGGGCCGGAAGAAGAACGGGATCGACATCGAGGCGCGCACCGCATCGGCGACCGGCTGCTCGTCGGGGTTCAGGCCGTAGAGCCGTTGGTAGTCCCACGGCAGGCGGACCAATTGGCCGAGGGTCACGTCGGCCACGGTCACGACGAGCCGGTAACGCTGTTCGGGAGGCAGTGACTCATCGTCGAGCCGCAGGTCACCGAACGTGGTGACGCCGAGTCCGCGCATCTGGTCGGCAATGAAATCGTGCGCGTAGTCCCCCTGGTAGATGCCGGTGCCTTGCAGGATGGCCCAACCGGCGCCGAGTAGCGGCACGCGTTCGACGGGTCCCGGATCCAGGAACTTGCGGTAGTCGATGCTCAGGGTGAGGTCCCGGACGTCGTCTGGGGTCAGCTGGTCGTTCTTGGCGGCCGCAGCCACGATCGAGCCGACGATCGACCCCGCCGATGAGCCGGCGACGCGATACGCCCGATAACCGGCCTCCATCAGCTTGACGACGGCACCGGCCAGGCCGATGCCCTTCACCCCACCGCCGGCCAGAACCAGGTCGATGGGCTTCGTCGTGGTTTTCGGCATCAACCCATGCTAGGAGCCGCCGGTTAACCGGCGCGGTGCCACTGGTGGTGATGGTGTTCGGGCGAGCCCGGTGCCGCCTGATGCTGGCCGGGGAAGGTCTGGTGATGGCCGGGCTGGCTCATGTTCGGGCCGCCGTT
Source organism: Mycolicibacterium sp. P1-5 (assembly GCF_008329565.1). Taxonomy (GTDB): domain Bacteria; phylum Actinomycetota; class Actinomycetes; order Mycobacteriales; family Mycobacteriaceae; genus Mycobacterium. Next base: position 122,220 of record NZ_NPKT01000016.1, read on the forward strand.
GAACGAGCTGCCCTCGGCGAGGGCGTCGGTGGCAGAACCAAAGGCGAACAGCGCGGAGCCCGCGGCCAGGGCGCTGCCGGCGGCGAATCGCTTCATCCAGGTCATCGTGGTCATGTCGTATTCCTCTTGGTTGTCGTTGACGCTTGACTTGGCCTTGCGTTCCGCCAGTACCTAGACGGTCTCGCATCCGTGCACCGTTGTCTGTCGGGCAGCCGGTGGATCGCGCGGCGGAGCCCGGTGTCCCCCGATCGGTGGACGACGCTCAATTTCTGCCAATCGGCGATCATCTGCCGCCAGCGGAATTACGGCGGGCCTAACTGGTGTTGAGACAGTCAGCGGCCCGGAAACCCCACACCGGACGCAGACGAAGATGAGGGAATGACATGAAGAAGTACGCACTCACCACAGCGATCGCAGGCGCGATGACCGCCGCCGTTCTTGGCCTCGCCGGAACCGCGCAGGCCGATCTCGGTCACAACGACTGGGTCAACAACATGGGCCCGACGGCAACCGCGCCGCACGTAGACACAACCGTGCATGGAAGCCGTTGATCGTCAACGACTCAGGAGGGGCACCCGGTTAGGGTGCCCCTCTTTTCATTGTCAGGCCAGGATCGCGTCGATCGCGCGGTAGATGCGTTGCTCACTGACCGGGCGTGGGGTGCCCAGCTGCTGTGCCCAGAGGCTGACCCGCAATTCCTCGATCTGCCAACCGATGTCGCGGACGTCGGAGGCAGCAGCACGGGTCGGCGAGAGCGCCTGTCGCAGCTCGGAATAGGCCGCTTCGACGGCGTGCACCCGCTGCATGCGCTCGCGGTCTGCCTGCGGGGCCTGAGACAGCCGGTCGAGGCGGCGACCGATCGCGGTCAGGTAACGCGTCAGGTCAGTGAGTCGCGCGGCGCCGGCGCCGGTGACGAACGGGGTAGCGACCAAACCGGCGAGCTGAGTGCGAATATCGGCGACCGCGTCGGCCTGCGCCGCCGCGGGCGCGTCGGGCAGGGCGAGCTGCACCTCCTGCAAGGCAGCCAACACCTTCTGTGCCCGAGTCACGACTTCGCGGGTCGTCGACGGCAGCGCCGCGGCCACCCGGTCACGCAACGCAGCGAAATCGGCTTTGGTCCATACGGGTTGGGCGACAAGCACATCGACAGCCGCGTCAGCACAATCGTCTAGCAACGCGGTCAACGATCCGTCGGGATTGGTTCCCAGCACCAGTCGGGTTCGTGGGTCCAGGCCCTTCTCCACCGCTTTCACCGGCGACGGCACCGCCAAACGCAGCAGCCGCCTCGTGCCCGCCCGCATCGCGGCGTCACGCTCTGCTTCGGTGGTGAAGACACGCACATCCGCCGTGGCGCCGGCATCGACCAATGCCGGATAGCCGCGGACGATGTGGCCGCCGACCGTGCGTTCGACGCTGGCCGGCAACCGGTCGAGGTCCTCAGGCCAGGCCCGCAACCCTTTTCGCTCCACGCCGCCGGCGACCGCGTCGGCCACCGCCTTGCGGGCGGATCCGGCGAGCTGACGCTGCAGCGCATCGAGATCCTTACCGCGGGCCACCTCGGTTCCGTCCGGCCCTTCGACCGCGAAGGTCACCCGCAGGTGAGCCGGCAGCTTGTCCAGATCGAACGCGGTGATCGGTACCAGAACACCGGTGCGACGGTGCAATTCGCGCTGCAGAGCTTCCAGTAAAGGCTCGCGGCCCGCTTGGATGCCGGCGAGCACAGCCCGTGCCGTGTCGGGGGCTGGAACGAAGTTGCGACGCAGGTCTTTCGGCAAGGATTTGATCAGCGCGGTCACCAGTTCCTCGCGTAACGCCGGTACCTGCCAGCCGAATTCGTCGCCACCCAGGCGGGCCAGCACCTCGACCGGGATGTGTACGGTGACACCGTCGTCGGCGGCGCCGGGGTCAAACCGGTAGGTCAGAGGCAAGGACAGATCGCCGGCCTGCCAGTTATCCGGCCGCTCGGCGGCGTCGTCCTCGACGCGCAGCAGGTCGTCACGAGTGAAGGTCAGCAGGTCAGGGGTCCGGTGCCGCTGCTTCTTCCACCAGCCGTCGAAATGGCGTGCGGAAACCACCTGCGGCGGAATCCTGCTCTCATACCAGGCATAGATGTCGTCGTCACCGACCAGCAGATCGCGCCGACGGGCGCGTTCCTCCATCTCGGCCAGCTCGGTCCGCAGCCGCGCGTTGTCGGCGAAGAAGTGGTGTCGGGTCTGCCACTCCCCCTGCACCAGCGCGTGCTGGATGAACAGCTCGCGGGACATCACCGGGTCGACGACGGCATAGCCCACCCGCCGGCGCGGCACGAGCGGGAGTCCGTAGAGCGTCACCCGTTCGAAGGCCATCACCGCACCGCGCTTGGCATCCCAGTGCGGTTCACTGAAGGTGCGCTGCACCAGATGCCCGGCCACCCGCTCGACCATCTCGGGTTCGACGCGGGCCGCGATGCGTCCGTACAGCCGGCTGGTCTCCACCAGGTCGGCGACCACGAGCCAGCGCGGTGGCCGTTTGGTCAGCACCGACCCCGGCGCGAGCACGAACCGGGAGTTGCGCGCACCGGCGTATTCTCGTGAATCCCCTTCCCGCAGGCCGATATGGGAGAGCAGCCCGGCGACGAGCGCCGCGTGTACCCGCGCCGGATCGGCCGGCTCAGCGTCGTCGGATTCCCGGATACCGATGTCACGGGCGATGCTGCGCAGCTGTCCGGTCAGGTCCTGCCACTCGCGGATGCGCAGGTAGTGCAGGAACTCCTCGCGACACATGCGGCGGAAGGCGTTGCCGGAGCGAGTTTTCCGTTCCTCACGCAGATACCGCCACAGGTTCAGGAAGGAGATGAAGTCGGAATGCTCGTCGGCGAACCGGGCATGCTTCTGTCGGGCCGCCTCTTCGCGGTCGGACGGCCGCTCGCGTGGGTCGGGAATCGACAGCGCCGCGGCAAGCACGAGGACCTCGCGTACGCAGCCTTCGGTGTCGGCCTGCACGATCATCCGGGCCAGCCGCGGATCGACGGGCAATTGCGCGAGCCGACGGCCGATATCGGTGATGACACCGGTGGCGTCGAAGGCCCCCAGCTCCTGCAGGAGCTGAACGCCGTCGCGGATGCTGCGCTGCTCCGGCGGGTCGAGAAACGGAAAGTTTTCGATGTCGCCGAGTTGCAGCGCCGCCATCTGCAAGATCACCGCGGCCAGATTGGTCCGCAGAATCTCCGGGTCGGTGTAGCGCGGACGGCCTGCGAAATCCTCCTCGGAGTACAGCCGGATGCACACCCCCGGCGCGGTGCGCCCGGAGCGGCCGGCCCGCTGCGCGGCCGAAGCCTGCGAGATCGGTTCGATCGGCAGGCGTTGCACTTTGGTCCGTCTGCTGTAGCGGGAGATCCGCGCGGTCCCGGGGTCGACGACGTACCGGACGCCCGGCACGGTCAGCGATGTCTCGGCGACATTGGTGGCCAATACGATTCGCCTGCCGGTCCGCGACGGCTGAAACACCCGCTGTTGCTCGGCGGTCGGCAACCGGGCATACAGTGGCAGCACCTCGGTGTTCTTCAGCTCGCTTAAGGCATCGGCCGTGTCCCGGATTTCCCGTTCCCCCGACAGGAACACCAGTACGTCACCGGGTGGTTCGGCCTCCAGTTCGCGGACGGCGTCGACGATCGCCTCGGTCTGATCGCGGATCTCGGTGCGGACGATCTCGTGGTCGGGGTCGTCAGGGTCATCCGAATCATCTTTCGGGACAGGCACTTCCAGTGGGCGATAGCGGATCTCCACCGGGTAGGTGCGCCCGGAAACCTCGACAATCGGTGCGTCGGAGACGGTGCCGCTGAGTCCATGTTCGGCACCGCCGAAGTGCCGCGCGAACCGTTCCGGTTCGATCGTCGCCGACGTGACGATCACCTTGAGATCCGGTCGGCGGGGCAGTAATTCACGAAGGTAGCCCAGCAGGAAGTCGATGTTGAGGCTGCGTTCGTGCGCCTCGTCGAGGATGAGGGTGTCGTAGCGCAGCAGGCGCCGGTCCCGCTGGATCTCGGCGAGCAGGATGCCGTCGGTCATCAGCTTGACCAGTGTGCGATCGCTGGCCTGATCGGTGAAGCGGACCGTGTAGCCGATCGTGTCGCCCAGCGGGGTGCCCAGTTCGTCGGCGATGCGCTGGGCCACCGTGCGCGCCGCCAGCCGACGGGGCTGGGTGTGGCCGATGGTTCCGCGGATCCCGCGGCCCAACTCGAGACAGATCTTGGGCAGCTGGGTGGTCTTGCCCGAGCCGGTCTCACCCGCGACCACCACCACCTGGTTCTCGCTGATCGCCTTGGCGATCTCGTCGCGCCGGTCGCTGACCGGCAGATCCGGGTAGGTGATCGCAGGCACCGCGGCTCCCCGGGTGGCGATCAACGCCTCGCCCGCGGTGATCTGATCCGAGATCTTCTGCAGCGTTTCGGCCGACACCTCGCCGCGCAGGGACTTCAGCCGCCGGCCCAGCCGGGCCGCATCGCGGAACGTCAACCCGTCGAGGCGAGCGCGCAGTTGACGCACCTGCTCGACGGAGACCTCGGACACTGGCGCCACAATAGCGGCGAGCGCCGCTGGGAGCGTGTCCGAGTGCGTAGGCTCGACAGCGATGACCATCTGGATCGTCGTGGGTCTGCTTCTGGTAGGCCTCGGAATCGTGGCCAGCCAGCTGTTTCGGCTCAAGGACTGGCTGAATAAGCCCGCCCCGCCGAACGAGCCACCCAGCGACCACCCGGACGAACCCGGCACGTGAGCGATGTGCCCGCCGGGGTGCGGGCGATGGCCGATCGCGGGCCGCAATGGGCGACGTGGGTCGACGCGCTGCCCCGGCTCTCCCGGGATGTCGTCGCGCAGTGGCGGCTTCGGCCCGACGGACCCGCCACCCACGGTTACTGCTCGTTGGTGCTACCGGTCCGCACGTCCGACCGCGCGGCCGCCGTACTCAAGATCAGCTTCCCCGACGACGAATCCGAACACGAGCACCTGGCGTTGCGGCGCTGGGGCGGCGACGGTGCGGTCAAGCTGCTGAGCGCCGACCCGCACCGCCGCGCCCTGCTGCTCGAGCGCCTCGGCGACGGGGACCTGACCGAAGTCACCGACGTCGAGGCCTGCCGGATCGTCGCCGGCCTGTACCGACACATCCACGTCCCGGCCATGCCCCAGCTGCGGTCTCTGACGTCCTATCTCGACCGATGGACCGCCGAACTCGCCGACCTTCCGCGGGGCGCGCAGATTCCGCACCGGCTGGTCGAGCAGGCACTGGGCCTGTGCGCCGACCTGACCACCGACCCGTCGACCACCGCACGGGTTATCCACGCTGATCTGCACTACGGCAACGTGCTCGCCGGCGACCGCCGGCCCTGGCTGGCCATCGATCCAAAACCGGTCAACGGCGACCCCGCGTATGAGATCGCGCCGATGCTCTGGAATCGCTTCGACGAGCTCGCCGGCGACATTCGGGACGGGGTGCGCCGGCGGTTCTACACGTTGGTCGACGCCGCCGGGTTCGACGAGGACCGCGCGCGAGCCTGGGTCGTGGTGCGGACGGTGCTCAATGCGATGTGGGCGGTGCAGGGCTCCGGAGGGCCGGAGCCGAGCTGGCTGACCACGTGCATTGCGGTCGCCAAAGCCGTGCAGGACTGAAATGCCGAGCGCGAGAAGCTACCTCGGCGGGTCACCGCGCCACATGAAGCTGTTGACGTACTTGCCCATGTCCTTGGCGATGTCGAGGTTCGCCGGTGACGGTGGCCCAGGTCCGTCGTCGGGCCCGAACTGGTGGAACGGCCCCACCGCACCGGCCACCAGGGCGAGGTCGTTCTTGACCGCGACGATGAGGACGACACGCAGGCGCTGAGCGTCAGTCGTGGTTCCCTTCGGCCAGTCGTCGGCGACCTCGCCGTAGCCGGGTTCGTATCCCAGGAGTGCGTTGGGCAGCTCGTAAGACGTCACCGCGTCGGAGAACATCCGGCCCTTCAGGTCGTCAGCCACCTGGCGCGCGTCACGGCCCCTCGCCGGCTCGCTGAACAACCGCAACGTCCCCCCGTCACCGATGTTCAGTTCGGCGCGCACACCGTTGGGTTCCGTGGTGACGTCGTAGGCGGTCCCGGGCGCCGGATACGACACGGAGAACGATCCGTCCGGAGCGAAGAAGCGGGGGTTGATCGCCACCGGCAACCCCGTGGGTGGGCGGCCGCAGTCGGGTGGGCAGCGGTACGTGGTCACGGTCGGCTTGATGTGGGTCGCCAGGACGCTCAGCGCCATCATCGCGATCACCAACGCGACCACCCAGAGGCCGATCGTCACGAAGTAGGCAGGGCCGCGTTGTCGGCGGGCCCGGTAGTCCCCCGCGGGTACCGCGTAACCGGAGAACGACTGGGCGCCATCCGAGCCTGCTGTCACGTCGTTCATCGGTGCAACGATTTCAGGACGAGGAGAGCCCTGGTCAGGTTGTCGACGTTGGGTGTCCCCAGGCCGGTGATCATGTCGTAGCCGACCATGACGGGAGTCACCGCGTTCGCACCGAGAAAGATGTCCCGGAAGGCAGGTACCTGGGCGCCGCGGGCGATCTCGTACAGCAGCGGGTTGAAATCACCGAGCTGCTCCAGCCCGTGCGCGGTGAGAAATTGATTCATCACCGCGGCCATCCCGGCCCAGATCGGCGCGGCCTGCGAGGTGCCTCCGCCGACCAGTATCTGTCCGTTGAACACGAACTTCACCCCGGTGAACGGATCGGCCACCGCCGCGATGTCAGGAACGAGTCGCTTGTCGTGCGGGCCGCCGCGCGTTCCGGTGTCCTGCCACGACGGTCGCGCGAACAGGACCGATGCGCCGCCGCCGCTGCCCTGGGTCAACGGGACGTCGTACCAACCCTGTTCGGCCAGCCACTGGCCCTGGGAGTCGGTCGACAGCGTCGTGCCTCCCACGCCGGTCACCTCGGGCAGTGAGGCCATTACGTCCACGCCGTAGTCGTCGGGGCTTGGCGGATCTGACCAGGTCTTGCCGCCTTTACATTCCAGGCCGGCCAGATCACCACTGGCGACGAACGCGGTCGTCCCGTTGCGCTGCGCGCGGGCAAGGGCTGACCGCACCGGCGCAAGATCGGCACGAGCGAGCAATCGATCGCAGCCCCAACCGATCGAAAAACTCCACACCGCACCCGGATACCGGTGGTCGACGTCCTCCATCAGCTTGCCGAGCTTCACGTACGTCGCATCGCCCTCGGCCGTGGACCGGGCGTTGACCAGAACGATCTTCGCCGAGGGCGCTATCACGTGGGCGAACTGAACGTCCATGGTCGCCTCGCCGCGCCGCTCGGGCGGCATCCCGCCCATCACCTCCAAGTTCACCGGCGGCACCGAGAACCACTCGGAGAACTTGTCCAGGTCGCGCTGGTCGACACCGTCAAAGGTGAAGACGACGACGGTCTGCCCCTTCCCGGTGTAGCCCGCGGAGGTCAACGAGGTGATGCTGTAGGCGGTGAGCAATTCCGTTGGCGCGAGCCCCGCATTGGGCACGTCCAGCGGCGGGGTTGGGGGGAGGCCCTCGTGCGACGGCGTGTAGCCGAGGATCCGGCCCAACTCGGTCACTTCGCCGCTCAACTGCTGCGGGACGACGGGTTGTTGCGGCGACGCGTAGAACAGCACCCCGTTGTTGCGGCGGTAGTCGTGCACCGCGACGTCGAGGGCGCGGGCTATCGCGCGTGGTGCGCCCGCTACGACCGCCCAGGCGTCGCCGTCGCGCCAGTGCACCCCCAGGTTGTGCCTGGCGGCCCAGTCGCTCAGCGCCGCAGGCCGGGTGGGCGATCGCAGTTCAACGGTCAGCTGCACCTGTTGGGTGCGCGCGGGCCCGAGGTCGACGGACTGGGCCAGCAGTCGGGCAAACGGCCCGGCGATCATGTTGTAGGGCAGCGGCGGCGTCGGACGGTCCGCCGTGAACACCACTGTGACCATTACCAGCATCGCAAGTAACGGTGTCAGCGGGCGTCTCAGCATCACGCAAACGATCCCACATTGATGCTGGCTGTGTCGGCCGCGACAGGCGCGCGCGATAACGATCTCGTTCCCCGCCGCGATGAACTCGGTATCCGAACTTCACTTGAGGTTTGTCGGCGAGGAGGTGGACGGTGAAGAAACTCGGTTCATTGGTGGTCTGCACGATCACCGCCATTGGTATCGGTGTCATCAGCGCGCCCGCAGCGAGTGCGGGCTGCCAGGGACTGTGGACGCCGTGGGGCGGCGGCCAGCGTTGTGACGACCCGATCGATCCGAATGGGTTCTTCCAGCGCTGCGACACCGGCGGCGCGTTCGGGTTCAGTACGCCCCCGATGTGCTATCAGGTCGACGCGAACAACCTCGGCAACAACCAGCCGTGGATCGCGCCCTGATCCTCAGAGCGGAATCGCCAGCTGACTCCTGATCAGCGGTGCGATCTTCTCGGCCAGGTAAGCGTGTCCGGCATCGGTGGGATGCACCCCGTCGGCGCCGATCAGTTCGGGGTGTCCGACGAACCAGCCTTCGGCAAGGGGGTCGACGAAGACCGCGCCGACGGCCTTGGCTTGGCCGCGCAGGATGTCTCGCAGGGTTAGCACCTCAGGTGGCGGATCCGCTGTCGGCCACGGTGGCCCGATGACCAGAATCTTGGCCTTGGGCGCCACCCGGCGGGCGATCTGGAACGTCTCACCGACCAGCACCGGGTACTTCTGCATGTCGGCGGGCTGATCATTGCGAGAGCCGAAGAACACCACCAGGGCGTCGTCGCGATCGACGGCTCGCACGGTGAGATCCTCGAACAGGTTGCCCTGGTTGCCACGGATCCCGTAGCCCGCACCGCCCTCGGCGGCCACGTCGGCGTCGATCCTGGCGCCCTGACCGGCCAGCAGCAGCCAGGCGCGTGATGTCCACGACTGCGGTCCCTGACCGCCCTCGTCGGTACCCGTCGTATAGGAGTCACCGATCACCGCGATACGGCTGAAACCTGAACCGCGATTTGCCAATTCGTAGCCGGCGGCCGGATGCGAGTAGCCGACGACGGCAGCGAGCACCGCGACGGCCGAAAGGCCCGCCGTGATGACGCGCAGAAGTCCTTCCCTGCGGATCAATGACACCCCACTGAGTTTCGCGCCCGACGGAGGCAGCCTACTGCCCCGAAGATGTTGTCGCGCACGGGTGCTGGGTTCGTTACTACCCGGCCCGAGCCGAGGTCTGCGGCGGACGGGCCTCGCGGGCTTGGTCGACGGATGCCAGGCGGGTGCCCTCGGCCCCCGGCGGGCCGGTGTGCTTGTCGTGCTTGACGTCGCGGAAATCGATCATCCTGCGCATCCATCGCCGGGCCGGTTCCTCCACCCAGTGATAAAGCGCCATAGCGCCGAGGACCGCGCCGACGATCAGCCCGACGACGACCACCTTCTGCACCGATTTCGGTAGGTCGATCTGGTACTCCTGGACCGCCCAGTTCCACGAGGTGTGCACGATCTCGTGAACCATATAAAGGCTGAACGAAATCTGGCCGCCGTAGACCAGGAGACGGGTGGACAGCAGGGCGGGAAGCGTGCCAACGCCGATCGCCAGCGTGACGACCAGCGGCATGAACAACACGTCGACCAGTCCGCCGGGGTCGATCATCCCGGCGACCGGGTTTGCGTCGTAGTAGTAGAGGATGCCGACCATCGCGGCGGTCAGCAGCACCGCGGCGATGCCGGCGCCGTGTTGCGCCCGCCGGCCGATCCGCAGCCGCCGCACCGCGGCGCAGGCCAGCGCGCCGGCCAGGAATTGGGCGACGATGCGCGGCAACCAACTCCACGGGGTGTAGAAGTGGCCGCTGGCCAACAGCAGCACCGTCGGCGGCAGTGCGGCGATGAAGGCAAGCAGCAGCAGCGTGCGCGCCCGTGTCACTCGCGCCATCCGGAAGATCACCAGGATGACCCCGCCGAAAAGCAGGTACGCCAGCCACTCCGCACTGATCGACCACGCCGGGCCGTCCCAGCTGGTGCCATCGAAGAACGGTTCAACCCACAGTTGCACCATGAACAGCTGGCGCACGTAGCTCATCGCGGTGAGCTTCTCGACAGCCGGCGACGGAGTGGCGCCGAAGTGCAGCGTGAAGATGATCCACGCCGCCGCGATATGCATGGTCACCAGGTACACCGGCCACACCCGGGACAGTCGCAACCACAGGAAATGCAGGGTCGCCCGACCGGAAAAATGTGATCCCATCCGGTCGAGATAGTTCCAGGTCAGCACGAATCCGCTGAGGATGAAGAACAGGTCGACACCCTGCGCCCCGGCGTTGAACAGCGGCGCGAGGTCGTCCTTGAGTCGTGGGGACGCTTCCCAGATGAGCGGGCGGAAGTGGAACAGCACCACCCACATAGCGGCGACGATGCGAAGACCGGTCAGCGCCTTGATCTCTCCGGTTCGCACAACACCCATTTTCCGAACCCATTTTCCGACTTCTGCTTTACGTTTCGACGCCACTTCGTCACACGGGCCGGACCCCGCCGCACCGGGATTTTCGGCCCCGGCGGCCCCAGGCAGCGTATCAGCGCGCCGGCCGCCGGCCGGGCTCCGCAATGCTGTGCGGTTGCTGGGCATCCGCCCCGCCAGCCGTTTGCCGGACTGTGATCCTGGCAACACCCAGCGGGTGAGCAGGCCGTTGACCACGGATCAACGCAACTCCTTCATCGCCGCGATGCTGGGTTGGACGATGGATGCGTTCGACTACTTCATCGTCGTGCTGGTCTACGCCGACATCGCCAGGACCTTCGGGATCAGCAAGACCGAGGTCGCATTCGTCACCACCGCGACGCTGTTCATGCGTCCCGTCGGAGCGCTGATCTTCGGGTTGTGGGCCGACCGGGTCGGCAGGCGAATCCCGTTGATGGTCGACGTCGCCTTCTATTCGGTGGTCGGATTCCTGTGCGCATTCGCACCCAACTTCACGGTCCTGGTGATCCTGCGGTTGCTGTACGGCATCGGGATGGGCGGCGAATGGGGGCTGGGCGCCGCCCTGGCGATGGAGAAGGTGCCCGTCGAACGGCGCGGCTTCTTCTCCGGCCTGCTGCAGGAGGGGTATTCGATCGGCTACCTTTTGGCGACGCTCGCTTCGTTGCTGGTACTCGACGGCCTCGGGTTGTCGTGGCGCTGGCTGTTCGGCCTGTCGATCGTGCCGGCGCTGATCACGTTGCTCATCCGGACGCGGGTGGCCGAGTCCGAGGTGTGGCAGAAGGCCCGCAGCCGAATGCACTCAACGAGCACCAGCATCCGGGACGTGTTGATGAATCCGGTGGTGGTGCGCCGGTTCATCTATCTGGTGCTGCTGATGACGGCGTTCAACTGGATGAGCCACGGCACGCAGGACGTCTATCCGACGTTCCTGTCGGCCACCCACAACAACGGCGCGGGGCTGTCCACCGAAGCCGCCCGCTGGATCGCGGTCATCTACAACATCGGCGCGGTCATCGGCGGGCTGGTGTTCGGAACTCTCTCGCAGCGCTTCGGCCGCCGCTACACGATCGTCTTCTGCGCCGTTCTCGGCCTGCCGATCGTGCCGCTGTTCGCATTCTCCCGCACGGCGGCGATGCTGTGCCTGGGCGCCTTTCTGATGCAGCTGATGGTTCAGGGCGCGTGGGGCGTCATCCCTGCGCACCTCACCGAGATGTCACCCGACGCGATCCGCGGGTTCTATCCGGGAGTCACCTATCAGCTGGGCAACCTGCTGGCCGCCTTCAACCTGCCCATCCAGGAGCATCTGGCGGTCGGCCACGGTTACCCGTTCGCGCTGGCGGTGACGATCACCCCGGTGCTGGTGTTCGTCGCACTGCTGACCTGGTTCGGCAAGGATGCAACCGCGATCGAGTTCGGCACCGCCGACAGTGCGTTGCCGGTGGCACCGACGTGGCGCTAGCCGAATCAGGTTGCGGCCCAACCTCCGTCGACACTGAGCACCGTTCCGTGGACGTTGGCGGCGCCGTCGCTGACCAGGAACACCACCGCGGCCGCGACTTCCTCGGGAGTGCTCACCCGCCGTGACGGCAGGCGGCTCAGTGTCGGTGCGATGTGGTCGGCGAACTCGGCCTGCCGCTCGGTGCCGATCGGGCCGGGAGCCACGGCGTTGACCCGCACACCGTGCGGGCCGTATTCGTCGGCCCAGGATTGCGTGAACGAGTGGATCGCGGCTTTGTTGGCGCTGTACACCGCCGACCCGCTGGATCCGCGCAGGCCGGTTATCGACCCGATGTTTACGATGGCACCGCCACCGGCGGCGACCATGCGCGGAGCCAGCACACCGGTCAGCAGGAACGGCGCGAACACGTTGACGCCGAACACATCCCGGAGCTCCCGTTCGGTGACGTCCGCGGTCGGGGTCGGCATCAGCAAGGTGGCTGCGTTGTTCACCAGGATGTCGATGCCGCCACCGGTCGCCTCGGCGGACGCATCCGCCAGCCGACGGGCCGCGTCGCCGCCGGCTCCGAGATCAGCGGCGACGAATTCGGCGTCCCCGCCCGCCGAACGAAGGTCGGCGACGACGGCATCACCGCGAGTTTTGTCCCGCCCGCTGACGACGACGAAGGCCCCCTCGGCCGCGAGGGCCTTGGCGATGGCCACCCCGAGGCCGCCCGTGGAACCGGTGACAAGTGCTCTGCGCCCGGCAAGCCGGGTATCTTTCGGACTCATGAGTCCATATGCTTCGCCTCTAAAAATGGACCTGCAAGTCCAAAAGTTGACGGCCAAAGGCCGTGCCACCCGCCGGCGGATCATCGAGGGAGCCGCCGCCGAGATCCGCGCCCGCGGCATCGCACTGACCACTCTTGAAGACGTCATGGCCAATACCCGGACCTCCAAAAGCCAGCTTTTCCACTACTTTCCCGGCGGCAAGGAGCAGTTGCTGCTCGAGGTCGCGGCGTTCGAGTCGCAGATGGTGCTCGAGGACCAGCAGCCTCACCTCGGCGCGCTCACGTCGTGGGCGGCCTGGCAGCGGTGGCGCGACTCGGTGGTCGAACGCTATCGCCGTCAGGGTCAGAACTGCCCGATCGCGGTGCTGATGTCCGAGATCGGGCGCACCACACCGGGGGCCGCGGCCGTGACGGCCGGACTGATCGTGCAATGGCGCGGCGCGATCGCCGATGGGATCCGCTCGATGAAGGAGCAGGGCAAGGTGGCCGATTCGGTGAATGCCGAGCGTGCCGCCGCAGCACTACTGGCCGGGATCCAGGGCGGCGTCGGCATCATGCTCGCCACCGGTGACCTGAGCTATTTGGAAGCCGCGCTCGACGAGGGCATCGACGCGTTGCGTGCGGCCTGAACGGCCGGGCGGCCTAGCCGCCGTTCTGCGCCATCGCCCAGCAGGTGACCGAGTGCCACAGGTTGCAGGGGATGCCGTTCATTGTGGGGATCTGATTCGGCTGGATGTTGGTCGTCACATTGTCCGGACCGACCGCTTGCGGGACCCTGCCGCCGGACTGGCCGGACGTACACACCCCGGGGAAGCGGCTCGGGACCGTGCCGTACGGGCAGTCGGCGGACGCGGGCGCGGCAAGTGCCAGCGACCCAGACGTGAGCGCCACCGCGCACGCACCGATGAGAAGTCGTTTCACAGTCACCTGATTCCGCCTCGAGAAGCCCGCGGGTCCAACCACTTAATCACGATATCGACCCCTCAACCAGATTCGTTAGCGGTCACCAGCGGCGCGCTACGGACTGAGCACACCGGCCGCCGGCAACGTCAGCGCCGGGACGTTCGCTCCGTTGAGCGTATTGAGCGCACCGGATGCCTGGTTGGCGGTGTTGAGCATCTGCATCAGCGGCGCGAAGTTCCCATTGGCGAGTTCGGTCATGACCGCCGGGCACTGGGATCGGATGGCTTGCTCGGCCACGAACCCGGTCACCTGCGAGGCAAGACCGCCGTGTCCGCTGGCAGTCGTGGCATTGGAAACCAGGCTGCTGCCGGGCGCGACCAGCATCGGGCAGATCTGTTGTCCGATCTGCTCGATCAGCTGGCTGATACCGGTTGAGTTCAGCAGGCTACTGACCCCGGTCGTATCCGCCTGCGCGGGCGCCGGCCAGGCGGAGGCGACGAGAAGTGTTCCGGTGATCACAGCCAGCGATCGCAGCGCGAAGGAAGCCCCACCGGTTGATTCACTGCCGAAAGTGCACACGGTCATGTGGTCCTACTCTGGCTCGACGGGGCTCAAGAGCAAGAGCCACTGATGTCACTTGGGTAACAATGGGCTACTCAGGTCACACTTTCGGCACAGACCGGTAAAGGTTCGAAGCCTATGCGTTTCCTCGGCGTGTTCTGCCCCGGCGAGTCCGGTGCCGCTACCGAGCGTCGTTGATCTCGTTCTTCAATACCTCGGCTTGGGTCCCGAAGACGGCCTGCACGCTGGTGCCGACTTCGATCACGCCGGCCGCACCCATGCCTTTCAGCCGGTCGTGGTCGACCTTGCCCGGGTCGACCACTTCCATTCGCAGTCGCGTGATGCAGGCGTCGACGCTCACCAGGTTTTCCCGGCCACCGAACGCCGCGATGAGTTGTTCGGCCTTGCTGTCGGTTGCGGCGGGGGCCGTCCTCACCGTGCCTCCGCTGTCGATGGAGGTGGCCGACTCGGCAGCCTCGCCCAAGTTGGCCCTTTCCTCTGCGTCGAACTCCGCTTCGGGTTCGCGCCCGGGCGTGCGCATGTTCCATCTGGTGATGGCGAACCGGAACAGCACGTAATACACCGCGAAGAACACCAGGCCCATGACGATCAGCAGGGGGATGTTCCTGGCCGCGGGTGCGGTGCCGTAGAGCAGCAGATCGATCAGGCCGGCCGAGAACGAGAACCCCAGGTGGATGTCAAGCAGGTAGGCGATGGCCAGCGACAGCCCCGTCAACACCGCGTGCACGATGTACAGCGGGAACGCCACGAACATGAAGGCGAATTCCAGCGGTTCGGTGACGCCGGTGAGGAACGCGGTCAACGCGGCGGCCGACAGGATGCCGAACGCGACCTTCCGTTGCTTGGAGTTCGCGACGTGGATCATCGCCAGCGCCGCCCCGGGCAGACCGAACATCAGGACCGGGTAGAAGCCTGACGTGAACAGCCCGGCGCTGGGGTCGCCGGCGGCGAACCGACTCAGTTCGCCGGTGACGACGTGACCGTCGCCGCTCGGGTAACTGCCGTAGATGAACCACACATAGGAGTTCAGGATGTGGTGCAACCCCAGCGGAATCAGCATGCGGTTGGCGAAGCCGTAGACGAAGGCGCCCAGTGCGCCGGCCCCGCCGATGAAATGGCCCAGTCCGGTGAGCCCTGCGTCGAAGACCGGATAGAAGTAACTCATCGCGAACGCCACCACAAGGCTCGCCAGCGACACGACGATCGGTACGAAGCGCCGACCGCCGAAGAAGCCGAGATATGACGGCAATTGGATGGTGTGGTACCGGTCGAACAGCCACGCGGTGAGCAGGCCGATCACGATCCCGCCGAACACGCTGTAATTGATCTGCGCCTGCTCGCCGGCCTTGTCGAGTTGCCCGGCGAGCACGAACGGCGACATCGTCTTGAACACGGCCTGCATCACCAGGTAGCCGACGACAGCTGAAAGCGCGGTCGAGCCATCGGCCTTGCGGGCGAAGCCGATCGCGACGCCGACGGCGAACAACAGTGCCAGATTGTTGAACAGCGCTCCGCCGGCGGCGCTCATCGCTTGGAAGAACGGGCCGATCACCGGTGCCTTGATCCGGCCCAGCAGGTCCTCTTGGCCGAGGCGCAGCAAAATGCCCGCGGCCGGAAGCACCGCGATCGGCAACATGAGACTCTTGCCGAGGCGCTGCAGCTGGGCAAAGCCCGGGATCCGCAGTCCCGACTTTTGCTGTGCCCCTGACTGTTTGGTGATGTCGCTCATGACCGGCCGGCCTCCCTTTGTCGCAGCACACGCGAAGCCTAGACAACCGGGGGCAGATGAGACATTGTTTCCGCCACCCCCGTAGGTACGGACTCTCTATTGTTGACGACGATGACCACTACGCCCGTCCACGCGCCGGTGTCCGGACGTGCCGTCGCGCTTGGCCACGTGCCCGATCCCGTTTTCTCACAAGGCATGGTCGGATACGGTGCCGCAGTCGATCCGCCACGTGAAGTCGTCGACGCGGTGGCGCCGGTCACCGGCCGGATTCTCAAGCTGCTGCCGCACGCCTACATCGTCATGACGAGCGAGAACGTCGCCGTGCTGGTTCATCTGGGTCTGGATACCGTGGCGCTGAAGGGCGCTGGTTTCAGCGCCTATGTCAGCGAGGGCGATACGGTGACGGTCGGCGAGAAGGTGATCGCCTATGACGTTCCATCGGTGGCGGCAGCAGGGCTGAATCCGATCGTTCCCGTCGTGGTGATGGACGAACGTGAGCCCGGTAACGTCGTAGTGGGTGAGGCGATCCTGGAAGGCGCCAAAATCATCTCTGGCTCAACTCTTTTCACCGCCAACAAGTAGGACCTGATGGAAGTCGTCATCCTCGCGGACGCCGCGCAGATCGGCACCATCGCGGCCGATGCCGTCGAGTCGCTGCTCGCTCGCAAGCCTGCCGCGGTGCTCGGCCTGGCCACCGGCTCGTCACCGTTGGCGATCTATGACGAGTTGGCGGCCCGGTACGACGAAGGTCGCATCTCGTTTCGGCGTGCCCGCGGCTTCACCCTCGACGAGTACGTCGGGTTGCCCGCCGATGATCCCGAGCGCTACCGCACCGTCATCGGCACGGTGTTCGTCTCGCGCGTCGACTTCGCCCCGGGTGCGGTGGCAGGTCCCGATGGTCTGGCCGAGGACATCCCGTCGGCGTGTGCCGCCTATGAGGCTGCCATCGACGCGGCCGGCGGGATCGACCTACAGATCCTGGGCATCGGCACCGACGGCCACATCGGCTTCAACGAACCCGGGTCGTCTCTGGCGTCGCGCACCCGGATCAAAACGCTCACGCACCAAACCCGTGTCGACAACGCCCGCTTCTTCGGCGACGACGTCGACCGTGTCCCGACGCACTGCCTGACCCAGGGGCTGGGCACGATCATGGCGGCACGTCACGTGATCCTGGTGGCCATCGGCCGAACCAAGGCCGAGGCCGTACACCAGCTGGTGGAAGGTCCGGTGAGCGCGATGTGGCCGGCCACCATCCTGCAGCACCATCCCCATGTCACGGTGCTCCTCGACGGTGGCGCGGCCCGGCGACTGCAACGGGCCGACTATTACCGCGAGACCTACCAATCCAAACCGCACTGGCAAGGCATCTGAATGCTGCTCACCGCCGAAACCTTGCTGACGGGCCGAGAGTTGCTGCGCCCCGGCTGGATTGAGATCTCGGGTGCGACCGTTCGGGCGCTCGGCCAAGGCGTGCCACCTCGGGCGGCCGACCGTGAGCTGGGTACCGTGGTGCCCGGTTTCGTCGATACCCACGTCCACGGCGGTGGCGGCTCTGATTTCTCCGGGGCGACAGCGGCCGACACGACCGCCGCGGTGAACCTGCACCGCCGGCACGGCACCACGACCCTGATCGCCTCGCTGGTATCGGCCGGGCCGGCCGAGCTGCTGCACCAGGTGGAGGTGCTGGCCGGCCACGCGCGCGACGGTCTGATCGCCGGGCTTCACCTGGAGGGACCATGGTTGGCTGTGCAGCGTTGCGGGGCGCACGACCCCGTGCTGCTGCGCGATCCGGACATCGACGAGCTCGACCGGCTGTTGGGGGCCGGTGGTGGCGCAATCCGGATGGTCACCCTGGCACCGGAGCGGGTGGGCGCGCTCGCAGCGATCAAGCGAATCGTCGGTGCTGGAGCGGTGGCCGCTGTCGGGCACACCGAGGCGACCTACCAACAGACGCGTGCGGCGATCAGCGCGGGCGCGACGGTGGGCACGCATCTGTTCAACGCCATGCGCCCCATTCACCACCGCGAACCTGGCCCGGCAATCGCGCTACTGGAAGACCCGCGAGTGACGGTGGAGTTGATCGCCGACGGAGTCCACGTCGACCCCGCCCTGTACCGGCACGTGGCGCACACGGCCGGGCCCGACCGGATGTCGCTGATCACCGATGCCATGGCCGCGGCCGGGGTGAGCGACGGTCGCTATCAGATCGGGCGGATGGATGTCGAAGTCGTCGGCGGGGTGGCCCGTCTGGCCGGCACGTCGACGATCGCGGGCAGCACCGCCACGATGGACCGGGTCTTCGCATTCGCCGTCGCTCACAGCGGGCTCCCCCATGACGAGGCGCTGTTGCTCGCGGTGCGTCAATCATCGCTGAATCCGGCTCGCGCACTGGGGCTTCCGTCAGGCGAGCTGGTGGCGGGCGCACGCGCCGACCTGGTGGCGCTCGCCGCCGACCTCACGGTCACCGACGTGCTGCACAACGGCACCTGGGTTCCGCGCTGAGCGCGACGAACTGGTGTTCGATTTCTGTCGGACCCTAGGTGCATGGTGTCTCCTACGCCGTCGAACTGACGAAAGGGGCCCGGCAATGTGCTGGCTGTGCGACCACCCGGAGAACACCGTCGCCGATTATCTCGACGAAGTCCGCGCCAAGATCCTGCGACGGGGTTGGGCGGTGCAATACGTCGAATGCCCCCGGATGCCATTCGCCTACACAATCGGCCTCAGTGACTACGACGTGCCGGAGCTGCTGGTGACGAACGTGTCACCGCAGCGGGCCGTACGTCTGCTGAGCAAGTCCGCGGAGCTCGTGGTGCGCGGCGCCGAGCTAACGGCCGGCCAGCAGTTCACCCTGTGCGGCGGTCCGATGCTCGAAGTCGTCGAGGTCGAACATCCTGACGCGCACATGGGTTTTGCGATTGCTCTGTACGGCAGGGATATTCGCGCACTGCAGCTGGTCTGGTCGGACGGCCGCGGTCGCTGGCCGTGGGCCGAGGACTTCTGCGATCGGGAAAGCCGGCAACCGGTCCTGGGGGTGCGTACCCGAGCCGCGTGATGTCGGTGGTCACAAAGCAATCACGGCAGGCGTGCCAGGGCGGCCCGGGCCCGCTGGCGTTGTTACGTTGCTTGACTGTGAGGACCTTCGCGCAGCGTGCGACCCGTTGGGTGCAACGCATCGGTGTCCTCACCACGACCGTGCTGCTGACCCCCGGTCTGGTCGGCCTCGCGGGTCAGACCGCCCCCGCGGCCGGGTACTCACGGTCCGGTCTGCCCGTGGAAGCGCTCGACGTACCCTCGCCGGCGATGGGCCGCACCATCCGGATCCAGTTCCAGGGTGGCGGCGCGCATGCGCTCTACCTACTGGACGGCTTGCGCGCCCGCGATGACGAAAACGGCTGGGACATCAACACCGCCGCGTTCGAGTGGTATTACCAATCCGGGCTGTCGTTGGTGATGCCGGTCGGTGGCCAATCGAGCTTCTACAGTGACTGGTATCAGCCGGCGGCCGGGTCCAACGGCACTCTGACCTACAAGTGGGAGACGTTCCTCACCCAGGAGCTGCCTGCCTGGCTGGCGCTCAACAAGGGCATAACTCCAATCAACAATGCGGTCGTAGGTCTTTCGATGTCCGGCAGCGCGGCCCTGACGCTGGCGATCTGGCATCCCCAGCAGTTCATCTTCGCGGGCTCGCTGTCGGGATTCCTCAACCCCTCGCTGGGACTGTGGCCCACGCTGATCGGGCTGGCCATGAAGGACGGTGGCGGCTATCGGTCCACCGACATGTGGGGCCCCACAAATGATCCCGCGTGGCAGCGCAACGACCCGATGGTCAACGTCGCTCGGCTAGTCGCCAACGGCACCGCGGTGTGGGTCTATTGCGGCACGGGCGCACCGTCGGAACTCGACAACGCCGATGACCCCACCTTCGGTGGACTGTTCACTGCCGGATACCTGGAAAACATCACCTTGAACACAAACAAGGAATTCCAGCGCAAGTATCAGGCCGCCGGAGGCCGCAACGCGGTCTTCAACTTTCCGCCGAGCGGCACGCACAGCTGGGGGTACTGGGGCGCCCAGCTGCAGGCGATGAAGGGCGACCTGCAGCGGGTGCTTGGAGCCACACCGGCCGCGTGATGTGGCGCCGCGACCTGCGCTCGCCGGGCACTAATCCCGGTGCGCCACAACGTTGATCACGTTGCCGTCTGGATCGCGGACGAAGAACCGTCGCACTCCCCACGATTCCGTGGTAAGCGGGTGCACGATCTCGTAGCCGCGGGCGCGGGCCTGCTCGTACGCGGTGTCGACGTCGTCGGTTGCGACTGAGATGACAGGCGCCACCGGCGCGGTGGCGTCATTGGTGACCAGCTGCAGGTTCGCACCGGTGTCGGGGCAGGTGTATCGGGCCACCCAACCTAAGTTGAACTCCTCGGTGGTCAGCCCCAGGTAGTCGGTGTAGAACCCCTTGGCCGCTTCGATGTCGGCGACCTGTAAGTCGGCGATGATTCGGTTGACACGCATACGTCGATCTAACCCTGCACGGCGATCCAGTGGGACACTCCCATCTAATGTCTTGGTGGACAGCAGAACCGCGGCCGTCCTGACCCAGGTGATGCCGCTGCTGCTACTTACCCGAGAACTTAGAGCTCTAGCCGCCCTCTTCGCTTTTGGGCAGGAAGCGTTCTCAGGTGGTGGTAGGTGTTGACGCCGCTGATGAGCAGCGGCAGGTGGGGTGGTGGTATCCACTCGGTGTCGCCGTTGGGGAGTTTTCGGGTGCTCCAGCCGC
>NZ_NPKT01000051.1 GCF_008329565.1 Mycolicibacterium sp. P1-5
CTGGTGGCGATGATCGCTGCCGTCGCGGCGTTGTTCGTCGGGACAGGTACCTCGCACGCAGGTTTGGACAACGAGCTGAGTCTGGTTGACGGCGGTGGCCGCACGATGACTGTTCAGCAGTGGGACACCTTCCTCAATGGCGTGTTCCCGCTGGACCGCAACCGCCTGACTCGTGAGTGGTTCCACTCCGGCAAGGCCGTCTACAGCGTGGTCGGCCCGGGTGCCGATCAGTTCGCCGGCACGTTGGAGCTGGGCTACCAGGTCGGCTTCCCGTGGTCACTGGGTGTGGGCATCAACTTCAGCTACACCACCCCCAACATCCTGCTCGACGACGCCAACATCTCTCCGACGGGCTTCAACCCGCTGGGCTCGGTCATCACCCCGAACCTGTTCCCGGGTGTGTCGATCTCCGCTGACCTGGGCAACGGCCCCGGCATCCAGGAAGTCGCCACCTTCTCCGTGGACGTCTCGGGACCCAACGGCTCGGTCGCCGTGGCCAACGCCCACGGCACCGTCACCGGTGCAGCCGGCGGCGTGCTGCTGCGACCCTTCGCCCGCCTCATCTCCAA
>NZ_NPKT01000017.1 GCF_008329565.1 Mycolicibacterium sp. P1-5
AGCCGGCGACAGCGTCACCACCTACGGCGAACCCTGGAACATGAACTGACTCTCCGCACATCGACAAAATGGCCCCCGGCATCAAGCCGGGGGCCATTTTGATTGTTGCGATCCCGCGTTCAGTCTTTGTCGGCGCTCGTCGTCTCGGCGGTGTCCGGGCTGGGGCCGGTGCCCGGGCCGGTGGTCTTTCTTGGTGTGCCGCTGGCGTCGGCCAGCAGATTTCGAATTTCGGTCAGCAGGCTGAGCTCGGTATCGCCCGCCTGCTCGACCTCACCCTTCTTGCGCAGCCGGTTGTAGGGCACGACGACCAGGAAATACACCACGGCTGCGACGAGGACGAAATTGATCAACGCCGTCAGCAGGATGTTCAGGTCGATGGCCTGCCCGCCGCCGATGCCGATCCGCAGAATGCCGTAGCTGGTGTCTTTCCCGGCCCCGATGCGGCTGATCAGTGGCTGGATGATGCTTTCGGTGAACTTGGTGACCAGTGCGGTGAACGCGGTACCGATCACCACCGCGACAGACAGGTCGACGATGTTGCCGCGGGCGAGGAACTCCTTGAAGCCTTTCAACACGGTTATCCCCTTTCTGATTGGAGTCGTCCCCGAGACCTCGAAGGGTAGTACTGCCCGGATAGCTCAGTGGATCGTCAGCGTGACGGTCTGAACGAGTGTCGCCGCGGCCAAGGCATGCGCGCCCGCGGCGGGCAGCGCCACCAACACCACCCGGTCATCGCCGGCCCCGGCCGCCTTCTGCTTGGGTGAAACGAGCACTACGACGGCGTTGGTGGCCGCCAGCATCGGTCTGGCGTCGCCGCCCCCGTCCGCCGCGCCCATCACGTCGACGACATCGCCGGGACGAATGACGTCCAGCACTGCAGCGTCGGCAAGGTGCAGCGGCACCACCTGTGCGTCCGGCCCCGCGCTGAGCCCGGACAACCGCGAACCGAGCAGCCTGACGTCGGTCAGCACTTCACCCCGGCGTGCCGGACCGGCCAGGGTGGCTCCGGCGACATCGTCGACCGTCGTCCGTGCGCCGTCTGGAACTGTTGCGGCGGAACGCTTTTCCAATTTCACGTCGGCGGACGACAGAGCCAGCCCGGGGCTGAGGTCGCGGGCGGCGACCACCACTTCGGTTCGATGGTTGTCCGGGTCTGGCCGCAGCGCGGCGATGCCTGCCAGGACGACCAGCGCACCGGCCGCGACTCGTCGCGCCGCCACTGTCCGGGTGAAGTCAGGCCGTAGCCATTGCCGAATCCGGCTCGGCAGCGTGGGGTTGAGCGACTCGGCCACGCGCCAACCGTAGATCGGCGGCGAGCATCGTGATTCCGTGCGCAGACCGGGCTGTTGATAACTGCGAAGCCCGCGGGGGCATTGTATGCATGGGCGAGCTCATCAGGCGGCCGAAGCCGGCCTTCCGGAAAGCCCGGAAAGCCTTGCGCGCCAGGAAGGCTCGGTGCGCTAGCTCGAAGCTGCGGCGGCCGGGGCGGCGGAACTCGATGAGCTCGACGAGGATGATGAACTCGACGAGCTCGACGAATCACTGGAGCTCGACGACTTCTCCGAACTCGACGACTTCTCCGAACTCGACGACGAGGACGACTCGGACTTGCTGCTCTTGCCCGACTCACGGGAGTCCGTGCGATAGAAGCCGCTGCCCTTGAACACCACGCCCACCGAGTTGAACAGCTTGCGCAGCCGACCGGAGCACTGAGGGCAGCTGGTCAGCGCGTCGTCAGTGAACGCCTGCACCGCGTCGAAGCGGTTGTCGCACTCGGTACACGCGTAGCTGTAGGTCGGCACATGAACCTCCGGGACGAAATTTGGTCTGTTAGCACTCTATCGTGTCAAGTGCTAGAACCGCCATGTGGCACGTATCATTCCCCCAAGCCGCGCCGGGGGAACAGCGTGGCGAAATGGGTAAAAAGCCTTCGAGGTGCCGCGAGCGGGTGCATCGTAGGCCGATGGCCTCACGCAGTGTTGGCCAGCGCAAACAGACCGTGTTTGGGGGTGAGGACATGGGTCATCCGAACATCATGAGGTTCGCTGGGCAGTTCGTCGATGAGTTCTGCGTCGCGGACCACCGCGATGAGCATGGTGCTGGGTCGGCACAGCGGCAGCGACCGATCGTAGAAGCCGCCCCCGCGCCCCAGCCGCACACCTCGGCGGTCTACCGCCAGTGCAGGCACCAGCACCAGGTCGGCCTCGCCCACCGCGGAGGCCGGCAACCACGGCTCGGCGGGCTCGAGCAGGCCGAACCGAGCGGTGACCAGGGTGTCGGGCACGTAGGCACCCCAGAGCAGCGCCAGCGGCTCGCCGTCGGCGGCGAACCGAGCTACCGGCAACAGCACTCGGGCACAGAGCTCGCGCAAGCGGTCCACCAGCTGTGGCGAACCCGGCTCGGTGCCTACCGGCAGGTAGGCGCACACCGTGTGCTCTGGCGCCACGAACTCGCCGAGGTGCTCGGACAGCGCCTGCGACTCCGCCGCCCGAACCGCGTCGGGCACGTCCCGGCGCGCCGCCAACAGGGCGGCCCGGTGTTGGGCTTTAGTACCGGCGAGCACGCCGTCCACCATGTCAGCGCGCATCTGCATTGCGCCAGAGTGAAGGACCACCATGTTGCCGTTAGGGTGTGAACGATGAGGCCGCCAGAGGTCCCGATTCCGCGTACCGCGATCGTCCCGGCAGCCGGGCTGGGTACGCGATTCCTGCCGGTCACCAAGACCGTGCCCAAGGAACTCCTGCCGGTAGTCGACACTCCCGGCATCGAGCTGGTCGCCGAGGAGGCCGCCGAGGCGGGCGCCGAGCGGCTGGTGATCGTCACTTCCGAAGGCAAGGACAGCGTGGTCGCCCACTTCGTGGAGGACCTGGTGCTCGAAGGCACGCTGGAGGCCCGCGGTAAAAAGGCCATGCTCGAGAAGGTGCGCCGCGCCCCGGCCCTGATCAAGGTCGAGTCGGTGGTGCAGCACGAGCCGCTGGGCCTGGGACACGCCGTCGGGTGTGTCGAAGCGGTCCTGTCGCCCGATGAGGACGCGGTGTCAGTGCTGTTGCCGGATGACCTGGTGCTGCCGACCGGCGTGCTGGAGACGATGGCGAAGGTGCGCGCCAAGCGCGGCGGCACGGTGTTGTGTTCGATCGAGGTGTCCGATGAGGAGATCAGCGCCTACGGGGTTTTCGACGTCGAGCCGGTTCCCGATGCGGCGAACCCGAACGTGCTCAAGGTCAACGGCATGGTGGAGAAGCCCAAGCTCGAGGACGCGCCGTCGCGGTTCGCTGCGGCCGGTCGCTACCTGTTGGACCGCGCGATCTTCGACGCGTTGCGTCGCGTCGACCGTGGCGTCGGTGGGGAGATCCAGCTGACCGACGCCATCGAATTGCTGATCAAGGAAGGGCATCCGGTGCACGTCGTGGTGCACCGCGGCTCTCGACACGACTTGGGAAATCCCGGCGGCTACCTGAAGGCTGCGGTTGACTTTGCGTTGGATCGTGACGACTATGGCCCGGATTTGCGGCGATGGTTGACGGCGCGCCTGGGCCTGGCCGAAAAGACCGAACAGTAGGAGCTGCGGCGGGCCCGCGCGAGGAGGAGCTCGAGGCAGAAAGGCGCGCGGTGCGTTCGGTAGAGGAACAGCAGGCCAGGGTGGCGGCAGCCGCGGTGGCCCCACGCCCGGTGAGAGTGCCGATCGCCGAGGCCCAGGGTCTGATGTGCGCCGAGGAAGTGGTCACCGAACAGCCGCTGCCGGGTTTCGACCAGGCCGCCATCGATGGTTACGCGGTGCGAAGCGTGGATGTTCAGGGCATCGGCGCCGACCCGGATGACGAGCAGGGCGACGGGCAGATCAGCCTGCCGGTGATGGGTGTCATCGAGGCGGGGGCGCGCACCCCGAGCCGGCTGCAGCCCAAACAAGCCGCCCGGGTGCAGACGGGTGCGCCGATGCCGACGCTGGCCGATGCCGTGCTTCCGCTGCGCTGGACCGACGGCGGGCAGGCGCGGGTGCGGGTGCTGCGCGGGGTTCGCTCAGGCGCTTACGTCCGCCGGGCCGGTGACGATGTTCAGCCCGGTGATGTCGCCGTGCGGGCGGGGGCGATCATCGGCGCCGCGCAGGTGGGTCTGATGGCGGCGGTCGGCCGGGAACGGGTGCTGGTTCATCCGCGTCCGCGGGTCACCGTGATGAGTGTGGGCGGCGAGCTCGTCGATATCTCCCGAACGCCCGGCAACGGGCAGGTCTATGACGTCAATTCCTATGCCATTGCTGCGGCCGCGCGGGACGCGGGCGCCGAGGTGAACCGGCTGGGAATCGTCAGTGCCGATCCGAAAGCACTGCGCGAGGTCGTCGAGGGTCAGCTGAACCGCGCCGAGTTGGTGGTGATCGCCGGTGCGGTCGGCGGCGCGGCGGCCGAGAGTGTGCGCACGGTGTTGTCCAAGCTCGGCGACATGGAAGTCACCCGGATCGCCATGCATCCCGGATCGGTTCAGGGCTTCGGGCAGCTCGGACGCGAAGGGGTTCCGACGTTTCTGTTGCCGGCAAATCCCGTCAGCGCACTGGTGGTCTTCGAGGTCATGGTTCGCCCGCTGATCCGGCTGTCGCTGGGCAAGCGACAGTCGCTACGGCGTGTCGTGCAGGCCCGTGCGCTATCGCCGATTTCGTCGGTGCCCGGCCGCAAGGGATTCCTGCGCGGACAGCTGATGCGCGACCAGGACACCGGTGAATATCTGGTGCAGGCGCTCGGCGGCGCCCCGGGTGCCTCGTCTCATCTTCTCGCGACGCTGGCCGAGGCCAATTGCTTGGTGGTGGTGCCGACCGAGGTCGATCAAGTCCGAACCGGCGAGGTCGTCGACGTCGCCTTCCTGGCCCAACGAGGCTGAACCCGCGGATCAGAAGTGAACTTGTGGCGTAACAGTTCCCTGCACCCGGGCTGGCCTGCTTCCGTCGGTCCGCTGCGGGTCGGCGCCGGTGTGATCCGGTTGCGTCCGGTGCGGATGCGCGACGCGGTGATGTGGAGCCGCACCCGCCTGGTCGACCGCCATCATCTCGAGCCGTGGGAGCCGACGGCCGAAGTGGATTGGACTGTGCGACACGCGGTTTCGTCGTGGCCGGCGGTGTGCTCGGGCCTTCGCGCGGAAGCCCGCAAGGGCCGGATGTTGCCCTACGTGATCGAACTCGACGGGCAGTTCGCCGGTCAGCTCACGATCGGCAACGTGACACACGGGGCGCTGCGATCGGCCTGGATCGGTTACTGGGTCTCGAGTGCCGTCACCGGAGCGGGGGTGGCCACCGGCGCGTTGGCGCTGGGCCTGGACCACTGTTACGGACCGGTCGGCCTACACCGGGTGGAGGCGACGGTGCGCCCGGAGAATGCGGCGAGTCGCGCGGTGCTCGCCAAGGCGGGTTTCCGCGAGGAGGGCCTGCTGCAGCGATACCTGGATGTCGACGGCGCATGGCGGGATCACCTGCTGGTGGGGATGACCGTGGAAGAGGTGGAGGGCTCGGTAGCGGGCCGATTGGTGCACCGCGGGTTGGCTCGCTGGGCGTGACCACCGAGCTGAGTTGTTACTAATGTGACACTTGTGGCTGTTGGTGCTTGTCAAGGGCAAATTACAAGTGTGTAATTGACTGCGGCGCGCCGTCTCGGGTTGCGTAGGTCACAGACCTAGCCTGGACGGGAAAGGAGCAGGCCACATGCCAAGCATCCCCCAGTCATTGCTCTGGATTTCGCTCGTGGTGTTGTGGTTGTTCGTCTTGGTGCCGATGCTCATCAGCAAGCGGGACAACGTCCGCCGCACCAGTGACGTCGCACTTGCCACCCGAGTGCTCAACGGCGACGGGAAATCTCGCCGGTTCAAGCGCAGCGCCCCGTCGGCCGGTCATCGGCACGACCCGGACTGGCAGCCAGAGGAAGACCAACTCGACGAGCTGGACTCCGACGACCAGCCGTCGCGCACCCGCACGGTGGTCGTGGTGGCCGCGGTAGCCGAAGAGGCCGAGCCGGACTACCTCGACGTCGACGTCGTCGACGAGGACTCCGGCGCGCTGCCGGTCGGTGGCGCCGCGCGCACCGCCGATGTCCAGCCGAGCCTTTTCGACGAGGCCGCGGCCCCGGCCGCGGTTGT
The DNA here is from genome assembly GCF_008329565.1 of Mycolicibacterium sp. P1-5. Classification (GTDB taxonomy): domain Bacteria; phylum Actinomycetota; class Actinomycetes; order Mycobacteriales; family Mycobacteriaceae; genus Mycobacterium. Next base: position 6,112 of record NZ_NPKT01000017.1, read on the forward strand.
CGAGGAGCCTGTCGCCGAACAGGACGACGAGGAAGAGACCGTCCCCGAGTCCGACGACACGGATCAGTTCGAGGCGATCGCCGAGGACGAGCCGCAGGACGGCACGGCCGACGAATACGAAACCATCGAGGACACTTCGGGTCTGGAAGCCGAGGACGAGCCGGCGACGACCGTGACCCCGCGCGCGAGTCGCCCACGGCGGTCGGAGTCCACGACGGCCGCGGCGGTCAGCGCGCGCAAGTACCGCTTCCGCAAGCGAATGCTCATGGTGATGGCCGTGGTTTTGGTCGTCACAGCTGTGTTGTCCTTCACGGTCAGCCCGGATCTGTGGTGGGCGACCGGCGTGGCCGGCGTGGTGACGGTGCTGTATCTGGGTTATCTGCGCCGTCAGACCCGGATCGAGGAGCAGGTGCGCCGGCGTCGTCAGCAGCGGATGGCACGCTCGCGGCTGGGCGTGGAGAACACCGAGGACCACGAGTTCGACGTCGTGCCGTCACGGTTGCGCCGTCCCGGTGCCGCGGTGCTGGACATCGACGACGAGGACCCGATCTTCGAGCACCTCGACGAGGTCTCCTTCGCTCGGCACTTCGACCTGCCGCGGGCGGCCGGCCAGTAGCTCACCGGTTTCGGCAAGGCGGGCATCGACTGGTAGCCTGCTAGCGACCAAGGGGCTATAGCGCAGTTGGTAGCGCGTCTCGTTCGCATCGAGAAGGTCAGGGGTTCGATTCCCCTTAGCTCCACAGAGTTTGACCAGTTCATCAACGCCTTCGCGGGCTGTCAGCCAAGGAACGCGGCCAGCACTATCGCCTCAGCGTCGGGTGTCGATCGCATAGCCCGGCCCGAGGAATCGACGCACCATCTGTTGTTCGGCGTCGGGGTCTTTGAGCGGCCAATGCCACAGCGCCAAAAAGGTCCGGATCAACCATTGCGCGGCAAGGGGATCCGGTTTGCTGAGCCCGACCATTTCGGTTGCAAAGCGGACGACGATAGGTGAGTTGGTGACCCAGTCCTCACCCGGGTTCGGGGCAGTCGAACGCATGATTTTTGCAAGGGGATCGGCGCGCAGTCGCTGCAAGGCGACCGTGGTGGCGGTGACGATTCGCTCGGAACCCGTCAGCCCGGCGATGGCATCGCGAACCGAGGCCAGGATGCGTTCAGCCTGCAGACTCATGACGGCGTCGCGGATCGCGGTCTTGCCTCCGGTGTGGCGGTAGATGGTTGCCGGCGAACAGTGCACGATGGCGGCCAACGCGTCAATGCTGAAGGCGTCGTATCCGTGGCGGATCATCAGATCGGCCGATGCGGCATAGATTCGTTCGGCGGCCTCGCTATGGCGATCGCGCCCGACCAGCCAGTCGCTACTGGCCATCGGTCCGGGGTTCCGTAGCCGCGAACTCATGAATTCGTTTTATCACTGTGAGAATTATGCTGACGAATTTCTCAGCGAAGGCGCTGGTCGGCTGGTGGGCCTGAGAAGCACGCAGCGGTGCTCGCGACGACGCGGCTTTCGTGTTCACGGCAGACCATTGACGCTGGTACCTGCCGCGGACACCCTGATCCCATGACCCTTCTAGCGGACGCGACGGACTTCTTCGGCACCGAAGCCTTGCAGAATCCGTACCCGCTCTATGACCGCATGCGGGATCAGGCGCCAGTGCATCGGATCGGGGGTTCGGTCTTCCACGCGGTGTGCGGTTGGGACGCTGTGACCGAGGCCGTCAGCCGAGTCGAGGACTTCTCGTCGAATCTGACCGCGACGATGATCTATCACGACGACGGGACCGTCACACCTTTCGACATGGGCACTCTCGGGGGCGCGATGCACGCCCTGGCCACCGCAGACGATCCTGTGCACGATGCTCACCGAAAGATGTTGTTGCCTCACCTGTCGGCGAGACGAATACGGGTCATCGAGGAGTTCGCCGAGGCCACCGCGACCGATCTGTGGTCCCAGGGGGTGGTCGACGGTCGGATCGAGTGGATGAGCGCCGTCGCCAATCGACTCCCGATGATGGTGGTCGCGCGCCTACTCGGGCTGCCAGACGACGATGTGGAGAAGCTGATCCGACTCGGCTATGCCACCACCACATTGCTCGACGGCGTGGTGGGCCCAGCTGAACTCGAGGCCGCGGGTGTCGCCGCGATCGAACTATCCGGCTACGTCATGGAGCACTTCGCGAAGGCTGCCGAAAACCCTGCGCCTGGACTCATCAGCGACCTCGCGGCCCGCCACGCGTCCGGCGAACTCGAGCAATTGCCTGCGCTAGGGATCATGCTCACCTTGTTCAGCGCGGCGGGTGAATCGACCGCGTCACTATTGGGTAGCGCCGCCTGGATCCTGGTGAGCCAGCGCCATATTCAAGAACAGCTCCGCACCCATCCCGAATCGCTGGGCGCCTTCATCGAAGAGACGCTGCGCTACGAGTCGCCGTTTCGCGGCCACTACCGTCACGTGAAACGGGACACCACCCTCGGCGGGGTCGACGTGCCCGCCGATTCGCGCCTGCTGCTGATGTGGGGGGCCGCCAACCGCGATCCCCGACAGTTCGACAACCCAAACGAGTTCCGGCTCGACCGAACCGGCGCCAAGGGGCACATCGCCTTCGGTAAGGGCGCACACTTCTGCGTCGGGGCCGCACTGGCCCGCTTGGAGGCTCGGATCGTCTTGCGGACGCTGCTGGAACAGACGACCTGGATCGAGACCTTCGACGTCGGCGAATGGCTGCCCAGCATCCTCGTCCGTCGACTCGACCGTCTGGAGCTGGCAGTGCGTTGACCGACCAGGCGCTGACGACCCAGCGGACGTGTGGAAGCTCACGTCGCTGCCGGTGAGTCGGTTGATCAACGCCTTGCAGCAGGTCACGGCGTAAGTCGTCGGTCAGCTGCCCAAAATTGTCTTGGGCGACAGCGAGTAAAGTACTGGTCAGATCCCGCTACCGAGGAGGAAGCCACGTCCGCCGATCGGCCAAACCTGGTCCATCTCATCACTTACTCGTACGGATTTCGACGGCTGCCCGACTCCATGCGCGAGTGGGTGGCCAACGACCTCGCCGGCCCGGGCGCTGTCCGGCGTTTCATGCTCAAGGCCGCGATACCCCCGTTCATCATCCTGGCGCCGTTCTGGCTGCTGCCGGTTGAACAGAACTCGGTGTACGTGCATGCCGAGATGACCGTGCCGCTCTATCTGTGGACATTGGCGATTTCACTTGCGCTGAACAAAGTTTGGCGACGTCATCGGCTCGCCGTGCACGGGCTGGACCCGAACCTCGTCGACGTTCTCAAGCGCAAGAAGAACGCCAGGATGGAGCAGGACTACATCGCACGGTTCGGGCCGCGCCCAGCGGACGCCGAGCGGCAGAAGAACAGCAACCCGTTCTTCTAGGTCAATTGGCGACGTCGAAAGCCGCAATCACCTTCGTCGGTGTTATCCGCACGACGAGCTCGCCCGGTACGCCGTTGCGCCGACCGAACTCCTCGGCGCGATCGGCACCCATGTAGCGGGCGGCGATCCGGGTTGCCATGTCGAGAAGGTCATCGGAGTCTTCGCTCAGCGACGCGGTGCCCTGCACCTGGACGAACGCGAACGGCGGCTTCTGGTCGTCGACACATAACGCAACCCGTGGATCGCGGCTCAGGGCACGGCCTTTGGCGGTTGCCTTGCCGGTGTTGAACACGAGCCGGCCGCCGTCGACGATGAACCACACCGGGGCGACGAGTGGCCTGCCGTCTGCCGCGACATACGCCAATTTGGCCGTCCGAGTGCCCTCGGAGAGGAATGCGGTCACGTCGTCGGAGAGTTCGTCCATACCGTCGAGGCTAGACGCGTCATGATGAAGCCATGCCCTCTGTCGAGGACGTCCGATGAATTCGATTGACGTCAACCCAGACAACTTCATTCGTGCCGAGTCCGACATGTACTTCGGTCACGCGGTGGCCGAGGGTGGATTCGGCACTTTCCATCACGACCGGGAATTGTCACCGCCCGAAGTGCGTCGCGTTGTCCGCCAGAACAGGGACACCCTGTACTCCGTCGCGGTGTTCGATCTCGACGCCGGCCCGACCACCATCACCGTCCCAGATGGCGGTGACCGTTTCATCTCCACCCAGATCATCACCGAGGACCACTACGTGCCCGGCGTCTACTACGGTGCGGGCCGGCACACTCTCACGCGCGAGGACATCGGCACCCGATACGTGCTGGCGGCAATTCGCATCCTGATCAATCCCAGCGACCCCGCCGACTTCGGTGCTGTGCATGCCATCCAGGACGCCATCAAGGTCGATCAAATCGACAGTGGGCATTTCGAGACTCCGGATTGGGATGCGGCGAGCCAGAACACCGTCCGAGATGCTCTCCTGCAACTGGCGACCACGTTGCCGGACACCAGGCGGATGTTCGGCACCCCGGCCGCCACCGACCCGGTGCGCCGGCTCATCGGCGCGGCGTCGGCGTGGGGCGGCAACCCGGAAACCGAGGCGCTGTACCTCAATGTGGTCCCAGCAGACAATGACGGCAGCGCGACGTACGAGCTCACGATCGCTGACGTTCCCGTAGACGGCTTCTGGTCGGTGACCGTCTACGACAGCGACGGGTATTTCACACCGAATCCGGAGAATGCGTATTCGGTCAACAACATCACTGCCGACCGGTCCGCCGACGGCAGCGTCGACATTCATTTCGGGGGCGATCCGCATTCCTCCAACTACCTGCCCATAACCCCCGGATGGAACTACCTGGTCAGGCTTTATCGGCCCCGCGACATCATCCTCAGCGGCCAGTGGACGTTCCCTCAACCGCGCCGGGCGAACTGACCAAGCGTTTCGACCTGCGCCACCGGTGGCAATACTCGAGTGGCGCGTCGTCGGGTTCGGCAGGCAAGGTTGTAAGCAACACAAGCTGAGGAGTTTCATGTCGCAGACGGTGGAGTCCACGCCCGACGATGGACCGCCCGACGAAGGCGAACACGGCAATGTCGCTGCCGAGATCACCTATGACGAGCACCTGCACCCGGCCCGACCCCGGACGCTTCGTTTCCGACCGCGCGTGCGAAACCCGTTTGTACGCAGATCGATTGCGCAAGACGGTACGCCGACGGCCGACAATCAGGCTTACGTGTCCTGGCTTCTCTCGCAATCGATGCTCGCCGACGCCAACGAGATCAGCCAACAGTTCTCCGGCCAGGGCTCGATGTGGCAGAACCCCTACGCCACGCCCAGTCCGCGCAGTGCGGTAGACGCCGCGTCGGTCTGGTTCACCGCGTACCCGCTTTCGCTCATCACCCGTCCCGACGAGTCGTTTCTCAAGGCCATGGCCGACGAGGCGATGTGGAAAGCTTTCGCCGAGATCGGCATCGAAGGGATTCACACCGGTCCGGTCAAGCGCGCCGGTGGCATCGCGGGCTGGCAGCTCACGCCCAGCGTCGATGGTCACTTCGACCGCATCAGCACCCAGATCGACCCGGCGTTCGGCACCGAGGACGAATTCCGGCAGATGTGCGGAACAGCGAATTGGTACGGCGGCACGATCCTGGACGACATCGTCCCCGGCCATACCGGCAAGGGCGCCGATTTCCGCTTGGCGGAGATGAAGTACGCCGACTACCCCGGCATCTACCACATGATCGACATCGATCCCCTCGACTGGGAGCACCTGCCCGCCGTTCCCCACGGCCATGACTCGGTCAACGTCGATGCCGCGACGGAGGAATGGCTCGACAAAGCCGGCTACATCATCGGGCGGTTGCAGCGGGTGATTTTCTATGCCGAGGGCATCAAGGAAACCAACTGGAGTGTGACCCGCCCCGTCATCGGTATCGACGGAGTCGAGCGGAGATGGGTGTATCTGCATTACTTCAAGGAAGGTCAGCCCTCGATCAACTGGCTCGATCCGTCATTCGCCGGCATGCGACTGGTGATCGGTGACGCCCTTCATTCACTGACTGACCTCGGTTCTGGTGGGTTGCGGTTGGACGCCAACGGATTTCTCGGCGCCGAGAAGACCTCCGGTGAAGACGGCGTCGGCTGGTCGGAGGGCCATCCGCTGTCCCAGGCGGCCAACCAGTTCATCGGAAGTATGGTGCGCAAGCTGGGTGGCTTCACCTTCCAGGAACTCAACCTGACGATCGACGACATCAAGGAGACCAGCGGCACCGGCGCCGATCTGTCCTACGACTTCGTCAATCGGCCCGCGTATCACCACGCCCTGGCGACCGGTGACACCGAGTTCCTCCGGCTCACGCTGCGCACGGCCATCGAACTCGGTGTCGATCCGGCATCGCTGGTGCACGCACTGCAGAACCACGACGAGCTGACCTACGAACTGGTGCACTGGTCAAACGGACACAAAGACGACATCTATACCTACAAGGGGCAGGAGATCACCGGCGAGGCTCTCGGCGAACGCGTTCGCAGCGATCTCACCGAAGTGCTCACCGGGCCGGCGGCGCCCTACAACCAGGTCTTCACGACAAACGGAATCGCTTGTACCACAGCGACTGTGATCGCTGCGACGCTGGGCTATCGCGATCTCGACGACATCGACGACGACATCGACCGCATTCGCCGGGCACACCTGCTGCTGGCGATGTTCAACGCGTTGCAGCCGGGCGTGTTCGCGCTGTCGGGCTGGGACCTGTGCGGGATGCTCACCTTGCCGGCGGCCGACGTCGCCGACCTATTGCACGGCGGCGACACACGATGGATCCATCGTGCTGCCCACGACCTGATGGGCGTGAATCCGGAGGCGAAGAAGTCGAATGCCGGAATGCCGCGTGGGCGAAGCCTGTACGGCTCGATCCCGGACCAGCTCAAGGACGACACCAGCTTTCTGCGACAGTTGCAGGCGATCCTGCGGGTGCGCGCGCACTACGGGATCGCCACGAGTCGGCAGATCGACATACCGGAGGTCTCACATCGCGGCATGCTGGTCATGGTGCACCAGCTCGACGAACCGGATCAGTTTCAGCTGACGGTGTTGAACTTCGCCAACGAAGACATTGCCGGCACCGTCCGCTCCAAGACCCTGCCGCCGGGCGCGACCGTGCGGGACATGTTCACCGGAGCGCAGATTGCGGTCGTCGACGACCTGCACAGCTTCGCGGTCGAAATGATCCCGCTGCACGGCATGTCGCTGCTTGTCGAAGTGGAGCCGTCCGACGCCGGCACGCTGGACTGATTAAAACTGATCAGCCCGGAAGGTCCCCGCGCAGCCTGGCTGCGCGGGGAACTCCACGGTCAGAGGGTCAGGTGTGCGCCGACGGGCTCGGCAACGCGCCGGGCGCCGGTGTCGAAGTCAGGGAGTTGGGGCCCGAGGTTCCCGGCACGTTCGACGTCCAGATCAAGATGTCCTGAAGTCCGTCGTTGTACACCACGCCATTCGGCGCTGCGCCGGTGACATCGAAGTACAGGGTGCCGCGCGACTCATTGCCCTGTGGGACGGGTGCGGGATTCAGGCCGTTGGGGACGGCCTTGTCGATCAGTTCGTACTTCTGACCGTTGGGCCCGCGAGCGCTGAAGTCCTTGATCATCGGCGTCACCAGCCCACCATCGGACCTGGCGCTGATATCGGCTTGATACAGGGTGCCTTTGGGGGTGTAGCCCGGGATCGCCTCGTCACTGGGCTGCAGATTGCTGACGGTGTAGGCGGTCACCATCGGGCCCTCGACCAGTGATTCGGTGGTGCCGAAGCCCTGGACGTTCGGTGTGGTGGCCGAGGCCGTCGCTGCGGCGAAAACGCTTACCGCCGCGACTCCAGCGGCGCCGATAACCGTCTTGGTGGTGGTCGTCGTGTATTTCACGGTTGACTCCTTTTCCTGTCGTGCGGCACAGAGGTAACGAACCGCACCTCGATGCCATAGCCGACCGGTCGCGAGACCAAACCTCGAAGGCCATTTAAATATGCTTGTGGAACAACAGCTTTCAGTTCATTACCATCAGTAACTCTGGAAATATGTTCTGTTACAGCTTCTTTGAACAGCCTATTGCGCACGAGCGGCGGCCGCCCCGGGAGGGGGACGGCCGCCGCAAGCGTGAGGGTCAGAGGGCCACGAACGAGGTCCCCAGTTGAACGCCCCAGACCTGAGCGTTGGCATTCCATACCACCGGGGCGAACGGAGCCCACGGCGGCGGTGGCGGAGCCGGTAACGCCCAGGCGGGAGGCGTCAGGTCATCGATCACATCGTCGTTGATGTCCTGCGGGACCCAGCGCAGGTGACCCGGGGGCGGGAAGCCGTCGTGTCCCGGCGGCAGCGGGTTGCCGGGAACGCCGAAGTTGACGCCCGGGCCCGGCGGCTGCGGCCATGGGAAATGGTCATCGGCCTGGGCAATGCCTGTCGCGGCGCCGAGGGCACCGGCCCCGAGGGCGGCCGCAATGGCGGTCTTCGCGGTGATTCGCTTGAGCTTCATCATCGATACTCCTTCGTCATTGGGTCTGCGTCGTATGCCGGGTATACGCATGCGACGTTCTCGCAGACATCGGGCACGGGAGCGGGCAAACGGCGGCGCCACATGTTCAAGCGCACATCCCGTACCCAACGGGTATATCGGCGTCACCGTTCGAGGCGTTACGGAGCACAGGTAGTTCGCCTGACTATCAACTGACTGAAGTCAGCATGTTTTCGCGCTACCGGAAGCGATATCGTTGGCGCATGTCGGTGGCAGACAAGGTTTCCGCACGTGAGACGAAGCGGCTCCAGACCCGGGAGCGACTCATGGGGGCGGCGATAGCCGAATTCAAGCGATCAGGTATCGCCGCAGCCGACGTCGGCGCCATTGTCGCCGCCGCCGGAGTCGCCCACGGCACGTTCTTCTTTCATTTTCCCACAAAGGAACACGTGCTCCTGGAACTGGAGCGCCGCGAAGAGGCGCGCATTGCCAGACAATTCGACCGCTACCTCGCGGAATCGGACCGCGAGCTCGAATCGACGCTCAACGAGGCGGTCCGGCTGGTCATGGGACTCGAGCGCAGACTCGGCGCGGCTTTGTTCAAAGACTCTCTGTCCCTGTATTTTTCGCAAACACGCCCGGTAGATGAAAGCAATGGGCATCCCGTCGTCGTCGCATTGGCCAGCGAGATCGAGCGAGTGCAACAGCGTGGAGAGGCGGATCCGGCGGCGATTCCGATCAACAGTGCGGTGTTCTTTCTCCTCGGTCTCTACGCGCTGCTGACGACCACGCACGAGTGGCCTGCCCGCCGCGCGATGATCGATGACTATGTGGTGAGAACGCTGCGCAGTATTGAGTGTCGCTAGTTCTACTGACTATAGTCAGTCTCCGTGAGCCTGGCTTCGTCCGTACCCGCTGGCAGCGGACTGGTCCGGATCCACGACGAATGCATCGCGAAGCAAGCACACTAGAATTCAACTGCGTGTGTCGACCTCGGGGAGTCGCCGATGAGTGGATGGCTGGTGAGTCACGTCCCGCCGGGGCTGCTGCTGGTCGGTCTGATCGTCCTCATAGCCGGGGGAGCGATGCTGCTCGCCAAGTGGGTTCGGCGGCAGTTCCCCGCGCTGACCCGTGACGAACACAACGACGTCACCAAGTTCACCTACACTTTCATCGGCTTCATCTACGCCTTTTTGATCGGCTTCATCACATCGTCGATGTGGGGGCAAATCACTACAGCCGATGCGAACGCACGTGCGGAGGGCGCGGCTGGCGTCGAAATGGCAAGGGATCTTGGTGTTTTCGCCAAGGACGACGCCGACCGTATCAGGCAGACCCTGCTCGACTATGAGAAGTCCGCGATCGCGGAATGGGAAAATGACCCCGGGGTTCGCTCACCGGAGACCGATGCCGCACTGGCGCGGTTGTCGGCGGCGTATCACCATGTGAGCGCGACGACCGACAGCCAGAAAACACTTCTGTCAACGTCATACACCAACTTGGGCAAGGTAAGTCAGGATCGCACCGTCCGCCTGTTGACGGCTCGCGAGGACACCGGGCCGCCATGGCCGTTGTGGGCGGTCATCTTCTTGACCAGTGGGCTGGTTCTGGGCACCGTCGTCATCTACGGCGTCGAGAAGCCCGGGATGCATTACCCGATGGTCGCAATCGTCGGCCTGATCGTCGCGACCAATTTCTTCCTCTTGTTCGAAGCGTCCCGTCCTTACCTCGGTGGCATCTCGACGACGCCTGACCCGTTGTACGAGGTGATTTCGGTTCTCACTGCCAACCAGTGATGCCGCCGCACGATCCAGTGCGCCGCCTGCGGATCGTTGTGGTGAGGTCCACCCATCAGGGTGTGCTGCGGTTGACCTCTGCCATGAAGGGTTAGCGGCGGCCACCGCCCACTTCAGCAGCCAACGGCGGCGGCAAGGGCGTGGTTGGCGTGGGCGCGGTGCTGGTGGATGCGGTGCTGGCGGGTGCGGACGAGGTCGTCGCGTTCGATGTTTGCGGGCCATGGAAGTCCACCCAAGGCTCCTTACGAATCGCGCTGCCGCCGGAGCTGACCGCCAGCGCGCTCGAACTCACCGTGTAGGTGACGCCGTCGTTCTGCGCGGTGTAGGACCCGTCTCCGCCGCTGGACGCGGACAGGACCAGCTTGGCGCCGTCGCGCACCCGCACGCCGCGATACGCATAGCCGCCGGATGTCTTGCAGATCGCCACGCGGGAGGTCTCGGTACTGCCGAACAGCACAGCCGCGTCCGAACAGCGCGCCGTCGAATCGATATAGCCATTTGCGTCGAACGCAGGGGCGGCACCGGCGTGTGGCAGAGCGGTCAGGAGCACAGCGGAACATGCCGCGGCCGCCGCAATTCCTGCGGCGCGGATTGCAGAAGAGGACATCGCTTTCCACGACACCACGCGAGCCACGACTGGGCGAGGGCCGATGCCGAGAATCCGCAAGATCGTTAGTTTGCCGAGACCGTGGCCAGGGTGTTGTAGACAGATTTCCCATTCTGTACTGTGACCGAGCACACAGCCGATAGTGTCTGAGCGGCAATACCGCCGACGGGGGACCCGGATGGAGTTGAGAATGCGAGATCGCGTTGTGAAAGCACTGGTGACGGTCGTCTCGGCGGTTGCGCTGTTGCTGATGTCGGCGTTGCCCGCCTGGGCCGCCGACACGATCACTTTGACCTGGGTGCGGCACGGCGAGTCCTTCGGCAACGTCGCGGGCGCCGGCATCGATACCAAGGTGCCCGGACCGTCCCTGACACCACTCGGCGTACAGCAGGCGGCAGCCATCGGTGACAAGCTCACAGCCGCCGGCGGCTTCGACAGCATCTACGTCTCCGACATGATTCGCACGCACCAGACGGCCGCCCCGCTGGCGTCGGCGACTGGACTCACCCCGATCCAGGAGGGTGGCTTCCGGGAGATCAGCGCCGGCATTTTCGAGGGGTCACCGATCGACAGCGGGCTGGGCCGGATCGGTTACTTCCTCATCCCGGTCGCCTGGACGCTCGGACTTCGCTCGCTGCCGATCCCGCTCGGCGAGACCGGCAACGGGTTCGAGGCACGGGTCAACGGTGCGATCAGCGACGTCATCGCCAATGGAGACACCAAGCCGGTCATCTTCTCGCACGGCGCGACGATGATGATCTGGACGATGATGAACGTCGACAATCCCGACATCTCATTGATGCTGTCCCACACCCTGGGCAACACCGCCGTCGTGGTCGTGACCGGCAATCAGGAGGACGGCTGGATGCTGCAGAGCTGGGATGGCATCGAGGTGAGTCAGACTCCATCACTCGGCACCCAGTTGTTCGTCAACACCCGCAACCTGATCGTGGCGCCGCAAACCGCGGTGTACAACGTTGTTCAGGCCGTCAAGTCCGGTGACCTCAGCGAGGTGGTGGCCGCTATCCGCGAGGGTGTGGTCACCGTCGCGAAGGCCGGCGTCAACTTCGTCAGGGACTCGGTCACCGATATCGCGGAGGCGATCCGCGGGGCACTGCCCGGAGCGGCGGCTCCCGTCGTCAATCCGCTTGCCGCCAAGGTGAACTCGCCGGCCGCGATGGCTGCCACCCCGACGATCTCAACCAGTGCCACGGGTGTGACCGACGGCAACAAGACTGAGCCGAGCAAGCGCAACGCCACCTCCAGCCGTTCATCGAAGGCCGACACGTCCAGCCGGGGCGCGAGCACCGGCAAGGCTGATGGGGAAGCCAAGAAAGGAACTGGCTCCAGCGGGCGAGCGGCGCACAAAGCGGCTGCTTGACGGACGATCGAGTCGTTTCAGCCGAGATATTCTGATTCGACCACCAGGTCCGGTACCAGCTTCTGGTACTCCATGTGGGCGCGGTGCTCTATGGTCTGCCATCCCTTGCCCTGCTGCTCGCGCATGAACGCGCGGTACTTGGGGGAGCCGGGGAAGCCCACGTTGTCGGCGACGACGACTGCGCCGCGGCGTAGCCAGCCGCGTTCGACGATGCTGAGCAAGTCTGGGAGGTATGCGTTCTTGTCATGGTCGATGAACAGGAAGTGCACTGTGCCGGAGGTGAATCCGTACTCATCTTGCAGAACATCGAGCGTGCGTCCACCATCGCCGATCGTCCCGACAACGCAGGTGATGCGATCGGCGACACCCGCGTGCGCCCAGATCCGCCGGGCCACTGCGGCATTCGCCGATGACAGCTCGACCGAGATCACGCGGGCCGATGGTGCGGCGCGTGCGATCCGCAGCGCGCCGTATCCGCAGTAGGTGCCCAGCTCCAGAGCGAGTTGCGGATCGGCGCGGCGTACCGCGGCGTCGAGCAGGCCGCCCTTCTCGTCACCGACGTTGACCAGAAACGACTTGGCGTAGGCGTACTCGTCGATGGTCGCCAGCACGCTGTCGATGTCGCCGTGGCGGGCATTGGCCTCGACGTAGTCTGCCGCTGCCGCCTCTCGGCCGTCCCCGACCTGACCCGTCCTGTTGAAGTTGCGGATCCCGATACCGGTGCGCAGCACCGACCATCGCAGCAGCGGTAAATGCTGGCGAAGATTCATCAACCCACGCTACGTTGTGGTCGCGGGTGCCAGTGAGGGGCTTGCGAGAGGTTTGTGTGCGGGCAATATCGTCTTCAATATCGTCGTCGCCCGTCGCCCGGAAAGGCGGCGGCCGGAAAGTCCTGGCCGTGAGCTACGGCATCGTTTGTCATGCATTGTTCGCGGTGGCCGTCGGCGCGATGGTCGCGTCGATGTACTTCGGGATGAGCCGTTCGTTCGGCAGGTTGCCGTTCCCGTGGAGCTGGGTAGCCAACGCCGCGCTGTTGGTTCAGTTCCCGGTCATCCACTCGTTGCTGCTCGCCAGCCGGGGCCGGGCGATACTGGGCCGGCTCGCTCCGCGTGGCACCGGCGCTACGTTGACTCCGACCACCTACGTCATCGTCGGGTCGCTGCAGCTGATCGCCCTGTTTGCGCTCTGGACGCCGACTGGAACGATTTGGTGGCAGGCGCGCGGCCCGGCCTTGGTCGTCATGGTCGCGCTCTACGCGTCGGCCTGGATGCTGCTGGGGAAGTCCATGCTCGACGCAGGCCTCTCGCTGCAGACCGGCAGCCTGGGCTGGGTGGCCTTATTGCGTGGCCGCAAGCTGGTCTTCCCGAAGATGCCGACTACGGGTCTTTTCCGGCTGACGCGGCAGCCGATTTATGTCGCGTTCACTCTGACGGTCTGGACGGTGCCGACCTGGACTCCCGATCAGCTGGCGCTGGCGCTGGTGTTCACCGCCTATTGCCTGGTGGGACCGCTGTTCAAGGAAGCCCGCTTCCGACACGTCTTCGGTACCGCGTGGGAGAGCTATGCGCGTAGTGTGCCGTATTGGTTACCGTGGCCACGTAGGCCACGAGGCCGTTCGGGGAAGCGTTGTGAACCTACTGCTGATCGAGTACGTATCAGCAGAAGGCAGGGCTGAAACCGAAGGACGGACCATTGCTGCGAGCGATCGCCCGGTTAGCCATTGCAGCGCCGCGTCAGGTGGTCGCCACAGCGATCCTCGTGATGGTGGCGATCGGCATCTTCGGCGTGCCGGTGGCCAAGAACCTCTCTCCGAGCGGTTTCGCTGACCCGAATTCGCAGTCGTCGCGCGCGACGCAGCTGCTCACCGACAAGTTCGATCAGGGCGACGTGCAGCTGCTGGTCGTGGTGAGCGCGCATGAACGCTATGACAGCCCGGCAGCGCGTGGGGCCGCTCTCGACGTCATCGACCAGCTGAAGCGGTCCGGCCACATCACCGGGATCAGGTCGGCGTGGACGTCGCCGCCGCAGGCCGCGGCCGCGATGGTCAGCCGCGATCAGAAGTCGGGTCTCATCGCCGTCGGCATCACGGGGAGCGAGTCCAACCAGCAGACCTATGCCAAGGATCTGTCCGAACAGGTCAGCCGTGACCGTGACGGCATCGCTGTGCGCACCGGCGGAGTGGCGATGGTCAATCTGCAGGTGACCCAGCAATCCCAGCACGATCTGCTGCTGATGGAATCCATCGCGATTCCGCTGAGCTTCCTCGTGCTGGTCTGGGTCTTCGGTGGCGTGTTCGCCGCCGCGCTGCCGGTCGCCGTCGGACTGATGGCCATCCTCGGCGCCCTGGCCGTCCTTCGGGTGACGACGTTCTTCACCGATGTCTCGATCTTCGCGCTGAACCTCACCACCGCCATGGGCCTGGCGCTGGCGATCGACTACACGCTGCTGATGATCAGCCGGTATCGCGACGAACTGGCCGAAGGGGCCGACCGCGAGGCTGCGCTGATGCGGACGATGGAGTCAGCGGGTCGCACCGTGCTGTTTTCCGGCACCACCGTCGCGCTGTCCATGGGCGCCATGGTGCTGTTCCCGATGCACTTCCTGAAATCGTTCGCCTACGCCGGGGTGGCCACCGTCGCCTTCGCCGCAATCGCCGCGATTGTGATCACCCCCGCCGCGATCAGCCTGCTCGGCGACCGGCTCGATTCGCTCGACGTGCGCCGCCTGTTACGCCGCACGCTCGGTCGAGCCGAGCCCGTCAAGCGGCCGATCGAAGAACAATTCTGGTACCGCGCAACAAAATTCGTGATGAAGCGGGCGGTGCTGATCGGGTTGGCCGGGGTCGTGCTCCTGGTCGTCCTCGGTGCGCCCTTCCTCGGCGTGCGTCCCGGCTTTCCCGACGACCGGGTGCTGCCGACCTCGGCGTCGGCTCATCAGGTGGGCGACCTGCTGCGCAGTGAATTCACCAACAATTCCGAGACGGCGATCCCGGTCGTCATCCCGGACGCCGCCGGACTGTCCGAACCCCAGATCGCCCGATACGCCGCGGACTTGTCACGCGTCCCCGATGTGCCGTCGGTCTCGGCACCGATGGGAGCCTTCGTCGGCGGCAACCTGGTCGGCCCGCCGACGGCAGCCACCGGCATGGCATCGGGCAGTGCGCTACTCACGGTCGAGAGCGCCGCCCCGCTGTTCTCGGACCGCTCCGAGGATCAGCTCACCCGTCTGCATGCGGTGAGTACGCCCGGCAACAAGGCGGTCGAGTTCGCCGGTACGGCGCAGACCAACCGGGACAGCGTGGACGCCATCACCTCGCGGTTGCCGGTCGTGCTGGGGTTGATCGCCGTCATCATGCTGGTGCTGCTGTTCTTGCTGACCGGAAGTGTGGTGCTGCCGCTCAAGGCGCTGGTACTCAACGTGCTGTCGCTGACTGCGGCCTTCGGTGCAATGGTGTGGATCTTCCAGGACGGCAACCTCGGCGCGCTCGGTACCACCTCGACCGGCACGTTGGTGGCAAACATTCCGGTTCTTTTGTTCTGCATCGCGTTCGGCCTCTCGATGGACTACGAGGTCTTCCTGGTGTCCCGGATCCGCGAGTTCTGGCTGTCATCGCCGCAGGGCGGGGTGGTGGACAACGACGAGAGCGTTGCTCTCGGGGTGGCCCACACCGGCCGCGTCATCACCGCTGCGGCGCTCATCATGGCTATCTCGTTCGCGGCGCTGACCGCGGCGCATGTGTCGTTCATGCGGATGTTCGGCCTGGGCTTGGCGCTGGCCGTACTGGCCGACGCCACCCTGGTTCGCCTGGTCCTCGTCCCCGCCTTCATGCACGTCATGGGCCGGTGGAACTGGTGGGCGCCGAAGCCCCTGGCATGGATGCACCAACGAGTAGGAATTCGCGAAGGAGGCCCGGCGAGGCATACTGGGTGACGTGTCGAACAACGGTCCGTGGGCAAACACTGGTGAACCCGCACCCGACGATCATCGTGTCAATGACATGCGTCCGATCAGTGTCATCGCCGGTGTACGCGGAGAGTTGCCGCCGAACCGCTACACCCAGGCCGAGGTCACCGAAGCCTTCCTCACCATCGGCGGCTACGGCGAGTATGAAGAAATCCTGCGGAAGCTGCATCGCAGCGCCAAAGTCGATAATCGTCACTTCGTCCTGCCGCTGGATCAGTACCCCGCGCTGAAGGACTTCGGCGAGGCCAACGACCTGTTCATCGAGAACGCTGTCGAACTCGGCTCGGCCGCCGTCGCCGGTGCCCTCGAGGAAGCCGGCCTGCGGCCGGAGGACGTCGATCTCATCGTGTCGACGACCGTGACGGGTGTCGCGGCCCCGTCCATCGAGGCGAGGATTGCCGGCCGGCTGGGAATGCGGCCCGATGTCCGTCGGGTCCCGATGTTCGGGCTGGGCTGCGTGGCCGGTGCGGCGGGGGTGGCCCGGTTGAACGACCACCTGCGCGGTGATCCCGACGGTGTCGCGGTGCTGGTGTCCGTCGAGTTGTGCTCGATGACCTACACGGCGAACAAGCCGACGTTACCCGGACTGGTCGGTAGCGCGTTGTTCGCCGACGGCGCTGCCGCCGTTGTGGCGGTCGGTGAGCGCCGGGCGAAGAGAATCAACGCGAGCGGGCCCGACGTGATCGATTCACGTAGTCATCTGTATCCAGATTCGTTGCGCACCATGGGCTGGGACGTCGGAGCCGACGGTCTGGAGCTGGTGCTGTCCGCCGATCTGCCCGACGTGATCGAGCGCTACCTGCCTGACGACGTCGGGGATTTCCTTGGCTCACATAGCCTCACGATCGACGACATCGGCACGTGGGTCTGCCATCCCGGCGGTCCGAAGATCATCGAGGCGATCGTCAACAGTCTGGAGCTGCCCGACGAGGCGCTCGAACTCACCTGGCGCTCGCTGGCCGACATCGGCAACATCTCGTCGTCTTCGGTGCTGCACGTGCTGCGCGACACCATCGCGAAGCGTCCGTCGGCAGGCCCCAGTGTGATGATGGCCATGGGTCCCGGGTTCTGCTCGGAACTGGTGCTGCTGCGCTGGCACTGATGACCTGGTATGTGCTGCTGGTCGCGGCGGTGGCGCTCGAGCGTCTGGCCGAACTCGTCGTCGCGCGGCGCAATCTCGCCTGGAGCCGAGCCCACGGCGGTGTCGAGTTCGGGGCGAACCACTACCCGCTGATGGTGGTGCTGCACACCGGCTTTCTCGCCGGTGCGCTGGTGGAGGTGGTCGGTCTGCACCGGCCGTTCCTGCCCGCCCTCGGCTGGCCGATGCTCGCGATAGTCGTTGCGGCGCAAGCTTTGCGCTGGTGGTGCATCACCACGCTCGGCAAGCAGTGGAACACCCGGGTCGTCGTCGTCCCCGGTGCTCCCCGCGTCGTCGGCGGCCCGTACCGGTTCTTGCCCCACCCCAACTATGTCGCGGTTGTCGCCGAGGGCATCGCGCTGCCGCTGGTGCACACCGGCTGGATCACCGCACTGGTCTTCACCGTGCTCAACGCGGTACTGCTGCGAACCCGCATCCGCACCGAGAATGCCGCGCTGGCAAGCCTGTCGTGATAGATCTCCTGGTCGCGGGCGGCGGGCCGGCCGGTCTGGTCACCGCATTGCACGCCGCGCGCGCGGGGCTGAGCGTGGTCGTCGTCGAGCGACGTGGTGCACCGATAGACAAGGCCTGCGGCGAGGGGATGATGCCCTACGCTGTCGAGCAGCTGGGAAAACTCGGGATAGCTCTGCCCGGCAAGCCTTTTCGGGGTATCACCTACCTCGACTCCGCACGCCGGGTGGATGCGCCGTTCCGGGCAGACCCGGGCATGGGTGTGCGCCGTACCGCGCTGCACAGCGCGCTGATGGACGCGGTCGGTGCAGCGGGTGTCGAGGTGGTCAACGCCCACGTTGGCCCCATCACGCAGAACTCGGACTCGGTGCAGTGTGGGGGGTTTAACGCGCGCTACCTCGCCGCTGCGGACGGCTTGCACTCGCCTATCCGGCGATCGCTCGGGCTGGCGCGGCCGAGCGGCCGGTCGCGGCGGTGGGGGCTGCGACGCCACGTTCACACCGCACCGTGGAGCGACCGGGTCGAGGTGTACTGGGGTGACGGCGCCGAAGCGTATGTCACGCCGGTCGCCGACGACTGTGTGGGCATCGCGATCCTGACCGCGCGGCAGGGCTCATTCGAGAGCAGATTGGCCGAATTCAGTGCGCTGAGCGAGCGCGTGAACGGCCACCCGCACGGACCCGAGCGGGCCGCGGGTCCGCTGCGGCAGCGGGTGTCCGGGCGTCGGGCCGGCCGTGTCCTGCTGGTGGGCGACGCCGCCGGCTATGTCGACGCGTTGACCGGCGAAGGCCTCGGCATCGCCTTCGGCGGTGCCGAGCTGTTGGTGAATTGTGTTCTGGCCGATCGGCCCGGCGACTACGACCGACACTGGCGACGGATGTCGCGCCGCTACCGGTTGTTGACGGCGGGCCTGCTGCAGGCCGTCGAATACGGTCCCACCCGGTCAGCGGTGGTGCCGGCGGCGGCGGCGCTGCCGGGCGCGTTCGGCAAGATCGTGAACCTGCTGGCGTACTGACCGGCGTAGGCTGCGCCGCTATGAGCAACGGCCCGCACGACATCGGGGAGATCGCGGACTGGAACCGCCTGCTGGACGGCCGTGTTGCGCTGGTGACTGGTGGCGGCGACGGTATCGGTGGCGCGATCTCGAAGCTGTTCGCCGCGCACGGCGCCCTTGTGGAAGTCGCGGAGATCGACCCGGCGCGCGCCCGACGGATCAGCCGTGACGTGTCGGCCGACGGCGGGGTGATTCGCAGCCACGTCGTCGATGTGACTGTCGACGACGATGTCGCACGCCTGGCCGACGCGGTGCTGGGCGAACACGGCCGGGTGGACGTGGTGGTCAATAACGTCGGGGATTATCGGCCGTTGGTGGGGTTCGAGGAGTCGACACCGCATACGTGGCAACGGATGTACGACATCAATCTGCGACATGTCTTCGCGGTGACCCGGGCGTTCGTCGGGGCCATGATCCAGGCGGGCAGCGGCAGCATCGTCAACGTCCACTCGGTCGAAGGTATGCGTGGCTTCCCGCGCGATCCGGTGTACGGGGCGATGAAAGCCGCTGTCGCACACTTCACAACATGTCTGGCGGTCGACCTGGGCCGCCATGGCATCCGAGTCAACGGTATCGGCACTGATCTGACTCAGACGCCGCAGGTGGACTATCTCACCGGCTACGAGGATGTCGAGCATCTGTGGCAGTCGTGGGCGCCGGTCGGCCGCGTCGGCTGGCCGGAAGATCAGGCGCGGGTTGCCCTGTTCTTGGCTTCTGAGCTGTCGGGATTCGTCACGGGCCACAACATCCCGGTCGATGGTGGGACGAAAGCCGGTGGTGGATGGGTATTTTCGCCGCGTGCCGGCCGATTCGTCAACCGGTCCAAGCACCTGTAGTTAACCGTGCACAGACCGCCCGGCGCAGTCGGTGTGCCGAATCGGTCCGCCTGGCGGCGGCCCATCGGTAGCCTCGAAGTCGATGGCTATGGAGTTCGCATGACGGCGGAGGGTGGCGAACGCGGCCTGGCGGCGGCATTGGGCGCGGCGCCAGAGCTGATCACCGTGCGCGCCGAGGGATTGGCGCAGATGGAGGTGTTCGCGGGGTGCGGGCCTGAACTGCTGCGCCCATTGGCCGAGCGCCTGCGGCCGTTGCAGGCGCCGGCCGGACGGGTCCTGATGCGTCAGGGCGAGCAGGCGGTGTCGTTCCTGCTCATCGGTTCGGGCCGGGCCGAAGTGCGCCACGTCGGCGACGACGGCGAGATCGTCCTCGATTCGGTTTCCGCCGGAGTGATCGTCGGCGAGATCGCGCTGCTGCGTGACAAGCCCCGCACGGCGACGGTCACCACCACCGAGCCGCTCACCGGTTACATCGGCGACCACGCTGCGTTCGAGACGATGGCTGAGATGCCGGGGATCAGCGAGCGGCTGGTGCGCACGGCCCGGCAGCGGTTGGCCGCATTCGTCACCCCGATCCCGGTGGTCCTCAAGGACGGCACCGAGCTGATGTTGCGTCCGGTGCTGCCCGGTGACAGCGCGCGGACGTCGAAGGGGAATGTCGAGTTCTCCACCGAGACGCTCTACCGACGGTTCATGTCGATGCGCGCGCCGAGCATGGCGCTGATGAACTACCTGTTCCAGGTCGACTATGTCGAGCACTTCGTGTGGGTTCTTGTCGACGGTCCAGACGGGCCGGTGGTCGCCGACGTGCGTTTCGTTCGGGATCTAGCCGATCCGTCGGTCGCCGAGATCGCGTTCATCGTCGGCGACGCGTACCAGGGCCGCGGCATCGGCAACTTCCTGATGGACGCGTTGATCATCGCCGCGCAGGTCGCAGGAGTGAAGCGATTCTCGGCGCGGGTACTCGGCGACAATCTGCCGATGCGCACGATCCTCGACCGATTCGGTGCGCACTGGGAGCGTGAGGAGCCCGGAGTGGTAACCACTGTGTTCGAAGTGCCGAAAACTGGTGGTGTACAGATTGATTCGGAACTCGCTGCCGAAATCCGCGATATGGCACGTCAGGTGCTCCGGGCTATCGGTTGACATGGCCAAGCCCGCACTGAACAAGGACACCCGGTTGTGCATCTCGCTGGCCGCCCGGCCCAGCAACACCGGCACCCGGTTCCACAACTATCTCTACGAACAGCTCGGCCTGGACTTCATCTACAAGGCGTTCACCACAACGGATATCGCGGCCGCGATCGGCGGTGTGCGGGCGTTGGGGATTCGCGGATGTTCGGTGTCGATGCCGTTCAAACAGGACGTGCTGGCGCTGGTGGATCAGGTGGAGAGTTCCGCACGGGCGATCAACGCGGTCAACACGATCGTCAACGACGAGGGTGTGCTGACGGCGGCCAACACCGATTACACCGCTGTGCAGCGGCTGATCGCCGAGCACGGCCTCGAACCGGATGCGGCAGTCCTGATCCGCGGTAGTGGCGGGATGGCGAGCGCGGTGGCAACGGCGTTCCGGGACAGCGGGTTCGGTAACGGCACCATCGTGGCCAGAAATTCCGACAGCGGCCCGGAGTTGGCGCAGCGGCTGGGTTACGACTGGCGCGACCAGGTGGGCGACCTTCGCGCACCGGTGATCGTCAACGTGACACCGATCGGGATGGCCGATGGCCCAGAGGAGCGCGAGCCCGCGTACGGCGATGACGTGATCGCCGCTGCGCATACTGTTTTCGATGTTGTCGCGGTGCCGTCGGAGACGCCGCTGATCCTCGCGGCCCGGGCGGCAGGCAAGCAGGTCATCACCGGTGCTGAGGTGATCGCGTTGCAGGCGGCCGAACAATTCGAGCGCTACACCGGGGTGCGGCCCAGCCCTGAGCAGGTCGCCGAGGCGTCCGCGTTCTCGCGCGCCTAGCCGCCTTCGTCGCTCTTGGGTAGGCGGCGTTCTCCGGTGGTGGTGGGTGTTGACGCCGCCGTGTTTCCAGTCTTTGGCGGCGTCGTGGACTTGGCTGGCGTAGCCGGGGACGGTGCAGCCGGGTTTGGTGCAGTCACGGTCTTTGGCGTGCAACACGATTCGGCCAGATCGACCTTGGTGATCTATGGATGAATCCCGATCTGGGGATAGAGTCTTCGCTCCTTCAGCCGGCTCGCCGTGTACTCATCCGGCCGAGTATGCGATCGAAGCGCGGATTCAATCTTCAGACGTCACGCAGATCCCCCTGATGGAAAAGCGGCTGCCGGCGGATCGCGCACCGGCAGCCGCCCGAACGATACCGATCAGGGAGTGATCGTGGTCTTCTCATCGATGACGTTGGTCGCATCCATCAGCGGAGGCTCCTGGCCGTCCAGTGCGTCGGCATTCATCTGCAGCACGTACAGACCGTCCTGTCCGGGAATCACGACCGTCTTCTGCGCGATGATCCGCTTCTTGCCGTCCTTGGTGTAGTTGCCGCCCAGCTGAACGGCGTCAAAACCGCTCAGCGTGCTCTTGTTTGCTCCGTCGCCGAGCGGTGTCCAACCGGGCAGGTTCTGCAACTCGCCCGGCGCGAACTCGAGGACCTTCTTCGGATCGACATTGCCGGTGAGCTTGGAGACGATCGCGATGATGCTCGGCGGATCGTTCTTGTCCTGCGGGCTGTCGAAGACAATCGCCTCGTAGGCCCAGTCGGGCGTCTGCGGCCCGGCGTCCGACCAGCCCGCCGGGATCGTCAGATCGATCTTCGGTGAACCGGGCTGGCCGCGCTTGACCGGTGATTCAGTGATCTGGTTTTCCTTGAGGTAATCCTGAATCGTCTTGTTCTTGCCGGCGGCCGGCGTCGGACTCGCCGATGGCTCAGCGCTTTTCGACGAGGACGTCGCGGTGGACGTCGACGTGGACGTGGACGACTCGCTGTCGTTCTTGCTGTCCGACCCGCAACCCACGAGCGCGAGACTCAATGAAACAGCGGCAAGGCCCGCCGTAGCTACCGCCGTCATTTTGTTCATCGAACGAGTTCTCCTCATGTTGTGGCGCGCTGTTGCCAGCGGCCAACCAAATTTGATTGAGCAGCTTAGTGCCCTTCACAGGGGGACCACATGAATGTTCGTGAAACCACTTTTGCCATGCGACTCTCTGAACAGGCGCGGGGGCGTTGCCAGATCTTGTCGGACAGTATCGGTTCTGACCACTGTGTGACGGCTGGGTCGCGGCAGGCGTTTGCCGATATTGCACATGGGTAAGTTGGCGACCATGGGAAAGTCCATCGTCGCAACCTCATTGGCCACCGCCGCAGCCGCCGTGACCGGAAGCATCGCCAGCCGTGGTGGCGTCCAAACGTGGTATCCCCGGCTTCGTAAACCGCGCTACATTCCGCCGAGCGCGGTGTTCCCCATCGCGTGGACCACGCTGTATGCCGATATCGCGGTCACTTCGGCGACGACGATCGACAAGTTGTGGGGCAACGGCGAGGAAGGCAAGGCGCGCGCCTACATCGGCGCGCTGGGCGCGAACCTGGTGCTCAATGCCAGTTGGAGCTGGCTTTTCTTCAAGGCCCACAAGCTCGGGCCGTCGGCGGTGGTGGCAGGCGCACTGGCGGTCAGCAGTGCCGATCTGGCGCGCCGATCCGCCGCCGCGGATCCCAAGCTCGGCGCGGCGCTGGCGCCGTACCCGCTGTGGTGCTCGTTCGCGACGCTGATGTCGACCGATATCTGGCGCCTCAACCGTTAGAACGCCATCTCACGCGGAGCCAGGCGATCGGTGATGTCGCCGACCAGCGATTCGTCGTAGGGGTCGACGGCCACCGGCCCGCGGTCGAGCTCCAACCGGTCCATCTCGACCCAGATGACGTTGGGGCTGGTGGTCAATTCGAAGAAGTACATCCGGTTGGTCAGATCGGTCACCGTTCGGTATTCGGTGTTGTAGACGCCGAAGTCGCCGTACGGTGCGCCGAACGGAACCGACACGTTGCGCATGATCGCCATCACGCCCGCGATCGCCTCGCGCTGCGAACGCGGTTCGGGCAACAGCGCCGAGTAGTAGGCGGCCCGCTGGAAACGATCGATCGGGTTGACGTTCCCGGGCAATGGCATCTCCCGGCTTGGATGCGAAAAGTCCTGTAGTGAAAGCAGACTCAACTGCTCGTCGTACGTCGGGTCATTGGTCATCAACGTGTACTCGCGACCGTGGTGAACCACTACGCTGCCCGCAGCGAACTCGATCACGGCCGAGTCGCCGCCGGCGTCTTCGAGGGCGATGTGCAGGTTGGCGTCGCGTCCGTGTGCCGACACCTTGACCAGCTGAATCGGCTCCATCAGCCGCAGCGCCTCGGCGACGGTGTCCGCCTGATCCAGCAGGTACTGCAACCACAACCCGGCCTGCACGCCAGATTTCGAATTATCCCGTCGGCCGAAGTCCGTTTCGTTCAGATACAACCCGTGGCCCGCCAAACCCGCCTCGTTCAGGCCGTCCACCGTGCCCAATCCGTAGACGGTAGTCACCAGGCTGGCGTAGCGGCTCGTCCAGCGCAGCGGATTCGGATCGTCGACAATCCCGGTCGGACGGCTGCCGTGACGGTCGCGCCCGCTGGGAAACCCGACGATCAACGGCTGCGTCGACTCGGGCCAGTCCATCGAGCGGCCGGTCAAGACGGCGAGATCGTTGGTGTTCCACAGCACGCGAGTACACATGGCTGACAGGTTATGCCCGCGAGGCTCGCGCACCAGCCAAACAATCAGTGGTATCAAAGGCGCGTGCGGCAGCTCATCGTCTGCCTGACGACGGCACTGAGCCTGACGACGGGAGTCGGGCTGGCTGCGTGCGTGGCGCGGCCCACAGCGGTGCCGTCGTCGGCTTCATCGAGCGCGTCGCCCGGCGCGGGTGCGGTCAACCCGGCCAACATCAAACGTGTGCGGGCATCGTTGCCGGCCGGCTACGAGATCGCCGACGTCGCTGGGCCGGTGAGCGCCCCAGGCCTGTGGGGCTTCGGAGCCGGGTGGACGGCGGCCCCGCCGCACTGCGCGGCGCTGTCCGATCCGGCACCCAACGATCCCGGGGCCCGCGGCTACTCCGCGTCCGGGGCTGGGGGAACCATCTATGTTGTCGTCGCACTGGCCGCCCAGCCGGCACCGGACGACACGGTGATCGGCGAATGCGCCAGGTGGACGATGACATTCGGGCACACCACCGGTGACGTCGTCCTATTCGATGCTCCCCGCATCGACGGCGCGCAGACCGTCGCGATGACGGTCACTACGCGCACCGTCGTGGAATCCGGCACCGAAACCGACGGCCAGGCCGTCACTGCGCAGGCCTACTCCGGCGGCCACGTCGTGTTCGTCACTCTGATCACCGATCCCGGGTCACCGCATCCGCCACTGGATTCCCGCTCCGTCGGCGACCTTCTGGTTGCGACGGTCGCAGCCCTACGCGGCTGAGAAGGTACATTGGCCACGATGTTGAAACCGGGCGCGGTCGTCGCAGTGCTGTTCTCCGGCCTGCTCGCCGCATGCTCGTCGGGCGCACCTGCCGAACCGAAGGCCGATATCGCGAAGGTGACGACGGTGAAGTCGAGCTTCGGTCCGGACTTCCACGTGTCCGAGGTCGCCAAGACCGGGATCGACTCCCAACTGCTGGCCGGCCAGAAGCTTCCCGATGGGCTGACCTTTGATCCGCCGTCCTGTGCGAAATATGCGACGGGACAACTTGTGCCGCAGGGCACACAGGGCAACATGGCCGCGGTCTCGGCCGAAGGCGAGGGAAATCGCTTCATCGTGATCGCCGTCGAGACCAACTCGGCGGTGCCTGTGACGGAGCCCGGGTCGGACTGCCGGAAGGTCACTTTCAGCGGCGCTGCGATGCGCGGCTTGGTGGAGTCGGTCGAGACACCCAAGATCGACGGCACCCAAACCCTCGGCGTCCATCGGGTCCTGCAGGCCGTGGTCAACAACCAGACACGCACGGGCGAGAGCTACAACTATTCCGCCCACTTCGGCGTCTTTCAGGTCATCGTGAGCGCCAACCCGCTGGTGCTGCCTGACAAACCGGTCGTGCCGGTGAACACCGGACGCGCCGGCGATCTTCTGGTGGCCGGCGTCAACGCCATCCGCAGCTGAGTTCAGCGCACGTCACGCGGGCGAAACTGAATGCTGATCCGCGGCCCCTTCGGCGCCGTGGTCTTGGGAACTGCGTGCTCCCACGTGCGTTGGCACGAACCACCCATCACCAGAAGGTCGCCGTGCCGTTGGGGCAGACGCAGCGACTGCCCACCGCCGCGCGGCCGGAGCGCGAACACCCGCGTCGCGCCCAGGCTGACGATCGCCACCATGGTGTCCTCGGTACTGCTGCGGCCGATGGTGTCGCCGTGCCACGCCACGCTGTCGGCGCCGTCGCGGTAGAGACACAATCCGGCACTGGTGAACGGTTCGCCCAGTTCACCGGCATAGATGTCGTTGAGGCGACGGCGCAGCCTGGTGATGGCGGGGTGCGGTGCCGGTTCGGTCGTCAGGTCGTGAAAGCTGACCAGGCGCGGGACGTCGAGGACCCGGTCGTACATCTGGCGCCGTTCGGCGCGCCAAGCGACGTCGGCGAGGAGGGTCTCGAACAGTGCGTCGGCATCTTCCACCCACGCCGAGCGCATGTCGATCCATGCGCCGGCACCGAGCTCGCGGCGTTCACTGTGTTCGAACAGCGCGCCCTGAACCGACACAGACACAGGTTCGAGGATATCGCACATCTGTTCGACGTTGAAGCTTCGAGACTAAAGCTTCGCCGCCCCGGGTCCGTGCCCGGCAAGTACGTCGTCCGGGTTGGACAGCGCACAACTGCGCAGGCTCAGGCAACCGCACCCGATGCAGTCGGCGAGATTGTCGCGCAGCCGTTGCAGGTGTCCGATCCGCTCATCGAGATCCTCACGCCAGCCCGCGGACAGCCGGGCCCAATCCCGGCTGGTCGGCACCCGGTCGACCGGCAGTGACGACAGCGCATCGCGGACCCTGGCCAGCGGAATGCCCAGGCGCTGGGACATCCGGATGAAGGCCACCCGCCGCAGCGTGTCGCGGGGATAGCGCCGCTGGTTGCCCGAGGTCCGACGGCTGCTGATCAGGCCTTCGCGCTCGTAGAAGTGCAGTGCCGAGATCGCCACTCCGGCCCGGGCCGCGAGGTCGCCGGGCGCCAGTTCCTGCTCGGTCACATAACGACGATAGTTGACTGCCCCCGGTGTTGTTACGGTGCTATTTGTGACTGCCGCCGCACTTGGCTCCAACAGCGAGGTCGGGACGCTGCGGGTTGTCATCCTGCATCGTCCCGGTGCTGAACTGCAGCGGTTGACGCCACGCAACAACGACAAACTGCTCTTCGACGGTCTGCCGTGGGTGGCGCGGGCCCAGCAGGAACACGACGCGTTCGCCGATCTGCTCCGTTCGCGCGGTGTCGAAGTGTTGTTGCTGTCCGACCTCCTCACCGAGGCGCTGAACAGCGGGGCGGCCAGAATGCAGGGCATCTCCGCGGCGGTCGATGCGCGCCGCCTGGGACTACCGCTGGCGCAGGAACTTTCGGCCTATTTGCGGAGTCTGGAGCCCGCCACGCTGGCGCACGTGCTGATGGCCGGGATGACGTTCACCGAATTACCCTCGGGCGCAACGTCCGACACGTCACTGGTGCGGCTCATGCATCACGGCGGGGACTTCGTCATCGAGCCGCTGCCCAATCTGCTGTTCACCCGCGACTCGTCGTTCTGGATCGGCCCTCGGGTGGCGATCACCTCGCTGGCGCTGCCCGCGCGCATGCGCGAAACGTCGCTGACCGACCTGATCTACGCCCACCACCCCCGCTTCCTCGGTGTGCGGCGCGCCTACGAGTCGCACACCGCACCGGTGGAAGGCGGTGACGTGCTGCTGCTCTCGCCCGGCGTGGTGGCGGTCGGCGTCGGGGAGCGCACCACCCCGGCCGGGGCGGAAGCATTGGCGCGCAGCCTGTTCGACGACGGCCTGGCCCACACGGTGCTGGCCGTCCCGATCGCCCAGGAACGGGCCCAGATGCACCTGGACACCGTCTGCACGATGGTCGACGTCGATGCGGTGGTGATGTATCCGGCGATCAGCGACTCGCTGTCGGCGTTCACCATCAAACGCACGCCCGACGGGGTGAAAATCCTGGACGAGGTGCCGTTCGTGAAGGCCGCGGCCGACGCCATGGAGATGCCGCTGCGGGTCATCGACACCGGACTGGACCCGGTGACCGCCGAACGCGAGCAGTGGGACGACGGCAACAATACGCTGGCCGTGGCGCCGGGTGTCCTGGTCGCTTACGAACGCAACACCGAAACCAATGCGCGGCTGCAGGATTCGGGGATCGAGGTGCTACCGATCGCCGCCTCCGAGCTCGGCACCGGCCGCGGCGGCCCTCGCTGTATGTCCTGTCCGGTGGCCCGGGATCCGCTGTGACCGATCTGCTGATCGACGGCAGGCTGGTCACTGGCGGCGCAGGCACATTCGACACCGTCAACCCGGCCACCGAGGAGCCGATCGGGTCGGCCGCCGACGCCGACGCCGCCGACATGGACCGGGCGATCAGTGCCGCGCGCGCCGCCTTCGATCACAGCGACTGGTCACGCGATGTGGCGTTGCGAGTGCACTGCCTGCGCCAGTTGCGTGCGGCCCTGACCGCCGAGATCGAAGAACTTCGCGCGGTCACCGTCGCTGAGGTGGGCGCGCCGGTGACCTTCACCCATGGCTCGCATCTGGAAGGTCCGGTCGGCGACCTCGCGTTCCCCGCTGACACCGCCGAAAGCTATGCGTGGAGGGCTGATCTCGGTGTGGCATCCCCAATGGGTATCGCGACGCGCCGCACCCTCGTGCGTGAGCCGTACGGAGTCGTCGGCGCGATCACGCCGTTCAACTTCCCGCACCAGATCAATCTCGCGAAGCTCGGACCGGCACTGGCGGCCGGTAACACGGTAGTCCTCAAGCCTGCCCCCGAAACCCCGTGGTGTGCTGCGCATATCGGACGGATCATTGCCGAGCGCACCGATTTTCCACCTGGCGTCATCAACATCGTCACCTCCAGCGACCCCCGACTGGGTGCGCGACTGTGTGAGGATGCCCGGGTCGACGTGGTGTCGTTCACCGGGTCGACCGCCACTGGCACCGCGGTGATGACCGCCTCCGCCCAGACCATCACCAAGGTCCTCCTCGAACTGGGCGGCAAGTCGGCATTCATCGTGCTGGATGACGCCGACCTGGGCCGCGCATGCGCCTCGGCGGCGCTGGCGGTCGCCCGCCACGCCGGCCAGGGCTGTGCGTTCACCACTCGGCTCCTGGTGCCGCGTGCCCGATACGACGAGGCCGTCGCGTCAGCCGCCGACGCGATGGCCGCCATCCCGGTGGGCGATCCGGCCGATCCCGCGACGGTGTGCGGCCCGCTGATTTCGGCGCGCCAGCGTGCGCGCGTGCAGGGCTATCTCGACCTGGCGCTGGCCGAGGGCGGATCGTTCGCCTGCGGCGGGGGTCGTCCCGCCGGGCTGGACCGCGGATACTTCATCGCCCCCACGGTGATTCGCGGTCTGGACAATTCTTCCCGGGTGGCCCGAGAGGAGATCTTCGGTCCGGTGCTGGTGCTGCTGGCCCATGACGGCGACGACGAGGCGGTGGCCATCGCCAATGACTCGCCCTACGGGCTCTCCGCCGCGGTGTGGACCTCCGATGCCGATCGCGCGGCCTTGGTGGCGGCGCGACTGCGGACCGGAACCGTGAGCGTCAATGGCGGAGTGTGGTATTCGGCCGATATCCCATTCGGCGGATACAAGCAGTCGGGCAACGGCCGAGAGATGGGCCTGGCCGGATTATCTGAATACCTCGAGACCAAGGTGATCGCCAGCGGCGGTGCGCACCTACCGGCACATGCAGTGCGGACAACGTGACCGGCCTGCCCTTCGATCCCGACGCGCTGCGCGCTCGTTATGCGCACGAGCGCGAAATCCGGCTGCGCACGGATGGCATCGGACAGTACGTCGAGGTAGCCGGTGATTTCGCCGGCTTCGCGGGCGACCCGTGGTCCGGTGAGCCCGCGACCCGCGAGCCGCTGGCCGACGAGGTCGACGTCGCGATCATCGGCGCCGGTTTCGGTGGCCTGCTGACCGGGGCGCGGCTGCGGGAGCTTGGCGTCGCCGATATCAGGCTGATCGACAAGGCCGCCGACGTGGGCGGCACCTGGTACTGGAATCGGTACCCCGGCATCGCCTGTGACGTCGAGTCCTACGTCTACCTGCCGCTGTTGGAGGAGACCGGCTACCTGCCGACCGAGAAGTACGCCAAGGGGCCGGAGATCTTCGCGCACTGCCAACGTATCGCCGAGCACTACGACCTCTATCGGAACGCCTGCCTGCACACCGAAGTCCGGCAGATCTGGTGGCACGCACAGAGCGAACGCTGGATCGTGGAAACCGACCGCGGCGATGCGATCCGGGCGCGGTTCGTCTCGATGGCCAACGGTTACCTGCAGAAGCCGAAACTTCCCGGCATCCCCGGCATCGCGTCGTTTGCCGGGCACACGTTCCACACCAGCCGGTGGGACTACGACTACACCGGCAAGAACTTGGAGCTGCTGTCCGACAAGCGAATTGGAATCATCGGCACGGGCGCGACCGCCGTGCAATGCGTACCGCACCTGGCGCGAGCCGCGGGCTATCTGTCGGTGTTCCAGCGCACGCCGTCCTCGGTCGATGTCCGCGCCAACCGGCCTACCGATGCCCAGTGGGCCGCCGGACTGTCCCCCGGCTGGCAACGTCGTCGCATCGAGAACTTCCAGCAGCTCACCGCCGGCGGCGAGGCCGACGAAGACCTGGTTGCCGACGCCTGGACCAGTATCGTCAAGACCCTGCTGGTCATGCGGGACGGCGAGTTGGCCGACTTCGCGAAGATGGAGGAGGTCCGCGCCCGCGTCGATGCGATCGTCGCCGATCCGGATACGGCCGCGGCGCTCAAACCGTGGTACGGCTACTTCTGCAAGCGGCCATGCTTCCACGACGACTACCTGGCGACGTTCAACCGCCCCAACGTATCTCTGGTGGACACCCATGGTCGCGGCGTGCAACGCATCACCGAACGCGGTGTCGTGGTCGACGGCGTCGAGCACCAACTCGACTGCCTGATCTTCGCGACCGGATTCGAGGTAGGCACCGAATACGCACAGCGCACCGGGTTCGAGGTTCTGGGCCGCGACGGACTCTCCCTGACCGACAAGTGGCGTGACGGCGTCCGCACTCTGCACGGTCTCATGGTGGCCGGCTTCCCCAATCTCTTTGTGGAAAGCATTGCGCAGTCCGGCTTTACGGTGAACTTCCCGTACCTGCTCGACGTCCAGGCCGCACACGTCGCGTGGATCGTCGCCCAGGCACTGGCCCGCGACGTCACCCGGCTCGAATCGACAAGGGCTGCCGAGGACGGCTGGGTGGACACCGTGGTGGGCAGGTCCGCCGGAACCGCCGACCGCGCCCGGACCTGCACCCCCGGCTACTACAACCGGGAAGGACAGGCCAACGCCACCACCCGGCAGGGCAGCTTCTTCTATGGCACGCCCACCGAATACGCCGACATCCTCGCGGCCTGGCGGGAGGACGGCACACTCGAGGGTCTCGACATCGGACCCGGCGGATGCCGATGAAGAGCCGGTACCTGGCAGGACGTCTGCGGGCGACCGTGCGCCGGCGGTCGCCCCGGGTGGCCATCATCGGCGCCGGGTTCGGTGGCCTGGCCGCCGCAGTCGCGTTGCGGCGCATCGGCATCAACAATCTGACGATCATCGAACGCTGCGACGGCGTCGGCGGAACCTGGCGGTTGAACACCTATCCTGGTGCGGCGTGCGACATCCAGAGCCATCTCTATTCGTTCTCCTTCGCACCCAACCGGAACTGGAGCCGCACTTACGCTCGGCAGCCGGAGATACTGGCGTACCTGGAGTCGGTGGCCGACGATTTCGACCTGAGGCGGCACCTACTGACCGGCACCTCGGTGCGCAGCATGTGCTGGAACGAACACGCGCAGCAGTGGGAGCTCGATCTCGAATCGGTCCATACCGGAGGTGGTTCCGCGGTCTCGTTCGACGTGGTTATCAGCGCGGTCGGCTTGTTCGGAGAACCCAAGCTGCCCGAGATCGACGGGTTGGCGAATTTCGGTGGATCGCTCATACACACCTCCCGGTGGGATCCGCGCGCCGATGTCACCGGCCGCCGGGTGGCGGTGATCGGAACTGGAGCCAGTGCGGTGCAGGTCGTTCCGGAATTGGCCAAGGGTGCAGCCGAGGTGACGGTCTTCCAGCGCACACCGCCCTGGATGGTGCCGAAGGACGACCGCGCGTTCAGCGCCGACGAGCTCAATAGGTTCCGTCGCATCCCCTGGGCCGGGCGCCGCGAGCGGTGGCGGCTGTGGAAAGAGCAGCACGACAACACCGCGCTGCGGCTCGACGACCCCCGGGTGACCGGACGTCAGGGTATCGCCGAGAAGTTCCTGCGCCGCAACGTCGTCGACGAACAGCTCCGCGCAGCGTTGACTCCCGACTACCCATTCCGGTGCAAGCGGGTCTTACTCGGCGGCGATTACTACGCCGCATTGCAGCAGGACAACGTGTCGCTGGTAACCGAACCCATCGAGAAGGTCACCGAGAACGCAGTGTGCACCGCCTCGTCGATGACCGATGTCGACGTCATCGTGTTGGCCACCGGATTCCAGACCAGTCGCTACCTCTCCGGCATCGAGGTGACCGGGGTCGGCGGCCAATCGCTGCACGACCGGTGGGGCGAGGACCCCAGCGCCTACCTCGGTGCCGCCGTGAGCGGCTTCCCCAATCTCATGATGTTGTACGGGCCCAACACCAATCAGGGCGGCAACTCGATCGTGTACATCCTGGAGGCGGGGGCTCGCCTGGCCGCCGGCGCGGTCGGACGGCTCCGCCGCAAAGGCGGCACGCTCGAGGTGCACCCGGAAGCCGAGCGGCGGTTCAACGAGGAGATCTCGGCCGAACTCGAACAGACGGTGTGGACGCAGTGCGGCAGCTACTTCCGCTCGCCGAGTGGGCGCATCGTCACACAGTGGCCGTACACCGAAATCGACTATGCCCGCCGCACCTGGCGATTGAAGCCCGGCGACTGGATCCACCGGACAAACGGTCACAGTCCCAGTGGCCAGGACCCGATCACGTCGTCGGCTTCCAACCGGGCCAGGTCCTGATCCGTCAGACCGAGCGCGTGGGTGAAGATTTCGGT
Organism: Mycolicibacterium sp. P1-5; assembly: GCF_008329565.1. GTDB lineage: Bacteria > Actinomycetota > Actinomycetes > Mycobacteriales > Mycobacteriaceae > Mycobacterium. Next base: position 39,026 of record NZ_NPKT01000017.1, read on the forward strand.
GTTGTGCTGTCCCAGTAGGGGAGCGGCGGTGTCGACGAAGTGGCCGGTGACGGGCGGCCGCGGGTAGGGCAGCGGCCCGCACAATGGGTGGGATACCGTCTGGAAGAAGCCGCGCGCCTGCAGCGCCGAATTGTCGATCACGTCGGGCGGCGCCACCACGGGCGCCGTGGGGATGCCCGCGTCGAGCAGCAGGTCGACGGCCTCGTCGCGGGATCGGTCTTTCAACCACTCGGCCAGGTGGCCATCGATCAGATCACCCGCCTCCGCGTTGTACGCAAGACCATGCGTCCACATTGGTTGACCAAGAACCTCTTTGAGCGCCGCCCAGTCGTCGTCGTGGCGAAGGCTGACAGCCACCCATTGCTCATCCCCGGCGCAGGCGTAGACGTTCTGCACGGCGAACTCGTGTCCGCGGTTACCCCGCCGCGTCAGCAGCACACCGGCGGCATCCCGCTCGATGATCTGCAGGGCACTGGCATTGAGCACCACGTCGATCATCGGCACCTCGATCAGCTGGCCGTGCCCGGTGCGGCGTCGGTGCTCCAATGCGGCAAGCGTCAGGAATGCGGCGTGCACACCGGCCAGCGGATCACATGCCCCACGCGGTGCGGTCGGCAGTCCGTCGGGGTAGCCGGTGATCCAGGCCAGTCCGGCGAGCTGCTCCATCGTCATCGCGAACCCGACCCGATCACGCCAGGGGCCGTCGAGCCCGAACCCCGGCATGCGAACCTCGATGATCTGTTCATTGAATTCGCACAGCGCTTCGAAACTCAGCCCGAAGTTCTCCATCACCCGTGGTGTGAAGTTCTCGATCACGACATCGGCTCCGGCGACCATCCGTGCGAAAAGTGCTCTGCCGTCCTCTGATTCCAGATCCAAGGTCACCGAGCGCTTACCGGAGTTGACCCCGTGAAAAACCCAGCTGTACTCCCACCAGCGTTCGACGTCCGCGCGGAAGCCACCGGCGAAGCGCATCCCGTCCGGTCGCTGCACCGATTCGATCTTGACCACGTCTGCGCCGAGCATGGCCAGCAGGTGGGTCGCGGTCGGGCCGGCCCAGAATGCCGTCAGATCGACGATGCGGACCCCCTCGAGCGGCAGGCCCGTGCGGCTGGTCTTGGCACCGGGCGTCCAGTCGGCCGTGTTGTCGCCGATGCTGGGCGGCAGCGCCGGCGGCAGCGGCGGGGTGCGGCTCATCCGCCACGGCGGACCCGGTGCCCGGAACCCCGCAGGATGATCGACGAATGACTTCCGGGCGATGAAATGGTCCATCGCCGAGAGCGTTTCGCCGTTGCCGATCGCCGCCATCGGGATCCGGAACAGCTCGGCCAGTTCGACGATCTCCGCGACGGTATGTGTGGCGAACCAGTCGGCGGTGCGTGCTCGCACCAGATCACGCTGTTCCCAACGGCCGATCTGGAACCGTAACTCGGGAACGTCGGCCAGATCGGGACATTCGACCATGGCGCAAAAGTCCTGCCATTGCTGGCCGGTGGCCATCGAGATGCCGACGTAGCCGTCCTTGGCGCGCTCCACCGACGGCACCTCGGTGGACCGGCCGACGACCTCCAGCAGCATCAATTCCTTACGCAGCCAGGAGAACACCTGCATCGAGGTGGTCATCGCCTCGAGCACCGACATGTCGAATCCGTCGCCACTGCGGTGAGCGGCGAGCGCGAAGAACGCGGCGTAGCTACCTGCGATGAACTCACCGAGATCGCCGCCGACGGCGACCGGCGGGCGTTCCGGCTCCCCGCGCGAGCCGATGGAACCGCACCAGGCCTGCAAGGTGAACTCCGTTGCGGACAGCTCGGTCCACGGGCCCGTCCAGCCGAAGTGCGACACCGTGACCACCGGCGTTGTGCAGCCGGCGATCTCATCGATACCCAGACCCATCGCAGTGGCCTGCTCCGGTGTGGCGCCGAGGATGACGATGTCGGCGGATTCGAGGAGGTCGGCGGAGAGCGTCGAACGGGCGATGCTGCGCTTGCCACCGGCCAGAAACGAGAAGAACGGGCTGTCGCCGTCGGCGGCTGGGATGCCCGCCGGCCGGTAGCTTCGCAGCCGGTGCCCGGCCGGTGGTTCGACCATCAACACATCGGCGCCGGCGTCGCGCAACAGCTTGCCGCAATACGCGGTGGCAATCCGGTCACCGATCTCGAGCACCCGGATACCGGACAGGGGAGAGGTCATCTGGCTCAAGCGATCCCGAAGTCGATGACACCGCGGACCAACCGACCCTGCAGCAAGTCGTCGAACGCGGCGTTGATGTCGTCGAGGGGATAGCGTTTGGTGATCATCTCGTCGAGGCGCAGCTGACCTGCGGCGTACATCGTTGCGAGCGCGGGGATCTCGGAGCGCGGATTGCACGACCCGAACACCGTCCCGCACAGGGTTTTGTTCATCAGGACCAGGTCCTGGATGTCGAGGTGCACGGGCAGCGGGCCGGTCGGAGCCATCCCGGTGAGCACACAGGTACCGCCCTTGCGGGTCAGCGCCAACGCGTCACGCACATCGTCACCGGTGATGTCCGAGGGAGCGACGACCACGCAGTCCGCCATTACTCCGCGAGTAAGGTCACGAACCAGGTCGACGGCGTCGGCGGCCCATACCGCGGTGTGGGTGGCACCGAAGTCTGACGCCGACTTACGTTTGTTCTCAAGGGGATCCACGGCGACGATCGTCGTAGCACCGTTGATTCGGGCGCCCTGAATGGCAGCCGTGCCGATCCCGCCCGCACCGACCACCACCACGGTGTCGCCGCCGCGCACGTTCCCGCGATGAGCCGCCGAGCCGTAGCCCGTAGGGATCGCGCACGCCAGCAGGGAGGCGGGCACCAACGGGATGCCGGCATCGATTTTCACCAGTGAATCCGCGGCCACGACAGTGTGTTCGGCGAACGCACCTATCTTGGAGGTGTGTCCCACGTCGAGGCCGTCGACGGTGTGGTGGCGGAAGGTGCCGTCGGTCGGCATGCCCGGCGTCAGCACGCCGGCGCCTTTGTCGCATAAGTACTCCATCCCCGAGGCGCACCAGCGGCAGTGGCCGCACACCGCGACGAAGGACGTCACCACGTGGTCACCGGGCGCCAACCCGGCGACGCCGGGGCCGACCTCGACGACCACGCCGGATCCCTCGTGGCCGCCGATGGTCGGCGGACGGGCCGCCGGCGCACCGGGCGGTGACATGAAGCCGTTGCGGATGTGGTCATCGGAATGACACAGCCCTGCGGCGGCCATCTGCACCAGCACCTCGCCGGCACGCGGCGAGTCCAGCTCGAAAGCTTCGACCGACCAGGCGCCGCCGAGCTCGCGGACGATCGCGGCGCGGCTTCGCATGGTCTGACCTTACGGGCCGGCGATATTCCCGAATTCGCGGAGAGTGAAACGGGGCGCGCGCTCCGCTTAACCGGGGTTACGTTCGCAGGCGTGGCAATCAAACTTGGACTTCAGATCCCGAACTTCTCCTACGGCACCAGCGTTGCCGAGCTGTTTCCCACCGTGATCGCGCAGGCTCAGGAGGCCGAAGCGGCCGGGTTCGACTCGGTATTCCTGATGGATCACTTCTATCAGCTGCCCGGGCTCGGTGCGCCGGAGGAGCCGATGCTGGAGGCGTATACCGCCCTGGGTGCGCTGTCCGCCGCGACGCAGCGGGTGCAGTTGGGCACGCTGGTCACCGGCAACTCCTACCGCAATCCCACGCTGCTGGCCAAGGCCATCACGACACTCGACGTGGCCAGCCAGGGCCGCGCGATCCTGGGCATCGGCACCGGCTGGTTCGAGCACGAGCACGACTCGCTGGGCTATGAGTTCGGCACGTTCACCGACCGGTTCAACAAGCTCCATGAAGCGCTCGACATCATTCTGCCGATGCTGAGCGGCGAGCGGGTCACGGTGGACGGCAAGTACTACCGGACCAACGAGGCGTTCGCCAATCCGCGCTTCCGCGACCACATCCCGCTGATGATCGGCGGCAGCGGTGAGAAGAAGACAATCCCGTTGGCGGCCAAGCACTTCGACCATCTGAACATCATTGCCGGTTTCGATGAGCTGCCCCGCAAGGTCCAGGTGGTCAAGGAGGCGTGCGAGAAGATCGGCCGCGACCCGGCCACGCTGGAGACCAGTGTGCTCGCGGTCGCGCTGATCGACGAGAACGTCACCGCCGACATGATCCCCGACGACTTCAAGCAGCAAGCCGTCTTCGGCAGCCCGGAACAGATCGCCGAGCAGGTCAAGACCAAGGTGCTCGACGCCGGCGTCGACGGTGTGATCCTCAGCGCGGCGACGATCAACGGGTACAAGCCCGGCGGTGTCACCGCAGTCGCCGAGCTACTCAAGCCGGTGTTGGGGCTCTAGCCCCCGCCCCGCCGAGATCGACACCATGGCTGTGAATCAGCCGGATCCACAACCCTCATGCAGATCTCGGCAGGGGCACACTTCGGCGGGTGAACGCATCGTGCACTCGCCGGAGGATGTAGGCGCGGCTGTGCTCCTTCACCACCCGGATGATGAGCCAGCCCAAGGCCTCGAGCATGTCGTAGCGGCCGATGTCGCGGACGTGCTGGCCGCGATCGAACTGGTGATGCGCACCCTCGTACTCCAGTCCGATCTTCGGCTCATCCCATCCGAGGTCGACGAACGCCGTCGTATAACCGTCGAAGGCGGGGATCTGGGTGGCCGGGCGCGGGTATCCCGCGTCGATGAGCAACAGCCTCAGCCAGGATTCGCGCGGCGACTGAGCACCGGCGTCCGTGAGCGGCAGCGCGGCGCGAGCACGTTGGATACCTCTCGCGCCTGCATAGCGCTCAGCAAGCGAGAGCACGGCGGCCGGTTCGAATCCGGTGGCCGCTGCAAGTGCATCAAGGTTGGCGATAGCCTCGCCCCGCGGTAGGTGGCGGGCAAGGTCGAGCGCGGCGCGTTCGGGTGTCGTGACGGCCAATTCGTCCAGCCGCATGACCTCGGCAGCGCTGATGCGTTCCTCGCGCACGATCACGCCGGATTGACGGCGGCGGGTCCGTCCGATGAGCTCGATCGGGGTCGCCGCTCCTACCCACGACGACCCGTGGAGTGCGGCCGCTGCCCGGCCGGCGATGATGCCGTCCGTTACCCACATCGCTGCTGCTCGAGTGCGGACGTCGAGGGTGCGTTCGGACCGCTTGGGGATGTACACGTCGGGATGAATAGCGGTGTAGTTCCAGCGCAGCTGACCTCGCGTCAGCGAGCCGTTGGCGACTGCGGCGCTTCCGATGAAGGGCGACGACATGCTCGTATGGTGCTGCGCGGGGCCAAAACCTAGTAGTCAGCGCTGCGAAAACGACGTCAGGGCTGTGGAATTCCTGAATTCACGACCATGGTGTCGATCTCGCACCGTGAATCAGCGCCAGCTGGGCAGCCAGATCTCCATGTTCCAGGTGGCCTGCGAGATCGGTACCCCGGTCAGCACCGGGTAGAGCCAGGCGAAATTGGTTATCACCAACGCGACATAGCAGCTCACCACGATCAACCCGAGCGTTCGCCGTTCGGCGTTCTGATTGCGAGCGTGCAGGATGTCGCCGAGGATCAGCGCGATCGCCATCACCAGGAACGGCGCCATCGGCACCGCGTAGAAGAAGTACATCTGCCGGTCGATGTCGGCGAACCAGGGCAAGAACCCGGCGCCGTATCCGGTCAGCACCACGGCGTAGCGCCAGTCGCGGCGAACGAAGGTGCGCCACAAGGCATATCCGAGGACGGGTACCGCCAGCCACCACATCGCGGGTGTGCCGACCAGCATCACGGCCTTCACGCACGACGCGGACCCGCAGCCGGGCACGTTCTGGTTGTCGATCGCATACAGCACCGGCCGCAGCGACATCGGCCACGTCCACGGCTTGGACTCCCAGGGGTGGTGGTTGCCGTTCGCGTTGGTCAGCGTCGAATGGAAGTGATACGCCTTGTACGTGTAGTGCCACAGCGACCGGATCGCATCGGGCGGCTGGAACCACTGCCGCTCACCGATCGACTGCCCGACTTCGTAGCGGTTCACGGCCGTCTCCGAGGAGAACCACGGCGCATACGACGCCAGGTACACCGCGAACGGAATCAGCAGGAATACGTAGGCGGTCGGCCCGACGTCGCGGCGGATCGTGCCGAACCACGGCCGGGGCACCCGGTACGCCCGGCGCGCGGCGACGTCGAACGCGAGCGTCATCGCGCCGAAGAACGCGATGTAGTACAGCCCCGACCACTTCGTCGCGAAGGCCAGGCCCAGCAGCACGCCCGCCCCGAAGCGCCACCACCGCACACCGAGCCGGGGTCCCCACGGTGTCTCAGCGATGCGCCCCTCCAGCAGGGCGTTGTGCATGCGCTCGCGCACCTGATCGCGATCGACGATCAATGCGCCGAACGCGGCGATCACGAAGAACGTCTGGATGCCGTCGAGCAGCGCGGTGCGCGACGCGACGAAGCTCACCCCGTCGGCGATCAGCAGCAGCCCGGCGATCGCGCCGACCAGCGTCGAGCGGCTGATTCGCCGCACGATCCGCACGACAAGCGCGATCATCAGCACGCCCAGCACCGCGGTGGTGAACCGCCAGCCCACGCCGTTGTAGCCGAAGATCGCCTCGCCCAGCGCGATCATCTGTTTGCCGACCGGCGGGTGGACCACCAACCCGAAACCGGGGTTGTCCTCGACGCCGTAGTTGAACAGCATCTGCCAGGCCTGCGGCGCGTAGTGCTTCTCATCGAAGATCGGGGTGCCCGCATCGGTGGGCGAGCCGAGGTTCATCAGCCTGGTCAGCGCCGCCAACGCGGCGATGATCGCGGTGGCCACCCAGCCCTCGATGCGGTCGACCGGACCGAAGTCGGCGACCGGCACCAACGGTCCGGGGCTGATGACGGGAACGGCGCGTTGATGCGCGGCGAGGTCATCGGCGGTGGTGGTCATCGCCAGCGATCGTATTCTGTCCGGCATGACTGCCGGGAGACTGCTGCTCGGTGCCACGCCGTTGGGCCAGCCGGGTGACGCCTCCAAACGGCTGGTCGATGCATTGACGACGGCCGATGTGGTGGCCGCCGAGGACACCCGGCGAGTGCGCTCCCTGGCGCAGTCGCTGGGCGTGAAGATCGCCGGACGGGTGGTCAGCCTGTTCGATCAGAACGAGGCGGCCCGGGTGCCCGCACTTGTCGACGACATCAAGGCCGGCGCCACCGTGCTCGTGGTGAGCGACGCCGGGATGCCGCTGATCAACGACCCCGGCTATCGAATGGCGACGGCCTGCATCGAAAGTGGCCTGGCGGTTTCGTGTCTGCCCGGCCCGTCGGCGGTCACCACCGCGCTGGCGGTGTCCGGGCTGCCGTCCGACCGGTTCTGCTTCGAGGGGTTCGCGCCGCGCAAACAATCCGCGCGGAAGGCGTGGCTGGCCGGCTTGGCGGCCGAGCAGCGCACCTGCGTGTTCTTCGAGTCACCGCGAAGGCTGGCCGACTGCCTGCACGACGCGGTCGACGAGCTCGGCGGGGATCGCCGGGTGGTGGTGTGCCGGGAACTGACAAAGGTGCACGAGGAGATTCTGCGCGGCTCGCTGGCCGATCTCGCGGAGTGGGCGGACGAGAAGGTGCTCGGCGAGATCACCGTCGTGCTCGCCGGTGCGGTGCCGACCACCGACCTGCCGGCCCTGGTCGCCGAGGTCGACGCCCTGGTGGCCGACGGCATGCGGGTCAAGGATGCGTGCGCGCGGGTCGTGGAAGCCCATCCGGGTGCGCCGTCGCGGCGCGAGCTCTATGAGGCGGTGCTGCGCTCGCGTGACGACTGAATCACCGGTGCGGCCTTGTGCAGGCATTCCTGCCACTCCGCTTTGGCCTCGGAGTCGGCGGTGATCCCGCCACCGACGCCCAGTACCGCCGTGCCCTCGGCGTCGAACTCGACGGTCCGGATCGCCACATTCAGCTCGGTGCCCGCGATCGGGGACGCCATCCCGACCGTGCCGCAGTAAACCCCGCGGCGGTGCAGCTCCCACTGTGAAAGCAGTTCACGGGCACGCCCTTTCGGGGTCCCCGTGACCGATGCGGGCGGAAACGTCGCGGCCAGTAGTGCGGCGTTGGGTACTCCGGGGCGGACCTTCGCCGCCACCGTGGACACCAGATGCCATACACCTGGCGCGGCTCGGACGGTGAGAAGCTCTGGAACAGTGACGGTTCCGGTGTCGGCGACCCGGCCGAGGTCATTGCGCACCAGGTCGACGATCATGATGTTCTCGGCCACGTCCTTGACCGACGCCAGCAGCTCCTCTGGCTGCAGGTGCAACGGCAACGTCCCCTTGATCGGACTGGACGTCACATCGTCACCGGTCCGGCGCAGGAACAGCTCCGGCGATAGCGAGGCCACCGCCCCCCAGTCACCGGCCAGGTAGGCTGCCCGGGCCGGTGCCGTGCGAGTGATCGCGTCGGCGAAGAACTCCAGCGAGGAGCCGTGCAGCGTGCCGGTGAAGCGGGTGCAGACGCACGCCTGGTACACCTCGCCGGCGCCGATCGCGTCCAGGCAGGCCAGCACCCCGGCCTGATGCCGATCGAAACCGGGTTCATCCCAATCCATTTCGTACATTTCCGACGGGATTTGAGACGATAACGCCTCGCTCACCCATCCGGCTATCGGTGCGGCAGAGAGGCTTTCGTGCCACCAGCAGCCGTCGCGGTTCAGTCGCAGCACGCTGTCGGCCCAGCCGCCGGCCGCCTCGGGAATCCGCGGCGGACGGCCGTCGGCCGCGGCATCGGGATACGACAGGTAGCCGATCCACCCGCCACCGACCGCCTCACCGCTGCGCCCCGGCGGCACGGCGAACACCTGGTCCGCCTCGACCGCCTGCACCGACACGGAGGGCGCGATCACCGCGGCTGAACCGAACCACTCACCGACAAGTGCGGCGGGCGGCGGTAGCCCGCGCCGGGCGGCGGCACCGGCCACCGCGCGCAGGACCTCGGCGGCGGTGCCGAGATCTCCGAGCCGGTCGGTGCGCATCGCCATAGCCTGACGTCTGCGACCGGCAGACGCAAAGACTCAGCGGCGGATCTCCCTGCGCACGGTCGCGGCGACGAGCTTGTCCGGATTGCGCATCGCATAGAAGTTGTTGATCTTGCCGTCGGCGAACTCGATCAAGAACACCGAGTCGGGTTGTTCGTTGCGATAGACCACCAGCGCAGGTGCGCTGTTGTAGCTCGCAACCTCCATCCGGTATTCCGGGCCGGCTTGGCGCATCAGGCCGATGATGAGCCGGGCGACCTTGTCGGGACCCAGCACCGGACGGCGGGCGGCGCTGACCTTGCCTGCGCTGTCGGAGGTGAACACCACGTCGGGCGCCAGCATGCCGATGAGCCCGTCCAGGTCGCCGGTCGCGGCCGCCGTCAGAAACTGCGTGGTGATCTGCTCGGACTGGTGTGGATCCAGCGGCTCGAAGCGGCGCCGACGGGAGTGCACATGCTCGCGGGCCCGGTGCGCCATCTGGCGCACGGCGGCCGTGGATTTGCCTATCGCGTCGGCGATCTCGTCGTGGCTGAAACCGAATACCTCGCGTAGCACGAACACCGCGCGCTCGTCAGGTGTCAGCGTCTCCAGCACCACCAGCATGGCCATCGACACCGACTCGGCGAGCACCACGTCGGCGGCGCCGTCGCGCTCGTCGAGCAGCAGCGGTTCGGGCAGCCACGGGCCGACGTAGTCCTCCCGACGACGGGCCTGCGAACGCAGCGTGTTCAGTGCTTGCCGGGTGACCAACTGGGCCAGGTATGCCTTGGTGTCTTGGACTTTACCCAGATCCACTGCCGCCCAACGCAAATAGCTGTCCTGCAGCACGTCGTCGGCTTCAGTGGCCGAGCCGGTGATCTCGTAGGCGATGGTGAACAGCAGCGGCCGCAGCAGGGTGAACCGCTCGGCGTGCTCGTCGGCCGCGATCACGGGGTCACCACCGCCTCGGCAGCGGGGCGCTTGGCGCCGCCCTTGAGCCAGAAGTACGAGCCCGGCTTGCGGGCCTCGCGGCGCAGGAAGCTGATCGTGCCCTTGCAGACCGCCTCTTTGATCGTCGCCGCGGTGCGCCCGCCGATGTACAGCGGCAGCGGGACATCGTTGGTACGGGCGATCTGAATGGTTCCGCCTGCCCGCCCGAGGCTGATGCACTGCCCGGTGAACGCCTGGCTGACCACCGCGGGCTGCTCGCCGGCAAGCCGGGACAGCACGGTGTTGGCGGCCTGGGCGCCCAGCGGGATCGCGGCCTGACAGCTCATCCGCAGCGGCTGGTTCGACGGGGCCGCGGCGTCGCCGGCCGCCACGATCCGGTCGCTGTCGACACTGGTCAGTGTCTCATCGGTGAGCAACCGGCCCATCGCGTCGGTGCGCAGGCCGGAGCGCGCGGCGAGATCGGGAACCCCGAATCCGGCCGTCCAAATCGTCACCGTGCTCGCCAGCCGGCGCCCATCGGCCAGCGTCACCGCGTCGGCGGCGACCCCGGTCACCATGGCTTGCGGTCCGTCGACGATCTCGACGCCCAGCTTTCGCAGCCGCTTGGCCACCGACCGTCGTCCCGGGGTGCTCAGGTAGGGGCCGAGCACGGTACCGCACACCAACGTGACATTGCGGCCCTGCTCGGCCAGTTCGGCCGCGGTCTCGATGCCGGTCGGGCCGGCGCCGACCACACACACCGGCGCGTGAAAGTGCAGCTCGCTCAGCGCGGTGGTCAGTCGCTGCGCTTCCTCGAGATCGGCGATGGGATAAGCGAATTCGTCGGCACCCGGAACCATCGGCTCAGCCGACCCGCTGCCCACCGCGTAGATCAGGTAGTCATACGGCAGCGGCGGGCCGCTGAACAGTTCGACCTGCCGCGCCTCGGTGTCGATGCGGGTTGCGGCGTCGACCACCAACTCGATGCCCGCGCCGAGGATGTCGGCGTAGGAATGGGTGGCGTCATCGGACCCGGTGATCAGTTGGTGCAGCCGGATCCGCTCGACGAAGTCGGGCCGGGGGTTCACCAAGGTGATCGCCACATCGGGACGAAGGCGCAGATGGTTGGCCGCGATCACTCCGGCGTATCCGCCACCGATCACCACAACTCGGGCTCGCTGCTCGGTCATCACATCTCTCCTTTGAGGTCGCTTGAGCCTGTCGACCTTGAGACACCAGGCATCGCCCGGATGTGACAGCCGCGCCGCCGGTGTGGTTCAGATCACTCAGACCAAGCCCAGAGCAAGCATCGCATCCGCGACCCGGATGAAACCGGCGATGTTGGCGCCCGCGGCATAATTCCCCGGCTGTCCATACTCGTCGGCGGTGGACATACAACGGTCATGGATGCGGCGCATGATCTCGGCCAGCCGCGCTTCGGTGTCACCGAACGTCCACGAGTCGCGCGAGGCGTTCTGTTGCATCTCCAGGGCACTGGTTGCCACTCCACCGGCATTGGCGGCCTTGCCCGGCGCGAAGGTCACCCCGGCCGCCTCGAAGCGCTTGACCGCCTCCGGGGTGCACGGCATATTGGCGCCCTCGGCGACGATGCGGCAGCCCGAGCCGATCAGCATGGCAGCGGCATCCCCGCTGAGTTCGTTCTGGGTGGCGCAGGGCAGCGCGATGTCACACGCCACCTCCCAGACAGTGCGAGATGTCACCAGGTGCGCCGAATTGCCCCGTGACTCGGCGTAGTCCGCGATCCGGGCCCGGCGCAGCTCCTTCACCTCTTTGAGGAGCTCGAGATCGATGCCCTTCTCGTCGTAGACATAGCCGCTCGAGTCCGAGCAGGCGACCACCGTGCCGCCCAGTGCGTGTACCTTCTCGATGGCGTAGATCGCCACATTGCCGGAGCCGGACACCACCACCCGCTTGCCGTCGAACGACTGGCCGGCGGCCCGCAGGATCTCGTCGACGAAAAACACCGTCCCATATCCGGTGGCCTCGGTGCGGACCTGGGATCCGCCCCACGTCAGCCCCTTGCCGGTGAACACTCCGGACTCGTAGCGGTTGGTGATGCGCTTGTATTGGCCGAACAGATAACCGATTTCGCGCATGCCGACCCCGATGTCGCCGGCGGGTACGTCGGTGTACTCACCGAGATGTCGGTACAGCTCTGTCATGAACGACTGGCAGAACCGCATGATCTCGCCGTCGGAGCGGCCCTTGGGATCGAAGTCCGAACCGCCCTTGGCCCCACCGATCGGCAGGCCGGTCAATGAGTTCTTGAAGATCTGCTCGAAGCCGAGGAACTTGACGATCCCGAGATAGACCGACGGATGGAATCGCAACCCACCCTTGAACGGCCCCAGCGCAGAGTTGAATTCGACGCGGAAGCCGCGATTGATCTGGACCGTGCCCTCGTCGTCTTGCCAGGGCACGCGGAAGATGATCTGCCGCTCCGGCTCGCACAACCGGCGGATCACCGCGGTGTCGACGTAGTCGGGATGCTTGTCGACAACCGGTCCGAGGCTGTTGAGCACCTCGTAGACGGCCTGGTGGAACTCGGCCTCGCCCGCGTTGCGCCGGGCTACCTCGTCGTAGATATTGTGCAGTTTGGTGTGAAGTGGGTTCATTCTCAATCGATTTGGTAGCGGGGAAAGACGCCGGACGGTGCCGGCAGGGCGGTGCCGGGCGCGATGCGTACCGCGACCGCGCCGAAATCGCGCGCCGATTCAGCCTGCCCGAGTAGGTCGAGCAGGGTGGCCGCCGACGTCGGCATGACCGGTTGCACGAGCAGCGCGGCGATTCGCACCACCTCCAGCGTCACGTAGAGCACCGTGCGGAACCGCTCCTGATCGACGGCGGCCTCCGATTTGCGCAGCACCCAGGGCTCCTGAGCCGAGAAGTAGCGGTTGGCGGCACCGAGCGTCGCCCAGATCGCCTCCAGCGCAAGATGCATCGCGGGTATGTCGAACTGTGCGCGCACCCGGGGCAGCAGCTCGTCGGCGAGCGCCAGCAGCTCCCGGTCGGCGTCGCTGAACTCACCCGGCTCGGGCACAGATGCGTCGAGGTTCTTGTTCACCATCGACAGCGAGCGCTGCGCCAGGTTCCCGAACTCGTTGGCCAGATCGGCATTGATGCGGCCGACAATGGCGTCCTCGCTGTAGCTGCCATCCTGCCCGAACGGCACCTCTCGGAGCAGGAAGTAGCGCACCTGGTCGAGCCCGAAGGTGTCGACCAGTGCGAAGGGATCCACCACGTTGCCCACCGACTTGCTCATCTTCTCGCCGCTGTTGAGCAGGAACCCGTGCACGAAAACCCTTCGGGGCAGCTCGATTCCGGCCGACATCAGGAACGCGGGCCAGTACACGGTGTGGAACCGGATGATGTCCTTGCCGATCATGTGCAGATCGGCCGGCCAGTACTTGCGGAACGACTCGGAGTCGGTGTCGGGGAAACCGGCGCCGGTGAGGTAGTTGGTCAGCGCGTCGACCCACACGTACATCACGTGGTCCGGGTGGTCCGGCACCGGCACACCCCAGTCGAAGGTCGTCCGAGAGATCGACAGGTCGCGCAGGCCGCCGGAGACGAAGCTCACGACCTCGTTGCGGCGGACATCGGGGCCGATGAACTCCGGGTGCGCCGCGTAGTGGGCGAGCAGCCGCTCGGCGTACGCCGACAACCGGAAGAAGTAGGTCTGTTCCTCGGTCCACGTCACGGGCGTGCCGGTCTCGATGGAGTACCGGGTGCCGTCGGCGCGCGTCTCGAGCTCGTCGTCGGTATAGAAGCGTTCGTCGCGCACCGAGTACCAGCCCGAGTACGAGTCGAGGTAGATGTCGCCGGCGGCGTCCATCCGCTTCCAGATTTCGATCGAGGCGTCGATGTGGTCGGCGTCGGTGGTGCGGATGAAGCGGTCGAACGAGGCCCCGAGCTTCTCCTGCATCGCCTGGAACGCATCGGAGTTGCGCCGCGCCAGCTCGGCTGTCGGGATGCCCTCGGCCGCGGCCGTCTGCGCCATCTTCAGCCCGTGCTCGTCGGTGCCGGTCAGGTAGCGGACGTCGAAGCCGTCGAGCCGCTTGAAGCGGGCGATCGCGTCGGTCGCGATGTACTCGTAGGCGTGCCCGATGTGCGGCGCACCGTTGGGGTACGCGATCGCGGTGGTCAGGTAGTACGGCGACTTGGTCATGAGAATCTCAACCTTAAAGTGTGGGCGTGAGTTCTCGACGCGAGCCGCCGCCGCTGCCGGAGCCGTTGACCCCGCTGATCGATGCGCACACCCACCTGGACGCATGTGGCGCCCGCACCGCCGGCGACGTACGCGCGATCCTCGACCGCGCCGGCGCCGCCGGGGTGAAAGCCGTCGTCACCATCGCCGACGATCTCGACGCCGCCCGCTGGGCGGCGGAGGCGGCCACCTGGGATCCGCGGGTCTATGCCGCGGTGGCGCTGCACCCGACGCGCGCCGAGGCGCTGACCGAGGACGCGCGCGCCGAGCTGGAACGGCTGGCCACCCACGAGCGGGTGGTGGCGATCGGAGAAACCGGCATGGATCTCTACTGGCCGGGCAAGCTCGACGGCTGCGCCGAGCCTTCCGCTCAGCGGGACTCTTTCGCCTGGCACATCGACCTGGCCAAACGCACCGGCAAACCGCTGATGATCCACAACCGCGACGCCGACGCCGAGGTACTCGACGTGCTGCGCGCCGAAGGGCCGCCGGAGACGGTGATCTTCCACTGCTTTTCTTCCGGCCCCGAGATGGCCCGGACCTGTGTCGACGCAGGCTGGGTACTGAGCCTGTCCGGCACGGTGAGCTTCAAAAACGCGCGTGACCTGCGGGAGGCGGCCATGTTGATCCCACCGGACCAGCTGCTGGTCGAAACCGACGCCCCGTTCCTGACCCCACATCCCTACCGCGGAGCACCCAACGAGCCGTATTGCCTGCCCTACACGGTGCGTGCGCTGGCCCATGTCGTCGACCGCCCGGCGGAATTGCTGGCCGAGCAGTCATCAGCCACCGCTAGGCGGGTCTACGGTCTCTAAGGGTCTGTTGAGGGCGGCGAGCCCGGGTTGCTCCGGACCGGCATCGTTCGTTACCGTCTTGTGATCAAAGGGGAGCCGCATTGGCCCCCCTGTTTGTTTGTTAGTACCTAGGCAGGATCGATACCTCTTGAATGCGTTGACCAAGCTGCATCAGTCGCCGTCACCGATCCTTCGACTCGTCGTCGCCGCAGTGCTGCTGGCGCTGGCCGGTGCCGGGGCGTTCGCGGTGAGTTCCCACAAAACCGTGACTTTGAACATCGACGGTGCCCAGCAGAAGGTCAGCACGATGAAGTCGCGGGTCATCGACGTCGTCGAAGAGAACGGCTACTCCGTCGACGATCGCGACGACCTCTTCCCAGGCGCCAATCAGACCGTCACCAACGCCGAGACGATCGTGCTGCGCCGCAGCCGGCCCCTGCAGATCTCGCTGGACGGCCAGAACGCCAAGCAGGTGTGGACCACGGCCTCGACCGTGGACGAGGCGCTGGCTGAACTGCGGATGACCGACACCGCGCCGGCGGCCGCCTCGCGCGGGAGCCGCCTGCCGCTGGAAGGCATGGCGCTTCCCGTGGTGAGCGCCAAGACGGTCCAGATCAACGACGGCGGCGTGGTGAACACCGTGCATCTGGCCGCGCCGAATGTGGGGGGTCTGCTGGCCGCCGCCGGCGTCCCGCTGGAACAAGCCGACTCGGTGGTTCCGGCACCGTCCTCGCCGGTGATCGCCGGCATGCAGATCCAGGTGACCCGGACGCGGGTCGAAAAGGTCACTCAGCAGATGCCCCTGACGCCGGTGGCCCAGCGTATCGAGGACCCGACGCTCAACATGAGCCGCCAGGTCGTGGAGGATCCCGGAACGCCCGGCGTGCAAGACGTGACTTTTGCTGTCGCCAAGGTCAACGGGGTGGAAACGGGCCGGCTGCCCGTTGCCAACGTTGTCGTTGTTCCGGCACGTGATTCGGTTCTGCGGGTCGGTGCCAAGCCCGGAACCGAGGTCCCTCCGGTAGAGAACGGGCCGATCTGGGATGCCATTTCCCGGTGTGAAGCGGGCGGGAACTGGGCGATCAATACCGGTAACGGTTACTACGGCGGTGTGCAATTTGATCAAAACACCTGGGAAAGAAACGGCGGACTGCGCTATGCTGGGCGTGCCGATCTGGCGACCAGGGAAGAACAAATTGCGATTGCTGAAGTAACAAGATCGCGACAAGGCTGGGGAGCGTGGCCCGTGTGTGGTAGGGGTGCATCGTGACAATTCGTCTGCTCGGGCGAACCGAGATCAGGAATCTCGCCAAAGAACTCGACTTCAAGCCGCGTAAATCTTTGGGACAGAATTTCGTACACGACGCGAATACCGTGCGCCGTATTGTTTCCGCCTCCGGGATCAATAAGCACGACCATGTCCTGGAAGTCGGCCCCGGCCTGGGTTCTCTGACCCTGGCGTTGCTGGACCGCGGCGCGACCGTGAGCGCGATCGAGATCGACCCGGTGCTGGCGGGGCGCCTGCCCAAGACTGTTGCTGAGCACTCGCACAGCGAGATCCACCGGTTGACCGTGCTGAACCGCGACATCCTCGGTATCGAGCGCTCCGACCTTGTCGAGCCGCCCACGGCTGTGGTGGCCAACCTGCCGTACAACATCGCCGTCCCGGCGCTGCTGCACCTGCTGGCCGAATTCCCGTCGATCCGCACCGTGATGGTGATGGTCCAGGCCGAGGTGGCCGAGCGGCTGGCGGCGGAGCCCGGCGGCAAGGACTACGGAGTGCCCAGCGTCAAGGTGCGGTTCTTCGGCAAGGTCCGCCGCTACGGCATGGTCTCGCCGACGGTGTTCTGGCCGATTCCTCGGGTGTATTCGGGTCTGGTGCGCATCGATCGTCACGAGGTCTCGCCGTGGCCGACCGACGACGAATTCCGCCAGAATGTGTTCGAGCTGATCGACATCGCCTTCGCCCAGCGGCGCAAGACGGCCCGCAACGCATTCCTGGAGTGGGCGGGTACGGGTAACGAGTCCGCCGAACGGCTACTGGCCGCCAGTATCGACCCAGCCCGCCGTGGCGAGACGTTGACGGTCGCCGATTTCGTCCGGCTGCTGCAGCGCTCGGGTGATTTCACTGCATCGACGGACTCCTCGGAAGGCCCCTCGCGGCCAGCTCAGGTGTTCTGAGCGCTTCCGCCTGCCGTCTCGGTGAGGTGTTGTACCAACTCGGTGCATGACGCGTACCGCCGGTCCGGATCCTTGGCGATGGCTCGGGCCAGAACCATGTCGAACGACCTGGACAGCCAGGGCGTCGTCTTCGAGACCTCGGGCGGCGGGCGATGCACGTGCGCGTCCACCAGCGCGAGCGGGTTGTCGCACACGAATGGTGTTCTGCCGGTGAGCAATTCCAGGGCTGTGCATGCCAGCGCGTATTCGTCGGTCGCCGCTTGCGGCAGGCGACCCTGTAGCAGTTCGGGTGCGGCGTAGGGCAGCGACGTCACCACCTCGGCGGGCCGGTGCCAGACGTCCTCGGCGAGGATGTGTGCGACGCCGAAATCGATCAGGACCGCGCCGTGGTGCCAAAAGTCATGGTGGACAAGAATATTCGCGGGCTTGACATCACTGTGCACGACACCGTCGTGGTGGGCGTGGTCGAGTGCGGCGGCGATCTGGCGCAGCGCTTCCAGGCGACTGTCGAGCGTTGTCAGCCTGGTCGCATTCCCGCCGTCGACGTACTGCATCGTCAGCCAGTGCGGGCCGTGGTCGTAGACGGTCACGATGTGACGGTGCCGCAGCCGTTCGGCGATGCGGTACTCCCGGGCCAGCCGGGAGATGCTGCTCGAGCCCCGGTGGTCCTCGTCGAGCACCTTAAGCGCGACGCGGTCGGGTGTCCGGCGGGGGTCGCGGGCGAAGTAGACCGTCGCCTCACCGCCGCGGCCCAACTCGTTTTCGACGACATAGCCCGCGAACGACTGCCCCGGATGAGCCACGGTTCGACCCTAGATCGCAGGTGGACGACGGCCAGGAGAATTGCGCATGGCGCGATAGTCTCGTCGGGTGTCCTCGTCCAACGGCTCCATCGCTACCGAATGGGTGCCGACGGGATCGGTGACCGTGCGGGTGCCGGGCAAGGTGAATCTGTACCTGGAGGTCGGTGACCGCCGCGCGGACGGCTATCACGAGCTGACCACCGTCTTCCATGCGGTCTCCCTGCTCGACGAGGTGACGGTGCGCAACGCGGATGTGCTTTCCCTGCAGACGGTGGGCGAGGGCGCCGAGCAGCTGCCCGCGGACGAGCGCAACATCGCCTGGCGGGCGGCCGAGCTGATGGCCGAACATGTCGGGCGGGCACCCGATGTCGAGATTTCGATCGAGAAGTCCATCCCGGTCGCCGGCGGGATGGCCGGTGGCAGCGCCGACGCCGCCGCGGTCTTGGTCGCGATCAACAACCTGTGGGAGCTGGGCCTCGCGCGCCGCGACCTGCACGCGCTGGCCGCGCAGTTGGGCAGCGACGTGCCCTTCGCTCTGCACGGCGGCACGGCACTGGGCACCGGACGAGGCGAAGAGCTGGCGACGGTGTTGGCCCGCAACACCTTTCACTGGGTGTTGGCCTTCGCTGAGGGCGGACTGTCCACGGCTGACGTCTATCGCGAGATCGACCGGCTACGTGAGGTGGGAGATCCGCCGCGGCTGACGGATCCCGAGCCGCTGCTCGGAGCCCTGGCCGGCGGCGACCCCCGTGAGCTGGCCGCCCTGCTCGGCAACGACCTGCAGGCGGCCGCGCTGAGCCTGAATCCCGCGCTGCGCCGAACGCTGCGGGCGGGCGCTGAAGCGGGTGCACTGGCAGGCATCGTCTCCGGCTCCGGGCCGACGTGTGCGTTCCTGTGCGAGTCGGCGTCCGCGGCGGTGGATGTCGGAACCGAGCTGGCCGGTGTCGACGTGTGCCGCACGGTACGAGTGGCCAGCGGGCCGGTCCACGGCGCCCGCATCGTGCCGAGCCAGCCCAGCTGACTTTCACACGCCGGTACTGTGATGCGCTTCTCATTACTGCGTAAAACTTGGCGGTAACTTAAGGGGAGTTTAAGATGATCGACGGTGATAACTAGCGGCCAGGCACGGCACAAATACGAGTCGCCCACCCCGATCCGGGGCGGGCGGTGGCCCGGCAGTACCGGCGTTGGCGTCGCATCATCACCATTTCGAGACCGAACCGCTCCCCAGTCGTACTGGCGTGCCTTCTATGCAGCGCGTTGCGGCAGGTGGAGCATGAATTACGGGGCTTTCGGTTCGCCGTTAACGCCGCTGATCAGCCAGCTCCGGATGCCGAGGAGGTCGTCGTGAGCCGTTTCACCGACAAGATGTTCCACAGTGCCATGACCAGCAGCAAGGGAATGGTCACCGGGGAGCCGCACGAGCCGGTCCGGCACACGTGGCGTGAGGTGCACGAACGCGCCCGTCGCATCGCCGGTGGCCTGGCTTCGGCCGGGATCGGCCTCGGCGACGCAGTCGGTGTGCTGGCCGGGGCTCCGGTCGAAATCGCACCGACGGCACAGGCGCTCTGGATGCGTGGTGCCAGCCTGACGATGCTGCACCAGCCCACTCCGCGCACCGACCTGGAGCAGTGGGCCAAGGACACCGCCACCGTCATCGACATGATCGAGGCCAGGGCAGTCATCGTCTCCGACCCGTTCCTCATCGCAGTGCCCGTACTCGAGGAGCGCGGCGTCAAGGTGTTCACGGTCGAGTCGCTGCTGGCCGCCGAACCCATCGACCCGGTCGAGACCTCCGAAGACGACGTCGCGTTGATGCAGTTGACGAGTGGCTCGACCGGCTCTCCGAAGGCCGTCATCATCACCCATCGCAACATCCACTCAAACGCCGAGGCCATGTTCATCGGCGCCAAGTACGACATCGAAAAAGATGTCATGGTCAGCTGGCTGCCCTGCTTCCACGACATGGGCATGGTCGGCTTCCTCACCATCCCGATGTACTTCGGCGCGGAGTTGGTCAAGGTCACGCCGATGGACTTCCTGCGCGACACCCTGCTGTGGGCCAAGCTCATCGACAAGTACAAGGGCACCATGACCGCGGCGCCGAACTTCGCCTACGCGCTGTTCGCCAAGCGGTTGCGCCGCCAAGCCAAACCCGGTGAGTTCGACCTGTCCACGCTGCGCTTCGCGTTGTCGGGCGCCGAGCCCGTCGACCCCGCCGACGTCGAGGACCTGCTGGACGCGGGTAAGCCCTTCGGTCTCCAGCCCGAGGCCATTCTGCCTGCCTATGGCATGGCCGAGACCACGCTGGCGGTCTCGTTCTCCGAGTGCGGCGCGGGGCTGGTGGTCGACGAGGTCGACGCCGACCTGCTGGCCGCACTGCGCCGAGCCGTTCCCGCAGCCAAGGGCAACACCCGACGCCTGGCAACGCTGGGTCCCCTGCTCAAGGATCTGGAGGCGCGCATCGTCGACGAGGACGGCAACGTGTTGCCGGCCCGCGGTGTGGGCATCATCGAGCTGCGCGGTGAGTCGCTGACGCCGGGCTACATCACCATGGGCGGCTTCGTGCCCGCTCAGGACGAGTGCGGCTGGTACGACACCGGTGACCTCGGCTACCTGCTCGAGAACGGTCACGTCGTCGTGTGCGGTCGCGTCAAGGACGTCATCATCATGGCCGGCCGCAATATCTACCCGACCGATATCGAGCGGGCCGCCGGTCGCGTCGAGGGGGTGCGCCCCGGGTGCGCGGTCGCCGTGCGCTTGGACGCCGGCCACTCTCGCGAGACGTTCGCGGTCGCGGTGGAATCCAACGCCTGGCAGGACCCCGCCGCGGTCCGGCGCATCGAACACGAGGTGGCACACGAGGTGGTCGCAGAGGTCGATGTGCGGCCACGCAATGTCGTGGTCCTCGGGCCGGGCACCATCCCGAAGACGCCGTCGGGCAAGCTGCGTCGCGCGAACTCGGTCGCGCTCGTCACCTAACCGGCGTCAGGCCCGACAGCTGATCTCCATGGCGTCGGAGTCCCGTACCGGGAAGCTCACGCCCACATAGCCATTCGCGGGGTCGCGGATGTACTCCACATGGGGCTGCGCATCGGCCAGACCGGTGTTGTCGGCAACGACGAGCGCCCCGTCACTCAGGCGGGGCTCCAGCACCTGAACGACCGGCACGTACAGGTCCTTCCATCCGTCGAGCAGTACGAAGCCCACCGGCTCCTCGATGCCGGCGAGCGTCTGTGTCGCATCGCCCTCCAGCACGGTGATGACATCGTCGAGGCCGACTGCGGCGAAGGTAGACCTGGCGGCGGCGACCTTGGCGGCACTGAGCTCGGTGGTGACCACCCGACCGGTGCCGTTGTCGCGCACCGCGCTGGCCAGATGAATTGTGGAGAGCCCCAACGATGTTCCGAATTCCACCACGAGTGCCGGCCGGGTCGCGCGCACCAGGGTGTAGAGCAACTGTCCCGACTCTGGGGTCACCGGCAGGTAGAAGTCGCTGAATGCATCGGCGCGTTCCTGCGCGGTCTTCGCCGCCCGCAACTGGGCGCCGCGCTCGTGAAGCTGGGCCATCTGTTGGCCCGCTTCGGCGTACATGCGGTCGATGGCCGACGCCACCTTCGGGTCGCGGAGAGTGTTCACCGCGCCGAGATTACTCCGGCCTCCTGACGGGCCGGCGGCCTCTCGTGCGCGAGGGCGTCCACCGGCTGGGGAATGAGCAGGACCGGGATGTCGGTGTGGGACACGACGGCTGCTGCGACGCTGCCGTGCAGGTGCCCGAGCAGACCGTTGCGCCGGTGCGGTCCGAGCACGATCACGCTGGCGTGGTGCTCGTTCGCGGCTTCGACGATGCCCTTCCAGGTCGGTGCCGCTTCGATCGCCAGGCTGCACGACTCGAACCCCTCGGCGCGGGCTAGCGCGGCGCCATGTGCGGCGGTGCGCTCGGCGGCCTGGCGCACCTGGCTGGCCCGGTCGGGATCGAACAGCCGACGGTCGCTCGGCGTGAAGCCGACGTCGGCGGGCTGCCACACACAGACGATGACGGCGTGACGATATGGCGAGAGTTGTTCTGCTGCTGCGATAATCGCATGCTTGGCCAAATCCGAACCGTCGTACGCGAACAGCACCGGGCCACGTTCCTGCAATGGGTGACGGTGTGCGGCGGTCGGTGCCGTCCGCTGTGCTGGGACCGGGGATGCGGAAGGTAGACCGCGCAAACGTGCCAGCAGTGGGGGTGAGTACCACGCGGGGGAGTCGCCGTCGAGGAACTCGTCGAGATCCGGGGTCTGGGCCCGGGCACCGCTGAGCGCATAGACCGCGATACCGAACACCGCACCACTGATCGCGAGCGCGAGTCCCACCCACAGCGCGACACCGGTGCCTTCCACGAGGTCGCCGGAGTATCGCGTCGCCAGGTGCGCGAAGATCGGGGCCACCATGAATGCCGCGACGGCGCGGAGCAATTCGATGATCGCGAACACCCGCTGCAGACTGTTGGACTGCAGGGAGAACCCGGCGACGAACAATGCCGGCGCGACCGTGGCGCCCAACGCCAGCCCCGTCAGCGCCGAACCGACAAGGGCCAGTGGCACGTTGGCGGGCAGCGATGCCATGAACACCGCGATGCCCGCGGCCAGTAAGGCCATGCCGACCAGGGGCAGGTAGTGCATACCGCGCCGGGTGATGACGGCGCCGAACACCAGCGCCATCACGATGGCGCCACCGAGTTCCGGGAGGTAGATCAGGCCGACTTCGACCGGGCTGAAGTGCTGCATGAACACCGATGCGGTCAGCCCGGTCGCCGCAATCGAGGCCGCCGCGGCGAACAGGGCGACGCCGACGCCCGCCACCGGGATCGCGCTGGTCAACATCGTTCGGATGGTCAGCAGCGGCCGCTGGGCGCGGAACTGGTAGACGATCAGCGCCAGGATCAGCGCCAGGCCGCCGAACATCGGTGCGGTGACGGCGAAATCGGAGATCTCGTGGGTGGTCAGCTGCGCTGCGCCCACGAACGCGGCCGTGCATCCGACCGTCGCCAGCGCGATCGCTTTCAGGTCACGTGGCGCCTGCGGATCGGCGGGCGGTGCATCGTCGAATGTCAGTGCGGCCAGGACAAGAGCCAACAGTGCGACGCCCGCGACGATCCAGAACAGCGGCCGCCAGGCGTGCGCCTCGGCCTGCACACCGCCGATGAACGGCCCGAGTGCCACGGCGCCGAACACGCACATGTTCATGATGACCGCGGTGTTGCGAAGCTTCTCCCGCGGAAACCCGATCGTGAGTGGCGGTGCGGCGGCGATCAACAGCATGCTCGTCGCCAGGCCCTGCAGGACGTGGCCGGCGATGAACGCCACCGCATTCGGTGCGGCGGCGGCGATGACCGAGCCGACGACGAGCACGACGGCGTACAGGATCAGCATCCGCCGCTGCGGAAGGTGTTGCGCGAATTGCACGGCGAGCACCGTGCCCACGGCGTAGGCCGCGTTGCCAAGGCCCGAGCTGAGCGCCAGGGTCTGCGCCGTCATGTGCAATTGCTCGGAGATGATCGGGACGAGCGGATCCAGCGCTGCGGACAGCGCCAGATACGGGATCAGAGCGAGGGTGACCATTGCGGCCACGGCGGGATAGCGTCCCGCCAGCGGGCCCTGGCGCATCAGCTGCCTCCTCCGATCCCCGCTGAATGAGTGGCGTGCGCTGGCGGCAGATGCTGGCGTGTGGGGAGATGGCGCATGGCGTATGACAACTTTACATAGGTAATGAATATTCCGTGCGGCGGCGTGGTGCTGGGCACTGATGCGGTCATGGCTGAGTATGGTGTACCGTACTCAGCTATGAACCTCGAGGATCATCCGACTGTGCAGGCCGTGCGCGCCCGGCAGCGCCAAGCGCCGGCGGCAGTGATTGACGCCGAGTGGTTGCGCGAACTCTGTCTGGCCGCCGGGGCCGACGATGTCGCCTTCGCCAGCGTCGACAATCCTGACCTCGCCGGCGAACGCGAGCATGTCGAGACCGCGCTGCCGGGGACGAAAACCTACATCTCGCTGGTGGTCCGGATGAACCGCGACAATGTGCGGTCGGTTGCGCGCAGCGTGGCCAATCAGGAGTTTCATCGCAGTGGAGAAGTCATCAATGAGGCCGCGCACCGGATCACCCGGGCGCTCGAGGGCGCCGGCCACCGGGCGCTCAATCCTTCGGCCACGTTTCCCATGGAGATGGACCGCTATCCCGGCCGGATCTGGGTGGTCGCCCACAAGCCCGTCGCGGTGGCCGCGGGACTGGGTGTGATGGGCATTCACCGCAACGTCATCCACCCGAAGTTCGGCAACTTCATCCTGCTCGCCACCATTCTCGTCGATACGCCGGTCAGTAGTTACGGTGCGCCACTGGACTATTCGCCTTGCCTGGAATGCAAGCTATGTGTCGCGGCCTGCCCGGTCGGGGCCATCAAGAAGGATGGCGAGTTCGACTTCGTCGCCTGTTCGGTGCACAACTACCGGGAATTCATGGGCGGGTTCACCGACTGGGTGCAGACAATCGCCGACAGCGAGGACGCTGCCGACTTCCGTTCGCGGGTCACCGATTCGGAGAACGCGTCGATGTGGCAGAGCCTGTCGTTCAAGGCGAACTACAAGGCCGCCTACTGCCTGGCGGTCTGCCCGGCCGGCGAGGACGTGATCGAGCCCTACCTCGACGACCGCAAGGGGTTCATGGACCTGGTGTTGCGACCACTGCAGGAGAAGGTCGAAACCCTTTACGTGCTGCCAAATTCAGCGGCGAAGGCGCACGCGGAGCGGCGCTACCCGCACAAGGCGGTCAAGGTTGTCGACTCGGGCATACGGGGCCGCGCGTAGGCTGGTTCGATGGTGCGCGCGCTCGGCTGGATCGGTGTGTTCGGTGCGGCGCTGGCGATAGTCGTGGTGCTCGGCCTCGACGCAACGGTCGGCGGCCGGCACGCCCGGGGCCGTGAGTTGCGCGCGGCGACGATCTCCGAATATGTGTACACCTCCGGCAGTGTGGCTTTCGTCGCGGCGGTGCTGGTTCTGGCGGGTGGTTCGGCGGCGTTGTTGTACGGCCTGATCCGCGCCGGTCGGGTACGGCCGTGGTCGGCCGGTTCGGTGTTGATGATGCTGTGGGTGGTGGCCCTTTTGGGCATCGTCGCGTTTCCCAAGCACAACTGGGTCACCGGTCCGAGTGCGTCCGGAAGTGTGCACCGGCTCGCGACCTTGGTTGCGTTCGTCGCGCTGCCACTGGCGGTGCTGCTGATCTCCCGCGGACGGGACGGGGCCGTGCGGGCGGCCCGATGGCTGACGGCCATCGGAATCGGTTGGCTGTCAGTGTTGTTCGGAGCCATCGCGGTCGGCATCGCGACTCATCAACGGTGGTGGACGTTGATCCCGCTGGGATTGGTGGAGCGGGGAATCGCCGGATTCGAGGTGGCCGCGCTGATTGCACTCGGGTGGTGGCTGGCCGTCCCTACCAGGCGTGCACCTGATTCTGGGCAGGCTCCAGCCCGGCCTCGATCAACAGCTCGGTAGCGTCGGCGGCCTGCTCACAGATCGCCGGCACCTCCGTGCGTTCGGCAGCGGTGAACGGCTCCAGGACGTACGCCGCCGGGTCCTTGCGCCCCGGCGGCCGGCCGACCCCGATGCGGACCCGCTGAAAGTTCTTGGTGCCCAGCGCGTTCACCACCGATCGCAGACCGTTGTGGCCGCCCTCGCCACCGCCGAGTTTCAGCCGGATCCGGCCGAAGTCGATGTCGAGTTCGTCGTGGATGACGATGATGTCGGTGGGCATGACCGAGTAGAACTTCGCCAACGGACCGACCTGGCGCCCCGACTCGTTCATGTAGGTGCGCGGTTTGGCCAGCACGACGGGACGGTGAACCAGCCGGCCGGTCACGATCTCCGCGCCAGAACGCTTGTGCACCTTGAACTGTCCGCCCATGCGGGCGGCCAGCAGGTCGGCCACCATGAAGCCGAGGTTGTGCCGGGTCTTGGCGTACTGCGGACCCGGGTTGCCGAGGCCGACAACCAGCAGGGGATCGGCCATTCGGGCTTACTCGGCCTCGGCCGACTCGTCCCCGGCGGCTTCGGTTGCCTCGGCAGCCTCGGCGGCCTGCTCCTCGATCGACTCGCCGCCGCCCTCGGCCTCCAGTTCCTCGGCCGACGGCGCGGTGACGATGTTGACGACCAGCAGTTCGGGATCGCTGACCAGGGTCACGCCCGCGGGCAGCTCGACCCGGCTGGCAGTGATCTGGGTACCTTCCTCGGCACCTTCGATCGACACGGTGAGCTGCTGGGGGATCGACATGGCGTCGGCCTCGATCTCAATGGTGCTGGCATCCTGAGTGACCAGGGCGCCCGGGGCGGCCTCGCCCTCGAGGACGACGTTCACCTCGACGGTCACCTTCTCGCCGCGGCGAACCACGATCAGGTCGGCATGCTGGATGCTGCGCCGGATCGGATGCACGGCGAGGGCCTTGGTCAGCGCCAGCTGCTCCTTGCCCTCGATGTCGAGGGTGAGCACCGCATTGGTGCCGGCCTTGCGCAGGACGGCGGCGAAGTCGTGGCCGTTGAGCTCGAGGTGCTGGGGCTCGGTGCCGTGGCCGTAGAGAACGACGGGAACCTTGCCTTCGCGGCGGGCCTGGCGCGACGCGCCCTTGCCGGTCTTGCCCCGCACGCCGGCGGTGAGGTTGTTGGTGGCGTTCTTGGCCATGAGGGTGCTCCTGTTGCCTGTCGTGGGTCATCCGCACGGTGAAGGCAGGCACCAAAGAAAGGAAGCCTCGTCGATAACGGTGGCTGGAACCACCCTCGCCGTGACGCGGCCATCAGGGTAGCCGATCAAGGGTTCATAGCGGAAATTCGATGCCGGTGAGCTGCTCAGACAGCCGCCACAACGCCGCCGCGGTGGCCTGGTTGCGGGCCAGCGGGCTGCGCGGTGACTGGCCGGTCGGCCCCCGCATGGCGAACCTGGGGCCGATGAAGCTGTTGCCGGGCAGGTCCGCGGCTGCCGCGTACAGAGTCTGCCGCGCCCCGAAATCGGGGCTGGTGGCGAAGATTGCGTTGCCGGTGTCCCAGACTTTGGTGCCGAACCGGTTGCCGGTCTGGCCCTGCAGATTGGTGGCCGAGTAGCCGGGGTGGGCGGCGTGGGACTTCACCGGCGACCCCAACGCGTCGAGGCGCTTCTGCAGCTCACTGGTGAACAGCAGGTTGGCCAACTTGGACTGGCCGTAGGCCAGCCACGCCGAATACGGGCGGGCCTTCCAGTTCAGGTCCCTGAGGCTGATCTTGCCCAGCATGTGCATGAACGACGACACCGTGACGACGCGGTCGGTCACTTTGGGCAGCAGCAGGTTGGTCAGCGCGAAGTGGCCGAGATGATTGGTGCCGATCTGGCTTTCGAATCCGTCCTTGGTGACGGCGTAGGGGACGGCCATGATGCCGGCGTTGTTGATCAGGACGTCGACGCTCGCCACGCCGGAGGCGAAGTCCCGGATCGAGGTCAGGTCCTGCAAGTCGAGGTTGCGCACCTCGACGTCGCCGGTCATTGTGGCGGCGGCTTCGGCACCCTTGCTCGCATTGCGGCACGCGAGCACGACGTGCCCGCCGACGCGGGCCAATTCGCGCGCGGTGACCAGACCCAGCCCGCTGTTGGCTCCGGTGACGATGACGGTGCGTCCGGCGAACGACGGCAATTCTGCAGCGGTCCAACTCATGCCGCTACCTTAGCCTCCGTCCGTTCCCCCGCGAGCAGACGCGAACTCCCGCAAAACAGCGCCCCAGAGGGCGTTTTCGCGTCTGCTAGCCGATGAGACTACTTCTTCAACGTGACGCTGAAACCCTTGATGATGGCCTCGACGTCGTCGGACGCCGCGGCAGCCTGGTCGGCCAGCGTCGTCACCGTCAGCTGCACCAGATAGCGCTGGAAGGCCGGCGCCGGCGTCACGGGGATCACCACCCGGTTGTACGAGTGCAGGCGCTTGCCGTTGAGGTCGTAGCTGCCCTCGATCATCGAGGAGGGGAACCCGTTGAAATCAGCGGTGGAGGAATTGAGTTTGGTGAAGTTCTGCGACATCTCGGCATCGACGCTGGCGTGCTTGAGTGCCTCTCCCACATCGAAGTTGCCGGTCAGCTTGAACACGATCACCATCGCCGTGGGATAGGTGTTGTTCTTCGCGATCACCTCGGTGCCCGGCGAGAAGTTCGAGTTGTCGTACTTGGTCCAGCCCGGCGGCCGCGGCAGTGTGACGGTGACGTCGGTCAGTTTGTCCAGCGGGACCTGCTCACCCATGACACCCACGCCGTAGAGGTACTCGGCGATCGGCTGCGGCTTGGCCGACGTGGTGGGACTGCTCGAGGTGATGGTGGGCGGTGTGCTCCAGATCGAGGAGTAGTCCGGCGGCGTCGTCCCGCACGCCGCCGCGGTCATGGCCAGCGCGACGGACAGGGCTGCGCTACGCGCTCTCACAGAAGTTCGTGTACCGATTCGATCGGCCGGGCCAACCGGGTGCCCTTCGGCGTCACCACGAACGGACGCTCGATGAGAATCGGGTTGGCCGCCATGGCATCCAACAACTCGTCATCACTGGCATCAGCGAGATTCAGCTCAGTGTAGAGCGATTCACGCTTGCGGACCGCGGTGCGCACATCGATGCCGGCGTCGGCGATCAGCTTTGCGATCTCGGCTCGCGACGGCGGAGTCTTGAGGTACTCCACGATCTCCGGTTCAATGCCGTTGTCGCGCAGCAGGTCCAGCGTCTTGCGGGAGGTGCTGCAGCGCGGGTTGTGGTAAATGGTGCTGGACAACTATGCGTCCCCGTCGAAAAGGCCTGTCACCGAACCATTCTCGAAGACGGCGCGGATGGTGCTGGCCAGCAGCGGAGCGATCGAGAGCACCGTCAGCTGCGGGAACCGCTTGGCCTCGTCGATCGGCAGGGTGTTGGTGACGATCACCTCGCGGGCACCGCTGTCGGCAAGCCGCTCGCGGGCCGGGTCCGACAGCACGCCGTGCGTGGCGGCGATGATGACGTCCTTGGCGCCGTCGTTGTGCAGCAGCTTCACCGCGCCGGCGATGGTGCCTCCGGTGTCGATCATGTCGTCGGTCAACACGCACGTCTTGCCCGCCACATCACCGACGACCCGGTTCGACACCACCTGGTTGGGCACCTTCGGATCGCGGGTCTTGTGGATGAACGCCAGCGGGGTGCCGCCGAGTGCGTCGGCCCACTTCTCGGCGACGCGTACGCGACCGGAGTCCGGCGAGACCACGACCACGTTGGAGCAGTCGTAGTTATCCCGGATGTAGCCGGTCAGCAGCGGCTGAGCCCGCATGTGATCCACCGGCCCGTCGAAGAAGCCTTGAATCTGGTCGGTGTGCAGATCGACCGACACGATCCGGTCGGCACCGGCGGTCTTGAACAGATCAGCCACCAGCCGCGCCGAGATCGGCTCGCGGCCGCGGTGCTTTTTGTCCTGGCGGGCGTAGGGATAGAACGGCAGGATTGCGGTGATCCGCTTGGCGCTACCGCGCTTGAGCGCATCGATCATGATCAGCTGTTCCATCAGCCACTTATTCAGCGGCGCGGGATGGGACTGCAGGACGAAGGCGTCGCAGCCACGCACCGATTCGTCGAAGCGGACGAAGATCTCACCGTTGGCGAAGTCTCGTGCGGTCTGCGCGGTGACCTGTACGTCGAGCTCTTTGGCGACCTGTTCGGCCAACTCCGGGTGCGCGCGGCCCGAGAAGAGCATCAGATTTTTGCGGTTGTCGGTCCAGTCCGTGCCCACTGTGTGCTGCCCTTGCCGGTCGGGGGTCGATACGGGCCAATCGTACGGTGCTACAACCCTGGGTTACCAAAAAGGCAACATTCTCCCGACGCCGGTCACTCCGTCGCCCCGCCCGGCTCGGACTCCCTCGCCTTGGCCGCGGCCTGCGCCGATGCGCTGCCCGGGCGCTTCTGCAGCACCCAGTCCTCGATATTGCGCTGTGGTCCAGCCGACACCGCCAGTGCGCCCGGCGGCACGTCGTCGCGCAGCACCGTGCCGGCACCGGTGTAGGCGCCGTCGCCGACGGTGACCGGCGCGACGAACATCGTGTCGGAGCCGGTGCGCACGTGCGAGCCGATGGTGGTGCGGCTCTTGTTCTCGCCGTCGTAATTCACGAACACGCTGGACGCGCCGATATTGCTGTGCTCGCCGATGTCTGCGTCACCGACGTAGGTCAGGTGCGGCACTTTGGTGCAGGCGCCGATGACTGCGTTCTTGGTCTCCACGAACGCGCCGAGCTTGCCCTTTGTGCCCAGCTTGGTGCCGGGCCGCAGATAGGTGAACGGGCCGACGGTGGCTTGGTCGCCGATGACCGACAACTCTGCGTGGGTGCGGATCACCGTGGCGCCGTCACCTATTTCCATCGAGGTGAGCGTGGTGTCCGGGCCGATGGTGCAGCCGGAGCCGATCGAGGTGACGCCGAGCAGTTGGGTGCCGGGGGCGATGACGGTGTCGGCCCCGATTTCGACGTCGACGTCGATCCAGGTGGTGGCCGGGTCGGTGATGGTGACGCCGGCGCGCTGATGGCGTTCGATGATGCGCCGGTTCAGTTCGGCCCCGAGTGCCGCCAGTTGGACGCGGTCGTTGACGCCGGACACCAGCGCGGTATCCGCGACGTGCTGGGCGCGCACCGTGAAACCGTCCGCACGGATCAAGGCGATGGCATCGGTGAGGTAGAGCTCGCCCTGGGCGTTGTCGGTGCGCAGCCGGGTCAGTGCCGATCGCAGCGCGGCCGCATCGAATGCGTAGAGCCCCGAGTTGACCTCGGCAATGGCGCGTTGCGCGTCGTCGGCGTCGGCATGTTCGACGATCGCGGTGACCGCACCGTCGGGATCGCGGAGGATGCGGCCATAGCCGGTGGGATCGGACAGTGTCGTGGTCACGATCGTCACACCCGACCCGGCATGGGACTTCGTCAGCGTGACCAACGTGTCGCCGTCCAGTAGCGGTACATCGGCCGTGGTGACCACGACGGTTCCGGCGAAGTTCTCGGGCAGTCCGGACAGTCCGATGCTCACGGCGTGCCCGGTGCCCAGCTGTTCTTCCTGTACGACCGTGGTGGCTCGGCTGTTGACGCGGACGACCTCGGCACTGACGTCGTCGCGGCCGTGTCCGACTACCACCACGATGTGGCTGGGCTCCAGAGCGGCGACGGCGTGCAGGGTGTGGGCGAGCATGCTGCGGCCGCCAAGGGTGTGCAGCACCTTGGGGGTGCCGGAGCGCATGCGAGTCCCGGCCCCCGCCGCCAGCACCAGGACGGCGGCATCAGTGTGTGTTGACATACGCCCTCCACAGTCTCGCGCAGCCCTTTGGTCGCTCGCCGAGAGCTCGCTCCGTCGCCAGGACTCGAACCTGAACTATCTGAACCAAAATCAGAGGTGCTGCCGATTACACCACGACGGACTGGCCGAAATATCCGCCTGAGACTCTAGTGCAAACCAGTAGGCTCCCTCGGAGGGCAGGAGCGCAGCGACCCGGGAAAGGGGAAGCGTGGCAGCACCGGAGAAGGAGCCCCGCCCGCCGCGCGCCCGGATGACCGGCACCGAACGCCGGCGCCAACTCATCGACGTGGCTCGCACCCTGTTTGCCGAGCGCGGTTACGAGGGCACCTCGATCGAGGAGATCGCCCAGCGCGCCAATGTCTCCAAGCCGGTCGTCTACGAGCATTTCGGCGGCAAAGAAGGCCTGTACGCGGTGGTCGTCGACCGCGAGATGTCGGCCCTGCTCGATGGCATCACGTCGTCGCTGACCAACAACCGCTCGCGGGTGCGGGTCGAGCGGGTGGCGCTGGCCCTGCTCACCTACGTCGAGGAACGCACCGACGGATTCCGCATCCTGATTCGCGACTCACCAGCGGCGATCAGCACCGGTACCTACTCCAGCCTGCTCAACGACGCGGTCGGCCAGGTGTCCTCGATCTTGGCCGGTGACTTCGCCCGCCGTGGGCTGGACCCCGTGCTCGCCCCGCTGTACGCACAGGCCCTGGTCGGTTCGGTGTCGATGACTGCGCAGTGGTGGCTCGACACCCGCGAGCCGAAGAAAGAGGTAGTGGCCGCTCACCTGGTGAACCTGATGTGGAACGGGCTGACCCATTTGGAAGCCGATCCGCAGTTGGAGGGTGAGTGACCGAGCCGCCTGCGATAATCGACGCACACGTCGCATAAAGCTGTCGGGGGCTGGCAGGAGGGGGTCGACGCGATGGTCGACACACGGGAGCACCAGGTCGAGGCTCAACTCAGCGATGCCGAGCGGCTCGAGGACGTCCAGCAGGTGGTCAAGGTCGCGGCCCGGCGGATCGCCGGTGCACACGGCGCCACGTTCGTGCTCCTCGACAAGGACATGTGCTACTACGCGGACGAGGACTCGATGAGTCCGCTGTGGAAGGGCCAGCGTTTCCCTGTCAGCGATTGCATCAGCGGATGGGCGATGATCCACCGCACGTCAGTGGCGATCGGAGACATCCGCCGAGATGAGCGCATCCCGCAGGAGGCATACCGGCCGACGTTTGTCCGCAGCCTGGTCATGACCCCGATGCTGGGGCCCGACCCGGTGGGGGCGATCGGTGTCTATTGGGCCCACCCGGGCCAGCCGGATCCGGCCGTGATCGAAGCGCTGAAGGTTCTGGCCGAGCTGGCGGTGACGGCGCTGCAGCGGTTTCCCGACGGCATCGCCGACCCGGGCTTCACGGTCGCCGGCCGCTGACGCGACCTGCGTCACAGCGCGCGAGCGAATCGCGGCCCGCCGCAACGCCTTCGGTGGTGCCGCCTAGAATGGGCTCATCATGACCGCACCGGGGCAGGAGTATGTTCACACCCCGATCGCGGGGCTGGTGGACTTGGCGCTGACGGCGCCGCAATTCGTCGAACTCGCGCAGCGTGCCGCCGAGCGTCCCGAAGAACTGGCACTGGTCGGGCCGGCCAGCGCGCAGTTGTACGCCGCCTGCGCTGTTGCCCGTAAGGGGCCGCTGCTGGTGGTGACCGCGACGGGTCGTGATGCCGACGATCTCACCGCCGAGTTGCGGGGCGTGTTCGGCGAGTCGGCGGCGTTGTTCCCGTCCTGGGAGACCCTGCCGCACGAGCGGCTCTCGCCCGGGGTGGACACCGTGGGTGCGCGGATGATGCTGCTGCGGCGGCTGGCCCACCCAGACGACGAGCGGTTGGGCCCGCCGCTGTGCGTGGTGGTGACCACCGTCCGTTCGCTGCTGCAGCCGATGGCCCCCGACGTCGGCACCGTCGAACCGGTGACACTCACACCGGGAGCCGAGTTCGACTTCGACCAACTGATCGCGCGGCTGGTCGAGCTGGCCTACACCCGCGTCGACATGGTCGGCAAGCGCGGTGAATTCGCCGTCCGCGGTGGCATTTTGGACCTTTTCCCGCCGACGGCCGAGCATCCGGTCCGGGTGGAGTTCTGGGGCGACGAGGTCAGCGAGATGCGGATGTTCTCTGTGGCCGATCAGCGTTCGATTCCGGAGATCGAGGTGGGCAGCGTGGTGGCGGTCCCGTGCCGCGAGCTGCTGCTCACCGACGAGGTGCGCGCCCACGCCGCCAAGCTGCTTGCCGACCGGCCGCGCGGCGAGG
Organism: Mycolicibacterium sp. P1-5; assembly: GCF_008329565.1. GTDB lineage: Bacteria > Actinomycetota > Actinomycetes > Mycobacteriales > Mycobacteriaceae > Mycobacterium. The sequence continues at coordinate 72,557 of NZ_NPKT01000017.1, forward strand.
GCAATCAGATCACTGGCAGCGTCGGCGACATGCTGGCCAAGCTGGCCGAGGGAATCCCGGTCGACGGGATGGAAGCCCTGCAGCCGGTGCTGCGGCCCGATGACCTGAGCCTGCTCGTCGACCACCTGCCGGAAGGCACCCCGCTCCTGGTGTGCGACCCGGAGAAGGTGCGCACCCGCGCGGCCGACCTGATCAAGACCGGCCGGGAGTTCCTGGAAGCGTCGTGGTCGGTGGCCGCCATCGGCGGTGACGCCCCGATCGATGTCGAGGAACTCGGCGGCTCCGGGTTCCGCGCGCTCGACGAGGTCCACGATGCGGCCCGCGCGTCCGGTCACCCGTGGTGGACGGTGAGCCAGTTGGCCGCCGAGGACGCCATCGAGCTCGACGTGCGATCCGCACCGTCGGCCCGGGGTCAGCAGAGCAACGTCGACGAAATCTTCGCGATGCTGCGGGCGCACGTGCTGACCGGAGGTTTCGCCGCCGTCGTCGCACCGGGAACCGGAACCGCGCACCGCGTCGTCGAGCAGCTCGGCGAGCGTGACACCCCTGCCGCGATGCTGGAATCCGGCGATGCACCCAAGGCCGGTGTGGTCGGTGTGCTGAAAGGCCCGCTGCACGACGGCATCGTCGTGCCGGGCGCGAACCTGGTGGTGATCACCGAAACCGACCTGACCGGCAACCGGGTGACCGCGACCGATGGCAAGCGGCTGGCCGCCAAGCGTCGCAACACCGTTGACCCGTTGGCGCTCACCGCCGGTGACCTGGTGGTACACGACCAGCACGGCATCGGCCGGTTCATCGAGATGGTCGAGCGCACCGTCGGCGGCGCGCGACGCGAGTACCTGGTCCTGGAATACGCCTCGAGCAAGCGGGGGCAGTCGGCCGACAAGCTCTTTGTGCCGATGGACTCCCTCGATCAGCTGTCCCGCTACGTCGGCGGCCAGGAACCCAGTTTGAGCCGGCTCGGCGGCAGTGACTGGACCAACACAAAGACCAAGGCGCGCAAGGCTGTTCGCGAGATCGCCAGTGAGCTGGTGGCGCTCTACGCCAAGCGGCAGGCCGCGCCGGGCCACGCCTTCGGCCCGGACACCCCGTGGCAGGCCGAGATGGAGGATGCGTTCGGTTTCACCGAGACCATCGACCAGCTGACCGCCATCCAGGAAGTGAAGAACGACATGGAGAAACCGGTCCCGATGGACCGGGTGATCTGTGGCGACGTGGGCTACGGCAAGACCGAGATCGCGGTGCGCGCGGCGTTCAAGGCGGTCCAGGACGGTAAGCAGGTCGCCGTGCTGGTGCCCACCACGCTGCTGGCCGATCAGCATCTGCAGACATTCACCGCGCGGATGGCCGGCTTCCCGGTGACCGTGAAGGGCCTGTCGCGCTTCACCGATCCGGCCGAGTCGCGCGCGGTCATCGAGGGCATGGCCGATGGCAGTGTCGACATCGTGATCGGCACGCACCGGCTGCTGCAGACCGGTGTGCGCTGGAAAGACCTCGGCCTCGTGGTGGTTGACGAGGAACAGCGTTTCGGCGTGGAGCACAAGGAACACATCAAGAGCCTGCGCACCCACGTCGACGTGCTGACGATGAGCGCCACCCCGATTCCTCGCACGCTCGAGATGAGTTTGGCCGGTATCCGGGAGATGTCGACGATCCTCACCCCGCCCGAAGAGCGCTACCCCGTGCTGACCTACGTCGGCGGCCATGACGACAAGCAAATCGGTGCCGCGTTGCGTCGCGAATTGCTACGCGACGGGCAGGCGTTCTACATCCACAACCGGGTCAGCAGCATCGACACCGCGGCCGCCCGGGTGCGGCAGCTGGTACCCGAGGCGCGGGTCGTTGTGGCGCACGGCCAAATGCCCGAAGAGCAGTTGGAGCGCACGGTCGAAGGCTTCTGGAACCGGGAGTACGACATCCTGGTCTGCACCACGATCGTCGAGACCGGGCTGGACATCTCGAACGCCAACACTTTGATCGTCGAACGGGCCGACACCTTCGGCCTGTCGCAGCTGCATCAGCTGCGCGGCCGGGTAGGCCGCAGCCGCGAGCGCGGCTACGCCTACTTCCTCTACCCGAAGGAGATGCCGCTCACCGAGACCGCCTACGACCGGCTGGCCACCATCGCGCAGAACAACGAGCTGGGCGCCGGAATGGCTGTTGCGTTGAAGGACTTGGAGATTCGCGGCGCGGGCAACGTGCTGGGCGCCGAGCAGTCCGGCCATGTCGCCGGCGTCGGCTTCGACTTGTACGTCCGGCTGGTGGGCGAAGCCGTCGAGGCGTATCGGGCCGCGGCCGACGGCAAGACGGTGACCACCGCCGAGGAGCCCAAGGATGTACGCATCGACCTGCCCGTCGACGCCAATCTGCCGCCGGAGTACATCGGCAGTGACCGGTTGCGCCTGGAGGCCTACCGCCGGCTGGCGGCCGCCGCCGACGATGCCGGTATCCGTTCGGTGGTGGAGGAGCTGACCGACCGCTATGGGCCGCTGCCCGAGCCCGCGCAGCGACTGCTCGCGATGGCGCGGCTGCGGCTGGTGTGCCGTAACTACGGTGTGACGGAGGTGACGGCCACCGGAAGTGGTGCTGCCACAACGATTCGCGTCTCACCGCTGACACTGCCCGATTCCGCGCAACTGCGGCTGAAGCGGGTCTATCCCGGCGCGAACTACCGTGCGACGACCTCGACGGTGACGGTGCCGATCCCGCGGTCGGGCAGCGGTGTCGGGGCCCCCCGGATCCGGGACCTGGAACTGGTGCAGATGGTGGCCGATCTCCTTCGTGCACTTGACGGACAACCGCAGGGCGAGCTTGATATAACGACGTTCACACCGGCCGGCGCGGCGAAGGGAGAGCGGTGATGACCGTCATCCTGGTCGATCCGCGTCGCCCGTCGCTGGTGCCCGTGGAGGCGGTCGAACTGCTCGGCGGCGACGTGCAGTACACCGAGGAGCTGCCGATCAAGGTGCCGTGGTCGCTGCCGGCGGGACGGCCGGTGTTCACCGGTGAAGACGCTGCGGTCCTGCTGTCCTCGGATCGGCAGCACCCCGAGGTGCAGGCTCGGCTGGCAGCGGGGGAGCGGCTGATCGCAGCGCCCGAGCCGCAAGCCGGCGAGCGACTGGTCGACGCCGTGGCAATCATGGACAAGCTACGCACGACGGGTCCCTGGGAGAGCGAACAGACCCACGACTCGCTGCGGCGCTACCTACTCGAGGAGACCTACGAACTGTTCGATGCGGTCCGTAGCGGGGATCTGAACGAGCTGCGTGACGAACTCGGAGATGTGTTGCTGCAGGTGCTTTTTCACGCGCGGATCGCTGAGGAAGCCTTGCATCATGCGTTCACGATCGACGACGTGGCCGACGCGCTGGTACGCAAGCTCGGCAACCGGGTACCCGCGGTGCTGGCCGGCGAGACGATCTCCCTGGAAGACCAGCTGGCGCAGTGGGAGCAGCGCAAGTCACTCGAGAAGAGTCAACGGGTGTCCTGCGTAGACGACGTGCCGACCGGGCAACCGGCGCTGGCGTTGGCGCAGAAGGTGATTGCCCGGGTGACGACCGCCGGGCTGCCCTTGGAGCTGATCCCGTCATCGATTGTCTCGGTGACCGTCGCGGCCGAGAAAGATGCCGAGAACGAGCTGCGCACCCACGTCCTGGAGTTCATGGAGACCGTGCGCGCCGTCGAACGCGCGATCGCGGCGAACCGCCGAGACACCGATGCCCCCAGTGAACTGGACGTCGCCGCCCCGTTGGGCGCGGTCACCGCCGACGAGTGGCGCAGGCATTGGCCGACGCCGGCGGCCGAGGCACTGGAACTACCGCTGGTGCCCCTGCTGGTCTCTGACGACGACGTGCTCGACGACGTCGACACCGTCCGAGTCGACTCCGAATTGGACCTGCCCGAACTCGCCGATGACGTCGACCTGGCGGAGCCCGATGACGCGGACGATGAGGCCCATCAACCGAGCAGCGTCGAACCCCAGTAGTCGCCGTCGCGCAGTCCCGGCGGAACTGCGAAGATTCCGCTGCCGGTGTGCGTGATGTATTCGTTGAGCAGGTCGCGGCGGGCCAGTTCCATCTGCATCGGGATGAACTGTGTCGCCGGGTTGCGCACGAACGCGATGAAGAACAGTCCGGCGTCGAGGTGGCCGAATCCGTCCGAACCGTCGGTGAAGTTGTAGCCGCGGCGCAGGATCTGGATCCCGTTGAGGTGCTGCTGGGAAGCCAACCGCACATGGGCGTCGCGATGGATCAGCGGCTCGTTCTTGTTGTCGACGAGGTCGAAGTCGAGTTCCTCGAACTCCTGCTTGCGCCCATTCGGCGCGCCGCTGCCCTTCTGTCTGCCGATCACCCGCTCCTGCTCGAGAAGAGTTGTGCGGTCCCAGGATTCGATGCGCATCCGGATCCGGCGGCTGATCAGGTAGCTGCCGCCGGTCATCCAATCCGGTCCGTCCCCCTTGGCCGCCCATACCTGCTGGTCGAGGGTATCGGTGTCCTCGGCCTTGATGTTGGCCGTTCCGTCCTTGAATCCGAACAGGTTTCGCGGGGTGACCTGCTCGCGGGTGGTTGATGAGGTGCGGCCGAAACCGAGCTGCGAGTACCGCACCGCGACCGTGCCGAATCCCACCCGGGCGAGATTGCGGATCGCGTGGACGGCGACCTGGGGGTCGTTGGCGCAAGCCTGTACGACGATGTCGCCGCCGCAGCGGGCCGGGTCCATGGTCTCGTTGGGGAACTTGGGCAGGTTCTCCAGCAGCGGCGGCTTTTGGCCCGCGATCCCGAAGCGGTCCCTGCCTTCCTTGAGGAAGAATGACGGCCCGAAGCCGATCGTCAGCGTCAACTGAGACGGCGCCAAGCCCAGCGCCTCGCCGGTATCGGCAGGGGGCGCATAGGGATTGAGGCCGATCGCCCCGTCGTGGACGGCCTCCTTGCCGGCGGTCATCCGCTCGGCCATGCCCGTCCACTCCTTGAGCATGGCGACGACGTCGGCCCGGTTGTCGGTCGTCACGTCGAACGTGGCGAAGTGCATCCGGTCCTGGGCCGGGGTCACGATCCCGGCCTGGTGCTCGCCGCGGAACGGCACCGGCTTGTCCAGTCCGCTGGTGTCCGTGCCGGCCGCCGCCGCCCGGCCGGCCAGGGCGCCGGCACCGGCGGCGCCGACCACCGCGGCGGTGACCCCGGCGGCGCCGAAGAGCTTGCGTCGAGACAGGCCGGGTGACGCCGGCCGGGCCTGGGCCGACTGGTCGTCGTTACCGCGGAGCGATGACACCTTGCACCTGGCTGACGTCCTTGCTCAGCGCGTCGATCGCGCGCGAGAGTTCTTGCCGCTGCGGCTCAGTCACGGTGTCGTACGAGACGAACCCGTCGCCCTTGCGGTATTTGGCCAGCAGTGCCTCGACGTCGGCGAAGCCCTTGTCGACGCGCTTACCCAATTCGGCGTTGCGACTGTCGAGGATCGGACGGATCGACGCCACGGCGGTCTGGCTGCCCTGGACGTTGGCGGTGAAGTCCCACAGGTCGGTGTGGCTGAAGATGTCCTCTTCGCCGCTGATCTTGCTGGCCGCGATCTCGTCGAGCAGACCCTGTGCGCCACCGGCGATCTGGGTCGAGTCGATGGTCCAGCCCGGCGCCTTCACACCGTCGTTGAGTTCCTTGATGTCTGCCACCAGCTGGTCGGCGAGCGCGTTGGCGTCGGGCTGCAGGCCGGTGACCCACAGCTGCTTCTCCAGCGCGTGGAAGCCGGTCCACTTCTGACCCGGCTCCAGGTCGGCTTCCCGACGGTCGATGCGGGGGTCGAGTTCGTTGGGGAACGATTCGGCAACGGGCTCGATGCGCTCGTAGTAGGTGCGCGCGACCGGGTACTGCGCCTTCGCCGCCGCGACATCACCCTTCTTGATCGCGTCGACGAACAGCTGGGTGGCCGGGATCAGGGCATCGGTCTGGCTGTCGACGTAGCGCTTGTAGCTATCGCTGGCTTCCTTGAATTCACCCTTGGTGTCGACCGCTACGGCGTTGCCGGTCACCGTGAAGTCGCCGCGGATGCCGTCGCCGATCATGCCCGGCTTGCACGCTGTCTTGTACGTGCCCGGCTCGGCGAGCTGCACGACCAGCTTGCGCTGCAGCCCGGGGGAGATGTTCTCGACCTCACCCATCACCCGCTCGCCCTGGCCGTAGACGTAGAACTCGGTGACCTTGGCACCGTTGTTGGTGATCACGAAGGTGCTCGGTCCGGTGCCGGCCTGGGTGGCCGACAGCTTGCACCCGGTGTCGGAGGCGTTGACGGTGATCTCGGAGGCCGCCTTGGTGCTCGCATCCGCGGACTTGTTCTCTTTGGCCGTGCAGGCAGCCAGAGAGACGCCGGCCAGGATGGCCGCGGCAGCGGCAGCGCTGGTCTTGATGCGGTGGGTGAGCGTCACTTATGGGACCTTTCGGGAAGGGGGAAGTGCTCCGGTTCGTCGGAGGCATTGTCGTCGTGGTGAGAACTGTTGATGCCAGCGGAGACGTCGGTGGCCGGAGCCGGCCTGCGCGCGGGGCGGGTGGGGCGCAGGAACAGCGCGAGCACGATGACGATGTAGGCCAGCCAGCAGATCAGCTGCAGCACCGTCGGGGTGGGGGTGACATTGAAGACGCCCTGGACGATTTCGCCGTACCAGGCAGACCAGTTGAACGCGGCGCTGATGTCGAAGGCCTTGTTGCCGAGTCCGGGCACCCAGCCCACGGTCTGCAGAGCCCCGACGCCGTAGGACAGGACGCCCGCCGCCACAAGGATCAGGAACACGCCGGTGTAGGAGAAGAATTTGGCCAGGTTGATCCGGACGGCGCCGGCGTACATGCCCCAGGCGATCGCGGCGGCCACCAGCACACCGATGAACAGACCCAGCAGCGGCCACGCGGTCTCGGCCTCGGCGTAGCCCACCATGAACAGCGCCGTCTCGAAGCCCTCGCGGCCCACCGCCAGAAAAGACAGGGAGAACACCGCAAGCGCACCTGTTTCGAGCGCCTTCGTCATTCCTGCCCGCAGTTCACCGGACATGCTGGCCGACGCCTTGCGCATCCACAGCACCATCGAGGTGACGATCACGACGGCCACCAGGGACGCCACTCCGGCGATGGCCTCGGCTGCCAGGTTGTCGACCGTGTACGCGCTGTACTGGATCGTGACGAACACGCCCACTGTCATCAGGACGGCCGCGCCGACACCGAGCCACACCCACTTCAGGGCGTCACGACGATCGGATTTCACCAGGAACGCGGTCAGGACCATGACGATGATCCCGGCCTCCAGACCTTCGCGCACGCCGATCAGCCCGCTGCCGAAGAGTTGCGCGCCGACATTCGGGGCGGCAGCGCTGACTGTGGTGTGGATGCCCCTCGAGAGGTCCATTGCGATAGCCGCCAGGTCGGTCATCGGCGAGTCCTAACTAACTGCATTTCCTTGCCTGCTCAAGCAAGGCTTACCAAACCAAGGATCGGCTCACCTTAACAGACGTGAGGTAACCAAATTACCGCCCCGTCGGGTTCGCCGGTAGGGACTAACGACACGGCGGCCATGGGACGATGAACAAGAATATTGAGGCCGAGGAGTGCTGTGTCGTCAACGCGTTGGCTGCGTCCTGTCGCCGTCGTTGCGGCGGCGGCCATGTTGCTGGCGGCAAGTTGCTCCTGGCAGCTGGGTACGCCGATTCCGGATGGGGTCCCCCCGCCGTCGGGCGATCCGGTGCCTGCGGTCGACACCCACGCCAAGGGCCGGCCGGCCGATCAGCTGCACGAGTGGGCTGCGCAGCGGGCACCCGCACTCGGTATGCCGATAACGTCGCTCGAGGCCTATGCCTACGCCGCGCGGGTGGCGGAGGTGGAAAACCCCAAGTGCCATCTGGCCTGGACGACACTGGCCGGCATCGGCATGGTCGAAAGCCACCACGGCACCTACCGCGACGCGATCATCGCACCCAACGGTGACGTCAGCCCGCCGATAAGGGGGGTGCATCTCGACGGGACCAACGGCAACCTCGAGATCATCGACGACGAGCAGACCCTGGGCAATGACGAGCCGATCTATGCCCGGGCGATGGGGCCGATGCAGTTCATCCCGGAGACATGGCGGCTGTATGGCGTCGACGCCAACAACGACGGGGTGATCAGCCCGGACAACATCGACGACGCGGCGCTGTCGGCGGCGGGCTACCTGTGCTTCCGCGGCAAGGACCTGGCCTCGCCACGCGGCTGGATGAACGCACTGCACGCCTACAACCACTCCGACCAGTACGCCCGAACCGTGCGCGACTGGGCGACGGCGTACGCCCAGGGGCACGCGCTCTGACCGCAGCTCTAAGAGGCCTCCGCGCAGGTGACCATCTAGGCTATTCGTCGCACACCACGACACAAGGAGACAGCCAGTGCCCATCATCGAGCAGGTCGCGGCCCGCGAGATCCTCGACTCCCGCGGCAACCCGACCGTCGAGGTCGAGGTGGCCCTGATCGACGGCACCTTCGCGCGTGCCGCCGTCCCGTCGGGTGCGTCGACCGGCGAGCACGAGGCCGTCGAACTCCGTGACGGCGCGGCTCGCTACGGCGGCAAGGGTGTGGAGAAGGCCGTCGAGGCGGTGCTCGATGAGATCGCCCCTGCGGTCATCGGGCTGTCGGCCGACGACCAGCGTCTCGTCGACCAGGCGCTGCTCGACTTGGACGGCACCCCCGACAAGTCGCGGCTGGGCGCCAACGCGATCCTCGGCGTGTCCCTCGCGGTGGCCAAGGCCGCCGCCGACAGTGCGGCTCTGCCTCTCTTCCGCTACCTGGGCGGCCCGAACGCGCACATCCTGCCGGTGCCGATGATGAACATCCTCAACGGTGGCGCACACGCCGACACCGGTGTCGATGTGCAGGAGTTCATGGTCGCGCCGATCGGTGCGCCCAGCTTCAGGGAGGCGCTGCGCTGGGGTGCGGAGGTCTATCACTCGCTGAAGGCGGTGCTCAAGAAGCAAGGCCTGTCCACCGGGCTGGGCGACGAGGGCGGCTTCGCGCCTGACGTCGCAGGAACCAAGGCGGCGCTCGATCTGATCGGCACGGCCATCGAGTCGGCCGGCTTCACGCTCGGCACCGATGTCGCACTGGCGCTCGATGTGGCGGCGACCGAATTCTTCACCGCCGGTAAGGGTTACGCGTTCGAGAACGAGGTCCGCACGGCCGAGCAGATGGGCCAGTTCTACGCCGAGCTGCTGGATTCCTACGCGCTGGTCTCGATCGAGGATCCGCTGTCCGAGGACGACTGGGACGGCTGGGTCGACCTCACGACCGCGATCGGCGAGCGGGTGCAGCTGGTCGGCGACGATCTGTTCGTCACCAACCCCGAACGGCTCGAGGACGGTATCGAGCGGGGCGCGGCCAACGCATTGTTGGTGAAGGTCAACCAGATCGGCACGCTCACCGAGACGCTCGACGCGGTCGCGCTGGCCCACAACAGTGGCTACCGCACGATGATGAGCCATCGCAGCGGCGAGACCGAAGACACCACCATCGCCGATCTGGCGGTGGCCGTCAGCAGCGGTCAGATCAAGACCGGTGCACCGGCACGCAGCGAGCGGGTGGCCAAGTACAACCAGCTGCTGCGCATCGAGGAGGCGCTCGGCGACGCCGCGCGCTACGCCGGCGATCTGGCCTTCCCGCGGTTCGTGGTCGGCGAATAAGTCCGCAAGGGACCTGAAAGAGACTGTGGCGGAAAGCAAGCGGCCCGATTCGAAGCGACGTACCCCGGCCTCCCGGCCGGGGGTGTCGGGTCGGGTCCGCTCGCGCACTTCGCCTGCAGCCAAGCGGGAAGCCCGGCCCACCGAAGGCAAAGCCAAACCGGAGGCGGTCGGAGCCGCCGGGCCGGCGACGACGGGCAGAGGCCACAGCGTCACCGAACCGGTCCGCCGAGCGATCGCCGCATCTGTCGAGCAGCAGAGCGAGCAGCGACTCGGCTTCACCGCACGCCGCGCAGCCATTCTGGCGGCGGTGGTCTGTGTGCTGACATTGACCATCGCCGGGCCGGTACGCACCTATTTCGCGCAGCGCACCGAGATGAAGCAGCTCGCCGCGTCAGAAGCCGCAATGCGCAAGCAGATTGCCGATCTGGAGTCACAGAAAGCGAAGCTGGGGGATCCGGTGTACATCGCCGCCCAGGCGCGCGAGCGGCTGGGCTTCGTGATGCCCGGCGATATTCCGTATCAGGTGCAATTGCCCGCCGGTGCCGTCGTCGCGCCCGACACCGGCCCGCAGGCCGCTCCGGTGCGCAGCAACGATCCCTGGTACACCTCGCTGTGGCACACCATCGCTGACACCCCGCATGGTCCGCCACCGGTCCCGGCTGCGGATCCCGGGCTGCCGCCGCCGGAACCTGCTCCCGTTCCACCCCCGGCGCCCGGTGGTTGACCCCGCCGATCTCGACGCGGTGGCGCGGCAACTCGGGCGGGAGCCGCGCGGCGTACTGGAGATCGCCTACCGATGCCCCAATGGTGAACCGGCAGTTGTGAAGACGACACCCCGGCTACCGGACGGGACGCCGTTCCCGACGCTGTACTACCTGACGCATCCGGCGTTGACCGCCGCTGCGAGCCGCCTGGAGTCCGAAGGGCTGATGCGTGAGATGAGCGAGCGGCTGCAGCAGGACCCCGAGCTCGCCGCGGCTTACCAACGGGCCCACGAGTCGTATCTGGCCGAGCGTGACGCGATCGAGCCGTTGGGTACGACGTTCACCGGGGGCGGGATGCCCGACCGGGTGAAGTGCCTGCACGTGGTGATCGCGCATTCGCTGGCAAAAGGCCGTGGTGTCAACCCATTTGGCGACGAAGCGTTGGCAGTGCTGGCCGCCGAGCCGCTGATGGCGGGAGTTCTCGACAAAGAGGAGTGGACATCATCGTAGAGACGAACCGGGTTGCGGCCATCGACTGCGGCACCAACTCGATCCGGCTGCTGATCGCCGACCTGGCCGGGGGGCGCCTCCATGATGTGCACCGGGAGATGCGCATTGTGAGGCTGGGCCAGGGCGTCGACGCCACCGGACAATTCGCCCCGGATGCGCTGGCCCGCACGCAGGCCGCGCTGGCCGACTACGCCGCGCTGCTGAAGCAGTTCGACGTCGGCAAGGTGCGGATGGTGGCGACGTCGGCGACGCGGGATGCGGCCAACCGCGATCAGTTCTTCGCGATGACCGCCGAAGTGCTGGACCCGGTGGTGCCCGGTGCGATCGCCGAAGTGATCACGGGTCAGGAGGAAGCCGAGCTGTCCTTCAACGGTGCGGTGGGTGAACTCGACAGTGCCGCAGCACCCTTCGTGGTGGTCGACCTCGGTGGCGGCTCGACGGAGGTGGTGTTGGGAAATGAGGCGGGCGGTGTACAGGCCAGCTTCTCGGCCGACATCGGCTGCGTGCGGCTCACCGAGCGCTGCCTGCACTCCGATCCGCCGACCGCGGCCGAGGTGGCCGCCGCGCGTGACGTGGTGCGGGAACGGCTCGGCCAGGCGCTGCGAGTCGTGCCGGTGGATCAGGCCAAGACGTGGGTCGGGGTGGCGGGCACCTTTACCACCATCGCCGCGCTGGCCCAGCACTTGACAAGCTACGACCCGGAGGCGATCCATCTCTCGCGGGTCGGTTTCCCGGATCTGCTGGCGGTCTGCGACCAGCTTGTCGCGATGACCCGCAAGCAGCGTGCAGCGCTGGGGCCGATGCACGAGGGCCGTGTCGACGTCATCGGCGGCGGTTCGATCGTCGTCGAGGAGTTGGCCTATGCGTTGGGCCAGCGGGCGGGGATCGACGAACTGATCGTCAGCGAGCACGACATCCTCGACGGGATCGCGCTGTCGATCGCCTGAGTGCTGCTCAGTCCTCGTCCTCCGGTAGCACCAGCGGCTCTCCGTCGGCGCCGGTGGGGGTCTTGGTGCCGGCGAGCGTGAGGCCCAGCAGCGTCATCACAACACCGATCGCGAAGTGCAGCCAATTGTCGGCATTGTTGAGCGGCAGCAGGTTTCGTGGTCCGGCCAGGTCGATCAGAAGGCCGTAGACCCACAGTCCGAGATAGATGGCCCCGCCACCGATCAGGTAGGCCCGCGCGCGGGCGAACGTGCGGGCGAGGAGCAGGCCGGCGACACCGAACGCGAGGTGCAGCAGATTGTGCACCACCGAGACCTCGAAGACACCGAACAGCGCGGAGTGCGAGCCGTGCGACCAGCGCAGCTGGTCCAGGTGGGAGGTGAGGCCGGGAATGAAGCCGGCGATGGCGACGGCCAAGAACACCGCGGCGACAAGCACCGCGGCTGCCTGTACTGCCAGCAGGCCGACGCGCGGCCGCTGGAGTCTGCCGGAACCCGCTGTCTCCATGGAGGTCTGCTTACCCGTCAATACCAAAAATCAACCCAGTATCGCCGCGTTGACCGAGGCAAAGCCGGTTCGTTGTCATCGGTGTCCCTCCCTCAATGTGTCCAGGTTCGATACCCGGGAAGGAGGCAGGGAAACGCCGAAGAAATAGAGGCGCCGCCACCGTAATTTCGGTGGCGACGCCTCTGGAATTAAAGCTTGACCTTGCAACCGCTGCCGATGTTGTGACAGTGATGGCCGCCGTCGCAGGCGTTGCAGCGACAAGTACAGCCACCGGTGTGTTTGGGCTCATTCATGACAGATCATCTCCTTCGCCCTGATGCTTCTCACCATAGTTCGCGGTGCGGCCGCGCGTCAGCGATTCGCTCAGCTTTCGCTCGCGAGCGGACACAGAATCGCGTTCCAGCGGCGGTCCTGATGCGATTGTGTGTCTGTTCGCGGAAGCTGTTGTCACTGACCACGTTCGGCGTAGCCTGCCTCGACCTGGTCTTTGAGTGGACCCCACCACCACTGGTTGTCGCGATACCACGCGATGGTGCTCGTCAGCCCCTCGGTCAGATCGGTGTGCTTCGGCGCCCATCCGAGCTCGCTGCGTAGCACACTCGCGTCGATGGCATACCGGAGGTCGTGACCGACGCGATCGGGGACGTGCTCGTAATCGTCGGCGTCGTGGCCCATCAACTGCAAGATCAACCGGAGCACGGACAGGTTGTCCCGTTCACCCTCGGCGCCGATGAGATAGGTCGTTCCGCCCACCCCCTTTTCCAGGATGCGCCAGACCGCGCTGTTGTGGTCCTCGACGTGAATCCAGTCGCGGACGTTGGCGCCGGCCCCGTAGAGCTTGGGCCGGCGGCCAGTCAGGATGTTGGTGATCTGGCGGGGGATGAATTTCTCGATGTGCTGGTACGGCCCATAGTTGTTGGAGCAGTTGGAGATCGTCGCGCGCACACCATAGGACCGCACCCAGGCGCGCACCAACAGGTCGGCCGAGGCCTTGGTCGCCGAATAGGGGCTCGACGGGTTGAATGGAGTCCCCGCGGTGAATCGCTCGCCGCCGTGCAGGGGCAGGTCGCCGTACACCTCGTCGGTGGAGACGTGGTGCAGGCGCACTCCGTGCCGGCGAACGGCTTCCAGCACCGCGAACGTGCCGATGACGTTGCTGCGCACGAACGGCTCCGGTCCGGCCAGGGCGTTGTCCACGTGGGTTTCGGCGGCGAAGTGCACGACGGCGTCGGACTCGGCGACCAGCTTGTCCACCAGCGGCTCGTCGGTCAGGTCGCCTTCGACCAGTCGGATCCGGTCCTGAACGGACCGCAGTGAGTCACGGCTTCCCGCATAGGTGAGCGCGTCGAGAACCGTCACCGACACCCTTGGCCGTTCCTGCACCGTGCTGTGGACGAAATTGGCACCGATGAATCCGGCGCCGCCTGTCACCAACAGCCGCATGACGCCCACCCTAACGGGCGGCCGGAGCCGTCACCCTTTCGCGGTCAGCCCCAGCGGCCCGGCCAGCTCGGTCAACGTCGGCAGAAGTTTGTCCCACCCGCCGAGCACCTGGATCGCCACGTGGTCGGCGCCGTCATCGAGGTGTTCGGCCAGCCGCGCGGCGATCGCCTCGGCCGTACCGTGGGCGACGACTTCGTCAATCAGCCTGTCGCTGCCGGGTTCTTGGACGTCGGCGTCGGTGAACCCCAACCGTTTCCAGTTGTTCACGTAGTTGCTCAGCTTCAGATAGAAGCCGACGCTGTCCCGGCCGAGCTCGCGGGCTTCGTCGGCGTCGGAACTGAGCACCACCTTGTGCTCGGGCGCGAGGAACACCGTCGGGCCGATGAGATTGCGGGCCTGCCCGGTGTGCTCGGGGGTGGTCAGGTACGGGTGCGCTCCGGCGCTGCGCTGTGCGGCCAGCTGCAACACCTTGGGTCCCAGCGCGGCGATCACCCGGCGGCTGGTCGGGACATGCTTGTCGTCGAGCCGGTCGAGGTAATTCACCAGCGCCTCGTAGGGCTTGGTGTACTCCTGAGTGTGCTCGGGATGCCCGACGCCCACACCGAGCAAAAACCTTCCGGGGTAAGCCTTTTCGATGCGGTGGTAGGACTCGGCAACCTCGTCGGCCGGAGCGCTCCAGATATTGACGATTCCGGTCGCGACCGACAGGGTCTCGGTCTGCTCAAGGATCGGCTCGACGAACGACAGGTCCGCGGCCGGCGAGCCGCCCACCCACACCGCGCCGTAGCCGAGCCGCTCGATCTCTTTCGCCTGGTCTGGCTTGACCGGTCCACCGGTCCACACCCCATAGCGGCCGAGATTTGGCTTGAGCAGCGACGGATTGGTCACGAGTCCCCCTCGTTACGGTTGGTTGAGCCCCAGCGGGCCGGCCAGCGCGGCCAGTGCATCCACCAGCTTGTCAGACGACGTCAGTACCTGGACGGGCACGTGGTCGGCGCCGGCCTCGAGGTGCTGGTTCAGCCGGGCCGCGATCGCCTCCGGCGTGCCATAGGCCACCAGCGCGTCGACCAGGCGGTCGCTGCCGGGCTTGGCCACGTCTTCGTCGGTGAAGCCCAACCGTTTCCAGCTGTTGAGGTAGTTCTGCAGATTGAGGTAAATGTCCAGAGCTTTCCGGCCGACCTCTCGCGCCCGCTCTGCGTCGGTGGTCAGCACCACCTTGTGCTCGGGCGCCAGGAACGCCTCGGGGCCGATCAGTTGGCGCGCTTCGGTGGTGTGCTCGGGCGTGGTGAGGTAGGGGTGTGCGCCGGCGGCGCGGGCAGCGGACAGCTTGAGGACCTGCGGGCCGAGCGCGGCGACCACCCGCTGGCTCTTGGGCACGCCGTATTCGTCGAGCTTGTCGAGATAGCCGCGCAGCGCGTCGATCGGTTTCTGGTATTCCTGGTGCGCCTCGGGATGTCCGACCCCGATGCCGAGGATGAACCGGCCGGGGTAGGCCTTCTCGATGCGGTGGAACGATTCGGCCACCGGACCCGCGGCCGCGGTCCAGATGTTGACGATCCCGGTAGCGACCTTCAATCGGGTGGTGTTCGCCAAAATAGGCTCCACCCAACTCAATTCGGCCGGCGGCGACCCGCCGACCCAGACCGCGCCATAGCCCAGCGCTTCGATTTCCGCAGCCTGCGCCGGGGTGACCCCACGGCCGAACGACCCGAACTTGCCCAGATCCGGCTTGTCTGTCATCGATCTTCCTTCTCTGTGGTTCAACCCAGCCCGAGTGGGCCGGCGAGGTCCGCCAAGGTGGGTAGGACCTTGGCCGGTGAGGTGAGCAGCTGGATCGGGACGTGGTCGGCGCCGGCGTCGATGTGCTCTTGGAGCCGGGATGCAATCCTCTCGGGGTCGCCGTAGACGATCAGGGCGTCGACGAGCCGGTCGCTGCCGGGGCGGGCGATGTCTTCATCAGTGAAGCCCAGCCGCTTCCAGTTGTTGAGGTAATTGCTGAGCCCGAGATAAAGCTCGAGGGTCTTGCGGCCGACGGCCCGGGCCTGCTCGACGTCGGTGGTCGGAACGACGGGCACCGCGGGTGCCAGGAACGCGTCGGGCCCGATGAGCTCACGAGCCTGGGCGGTGTGCTCGGGGGTGACGAGCACGGGGTGGGCGCCGGCACTGCGGCGCGCCGACAACTTCAGGACCTGCGGGCCCAGCGCGGCGAGCGCGCGCCGCTCGTGCGGAACACCGTGGTCGTCGAGTACGTCGAGGTAGGCGTTGAGGGCGGTGATGGGCTTGGTGAATTGGGCATCGGCCTCGGGGTGCCCCACGCCGAGACCCAGCAGAAACCGGCCGGGGTAGGAGTTCTCGATGCGATGAAACGAAGCAGCCACCGGCTCGGGCCGGGCTGTCCAGATGTTGACGATGCCGGTGGCAAGCTTCAGCGTGCGGGTCTGCGCCAGCGCAGGTTCGACCCAGTCCAGCTCAGCGGGCGGCGAGCCGGCCACCCACACGGCGCCGTAACCCAGCGCTTCGATGGCGGCGGCATCCTCGGGGGTCACACCCATGCCGAACGACGCGAACGTGCCGAGATCGGGCTTGGCGCTCATGGCGGCTACAACCCGGGCCCGAACGCCCGCTATTCCGCAGCGGCAGAAAGTTCACCGGGAGTCGCCGCGACCGGTGCGGACGCCACCAGCGGCAACAGGATGGTGAAGCGGGTGTTGCCCGGTTGCGACTCCACTCGGATGTCGCCCTGATGTTTCTCGACGATGATCCGGCGTGCCAGGTCCAGGCCGAGCCCGTCGCCCTCCCCGAAAGGCTTCGTGGTGAAGAACGCGGTGAAGATCCGGTCGATGATCTCTTCCGGAATGCCCGGGCCGTCGTCGCAGATCTCGACCCGGATCTGATCGTCGCCCTGGCGGGCGGTCCGGATCGTCAGCGTGCCCCGACCCTTCATCGCCTGGATGGCGTTGTTGATGATGACGTCCCATACCTCGTTCAAACCGCCTGGGTAACAAGCGATTTCGGGCAACGATTTGTCCCACTCCTTGACCAGCTTGATGGGCTTGTCCGGACCGACCTTGTCGCCGAAGAGGGTTTTCAGCGTGCTGTGCAGCAGCTCATGGACATTGGCGACCTGGTATTCGGCGCGGTCCATCTGGGAGTACTTCTTGGCGCCGGCGAGCAGTCCCGAGATGCGCTCGCTTGCGTCGGCGATCTCGTTCATCCGCAGCTCGGTGTCGATGGTGTACTTCAGCCACCCGATCGCGCTCTGCATGGTGGCCGAACAATCGACCGCGTCGATGGACGCCTCGATGCGCTCCAGCCAGTCGACGTCCAGACCGGCTTCGACGAATGTCGGGGCGTAATCCCAGGCGCTGACGATGCCGTGATCTTCCAGCCAGTCGCCGATCTGGTCCTCGCGGTCGGAGGTCTCCAGCGCGGTCAGTTCCTGCACTTTGGATTTAGCGACCTGTTCGGCTACCTCGTCCTGAAGTTGAACAAGTGTCCGCAAGGCTTCGGGGCTGAACTTGCCATCGGCCAACATGGACAGCTTGTAGCGCATCTTGCCGACGCCCTCGCGCAGATCGGCCACGGCCCGGGCGGTGGCGGCCGCCGGGTTGTTGAGTTGATGGGTCAGGCCGGCGGTGATGGTGCCCAGTGCCAGCAGCTTCTGACGCTGGCCGATGATCTGGCTCTGCCGTCGGCCGCCGACCATGTGGCCCTCGAGCAGATGCACGGCCATCGGGAACTCGGTCTTCATGAACTGCGCGAACGCCTCGGCGTCGAGCACGAAGAACCGCGACGGCCTCGTCACGCGCACCGAGGCCTGGTACACCTGCTCCTCGTTGGGGATGTAGGCCGACCAGGCGCCGCAGTACACGCCGCGCTGCGACGTGCGGGTCGTCTCGACGTCGACCCCGCCGGAGCGTTTGGACATCACCAGCTCACCGTCGAGCAACACGTAGAAGCACGTGGCCGGCTCCCCCTCGACAACCACCGGGCCGGGCTCAAACGTCGCGATGTGGCCGTTCTGGCACAGCGTCTCCAGCTGTTCGGTGGAAAGCTTCTCGAACAGGAACAGTGTCCTGAGTTCGTCGGGCATGCAGTTCTGGCCCATCTCGCTACGCCCTTTCTAGGCCTCCGCCAAATACCGGTGCACCAGCATTACCGCCATCGACCCTTCGCCGACGGCGGCCGCCACCCGTTTCGCGGACTCGGAGCGCACGTCTCCTGCAACAAACACACCGGGCACACTTGTTTCCAGGTGGTGCGGCGGGCGGTCCAGAGTCCATCCGGCGACGTTGAGCAGGTCTGGTCCGGCCAGGATGAAACCGTGGTCGTCGACGGCGACGACCTCCTTGAGCCAGTCGGTGCGGGGTTCGGCGCCGATGAAGCAGCACATCCGGCTCGCTTCGACGGTCTCTCGCCGGCCGGTCTGCCGGTCCTCCAGGATCAGGCCGGTCAGGTGGTCGTCCTCACCGAGGGTGTCCACCACTTGGGTGCAGGTGCGCACCGAGATCGTGGGGTTCTTCTCGATCTGCTGGATCAGGTAGTGCGACATCGACGCTTCCAGCGACGGACCGCGCACCAGCATGGTGACCGAGTGCGCCTCACGGGACATGAACATCGCCGCCTGCCCGGCCGAGTTGGCTCCGCCCACGATGTAGACGTCCTCGCCGCGGCACTCGGAGGCGTCGGACACCGAGGCGCCGTAATAGACGCCGCGCCCGACGTAGTTGCACGCGGGATCGTCGGGGTTGTCCCAACAGCCGGTGACCTGCAGCTGGCGGTACGCCACGCCGGTCGACAGGATCACCGCGCGGGCGGCGATGGTGCTGCCGTCCTCGAACTCGATGGTGCGTGCGGTGCCCGTTTCACCGGCGGATAGCTTGATCGCCCTGCGGGTGGTGATCACCTCGGCGCCGAACCGCTCGGCCTGCCGGCGCGCCGACGTGGTCAGTTCGGCACCGGAGACACCGGTGGGGAAGCCGAGGTAGTTCTCGATCCGAGAGCTGCGGCCGGCCTGCCCGCCGGTGGTCGTCTCCTCGATCAGCACCGTCTTGAGTCCTTCGGAGGCGCCGTACACCGCCGCCGCGAGACCGGCAGGCCCACCGCCGATGACGACGAGGTCGTACATCTCCAGCGACGGGCTGGTCGACAATCCCAGCATCGCGGCCAGCTCTGCGTCAGTCGGGTCGACCAGAATCTGGCCCTGCTCGCTGATGACCACCGGCAGCTGGAAATCGTCGAGCCCACCGGCGTCGAGCAGCTGCTTGCCCTTGGGCTCGTCGGCGTTGAACGCGCGGAACGAGTGCAGGTTGCGGGCCAGGAACTGACGGACCTCCCACGACCGTTGGCTCCACCGGTGGCCGATCACCTTGGTGTGCGGGATGGCGCGATCACCGGTGGCATGCCAGGCCTCCAGCAGCGCGTCGATCACCGGGTAGAGCTTTTCCTCTGGCGGATCCCACGGCTTGAGCAGGTAATGGTCCAGGTCGACGACGTTGATGGCGTCGATCGCGGCGTGCGTATCGGCGTACGCCGTCAGCAGAACCCGGCGAGCCATCGGGTAGACGTCCATCGCCTCTTCGAGAAATTGGATGCCGCTCATCTGTGGCATGCGGTAGTCGGCGACGAACACCGCGACGGTCTCGCCGCGGAGCTTGAGTTCGTTGATCGTTTCCAGCGCGTCGAGCCCGGATTCTGCGCGGACGATCCGGTATCGCTCGCCGTAATGGCGGCGAAGGTCGCGCGCGACAGCACGCGACACAGCCGGGTCGTCGTCCACGGTGAGGATTACGGGTTTGCGGGGCTGGGGGGCGGGTCCAGTCATCACGGTCAAGTATGCGCCCGATGTCCAGTGCTTATCAGGGTGAACTTCGCACTGCGACGTCGTCGTCGCATCGTGTTCGCCCAGAGATTAAGGTGAGGTCAGCACGGCTGCGGCGCGTTTTGGAGTACCGCCGCCAAGCGGGTATCGTGGACCAAGGTGCGGTATCCGCGCCGACTCTTGCGTGCCCTGTCTGGAACTTCTGGAATTTTCCTGCTCCCGGCTCACGTTTTGCAGTCGGGGTGGAGGCTGCCCCAAACCGAGAAAGCAGGATCGAAGAGGACATGGCTAAGAAAGACGGTGCCATCGAGGTCGAGGGCCGCGTGGTCGAGCCCCTGCCCAATGCGATGTTTCGCATTGAGTTGGAGAACGGACATAAGGTACTCGCTCACATCAGCGGCAAGATGCGGCAGCACTACATCCGCATCCTCCCCGAGGACCGGGTGGTGGTGGAGTTGTCTCCCTACGACCTGACCCGCGGGCGCATTGTGTACCGATACAAGTAGCTCGGCCGCCTCGACCGCGAACCAGCATTCAAGACAACCGACGAGAACTAGCTAGAAGGATCGAACAGCCGTGAAGGTGAACCCGAGCGTCAAGCCGATCTGCGACAAGTGCAGGGTGATCCGCCGGCATGGGCGGGTCATGGTGATCTGCTCTGATCCGCGCCACAAGCAGCGGCAAGGCTAGACCCCGCGCAAGCACCACCCACAACTGAATGCAGACCTCCCAGTACCACTGAACGGAACGCCGTTCAGCCACGCCCGGCACGGAGGCCGGGCACCCAACTCGAGTTTGATTCTCGGGCGAAGGGAATGGACTGGGAACAGACCTCCGCAAAGAGAAGGAATCACTGCCTGATGGCACGTCTCATGGGCGTTGATCTCCCGCGCGACAAGCGCATGGAGATCGCGCTGACCTATATTTACGGCGTTGGCCGTACCCGTTCCCAGGAAATCCTGGACGGCACCGGCATCAGCCGGGACCTCCGCACCAAGGACCTGACCGATGATCAGGTTTCCCAGCTGCGCGAATACATCGAAGGCAACCTCAAGGTCGAGGGTGACCTGCGCCGCGAGGTTCAGGCCGACATTCGCCGCAAGATCGAGATCGGTTGCTACCAGGGCCTGCGGCACCGCCGTGGCCTGCCGGTGCGCGGCCAGCGGACCAAGACCAATGCGCGTACCCGCAAGGGCCCCAAGCGCACCATCGCCGGCAAGAAGAAGGCCAGGTAATCCCGGATGGCACAGGCAAAGAAGGGCACCGGCGCCAAGAAGGGTCAGAAGACCCGTCGCAGGGAAAAGAAGAACGTCCCGCACGGCGCCGCTCACATCAAGAGCACGTTCAACAACACGATCGTCTCGATCACCGATCCCCAGGGCAACGTCATCGCCTGGGCTTCGTCGGGCCACGTCGGCTTCAAGGGTTCGCGCAAGTCGACCCCGTTCGCCGCGCAGCTCGCCGCTGAGAACGCTGCCCGCAAGGCGCAGGAGCACGGCGTGAAGAAGGTCGACGTGTTCGTGAAGGGCCCGGGTTCGGGCCGCGAGACGGCGATCCGCTCGCTGCAGGCTGCCGGCCTCGAGGTCGGCGCAATTTCTGACGTCACTCCGCAGCCCCACAACGGCTGCCGTCCGCCCAAGCGGCGCCGGGTCTAGGGAGGATCTGAACAATGGCTCGTTATACCGGACCCGCAACCCGCAAGTCGCGCCGCCTCGGCGTCGACCTGGTCGGCGGCGATCAGTCGTTCGAGAAGCGCCCCTACCCGCCCGGCCAGCACGGCCGCGCGCGGATCAAGGAGAGCGAATACCGTCAGCAGCTGCAGGAGAAGCAGAAGGCTCGCTTCACCTACGGCGTGATGGAGAAGCAGTTCCGCAAGTACTACGAAGAGGCCAACCGGTCGTCGGGCAAGACCGGCGAGAACCTGCTGCAGATCCTGGAGACTCGACTGGACAACGTCGTGTACCGCGCCGGCCTGGCGCGTACCCGCCGGATGGCCCGTCAGCTCGTCAGCCACGGCCACTTCACCGTCAATGGTGTCAAGGTGAACATCCCGAGCTACCGGGTGTCGCAGTACGACATCATCGACATCAAGGACAAGTCGCTGAACACCTTCCCGTTCGAGCTGTCACGCCAGACCGCGGGTGACCGTCCGATCCCGTCCTGGCTGCAGGTCGTGGGCGAGCGTCAGCGGATCCTCGTGCACCAGCTTCCGGAGCGCGCGCAGATCCAGGTGCCGCTCGCCGAGCAGCTCATCGTCGAGTTCTACTCGAAGTAAGAAGACATCCGCGGGCAACCGTTCCGCGGATCACCTAACGGCATCAAATAGCGGGTGCCGAGAAGGAGTTGTAAAACACCATGCTGATTTCTCAGCGACCCACACTGAGCGAAGAGGTCATCGCCGAGGACCGGTCCCAGTTCGTCATCGAACCGCTGGAGCCGGGATTCGGTTACACCCTTGGCAATTCGCTGCGCCGTACGCTGCTGTCGTCGATCCCCGGCGCGGCCGTGACGAGCATCCGCATCGACGGTGTGTTGCACGAGTTCACCACCGTCCCCGGTGTGAAGGAAGACGTCACCGACATCATCCTGAACCTCAAGGGCCTGGTCGTGTCGTCCGAGGAGGACGAGCCGGTCACCATGTACCTGCGCAAGCAGGGTCCCGGTGAGGTGACCGCCGGTGACATCGTGCCGCCCGCCGGCGTCACGGTTCACAACCCCGACATGCACATCGCGACGCTGAACGACAAGGGCAAGCTCGAGGTCGAGCTCGTCGTCGAGCGTGGCCGTGGCTATGTGCCTGCCGTGCAGAATAAGGCGTCGGGTGCTGAAATCGGCCGTATCCCGGTCGATTCCATCTACTCGCCGGTGCTGAAGGTCACCTACAAGGTGGAGGCCACCCGCGTCGAGCAGCGCACCGACTTCGACAAGTTGATCCTGGACGTCGAGACCAAGAACTCGATCAGCCCGCGTGACGCCCTGGCATCGGCCGGCAAGACGCTGGTCGAATTGTTCGGTCTGGCACGGGAACTCAACGTCGAAGCCGAGGGCATCGAGATCGGCCCGTCGCCTGCCGAGGCGGATCACATCGCTGCGTTCGCGCTGCCGATCGACGACCTGGACCTGACCGTGCGTTCGTACAACTGCCTCAAGCGCGAGGGTGTGCACACCGTTGGCGAACTGGTCGCCCGCACGGAGTCCGATCTGCTGGACATCCGGAACTTCGGCCAGAAGTCGATCGACGAGGTCAAGATCAAGCTGCACCAGCTTGGTCTGTCGCTCAAGGACAGCCCGGCCACCTTCGATCCGTCTGAGGTTGCCGGTTATGACGTCGCCACCGGCACCTGGAACAGCGATGCGGGTTACGACCTGGACGCTGAGCAGGACTTCACCGAAACCGAAGAGCTCTAACAACCATCTCGAAAGAGAACCGTCCCGGTCCTACCTGATACGGGGACCGGCCCCGATAAGGAGTAGCAATGCCCAAGCCCACCAAGGGTCCTCGCCTCGGCGGGTCGTCCTCGCACCAGAAGGCGATTCTGGCCAACCTGGCCACGTCGCTCTTCGAGCACGGCCGGATCAAAACCACCGAGCCCAAGGCGCGGGCGTTGCGTCCGTACGCGGAGAAGCTCATCACCCACGCCAAGAAGGGTGCGCTGCACAACCGGCGTGAAGTGATGAAGAAGATCCGCGACAAGGACGTAGTGCACGCTCTCTTCGCCGAGATCGCGCCGTTCTTCGCCGACCGCAACGGCGGCTACACCCGCATCATCAAGGTCGAGCCGCGCAAGGGCGACAACGCCCCCATGGCGGTCATCGAGCTGGTGCGGGAGAAGACGGTGACCTCGGAGGCCAACCGGGCTCGCCGGAGCCGCTCCGGTGAGGACAGTGGATCGAGCAGTTCGGCCGCGCCGGTGGCGGCTGCTGCCGCACCGCAGGCGGCGGTGGAGCCCGAAGAAGCTGTCGGTCCGGACGCCGAGGACTCCGTGGAGGAGATCAAGGCCGAAGATTCGGCGATCGCCGACGCGCAGACCGCCGAGGCCGCTGAAGAACCCGCCGAGGATTCGGACGCTGACAAGTCCTGACGCTGTGAGTACGAGCGAGCCCGTCACCGCCAACGGTGGCGGGTTTGTTCGTCTTCGGCTCGATATCGCTTACGACGGCACCGAGTTCACCGGGTGGGCGGCGCAGGACGGGTTCCGCACGGTCGCTGGTGTTCTCGAAGAAGCCTTCTCGACCGTGTTCCGGACTCCCTTGCGGGTGTTCGGAGCCGGTCGAACCGACACCGGTGTGCACGCCACCGGCCAGGTGGCCCATCTAGACGTTCCGGTGGATGCACTGGCCTACGGGTATCCTCGCCATGCTCGCCCCGGTGAGTCCGAATTCCTGCCGCTGGTGCGGCGGTTGGCCCGCTTCCTGCCCCCGGATGTGCGCGTGTGCGAAATCGTCCGTGCAGCAGTCGAATTCGATGCCCGGTTCTCGGCATTTCGCCGGCACTACGAGTATCGGCTGTCGCTGGCACCCTATGGTGTCGAGCCCCAGTTCGCACGGTACGTGACGGCGTGGCCGCGGCCGCTGGACGTCGAGGCCATGTCGGTGGCATCCCGGCATTTGGTGGGGTTACACGATTTTGCGGCGTTCTGCCGTCACCGGCCCGGCGCGACGACAATCCGCGACCTTCAGCGCCTGGACTGGGCGCGCGATGGCGATGCGGTGACCGCCTACGTCACGGCCGACGCGTTCTGTTGGTCGATGGTCCGGTCGTTGGTGGGTGCGCTGCTGGCCGTGGGGGAGGGCCGCCGCGAACCTGACTGGTGCGCAACGCTGTTGACCGCGAACGCCCGCTCCAGTGACTTCGCCGCCGCGCCGGCTCGGGGCCTCACCTTGACGGGGGTGGACTACCCGCCCGACGACGAGTTGGCGGCGCGCATCACGATCACCCGCGACCTGCGGACGCTGGACAAGCCCTAGAGCCTGCCCGCCACGAAATCGGCTGCCTGGTCGATCATTCCAGCCTTCTGGTAGGCGGCGGCGAGGTGATCAGGCCAGTTGGTCTTCCAGGTGTCGGGGTCGGCCGGGTTGCAGATCGGGTCGGCGCCGTGGCACAACTCGATGGTGCGGTCCTGATACTCGGGGTTGAAGTTCGTGATCGGGCCCAGCCACTGGGTTCCGTTGCCGAACAAGGCGACTGCTGCGATATGGCTGCCGGCGTCGGGGGGAAGTAGTGTCTTGAAGCCCATGATCGGAATAGGGAGCGCGAGCACCATATCGGTGGCCGCCGCGCCCAGCGAGTAGCCGCCGAGGACGAGGCGGGTATTCGGGCAGTTGTTGATGTTGTAGATGATGCGCTGGCTGATGTCGTTGGCGCCGATGTCGACCTGGTTGTCGGCGGGATATTTCACCGCGTACAGGCCGATGTTGCGGTGGACGCGCGATCGCAGTGCGCTGACGAACTCATTGCCGATGATTCCCGCGCCCGGGGATTCGAGGCGGCCGCGGGCGAAGATCACTTCGACGTCGGGACACCCGGCGGCCGAGGCCTGCGGCGCGCCGGCGATCCCGCTCGGCAGCGCTGATGGCCCGAGCAACATGGCCGCGGCCGCGACGAGTACCGCGACCGCACTGGTCAATCTCCCCCGAATATGCATGAGTTATAGCCTGTCTGCGGTGAATTGGGCGGCCTGATCGACCAAGCCGGAATCGATGTAAGCATCCTGCAGGTGCGAGTTCCAGTTGTCGGCCAAGGTGTTGGGGTCGATGCCGTTACAGATCGGGTCGTCCACATTGCACTGGTCGAGAGTCTTCGGGCCGTAAAGCGGGCTGTTGGCCGCCGCCACCGGACCGAAGATGCTGCGGGTGCCGTTGCCGAAGAGCACCACGGCGGCAACATGATCCGCGACCGAGGCAGGCAGCGGGCTGTTGAAGCCGAATTGCGCTCGGTTCGAGCCCAACACGACGTCGACGACCGCAGCGCCCAGCGAGTAGCCGCCCGGCACCTGGCGGGTGTTCGGGCAGTTGGTCGCCAGGTACTGCATGCGCCTGCTCATGTCGTTGGCACCGGGCACGACGTTCCAGTCGGCCACGTAATTGACTTCGTACACGCCCACGCTTTTCGGGGTCTTGCCGCGCAACGAGTCGACGAACGCCTGGCCGATGCGACCGATGCCCGGCGGTTCGTAGCGACCGCGCGCGAAAATGACTTCCGCGTCGGGACAGTCTGCGGCGGATGCCACGGCCGTCGACAACAGCGATGCGGCGACGGACATCACCGCCGCCGCTACGCTCACCACCGCTTTGACGCGCATGCCAGCCATGGTAGACGAGCCGGGGAGAATGCCGACAGCAAATAAATCGCGAGACTAGAGCAGACCGGCGAGGAAGCCGGCGGCCTGCTCGGGGGCAGGGCCCCTCTCGTAGTCGGTATGCGCGAATGGATTGCGGCCGCGCGAGCAGATCGGGTCACCATCGTTGCAGAAGTCGACGCCCTTGCCGGCAAACGCCCCGCCGGCCGAGGTGATGGGGATACCGAATTTGGTGGACGGGTTGCCGAACACCGCCAGACCGGCGACCCGGTTGGCCAGGTTGCCCGGCAGCGGTGGCCCCGAGCCGATGTCACCGACCTTGTTGCCCAGCGGCGGGATCCCGACAAGCATGTCGACCACCGCGGCGCCCTGGGAGTAGCCGCCGAGGACGAAACGGGTCGACGGGCACGCGGCGGCCGTGGCCGCGATGTGAGTGGTCGCGTCGGCGGCACCTTCGGCTGCGGTCAGGAAGTCGTAGCTGGCCGGGTAATTCACCGCGTAGGTGCTCACCGAGCGGCCACCGAGCTGGGCCTGCAGGGAATCGGCGAGTGCCTGCCCGACGCGGCCGATGCCGACCGGCTCACTCGTGCCACGGGCGAAGACCACGTCGACGTCGGAGCAGGGTTCGGCCCGCGCGGCCGGAGCCAGGGTGATCGGCGTCAGGATCGACAGCGCAGCCATCGAGGTAACGCCAAGTTTGCGGGCTGATGTCATGGTCGGACTGGCCATGCTGATGAGACCCCCTTGGTCGCGAGCAATCGGCTAATAGTCACACACCGAGCGGAGAGGCCCAAACCGTTTGTCGCCTACAGCAGCCCGGCGACGAACGAGGCGGCTCGAGTCGCCGATCCGTCGCTGTTGTAGACGCGGTGGGCCGGGATGTTGTCGCCGCTGGTGCAGACCGGATCCCCGTCATTGCACAGGTCGATCGCCCGGCCACCGTATACGGCGCTGGTGGTCAGCGGCAGACCGACCTTGGCGGTGGGGTTGCCGAAGACCGCCACCGCGGCGACGTGGTCCGGCACGTTCGGCGGCAGCGGGTTGTTGAAGCCGATCGCCGGGAAAGGGACGGCGGTGATGATGTCGATGATCGCGGCACCCTGCGAGTACCCACCGAGCACCAAGCGGGTGTTCGGGCAGTCGTTGACCACGCCTTGGATGAACGCGCTGGCGTCGTTCGCGCCGTCGGCCGCGGCCAGGAAGTCGTAGCTGGCCGGGTAGTTGACGGCGTAGACGCCCATCGAACGGTTGCCGATCTTGCCGCGCAGCGAGTTGACGAACGCCTGCCCGACCCGGCCGATGCCGACCGGCTCATCCGTCCCGCGGGCGAACACCACCTGCACGTCGTTGCAACCGGCCGCCGCGGTCGGCAGCGTGGCAGGGCTGACCAGCGCGAACACCGCCGCCAGGACGGCAGCCGTGGCGGCCAGCAGGAAACGCTTTGACGCAGCGGTAGATGTCACATCTGGATGTTACAGATGAGAGGCCTGATTCATTCCCGACGTTTGCCCGGCGTGCCGTGGCTCACGCCCGGGCGCTGCCGGCGACTTCCTCGATCGGTCCGGCGTCGGGCCAGGTCGCTGCCGTGACCTCGGCGCTGCGGTCGCCCTGACGTGCCAGCGCCAGGCCGAGCAGTACCACCAGGCCGCCGATGGCCTGCACCGCGGTGACCGCTTCACCGAGCAGCACCCACGCCGTCAGCACGGCGAAGAGCACCTCGCCCAGACCGACCAGGGACGCGAAGCTCGGCCGCAGCCGTGCCACCCCGCTGATTCCCAGCGTGTAGGCGATCGCGGTGGCCACCACGGCCAGCATCAGCACCGGAACCCACCACGGCACCGTGAATCCGGCGACGTCGGCGTCGTTGGCGGTGAACGTCAGCGGCATCACGCCGGTCAGACCCAGCAGTGCCACGGAGATCGCGCCGACCACCAACCCGCCGGCGGCCAGGGTGATCGCGTTGAGTCCACTGCCGTCGGCGCTGACCTCGTCGGACATCATGAAGTAGCAGGCCGCGCAGATTGCAGCGCCCAGGCCCCACAGCACTCCGGCAGTGTTGATATGGGCACCGTGGAAGACGTTGAGCACCAACATGATTCCGGCGATGGCCAAAGCCACTCCGGCCAGTGTCATGGGGCGCGGGCGGCGCCGGGTGGTTCCCCAGATCCAGCCCACGACGAGGATGGGAGCGGTGTATTCGAGCAGCAGCGCCACACCGACCGACAGGTGCGAGACGGCGTTGTAGTAGCAGAGCTGGGCGCCGGCGATCGGGACGAGCCCGTAGGCCACCACGGTGCGGGCGTGGGCGCGGGCCTCGCGGACCCAGCCGGGCTTGACGACGGTGGCGAAGATTGCCATCACCAGTGCGCCGCCGGCCAGTCGGGCGGTGACGGCGGCCGTCGGTGACCAGCCGGCGCCCATCAGCGACTTGGCGAAGGGACCCGACATGCCGAACGTGAACGCCGATGCGATGGCGAACATCAGCCCAAGCCGGAAGTGGTCACGGCCGCGGGCCAGCGTCGACATGAGGTGCTCCCCGAATGTAATGAGTAAAATGACTGTTGGTCATGACACTACGTCCGGAGGAAGTCATGAGTCAAATGCTTTTCAGTCATGACACGGAGCTCACGCTGCGCGCGGCATGTGCTCTGGTCAACAGCGACCGCGTCGACGGCGACCAGCTATCCGACCAGCCCGCACTGGATGACTACCTGAACAGCTACGGCTGGACCGGCCGGCGCGATCGCGACGATGCCGAAGTCTCGGCGGTGCACACGCTGCGTGGCCGATTGGGCCGGATCTGGGCAACCGCGGGCGACGAGGAGGAGGCCGTCGCGCAGATCAACGCGCTGCTGTCCGACACCCGCGCCTCACCGTGGCTGACCCGCCACCCCGAGATGCCGGAGTGGCATCTGCACCTGGCGTCCATCCACGACCCGCTGGCGCAGCGGATGGGTGCGGAGATGGCGATGTCGCTGGCCGACGTGGTGCGGGCGGGGGAGCTGCGCCGGCTCAAAATTTGTGCGGCCCCGGACTGCGATGCCGTGCTGATCGATCTGTCCCGCAACCGGTCACGGATCTTCTGCGACACCGGAAACTGCGGTAACCGGCAGCATGTTGCCGCTTATCGGGAGCGCCGCTCGAAAGAGGGGTAGCGTCAGCACCCATGCGTGCGCGGGGGCGTGACGTCGATGTGACGATCTTTGGGGCCACTGGCTTTGTCGGGAGGCTCACCGCCGGATACCTCGCCAGGACCGGGTCGGGAATCCGATTCGCCCTCGCCGGCCGGTCGCCAAGCCGCCTCGAGGAGATTCGGAACAGCCTGGGCCGCAGGGCCAACGACTGGCCCCTGATCGTCGCCGACGTCGGTTCCCCCGATTCGCTGGATGCCATGGCGGCGCGTAGCCGACTGGTGCTCAATGCGGTTGGTCCCTACACCAAGTACGGATTGCCGGTGGTGGCGGCGTGCGCGGAAGCGGGCAGCGACTACATCGACCTCACCGGCGAGGTGCCGTTCGTCAGGCGCAGTATCGATCAGAGCCATGCCCGCGCGAGGGACAGCGGCGCGCGCATCGTCCATTCCTGCGGATTCGATTCGATCCCTTCAGATCTCACCGTGTACGCCCTGAGCCGTCAGGCTGCGACCGACAGCGCGGGTGAACTCGCCGAGACGACACTGGTGTTGCGGGATTACTCGGGCGGTTATGCCGGTGGGTCGGTCGCGACGATGGTGGAGCTGATGCGCCTGTCGGCGTCGGATCCCGAAGTGCGACAGATGCTCGACGACCCCTACAGCCTCAGTCCCGATCGCGCGGCCGAGCCGGATCTGGGGCACCAGGTCGACCTCCCGTTGCTGCCGGGTGCCGAGGTTGCCCCCGAGCTGGCAGGCCTGTGGACCAGCGGCTACGTTATGGCGCTCTACAACACCCGGTGCGTGCGGCGTTCGAATGCATTGATGGAGTGGACCTATGGCCGCCGTTTCCGATACACGGAGACGCTCATCATGGGGTCTTTCCCGGGGGCCGCGCTGGCCGGAGCGATGTTCAACGCCGGCATCGCGGCGGCTTCCCGGTTCGGTGGTCACTACTTACGTTTGCTTCCAACGGGTTTGGTCGACCGGATGACGCCCACGGCGGGAACCGGAAACGACATGGGCGCGCGCGGGCATTACCGGGTCGAGACGTATGCCACCACGACGACCGGCCGCCGCTACCGCGCAACAATCACTCAGGCCGCCGATCCGGGCTACTCGGCCACCGCGGTCCTCGGCGGTGAGAGTGCGCTGGCGTTGGTCCTCGACCGTGATCGGTTACCGGAGCGCCACGGTGTTCTGACACCCGCATCAGCCATGGGTGATGTGCTGCTCGATCGATTGCCTGCCGCCGGGGTGGCGTTCGAGACCGTCGGCCTGCCGTCAAGCGGTCACGGCATGTAGAAGCCGCGAATGCGTTGATGGCGGCCGTATCCCAGTAGCGCATTGGCCGCCTGCAGACCGGAGACGACGGCGGCCTCGATGCAACCCGCGTTGATCCCGCAGTCGGTCCAGTCCCCGGCGAGGACGAGGTTGTCGTAGCCACTCTCGTCCGGGCGCAGGCGGTACTTGTCCGAACCCGGGACCGAGAGCACGTAGCGGTCGGACGGATCGATGTTGACGCTGACATGCTGAGTCTCCAGCGCAGCCTTGCCCTTTCGGTCACCCGCGCCGACGAGTAGGCCCCAGGCGAATCCGCCCTCGGTGACGGCGCCGGGCAGATACATCCCGACGTGACGGTTGAGGTAATCAACCGCGTTGGTCAGCACCTGGTTGCGGCAACCTTCGACATAGGCTTCGGCCTCTTCGGTGGTCGGCCAGGGAGCATCCAGTGCGCCGCAAAAGTAGGCCACGGTATGCGGCGCGTCGGCGGTTGTGCTCCAGTCCTCGGCCCACAGTGTCTGACCCATCGAGGCCCAGGTATCGAACGGTGAGACGTAGCCGCTCGTCGTCACACCCGGTCGATGCCACCCCAGTGCCGACTCGGCTGGGCGCAGCCACAATTGGAACGATTGGGTGGCTACCGTGCGGATGTGAGTGGTCATCTCCCGCCACTCAGGCCGATCGGCGATGAGTTCTCTGGTCACCAGCTCGACCATGGCCAGGGATGCCGCCAGCACGACGTGATCGAAGTCGACGCCGCGGCGCAGGACGCGAGTCTCGACATCGGTGCGTGGCGCGAAGTGCGACTCCACGTCACCCAGTTCCGTTGTGGTGTGCAGTTGTTCGTACATCGGCGTCGCGGGGAACACCGGCATACCTCGGATTGTGACGAGTGGGTCGTAGGAGTCCACGTCGTCGGCGAGCCTCGCCTGGCGACCCATGGTGATCGTGTCGACGCAGTGCCGGTGCGCATCGAGGTGCAGGGCGTCGACCCGGTGGAAGAACTCGAAGCGGACGCCGCGGCGCCGCAGGACCTGATAGATCGGCGCGATGATGACATCGCCCATACCCGCGGTCATCTTCCAGAAGAACGCGCCCTTGTATTGGAAAAGCGCTATACCGGTGAGTAAGACGGCCACGCCGGCCGCGAACGAGGGGCGGTCGAAGTCACCCTCGGGATATCCGAAGACCATGTCGTACATGCCGCGGATCAGCGGGAAGTCGAGTACGCCGGGGTCAGCGCCATGGCGCACGATCCAGTCGCCGTATTCCTCGTCATTGATCGCCCGGAAGCCCAGCGGGTCGGTGATCAACCGGTCGGCAATGAGCCCACGCGTGGTGGCTGCCAGTAGCGACATCAACAGCCACACCCGCTTGTGGTCGGGACGGCGTTCGTAGTCCAGCGCTTCCCGCACCGCGGCGAGTGCTTCGGCGAGGAAGCCCGCGGCCGAGTCCTCGGCGTTGCGCGGTTGAATCAGTGCCGCCAGCGTGGCCAACACCGCCCCGCGTACGGTCGTGATCCAATCGGCCGACTCGGGCTGGGGGCTGGCCGACAGGGTCAGGTCCTTACCCGATGCGGCACTGAGGGATTCGGCGAAATCGAGCAGCAGACGTAGAGTTCGCGCCGCGAAGTCGAGCACGGTCAGCTCACGGCCGGTCGCGCCCGGTTCGCCGGGCAACTCGCTGGTACGGCTGAACTTACCGGACCAGATCAGCCAGTCGTCGCCGAATCGGTCGGCCATTCCGAGTTCCTCGGCTGGAATCAGTGCCTGATCCCAGGAGTGGATGGGGCAGCCGGGATCCGTGTTCTCCCGGTCCAGTTCGGCGTAGCACTCGCGCAGCAGCGCGAAGGCGTTCTCATAGGAGCCCAGCCAGATGTGCAGGCCGTGCTCTTCTATCCGATCGTGCACGCCGCGACTGGAGGCGCCTTTGCCGCCCAGTCGCCAGCCGCGCTGATAGACCGTGATCGCGTCGAATCGGTCCTGCCAGCGACCTTCGCTGAGACGCCACGCCGCACTGAGGCCGGCCATGCCGCCGCCCAGGATCGCGACCCGGCCACGACGGCGCGTCACACCAGCAGCGCGCGTGCCCGCGCCAGTTCAGGCCAGTCCTGGTCGGCGGCGATGCGGCTCAGTGCTTGCTCCAGCACCGGACGGGCCGGATCGCCCATGAGTTCGTATGCATCAGCAGCACAGCGCAGTTCGAATACCACCGCACCCTGCCGGCGCGCGAGTTCGATAGCGTTTTGCAGACCAGCGTATTGCGCTTCAGGGTCTTCGAAGGTGTGCGCCAGGACGCGGAGCAACTCGGCCTTATAGAAGCACGATCCTGTCTCCTCAACCATTTCCAATGTCTGCGCGATCCGCTCCCGGGCGGCGGTCCTGTTCCCTGCTGCAATGTGGAGCCGCGCCAGCACGCTTTCCCATGCAGCGAGGTACGCCTTCAACTGAGCGGAACGCAGAGCTTCTACGACCCGCGTCATCGCCGCAATGTGTGCTTGCAGGGTGGCAAGACTGGGCTCGGGGGCGGCGAGTGCCGACCGTGCAGCGAGCGATACATGGTTGAAACCCGCCACCATAATCCATTCGGTCAGCCCGAAGTCTCGCGCTCGATCTGAAACTTCGCTCATCAGCTCGTGGGCTCGATCAAGCTGGCCGGCTTCGATTCGCAGCATTGTCTCCCGCGCACGGCAGTAGTTGAAGGTGACTGCGTTGTAGGGAAATTCGAGTTCCCGGCAGCGGGCATCCGCCCGCGCGAACAGTGGCTCCGCGTTGGACAAGTCACCTTGTAGGAATCGGATGGCTCCGACTTCGGCATATAACGCTGCGATCGGGTCGTTGGGTGCGTACCAGGCTTTCTCCATTTTGGGCTCACCGGTCCGGTCCATGGCGGTCGCGGCGGCTTCCATGGCGGCACGGGCTTCATGAAATTGTCCGCGTAGGGCAGCCAGTGCGCCATCGACGACGTTGTAGGCGGCAGTCGACCAGTCTGATGCCAAGTCGAGGTGCCGCACTGCGTCAACAAGCTGTTGTGCCCTGTCGAGACGGCCGCAACTGGTGTAGTACCCCACCAGTGCGCTGAAGACTCCGATGTGGTCAGCGCTTGGGCCCTGCACCACGAGTTGAAGGCACCGTTCGAATTCTGCGAACGCCTCGGGGCTGGCCTGTCCACTTGATGCGGATGCGAGGAAACCTCGTTCGAGGCGGACAGCCATTTCCCGGCGGTCGCGATCAGGCGTCGGCGGCAGCATCTCGACGTTCTCGATCGCTTTGGTGAGATGATTGGCCGCCTCATTGAGCGCTCCGCGCTGGCGGGCGGCCGCAGAGGCATTCTGGTACGCCGACGCCGCCTCGTCGTAGTGTTGAGCTTTCACGAAATGATGTGCTATCAGGGGCCAGTCAGGTGTTCCGCCGGCGGACTGGTCGGCGAGCACGTCGGCGATCTGGTGATGCAGCCGGCACCGGACGCTCGGCGGCGAGAGTTCCGCGGCAACTTCGCGCAGCAGCTCGTGCTGAAAGCTCCACTGGCGCTTGCCCACGGGTCGCAGCACTCGGGCTCGAGTCAGATCATCGAGCAAGACATCGAGCTTGCGCCAATTGACCCCGGTGACCGCCGACAGCATGTCCCGGTCGAAACGACTGCCGATGAGCGCTGCGGTTTCGACGACGCGCACCGAATCAGTGCTCGACCTCAACCGGGCAAGCAGCGTCTCGTAGAGGGAATCGGGCACCTGAGTCGCTTCACCGCTGCCCCCGGTGTGGTACTTGAGCTTGGCCACCACTTCTTCGATGAACAGTGGCACGCCATCACACCGCTCCTGCACCACTTTTCGGGCATCCGCTGTCATGTCGGGGTGCAGCGCGCGAATCAGGGTGTCGGAGTCCTCCGCAGGCAGCGGCTTGAGGTCCAATTCTTCGACGAACCCGCGCAGCGGGGGAACGCTGCGTCCGGTGACGATCACGAGGAGCCGGGTGTCAGCAATCCGCAGAAGCGAGTTGACGATGCTGATGGTGTCCTCGTCGTACCAGTGAATGTCCTCAACCAGGATCAAGGCGGGCCCGGAACCGACACATGCCAACAGATAGCGGTTGACGGCCCCGGTGATCTGGTCGAAACGCGCGTTGGCGTTGACGGTCGCAGGCTGGTAGCGGGCGTCGGGCGTAATGCCGAGCACGGGCGCCAGCAGTGGTACGACGGCGGTCGGATCCATCGACCTGCTCGCCACTTCTGCTTCGAGCAACCGCAGGCTCTCGGCCGGATCGGAGTCCCGCTGGATCTGGCAATGCCGTTCGATCAGTCGCCGGACCGGGCGCAGGCCGACGTCGGTGTGGAAGGGAGAGCCGAACAGCTCGAGGACCGGTGCACCCGAGTCGCGGGCCATCTCGACGGCCGCGCAGGCCAGCCGGCTCTTGCCGATTCCGCCGTCGCCGCGCAGCAGCACACCGCGGGTGGTCAGTGTGCCTGCGCAGGCTTGATCCCACATGTCCTGCAGCACCGCGACTTCGCGCTCCCGCCCGACCAGGGGACCGTAAGCCTTGGCGTCGAGGTCGTGTTCGGCGATAACCCGATAATGGACGAGGGGGTCCTCCATGCCCTTGACCCGCTGCGGTGGGCACTCCTGCATGTCGAAGTTGTCGCCGACGAGTTGCTCAATGGCGGCGGACACCGAAACAGTGCCGGGTTGGGCGAGGCTGCAGATCCGGGCGGCAAGGTTGGCGCCGACGCCGTAAACATCGTCCTGGTCGATATCTAGAAACACCACACCCCGATGGATACCGACGCGCACATCGATGTCGAAGCCGAAGCGGCGCTCAGCCCGCGCACTCAGATCGGTGACCTCGCGGATGATGTCCATGGCGGCCAACACCGAACGGCGAGTATCGTCCTCGTGCGCCAGCGGATGGCCGAACACCGCAAGTAAACCGTCACCCTTGATCCAACCAATGTGCCCCTCGTAGCGGGCGACGATGGTGCGAACCAGATCACGGTAGCGCCCGACGACGGTGCGATACACCTCAGGATCGATGCGCATCGACAACGCGGTCGAGTCAACCAGGTCAGCGAACAGCACTGTTAGGCGGCGTATTTCGCTGCTACCGACAGGGGTGGCGAGTAACTCCTCAGCGTCCGGGTTGGTGCGGTCGACCGCCAAGACCTGGCCCGCAAGCTCGTCGGCGGTGGCTCGGTCGCCATCGTTGATCGCCCGGACTGCGCGTTCGAGAAGTTCGTCGATGGGTGGATGCGTCGTCACGTGCGCCTACAAACCGACGGTGACCGTCACCGTCTCTGAGTCCTGGCCTGCACCGTCCGCCCTGCGAAGCCGAAGTTGGCCGGTGTAGTTGGCACCGGTGAAGCGCGCATCGGTGAGCGCGATCTGAATTGCCGTCTCCCTGGCGCCGAGAATGGTCGGTTCGAAGTGCAACGCCTGCAGTGGAATCCGGACATCCGGGCGGCCGATTCGCTCGAACGCCTTGAAGATCGAGACCGACCTCGGGTAGCTCCGCGCCGCCACGTCGATCGGGTCGGGTGGTATCGGCTGGGTCGAGACCGGCTGCAGCCACCACTGCGGACCGGCGAGCGCAACCTGAACGGCGCCGGCATAGGTCCGCATGTTCAGATCGAGGAGGTTGTGAAACAGACGGACCCAGCCGTCGGTTCCCCACCTACCTGCGTCGTCTCGGCGGCCAGCGTCTTGTGCGATCTCATTGATCTGATCGAAGTATCCGCGAAAGACGCTCGCGGGCCGCTGCAATTCCGGTCGGGGTGCGGTCATTTCGTCCTCCCTGGCTGGCCGGGAGACCGCGGAGTCGTCATCGCCTGCAGATACTTGAACGGCGAACTGGCGAGCTCGCCGCTGAGGCGCGTCGTGTAGTCGGCCAGATCGGTCAACGAAAGGCTGCCGGACACCCACTTCTGTGCGACGTCGAAGTAACCGTTGGTGAGTTCCTGTGCGCACTCGGTCCACGCGTCGACGGCCGCAGGCACGAAGTGCGTGATCGCCGTGGCCGCCGGGACCGGGACGGTGGCTTGCGGCGTCGCCGGGCTTTGCGCGGCATCTGCGCCGGCCTGTTTCTCGTTGGCGGGGAAATCGAATGGCTTTGGGTTTTCGAGCTGTTTGGCGGCATTCTTGCCGGCCGAGCCCAGCAGGAAGTCCGCCGACGCGGTCCCATATCCGCCGATACACACCAGTCGGGCTTGGGCGAAGGCCGAAATGCCCGCGATGTGAACGACTTTTCGGGTGACGACGCGAACCCCACCCTGTGCGGGATCGTTCGTCTCGTTCCGGACCTTCATATTGATGAACCCACGATCGACCCGGACCTGCTTGTCGCCGGCGTCGAAGTTGGTCATGTCGAGGTCGTAGTTCATCTGCGCCTCGAGCTCGCCCGTCATGGAAGGGAAGAACTTCAGGGGCGTCCTGAGTGTCTTGTCACCGATCAGCCGAACGGTCTCGAGCACTCGACGCCAGCCATCCGGCA
Organism: Mycolicibacterium sp. P1-5; assembly: GCF_008329565.1. Taxonomy (GTDB): domain Bacteria; phylum Actinomycetota; class Actinomycetes; order Mycobacteriales; family Mycobacteriaceae; genus Mycobacterium. Next base: position 109,364 of record NZ_NPKT01000017.1, read on the forward strand.
GCAACTCCGGCGTCTGAGCCTGCATGGCGACGAAGAGTTCGGCATAGTCTTCATCCCAGTTGAACGGATTTACAATGCTTTTCAGCTGTTCCAGCGATATCTTTTCCGAGGTGAATTTGGTGTCGACGATCACCGATTGGTAACCGTCGACCGGAACGACTGCGGTCTGGCACAGCGGTGCGTGCAACTCCTGGTTGTCGCGAATCGCAAGCACGGGTTCCGCCTGCAGGACCTTGGCGAAGTCTTTCGGGTGATTGAACTCGCTCGAGACGAGTGCCAGGAAATCGCTCCGCTCGTTCTTGGCCGACTCTTGGCGCTGGCTGAGCGCTTCGACCGACGTTGGAGCGATCGCGGCAAGTGATCCGTCGAGCGCTGCACCGCAATCTTCTTTTGATTCATCGAAGTCGGGAAGGCTATTGGGCACTTCGGACTTTAGCCGCCCCAACACTGAAATGCCGTAGAGGAGCCGCGCTTTCTGCGAACGGGTCAGCCTCCCAGTATCCTCGGCGGCGTCGTATGCCGCGATCCCGGACAGCGCGCGGGTGGCGTTCGGCTCCGTGCGGCGATCATCGGGAAAGTACCGGCCTTCGATCTCGTCGTACCAATTCGGATTCGCCATCAATCCTGGAATCAAACTGTCGGCGGTCGCTGACAGTTTGGGATCCTTCGCTTCATGAACCGCGCGATTGATCGCGCCGAAGAGTTCGAAGATGTCGCGGACTGAATCCGTGCGACGAGATTCTGCTGATGCCATTGGCCGCCCCCAACCATGTTTGCGCAGCTAGCATAGCGTGAGCGCAGGTAAATTAGCGAGGGATTTCTGACGGGGGGTCAGGGTGGACGGCGCGAGCAACGGCGAAATCCACGACGTGCCGTGGGCATCAATCTTCGATCCGGCGGCGAACGTAAGAGCGCTTACGGCCGTTCAGGCAGAAGGGTTTCGAGCAGCCAGCGAACTCGTCGACCGCTTCGTGCGGATGGTGGCGACGCGGCCCGACGGCGGCTCGGCAGCGGCGCGGCAGTCGACACCCTTGACGAACGAGCAACGCGCAGATCTGTTGGGTGCCACTGACGTAGAACCGCTGATCAGGTCATGGTGGGCGATGGCAGGTCAGTTCCTCATGGGTGGGGCGCCGCAAACATCGCCTCAGGCCGCGGCGGCTTCGCCGGCGCTGGACTTCACCGGTTCCGCCTCCGCGGGGCGCTTGGAATTCGAAGCCGAGGTCGGTCAGACAGCAACCACGGAAGTGTGGTTACACAATGCCGCTATGCAGGACTTGGGCCGGATTCGCTTGCGGTGCAGTGACTTGATGGCCGATGACGGCTCGGTTATCGGGTCCGCGGTGATTCGGCTCGAGCCGAAGACTGTTCCGGTGCCCGCGCGGTCCAGCCGTGGTGTCGGTCTCACGGTGAAAGTCGCCAACAAGATAAAGCCCGGGCTGTACCGCGGCACGATGTTGGTGGAGGGCCGCCCGGAGCTGTGGCTGCCCGTGGCGTTGACGGTCCGTCCGGCCAGCGCATGACCAGCATCACCGACCGCTCGGACCTCACCGTGGCCGTCGAGACCAAACTCCGTGCGGTCGGCAAATTGGTGCGGCGCGCGATGCTCGACGCCATGCCGGACGGGGAACCCGTCCAATGGCTCTACGGCCCGATGCGCGAGTACCCGTCGCGGGTGGGAAAAGCGCTACGACCGGCATTGTGCCTGTCGGCAGGTCGGGCGTTCGGGGCTGAACAGAAAGACCTGATCGGCATCGCCGTCGCAATCGAACTGCTACACAACGCGTTTCTGGCCCATGACGACATCGCCGACGGTAGCGAGATGCGACGTGGTCGGCCCACGCTGGTCGCTCACCACGGTATTGCCGCCGCGCTCAACGCCGGCGACGGCCTGGCCATCGTGGCCAGCCAGGTCCTGCGGCGTGCGACTCGCAGACTGGACCGCGACGTCGCCGACCTCGTCATGGAGGAGTTCGACATCATGGCGATGCGCACGCTGGAGGGACAGGCCACCGAACTCGGCTGGCAGCTCGACTGTGTTGAGGACCTCCGCCCCGCGGACTACCTCGATCTGATCATGCACAAAACATGTTGGTATACAACGATTTATCCACTACGTGTCGGGGCCATCGTGGGATCCGGTGGGACGGCGGATCTATCGCAGATGATCCGATTCGGCTTCCACTTCGGTGCCGCGTTCCAGATCCGCGACGATCTGCTGAACCTCGTGGGTGACGAACGGGTCTACGGCAAGGAGATACTCGGCGATATCTACGAGGGCAAACGCACCCTGAGCATGGTGCACCTGATGGCCAGCGCGCGCGGCGCCGACCGCGACGTGGTGCGGGACTACTTACGTCGCAGCCGCGCCGAACGCTCCGAGGAGCTGGTCCGGACGATCCGAACGCTGATGGATCGCTACGGCAGCATCGAGTTCACCAGCGAATACGCCGAGGGTATTCTGCTGGTTGCCGAAGAGTATTTCGAGCAGGCCTTCTGTGATGCGCAGCAGGGTCCAGACTTGGATTTCCTGCGTTCGCTCGTACCCTATGTGTGGGCGCGGTCGCGATAGCCGACCCATCGGAGTAGCAACGGTTGTTGATGGGTGTAAGCCTCCGGTAGTCACCTGTTCTAGCGTTCAGCGGATGGCAGGCGGTTCCTCGCTTCGCGTGCAGCACAGCGCACGGCGCTTCCTGCTTCGCCGGCTTGAGTACGCGGTCCTCGGGCAAAAGATGCCGCCCCGGCAGGACCCACTCCGCGCGCACAAGCTCTCGTTGCTCGTCGGTATTGGGATGGCCGGTGCGCTGCTGCTCGTCGACGCGGTTGTCGGGTCCGCGGGGCACAGCGTGATTCCCGGTGACGCCGCGCTGGTGATGTCGCGACAGTCCGGTGCGCTGTTCGTCCGGGTCGATCACCAGCTTCGCCCGGTGGCCAACCTGACGTCCGCCGATTTGATCCTGGGGTCGCCGGTGACACCTCAATTGGTCGACGAGGCTGCGCTTGCCGATACGGCCAACGGCCCCGTACTCGGCATCCCCGGTGCGCCGTCCGCTCCGGGGCAGGTGGTGGCGCCCCACAAGGTGCGATGGGCCGTCTGCGACGATGCTGATGGAAACACCACCGTGGCAGTCGGAGACAGCTCGGTGCCGCCGGACCTCGACCCGCACAGTGCCGTCGTAGTCACTGCGGCGCGGGGCGATGGGTCGGTCTATCTGGTCTATGACGGCAAGCGCGCCATTGTCGATCTCGGTGACCCCGCCACGGCACGCGCCTTACGCATCGATGGGGTGGCAGTGCGCCCGGTGTCGACGACGGTGCTCAACGCGATCCCTGAGGCGCCGGCCATCGGTGCGCCGCGTATCGAGGGGATTGGGCAGCCGTCCGGGATCACCGGTGTTCCGATCGGTGCGGTCATGCGGGTCGTGCGGACGGACTCACCCGAGTACTACGTCGCGTTGCGGGGCGGGCTTCAGCGCATCGGCCGACTGGCCGCCGAACTGATCCGGTTCAGCGACCCGGCCGCACGAGCCGATATCGACGAGGTCCCACCCGAATTGATCGCGCGCAGCCCGCTCGTCGACGCCCTGGCGGTGGGTGCCTATCCGGACGGGCCGCCGGCACTGCTCGGTGGTCTTGACGACCTCTGTGCCACCTGGCTGGCCGGCCGTAGTGGTATCGCCCTTGGACCGCACCTCACCGAACGTCCCGGTGCGGTGAGGCTGGCCGGCGCCGACGGTGACGGGCCCGCCGTCGACACCGTTCGGATGACACCCGGTACCAGTTTGGACGTCATGGACGCACCGGCAATGGGGCGATATCTCATCACGAGCGCGGGAGTTCGCTTCCCCGTGCATGATTCAGCGATCGCTGCGCTCGGGCTGAGCGGTGCGCCGGGTGAAGCGCCGTGGACGATCGTCGGGGCGCTGCCTGTCGGACCCCAGTTGGGCCGGGACGCTGCTCTAGTCGGCCGGGACGTCCTCGTTGCGACGCCGTAGTCGCGCCGATGCAATTGCTCCCAAGCCCGCAAGGCACAGTGCGGCGGCGGTACCCACCACCGCATAGGAGGGGTTCGGGTCGGATCGACCGGGTGTGGCCGGGGCGGCCGGACGCGGCGCGGGCTGGGATGGTGTGGCGGTTTGGTCGCTCAGCGCGGCCATCGGGTCGACAACACCGCTGCCGACCGTGGCGTTCCATCCCGCTGCGGGGTGGTGTGCGGTGGCCTCGATGCGCGCCATCACCTGCCGCGCCGAGAGTCGGGGGAAGCGCGAGCGCACCAGGGCGATCACGCCGGTGACCACCGGCGCGGCGTAGCTCGTGCCCGACATCGGCGCCTGCCCCGCCGGCGTGGGCATCGCGTCGATCACACCGTCACCGTCGGGATCCAGGGAGAGGACGTTTTCGCCGGCAGCGGCGACGTCGACCCACGGACCGTGGAGGCTGAACTCCGACGGTGTGCCGTGTCGGTTCACCGAGGCCACGGTCAGGACGTAATCGTCGTACCAGGCGGGGCTGGCGACCACGGTGGGCTGTGCGGTGCTGTTCTGGCCGGGGCACTGACCGTCACCGCCGACGTTGCCCGCAGCGACCACCACCACCGAATCCTTGACATCGACTGCGTAGGACAGTGCCGCACCGAGTGCGCGGTCGTCCAACGTGGCTTCGGCACAGGCGACTGAGGAGATGTTGATCACCGATGCGCCCATGTCCGCGGCGGTGCGCACCGCCATGGCCAGAGTGTTGACATCGCCGAAGCCGCGCTCGGAGGGGTCGGCTAGTGGACCGAACTTGTTGCTGGACTGACGAATCGCGATGAGCGTGGCTTCCGGCGCGATCCCGGTGAACCCGGTCCCATCGGTCTGGTCAGGCGCCGCGGCGATTATCCCCGCGACAACGGTTCCGTGTCCGTCGCAATCTTGTCGGCCGTCACCGCTCGAGACATAGTCCCCGCCGGCCACAACACCGGATAATCTCCGATGCGCCGCGATTCCGGTGTCGATCAACGCAACTCGTTGACCGGCGCCACGGGTCAGGCGCCACAGTGCCGCCATGTCGAAACCTGCCAGCTGCGTTGCCGATACACCGCCTTGTGCGATCGGTGGCGGCACCGTGCATGCGTGACGCTGTTCGGTCGGCTGCGGTGGGGCAGGCGGCACCGGCGGTGGCAGCAGAGAATTGTCGATCGGTGGTGGAACGACCGCGAAGGCCGGTGGTGCGCAGTGTGCCGAGGTGAGCAGCACCGCCGCCAAAGCTGTCGCGATCCGGCCGGTGGGCCTCACCACGGTGATCCGACCTGAGCGAGCCCGGCGAAAGCTCCCCCCGCAGCGCACGACGCGGGCACGATCGCCGCGCCGAGTGCCAGATCCAGCGTCGAGATCGCCCGGCGCGCCGCAGCCGAGGGTTGATTCCCCCCGCCCGGCGCCAGCCCGACGGCGCACGCTGTGATGAGTAGGAGGGCTCCGCACAGCCACGGTATGCTCTGCGGCGCTCCTTCGACACACAGGCTTGCCAGCGCTGTTGCGGCGATACCGGATGAAACACCTTGCGCGGCAGCGCGGTACGGTTCACTGTTCCGGACAGCACGGACGAGCAGTAATACCGAGAGTATTGCAATGAGGGCCCCTCCCAGGACGGGAAGGACTGTGGTCGCCGCCGTGAGAACCGCGCCCAGAGCCGCTGTCCAGGCCGTCGCCACCACGATCGCGGTCAGCCGGTGATGAGCAGTGCGCGCCCGGGCTTCGAGGTGAGCGTCGGGCAGGCCGGCCCTGGCCAACCCGGAGCCGTGGACCGCCAGCCGCGCCGACACCGCCAACACAGCCACGGATGCCGTCACGAGCATCGGTCCTACGATCGTGGTGTGCCACCAGCCGATAACCGCGCCCGTTGCAGCGACCGAGGCCGCCATCGTTGTCACAGCCATGGGCAGGAAAACCGAAGGGGCGCAGCCTAATAGACGCCATACCACGAGCGACGTCGCCGCTATAGCGGCCATTGCCAGCAGGAACGTCGGCATCCCGGGTTGGCCCGGGGAAGCCAGTGCCGCAGTCAAGCCTGCGAAAGTCGCGGCCAGCACGCCCATGCTCACTGCGCTGGTCGGCTTTGATGCTGTGCGCTGCATCGCGACTGCGCCCGCCAGCATGACAATCGCGGCCAATGCGCCGATCACGGGATGCCGACGTGCATCCGGATCCACGATCGGGTGCCCGAGTAACACCAGCAGCACCGCGGCGACCCACCCCACCGTGCACCATCGTGCGCTGCGTCGGGTGAGTCGCCACCCGGGTTGCGGCATGGCCGCTACCTCGTCCTTGACGATGGCGCTGGGATCGACTCGAGTGATCGGCAGCGGCCGTACCTCCGCTTCAAGGATCAACAGCTCGCCGTCGGGAATCGCGCATTGGGCGAGCGTTGCCGCCCGGTCGAGCCGTTCCCCACACACACGAGTGAGATGAGGGTCGGCGCCGCCGAACTGGTCTGCGCCGACCAGGTCGACCAGGGCGGGCATCAACTCGCCGATCGGGATCCGGGCGGGCAGAGCGACGTCTGTGGAACGGCCGGAGGTACGAATCGACACCTGGCACGTCTCGTCGATGGCAACCATGGCAGTGGACGGTAGCGATCCAGCAGTGCTGTCGAACTCCGTTATCCACAGGTGAATTGCCCGCTCGGGTCGGTGGTGTCTACCGTCCGTGCATGAATCGGTCCGCCCGGTTGGTGCCGGAGTTCCCGACCGACGATCTGGTCGTCGCCGCGCCACCGCGGAGCGAAGCGCCGACGGGCATATCGCGGTTCATGCCACTTGTCGGCATCGCTGGGATGGCGGGTGTCGGTGCGTTGGTGTGGGGGTCGGGGATGGCCTCGCGCGGCCCGACAGCGGTCGTGCTGCCGGCCATGATGGTGGTTTCGGCCATCGGCATGGCACTGCATGCCGGCACTCGAGGATCCGCCGGAAGCCTGGATCAGCGCCGCAGACGCTATCTGTGTCATCTCGACCGGCTCAGCGAGCAACTATGCGAAGCGGCGAAACGCCAGCATGCCGTGCTGCTGCGGGTCCACCCTTCGCCGGCATCCCTGTGGACACTCGTTGGTGGGCCGGCGATGTGGGACCGCAGCGAGGTGGATTCGGACTTCTGCCATGTCCGCATCGGCGTGGGCAGGCAGCGCCTGGCGCGCCGGATAGTGGTGCCGCCTCTCGGCCCGGTGGACGAGCTCGACCCGGTGACCGCGGATGCGTTGCGGCGCTTTGTCCGCGGGTACGCCACGCTGGACGACGTGCCCTTCGCGGTCGCGCTACGCGGGACGGGTGTGCTCGTCGTGGAAGGCGATCCGGGCGGTGTGCGTTCCCTGGTGCGTGCCATGGTCTGCCAGCTTGCGGTGTCGCACAGCCCGAGAACGGTCGCGATTTCAGCGATGGTCGACGCTGAGCGCCGAGAGCATTGGGAGTGGTTGAAGTGGCTGCCACATAACACTGAACCCGACTTCCGGGGCAGACGCCGGGTGCTGGTCGTCGACGGCGTCGATCACCGATCCCACCTCGGGCCCGGCACAACAGTCCTCATTGTCGGAGAAGTGGGACACGCCTCAGATGCTCTGCGTTTGCGGGTCGAGGGCGACAAACTCGCGGTGCGAGCCGGTGAGTGCATCGAGGAATTCGCGACAGCCGACGGCATCACGACGGCGCAGGCACAAATTTGTGCACGCCGGCTGGCGCGGTTCGGGGATAGAGATCCCGAACCCGACGTGAGTTATGTTGACGCCGATCCACTCTGGCGGCAGCTGCCCGCTCCGGAGCGGTTACGGGTGATGCTCGGTACCTCGACGGAGGGTGAACGGGTCGTCCTCGACATCAAAGAAGCGGCCGACGGCGGCCACGGCCCGCACGGATTGTGTGTCGGCGCAACGGGCTCGGGGAAGTCCGAATTGTTGCGCACCATCGCGGCCGGCATGATCGTCCGCCACTCGCCCGATGAGCTCAACCTCGTCCTCATCGACTTCAAGGGCGGCGCGACGTTTCTCGGTCTGGAGAAGCTGCACCATGTCTCGGCCGTCATCACCAACCTCGCAGACGCGGCACCAATGGTCATGCGTGCGAAGGACGCGCTCGGCGGCGAGATCCACCGCCGCCAGCAGCTGCTGCGCCGGGCCGGCAACTCGGTCAATCTTGCTGCTTATCACCGACGCCGGAGGGTGGATCCGAGCCTGCCGGTGCTGCCGACACTGTTCGTCATCGTTGACGAGTTCGCCGAACTTCTGGCTCAGCAGCCGGACTTCGCGGAGCTGTTCACCATGATCGGGAGGATCGGGCGCTCACTTGGTGTGCACCTGCTGCTAGCGAGTCAGCGGCTGGATGAGGGGCGCCTGCGCGGGCTGGAATCTCACCTGTCATACCGTATCTGCCTGAAGACCGCGACGGCGGCGGAGTCGCGGGCGGTGCTCGGTGTCGCCGACGCCGCCGAGCTTCCGGCCGCCCCCGGCGCCGCTATTCTGCGCACCGGCGACGGGCGGTTGGTGCGATTCCAGGCAACGTATCTCGGCGGTCCGGCTCCGCGCCGTGCCGAGGGCGCACCGTCAGCTGCGACCGGGCGGTTGTTCACCTCCGAGCGTGCGGCATTGCCGGCGAGTGCCGAGGCGGCGGAGTTACGCGAGACGGCCTTGGATGCGATCGTCGACCGGTTCCAGTGCCAGGGCAACCCGGCGCACCGACTGTGGTTGCCTCCGCTGACCAAGTCTTCCAACCTTGCCGAGCTGGAGCCCGTTGCAGCTGGCGACCTCACAGCGGCGATCGGCTTGATCGATCTGCCATTCGAGCAGCGACAAGCTCCGATCGTGGTCGACCTCGCTGGCGCTCTCGGCAACGTCGCCGTGGTCGGCGCGCCGCGAAGCGGCAAGTCCACGACGGTGTGCACGCTCACCACTGCGCTGGCGGCGCGCAACGCACCCCGTCGGATTCAGTTCTACGGCATCGACTTCGGTGGCGGCGCACTGGACGCTATCCGAGGGCTACCCCACGTGGGCTCGGTGGCAGACCGGCGTGAGTCCGAACTGGTACGCCGGACGGTCATCCACGTCGGTGCGATCCTGTCTGCTCGCGAATCCCGGGTCAGCGCCGATGAGTTCGGCGATGTCTTCCTCGTCGTGGACGGTTGGTCAACGCTGCGCGAGGAGTATCCCGACCTCGAGACGGTGATCACGGGAATCGCCACCCGCGGGCTGTCGTTCGGAATTCACCTGATCCTCACCGCGGGTCGCTGGGCAGATATCAGGCCCGCCCTCAAGGACCAGATCGGGACCAGAGTCGAACTGCGGCTCGGTGATCCGATCGATTCGGAGATGGATCGCAAGCAGGCGGCACTGGTTCCGATCGGTGTGCCCGGACGGGGCATCACCCGGGACGGGAACCACTTCCTGATCGCCACGCCCGACGGAGTCGAGGTCGAGTGTGACGAGTCGTGGCGGGCACCCGCAGTCCAATTGCTACCCGCGTTCGTCGAACACTCCCGCGTCGTCGGGCTGGCCCATGATGACTGCGACCGGATCCTGCTCGGTCTGGGCGAAGAGCACTTCGCTCCGGTGGCCGTCGATGTCAGCAGGCAGGCACACCTGCTGGTTCTCGGCGACCGAGAATGCGGCAAGACCGCCACCCTGCGGACGCTGTGCAACGAGATAATCCGCGGCGCGACAGCAGAGCCTGCACTGTTGTTCGTCGTCGACTACCGGCGCGACCTGCTCGCCATCGCCGATTCGCCTCACGTGCTCGGGTACACGTTCTCCGAACACCCACTCGCAGAACGACTGCCCGCCGTGATCTCGTTGTTGCAGGCCCGACTTCCGGGCGCCGAGACCTCGATCGAGCAGCTTCGGGCCGGATCGTGGTGGAGCGGGCCGGAGATCTTCGTCGTGGTCGACGATTACGACATCGTCGTCGCCACCTCGCCGGATGCGTTGAGCCCGCTGCTCGTCCTGTTGCCGCATGCCGCCGACATCGGTCTGCACATGGTCGTCGCTCGGCGCTGCGCCGGATCTGGACGGGCTATGTTCGATCCCCTGCTCGCGCAGTTGCGGGACAGTGGCAGCAGCGTACTGCTGATGAGTGGAAGCCCCGAAGAGGGTCCGTTGGTCGGTCACCACCGTGCCACCGCACAACCCCCCGGGCGTGGCCTGCTGGTGGACCGGGCGGGCGCCCGGGTGATCCAGGTCGGCTGGTGCCCGGCGTGACCGGCATATTCTTGGAGGTGGGTCCCGCAGCGGTGACGCGACTTGTGCCCCGCCCGCAACCACTCGTGGACCAAGAACTGGTCGCTACCGCCCTGACCGGCATCGACGACTCGGTGGTTCTCTATCGCGAACGTCCCGTCGCCGTGGCAGATCTGTGGCGCAGCGTCATCGCCTCGAGTGTCGGAAAGCGCTGTGAATCAGTGACTCTCGTGCACCCATCCTGGTGGGCTGAACACCGGGTGGCCAAGGTCGTCGGCGCGGCCGCGACGGTCGCCACCGAGGTCCACGCGCGGCCCAGGTCCACGGTACTCGCAGCCGGTGAAGCGGCCACCGTGGTCGAGATCGCCGATGACCTCGTCGCCGTGGTCACCGATGAGTGTTCGCCGCTGGTACGGCGTCGCACCGACGATCCGATGGACGTCGCGGAGATGATCGAGAAAGACTCTGGCACAGCAGTTCTCATCGACGCACCGCCGACCGTATCCGGGTCGGCCGAGTATGCCCGCCTCCTGCGGACCGCTCTGCGCCGCGACGGAGTCGACGTTCGGGTGGTCGGTATCCGCGCCCCGGTGCCGTCGGCGCCGGAGCCTCCCGTCGCAACTCGTCCGGCCTCACGACGACGGCGGGGCCCGGTACTCGTTGCGACCGGCATGGCACTGACGCTGTGCACGATCGGAGCCACCGCTACGCGGACTTGGAATCCAACCCCGACGTCCGACGCCGTTCTCATCGTCGAAGGGCGCATCGCTGTGCGGATCCCATCTGATTGGGTGGTAACCAGGATCACGGCCGGCCCCGGCTCGCGTCGCATCCAGGCCAGCTCGCCGACCGAATCGGACGTCGTCCTACATATCACCCAATCCTATGCTCCCGGACAGACTTTGGAACAGGCCGCCGAAGTGCTGAGCAGGGCTGTGCACCTGCAATCCGGGGGAGTGTTCGTCGACTTCAATTCCGCCGACCGGCGTGGCGGGCGCTCGGCTGTCACCTACCGGGAACTCCGCATCGCTCGTCAAATCCGCTGGACGGTGATCATCGATGGCGCGACGCGGATCAGCATCGGCTGTCAGGGCGAGAAAGGCGGCCCCGAGACGGTGACCCAGCCCTGCGAGCAGGCGATCGAATCGGCTCGCGAATTGGGTGGAACCAAAAGCGGCCCGTGAGCGTCGAAACCATTGTAAGCCAGTACAACTCGATGGGTAAGGATCCTCGTGACGACTCTGAGCACCGACTTCGATCTGATGCGCTCCGTCGCTGCGGCTGCCGACAGCCGCAACGACGAGATACGGGTTCTGTTGCAGGGCTTCATCACCCGGATGGAGGCGGTGCCACCGACAGTGTGGGGTGGTGTGGCGGCGGCCCGATTCAAGACCGTCGTCGCGCACTGGAACAACGAGTCCGCCAAGCTGTCGCATGCGCTGGCCGGGATCGCCGACACGATTCGCAACAACGAATATCAACTGCGGGAGGCCGCGCAGCTTCATGCGCAGCGTATCGCCGCTGTCACCGCCCACCTTTAGCGAAGGAGCACGACCGTGGACCCCGTCCTTTCCTACGATTTCGCCGAGATCGATGCGGCGGTGCTCGCCGACATCCAGGGCACGTCGGCGCGACTCGGCGCGGCCTTGGACGATCTCAGCCGCCAGATCGCGCCGCTTCAGCAGGTGTGGACCAGAGACGCAGCGGCCGCGTATCAGGCCGAACAGGTGCAGTGGCAGCAGTCCGCATCGGCGCTGCGCGACATCCTGGTGCGACTTGGTGTCGCGGTACGGGACGGGGCGGCCGACGTGGCGGATGCCGACCGTCGTGCCGCCGGAATGTGGGGCTGACCGCCCCTGAAGACTCTGTGCGGCCCCCGCGGAGGAGAGCCAACGGGGCCGCACAGCATCGACTGCGCGCAGCCCCCAGCGCGCACACCGCCCCGGCGTCATGGCAACCACCATGGCGTCGGGGCGGATCCCTAATACTTCAACCGGTCGCGCGCGACCCGCACGTCGGCGAACTGCCGTGGGTGGTGCGCCGCGTGCACCGGATGCATCAGCACGGGGTGGCGGCAGTGCGCACACGTCTGCGGCTGCTGACGGTCTCCGGCGACGGTCAGGTGGCGACAACCCGCACACCGCACGACGTAGGCCGCGCCGATCCAGTTGAGCAACCCGAGGTAGATGGCCGCGGTCGCCGCTGTCCCGATCACGACGATGACTGCAACGGTGAAAACTTCGTAGACCGTCATGAATGAACCTCCTTACGGTATGAATTCACGGTAGCCCCGCCAGGTTTGCGAATGGTGTGGAAAGCCTGTTGGAATGCCCAGGGTGGGGACGTTGGCGACACTTTCGCGGCAATGCTGGTTGTTCGCTGTGGGTTCGGCCTTCTTCGCCGCGGCGACGGTCCCCGGCTTCTCGGCCGTCGCGGGTGCGGGTGCGGCCAACTGGCTGTGCTTTGTCGGCTCCTGGTTCTTCACCGCAGCGGCCGGGATGCAACTGATGCTGGCCAAACCGTCGTCCAAGCTCGAATGGCTCTCGGCGGCAATCCAATTCGCCGGGACGGTGCTGTTCAACATCAGCACCGGCGCCGCGGTGTTGGCGCACGCGACCGGGGTTCGCCGCCACTACGTATGGGCCCCCGATGCGATGGGGTCGATCGCCTTCCTGGTGAGCGCCGCGCTGGGTGTGGTGGCAGCCACAATCGCGATCGGTCTGATCGTGCTGGGCTCGCGAGACTGGCAGGCCGAGTGGATCAACATGATCGGCTCGATCGCCTTCGGCGTCTCCGCTATCGGTGCCTTCGTGCGGCGCACCGGCATCACCGAGGATGAGTTGCTGGCGAACCTCGGCACGTTCCTCGGGGCGCTATGTTTTCTCGCTGCGGCCCTGCTGGTGCTTCCTCGTTTTCGCAAAAGGGCACCTGCGCTGCGAGAATCAGGGCCGTGAACAATCAAGACTTCCGCAATGTCGCCATCGTGGCGCACGTCGACCACGGCAAGACCACGCTGGTGGACGCCATGCTGCGGCAGTCCGGTGCCCTGACCCACCGTGGCGACGACACCATCGAACGCCTGATGGACTCCGGTGACCTGGAGAAGGAAAAGGGCATCACGATCCTGGCGAAAAACACCGCCGTGCATCGCCATCACCCCGACGGCTCGATGACAGTGATCAACGTCATAGACACCCCCGGCCACGCCGACTTCGGCGGCGAGGTGGAACGCGGGCTGTCGATGGTCGACGGGGTGCTGCTGCTGGTCGACGCCTCCGAAGGTCCGCTGCCGCAGACCCGCTTCGTGCTGCGCAAGGCGCTGTCCGCGCACCTGCCGGTGATCTTGGTGGTCAACAAGACCGACCGGCCCGACGCCCGGATCGCCGAGGTCGTCGAGGAAAGCCACGACCTGCTGCTCGACGTCGCCTCCGATCTCGACGAGGAGGCACAGGCGGCTGCCGAGAAGGCACTCGACCTGCCGACGCTGTACGCCTCGGGACGTGCAGGCATCGCCAGCACCACCCAGCCCGCCAACGGGGAGAACCCCGACGGGGAGAACCTTGATTCACTGTTCGACGTCCTGCTCGAGCACATCCCGCCGCCGCAGGGGGACCCGGAGGCGCCGCTGCAGGCCCTGGTGACCAACTTGGATGCCTCGGCATTCCTGGGTCGCCTTGCGCTGATCCGCATCTACAAGGGCCGCATCCGCAAGGGTCAGCAGGTGGCCTGGATGCGCGAGGTCGACGGCCATCCGGTCATCACGAACGCCAAGATCACCGAGCTGCTCGTCACCGAGGGCGTCGAGCGCACCCCGACCGAAGAAGCCGTCGCCGGTGACATTGTCGCCGTCGCTGGGATGCCGGACATCATGATCGGTGACACCCTGGCCGATCCCGACCACGCGCATGCGCTGCCGCGGATCACCGTCGACGAGCCGGCGATCTCGGTGACCGTCGGCACCAACACTTCGCCGTTGGCCGGCAAGGTGTCCGGGCACAAGCTGACGGCGCGAATGGTCAAGAGCCGCTTGGATTCCGAACTGGTCGGCAACGTGTCCATCAAGGTCGTCGATGTCGGCCGCCCGGATGCCTGGGAAGTTCAGGGCCGTGGCGAGCTGGCCCTGGCGGTGCTCGTCGAGCAGATGCGCCGTGAAGGGTTCGAATTGACGGTCGGCAAGCCTCAGGTGGTGACCCGCACCATCGACGGGAAGCTGCACGAGCCGTTCGAGGCGATGACGATCGACTGCCCCGAGGAGTTCGTCGGGGCCATCACCCAGTTGATGGCCGCGCGTAAGGGCCGTATGGAAGAGATGGCCAACCACGCCGCCGGATGGGTGCGGATGGACTTCATCGTGCCCAGCCGCGGGCTGATCGGGTTCCGCACCGACTTCCTGACGCTGACCCGCGGCACCGGCATCGCCAACGCGGTGTTCGACGGCTACCGCCCGTGGGCGGGGGAGATTCGGGCCCGGCACACCGGTTCGCTGGTGTCCGACCGCGCCGGTCAGATCACCCCCTTCGCGATGATTCAGCTTTCCGACCGTGGACAGTTCTTCGTCGAGCCCGGGCAGGAGACCTATGAGGGGCAGGTCGTCGGGATCAACCCGCGCGCCGAGGACCTCGACATCAACATCACCCGTGAAAAAAAGCTCACAAACATGCGGTCGTCGACCGCCGACGTGATGGAGACGCTGGCCCGTCCCCTGGACCTAGGTCTCGAACAGGCCATGGAGTTCTGCGCCGAGGACGAGTGCGTCGAGGTGACACCGGAGATCGTCCGGGTCCGCAAGGTCGAACTCGACGCCACCAGCCGGGGCCGGGCGAAGGCCCGTGCCAAGGCCAGGGGCTGACCCGGGCCTATCGCTACTCTGATGGGCGTGCCGACCGGACTGCGCAGCGTTCAAGTCCTGGCTGTGCTGCTGTCCGTGCTGGTCACGGCCGCGTGTACGGTCAGTCCGCCGCCCGCACCGCAAAGCACCGAGACCACGGATTCGCCCGCGCCGCTGCCACCGCGGGCGACCCAGATCATCATGGGCATCGACTCGATCGGTGCCGGGTTCAACCCGCACCTGCTGTCTGATCAGTCCCCGGTCAACGCCGCCATCAGCGCGCTGGTTCTGCCCAGTTCGTTCCGCCCGGTTCCGGACCCGGCGACACCGACCGGCTCGCACTGGGACATCGATCCGACGCTGCTGGTCTCGGCGGAGGTGACCAACCAGAACCCCTTCACAGTCACCTACAAGATCCGCCCGGAAGCGTCCTGGACCGACAACGCCCCGATCGCCGCCGACGACTTCTGGTACTTGTGGCGCCAGATGGTCAGCCAGCCCGGCGTGGTCGACCCCGCGGGCTACGACCTGATCACCGGTGTCCAGTCGATCGAGGGCGGCAAGACGGCTGTGGTGACGTTCGCCCAGCCGTACCCGGCGTGGCGGGAACTGTTCAACGACCTGCTGCCCGCCCACATCGTCAAGGATGTGCCGGGTGGTTTCCCGGCCGGTCTGGCCCGCGCGCTGCCGGTGACCGCCGGCCAGTTCCGGGTGGACAACATCGACCCGCAACGTGACGAGATCCTGCTGGCCCGCAACGACCGGTTCTGGGGACCGCCGGCCCACCCCGACCAGATCCTGTTCCGCCGCGCCGGCGCACCCGCCGCGCTGGCAGATTCCATTCGCAACGGCGACACCCAGGTGGCGCAGGTCCACGGTGGCGCCGCGGCGTTCGCCCAACTCTCGGCGATCCCCGACGTGCGCACCGCGCGAATCGTCACCCCGCGCGTCATGCAGATGACGTTGCGGGCGAGCGAGCCCAAACTCTCGGATCCCGCTGTGCGCAAAGCGATCCTGGGACTGCTCGACGTCGACCTGCTGGCCGCCGTGGGCGCCGGCAGCGACAACACCGTCACCCTGGCCCAGGCCCAGGTGCGCGCACCGAGCGATCCGGGTTACGTCCCGACGGCGCCGCCGGCACTCGGCAAGCAGCGCTCCCTGGAGCTGCTCGAGCAGGTCGGCTTCCAGATCGACCGCACACCGACCGAATCTCCGGTGCCGTCGCCGCCGTCGGCCGGCTCACGCACCCCGACTCCGCAGCCGGGACCGCCGGAGATCACCCGCGGGCGGGTCAGCAAGGACGGTGAGATCCTGTCGTTGGTGATCGGCGTGGCCTCCAACGACCCGACAGCGGTGGCGGTGGCCAACACCGCCGCCGATCAGCTGCGCAGTGTCGGGATCGCCGCGACGGTGCTGCCGCTGGATCCGCCTGTGCTCTACGGGGATGCGCTGGTGAACAACCGGGTCGACGCCATCGTCGGCTGGCATGCTGCAGGCGGTGACCTGGCCACCTCGCTGGCCTCCCGCTACGGCTGCCCCGCGTTGGAGGCGACCGCGGTTTCGACGGCCGCCCCGACCAGCACCACGGCCAGCGCATCGCCCACGGCGTCGACGAGGCCGTCGCCCAGCGCGACCACCATGACACCGACGACCCAGCCCCCGCCCGCCCCGGAGTCCGGCGCGCTGGTGCAGGCGCCGTCGAACCTCACCGGTATCTGCGATCGCGGTATTCAGCCCAATATTCAAGCGGCCCTTGATGGTTCGGCCAAGATCGATGATGTCATCAATTTGGTCGAACCCCGGTTGTGGAACCTATCAGCGGTCTTGCCGATCCTGCAGGACACCACGATCGTCGCTGTCGGACCCAGCGTGCAGAACGTCAGCCTGAGCGGGGCCGTGCCGGTCGGCATCGTCGGCGACGCGGGCAGCTGGGCGAAAGCCGCGCAGTAGGCCTATCCGCCGGAGGCGCCCTTGTGCGCCCGCTTGGAGCCGGCGACGCTCTTCTTGGCAGGGGACTTGTCGTTATCGGCGGTGACCCCGGTCGCGCCGGCGTTCACCGACGTCGTCTTGTTGGTTCCCCGCGCCGCGGCCGCGGCCGGCGGCGGGACCGTGGGTATCGGCCGGGTGGTGGCACCGGGTCCGGCGGTGAGGTCGGTGTAGATGGTGGAGCGGCCCTCGTTGATCTCGTTGACGAGGTCGGTGGTGGCGGTCCGGATCGAGTTCTGGATCGGTACTCGGCCGGCGGCGAATGCGGCCGCGACATCGCCGGTCTGGGCCAGCGTTCCGGCGAATGTCGTCGTTCCCTCGACCGCACCAGCCAGAACCGTCAGCGGGCCGGTGACAAATGCCTGGGCGGCAATGTTGACCGCGTAGTCGACGGCGTGCTTGTAAGCGGCGAACGCGCGGTCCAGAACGGCCCGCAACTCGAAACCCCCGGACGGGATGCGCGGCGCGAGAAGCAGGCTGAAGGTGTTGGCGATGGGCACCTGGATGGCTAGCAATGCGACGCCCACTGCCTGGGCGGCATTCCGGCCTGCCTGCAGCGCGGCCAAAAACGCGACCGGGCTGGAGATCAGCCCGTTGCCGAGACCGACGAGACCCCAGCCGGTGAAGGGGGCGTAATTCGGGTCGGGCGCCGGGGTGTTCGGACCGAGGCAATAGGTATCGCACTGTTGGGTGCTGCCGAGCAGGATCGGTGCCGCGGCGATGAAGTCACCGAGGACGTTGATGCCGATCTGGTAGGGGATGGCGCCGAACGCCGGAACTGTCAGGTCGGTGAGCTGGATCTGCGGTAGATGTACCGAGGCGATGGGCGCGGCGTGGGTTGCGATCAACGGGCTGACGGCGATGACGCTCGCGCCGGCGAGCGCGATGGTGGTCCGATAGCCCAATTTGGCAGCGGCAGGCATTTCTGGCTCCTTCGCCAAGGTATAACAACCAGGCGAAACTTACCGGACAGCAAACTGATAAACGGTGAGTTGCGGATTTCTGGTGCGGGTTGCTTGAGCGGTCAACCAGTTCACCCGGCGCGGGACGGCGTCAGTCGGACGACGAGCCGGCGCTCGAGGAGTTCTTCGAGCCCCGAGCCGACCCAGCCGTGGAGCGTGTGGTGCCCGTCGTCGGCTTGCTGCTGCCGTGTCCTTTGGTCGACGTCGCGGTGTCAGCACCTGAGTCGGCCGACTTGGTCGCGCTCGGCTTCAGGCTCGCGGCCGGCGGCGCCGTGACACGTTTGCGCGCTGAGTCAGCGTTGTCGCGGCCGGGCGACGATGACGTCCCGGTGTTGGTGCTGGGGCTGACGGACGGGTCAGGCTCCGTCTGCTCGGTTCCGGTGCTCGTGTCGGAACTCGCAGTGGCCGATGCGGCGAGAGTCTTGAGCGCGGCGGGCGGCGAGATCGGCGCAGGGGCTCGGCCGTACAAGAAGTCCCGGATGCCGTCGAGAACGGTCAACCCGGGAGCCCAGATCGCATTGAGTGCGGACTTGACGGTGTCAAGCGCACCCGCGATATCACCTTTGAGGACGTCCAAGGCGGCGGTCATGACGTACTGGGGCACCCGCAAGATCACGTCGACGACGGCGTAGGCAGCCTCGACCACCTTCCCGCCGAGAACGGAGGTGTCCAGGACCAGGCCGTTGAGCGCCTTCACGACTTCAGAGCTGACGACGGCGGAGGCGAAGCTGGTGGGCGCCGCAGGAGTGGCATTCGCCGACTCGATGAAGGCGGGAGCGATGGGCCCCGGCCGATATGCGGTTTGCTCGGGCAAAGCCGCGACTGCCTGCGGCCCCGGGCTGATCGCGGGGCTGACCTCACGGCTGATGCGGTCGGCGTCGGCAGCGAGGGCCGCCAGAATTTGCGCGAGCGCAGGGCCGATATCGGACACGGCCACCTTCGGCGTCAGCGCGCTGAGCAGGGATTTGTCCGACGGGCTGAGCAGATCGGGGCTGGTCGACAGCTGGGTCGTCGAGATCTGCATGTCCCTGGACGGAGGCGCGAGGGGGTTGGCCACGACCACAGTCGCCGCCACAAGTGCCACCCCTGTAGTAAGGATTGGCCCCAACGCCCGTTGCATGCCGTCTCCATATCCGTGTTTGCGGCACCGGCTACGAGAACGATACCTGAGAAAAGGCTGATAAGGGTAAAGACTTCGCCTGAGAATTTTTTTCAGCGAGAGATCTCATTCGCCGAGGTCGGGGCACAAAATCCTTGGGAGCCAATCCATTTAGTCCCGACGGCGCCTTAAGGTGGGCTAAGGGAGTTTGCTTACGCACAAACTGGCTAACTCCCGTGCATCACGCGGCGGGCGAGCCTGATTTTTCGTACACCAGCCAGCGCATCTCGATCGGACGTTCGTCGCGGGGAACGTCGAACACGTCCAGTCCGCTGACCCACTCGGCGTACCAGCTGGTCGGCGGCCAGGTCCCGGCCGGCAGATGGTCCCTTTCGAAGTCGTAGACCGACAAGTCCGACACCAGGGCCAGCGGAAACCCGGCCAGTGCATCCACCATCTGGGGCTGCCTGAAGATCGTGGTGTAGCACTGCTGGCCCAGCTGAAGTGCCCCGTCATCGGGGATGTATTCGCGGTGCGCGACGAACGCGTTGAACACCAGGCAACCGCCAGGCGCCAGGGAGAGCGACGCCAGTTCGAAGATCCCGCGCAGCTGATCCGTGGACCGGAAGTCCGACACCACCTCCGACAGCAAAATCAGTCGGTAGTCGCGGCGGAGGTCGTCGGCCGTCGCGAAGATGTCGCGTTGCAACACCCGAACGGCGAGCGATTCGCCCTGCGCAGCCGCGCGGATGCTCTCGGCAAACGACGGCGTCATCTCCACCACGTCGACGGGATGGCCGCGCCGCGCCAGGGCGAGTGCATTGCGTCCGGTTCCGGCACCCAGATCCAGGATCGGAAAGGTACGGGGATCGGCCGCCTTGGCGGCCAGTGCCCACACCCGCGCGTCGGGCTCCGAACCGAACAGCGGCGGTTCGCGGGTGGCGATCCAATTTTCGTACGCGCCTTCAACCGTCCACCACCGGCTCTTCACGTGGTAGCTCAACACCGTTCCCACGGGGGCGCTATAGGAGATGATGATCTCCGAGCGCGGGGAGGCGGTGAACGCCTCGGTCAGTTGCGCATGCAGGATGCCGCGAAGTTCGTCGATCTGCTCGGAGCTGAACTCGCTGCCGAGTGTCCCGAAAAGGTTGGCGCACATGGTCACGTACGCCTCGAGCATGCCCGGCACGGCGGGCAGGCTGATCTCACCGGTGGCGACCGACCGCCGGAGCAGCCGACGTGTCATGGCGCGCTGAAGCGATGAGCCGGCAGTCGGGGGAAGCCGCAAGTTCTCCACCTGAGCCCTTCTACCCGACGCGGCCGCAGTTGTCAGTGGCACGCTTGGGAGTTCAACCGAATTTCTCGGCGGTGCCTGAGGAAACCGTCGAGCAGACTGGCGGCGTACGCGGCGGCGGCGAAGACGACCAGCAGCCACCACGGCGGGCGGGCTAGCTCCCACACGAACAGCGCGGCCCAGGCGGGCGCGCCCTGTGTGATCGCCAGCACGGCCGCGGCGCAGGCCAGCGACACTGCAGGCACGCTGACCGTCAGCGGCGTCCAGGTGTTCACCGCGATCGCCGTCACCGAGCCCATCGCCGCTCCGGTCGCCAACGCCGGAGTGAGCATGCCGCCGACCGCGCCCGCGCGCAGGAACACTGCGGTGACCAACGGCTTCAATAACAGGATGACGCCGGCTGACCCCATGCTCAGGCCGGATGCGACGCTGACGGTCAGCACGCTCTTGCCGTTGCCCGGCAGTTCAGGCCACCAATGCGAGAGCACGCCGACCAGCAGCCCGGCGGCGGCGATCGTGGGGATCAGCAGCCACGAGTCACCGACCCGATGGGCTCTCGCGTGGTCCATCAGCAGGTTGAAGCCGCGGCCGACTGCCAGCGCCGGCGGCGCGATGAGGATGGCGAATCCGGTCAGCAGGTAGGACAGCTCGGGATTCGGCCAGTGCAGCGGTACTTCGAGGTGGGTGACCGGGGCGGCCACCGCCACCGCGATGCTCGAAGTGATCATCGCGGTGCCGACCGCGCGCAGAGTCCAGCTGCCCAACACGATCTGGATCGCGAACAGCGCACCACCCATCGGCACGCTGTACACCGCCGCCAGGCCCGCACCGGCCGCGCAAGCCAGCAGGACCTTGCGGTCGCCGGCGGTAAGCGCCCACCTCGAGGTGCCGAGATCGCCGAGCGCGGCGGCGAACTGTCGCGGCGCGCCTTCCCGGCCCAGCGACGCCCCGGCGCCCACCAGCAGGACTTGAAGGCCGGCATCGAGCGACAACGCCAGCCGCGGCAACGGCCCGCTGGCACCGATGGCGTCGGACAACGATGGCACCCGCGTCCGGCGCCGCACCAGCCACCAGCCCAGGCCGGCCAGCGCACCGCCGATCGTCGGGCCGACCGCGCGGCGCACCGGGCTCGACCCGGTGACGCCGTCAAGGAGGGTCCCGAAGCTGTAGCGGAAGGTGAGATGTTCGACGGCGTGCAGCAGCAGCGTGGTCGCGGCGCCCGCAAACCCGGCCAGCAGGCCGATCGCCACGACCGCGCAGCCGAACTCCAGGTCGCGCCGATTCACGGGCCGAATCTATGTCACCAGCGACGGTAGGGTGACGCTCGTGGCTGAGCAGGAGACCCCGCGGTTGTTGTTCGTGCACGCTCACCCCGACGACGAAACGATGAACAACGCCGTCACCATCGCGCGCTACGTCCAACGCGGCGCCGACGTCACCGTCGTCACCTGCACGCTCGGTGAAGAGGGCGAGATCATCGACGAGCGGTGGCTGCGGCTCGCGGTCGACGAGGCCGACCAACTGGGTGGCTACCGGATCGGCGAACTGACGACCGCACTTGCGGCGCTGGGCGTGTCCGGCCCTCGGTTCCTGGGCGGGGCCGGCAAGTGGCGCGATTCGGGCATGCCCGGCACGCCTGCGCGAAACCACACCAAGTTCGTCGACGCCGACTTCGACGAAGCCGTCAGTCTCCTGGTCGACGTCATCGACGAACTGCGGCCGCACGTTGTCGTCACTTATGACCCCGACGGCGGCTACGGCCACCCCGACCATGTGCAGACCCACAAGATCACCACGGCCGCGGTCGCCGCCGCGACGTGGAAGGTGCCGAAGTTCTACTGGTGTGTCATCTGCGCCAGTGCTTTTCGCGACGGCGTCAACGCACTCGGCCCCGATGATGTGCTGGCCGACTGGATCATGCCGCCCCCCGATGTCGAATTCGGATTCCCCGACGACAAGGTCACCGCGATCGTCGAGGCGCCCGAGCACATCGAGGCGAAGGTCGACGCCGTCGGCGCACACGCCACGCAGATGCTGGTCGGTCCGACCCGGCGGGCCTTCACCCTGTCCAACAAGCTCGTGCTACCGGTGCTGGCGGCCGAGCATTACGTGCTCGTCAATGGCGCGGCGGGCCCGACAAACGAGCGTGGTTGGGAGACCGACCTTCTCGGCGGCCTCGACTTCGGGGAGTAGCTTGAAGCACACCCGCACGGGGTACGCTTGCCGTGCACGCGCGACGAAGGGACTGCCATGGACCCCGACCTCGATCCCAACCTGCAGCACTGGCAGGACCGGGCCGACAACTTTCAGTGGGTGGTCGGCTCGCTGGTGTCGCTGCTCGACAGCATCCCGACCTGACCGCCACCAAACGTTCGGTCGAGGTCCCTGAGGACCCAGGCGCGACCGACCCGGCCATCCGCGCCGTGTTGCTCGCCCTGCTGGCCGTCGATGGTGTGATCTCGGCTGTCGCCGGTGCCTTACTTCTGCCGTTCTACGTAGGCGGCGTTCCCTTCCCGGTGAGCGCGCTGGCCAGTGGATTGGTGAACCTGGCCCTCGTCTGGGCGGCCGCGCACTGGACGGAGTCCGCCCGCCTTGCCGCACTGCCGCTGCTGACCTGGCTGGTCACCGTCGCCGTGCTCACGCTGGGCGGGCCGGGCGGTGACATCGTGTTCGGCGGCCCGGGGGTGATGGCCTACTCCGTGCTGCTCTTCCTGGCCTTCGGTGCAACCCCACCCGCGTTCTTCCTGTGGCGACGCACCCGCGAGCCCTGATTTCTAGCCGCCACCCTGTGCGGACTTGGCGCCGTGGCTGCGCGCCGAGCCGGCCGTCGACTTCTTCTTCCCGGCGTCGGCGTCGGCGTCGGCGCCGGTCTTGGTCGAACCCGCCTTGCCCGCGGTTGTGGCGGTGTCGTCCTTGGCGGACTTCGTGGCAGCGGTGGTTTTCAGCGTCGGCGAGACCGGCGATTGCGTTGTGTCGGTGACCGTGTCGGCCGCGACGGTCGCGTTGTCGACTGCGTCGGCCGCCTGCTTGTCCACCTGTGTCCGGGCGGAATGACCGGTGCCCGACTTGGCGGTCGGAGTTTCCGCCTGCTTTACGACGGCTGCGTCAGCACTCGCCGCCGCCGCGGGCGTCTTGAGGGCGGCGAACGGCAGCGGCGGTATCGGTGGCAGCGGGATCGGGAACCATTGCAGGCTGATGAAGTACGCGATCTCCTGGTTGACCGTGGCGCCGAAGCTGCTGAACGTGGTCTGGGCGAGTGCGGTCAGCCCGTCACGCCACACCGTAGGGTTCCAGAAGTCGTTGACCACCGGGTCGAGGAAGTCATAGACGAAGCTGTAGGACACCGGCACGGTGAAGGTGTTGTACCAGATCTGGATCTGGTCGCTGATGAGATACCCGAACGGAACCCATCCCAGTAAATATGGCCCGAGGTCGTTGGCCCAGTAGTCGGCCCAGTACATGATCACGTTGTAGGCCGAGTCGATAGCGTCGGAGGCGTTGTTGTTGGCGGTTGGCGAGGCCTGAGCCAGGGGTTGCTGCGCGACTGTGACCGGGCCGGCCTGGCCCAGCACCGCTGCGGCGGTGTTGACTTGGCTGACCTGCGGCTCCACCGCGGCGGCCAGGCGGAGAGCGTCAACCGAGACCGCGGTACGGGTCGATGGCTGCACGGGTGCGATCGCCACGGTGCCGACGACCGCGGCCGCCATACCGGCGGTCAGATATGAGCGGACGGACACGGTCATGGCGAAACCCCCTGCTTCAAACACAGCTAACACTAACAATCTACGTTGCGCGCGCGAAAATTTGACAGATTTCCCTGCCGTGTCCCGATCACCGAGAGGGACCGGCCGGCGGCGCCGCACAGCCGCCTGCGAGGACTACTGTGTGCCCTATGCCCGTCGCCCGAGTTTCAGATTGTGAGACGCGCGGATGATTTCTCTGCTGTCGGCGGTTACCGGGGAGTGGCCCTGAACTCGCAGCCAAATAGTCCGCTGCCCACACCGATGGTTCCGCCGCGGACTGATGCTCCGTCGCCTGCCGCGCTGAGACGTGTCCTGCGTCGAGCCAGAGACGGTGTCGCGCTGAACGTCGACGAGGCGGCGCTCGCGATGACGGCCCGCGGCGACGACCTCGCCGACCTGTGCGCCAGCGCGGGCCGGGTGCGCGATGCCGGCCTGGAATCGGCTGCCCGGCGGGGCCGGGGTGGGCGGCTGCCGGTGTCGTATTCGCGCAAGGTGTTCATCCCGGTGACTCACCTGTGCCGCGATACCTGCCACTACTGCACCTTTGTCACCGTGCCCGGCAAGCTGCGCGCCGAGGGCAAGGGCATGTTCATGGAGCCCGACGAGATCCTCGACGTCGCCAGGCGCGGCGCGGAGTTGGGTTGCAAGGAAGCGCTTTTCACTCTCGGTGACCGACCGGAGGCGCGCTGGGACGAGGCCAAGCAGTGGCTGGACGAGCGTGGCTACGACTCCACCCTCGACTACGTGCGCGCCATGGCTATCCGGGTGCTCGAGGACACCGGCCTGCTGCCGCATCTGAACCCCGGCGTGATGAGCTGGACGGAGCTCTCGCGGCTCAAGCCGGTGGCCCCGTCGATGGGCATGATGCTGGAGACCACATCGCGACGGCTGTTCGAAACGAAAGGACTGGCGCATCACGGCAGCCCGGACAAGGACCCCGAGGTGCGGCTACGCACCCTCGATGATGCGGGCCGGTTGTCGATTCCGTTCACCACCGGTCTACTGGTCGGCATCGGTGAGACCCTGACTGAGCGCGCCGAGACCATGCATGCGATCCGCCGCTCCCACAAGGCGTTCGGGCACGTCCAGGAAGTGATCGTGCAGAACTTCCGGGCCAAGGATCACACCGCGATGGCCGCGGTGCCGGATGCCGGGATCGACGACTTCCTGGCCACCATCGCGGTGAGCCGCTTGGTGCTCGGTCCGAAGATGCGCATCCAGGCGCCACCGAATCTGGTCTCCCGGGAGGAATGCCTGGCGCTGGTCGCTGCGGGCGTCGACGACTGGGGCGGCGTGTCGCCACTGACTCCCGATCACGTCAATCCGGAGCGACCGTGGCCGGCGCTGGACGACCTGGCGGAGGTGACCGCGGCGGCGGGTTACGAACTGGTGGAACGACTTACCGCGCAGCCGTCGTACGTGCGGGCGGGTGCGGCCTGGATCGATCCGCGGGTGCGCGGACATGTGGACGCGTTGGCTGATCCCGACACCGGGTGGGCGCTCGATGTGAAGCCGGTGGGCCGACCCTGGCAGGAGCCCGACGAGGCTTCGGAATCGTTGGGGCGCATTGATCTTCATGAGGCTATCGACACCGAAGGCCGGTTGACCGAGACGCGCAGTGATCTGGGTAGCGCTTTCGGCGACTGGGAGTCCATTCGGGAGAAGGTCTCCGAGCTGGCGGCCCGGGCGCCCGAGCGGGTAGACACCGATGTGCTTGCCGCCCTGCGGGCAGCCGAGCGCAACCCCGGTGCGTGCAGCGACGACGAGTACCTGGCTTTGGCCACCGCCGACGGTCCCGCTCTGGATGCCGTTGCGGCCCTTGCTGATTCGCTGCGCCGCGACGTGGTTGGCGACGACGTCACGTACGTGGTGAACCGCAACATCAACTTCACCAATATCTGCTACACCGGCTGCCGATTCTGCGCGTTCGCGCAGCGCAAGGGTGACGCCGACGCGTACTCGCTATCCACCTCCGACGTCGCCGACCGTGCGTGGGAGGCGCATGTCGCCGGGGCGACCGAGGTGTGCATGCAGGGCGGGATCGATCCCGAACTGCCGGTCACCGGCTACGCCGATCTGGTGCGAGCGGTCAAAGCGCGGGTGCCCTCGATGCACGTGCACGCGTTCTCGCCGATGGAGATCGCCAACGGCGTGACCCGCAGCGGGCTGTCGGTGCGCGAATGGCTGACTTCGCTGCGCGAGGCCGGTCTCGGGTCCATTCCGGGCACCGCGGCGGAGATTCTCGACGACGAGGTGCGCTGGGTGCTCACCAAGGGCAAGCTGCCGACCTCGGAGTGGATCGACGTGGTGACCACCGCGCACGAGGTGGGGCTGCGGTCGAGCTCGACGATGATGTACGGCCACGTCGACACCCCGAAACACTGGGTGGGGCACCTCAATGTGCTGCGCGGTATCCAGGACCGGACCGGTGGGTTCACCGAGTTCGTCCCGCTGCCGTTCGTGCACCAGTCCTCGCCGCTGTATCTGGCGGGCGGCGCGCGTCCGGGGCCTACCCACCGGGATAACCGGGCGGTCCACGCGTTGGCGCGGATCATGCTGCACGGCAGGATCTCCCACATCCAAACGTCATGGGTGAAGTTGGGCATCGAGCGCACCCAGGTGATGCTGCAGGGCGGGGCCAACGATCTCGGCGGCACGCTGATGGAGGAGACCATCTCGCGGATGGCCGGCTCGGAGAACGGTTCGGCCAAGTCGGTGGAGGAATTGGTGGCGATCGCCGCGGGCATCGGCCGCCCGGCGCGTCAGCGCACCACGACCTACGCCGATCTTGCGGCCTGAGCCGCACTGCCCGGCTGACCCGCCAGCGGTGTGGTCGCGATCATGACGGGTATAGGTCGCTAATATACGAAACGTCTAGTATCAGTAACCGCGCGGAACACCTGTGCGGACCGGTACGGGTGGCCGACAAGTTAGGGCACACTGAGTCGGCTATCCGGTCATCGGCATCGGATACTAGGCGTTCCCAGTTGCCCTGCGAGACCTACAGCCACACCGAATAAAGCAGACCGAGGAGAACCTCAGTGACCTACACGATTGCTGAACCCTGCGTCGACATCAAAGACAAGGCATGCATTGAGGAATGCCCGGTCGACTGCATCTATGAGGGCGCACGCATGCTGTACATCCACCCCGACGAGTGCGTGGACTGCGGCGCGTGCGAGCCGGTCTGCCCGGTCGAAGCGATCTACTACGAGGACGACGTCCCGGATCAGTGGTCGCAGTACACCCAGATCAACGCCGACTTCTTCACCGAGCTGGGCTCGCCGGGCGGTGCTTCCAAGGTCGGCCAGACCGACAACGACCCGCAGGTGGTCAAGGACCTGCCGCCCAAGGAAGAGGACTGACGGCTCCCGTCCCGTTGCGCGCACGGCGGCGTCCGGTCTCGCAGACGCTGCCGGTTTTTCCGTGGGACACCCTCGCCGAGGTGACGGCCACCGCGCGGGCCCACCCTGGCGGCATCGTGGACCTGTCGGTGGGCACCCCCGTAGATGACGTAGCGGAGGTAATCCGTGCAGCCCTGGCCGCGGCCAGCGCGGCACCGGGCTATCCGACCACGGCGGGAACACCGGCGTTGCGCGCCTCCGCGGTGGCCGCCCTGAACCGGCGCTACGGCATCACCGGACTGCCGGAACAGGCCGTTCTGCCGGTGATCGGCACCAAGGAACTGATCGCGTGGCTGCCAACTCTGCTGGGTCTGGGCGCCGACGATCTGGTCGTCGTGCCCGAACTGGCCTATCCGACCTATGCCGTCGCCGCGCGGCTGGCGCGCACCCGGGTGATGCCGGCCGACTCGGTGACCCAGCTCGGTCCCGAGTCGCCCGCACTACTGTTCATCAACTCGCCGAGCAACCCCACGGGCA
Organism: Mycolicibacterium sp. P1-5; assembly: GCF_008329565.1. Classification (GTDB taxonomy): domain Bacteria; phylum Actinomycetota; class Actinomycetes; order Mycobacteriales; family Mycobacteriaceae; genus Mycobacterium. Next base: position 137,348 of record NZ_NPKT01000017.1, read on the forward strand.
AGGTGCTGGGCCGCGACCACCTCCGCAAGGTCGTCGAATGGGCCCGCTCCCGCGGCACGCTGGTGGTGTCCGACGAGTGCTACTTGGGCCTGGCGTGGGAAGAAGAGCCGACATCGGTACTGCATCCCTCGGTCAGCGAAGGCGACCACACCGGGCTACTGGCGGTGCACTCGCTGTCGAAGAGCTCGTCGCTGGCGGGGTATCGAGCGGGCTTCGTGACCGGGGACCCCGAGGTGGTCGCCGAGCTGCTCGAGGTGCGCAAACACGCCGGCATGATGGTGCCGGGGCCGGTGCAGGCGGCCATGGTGGCCGCGCTCGACGACGATGCCCACGAACTCGAACAGCGGCAGCGCTATGCGCGCCGCCGCGATGTCCTGCTGGCCGCGATGCGTTCGGCGGGCTTCACCGTCGACCATTCCGAAGCCGGCCTGTATCTGTGGGCCACCCGCGGTGAGCCGTGCCGGACGACGCTCGCCTGGCTGGCCGAACGTGGCATCCTCGTGGCTCCCGGGGACTTCTATGGGGCCCGGGGCGGCCAGCACGTTCGAGTGGCACTGACCGCGACGGACGAACGTATCGCCGCCGCGGCGGAGCGGCTGACCTAGCAGCCGCTCCACCAGGGTCAGAAACGCATCGTCAGTTCATGTTCCAGGGTTCGCCGTAGGTGGTGACGCTGTCGCCGGCC
>NZ_NPKT01000018.1 GCF_008329565.1 Mycolicibacterium sp. P1-5
CCCGACCACCGCCACCAACGCACGCGTATCCATCGCCGTCACCTTCTGGGCCATGAACCACTCTGGATCCCAGCCCGATCAGGTGTACGCGATGTCCCGAGACATACCCCTGTACGCGATGTCCTGAGACTTCACACGCCGCTGAGCGAACGAAAACGCGCCGAAATCACCGTCCGCGCGCGGGTCGGCGGTTGATGGCACGTGCCACCATGATCAGCCCGAACACGACCAGCGTGCCGACGACGCCGACGCCCACCCGCACCGGAGCCGCGTCGGCCGCGGGAAGAAGTTGCGTGCCACTGGCTTTCACCGCGGTGGCCGCATCCGGCTTGGGCGGCAACAGCGACGGATCCGGGTCGATCAGATTCCCGACCCGCGTCCCCGGCGGGGTGGCGAAACCGTAGTCGAGCAGATGCGCGGCCTGCTGCCACGGCGGAATCGGTTGTCGGGTACCGCGCATCAGCACCGCCACCAGCCGACGGCCGTCCCGGTTGGCGGCACCTACGAAGGTTTGCCCCGCGTCATCGGTGTAGCCCGTCTTACCCCCGAGCGCGCCCGGATAGTTGTAGAGCAGCTGGTTGTCGTTCTCCAGCTGATAGCCCGGATGGTCACCGTCTTCGCCCGGCTTGGCCGGATGTCCGGGGAAGTCGTACTTCTGGGTCGAGACGATGTTCGCGAAAGTCGGGTTCTCCCAGGCGTACCGGTAGAACAAGCCGATGTCGTAGGCCGACGTGCTCATACCGGGCCCGTCCAGCCCGGACGGCGTTGCGGCCCGGGTGTCCTGCCCGCCCAGCTTGCGAGCCAGCCCGTTGATCTTCTGCAGCGCGGTATCCATCCCGCCGACCTGCACCGCCAGCGCGTGCGCGGCGTCGTTACCCGAATGCATCAGCAGGCCGTGCAACAGATCGTTGACCGTGTAGTGCCCACCGGCGTCGACACCGACCCGGGTGCCTTCGGCGTTTGCGTCGTCCTGGGTGCCCGCGACCATTTTGTTCAGCGGCAGCTCGTTCATGGCCTGCATCGCGATCAGCACCTTGATGATCGAGGCGGGCCGGTGCCGGGCATGCGGGTCGCGTGCGGCGATGATGTCGCCGGTGTCGAGGTCGGCCACCACCCACGACTCGGCCGAGATGTCGTCGGGGACCGGCGGTGTGCCTGCCGCGACGATCACTCCGCAACCCGCAAGCGCGTCGCCGCCGACCGGCTTGGGCGGCACGGCAAGGGGCTGCGGCGGATCGCCGGCCTCGGGCACCTCCGAGGAGTCGACCGCCGGCGGGGTGGTCACCCGATAGGGGCAGGTGTTCGGGTCGGGGTCGGCCCATGCGATCGCCGATGAGCCGACGACGCACAACGCCGCGGCCACTGCGGCAGTACACCGCGTGAAGATTTTCGAGCTCGCCATCGACTCGCAGAGTAGGGGATTGGAGCCACGAAACCGGGGAGCCGCGCTGTGACAGGAGTGGTTGGTGTTACAAATCGAGACATGCGACGGCCGACGACCCGATGCAGCCCAACCACAGGGTGCCGTCGCGTTCGACCAGCCCGGTGGCCAGCCCGAACCGCGGATCGACGGTCCGCACCTGCGCCCGCAGCGTGCCGTCGAGATCGACGGCGATCGCCCACACCGTCGGTTTGGGGCTGGGCATCCAGGCATACGGCAGCTTCCACATCAACCGGCGCACTATCGGAGCCCGCGGCGCCAGCCATTCGCCGATCGCGTTGCGCTCGCTGACCAACGCGACCCAGATGCGTCCGTCGGGTGCAAGTGAGATGTTGTCCGGGTAGCCCGGCAGGTGCTCGATCAACGGCACCGGTTCGCCGACACCGGAACCGGTCAGCGGGTACCTGGACACCCGGCACCCGGTCGTCTCGGCGACCACCAGTGCCGACTTGTCGGCGGTCAGTGCCACCCCGTTGGCAAAGTGCAGACCGGTGGCCAACGTCGTCACGGTGCCGTCGACATCCCGGCGGAACAGCGACCCGCTCGGCCTGGCCTCCAGGACCGCGCCCTTGTAGTACTCGTAGTGGAAGCGCGACGTCGACTCGGTGAAATAGAGTGTGCCATCGGAGGATTCGACGACATTGCTGCAGAACATCAGCGGCCGTCCGGCCACCTCGCTCACCAGGGTCTCGAAGACGCCCGAAGGGGGATCTAGCCGCAGCAGCCCGCGGTGGCTGTCACAGATCAGCAGCCGGCCGTCGCGGGCCACTGCGAGGCCAAGCGGCCGCCCACCGGTGTTGGCCACCACTTCGGGCGCTTGACCGTTCCGGATCCTGATGATTGCGCCGTCGTCGGTGCCGGTCCAGACCGCGCCGTCGGCGTCGACCACGACGTCCTCGGGGGCATGACCGGGGATGCCGATCACCCGCAAGGACCCGTTCAGATCCGGGGGTGGCAGCTTTCGAAGGGGAGGCGGCTGCCACCGCACGGGATCGACCGGAGGCTTGTCCCCGCGGCTCACAGCAACGAGCCGGCCTCGGACAGGACGCGGTGCAAGATCTCGTAGATCTCGTCGAACTCCTTCGGCCCACTGATCAGCGGTGGCGCCAGCTGCACGACGGGATCCCCACGGTCGTCGGCGCGGCAGTACAGGCCGGCCTCGAACAACGCCGCGGACAGGAAGCCGCGCAGCAGCCGCTCGCTCTCGTCCTCGTTGAACGTCTCGCGGGTGGCCTTGTCCTTGACCAGCTCGATGCCGTAGAAGAAACCTTCACCGCGCACATCGCCGACGATCGGCAGCTCGAGCAGTTTCTCCAGCGTGGCCCGAAAGATCGGGGCGTTGGTCTTGACGTGCTCGTTGATGCCTTCGCGCTCGAAGATGTCCAGGTTGGCCAGCGCCACCGCCGAGGACACCGGGTGCCCGCCGAAGGTATAGCCGTGCCCGAAGACCGTCTTGCCGTCGCTGAAGGGCTCGAAGAGCCGGTCGCTGGCGATCATCGCGCCGATCGGCGAGTACCCCGACGTCATGCCCTTGGCGCAGGTGATCATGTCGGGCTGGTAGCCGATGTCCTCGCAGGCGAACATCGAGCCGATCCGGCCGAACGCACAGATCACCTCGTCGGAGACCAGCAGCACGTCGTACTCGTCGCAGATCTCGCGGACCCGCTCGAAATACCCGGGCGGCGGCGGGAAGCAGCCACCGGCGTTCTGCACCGGCTCGAGGAACACAGCGCACACCGTTTCGGGGCCCTCGAATTCGATCGCCTCGGCGATGCGGTCGGCGCAGTACTGCCCCCACGCCTTGATGTCGGTGTTGAACGGCTCGGGCGCCCGGTAGAAGTTGGTGTTGGGCACTCGGAATCCGCCGGGCGTCAACGGTTCGAACGGCTTCTTGAAATCGGGCAGGCCGGTGATGGCGAGCGCGCCCTGCGGGGTGCCGTGGTAGGCGATGGCCCGCGAGATCACTTTGTACTTGCCCGGCTTGCCGGTCAGCTTGAAGTACTGCTTGGCCAGTTTCCAGGCGCTCTCGACGGCCTCGCCGCCGCCGGTGGTGAAGAACACCCGATTCAGGTCACCGGGAGCGTAATGCGCCAACCGGTCGGCCAATTCGATCGCCGGCGGGGTGGCATAGGACCACAGCGGGAAGAACTCGAGGGTCTCGGCCTGCTTGGCCGCGGCCTCGGCCAGTTCCTTGCGGCCGTGTCCGGCCTGGACCACGAAAAGGCCTGAGAGACCGTCGAAGTAACGCTTGCCGTGACTGTCGTAGATGTACACGCCCTCGCCGCGGCTGATGATGGGCGGCGTGAGCCCCTCACCGTGCCGGGCGAAGTGACCCCACAGGTGGCGGTCGGCCTTGGCCGACAGCTCCGCTGTGAGATCGGGCGTGGTGGTACTCATCGTGTTCCCCAATTATATTGTTGTTTAACGAGTTTCAGATAAACCAAGGTCTCGGTCGAGGTCACCCCGGGCACGGCGCGGATCTCGGTGTTGAGCAACTCGAGCAGCTCTGCGTCGTCCTCGCACACCACCTCCGCGATCGCGTCGAAGCTGCCCGCGGTGAGCACGACGTAATCGACGGCGTCGATCTGGGCGAGCCTCTCGGCGACCTTGGTGGTGTCCCCAGTGCAGCGGATGCCGATCATCGCCTGCCGGGTGAACCCCAACTGGAGGGGATCGGTCACCGCGACGATCTGCATCACCCCGGAGTCGACCAGGCGCTGCACCCGCTGGCGCACCGCCGCCTCCGAGAGCCCGACGGCTTTGCCGATCGCGGCATATGAACGACGGCCGTCCTGCTGCAGCTTCTCGATAATGGCCTTGGACATCTCGTCCAGTTGGACCGGTCCGTTTCCACCTGCTCCGATGGCGCGGACAGGAAACCGAGTTGCCGGTAAACCGGAGTCATGCATGCCCATGATTGTGCACGGAATCAGTTGTTTAAGGCAACAAGATCGATGAAATTGGTGGTCTGCGCCTAGTCATACTGCGGGAATGCGTAGCAGTCGACGAGCGGGTCGGCTACCGTGAAACGGTGACCGCCCTCACCTCCGACAAGACCCGAATTGTGCCAGGTAGCTGGATCAATGGTGCGCAGGTGGTGACCGGCGGCAGCCTCCACCAGGTGATCAACCCGGCCGACGGCAGCGTCGTCGCGGAGTTGTCGCTCGCTTCGGCCGGCGATGTCGACACCGCCGTGGCCGCCGCCCGCGCCGCATTTGCCGGCTGGTCACGGGCCACGCCCGTCGAGCGGGCCACAGTGCTGGCCAAGCTTGCTGAGCTGGTCGACGCCCATGCCGAGGAGATCGTCGCCGAAGAGGTCAGTCAGACCGGAAAGCCGGTGCGGCTGGCGGCCGAGTTCGACGTCCCCGGCAGCATCGATAACATCGCGTTCTTCGCCGGCGCTGCCCGCCACCTCGAGGGCAAGGCCACCGCCGAGTACAGCGGCGACCATACCTCCTCGATCCGGCGCGAGGCCGTGGGTGTGGTGGCGACGATCACGCCGTGGAATTACCCCCTTCAGATGGCCGTCTGGAAGGTGATTCCGGCATTGGCCGCGGGCTGTTCGGTGGTGATCAAGCCCGCGGAGCTGACCCCGCTGACCACCCTGACGCTGGCCCGGCTCGCCACCGAGGCCGGCTTGCCCGACGGCGTCCTCAACGTCATCACCGGCGCCGGCGCCGATGTCGGCTCGGCGCTGGCCGGCCACGCGGGAGTCGACGTGGTGACGTTCACCGGGTCGACGGCGGTGGGCCGGCGGGTGATGGCCGCGGCCGCAGTCCACGGGCATCGCACTCAGTTGGAGCTGGGCGGTAAGGCGCCGTTCGTGGTGTTCGACGACGCAGATCTGGACGCTGCGATCAACGGCGCGGTGGCCGGATCGCTGATCAACACCGGGCAGGACTGCACGGCGGCCACCCGCGCGATCGTCGCCCGCGACCTCTATGACGACTTCGTGGCCGGGGTGGCCGAGCTGATGGGCAAGCTCGTCGTCGGCGACCCGCAGGACCCCGACACCGACCTCGGTCCGCTGATCTCGGCAGCCCATCGCGACAAGGTCGCCGCGATGGTGGCCCGGGCGCCGGGCGAGGGCGGTCGCGTCGTCACCGGTGGTGCTATCCCGGACCGGCCGGGCTCGTTCTACCTGCCGACACTGATCGCGGACGTCGCCGAGACCTCCGAGGTGTACCGCGACGAGATCTTCGGCCCGGTGCTGACCGTGCGGACCCACGACGGCGATGACGACGCGCTGCGACAGGCCAACGACACCGACTACGGGCTGGCCGCCTCGGCGTGGACCCGTGACGTCTACCGCGCCCAGCGGGCCTCGCGCGAGATCAACTCCGGTTGTGTGTGGATCAACGACCACATCCCGATCATCAGTGAGATGCCGCACGGCGGTGTCGGGGCGTCCGGCTTCGGCAAGGACATGAGCGACTACTCCTTGGAGGAGTACCTGACCATCAAGCATGTGATGAGCGATATCACCGGCGTCGCCGAAAAGGATTGGCACCGCACGATCTTCAAGAAGCGCTAGGTCGGATCATGTCGTCCAGGGGCTGTGTCTCCTGTCGTCCAGGGGACGCGGCAGGCATCGCCCGAACCAAAGCCCTGCTCGGTGATGCCCAGCGCCGAGTTCATCCGGGCCCGCATGTTCTCGACGCCGATCTGGTAGGTCAGTTCGATCACCCCGTCGGCGCCGAAGCGCCGGCGCAGATCGGCGACCTGCTCGTCGGTGATCGTGTGCGGATCCTTCGTCATCGCGTCGGCGTAGGCGATCGCGGCCCGTTCGTCGTCGGTGTAGAGCGGCGAGGTCGCGTAGTCGTCGATGTGCTCCAGGCGCTCGAGGTTCAGCCCCTCGAGCCGCATCAGCATCTGCCCGAAGTCCACGCACCACGAACAGCCGACGGTGCGGGCGGTCCAGAACACCGCGAGCTCGCGGATGTCGGGGGGCAGGGACTTCGAGGCGTTCTGCAGCAGTCCCTCGTGGACGGCGTTGGCCACCAGCAGGCGAGTGTGATGGGCGTAGACGGCGAACGGTTCGGGCACCTCGCCGAAGCGCCGCTTGGCCCAGCGGTACATCAGCCGGGTCAGCACCGGGGCCTTGTCAGGAGTGAGTGGTTCGAGTCGGGTTTTCGTGGTCATGTACTCAAGATGCTCCGGATGCCGGAAATGTGACACCCCGATACCCATCAAAATTGGGTTGACGGACTAACTACTCCGCTATGGTGCTGACTTGTGGATTTCGACCTCGACGACCAACAGCGCGCCTGGTTGGCGGAGGTTCGGGAATTCCTGCGCCAGAACGTCACTGACGCCCTGCGCGCCGAGATCGCCGAACACAATCTGGAGCACCCCGGCGGCGAGGTCGCGGCGTTCCGCCGCAAGCTCGGCGCCAAGGGCTGGTTCGGCCTGAACTGGCCGGCGGAGTACGGCGGACTCGGACTCGGGCCGGTGCACCTGCACCTGCTGATGACCGAGTTCGAGTACTGGGGCGCACCTGGCCCGGATCTGACCGTCACCTCGATCGCGCCGATGATCATGCGGCACGGCACCGAGCAGAACAAGCGTGAGTTTCTTCCGCTGATCGCCCGCGGCGAGATGACCTGCGCGCTCGGCTATTCCGAGCCCGACGCCGGGACCGATCTGGCGTCGCTACGCACCAGGGCGGTTCGCGATGGCGACGAATGGGTGATCAACGGGTCCAAGATCTGGAACAGCGGGGCGCAGCGGTCCACCCACGAATGGCTGTGTGTGCGCACCGACCCGCAGGCCCAGCGGCATCGGGGCATTTCGGTGATCGTCGTCCCGGTCGACAGCCCGGGCGTCCGGATCCGTCCGTTGATCGCCTGGTCCGGCTACCGGACCAACGAGGTGTTCTTCGACGAGGTGCGGGTTCCCGTGACCAACCTCATCGGTGAGGAGAACCGCGGCTGGTCCTACATCACCGGCGCGCTCGATCTGGAGCGCGGTGCGCTGACCAATGCGGGGGATCTGCGGCGCGCGCTCGACGAGCTGCAGGTGCTCGCCAGGATGCCGCGTCGGGACGGCACCATTCCCGCGGACAACCCGGGGTTCCGCAGCCGGCTGGCCCAAGCCGAGGCCGACGTCGAGGTCGCCGGACTGATGGGTTACGAGGCATCGTCACTGTTGGCCGGCGGGGTGATCCCGACCGTGGAGGTCAGCGTCGAGAAGGTCTTCAGCAGCGAATTGCGGCAGCGGATCGCCGACCTGGGCATCGACCTGCTCGGTGCGGAAGGCCTGCTGGCACATCGCAATTCGGAGGCCCCGGCGGGCGGCCGGTTCGAGAAGCTGTATCGGTTTGCCCCACTGATGCGCTTCGGCGGCGGTACCAACGAAGTGCTCCGAGACGTCATCGCCCAGCGCGGCAACGGCATGCCCTCCTACGGACGGTGAGATGAAACTCGTTCCCTCTCAAGACGAACGCGATCTGGCGGCCAGCCTGCGGGGCCTGTTGGGGGCCGGGCGCTCCGATCTGTGGGGTGACCTGGCGGCGGCTGGGGTGATGGGACTGGGTCTGCCCGAAACCTACGGCGGGTCGGGTGGCTCGCTGTCGGACCTCGGGGTGTTCGCCCGCGAGGCCGGCCGGGCCCTGTGCCCGGTGCGGGTGCACAGCACGACGATCGCCGCGCACGCCGTACGCATCCTGGGCGGCGAGAAGTCCTGCGTGACCTGGCTGCCGGACCTGGCCGCCGGCCGGATCGCGGCAACCACCGCGCTGTGGAACCCCAACGACGCGTCCGACGTCACCGCCACCATGCGGGCAGATCAGGACCGCGAGGGTACCTGGCGGCTCACCGGCACAGCTGATTTCGTGAATGATGCCGACACAGCCGACATCGTGGTCGTCTCCGGATTCGACCGCTCCGGCAACACCGTGGGCTTCGTCGTCCGGTTACGCAACGATGGTGTGACGCTACGGCCACTGGCGCTGATGGGCGGTCACCACGTCTCGGTGCTGCGCTTCGACGACGTGCCGGTCGATGATGTCCTCAACGACGGTGCCGCGCTAGGTCGTGACGACCTGCGACGGACTGCCAATGCCGCGGCGGCGTTGACGGCACTGGATCTGGTGGGTGTCGGCGAGGCGGTGCTCGAGCGCACCGTGCGCTACACCACGATGCGCCAGCAGTTCGGCCGGCCGATCGCATCGTTCCAGGCCGCCCAGCACATCGTGGCGGACATGCACATCGCGCTGACGGCGGCCCGGCTGGCCGCGCAGTCGGCGGTGTTCGCGATCGCGGCGGGGCGCACTGCCGTCCGGGAGACGGCGATCGCCCGAATCCAGTCCGCCACCGCGGCCAAGTGGGCCACCCTCGACGCCCATCAGCTGCACGGCGGGATGGGGTACGTCGTGGAGACCGACCTGTACCTGTGGTCGGAGCGTGCCAGGGTGCTCTCGACATTGGGCGGGGGAGCCGATATCGCCGCGGCCTGGCTCGACGAGGACGAGGTCAGCCGCGCGGCGGTGGGTGACCGGTTGCGGCGCAAGGACGGCCAGTGACGGACAGCCTGATCGATGCGGAGACGGCGGCACGTGTCGGCACCGTGGCCGCCACCGCCACCGGCGAGGTGATCCGCCGGGACTGGCAGCGTTGGGCCGCCGCGATCGGCGATGACAACCCGCTGTGGTTCGACCCGGACTATGCCCGCACCAACGGCTATCGCGACGTGATCTGTCCGCCGCTGTATCTGCAGTATGCGATTCTCGGGGTCAGCCCGCTGTCCGGCCTGCGGCCCGACGGATCCTCGGGCGCGGTGTCGGGCGGCCTGGCCTTTCCGAAGGCGCCGAGACGGATGGCGGGTGGCGAGAGCACCACCTTCCACCTACCGGCGTATCACCGCGACGAGATCGAGATGGTCCGCACCATCTCCTCCGTCGTCGAAAAGGAGGGCCGCTCAGGTCGATTCGTTCTTGTCACCTGGCACACCGTGTATCGCAACCAGCATGGTGAGCTGGTCGCCGAGGCATCCACGTCGATGATTGCGCGCCCATGACCGAGTTGTTCTACGACGATATCGAGCCGGGAGACCGGCTACCTGAGTTGGCGGTGACCGTCGACGAGACACAGCTGTTCTTCTTCAGCGCGGCGACCTACAACGGTCACCGCATCCACTACGACAAAGACTGGGCCCGCGACAGGGAGGGCTACGACGATGTCCTGGTACAGGGTCCGCTGCAGGCCGCACTGCTGGGGCGTGCGATCACCGACTGGATCGGCGGCCGCGGCCGGCTGGTGAGCTATTCGGTGCAGAACCGCGGCGTGGCGTTTCCCGGTCAGCTACTGACGTTCGGGGGCACGGTCACCGGCAAGCGGATCGAGGGCGACCGAGGCCTGGTCGACCTGGACATCGCCGGGCGCCGCGACGCCGACATCCTGATGCCGGGCACCGCGACCGTGGAACTGCCTCGCCGGCAGGGGGTTTCCTGATGCGCCTGGCAGGTGAGGCGGCGATCGTCGGGATCGCCGAGCTGCCCGCCGAACGCAAACCGGTGCGCCCGGAACTGTTCACCCTCGACCAGTACGCCGCCCTGGCCAAGATGGTGCTCGACGACGCCGGGCTGGACGCGGGTGTGGTCAACGGGCTGATCTCCCACGGCCTGGCCGAATCCGACATGTTCGTTCCGGCGACGCTGTCTGAATACCTCGGTCTGCCCATCGATTTCGGTGAGCGGGTGGATTTGGGAGGCGCCACCTCGGCCGCCATGGTGTGGCGTGCGGCGGTCGCGGTCGAGCTCGGACTGTGCGACGCGGTGCTCGCGGTATTGCCTGGTTCGCGGGCGCTGCCGCGGTCGGTGCTGCGCGAGCCGGTTGCGCCGAGTTGGTTTGGGGCTTCGAGCAACAACTACGGCTCGCCGCAGGCCGAGTACGAGATTCCGTACGGAAACGTCGGGCAGAACGCGCCGTTCGCCCAGATCGCGCAACGCTACGGCGCGCAGTACGGTTACGACCCGTCGGCGCTGGCCAAGATCGCCGTCGATCAGCGAACCAACGCTTGCGCGCATCCCGGCGCGGTATTCCACGGCACGCCGCTCACCGAGGCCGAGGTGCTGAACAGCCCGATGATTTCCGATCCGATCCACATGCTGGAGACTGTGATGCCCGTCCACGGGGGCACCGGGGTGCTGGTCGCAAACGCCGACCTGGCCCGCAGAAGCCGTCATCGCCCCGTGTGGATCAAGGGATTCGGTGAGCACATCGCGTTCAAGACCACGACCTACGCGCAGGATCCGATGATCACCCCGATCGCGCGCTCGGCGCAGCGGGCCTTCACCATGGCGGGACTGCGCCCGGCCGACGTCGACGTCGCCTCGATCTACGACTGCTACACCATCACCGTGTTGATGACGTTGGAGGACGCCGGATTCTGCCCGAAAGGGCAGGGCATGACCTGGATCAAGGACCGCGACCTGACCTTCCGCGGCGACTTCCCGCTCAACACCGCAGGCGGCCAGCTGTCCTACGGGCAGGCTGGGATGTCCGGCGGCATGCACCACGTCGTCGATGCCGCGCGCCAGCTGATGGGACGCTCGGCCGCGGCCCAGGTCCCCGATGCCAACATCGCGTTCGTCGCCGGGACCGGCGGGATCATGAGTGAACAGGTGGCACTGGTGCTGGGGGGCGACTGATGATCCCGGTACCCGAACCAACCCCGGTGTCCCGGCCGTTCTGGGAGGCGCTGGCCGAACATCGAATCCTGGTGCAGTACTCGCCGTCGGCGGGCCGTTACGTGTTCTATCCGCGTACGCTCACGCCGGGCACGCTGGCCGACGACCTCGAGTGGCGCGAGATAGACGGTGCCGCAACGCTGTACACGTACACGGTGGCGCGCCGCCCGACCGGTCCGCCATGGGTCGATTCGCTGCCGCAGTTGCCCGCGGTGGTGCAGTGGGACGTCGGGCCGCGGTTCTCCACCGAGCTGGTGGACGTCGACCCGGACGACGTCCGGATCGGAATGCGCCTCACCCCGGTGTTCTGTGACCTCCCCGACAGCGGGATTACCCTGCTGCGTTACCGGCCGGCCGACGCGTGATCGACACCGTCCAGAAGCTGCTACGGTCCCGGACCGAGGACGACTCCGTCGCGGTGATCTCGCCCGAGCGCACCTGGACGTGGCGGGAATACCTGGCCGAGGCCACTGCGGAAGCGTCAGCACTGCTTGCCCTGCTGGACCCGGCGCGGCCGCTGCATGTCGGTGCACTGATGACGAATTCGCCCGCCTACGTTCGGTCGATGGCGGCGGCTGCCCTCGGTGGGTACGTGTTGTGCGGCATCAACACCACCCGCCGCGGCGAGGGCCTGGTCTCCGACATCCGCCGCTCGGACTGCCAGCTGCTGCTGGTCGACTTCGATCACGCCCCGCTTCTCGACGGCCTCGACCTCGCGGGCATCACCGTCTTCAACGTGGCCGAGCCGCACTACGCGGAGGTGATCGGCACCGCAAAACCGCTTGTGCCACAAGAAGTCAGCGGCGCCGACCCGTTCATGATGATCTTCACCTCGGGCACCAGCGGCAACCCGAAGGCCGTGCCGTTCGTCCACACGATGAGCGTGATGTGCGGCTTGAGCCTGGCGGCACAGATGGACATCACCGCCGGCGACGTGTGCTATCTCGCGATGCCGTTGTTCCACTCCAACGGTGTGGCGGTGGGCTTTTCGGTGGCGGTCACTGCCGGTGCGGCGATGGTCCCGGTGAAGTTCTCGGTGTCGCGGTTGTTGCCGGACCTACGCCGCTACGGCGTCACGTTCATGAACTACGTGGGCAAGCCACTGGCGCTGGTGCTGGCCACCCCCGAGCAACCCGACGACGCCGACAACCCGCTGCGCATCATGTACGGCAACGAGGCCACCGAGCGTGACATCGCCGAGTTCTCACGGCGTTTCGGCTGCCGCATCATCGACGGGTTTGGCTCCAGTGAGTTCGCCGTCGTCGTGGTCCGCGAGGACGGCACCCCGCCCGGCTCGATCGGCAAGGGCTGGGGCGGAGTGTCGATCTACCACCCCGACACCGTGACCGAGTGTGCCACCGCCGTTTTCGACGAGAACGGTGCACTGCTCAACGCCGATGACGCGGTGGGGGAGCTGGTCAATACCACCGGCGCGGGACCGTTCACCGGCTACTACAACGATCCGGCAGCCACTTCCGAGCGTATTCGGCACGGCATGTACTGGACCGGTGACCTCGCCTATCGCGACGCCGACGGCTGGATCTACCTGGCCGGCCGGACCTCGGACTGGATGCGGGTCGACGGGGAGAACATGGCCGCCGCACCGATCGAGCGGATCCTGTTGCGGCTGGCACAAGTCAACCAGGTGGCTGTCTACGCGGTGCCCGACGCACAGGTCGGCGATCAGGTGATGGCGGCGGTCGTTCTGCGCCAGGGCGAGTCGCTGACCCCGGCACAATTCGAGGAGTTCCTGGCCGCCCAGCGCGATCTGTCGCCGAAGGCCTGGCCGCGGTTTGTCCGCATCAACGATGACCTGCCGCAGACCGCCACCAACAAGATCCTCAAGCGGGAGCTGAGCGCGGCCGGCGTGACCGCCGGCGATGGCGTGTTGTGGGAGCGGGGGGCCCGCGCGACCAGTTATCAGGTGGTCTGAAGGCCATACGGATTCGTCGACTGTGCGGTCCGCTAGCCCGCCGAGAGTGGGGGTTTTCGGTGATCAATCGACCCTTCATCACCGAGAAGTCGCACGCTCGACGCGCTGCCACATAGCGGCGTCGACTGTGCGGTCTGATACGCCGATAGCGGCGTGTTGCGGATGAAACCGCACAGTCGCGGCTTGGGCAACCCCGTCAGCGCACGAACATCAACGCGCGCTTGACCTCCTGGATCGCCTTGGTGACCTCGATGCCGCGCGGGCAGGCGTCGGTGCAGTTGAACGTGGTGCGGCAGCGCCACACCCCGTCGACGTCGTTGAGGATGTCGAGGCGCTCGGCGGCCCCCTCGTCGCGGCTGTCGAAGATGAACCGGTGGGCGTTGACGATCGCGGCCGGACCAAAGTACGACCCTTCGCTCCAGTACACCGGGCAGCTGGTCGTGCAGCACGCGCACAAGATGCACTTGGTGGTGTCGTCGTAGCGGGCCCGGTCGGTCTGACTCTGGATACGTTCCCGGGTAGGCGGATTCCCCGAGGTGATCAGGTACGGCTTCACCGCGCGGTAGGCGTCGAAGAACGGCTCCATGTTGACCACGAGATCTTTTTCCACGGCCAGACCCTTGATCGGCTCGATCGTGATCGTGAGCGGCTTGTCCTTCTTGGGCAGCAGGTCGCGCATCAACACCTTGCACGCCAGCCGGTTGACGCCGTTGATCCGCATCGCATCGGACCCGCACACCCCGTGTGCGCACGAGCGACGGAAGGTCAGTGTCCCGTCCAGGTAGCTCTTCACGTAGATCAGCAGGTTCAGCAAGCGATCCGACGGCAGGCAGGGCACCCGGAAACTCTGGTAACCGGCGCTGTCGGGATCCTCCGGGTTGAACCGCGCGATCTTCAGCGTCACCATCACGGCGCCGTCCGGGATCGGCGGCAGCGCGGGTTCTTTCACTTTAGGTGCGATGGTCATCAATACTTCCGTTCCATCGGCTCGTAGCGGGTCTGCACGACGGGTTTGTAGTCCAGCCGGATGTCACTCAGGAGACCGGAACCGTCCTTGTACGCCATGGTGTGCCGCATGTAATTGGTGTCGTCGCGGTTGGGGTAGTCCTCCCGGGCGTGGCCGCCGCGAGACTCCTTGCGGTTCAACGCTCCGACGACGGTGACTTCGGCCATCTCGAGCAGGAAGCCAAGCTCGATAGCCTCCAGCAAATCACTGTTGTAACGCTTCCCCTTGTCGTGCACGGTGATTCGTGCGTAACGCTCCTTGAGCGCGTGGATGTCGGTGAGCGCCTGCTTGAGGGTCTCCTCGGTGCGGAACACCGCGGCGTTGTTGTCCATCGACTGCTGCAGCGCGCCGCGGATGTCGGCCACCCGCTCGTTGCCGTGCTCGCTCAGGATGTCGGCGACCCAGTTCACCACCATGCCGGCCGGCTGCTCCGGCAGGTCGACGAAATCGTGGCCGAGGGCGTAGTTCGCGGCGGAGATGCCGGCGCGACGGCCGAAGACGTTGATGTCGAGCAACGAGTTGGTGCCCAGCCGGTTGGCGCCGTGCACCGACACGCAGGCGCATTCGCCGGCGGCGTACAGGCCCGGCACCGTTGTGGCGTTGTCTCGCAACACTTGTCCGGTGATCGTGGTCGGAATACCGCCCATCACGTAGTGGCAGGTGGGGTAGACCGGTACCAGCTCCGTGACCGGGTCCACACCGAGATAGGTGCGGGCGAACTCGGTGATGTCGGGCAGCTTGGCTTCCAGCACGTCCGCGCCGAGGTGACGCACATCGATATAGACGTAGTCCTTGTGCGGACCGGCGCCGCGGCCTTCCAGGACCTCGAGCACCATCGAGCGGGCGACGATGTCACGTGGCGCCAGGTCGACGATGGTGGGGGCGTAGCGCTCCATGAACCGCTCGCCCTCGCCGTTGAGCAGCCGGCCCCCTTCCCCGCGGACCGCCTCGGAGATGAGGATCCCCAACCCGGCCAGGCCGGTCGGGTGGAACTGATGAAATTCCATGTCCTCCAGGGGAAGGCCCTTACGGAAGACGATGCCCAAGCCGTCACCGGTCAGCGTGTGGGCGTTGGAGGTGGTCTTGTACATCCGGCCCGATCCGCCGGTGGCGAACACGATGGCCTTGGCGTGGAAGACGTGGATGTCGCCGGTGGCGAGCTCATAGGCGACCACGCCACTGGCGACCGGCCCGCTGGGCGTCTCGGTCAGTACCAGGTCGAGGGCGTAGAACTCGTTGAAGAACTCGACGTCGTGCTTGACGCAGTTTTGGTAGAGCGTCTGCAGGATCATGTGGCCGGTGCGGTCGGCGGCATAACACGCCCGGCGCACCGGCGCCTTCCCATGGTCGCGGGTGTGGCCGCCGAACCGGCGCTGGTCGATGCGGCCCTCGGGGGTGCGGTTGAACGGCATCCCCATCTTCTCGAGGTCGAGCACCGCGTCGATGGCTTCCTTGGCCATGATCTCGACGGCGTCCTGGTCGGCCAGGTAGTCGCCGCCCTTGACGGTGTCGAAGGTGTGCCACTCCCAGTTGTCCTCTTCGACATTGGCCAGGGCCGCGCACATGCCGCCCTGCGCCGCGCCGGTGTGCGAACGGGTCGGGTACAGCTTGGTCAGCACCGCAGTCCGCACCCGCGGTCCGGCCTCGACGGCCGCGCGCATGCCGGCTCCGCCTGCGCCGACGATGATCACGTCGTAGCGGTGTTCGGTAATCATTTTCGCCTCGGGGAGCTTCTAGGAGATGTTGGGGTTGAAGGTGAGCAGCACGTAGGTGCCCACCACCAGGGTGATGAGCATCGCGATCACCAGCAGCGAGTTGAGCCAGAACTTCGTGGAGTCCTTGCGTGCGTAGTCGCCGATGATCGTGCGGATCCCGTTGCCGCCGTGCAGTTGGGCCAGCCACAACAGCAGAAGATCCCAGGTCTGCCAGAACGGCGAGGCCCAGCGCTGCGCGACGTAGTTGAAGTCGAGGCGGTAGACGCCGCCATCCCACATCAGCCCGATGAACAGGTGACCCAGCGCGAGGAAGATCAGCACGACCCCGGAGAACCGCATGAACAGCCACGCGTACTTCTCGAAGTTCGGCATGCCGGAGGGCCGGCGGGGGGTGCGCGGGTTGTCCAGCCCGGCCGGGCGGTCGTGATTGTGCTCCAGGATCGGGGCAGGCGGGCCGAGTCGGCTCTCGGGCGCGCTCATCCGAACCGCTCCACCATGTGGATGCCGATGATCACCAGCGAGGGCACCATGACCAGCAGCCAGACCGCGGCGACCGCCCACAGCATCTGCCGTTGATAGCGCGGACCCTTCCACCAGAAGTCGATGAGGATGATCCGCACGCCGTTGAGTGCGTGATAGAGCAGGGCGGCCACCAGGCCGACCTCCATGAGGCCGACGATCGGCGTCTTGTAGGTCTCGATGACCTCGTTGTAGGCCTGCGGGCTGACCCGGACCAGGGCGGTGTCGAGGACGTGCACGAAGAGGAAGAAGAAGATCGTGGTGCCGGTGATCCGGTGCAGCACCCACGACCACATGCCGGGGTCGCCGCGGTAAAGGGAGCGCCGTCGTCGGGCCGGTGCCGCTGTACTCACTGCGCGCCTCCAACACCATCGCATCGTTTGGGTGGACTCTAACTCCGTTTGTACGGCCGAAAGAATTACGGTGCAGGGACAAGAGGCGGCTCGTCTGGCAGATTCGGTCGGGTGGCCGCCGCCGGACAACTCCTGCGAGGTGATTGGTGAATGCATTCAGTACGGGAGCGGTGAGTAGCGCATGACCGGCCAGATCGAATGGAACATGCTGCGCACCAGGGCAATTGATGCTTCGACACGCGCCTACGCACCGTATTCACAGTTTCCCGTCGGAGCCGCCGGGTTGGCCGATGACGGCCGCGTAATCGTCGGCTGCAATGTGGAGAATGTCTCATATGGCCTAGGTCTCTGTGCCGAGTGTGCGGTGGTCTGCGCGTTGATCTCCGGTGGTGGTGGACGGCTACTCGGGGTAGCAGTCGTCGACGCCACCGGGACGGCCCTGATGCCCTGCGGGCGGTGCAGGCAGCTCCTTGCCGAGCATGGCGGGCCGGAATTGCTCGTCGATCATCGCGACGGCCCACGTCGGCTGGCCGACCTGTTGCCCGACGCGTTCGGCCCCGACGACCTGGCTCGGGTCGAGCGGGAAAAGCCGTGACGCAGTTCGCCTTCGATGCGCCGACGGTGATCCGCGTCAAGCGCGACGGCGGCCGGCTGAGCGACGAGGCCATCGACTGGGTGATCGACGCCTACACGCACGGCCGGGTCGCTGACGAGCAGATGTCGGCGCTGCTGATGGCGATCTTCCTGCGCGGGATGGACCGCGGCGAGATCTCCCGGTGGACGACGGCGATGATCGCGTCCGGCGAGCGCCTGGACTTCAGCGATCTGCGTCGTGACGGGCGCCGGATCCCGACGGTGGACAAGCACTCAACCGGCGGCGTGGGCGACAAGATCACCATTCCGTTGGTGGCCGTCATCGCCGCTTGCGGTGCAGCGGTCCCCCAAGCCGCCGGTCGCGGGCTCGGGCACACCGGCGGCACTCTGGACAAGCTGGAGTCGATTCCGGGATTCACCGCAGAGATCTCCAAACATCAAGTCCGCCAGCAGCTGACGGAGATCGGTGCGGCCATCTTCGCCGCCGGCGAACTGGCGCCCGCGGACCGCAAGATCTACGCGCTTCGCGATATCACCGGGACGGTGGAATCGTTGCCGCTGATCGCCAGTTCGGTGATGAGCAAAAAGCTGGCCGAAGGCGCGGACGCTTTGGTGCTCGACGTGAAGGTCGGCCGCGGCGCGTTTCTGAAGTCCGAAGCCGAGTCGCGCGAACTCGCGGCCACGATGGTGGAGTTGGGCCTGGCCCAGGGCGTGCCGACCAGGGCAATCCTGACCGATATGGACATCCCACTCGGCCGCGCGGTAGGCAACGCCCTGGAGGTCGCCGAATCACTCGAGGTGTTGGCCGGTGGCGGACCCGAGGACGTCGTGCAACTCACCGTCGCGCTCGCAGCCGAGATGCTGGATCTTGCCGGCATCGACGGCTGCGACCCGGCTGAGACGCTGCGCGACGGCACCGCGATGGATCGCTTCCGTGCCCTGGTGACCGCTCAGGGCGGCGATGTTCACGCGCCGCTTCCGATCGGTGCCCATTCCGAGACCGTGCCGGCACCGCGAGGCGGCACAATGGGTGACATCGACGCGATGGCGATGGGGCTGGCCGTATGGCGGCTCGGCGCAGGCCGGGCCGCCCCGGGCCAGCCTGTGCAATTCGGGGCCGGAGTGCGTATCCATCGCCGACCCGGTGAGCCGGTCAGCGCAGGTGAGCCGCTGTTCACGCTCTATACGGACACCCCGGAGCGGCTCCCCGCCGCCCTCGGTGAGCTGGACGGTGCTTTCACCGTCGTCGACGAGCCACCGAGGCCACGCCCGCTGATCATCGATCGGATCTCCGGATGACCACACCGTTGACCCTGCCGATGATCGGCCGCGCGCCCAAGGCGCTGTTGCACGACCATCTCGACGGCGGCCTGCGCCCGGCCACCGTCCTGGATATCGCGGGCCAGATCGGCTACGACGAGCTGCCTGCCTCCGACGAGGCCGGCCTTGCCGACTGGTTTCGCACCGCCGCGCACAGCGGGTCGCTGGTGCGCTACCTCGAACCATTCGCTCACACCGTCGCCGTCATGCAGACGCCCGAGTCGCTGCATCGGGTCGCGTTCGAGTGTGTCGAGGACCTGGCGGCCGACAACGTGGTGTACGCCGAGGTGCGGTTCGCACCTGAGCTGCACATCGACCGCGGGCTGTCTCTCGACGAGGTGGTCGACGCGGTGCTGGCCGGGTTCGCCGACGGGGAGAAGGCCGCGGCGGCTGATGGACGTCCCATCGTGGTGCGCTGCCTGGTGACGGCGATGCGCCACGCCGCGCGGTCACGCGAGATCGCGGCACTGGCAATCCGGTTCCGCGACAAGGGAGTTGTCGGCTTCGACATCGCCGGTGCGGAGGCCGGCTACCCGCCCACCCGCCACCTCGACGCGTTCGAGTACATGCGAAGCAACAACGCGCGCTTCACTATTCATGCGGGAGAGGCGTTCGGCCTGCCGTCCATCCATGAGGCCCTGGCCTACTGTGGCGCCGACCGGCTTGGCCACGGTGTGCGTATCGTCGACGACATCGAGGTACAGCCGGACGGTACGGCGCGGCTGGGTCCACTGGCCGCGATCCTGCGCGACAAGCGAATTCCGCTCGAGCTGTGCCCGAGTTCCAATGTGCAGACCGGGGCGGTGGACAGCATCGCGAGCCATCCGTTCGATCTGCTCGCCCGGCTGCGCTTTCGCGTCACCGTCAACACCGACAACCGCCTGATGAGCGACACCACGATGAGTCAGGAGATGGCCCGCCTGGTCGAGGCGTTCGGTTACGGGTGGAGCGATCTCGAGCGGTTCACGATCAACGCGATGAAGTCGGCGTTCATCCACTTCGACGAGCGGCTGGCAATCATCGACGAGGTGATCAAACCGCGCTACGCGGTGCTGATCGGCTGAGGTTCGTCGGCCCCGACCAGTGCCTGGCTGAGTACTCGCAGGGCATCGCTGTCGGGTGCCGGGGAGTAGTAGACGAACGTGCCCTCGCGTCGGGTCTTCACCAGGCCCGCCAGCCGCAGTTTGGCCAGGTGCTGGCTGACGACCGTAGGCGCCGCGCCGGCCAGCTCGGCCAGGCAGGCCACCGATGACTCACCTTGCAGCAACGCCCACAGCACTTTGATCCGAGTCGGGTCACTCAGCATCCGGAATGCGTCCGCGGCCTGATTCACCTCGTCCTCGGTGGGCATCGAAAACCCCGGAATCGACGTGTGCACGCCCGCGATTCTAGCTGCCATTCGCCCTGGTGACGCAGGCATCTGTGAATCTTGTTGCGAATATGCACGGATATGCAGATAGGCTGGGCCGGGTGACCGCAGGTATCGACACCCGTATCCCGTCCCGCCCGGCACGGCTGCGGCGATCGAGCGCCTGGTCGCTGCCGGAGGTTCGGTGGGCAGCGCTGGCGACCGGCCTGTTCGGCCTTGGTGCGCTCGCTGCGCTGGCCGGCGGACCGTCGTGGCTGTCGTGGGCGCTCTACCTGGCCTGCTATGCCGCGGGTGGCTGGGAGCCCGGACTGGCTGGCCTGAAAGCGTTGCGGGACAAGGTGTTAGACGTCGATCTGCTGATGGTTGCCGCGGCAATCGGCGCCGCCGGGATCGGGCAGGTCTTCGACGGGGCGCTGCTGATCGTCATCTTCGCCACGTCGGGCGCGCTCGAGGCTGTCGCGACCAAACGCACCGAGGACTCTGTGCGCGGACTACTCGACGTCGCACCGGAGACCGCCGTCCGGTTGGACGAGTCCGGTGTCGAGGAGGTGGTCGCTGCCGCGGTTCTCGACGTCGGTGACATCCTGATGATCCGTCCGGGCGAGCGGATCGGCGGCGACGGCATCGTGATCGACGGCGCCAGCGAGGTCGACCAGGCCCACATCACCGGGGAACCACTGCCTGCCGACAAGAAGCCGGGTGAGGAGGTTTTCGCCGGCACCGTCAACGGCACCGGAACCCTGCGCGTGCGGGTGCACCGGCCGGCCGCCGACACCGTGATCGCGCGGATGGCCGCGCTGGTGGCGGAGGCCAGCGCCAGCAAGGCCAAAACCCAGCTCTTCATCGAAAAGGTCGAGCAGCGCTACTCGGTGGGGATGGTGGCCGCCACCGTCGCTCTGCTGGTGATCCCGTTGCTGTTGGGGGACGACCTGCGGTCCGCCCTGCTGCGGGCCATGACCTTCATGATCGTGGCGTCGCCGTGCGCGCTGGTGTTGTCGACGATGCCGCCGCTGCTGGCGTCGATCGCCAACGCCGGACGCCACGGCGTGCTCGTCAAGTCGGCGGTGGTCTTGGAGAAGCTCGCCACCGTCACCCACGTCGCGTTCGACAAGACCGGCACCCTCACCCACGGCGCGCCGCGGCTGACCAGGGTCGACTCGCTGAATGACGGGTTCAGCGACGACGAACTACTGAGCCTTGCCGCGGCCGCCGAGAACCCGTCCGAACATCCGCTGGGACGCGCGATCGTCGCCGCCGCGCGTCAGAACGGACTTACCGTGCGGCCCGCAATCGAGTTCGTCGCAACCCCGGGGCAAGGGGTGCGCGCCCGGGTCGGTGCCGACGTCGTTGAAGTCGGCGCTGCCGACGCGACCGTCGGTGAACTCGGCGACACACCGGTCGTCGTACGGGTCAACGGTGTGCCGGCCGGTGTGCTCACGCTCACCGACCACCCGCGTGCCGAGGCTGTCGGCGCCGTCGCCCGCCTGCGCGCAATCACCGGTACCGAACCGATGCTGCTGACCGGTGACAATCCACGCGCTGCCACTCGGCTGGCCGACGACACCGGCATCGTCGATGTCCGAGCTGGGCTGCTGCCCGAGGACAAGCTGACCGCGGTGCGTGACCACCAAGACAGCGGTGCCCGGGTCATGCTCGTCGGCGACGGCATCAACGACGCCCCGGCGATGGCCGCTGCCCATGTTGCGGTCGCGATGGGACGCTCGGGCTCTGACCTGGCTTTGGAGACCGCGGATGCGGTTATCACGCGCGACGACCTGTCCGCGCTGCCGGCTCTATTGGCCCTGGCGCGCCGGGCCCGCCGTGTCGTCGCAGCGAACCTGGTGATCGCTGCAATGTTCATCGTCGTGTTGGTCACCTGGGACCTCGTCGGACACCTGCCGCTGCCGTTGGGCGTAGCCGGTCACGAAGGCTCCACCATTCTCGTCGGACTCAACGGTCTGCGCCTGCTGCGCAGCCGCGCGTGGTCGCGCACATGAACAAAACCCGCGATTGTTTGCTCGGCACCGAGGTTGAGTTCTTCCCGCCGCGCGCTGACACCTCGGTGCGCGTACGATCCGATTTGCGGGCGTGGATGCGCCACGAATTGGCCCGTCACCTCGTGATACATCTGCAGGTACTCGTGCGATGTAACTTGGTGTGATGTCCAAGCGCGCCGTTTTGAAGGGCGTGTCAGCGCATAAGCTCTTCACGGGCTTGGGTCGGTTGATCGTTCGCCATCCTCTGCTGGTGATCGCTGCCTGGATCGTTCTGGCGGGGTCCCTGTTCGCCTTCATCACGCCGCTGGCCGTCGTGTCGGCCCGCAACCCGCCGAGTTTTCTTCCCCAAGACGCTCCGGTCCTGCAATCCGTCAAGAAGATGCAGGGTGCCTTCCATGAAGCCGACGCGGGTAATTTCGCGGCGATCATCCTCAGCGATGAGAACGGGCTGTCGCCGGCTGACGAGGACGCTTATCGAAGGATTGTCGACCGGCTCAAGGACGACACCAAGAATGTCTCGTCGGTCCAGGACTTCATCCGCACCCCGGAGCTGAAGGAGGTGATGACCAGCAAGGACAAGAAGGCGTGGAACCTGCCGGTCAGCATGACCGGCACGATGGGTGCACCGGACGGCCAGGAGGCGTACCGCAACGTCATCAAGAACGTCCAGGATGCGGCGAAGGGCTCATCACTCCAGGTCAACCTGGTCGGCGGCGGCGCGACGATCGAGGATATGGCCGCCATCGGTGCAAAAGATCAGCACATGATCGAGATTGCCACCGTCGGCCTGGTCTTCTCGATCCTGCTGCTGGTGTATCGCAGCATGCTGGCGATGTTGATGCCGCTGGTCACGATCGGCATCTCGCTGGTCGTCGCTCAGCAGGCCGTCGCGGGCCTCGGTGAGCTTGGGCTGGGCCTGGGCCCGCAGACGATGATGTTGATGACCGGCATGATCATGGGCGCCGGCATCGATTACGGCGTCTTCCTCTACAGCCGATATCAGGAGCTCACCAAGACCGGGATGGCGTCCGACATCGCCCTGGTCGAAGCGCTGAGCTCGATCGGCGAGGTGATCGCGGGATCGGCGGGCACCGTCGCCCTGACATTCCTCGGGATGTCGTTCACCAAACTGGCGATCTTCTCCACCGTTGGCCCCGCCCTGACGGTCACCATCGTGGTGGGCTTCCTGGCCGCGATCACCCTGCTGCCGGCCTTCATCGTGCTGGCGGGCCGGCGGGGATGGATCAAGCAACGACGCGACATCACCGGTCGGATGTGGCGGCGCTCCGGTGTCATGATCGTCCGCCGCCCGGTCGCGCTGCTGGTGATCAGCGTGGCGATCCTGGGTGCGCTGGCCGCCACCACCTCGAAGATGAAGTTCAACTACGACGACCGCAAGAAC
Organism: Mycolicibacterium sp. P1-5; assembly: GCF_008329565.1. Classification (GTDB taxonomy): domain Bacteria; phylum Actinomycetota; class Actinomycetes; order Mycobacteriales; family Mycobacteriaceae; genus Mycobacterium. The sequence goes on from NZ_NPKT01000018.1 coordinate 23,338, forward strand.
CTGCCACAGGACTCCGCGAGCAACCACGCCTACGAGGTGATGGACAGGCACTTCCCGATCAGCGGCACGCTGCAGCAGTTCTTGTTCATCCAGTCCCCGAAGGATCTGCGCAGCCCCAAGGCGTTGGCCGACATGGAGCAGATGGCCGCGCGGATCGCGCAGTTGCCCGACATCGACATGGTCCGCGGCATCACCCGCCCGACCGGCCAGGTGCTCGAGCAGGCCAAGACGACATATCAGGCCGGTGAAGTCGGCACGAAGCTCGGCGATGCGTCCAATCTGATCCACACCAACGACGACAACCTCAGCCTGCTGTCGGGCGGTGCGGGCAAGATGGCCGACGTTCTCAATGAGATCCGCACTCAGGTGGTGGGATCGGTCGCCAGCGTCCGCGGGTTGGCCAGCGCGCTGGATGCCATGTCGCAGAAATTCGGCGGCAGCAAGACGCTGGACCAGATTGACAAGACCGCTTCATTGACGACCAGCATGCGATCGCTGGGCGATTCGTTGGGGCTGAGCATTCTGCGGGTCACGGGCATCGGCGACTGGGCGTCACCGATGCTCAATGCATTGAACGTCAGCCCGGAGTGCGATGCGGACCCGGCGTGCGTCAATTCGCGATCCGACCTGCAGAAGATCGTCGACGTCGCCAACACGCCCGCCGTCAAGGCCATCGAGGAATTCGCCCGTGAACTGTCCAAGACCGATGGATCGCAGAGGCTTGACCAGTCCGCACACGACATGAGCCAGAGCGTCCAGAAAGTGACCTCAGCCGCCCGTTCCCTCGGTGTGGGTCAACCGGGCGGGGTCGAGAAGAAACTCAACGACGCCGTGACGGGCGTCAATACGCTCGCCGATTCCAGTCGCCAACTTGCAATAGGTGTCCAGGCTCTGGTGGATCAGACCCGCAACCTCGGGCAGGGCCTGGATCAGGCCTCGTCGTTCCTGTTGGCGATGAAGCGGGAGGCAGCCGACCCGCCGATGACGGGTTTCTACATTCCGCCGCAAGTGCTCACCATGGACGAGTTCAAGAAGGCTGCCAAGCTGTTCGTCTCCGAGGACGGCCATTCGGCGCGCTATCTGATCCAGACGGCGCTGAACCCGTTCAGCACCGAGGCGATGGACCAGACCAAGCTGATCGTCAGCACCGCGAACGCGGCGACGCCCAATACCCAGCTGGCCGGTGCCGACATCTCGATGGTGGGCTTCTCGTCGATCAACGCCAACATCCGAGACTTCTACGACTCGGACTTCATCTACATCCTGTGCATGACGCTGACGGTCGTCTTCTTGATCTTGATGCTGTTGTTGCGTGCGATCGTCGCACCCCTCTATCTGGTGTTGTCCGTGGTGCTGTCCTACGGTGCCGCGCTGGGCCTCGGAGTCGTGCTGTTCCAGTTCATCCTCGGTAAGGATCTGGCTTGGGGCGTGCCGGGGATCGCGTTCATGGTGCTCGTCGCCGTCGGTGCTGACTACAACCTGCTGCTGATCTCGCGGATCCGCGACGAGGCCAAATACGGGGTACGTTCGGCGGTCATCCGCACTATCGGGGCCACCGGCGGCGTGATCACCTCGGCGGGCTTGATTTTCGCCGCGTCGATGATGGCCCTGACCGTCAGCAGTGTCCTTACCGCTGCGCAGATCGGCTTCGTGATCGGCATCGGTCTTCTGCTCGATACGTTCCTGGTCCGGACGCTCACGGTGCCGGCCGCCGCCGTGCTGATCGGCAACGCCAACTGGTGGCCGTCCAAGCCCCCGAGCGCCAAGTACAAGGCGGCCAAGTTGGCCGAATCGAGGGCCGCCGCGACCGCGCCTGTCGCGGTCCTCGAACGCGACGTGGATGACGAGCCGCCCACCGAGCCGACAGTCGATGAATCGGTATGGGAAGCAGAAGGTGGAGCGACGCGGGAGTGACTATTCGCGGCGCAGCCGCGACTCCACGAACCGCTCGACCTCGTCCCACTCCTTGACCGCCGCCGTGTACGGGGGGGCCGGCCGCGAGTTTTCGCCGGGATCGAGCACGTAGTCGACGAGCTTGCCCAGCGGGCGGCCGTCGGCCAGCAGCTTGTCGACGGTGTCTTCCTCGGAGTACTCGCCGATATCGCGCACCAGCTCGACGGCAAGCTCCAGCTGATCGTGGTCGATCGTGTCCGGACCGTCGGCGATATCGTCCGACAGCCCGGTCAGTACGTAGATGTTGTCCTCGGTGACGTCGACGCGCAGCGAGCCATCGGTGGCCGCAGTGCGGATGTCGTCGTAGGTGCTCAGGTCCGACAGGTCGTGGTCGTGCTCGTCTGCCAGGTAGCGGGCCAGCGCGCGCTCCGAGGTGAAGACGCTGATGCGGCCGTTGCGGCCGAGGAAGATCGGCCGGTCGTCGAAGTAGCAGCGCAGCGTGTAGAACGTTCCGGAGCTGGCTTGGATGCGAACCGGGTCGATGCCGACCTCGGTCCAGAAGTCCTCCTGGCCTCCGAGCACGACATCGTCGCGGGGCGTCCGCTCGACGGCCTCCTCGTCAGACGAGTCGGTGCCGTCCGCCTCGGTTGCGACGACTTCGTCGACCTCCTCGTCCTGCTCCTCGTACGGCTCCTCGAGCTCGTCGGCGGCCAGCTTGGCGGCCCGCTCGTCGACGTCGGGCACCGAGATGACCTCGTCGACAGCCGCCAGCACGCTGTCCCACCCGCGGGCGACGATGTCCCCGACCACGCGCCAGCGCTTGAGGCCCGCCTTGCCGGTGAAGTGCTCGTAGCCGCCCGAGAGCAACCCGAGGTTGGGGTTGCCGTTGAAGAACCGGGTTACGGCGGGCAGCTCGCATACCGAACCGATCGAGGAGACGACGGCCATGGTGTTGGCCAACGCGGTCACCGACTCCTCGGTGGGCTTCTCCGAGAGCGACTCCTCGACGGCCACCAGGTCGACCTCGCGGTCCGGCGCCGGCTTCAACTTATGGGCGTTGGCCGAAGTCAGGTTCTCCCACGCCGGGTGGTCGGTGAGGTCGTTGTCGGTGTTCGTGCGCACGAATGCGGCCAGGTCCGCCACCGATTCGAAGGCGAAGAGGTCGTCGCCCTTGCCGAGAAACGCCTCCCATTCGTCGCCGCCTTCGCGCCACCGGGGCGCCCACAGGGTGTACAGGTCACCAGCGGTCACACCGACGCGGACCGGAACGAGCTCAGCAGCCATGCCGCACAGCCTAACGACGCGTGCTGACGGGTAGCCTGCCCCCCGTGGGGAGGGTGCGTCGCGCGTTGTCGATTCTGGGGGCTGTCGGCCTGGTTGCCACCGGCGTGCTGGCTGTCGCGGGGTACCTCTTGTTCACTCGTCCCCACAGCGACCCCCTGACCAAAGCCGACGCGATCGTCGTGCTCGGAGGTGATAACGACGGCCGCTTCGAGTACGGTCTGAGCCTCGCCAGAGCGGGCTACGCCAATACGGTGGTGCTGTCGAATGCGTACCTCGACAAGCCGGATGACCTTCCCGCTTTCCAACGGGCCTGCGCCTCGGGCACGGCGACCATCACCGTCATCTGCTTTGTTCCCGACCCCTACACCACGCGGGGGGAAGCGATGTACGTGGCTCGGCTTGCCAAGCAGCACAACTGGACTCACGTCATCGTGGTGTCCTGGAACTACCACATGGTTCGGGCCCGCTACATCTTTCATCAGTGCTTCGACGGCTCTGTCACCATGCATCCGGTACCACGGTCCTACGACTTCACGCCCTGGTACTGGGCTGCGCAGTACGCCTACCAGTTCGGTGGGCTGGTCAAAGCTCTTCTGCTCGGCTGCGATGCCCGCTGAGGCTCCTCTAGTCTCTGCGGATGGATGTGTGCGTTATCGACCACCCGCTGGCCAAAGCGCGGCTGACCACACTGCGTGATGAGCGCACCGACAACGCGGCTTTCCGTGCCGCTCTGCGCGACCTGACCCACATGCTCGTCTACGAGGCCACCCGGGACGTGGTGTGCGAAGAGATCACCGTTCGCACTCCGATCACCGAGACCCTGGGCTGCCGCCTGGCCGCCCCGCCGCTGCTGGTCCCGGTCCTTCGGGCCGGGCTGGGGATGGTCGACCAAGCGCATGCGCTGATCCCGGAGGCGCGGGTCGGGTTCGTCGGCGTGGCTCGCAACGAGACCACCCATCAGCCCACGCCCTACCTCGAGTCCTTGCCCGACGACCTGAGCACCCAACCCGTCATGGTGCTCGACCCGATGCTGGCTACCGGGGGCTCGATGGCGCACACGATCAAGCTGCTGAGTGAGCGGGGCGCTCATGACATCACCCTGGTGTGTGTGGTGTGCGCACCGGAAGGAATCGCGGCGGTGGACAGAGTTGCCCCGTCGGCGCGCCTGTTCACCGCCACCATTGACGACGGCCTCAACGACGCCGCCTACATCGTGCCCGGCCTCGGGGACGCCGGTGACCGGCAGTTCGGGCCGCGCTGACTACCAGCTCTGGGCGCTGTCCAGGAGTTGTTGCTGCACGGCATGGGCCCGCCGGCGTGCTTGCGCCAGGTCGCCGCTGACTACCTGACCAACTTCGGTGTAGCACTTGACCTTTGGCTCGGTGCCCGAGGGTCGCACCACCACCCGCACCGAGGTGTGCTGGTCACCGCCGGTCACGAACACCGCGTCGGCGTGCTCGACGGTTTGTACCGCGAACCCGGCCAGCTCGGTGGGCGGGTCGGTGCGCAGTCGGGTCATCATTGCGGCCGCCTCGTCGGCGTCGGCCACCCGCCGCGATAGTGCGGCCGTGGTGTGCACGCCATGGCGCAGGGCGAGCCGGTCGAGTGCGTCGGGAATCGAATCATTCTGGGCGGCAAGGTGAGCCACCAGGTCGCAGGCGAGCACCGCGGCACTGATGCCGTCCTTGTCGCGGACGGCGGCCGGGTCGACGCAATGGCCGATGGCTTCTTCGTAGGCGTACACCAGCGTACATCCGGGCAGCCCGGCGTCGGCACGGGCGAGCCATTTGAACCCGGTCAGCGTCACGACGTGGCGAGCACCGTGATCGGCGGCGATCTTGGCGAGCAGTTGCGATGAGACCACGCTGTTGGCCACCACGCTGGTGGCGGCGTGCTCGGGGTCCAGTGACGAAAGAATGTAATCCCCCAGCAGCCAACCGCTTTCATCGCCCGACAACATCCGCCAGCCAGCAGGGGTGGGGATTCCGACGGCGCAGCGGTCGGCATCGGGGTCCAGGGCGATAGCGATGTCGGCGCCGACGCTGTCGGCCAGCTCCAGCAGGGCGTCGGCCGCACCGGGTTCCTCGGGATTCGGGAAGGCGACCGTCGGAAAATCGGCGTCCGGGGCGAATTGGCTTGCCACCGTATGCACGTCGTCGAATCCGGCGGCATGCAGGGTGCGCAGCGCGAGTTCACCACCAACACCGTGCATTGCCGTCAGCGCCACCCGCGGACTGCCCTGGTTGCCTCGTCGAACGCGTGCCGCGCGGACGACATACGCCTCGACGAGTGCGTCGTCGGCCGGTTGCACTGGCCGGCGGGGGATCTGGTCGGCGGGCGGTGCACCGGTGATCGCCGCTTCGATGTCCCGATCGGCTGGTGAGACGATCTGCAGCCCGCCATCGAAGTAGACCTTGTAACCGTTGTCGGCCGGCGGATTGTGCGAGGCGGTGATCTGTACCCCCGTCGCGGCGCCGGTGCGCCGGACAGCGAAGGCGACGACGGGGGTTGGCACCGGGTGTTCCCAGGTGATTACCGAAAACCCTTGAGCAGCAAACACTTCAGCAGCAGCGATGGCGAACTTCGCCGACCCGTGCCGGGCATCGCGGCCCACGACGACGGTCGACCCGCCCAGCCGACGGTCGGTCAGGACCCGGGCCACCGCCCAGGTCGCACGCAGCACGACGGCGAGGTTCATCGAGTCCGGGCCGCCCCGAACCGGCCCGCGCAGACCGGCGGTGCCGAAGGCCAGCGGCCGGGCGAACCGTGCGGTCAGCTCATCGGGATCGAGCGCGGCCAGTTCGGCGGCCGTCACCGGATCCGGATCGTGGGCGATCCAATCTTCGGGGGTCATGGCCGGCCTACAGACGTGCCAACACCGACGCCAGCAGCGAGCCCATCGCGGTGGCCGACGCCCGGCCCGCGGCCAGCACCTCGTCGTGACTCAGCGGCTCGCCGGTCATGCCGGCGGCCAGGTTCGTCACCAGCGACAATCCGAGCACCTCGGCACCCGCAGCGCGCGCCGCGATGGTCTCGTGGACGGTCGACATCCCGACCAGGTCGGCGCCCAGAGTCCGAAGCATGCGGATCTCGGCGGGCGTCTCGTAATGCGGACCGGGCACCCCGGCGTAGACCCCCTCGGCCAGGCTCGGCTCGACATCGCGGGCCAGCGCGCGCAGCCGCGGCGAGTACGCGTCGACCAGGTCCACGAATTGCGCCCCGACCATCGGCGAGCGGGCGGTGAGGTTGAGGTGGTCGGCGATCAGCACCGGCTGGCCCACGTGATACTCCGGTCGCAGGCCGCCGGCGGCGTTGGTCAACACCACGACCTCGGCGCCGGCAGCACGGGCGGTCCGCACCGGATGGACGATGGTGCGCAGGTCATGGCCCTCGTAGGCGTGGATGCGGCCGAGCAGCACCAGCACGTTGTGCGAACCCAGCGGTACCGAAAGCACCCGGCCCCGATGACCCAGCGCCGACGGCGGCGTGAACCCGGGAATGGTCGACATCGGGATCTCCGCGACCGGCGTGCCCAGCGCCGCGGCCGCCGGCGCCCACCCCGACCCGAGAACCACGGCGACGTCGTGCCGGGCCACGCCACTGTGCTGCGCGATCATCCGTGCGGCGTGCTCGGCGTCTGGACTCACAGCCAGCGAGCCTAGCCGTGAATGCGATACTTCGTTGATGCCTACAGCCACAGGGTCGACCCGCGTCGAAGACGTGGTCGCGGCATGTGGTGGTGATCTGATCGAGCTTTCGCACGCCATCCACGCCGAGCCCGAACTCGCATTCAACGAGCACCGCAGCTGTGCCAAAACACAGGCGCTGGTGGCCGAGCGCGGCTTTGAGATCACCGCGGCCGCGGGCGGATTGGACACCGCGTTCCGGGCCGACTTCGGGTCTGGACCGCTGGTGATCGGGATCTGCGCCGAATACGACGCGCTGCCCGGCATCGGCCACGCCTGCGGGCACAACATCATCGCGGCGTCCGCGGTCGGCACCGCCCTGGCCCTTGCCGAGGTGGCCGACGAACTCGGGCTGACCGTCGCGCTGATCGGAACTCCGGCCGAGGAGTCCGGCGGCGGCAAGGCCCTGCTGATCGAAGCCGGGGTGTTCGACGATGTCGCCGCGGCCGTGATGCTGCATCCCGGCCCGATCGACATCGCCGCCGCGCGCTCGCTGGCCCTCTCGGAGGTGATCGTCACCTACACCGGCCGGGAATCGCATGCCGCGGTCGCGCCGTATCTGGGGATCAACGCCGCGGATGCGGTGACCGTCGCGCAGGTGGCGATCGGATTGTTGCGCCAGCAGATGGCGCCAGGGCAGCTGACGCACGGGCTCGTCACCGAGGGCGGGTCGGCCACCAACATAATCCCCGGGCGTGCGCGGCTGCAGTACACGATGCGGGCTCCTCACACCGATTCGCTGCATGGACTGGAGGCCAAGATGCGCGGCTGCTTCGCGGCGGGTGCTGTTGCGACCGGATGTGAACACGAGATCGACGAAGCCGCACCGCCGTACGCGGAGTTGACCCCCGACCCGTGGCTTGCCGAGGTGTTCCGCGACGAGATGACCAAAATGGGCCGTAACCCGGTACCCGCCGAGGTGGAAGCCGTCATGCCGCTGGGAAGTACGGACATGGGCAATGTGACGCAACTGCTGCCCGGAATCCACCCCGTGGTGGGGGTCGAATCGAACGGCGCGGTGATCCATCAGCCGGGGTTCACTATTGCGGCGGCGAGTTCCAGCGGTGACCGGGCGGTCATTGAGGGTGCAATCATGTTGGCGCGCACCGTCGTTCAGCTGGCACAGACACCCGCCGAGCGGGATCGGGTGCTGGAACTGCGGGATCGTCGGGGGGTGCGAACATGAGTATCGCGGACACATGCGAATCCTGGCTGGCCGGACATTTCGACGAGCTGGTGGAGTGGCGTCGGCACATCCACCGCTATCCCGAGCTGGGTCGCCAGGAGTTCGCCACCACGCAGTTCGTCGCGGACCGGCTGGTCGAGGCCGGGTTGAATCCGAAGGTGCTGCCCGGCGGGACCGGTCTGACGTGCGACTTCGGCCCGGAGCATGCGCCGCGGATCGCGCTGCGCGCCGACATGGATGCGCTGCCGATGGCCGAGCGCACCGGCGCGCCGTACAGCTCGACGATGCCGAACATCGCGCATGCATGCGGTCACGACGCACACACCGCGATGCTGATCGGCGCCGCGACCGCACTGGCGTCGGTGCCCGAGCTGCCGGTCGGTGTGCGACTGGTCTTCCAGGCCGCCGAGGAGTTGATGCCGGGCGGCGCGATCGACGCGATCGCCGCCGGTGCGCTGGTGGGAGTTTCGCGAATCTTCGCACTGCACTGCGATCCACGCCTGGCGGTGGGCCGGGTCGCGATCATCCCGGGTCCCATCACGTCCGCGGCGGACTCGATCGAGATCACTCTGCACTCGCCGGGCGGGCATACGTCGCGGCCCCACCTGACGTCGGATCTGGTGTACGGCATGGGCACGCTGATCACCGGGCTGCCCGGGGTGCTGTCCAGGCGGGTCGATCCGCGGCACTCGACCGTAATGGTCTGGGGCGCAGCGAACGCGGGTGTCGCGGCCAATGCCATCCCGCAGACCGGCACGCTGGCCGGCACGGTGCGGACTGCCAGCCGTGAGACCTGGGTTCTCATGGAAAGCCTTGTGCACGAGATTGTTTCGGGCTTATTGGCGCCGCTGGGGATAGAGCACACGCTCAACTACCATCGCGGCGTGCCACCGGTGGTCAACGAGGAGCGCTCTACCCAGATCATGACGCATGCCATCGAGGCGGTGGCGGCCGACGCGCTGGCCGATACCCGGCAGTCAGGTGGCGGTGAAGACTTCTCCTGGTATCTGGAGGAGGTGCCGGGCGCGATGGCACGGCTCGGGGTGTGGAGCGGCCGCGGGCCGCAACTGGATCTGCACCAGCCGACGTTCGACATCGATGAGCGGGCACTGGCGGTCGGAGTTCGGGTACTGGTCAACATCGTCGAGCAGTCCGCGGGGTTCTGATGAAGCTTCTTGTCACGGGTGGGGCTGGGTACGTCGGCAGCGTGTGCGCGGCGGTGCTCCTGGAGCAGGGCCACGAGGTCGTGGTCATCGACGACCTGTCGACGGGCAACGCCGACGCGGTGCCTCCTGCGGCGCAGTTCATCGAGGCCGATATGGTCCAGGTTGCGCCGGATCTCCTCGGTGACGGGTCTTTTGACGGCGTTCTGCACTTTGCTGCGAAATCTCTGGTGGGCGAGTCGGTCGAGGCGCCGGAGCGCTACTGGAGCGGCAATGTCATCAAGACTCTGCAACTGCTCGAGGCGATCCGCACCGCCGGCGTGCCGCGGCTGGTGTTCTCCTCGACCGCGGCGACCTATGGCGAGCCGGAGTCGGTTCCGATCACCGAGGATGCGCCGACCAAGCCGACCAATGCCTACGGCGCCACGAAGCTGGCGATCGACCACGCGATCACGTCGTATGCCACCGCGCACGGGCTGGCCGCCACGAGCCTGCGCTACTTCAACGTTGCGGGTGCCTATGCCGGTTTCGGTGAGCGGCATGCCACCGAGACGCACCTGATCCCGCTGGTACTGCAGGTTGCCACTGGTAAGAGACCGGAGATCAAGGTGTTCGGCAACGACTGGCCGACGCCGGACGGCACGTGCCTCCGCGACTACATCCATGTTCGCGATCTCGCCGATGCGCACGTTTTGGCGCTGCAGACCGCGCAGCCGGGGGAGCACCGGATCTATAACCTCGGCAACGGCACCGGCTTTTCGGTTCGTGAGGTGATCGCCAGCTGTGAGCGGGTCACCGGCACGTCGATCGCGGCGCGCGATGTCGAGCGCCGGGCCGGCGACCCGGCCGTGCTGATCGCGTCGAGCGAAAAGGCCGTCACCGAGCTCGGCTGGAAGCCGAAGCACCCGACGATCGACGAGATCGTCTCCGACGCTTGGGAATTCACTCGCCAGCGGGAAAGCTAGCCGCTGCTGGTGCCCGGGCCGATGTTGCGCGCGGGTCGGGTGCGCAGGTCATGCACGTACTCCGCGGGCGCGCCCGCGATCTCGGCGGCGTCCGCCATCACGCCGATGTAGCGCGCCGACGGTAGCCCACCCTCCCAGGCGTCCAGCACGTATAGCCAGGCGAGCACGGGATCGTTTGTGGTGTCGGTGGATTCGCATTCGATACGGCATCTGATCTTCTTGTGGAAGCCCAGCTCCGAGCCTTCCCAGCGGTCGAGGTTCTGCTCGTCGGCGGTGGTCATGTCGTAGAGCACCACAAACACCTTGGAGTCAGGATCCTCGACCAGGGTTGCCAGTGCACCCTCCCAGCCGATGTCTTCGCCCGCGAACGTCAACCGCCAGCCGTGCAGCCAGCCGGTGCCGGCCATCGGGGAATGCGGCGCACGCTCCAGCATCTGTTCGGGATGCATGTTCGACCCGTAGGCGGCGTAGAGCGGCACGGGGAAAGCCTAGAGCGTCCCGTGGCCAGGAGCGCAGGGACTCCGACGTTTAGTTCGGCGGGCAGGAGCGAAGCGACCCGGGAGTTTAGGCTGAGACGGTGACGACGCGGATCGTGATCATCGGTGGGGGTCCGGCCGGTTACGAGGCCGCTTTGGTCGCCGCAGGTCGCGGCAGGGACGTCGCCGAGGTCACCGTGGTGGATTCCGACGGCATCGGCGGGGCCTGCGTCCTGTGGGATTGTGTGCCGTCCAAGACCTTTATCGCGTCGACCGGCGTGCGCACCGAATTGCGCCGTGCCGCCGGCCTCGGACTCGAAATCAGCATCGACGACGCGAAGATCTCGCTGCCTGACATCAATAACCGCGTCAAGACCCTGGCCCGCTCGCAGTCCGCCGACATCGGGACGCAGCTGCTGCGCGAGAAGGTCCACGTCGTCCAGGGCCGCGGGGAGCTGATCGACGCGGTTCCGGGCATGGCCCACCACCGAGTTCGGGTCACCACCGCCACCGGCCAAGTCGGGGTACTCAAGGGTGACGTGGTGCTGATCGCCACCGGCGCCAGCCCGCGGGTGCTGCCGAACGCGGTGCCCGACGGGGAGCGGATCCTCACCTGGCGACAGCTCTATGACCTTCCGGAACTGCCCGAGCATTTGGTGATCGTCGGCTCAGGCGTCACCGGCGCCGAGTTCTGCAACGCCTACACCGAGCTCGGCGTCGACGTCACCGTGGTGGCAAGCCGCGACCAGATCCTGCCGCACGAGGACAGCGACGCCGCCGCGGTGCTGGAAGAGACCTTCGCCGAGCGCGGTGTGACGCTGGTCAAGAACGCCAGGGCCGATTCGGTGGTCCGCACCGGCTCGGGCTCGACGGCCGGCGTCGCGGTCACGATGGCCGACGGCCGCGTCGTCGAGGGCAGCCACGCCCTGATGACTGTCGGGTCGGTGCCCAACACCTCTGGTCTGGGCCTCGAGCGGGTGGGCATCGACCTCGGTCCGGGCAACTACATTCCGGTCGACCGGGTGTCGCGGACCTCGGCCGCGGGCATCTATGCCGCCGGTGACTGCACCGGTCTGCTGCCGCTGGCGTCGGTTGCGGCGATGCAGGGCCGGATTGCGATGTATCACGCACTGGGCGAGGGGGTGGCTCCGATCCGGCTGCGCACGGTCGCCTCGGCCACGTTCACCCGGCCTGAGATCGCCGCCGTCGGGGTGCCGCAAACAGCGATCGACAACGGCTCGGTGCCGGCGCGCACCATCATGCTGCCGTTGAGCACCAACGCCCGTGCCAAGATGTCGCTGCTCAAGCGCGGCTTCGTCAAGATCTTCTGCCGGCCGGCCACCGGCGTCGTCATCGGTGGTGTGGTGGTGGCTCCGATCGCCTCCGAGCTGATCCTGCCGATCGCCCTGGCTGTGCAAAACCGCATCTCGGTGACCGATCTGGCGCAGACGCTGTCGGTGTACCCGTCGTTGTCGGGCTCGATCGTCGAGGCTGCACGCCGCCTGATGGCTCACGACGATCTCGACTAGCCTGAGGTCATGAGCGACCCGATCCTCCGACCGGGCACCGGTCAGACCCTTCTCGGACCTTCCGAACGGTCGCAAGCCTGGGAGCGGTTGGGCAGCGAACAGTTCGATGTCGTCGTCATCGGCGGCGGCGTGGTCGGTGCCGGCTGTGCACTCGATGCCGCGACCCGCGGGCTCAAGGTGGCCCTCGTGGAGGCGCGTGACTTCGCCTCGGGGACGTCGAGCCGCAGTTCGAAGATGTTCCACGGCGGACTGCGCTACCTCGAGCAGTTGGAGTTCGGCCTGGTGCGTGAGGCACTGCACGAGCGCGAACTGTCCCTGACCACGCTGGCGCCACATCTGGTCAAGCCGCTGCCGTTCCTCTTCCCGCTGACCAAGCGGGTGTGGGAGCGCCCGTACATCGCTGCGGGCATCTTCCTTTACGACCAGCTGGGCGGTGCGAAATCCGTTCCGGCACAGAAACATTTGACGAAATCCGGCGCGCTCCGGCTGGCGCCGGGCCTCAAGCGCAGCTCGTTGATCGGTGGGATCCGCTACTACGACACCGTCGTCGACGACGCCCGGCACACCATGACCGTGGCGCGCACCGCCGCCCATTACGGCGCGGTGGTGCGCACCTCGACCCAGGTGGTGTCGCTGCTGCGGGAGGGCGACCGGGTGATCGGGGTCAAGATCCGCGACTCAGAGGATGGTTCAGGCGAGGACGTCCGCGGTCATGTGGTGATCAACGCGACCGGCGTGTGGACCGACGAGATTCAGGCGTTGAGCAAGGAACGCGGACGGTTCCGGGTGCGCGCGTCCAAGGGTGTGCACGTCGTGGTGCCCCGCGACCGCGTCGTGTCCGAGGTGGCGATCATCCTGCGCACCGAGAAGTCGGTGCTGTTCGTGATTCCGTGGGGGACGCATTGGATCATCGGCACCACCGACACCGACTGGAACCTCGACCTGGCGCATCCGGCCGCGACCAAGGCTGACATCGACTACATCCTCAGCACCGTCAACACGGTGCTGGCCACGCCGCTCACGCACGATGACATCGACGGCGTATACGCCGGGCTGCGGCCGCTGCTAGCAGGGGAGAGCGAAGAGACCTCGAAGCTGTCCCGCGAGCATGCGGTCGCGGTGCCCTCGCCGGGCCTGGTCGCGATCGCGGGCGGCAAGTACACCACCTACCGGGTGATGGCCGAGGACGCCGTCGACGCCGCGGCCGAGTACATCCCGGCGCGGGTCGCGCCCTCGATCACCGAAAAGGTGCCGCTGATGGGTGCCGACGGGTACTTCGCGCTGGTCAACCAGACGCAAAGCGTCGGCGCGCGCTACGGCCTGCACCCGTACCGGGTGCGGCATCTGCTGGATCGCTACGGCTCGCTGATCGGTGACGTGCTGTCGTTGGCGGTCGGCAAGCCGGAGCTGCTCGAGCCGATCACCGATGCGCCGGTCTACCTGAAGGTGGAGGCGGCCTACGCCGCAGCTGCGGAGGGTGCGCTGCATCTGGAGGACATCCTCGCCCGCCGGATGCGGATTTCGATCGAATATCCGCACCGCGGTGTGGACTGTGCCCTTCAGGTCGCTGAGATCGTGGCACCGATACTCGGCTGGAGTGAAGCCGACTGCGCCCGCGAGGTGGCCACGTATGTCGCGCGGGTGGAGGCCGAAATTCTGTCCCAGACCCAGCCCGACGATGCCTCGGCCGATGCGTTGCGGGCGTCCGCACCGGAGGCGCGTGCCGAGATCCTCGAGCCCGTGCCACTGAACTGAGCGAGCATTGAGGCGTCATCGGTTGTCCCCACTCCCGGATCGCGACGGGGTGGGCCCGGCGCGGGTGCGGCTGCGCGGTGGTGCGGTGCTGGTCGAGCTGGCCGACCGATTCGGTGAGGATGCGGCCGAAAAGGTGTTCAACGGCGAGGTGGTCGACGCCGACGGTGGCGTGATCACGCCGTCTTCGGTGTTGCCGCCCGGTGCGCACGTCTTTCTGTATCGGGAGTTGCCCGACGAGGTGGTGGTGCCGTTCGAGATTCCGGTGCTGTACCGCGACGACGACATCGTGGTGGTGGACAAACCGCATTTTCTTGCGACGATGCCGCGCGGCGGGCACGTCGCGCAGACGGCGTTGGTTCGGTTGCGGCGCTCGCTCGATCTGCCCGAGCTGAGTCCGGCGCACCGGCTGGACCGGTTGACCGCGGGAGTGTTGTTGTTCACCGTGCGGCGTGAGGTTCGCGGCGCGTATCAGACGATGTTCGCGCGAGGCGAGGTGTCGAAGACGTACGTGGCGCGCTCATCCGCTGTTGCCGATGTAGTGCTGCCGTTGGTGGTGCGGAGCCGAATCATCAAGCGTCGCGGGGTATTACAGGCTGTCGAGGAGCCGGGCGAGCCGAACGCCGAGACGTTGGTCGAGGCGCTGGGGGAGGGCCGGTATCGGCTGAGCCCGCGGACCGGACGCACGCATCAGCTGCGTGTGCACATGGCCTCGCTGGGACTGCCCATCGACAATGACCCGCTGTATCCGCGCGTCGTGGACGTGGCCGCCGACGACTTCTCCGCGCCCCTGCAGTTGGTGGCTCAGCGACTGGAGTTCGACGACCCGCTGTCGGGAGAGCGCAGGTCGTTCGTCAGCGCAGCCGGAGTGGACTAAGGGACTATTGTCCTTGCGGTAGTGACCTTCTGTCCTAGTGACTGGGTGTGAACAGAGCCACGCTCGAGGTATGGACGATGATCACGAGCTGATTCTGGTCGCCACGTACGCCGACCTCGATCAGGCTCATTCCGACTTCCACGAACTGGGCAAGCGGATCGCGCACGGCCTGGAATTGCGGGCCGCCGCGCTGGTCATCAAGGATGCCGACGGGCGGCCACAGGTTCTCGAAGCGCACAACCGGCATGGCCGGGTCGCCGCTGGAATCGGCGCCACTCTGGGACTGTTGGTCGGCGTGTTCGCTCCGCCGATCGGCCTCTCGGTGGTGGTGGGCGGGGCGGCAGCCGGACTCGTAGCCGCGGTCGCCGAGCATGAGCTGCGCAGCGGCCTGCGGCATGAGATCGGGGAGGCGTTGGAGGCCGGCACCGGTGTGGTGCTCGCGGTCGTCTATCCGAACGGGCGGATGCCCGTGGAGCACACTTTGACTCGCGCCGACGGCATTTCCGCTGTCCGGCTGGACAAGTCCACCATCGCCAGCATCGAGAGCACGGTCGCCGACGCGATGGCCGGTATGGGCCATCCGATCACCGCTGGCATGACGGGCACCAATACGTGACCCGGTCTTCTTCGGAGGATTCCGCGCGGCGAATCGGGGTGCCGCAGCGCCGGCACGCTTCACCGCCTCGACCGTAGACCCAGAGCTCCTGGCCTCCCCTGCGGTTGCCGGTGGTGGTGCGGTTCCATCGGGAACGATTAGCCCACAACATATCTCGGGCCCGGTTGGCGACGCGCAGCGGATCTGTCAGGCTGCTGACCGGGCTGGTCGGCAGCCTGCCGAATACGAAGCACAACTCGTTGGCATACACGTTGCCGACGCCGGCCAGGTTCCGCTGATCCAACAGTGCCTGTGCGATCGGGCGGTCAGGGTCCTTGGAGAGATTTGCGGACGCCACTTCGGGATCCCAGTCGTCGCCGAGGAGGTCGGGCCCCAGGTGTGCGACGGCGTCCTCGTCGTGTTCGCGGTCCAGCACCTCGAGGATGCCCAGGTCGATGCCGACGGCTTGAATATCACCGGCTTCCAGCACAACTCGGATCTTGTAGGCATTGCGCATCGGCCTGCCCTTCGGGGCCACCCGCCAGGCGCCGTCCATCTTCAGATGGGAGTGGATGCTTGCCGGCCCGACGCGGATGAACAGGTGCTTGCCGCGGCTGATCACCTCGTCGACGGTGTGACCGGTGAGATCCACCGTGGCGTAGCGCGGCACGCGGATATCGCACCGCGTCAAAGTCTTACCGACCAGCGCCTCGCGCAGGTTGGCAGCGGTGTGGAAGACGGTGTCGCCCTCAGGCATGGTTCCAGCCTAGAAGGGTGGCGGATCCTCGCCGCACGGTGGCGCGGGTCGTGCCGCGGCGGGTGTGCGGTCTGCTCGGTTGCGGGCGCGTTCGCTGGCGATCTGGTGGGCGCGGTTCTGTCTGCGGGTTGTGCGCCGCTTGGGCATCATCGCTGAGCGGGTGCCGCAGCGGTGCTCGGGTGGGGGCGGGGTTGCCGGTGGACCCGTGGGTGTCATGAGCGCAGGAAACAGCAGGGCACTACCGGGCGTCGTCACGTAGGTTTCCCCGTCGGGAAATCGCCAGATCACGGTCCCGTCGGGTAGCTGTTGGTCTTTCCAACCCCAAAAAGTTTTCAGCAAATGATGATCACGACACAGGCATTTGAGGTTGGAGGCATGCGTCGCCCCGTACGGCCACGGCACCGTGTGGTCGATATCGCAGCGAGTCGCGGGCTTGTCGCAGCCGGGCGCTCGGCAGGTGAGGTCGCGGGCACGCACGAAGTCCGCCAGTGCGCGCGAGGGATGATAGCCGGGATCGGGCGGCGTCTCGATGGGAATGATTACCGGCCGCTGGCGTGCGGTCGCCCTCAACTCAGCCAACTGCTCGGCTGAGATCAGCTCGCCGCTGTCGAGCAGGTAGGCCGGCGTGTTGGACGTACCATCGAGCGTCGCCTGCTCGGCCACGACGTGGACGACGACCGGACCGATGGGCTTTCCGGTTGCCGCGCAACCCGGTTCGCCGCACTCGCACGCAAGTCGGTCAAGACCCGCGCCCAGCGCCCCGAGCGCATCGGAGCGACGTTGACCGATCGTTCGCGGATCGTTGTCGCACACCGACGTCGCGACAGCAGTGAGCCGCTTGTCCAGTGCCGCGCCGTGCGGCGAAGACAGCCGCGCGGTCATCTCCACATACCCTTCGGAGGACTCCCAGAAGGTGACGTCACGCTCACTGCCGCGATCCTGGATCCGCCGCACCGCGTCCGGGTCATGCGAGATCACGATGTCGTCGATCTTGGCGGCCAGCTTGCCCGCGGTCATCGACGGCCACCGGGCCACGAGTGCAGCCAGCTCGGCATCGACTGCAGCGGTGGTGTCGGCGTCGGTGATCAGATGGGTGCGATAGACGATCGTCTGGAACAACCGGTAGTCGATGTCACCGGTCTCAAAGACCGCTGCGACCGCCGGTAGCCGCAGCATGGCCAACGCATAATTCATGAAACTGTTGGCCTTGCCCAGGCTCACCCGCAGCGCCGCAGCGACTTCCGCGCCGACGGCACGCCAGGTATCGACCGCCCAGTCCTCACGCTCACCCAACGCTTCGCGGCGCAACTCGAAAAGATCGGCAATCACCCGCAACCGCTGAGCCGCAGCCCGATTCTCCAGCCGCGCCACGTTTGTCAGCCGAGCGACGAACTCCCGCGACTGCTCGGTATCAGACACCTCGGCATACTCACCAGGCCAATGATCGAACATGTGTTCTAGTATGCCATGTGGGGGTGACAGATTTCAGCGCAACCGCAGCCCGCGAGGAGTCCGCGAGAATCCCGCGTCGACCAATGCGTCGGCAGTGGCCTTCCGGTCAGCGTGGGTGCCCACCTCCAGAACCGGTACGCCGTCCAGCTTTTCGACCAAGATGCCGCCGATGCGACCACTACTGACCAGCTCGGCCACCGTTCCCGCCGCGGCGCGCTGTGCTTCGGAGTCAGCGCTGAAATTCAACAGCGATCGTCCACCGCGCTCGAGGAACCACACCAGCTCACCGTCCACCAGCACGACGAGCGCGCCCGCCTTGCGGCCGGGCCGATGGCTGGCGTCGGCATCTGCACGCGTCGGCCACGGCAGCGCCGCGCCATACGGATTGGCCGGGTCGGCCGCGGCCAGCACCACGGCGCGGTAGTCGGGGCGCTCGGGATCCACTCCGTCGAGGTAGGTACGCAGCCGGTCGACCGTCGATGCCACCGCGAATTGTGCGCCACCGAGGGATTCGACGAAATAGCCGCGCTGACAACGTCCGGCCTCTTCGAAGCCCTTGAGCACCTTGTACAGCGTCGCGAACCCACCCGGGATGCCTTCGGCGGCCGCCGCACCCTTGGTCAGTACGCCGTGCCGGTTCAACAGCAGTTCAGCGGAGAAATGCGCGCGCACAGTCGAATCCGGTTCCCGAACCGGTAGCGCCGACCACCGCCCGGCGACCGTCGAGTCCACCGAGCGGGTCTGCGCGTGCGCTACCGAGTAACGACTCAGCCGCGGCGCGCGTCGCTGCCGGTGAGCCGGCGCGGCCGGACGGCGGGTGCCGGGCTTGCGTCCACCCGCCAGCATGGCGCGGACCGGCGCGAAAGTGTCGCCGGTGACCCAGCCGGCCCAGATCAGTTCCCACAGAGCGGCTTTGAACGTCTCGTCGGAACCACTGACCAACTGCCGGAAGAAGAACGCGCCGCGCGCCTCACCAGGCTCGCCGAGGACCTCGAGAATGGCGCGATGAGTGTCGGTGAAGTCGATCTCGGCCGGCGTCGCGAGCGTCAGCGGCGCGGTGTCCGCGTGATGAAACGCGATCCACCCGTCGCTACCGGAGATCGATCCGGCTCCCGACCAGGTGACTTCACCCGAGGCCAGCAGCTCATCGAGCATCGCCGGTTGGTAATCCCGCACCCGAGGACCTAACACCAGCGGTTCGACCGCCGACGCGGGGATCGGCACCCCGGCCAACTGGTCGATCACGCCCGCCAGCCCGTCGACGCCCGACGTGGCCGAACTGCCCACCTGCTGCCACGCCGGCAGGAACCGGGCATAGGCGGCCGTGCTCACCGGTTCAACCTGAGCTCGCAGCGCCGCAAGCGAGCGGCGGCGCAGAATCCGAAGCACTTCGGCGTCGCACCACTGATCAGCGTCCGGGGCGGCCACGAACTCACCGCGAACCAGCTTGCCGTCCACCGACATTCGACCAAGAACGTCGGCGGCGACCCGAATGCCGAGGCCGAACCGGGCCGCGGCCTCGGACGTGGTGAACGGGCCGCGGGTCCGGGCGAAGCGACCCATCAGCTCACCGAGAGGGTCGGCCACCGCCTCGGTGAAACTCGTCGGCACCCCGACCGGCACGGCGACACCGACCGCATCGCGCAGCCGTCCGATGTCCTCGATGCCAGCCCACCAGGACTGACCGGCATACAACAGCGGCAGCACCCGTCGAGCGGCATGCAGGCCATCCAGCCAGCCGCTGACATCGTCAACGGTGCAGCGTTCGGCGATCTCGGCCTCGGTGAGCGGTCCGAGGAGGCGCAGCAGGTCGGCCACGCCCTCGGCATCGCGCGCCTTGCGGTCATCGGAAAGATGTTGCAGCTGGCGGGAAGTCGCGGCAATGACATCCGGGTCGAGCAATTCCCTGAGTTCCACACGGCCGAGAAGCTCAGCCAGCAACGTGCTGTCGAGGGACAACGCGGCCGCACGGCGCTCGGCCAACGGGCTGTCGCCCTCGTACATGAACGCACCGACGTAGCCGAACATGAGCGACGCCGCGAATGGCGACGGCATCGGCGTCTCGACCTCCACCAGCCGCACCCGGCGTTGGGCGATTCGGCTCATCAGGTCGGTCAGCGTCGGAACGTCATAGACGTCCTGCAAACACTCGCGCACTGCCTCCAACACGATCGGGAAGTCCGGGTATTTGCGTGCCACGTCAAGCAGTTGGGCTGCGCGCTGACGCTGATGCCACAGCGGCGAACGCTTGCCCGGGTGGCGTTTGGGCAGCAGAAGCGCCCGTGCCGCACATTCCCGGAACCGTGAGGCGAACAGCGCCGAGCCGCCCACCTCGGCGGTGACCAGCGGCTCGATTTCGTCGGGGGCGAAGACGAACAGGTCGGCGCCCGGCGGGGTGTCCTCGGTGTCAGGCAACCGCACCACGATGCCGTCGTCGGAGGCCGTGGGCTTCTCGTCGATGCCGTAGCGCTCGAGCAGCCGACGACTGACGGCCAGTGCGAGCGGCCCGTGCACCTTCAGTCCGTAGGGGGAGTGCAACACCACGCGCCAGTCACCGAGCTCGTCGCGGAACCGCTCCACCAGCAGGGTGGTATCGCTGGGCACCGTGGCGGTGGCGTTGCGCTGATCGTCGAGCAGCTGCCACAGGTTATCGGTGGCGTAGTCGGCGAAACCGAGTTCATTGCATCGTGTTTCGAAATCATTGCGGCCCAGCCCGGCCAGCTCGCCGGTGAACTGTCCGATCGCCTGACCGAGTTCTGCCGGTCGGCCGGCATTGTCGCCGCGCCAGAACGGCAGCCGGGCCGGCTGTCCGGGTGCCGGGATGACCAGCACCCGGTCGTGGGTGATCTCAGTGATCCGCCAGCTGGTGGCGCCCAGCGAGATCACATCACCGGGGCGCGATTCGTACACCATCTCTTCGTCGAGTTCACCGACGCGCGAAGGCTTTTCGGAGTCGGTGGCCAGGTACACGGTGAACATGCCGCGGTCGGGGATGGCGCCGCCAGACGTGACAGCCAGCCGCTGGGCGCCCGGGCGTGCCGTCAATATGCCGTTGTCGCGGTCATAGACGAGCCGCGGCCGCAGCTCGGCGAAGTCGGTCGACGGATACTTGCCCGACAACAGGTCCAGCGTGGCCTCGAAGGCGCTGCGTGGCAGCGTCGCAAAGGGCGCACTGCGGCGGACGACGTCGAACCACTCATCGGCACCCACCGGCTCCAGTGCGCAGGCGGCCACGGTGTGCTGGGCCAGTACGTCAAGCGGGTTGGTGGGCACCCGCATGGTTTCGATCTGTCCGGTGAGCATGCGCTGGACGCTGACCGCGCAACCGATCAGGTCGGTGCGATGCTTGGGAAAGAGCACGCCGCGGGAAATCTCACCGACTTGATGGCCGGCCCGGCCGACCCGCTGCAATCCGCTGGCCACCGAGGGCGGGGCTTCGACCTGGATCACCAGATCGACGGCGCCCATATCAATGCCGAGTTCCAAGCTCGATGTCGCCACCACGGATTTGAGCCGGCCGCTTTTGAGGTCATCCTCGACGGCGGCACGCTGCTCCTTGGACACCGAGCCGTGGTGTGCGCGAGCCAGCAGCGGCTCCGCGCCGTAGGTCTGGCCACTGCCCATGATGTGCGCCGGCGGTCCGCCGGGCACCTGACGGTTGGGTGGCGCATCCAGTTCGACGCCCGATCGCTCGGCGTGAATCTCGTTGATACGTGCGGTAAGTCGCTCGGCCAAGCGACGAGAGTTGGCGAACACGATCGTCGAGTTGTGCGCCTCGATGAGGTCGACGATGCGCGCCTCGACGTCGGGCCAGATCGTGTTGTTCTCCAGGTTCGCCATGTCGGGCACCGGCACCTGCACGGTCAGTTCGAACGTCTTGGCCGCCGGCGGCGCGACGATGGTCGTCGGCCTGGCGCCGGACAGGAACCGGGCGACTTCCTCGGGCGGGCGGACCGTCGCCGACAACCCGATCCGTTGGGCGGGGGTCTCCAGCAGCGCGTCGAGCCGCTCCAACGACACCGCCAGGTGCGCGCCCCGCTTGGTTCCGGAGACGGCGTGCACCTCGTCGACGATCACGGTCTCGATGCCGGTCAGCGTCTCGCGGGCCGCCGACGTCAGCATCAGGAACAAGGACTCCGGGGTGGTGATCAAGATGTCGGGTGGCTTGGTGATGAGCTCACGGCGGCGGGCCGGCGGGGTGTCACCGGAGCGCACGCCCACGCTGATCTGCGGGGCAGGCACACCGTCGCGTTCGGCGATGCGGGTGATGCCGGTCAGCGGGGTGCGCAGGTTGCGTTCGACGTCGACGGCCAGGGCCTTGAGCGGGGAGACGTACAGGACCCGCGTCCCGCGTTTGTCCGGCTCCTGGGCCAGCTGGTCGATAGCCCACAGGAACGCCGCCAGCGTCTTACCCGAGCCGGTCGGGGCGATGACCAGCGTGTTGTCACCGTCGGCAATGGCCGACCAGGCAAGCGCCTGCGCAGCCGTCGGCTCGGCGAAGGTGCCCGTGAACCATCGCCGGGTCAGCGGACTGAACCGGGTCATCGGATCGGCGGGACTCACGACTCCAGGGTGCCAGGGGGTACCGACAAGTGAATCGATCCGGCCGGCATGGTGGTTAATATTGCGCCAACTTCAGACAGAGGCGGCGACAGTGACCGATATCCGTCCATTTCGAATCGCGGTACCCGACGACGTGCTCACCGATCTGCGAGACCGGCTCAAGCGCACACGGTGGCCCGACCAGGAATGCGTCGCAGACTGGAGCCAGGGCATCCCGCTGGCCTACACCCGGGAGCTGGCGGCGTATTGGGCTGACGAGTACGACTGGCGTCAACGTGAGGCGGCGCTCAACCGCTTCGACCAGTACGTCACCGAGATCGACGGGCTGGACATTCATTTCATCCATCAGCGGTCGTCGAATCCCGACGCGCTGCCCTTGGTCATCACGCACGGCTGGCCGGGCTCGGTAGTCGAATTCACGAAGGTGATCGAACCGCTGACCGAAGACTTCCACGTGGTATGCCCGTCGCTGCCGGGCTACGGATTCTCGGCCAAGCCGACGTCGACCGGCTGGGGGATCGAGAAGATCGCGGATGCCTGGGACAAGCTGATGGCCACGCTGGGCTATCAGCGCTACGGCGCCCAGGGCGGTGACTGGGGCGCGGCGGTCACCACGCAGATCGGCCGCAACGGTGGCAATTGCATCGCCATCCACACCAATATGCCGGTGGCCTTCCCGAGCGGCGCGCTGGACAATCCCACGCGGGAGGAGAAGGACGCGCTCGCTGCGGGAGAGTTCTACGCCAGATGGGACTCCGGCTATTCCAAGGAACAGTCGACCCGCCCGCAGACACTCGGCTACGGGTTGGCCGACTCGCCCTCCGGACAGCTGGGCTGGATCATCGAGAAATTCTGTGCGTGGACCGACTGCGATGGGCACCCCGAGAACGCGCTCACCAGGGACGAGCTTCTCGACAACGTGATGCTGTACTGGGTCAACAACGCGGGGACGTCTTCAGCCCGCCTCTACTGGGAAAGCTTCCGGTTCTTCGGCGCCCACGGCAAGGTGGAGGTGCCCACCGGGATCGCGCGATTCCCGAAAGAGATCATGCGCCCGCCGCGCAGCTGGTGCGAGAACAGCTACAACGTCACCCGCTGGACGGACATGCCGCGCGGCGGTCACTTCGGCGCCTTCGAGCAACCCGACCTCTTCGTCGACGATGTTCGGGCGTTCTTCGCCACCGTGCGGTGAACTAGCGGCGGCCGGCCGCCTCGGCAAGGGCCGGCGGGATGCTCGGCACCCGCACGATGGCGTCGAGCAGGGCGTGGGCACCGGAATCGGCGAGATGCTCGGCGTCGATCGACGGGTCGAGAACGCGCTGGCGGCAGAGTTCGAAGGTGAAGGCCAGCCAGGCGTAGACGATGGCCCGCAGGTCACGCTCGACCTTGGAGTCCATGTCGCCCTGCACCACGTCGGTGATGGCCGCCATGATCCGTTGCATCTGGCGTTCGTTGTCGGTGTCGTCGATGCCGCGCAGGACCGGGTCGGTGCGCCCCATCCCGATGTAGGCCGCCCACGCGCCGTGCGGATGCTGCTCGTCGTAGCGGATATAGGCCATCACGCCCGCGCGCAGCCGCTCGAACAAGGTCTCGCCTTCGGCAGCCAGTGTGTTGGTGGCCTCGAACAGCCGCTCGGTCTCGGCGCGCACCACGGCGGCGAAGAATGCCCGCTTGTCGGGGAAGTAGTGGTACATCAATGCTCGTGAGACCCCGGCCCGCTCGGCGATCTCGTCGATGCGGACCTCGTCGTACGGACGCTGCCCGAAGACCTCGGCGCCCAGCCCGAGCAGCTCACTGCGCCGGTCCTCGGGCGACAGGCGTCGGCGGGCGGGGGAGGCTGGCATGCCGACATACTGGCACATGTACAACAACTGATGACGAGTCCGGGACGGTCGATGTCGACGCGGAGCAGGTCGACCCGACTTCGGGTATCTCCTGGACTATGCCCACGATCTTGGCCTATGGCTCGCCCGCCTTGGGTCATCTGCTACCGATCTCCGCGCTGCTGGGCGAGCTGGCCGAACGCGGCAACGACGTACATCTGCGCACGCTCGCTGCCGGGGTGGCCACCGGCGAGCGGCGGGGAGTGCGCTCCGAGCCTGTCGACCCCCGGATCGAAGCGATTGTCAGCGAGGACTGGACGGCCCGATCCAGCTTCGGCGTGCTGGAGATGACGATCGACACCCTGTGCCGGCGCGCTGTGCTCGAAGTCGACGACCTCCAGCGCGCGATCGCCGAGGTGGACCCGGACGTGTTGGTCGTCGACGCGAACTGCTGGGGTGCGATGTCGGTGGCCGATGCCGGCGGCCTTCCGTGGTCGGTGTTCTCGCCCTTCACACCCTTCCTGCGGTCCCGCGGTCTGCCGCCGGTCGGACCCGGCATGCGGCCGTGGCCCGGTGTGCCCGGCCGGATCCGCGACCACGGGGTGCGCTCGGTCGTGTCGCGGGTGATGGACCGGCCGATGCTGCCGCGGATCAACGCGCTACGGGCGGCCGTCGGTGCGCCCCTGATCGACTCCGTCGACGGCTTCCTGCGCCGTGCACCCCTGATGCTCGTGGTCGGGGGAGAACCGTTCGAGTACCCGCACCCGGATTGGGGCGATCAAGTGCACCTCATCGGCGCATGCACCGACGACACCGACGTCGAGGTGCCGGATTGGCTGGCGGCGATCGATGAGCCGGTCGTGCTGGTAACCACGTCGTCGGTCCGGCAGGCGGACGCGCAATTGGGTCGCACCGCGTTGGAGGCGTTGGCCGAGGAGCCGGTACGAGTGATCGCGACGTTCCCGGCTGGAGTGCCGCCGGACCTGGTAGTGCCGCCGAATGCGATTGTGCATCAATATCTTCCGCACGAGGCGGTGCTCGGTCGGGCGGCGTGCGCGGTGACCCACGGCGGGATGGGCGCCACCGTCCGGGCGCTCAATCGTGGCGTCCCGGTGTGCGTGGTTCCGTTCGGTCGCGACCAGCGGGAGGTGGCGACGCGGGTCGAGGTGGCCGGCTGCGGAACCCGGTTGCCGTCGGGCCGCCTGACACGACGACGACTGCGTGCGAAGATTCGCCAGGCGATGACGATGACCGACGGCGCCCGAGAGGTGGCCGCCGGATTCGCTGCTACTGGCGGAGTGGCCCGCGGAGCTGATTTGATCGAGCAGCAGCTCGCCTGCGGCAGGAAGGTCGATCTCGACGAAGGAGTCCGATGATCAGCGACGACATGCGTGAGCGGCGACTTGCCGTGATCAAGGAACACATGGAAACCGAGGTGACCAAGGAATTCGACCGGACGTTGGCGACGTTCAACGGCCATCCGCGCTACGAGATCATCCCCACCAAACAGGTCTTCGACGGTGACGACGAAGTGATGACGTATTACCTCACCACCCGTACCGCATTTCCCGACCAGCGCCACGAGAACGCCGTCTTTCACGTCAGCGACGATGCGGTGATCGTCGAATTCGACCTGCTCGGAACAAATCTCGGCGAGTTCTACGGGCTGCCACCGACGGGCAAGGCCTTTCGGGTACCCGTGATCGCGGTGTTCTCCTTCGACGATGATCGCATCACCAACGAGCGGATCTACTTCGACGCCGCGACCCTGGTCAATCAGATCGGCCGCAGCGAGTTGCTCACCTTGCTCGGCGGTTAGCCGAAGTGCACGCCTTGGGCCAAGGGTAGCTCCGAAGAGTAGTTGACGGTGTTGGTGGCCCGGCGCATGTAGGCCTTCCATGCATCGGATCCCGACTCTCGACCGCCACCGGTCTGCTTCTCGCCGCCGAACGCCCCGCCGATCTCGGCGCCCGAGGTGCCGATGTTCACGTTGGCGATACCGCAGTCCGAGCCGTCGGCGGCCAGGAATCGCTCGGCTTCCCGAACGTCGGTAGTGAAGATCGCCGACGAGAGACCCTGTGGGACAGCGTTGTTGAGCTCGATCGCCTCGTCAAGCGTGTCGTAGGTCAGCACGTAGAGGATCGGCGCGAACGTCTCGTGGTGCACGATCTCGGTCTGGGCGGGCATGCGCACCACGGCGGGCGTGACGTAGAAGGCCTCCGTGGCCTCGTCGCCCCCGACATGTACGCGTTCGCCGCCGATGATCTCCCCGCCGTCGGCGCGGGCCTGTTCGAGGGCGCCGACCATGTCGCGGTAGGCGGTCTCGTGGATCAGCGGCCCGACGAGCGTTCCCTCGGCTGCCGGATCACCGATCGGGAGGCTGCGGTAGGCGGCGACGATCCGTTCGATGAGGGCGTTGGCCACCGAACTATGCGCGATCAGCCGTCGTAGGGTTGTGCAGCGCTGTCCCGCCGTGCCCGCCGCGGAGAAGACGATGCCCCGCACCGCCAAATCCAGGTCGGCGGAAGGGGTTACGACGGCTGCGTTGTTGCCGCCGAGTTCCAGCAGCACCCGGCCGAATCGTTCGGCGACGCGCGGGCCGACCTGCCGGCCCATCCGCACCGAGCCGGTCGCCGACACCAGAGCCACCCGGGGATCGTCGACGAGCGCCTCGCCGACCCCGCGCCCGCCCACCACCAGCCGGCTCACCGCGATCGGAGCACCCACGTCAGCGGCGGCCCGCGCGATGAGCGCCTGACACGCGATCGCCGTCAACGGGGTGAGCTCCGACGGCTTCCACACCACCGTGTCCCCGCACACCAGCGCCACCGCGGTGTTCCACGCCCACACCGCGACCGGAAAGTTGAACGCGGTCACCACGCCGACAACGCCGAGGGGGTGCCAGTTCTCCATCAGCCGGTGCCCTGGGCGTTCGGAGGCGATGGTGCGCCCGTACAGCTGGCGGGAGAGTCCGACCGCGAAATCGCAGACGTCGATCATCTCCTGGACCTCGCCGAGTGCCTCGGAGGTGATCTTGCCCGCCTCGACGGTGACCAGGGTCGCCAGGTGGGTTTTGTGCTCGCGCAGCAGCTGACCCAGTCGCGCGACCAGCTGACCTCGGACCGGGGCGGGTGTGGTTCGCCATGACGAAAATGCCTGCGTCGCATCGGCGATCGCGGTCTTTGTCTCCTCAGGTGTCGTCTCTGAAACGGTGAACAGAATGTCGCCGGTTACTGGTGTGCTCGCCGGCAGCCCCTGCCCGCCAGGCTCGGCGAGATCAACGTGGGCGCCGATGGCGTCGAAAGCTGTGCGCACGGCGGCGCATAGATCCGCCGCGGTCGGTAGTGACGTGGTGGTGCTCATGCAGGGGCCTCCTGGGCAGTCGCGTCGTAGAGGTCGTAGGGGTCATGAACAGGTCGGCCGATGATGCCGGCCATCCACTCGATGTCGTAACCGGAATCGTCTACGCCGGCGGCGGCTTCGGTGTCGGCGTCCAGATTGGACCGGAAGATCCCGGCGGCCGAGGCCGGCAAGAAGTCCTCGTAAACCACCGGCGCTTTGCCGTCGCCACGGTGGTAGTACGCCAAGCCCTGAGCGGCCATCTCGTCGTCGGAATCGGGAAAGTGGTCGGCCCATACCGACGCGGGGTCCGCGTGTGCCATCGCGGCGTCGTAGCGTTCGCGGCCCTTGCGGGTCAGCGCGACGCCGCGGGCTTCGACCTCGCCGAAGCGCACGCGCAGCGTGCCCTCGGTAACGCTGCCGTCCGGTTCGCGGAAGCGGCGCGGCTCGGCGAGCGCGCGAAACGAGGTCTGGCGCAACAGCACAGCGGGGCCGCGCCAAAGTGGTGGCCCCTGAATGGCGTCGATCATCGCGATCCCGCGCTCACTCATCCGCCGGTACAGGTCGTCGATGTCGAGCACCCGCGGTGTCAGGTGATTGATGTGGGTGGTGGGCACTCCGGCGATATCTGCGGCGACGGCCGAGACGGCGGTCAATTCGGCATACCAGGTCCGGTCTACCGGCTCGCGGGACAGCGCGAACGCGGCCACCGCCCGAGCTACGAAATCTTCAGCCGCCGGGGCCGGGCAGCCCCCGGCGGCCGCAATGTGGCGGGCGTCCGCGATCAGCTGTGGATCGAACAGCGTGCGTCTGTCCAGGAATTCGTCGACCCGCCGGCGCAGGTCGGTGTCGAAGAACCTGCTGTCGCGGGTCGCAAGCATCGAGGTGAACACCCGAAACGGGTTGTGCGCCAGCTCGACAGCATCGACCGGGCGGAACGCCGTGGACACCACCGGAACCGGTGAAGCGGCATCGCGCAGGTCGTAGAAACCCACCGGATACATGCCGAAGGATCCGAAAAGGTCTGCCACATCAGCTAATTCGTTGGGAGTCCCGACGCGGATGGCGCCGTGGCGCTCTGCGGTGACCCGCTCGATCGATCCCAGCCGCTCGGCCCTGGGATGATGGGCGACGTGGTCGCGATTCACCACCTCGCTGACTTCGACGAGGGTCGCGTAGGCGGGGACCTCGGCGCTGTACATCGCCGACAGGGCCGCTGCGAAGCACGCTCGCAACTGCGAGATTTCGACATGACTCACCAAACACCACCGCTGAGATAGTGTGCGCCCATGGCCGAGAGCGCGGACGCGACGCACGATCTCGACGAGGTTGATCGCACGCTGGTGCGTGAGCTCGTCGGCGACGGCAGGGCGACGTTGGCCGAACTGGCAACCGCCACCGGCCTGTCGGTGTCGGCGGTGCAGTCGCGGGTGCGTCGGCTGGAGTCGCGTGGGGTGGTTACGGGGTACAGCGCCCGGGTGAGCCCCGAAGCGTTCGGGCACATGCTGTCGGCGTTCGTGGCGATCACCCCTCTCGATCCGTCCCAACCTGATGATGCCCCCGCCCGGCTGGAACACATCGCCGAAATCGAGGCGTGCTATTCGGTGGCCGGCGAGGAGAGTTATGTCCTGTTCGTGCGCGTCGAGTCGCCGCGAGCGCTGGAGGGTCTACTGCAACAGATCCGTACCGCAGCAAACGTGCGGACCCGAAGCACGATCATTCTAAACACATTTTACAGTGATCGGATTTATCTGCCGTAATAATTCCGCTGTGACGCTAGGAAATCGTAAAAAGTACTGTAAGCTGCCGGTATGACGGAACTGCTGTCGCGTGCTGACCTCGGCATTCTCGAACCGGGCAATGTCCGCACGGTTCTGGCCCGCAGCATCCTGGCCGACGGTTTGGACCTCGTCCTCGACCTGGACCGATCTTGCGGCTCGTGGCTGGTCGATGCGCGTAACGGCACTCGATACCTCGACATGTTCACATTCTTCGCATCGTCAGCGCTGGGTATGAACCACCCCGCGCTGGCCGACGACGCGGCGTTTCGTGCGGAGTTGATGCAGGGCGCGATCAACAAGCCATCGAACTCCGACGTCTACACGGTCCCCATGGCCCGCTTCGTCGACACATTCGGCCGGGTGCTCGGTGATCCAGCGCTGCCGCATCTCTTCTTCGTCGACGGCGGTGCCCTCGCCGTGGAGAACGCGTTGAAAGTCGCCTTCGACTGGAAGAGCCGACGCAATGAGGCGCGGGGGATCGACCCCGAACTCGGAACCCGAGTGTTGCACCTGCGCGGCGCTTTTCACGGGCGCAGCGGCTACACGCTGTCGTTGACCAACACCGATCCGATCAAGGTGGCCCGCTTTCCGAAGTTCGACTGGCCGCGGATCGATGCACCCTATCTGCGCCCCGGAGCCGATATGGACGCGCTGGAAGCGGAAACGCTCCGACAGGCCCGCGCGGCATTCGACGCGTATCCACACGACATTGCCTGCTTCATCGCAGAACCTATCCAGGGTGAGGGCGGCGATCGGCACTTCCGTCCGCAGTTCTTCACTGCCATGCGCGGCCTGTGCGACTCCTACGACGCGCTGATGATCGCCGACGAGGTGCAGACCGGGTGTGGCATCACCGGAACCGCCTGGGCCTACCAACAGCTTGGCTTCGCCCCCGATATCGTCGCCTTCGGCAAGAAGACCCAGGTGTGCGGGATCATGGCCGGCCGGCGCGTCGACGAAGTCGCCGACAACGTCTTCGCGGTCAGCTCGCGGATCAACTCGACGTGGGGCGGCAATCTCGTCGACATGGTCCGTTCGCGGCGGATCCTCGAGGTCGTCGAAGCCGACGGGCTGTTCGCGCGGGCCGCCGACGTGGGGGACTACCTGCTTGCCGGGCTCGACGACCTCGCCGCTGCGCGGCCCGGCGTCATCGGGGACGTGCGCGGCAGGGGCCTGATGTGCGCCTTCCGCCTGCCGAGTGCCCAGGCCCGCGACGCGGTGCTTGGCGCGCTGTGGGACCACCGGGTCATCATGCTCGGCAGCGGTCGCCAAAGCGTGCGGTTCCGGCCGGCGCTGACCGTTTCGCACGCTGAGATCGACCGTGCATTAGCCACCTTGAGCGAGGTACTGCTCGCGGCGGTCTAGCATTCTTCGGATGCGGCTGCCTGTGATCCTCGGTGCGGCGGCGGTGGTGCTGACCGGGTGTGCGCACACCGTCGCGGGCAGCGCGGTGTCCAACCCGGCGCAAGGGATCACGCCGTTGCGCGCCGATGACACCGAGCAGGTGCTGATCGGCGTTGCCCAACTGCGCGACATCGTCAGCGCCAAATTGCAGACCGACGCCGATCAAACCCGGCCCATCCCCGGCTCGTCCGCCGTCCCCGCATGCTCGGCGCTGGACGCCGCCGGCATGGCCGCCTTCCTCGGCGACAAATCGCTGGGCATGCACGTCATGCTCTTCACCGACGGCGACAAGCACGACCATGTCGTGGCCGAGGCGGTCGCGATCTACCCCGACGCGGCCGCCGCGGCTGCCCAGTTCGCCACCGGCACCAAGAACGCCAAGGCCTGCGACGGGCAACGCGCGCTGAGCACCGGCGGCGATGCCGCATGGAAGTTCGCCGTGCCCGAGATCAACGCCGACACGGTGCGGTGGAGCAAGCAGCAGATCGGCATCCCGTTCGACTGGACCTGCTACGCCGAGGCGCGGCTGCGCAACAACGCGATCGTGCAGGCAATGGCGTGCCAGGGTGACGACGGCGGCCAAATCGCCGTGACCACGATGACCGACCGGATGTCGGCGAGCGTCTGGGAACTGTCCGGCCACTGAGTTCAAGCTTCATGATTCAAACTTCGTGCCGCACATGGCCACAACGCAGTAACGACAAAGGCCCAGCCGCTTTGGCTGGGCCTTCGTCGAAGTCGGGTACTACTGGTTGGCCTTCTGACGCTCTTCGGCAGCCTTGGCGCCCGCACGTGCGGCCTCCGCCTCGGCCTCCTTCTGCGCGGCTTCGCGCTGGGCGTCGGCCTTGTCCTGCTGCGCCTTGCCCTCATTGACCAGATCATTGCGACCGGCCACAGTGCCGATGGCTTCCTTGGCCTTACCCTTGACGTCCTCGACGACGCCCTTGATTGCCTCTTCTGGTCCGCTGTTGTGCTCGTCCGACATGGGATTCCCTTCGGTGTCAATAACTACGGATCAGTGAGATCAGTTTTTCCTTGCTCAGGCCCGAATAGCCCG
Organism: Mycolicibacterium sp. P1-5; assembly: GCF_008329565.1. Classification (GTDB taxonomy): domain Bacteria; phylum Actinomycetota; class Actinomycetes; order Mycobacteriales; family Mycobacteriaceae; genus Mycobacterium. Next base: position 54,920 of record NZ_NPKT01000018.1, read on the forward strand.
AGATCCCAAGTTGCTTGGCCCGCTTCTTGAGCTCAGCGACGGTCCAGCCTTCGTAGGCGCAGGACCGGCTTGGCCGAAAAAATCGGATGTCATCAACATCCGATCTCGCCGCAGAGGCGCTCGACATCTCCTACCCCCTTTGCTGAGGTTGCTGTTTCCCCGCTGAAACCTGTACCCAGAGCCAGCGCTGGGTCAAACATCGCCTGACTAGCGGAGCTCGTCCTGGTCGGGAGTCTCGATGATTTGCCGTTGTTCCTGCCAATCCAATTCGTTGCTCTCCAGCGGTGCGGAGCCGTCGTCATCGGGCACCCACTCGTCAGGATCGACACTGTCGTGCTCGCCGGACTCCGCCACCAGGCGGTTTTGCTCGACGGCGTCGGGGATGGGCACATCATCGGGAATAGGGTCGCGCTCGATCATCTGAACGAACCTACCCGTTTGACGTACCGCTGTTTCGGCGCGCCGAGGGCGGGTACCGGCTTGCCATGACCTCGTTGTGGCTCGACGGTGCCCAAGTGCACCAACCCGAAATTGACGGCAGCGCAACAGGAGAGGTGCCGAATGCGGAGGTGGTCGTCGTCGGTGCCGGTATCACCGGACTGGTTGCCGCCGTTCTGCTGGCGCGCGGCGGCAAGCGGGTCCTGGTCGTCGAGGCTCGCACACCCGGTGCGGTCACCACCGGCAATACCACCGCGAAAGTCAGTCTGCTGCAAGGGAGCCGGCTTTCGACGATTTCCAAGCGACACTCGATCGACCTGGTTCGCCAATACGTGGAGGGTAATCGGGAAGGCCAAGCCTGGCTGGAGCACTACTGCAAGGACCGCGGGATCGATCTGCAGTACGAGGACGCCTACAGCTATGCACAATCCGACCGCGGCCTGCCGACTGCCCGCGCCGAATTGGAAGCCGCGGAGGCCGCCGGTCTCGGCGTGAACTGGGTGGATCGGGTGGACGTGCCGTTCGAGTTCCGCGGCGGCGTGCGCCTGGCGAAACAGATCCAGTTCGACCCGATGCCCTTTCTGGGCGCGCTGATCGGTGAATTGCACGAGCGTGGCGGGCGACTGATCACCGGTCAGCGCGTCCATGCGGCATCTACTGCGGGCGGCAGGGTCAGCCTCAAGCTGCGCGACGCCGACGACCGCGAGAAGATCGCGCAGGCCGATCGCTGCATCCTGGCGACCGGGACACCCATCCTGGACCGTGGCGGGTTCTTTGCCCGGCTGCACCCGAGCCGCTCGTATTGCGTGGCCTTCGAGGTGCCCGGATCGCTGCCGCGACCGATGATGCTCTCGGTCGACCAGCCGACCCGCTCGGTGCGCTACGCGCCGACCAGTGCTGGTGAGCGATTGATCGTCGGAGGCGGTGGGCACACGGTCGGACGCAAGGACAGTGCGCGCACGTCCTATGACGAACTCGTCGGGTGGACCAAGCGGCACTTTCGCGGCGCGCAACCCACCCACTATTGGTCGGCTCAGGACTATGTCCCCGTCGACGAGCTTCCCTACGTCGGACCGCTGCTTCCCGGCTCCGACCATTTCCTGGTGGCAACCGGCTTCGCGAAGTGGGGAATGACCAACGGCGTGGCCGCCGCGCTGTTGCTGGCGAAGCGTCTCCTCGGCGGTGAACAGGCCCGTTGGGCATCAGCCTTCGCCAGCTGGAGTCCACACGAACTCACCGGTCTGACGACCGCGCTGAAGATCAACATGGAGGTGGGCTGGCACTTGGCCTCGGGTTGGGTGACGCCGGTCGCCCACCGCAACGGACAGTTGCGCGAGGGTGCCGGTTCGGTTAGTGGGCCGCCGTGGCACATGGTGGCGCGCAGCGTGGTCGACGGGGTCGAACGATGCGTGTCACCGGTATGCACTCACCTCGGTGGCGTGCTGGCGTGGAACGACGCCGAGAAGTCGTGGGATTGTCCGTTGCACGGATCGCGATTCGGACCGGATGGCGCAGTGCTGGAGGGTCCGGCCACGCGTGACCTGTCGCGCTGAGCGCACGACGCGCGCAACGTTTGATCGGCACGCGCTCGGGTAATTCGCCGACATGGCGGCTCCACGTTCTCGATCGGTCCTGGCCTGGCACGTTCATGGATCCTGGATGGAGTCGTTCGTCTCGGGCCGCCACCGGTACTTGCTGCCGTTGAGCCCGGACTGTGGACCGGATGGACGTGGTCGGTGCGGGCGTGACTGGCCGCGCACCGAGGAAGTGCCTCTCGATCGGCTACGCGACACCGACGTCGACATCGTTGTGCTGCAACGGCCGGAGGAATTAGAGATGGCGCACCGCTGGTTGGGTCGCCGTCCCGGCGTCGATGTGCCCGCTGTCTACGTCGAGCACAACGCGCCCCGGCCTGCCGCTGCGACCAGCGTCCACCCGCTGTCCGAGCAGAACGACATCATGATCATCCACGTGACCGACTTCAATCGGTTAATGTGGGACAATGGTTGCGCTACGACAACTATTATCGAACACGGCATCGCGGACCCTGGGCCGCGCTATACGGGCAGCATCCCGGCGGCCGCCACGATGATCAATGAGCCGGTGCGCCGATGGCGGGTGGTCGGCGCCGATCTGCTTGGAGAATTGGGCGCCACTGTTCCGATCGACGTGTGGGGCATCGGCACAGAGGAATTGAACGACGCCCCGCATCGTCGCAGCGGGGTCACGGGATTGGGCGACCTGCCCAGCGCGCAGCTGTTGCCAGAGGTGGCTGCGCGCCGGGTCTACCTGCACACCGCGCGCTGGACGTCGCTCGGTCTGTCTTTGGTGGAGGCGATGTTCCTCGGCATGCCGGTGGTCGCGGTAGCGTCGACGATGGCACCGCTGGTGGTGCCCGAAGAGGCCGGAGTGGTCAGTGCCGATATGGCGGTTCTGGCCCGGGCTCTGAACGAATTTCTGGTCGAGGAAACGGCCGCAGAGATTGCCGGCAAGGCGGCGCGCTCCTTCGCGTTAGCCCACTTCGGCCTGGGGCGATTCCTTTCGCAATGGGACGACGTCATCGAATCGATCTGTGCCTGAACGCATTTGAGAGGAGAGAAATCGATGAAGATCGCGATGATCTCTGAACACGCAAGCCCACTGGCAGTGCTGGGTGGGGTGGATGCCGGCGGACAGAATGTACACGTCGCCGAGTTGTCGGCCGCCATGGCACGCCGTGGTCATGATGTCACCGTCTACACCCGTCGCGATGCCGCGGACAGTCCCGAGCGGGTTCAGACCGAGCAGGGTTACACCGTGGTACACGTCCCGGCAGGGCCGGCCGAGCAGCTTCCCAAAGATGAATTGCTCGAGCACATGAGTGCTTTCGCGCAATACCTCGACGAGCAGTGGCGTACCGACCGACCCGACGTCGCCCACGCTCACTTTTGGATGTCGGGCATTGCCACCCAACTGGCCGCCCGCGCGCAAGCGGTGCCGACCGTGCAGACGTTTCACGCCCTGGGGGTGGTCAAGCGCCGCCATCAGGGTGCCGAGGACACCAGCCCCAGCGTCCGTACCAAGCTCGAGAAGCTTCTCGCTACGCATGCCACCTGGGTCGCCGCGACGTGTACCGATGAGGTCTTCGAGCTGGTGCGGTTGGGCCGATCGCGGACCAAGATCTCGGTGGTGCCGTGCGGGGTGGACCTGGACAAATTCTCCACCGAAGGCCCGATCGCGCGACGCAACGCGACACACCGGATCGTCGCGGTGGGAAGATTGGTGCCGCGCAAGGGATTCGACACGATGATCGAGGCGCTGCCGGCCATCCCGGGCGCTGAGTATGTGATCGTCGGCGGTCCGGATCACGGTCGGTTGGACGCTGACCCCGAGGTGCGCCGCCTGCGTGCATTGGCCGACGGCCTCGGTGTCGGCGATCGCGTCAGGTTCGCCGGTGCGTTGCCCCGCCACGAGATGCCCGCGATGCTGCGGTCGGCCGACGTGGTGACCTGTACCCCGTGGTACGAACCGTTCGGCATCGTCCCCCTAGAAGCGATGGCATGTGGTGTGCCGGTAGTGGCCTCCGCGGTGGGCGGCATGCTGGACACAGTCGTGCACGACGTCACGGGGCGGCTGGTGGCCCCCCGCAATCCCCGGGAATGCGCTGAGGCGGTGTCGACCGTGCTACGGGATTCGTTCCTGCGTCGAAGCCTCGGGCTGGCGGGCCGGGATCGTGCCTGCGCCCGCTACTCGTGGGACCGCGTCGCGGCGGACACCGTGCGAATCTACGACCGGTTGGTCTCCGCGGATGTCATGCATCTGCCGACGAGCCAATCCGGTTAGGGGCCACCGGTTTCGAGGGTGCGCAGATCACGCTCGAGAGCCTCCGGAAGCGGTCGGCGCTGCGCGATCGCCGCGGGCAGTCGCAGGAATGCCTCGCCCGCGGCACGGGCGTGCTCGGTGTCATGCAGCGCTGCGTGTAGTAGCCGGCCGCTTGCCCTCAGGCAATGCGGCAGGGGCCGGCGCATCCAGGTGGTGAGCACGTCGTTGCGCAGGCTCCTGGCGTCCTGGGCGGCAGAGGTGGGTCGAGTCGCCGACGGCTGGTGGATCGCGACGAGCTCGGCGCAGTAGCACAGGTCCCATCCGAGCCGCGCCATGTCCAGCGCCAGGAGTTGCTCTTCGCCGCGGAAGTGCAAGACGGGGCTGAATCCTCCTGCGGCGCTGAAGGCTTCGGCGCGCACTATCGAGGAACAGGCCAGGAAGCCAAGGATCGACGGGCCGGGGAGGCCGGGCCGCGTTCCCAGCGGGCTGCTCGCCAGCAGTTGCACAAGCGGATCTTCCGTGCGCTGGGGCCAGACCACCGTTTTCGCTGCCAGCAGGCCCACGCCTGGATGGGCGGCGAAAAGCGCCTCGGCGATGGCGGGAGCGTCGGGCGTCCACCAGGAGTCGTCATCACAGAACGCGACATACGGCGTCCCGCACGCCGCCACGCCGACGTTACGGGCGGGTGCTCCGAGGTTGCGGCCGAGCTCGATGATTCGCACGCGCCCGCCGGATCTGGCCGCCACTTTGCCGGCGGCGTCGACAGAGTCGTCTTCGGACCCGTTGTCCACGAGAATGATTCGGCATGGCGTCGTGTCAAGAAGTCGCGTCATCGTCGACGTCAGTTCGGCGGCCCGGTTGCGGCTGGCGATGACGAACGATGTCTGCTGACCTGGTCTCATGGCGGCAGCTGCCTACCCGGGAAGAAGTGCGATAAACGACGTTTGTGTACTTATCTTGAGGGTATCTCTCGGCGGGTGCGTGACTTGAAACGTGTACTTGTCACCGGTGGGGCCGGGTTCGTCGGCCTCACCCTCTGCGAGCGGCTGCTTGCCGACGGCGCAAAGGTTCTCAGTGTGGACGACTCGTCCACCAGCGCGCCGGGCGCGGCCACCATGTTGACCGGGCGGCCCGGTTATAAGTTCGTCGAGCACGACATCAGCACCCCCTTGCACCCGTCCTGGTTCGCGGAGGGTTTCGACACGGTCTTCCACCTGGCCTCGCCGGCTTCTCCGGTTGACTACCTGCGCCTGCCCATCCACACCCTTCGTGCCGGGGCATTCGGCACCGCGACCGCCTTGGATATCGCCGAGCGGTGTGACGCGCGTCTGGTGCTGGCTTCCACCAGTGAGGTCTATGGGGACCCCGCCGAACATCCGCAAAACGAAACGTATTGGGGCAATGTCAATCCGATCGGTGTTCGCAGCGTCTACGACGAAGCCAAGCGATTCGCCGAGGCGTTGACGTTCGCCTACCGGCGGGCCCGCTCGACCGACGTCGGAGTGGCCAGGATCTTCAACACCTACGGTCCGCGGATGCGACCCGACGACGGCCGGATGGTGCCGACATTCTGCAGGCAGGCGCTGCGCGGAGAGCCGATCACCGTGACGGGCGACGGTCAGCAGACCCGGTCCCTCTGCTACGTGGACGATACCGTCGAGGGACTGATCGCGCTGGCCCGCTCGGATTTCGCCGGACCGGTCAACATCGGCAATCCGGACGAGCTGACCGTGCTCGCGACCGCCGAGCTGATCCGCGATCTGGCCGGATCCCGCTCACCGATCGAACACGTCGCCGAATCACCCGACGACCCGCAGCGGCGTTGCCCCGAAATCACCGTTGCCGCCGAACGCCTGAACTGGCGGCCTCGCGTGCCCTATCGGGAAGGCCTTGCACAAACGGTGTCCTGGTTCCGCGCCCACCTCGGCGCAACGCAGGCCGCGGTATGACAGGAAGGGGGCAGTGTGCGCATTCTCGGCATCAACGCTGTATTCCATGACCCGGCAGCGGCACTGGTGGTCGACGGCGAGATCGTCGCCGCCGCAGAAGAGGAACGCTTCTCCCGACGAAAGCACGGTAAGCAGGCGGTGCCATTCTCGACGTGGGAGCTGCCCACCGCGGCTGCGCGCTGGTGCCTGTCCGAGGCTGGGCTGACCCCAGCCGACGTCGACGCCGTCGGCTACTCGTACGACCCGCGGCTGATGGACGGACAATCCGACGACCTGCCGGGTCTGGACCGGGATTGGGAATACCTGCGGACCATGTACGCCCAACGGGCGCCCCGATTCCTGGCAACCGCCCTGCCCGGCCTGGACGCCGAGTCGGTGCAATTCGTCCGTCACCACGTCGCCCACGCAGCGTCAACCGCGCTGGCTTCACCGCATCGCGACACCGCGGTTCTGGTCGTTGACGGCCGCGGTGAGCGGACTTCCATGCTGGCCGGTGAATACCGCGACGGGAAGCTGGACGTGCTGGCCACCCAGGAGCTCCCGCATTCACTTGGCCTGTTCTACGAAAACCTCACGGAGCATCTGGGTTTCGTCCGCTCCAGCGACGAGTACAAGGTCATGGCGATGGCGTCCTACGGCACGCCGCGCTTCCTGGACCGGTTCCGTGAGCTCGTGTACAGCACCGGCGACGGCGGATTCCGCACCGAAGCGGTGGATTGGTCGTCCTTCGCGCCGGCCGGGTGGGGCGAGCAGGTCCACTTCGATCTCGCCAGCAGTGCGCAGTGTGTCCTCGAAGAGGTCCTGCTCGAGTTGGCCGGCTGGCTTCACGATGCCACCGGTAATGCCAACCTCTGCCTCGCCGGCGGGGTGGCACTCAATTGTGTTGCCAATTCGAAGATCTTCGCGAACAGCGCTTTTGACAACATCTGGGTGCAGCCGGCAGCCGGGGATTCCGGCACCGCTCTTGGCGCGGCCCTCGCGTTGGCGGCCGAAGCGGGTGAGCCGATCACGCCGATGCCTTCGGCGGCACTGGGCCGCGGCTGGAGCGACTCGCAAATCGAACAGACCCTGCGGGAGGCCGACGTCCGCTACGAGCGTCCGGACGACTTCGGCGCGGTGGTCGGTGATGCGTTGGCGGACAACCAGCTCATCGGCTGGTTTCAGGGCCGCTCCGAGTTCGGGCCTCGCGCGCTGGGCGGCCGTTCGCTGCTCGCCGACCCTCGGCATGTCGGGAATCTGGAGCGGCTCAACAACGTCAAGGGCCGCGAGCAGTTCCGGCCGGTCGCCCCGATGGTGTTGGCGGACCGCGCAGCCGAAATCTTCTCCGGTGGCCCCATTCCCAGCCCTTACATGCTGTTCGTGCACGACGTCGCCGAATCCTGGCGCGAGCGCATCCCGGCGGTCACTCATGTCGACGGCACCGCACGGATCCAGACCGTCGACACCGGTCAGGCGCAGTTGCATGCGACGCTGAGCCGATTCGCCGAGAGAACCGGCGTGCCGGTGATCGTCAACACCAGCTTCAACACCGCCGGTCGCCCGATGGTGGACAGCCCACGTGACGCCCTCGAGTGCTTCGGCAGCTCACCGATCGACATGCTGGCCATCGGGCCGTTCATCGTGAGGCGGACTCGGTGACACCCGAGTTCAGTGTCGTGATCCCGACCATCGGCCGGGAGTCTTTGCAGCGCTTACTCACTGCGTTGCAGGCGACTCCGGATCCCGCGCCGCGCACCGTCGTGATCGTTGATGACCGACCGGGCGATGGGTCCCCGATACCGATCGACACCACGTTGCCGGTGCATGTGTTGCGCAGCGGCGGACGTGGTCCCGCGGCGGCGCGCAATGTCGGGTGGCGGGCGGTGCAGACGCCGTGGGTGGCCTTCCTGGACGACGACGTGATCCCTGCTCCTGGTTGGCTCGCGGCGCTGGTGGCCGATCTCACTGCCGCGGATGACTGCGGCGCGGTCGGCTCGCAGGGGATCATCGAGGTTCCGCGCCCGACCAGCCGCCGGTCCACCGACGACGAGCGGCGTACCGAAGCCCTGGCCGGCGCGCAGTGGATCACCGCGGACATGGCTTACCGACGAACCGCTTTGGTGGCCGCGGGCGGATTCGATGAGCGGTTTCCGCGGGCATATCGGGAAGATGCCGACCTGGCGTTGCGGATCACCGAGGCGGGCCATCAGATCGTTCCCGGTGCGAGACGCTGTACCCACCCCGTGGCGCCGGCGACACTACTGTCCAGTGTGCGGGTCCAGGTCGGCAACCGCGACAACGCGCTGATGCGGCGTAAGCACGGGCCGTACTGGCGCTCGCGGATCGGAGAGGGCAGAGGCCGGCTGCGCGGGCATGCCGCTACCACCGCCGCGGGCTTGGTTGCGCTGGGCGGCCTGCTGATTCGACGTCGGGGGATCGCTGCGTCGGCGGCAGCGTTGTGGGCCGGACTGACGGCGGACTTCGCCGCGCGCCGGTTCCGGCAGGGACCGCACACTGTCGAGCAGTTGGGCCGCATGGTCGTCACGAGCGCGTTGATTCCGCCCGTGGCGGTGGCGCACCGGCTGATCGGCGAGTGGGCGTTCCGCTCCGCGCGACGGGACCCGCCGCTGGCCGTCCTGCTCGACCGGGACGACACGATCATCGTCGACGGGCCGTACCTCAACGACCCGGCCGGTGTGCGACCGATACCCGGCGCAGCGCGCGCCCTTCGCCAGTTGCGGGACCACGGCCTGCTGCTGGCGGTGGTCACCAACCAGTCGGGTGTCGCCAAAGGATTGATCAGCCCCGAACAACTGGAGGCGGTCAACGCGCGGGTGGACGCCATGCTCGGTCCGTTCGACAGCTGGCAGGTTTGCGTGCACGATGCGGCCGAGGGTTGTGCTTGTCGCAAGCCGGAACCCGGTATGGTGCTGGCCGCTGCCGAATCGCTGGGTGTCGAAGCCAGCCGTTGCGTGCTGATCGGTGACACCGGTGGCGACGTCGACGCCGCGTTGGCGGCGCGGGCGCGGGCGGTGCTGGTGCCCACGGATCGAACGCTTCGGCACGAGATCACCGAGGCCAGGTCGCGCGCCGCTGTCGCGCCCTCACTGGAACACGCGGTGGCGTTGGTCTTGCGGGAATGCCGATGAGTACCGCGTTGGTGGCCCGCCTCGACAGCGCCGGCGATGTGCTCATCACCGGGCCGGCGGTGCGGTCTGTCGCCGCCGCGCACGAGCGGGTGGTGTTCCTGGCTGGGCCGCGCGGCCGGGCGGCCGCCGAACTGCTGCCCGGGGTCGACGACATCATCGAATGGCAGGCTCCCTGGGTCGATTTCGAGTCACCAGAGCTCACCGCAGGCCACGTCGAGGTGCTGATCAAGCAGCTTGTCGATCTCGATGCCGAGCGGGCACTGATCTTCACCTCGTTCCATCAATCGCCGCTGCCGCTGGCGCTGTTGTGCCGGATGGCCAGCATCCCGTGGGTGGGTGCGGTCAGCGATGACTATCCGGGCACCTTGCTTAACCTCCGCCACCACGTCGAACCGGGCATCCCCGAGCCGCAGCGCGCGCTGTCGCTGGCACAGGCGGCCGGCTACCGGTTGCCCGATGGCGACGGCGGGCTGCTGGCGATTCGACCAACCACGTTGCCGCGCAGGCTCGCTCGCATCGTCGGTGGCGGACGTTACCTGGCGTTTCACCCCGGCGCGGCGGTGCCGGCGCGCCAGCCCACCCCGGCTCGCAGCAGGGCCATGGTGGCCGCGCTGACCGCCGCCGGACACCGGGTGGTGGTCACCGGAACCGAATCCGAGCGCGGCCTGACCGCCGAGGTCGCGGGGCGGTGCGCCGTCGATCTCGGCGGTGCCACCACGCTGGCGCAGTTGGCCGCCGTCTTCGCCGGCGCGACCGCGGTGGTGGTACCCAACACCGGGCCCGCCCACCTGGCCGCCGCCGTGGGCGCCCCGGTTGTGTCGCTGTTCGCCCCCGTGGTACCGGCCGAACAGTGGAGCCCGTACGGCACTCGGATGATGGTCCTCGGTGACCAGAACGCCCCATGCCGCCTGAGCCGGGCCAGGACCTGCTCGGTACCCGGCCATCCGTGCCTCGACGGCATCACCGATGCCGAGGTGCTGGCCGCGGTCGAATGCCTAGGAGGACAGCCATGATCACCGACCATTTCACCGCGCTTCGCTCCGCCGTCGACCGGATGGGGCCGGCCGCACCGAAACTCACGCAGTGGGGTGAGCACCTCGCGGAAGTGCTCGCCGGCGGTGGTCGGCTACTGGCGTGTGGAAACGGTGGCAGCGCCGCCGAGGCCCAGCATCTGACCGCGGAGCTGGTCGGCCGGTTCCGCGAGGAGCGCAGGCCGTTGTCGGCGATCTCGCTGCACGCCGACACCTCGGCGTTGACCGCACTGGTCAACGACTACGGCGACGACGAGATGTTCGCCCGCGGGGTACGCGCCCACGGCAGAACCGGGGACGTGCTGCTGACGCTGTCCACCAGCGGTGCGAGCCGCAACGTACTGGCCGCAGTCAAGGCTGCGGCCGAAATCGGGATCACCACATGGTCGTTCACCGGTCCGGCGCCGAACCCGCTGGCGGCGATGTGCAATGACGCGGTGTGCGTGGAGGCGCCGACGACGGCGACCGTTCAGGAAATTCACCTGCTGTTGGTGCACGCGCTCTGCCTGGCTGTCGATGAGGTGCTGGTACCCCGGGAGCGTCGATGACCGGCGCGCTGGTAATCGTCGGCGACAGCATGCTCGACGTGGACATCGAGGGATCTGCAAACCGGCTGAGCCCAGAAGCCCCGGTGCCGGTGGTCGACGCCGAACGGATGTGGGAGCGGCCCGGGGGAGCGGGGCTGGCCGCGATGCTGGCCGCCCGTTCAGAACCCGACGTCGTGCTGATCACCGCGATCGCCGGCGACGCCCATGGACGCAGCCTCGTCGAGCTGCTGACCGCCTCGGGGGCGCGGGTGATCGCCCTGCCGTTGGCCGGAACCACCGTCTGCAAGACCAGGATTCGGGCCGGCGGACAGTCGATGCTGCGGCTGGACCGCGGTGATGGCACGGCGGCGCATCGCGAACTGCCTGCCGAGGTCGCGAACGCCCTGGCCGATGCGAGGGCGGTGTGTGTGGCTGATTACGGAAACGGCATCACTGCGCATCCGAAGATCCGGGAGTTGCTGGCGCAGAGCAAGACCCGCGTGCCGATCGTATGGGATCCGCATCCGCGGGGGACCGAGCCGGTGGCCGATCTGGCGCTGATAACCCCCAACGAGTCGGAGGCTGCGGGCCAGTCGGCTGAGTCTCTGCGTGAGCGTTGGAATGCCAAAGCTGTCTGCGTGACGCTCGGGGCGCGCGGGGCCCTGCTCGCCACCCGCGACGGTGCCCCACAACATGTTCCGATGCCGCCGGGCGTCAGCCCCGGCGGTCCCGGTGATACCTGCGGTGCCGGTGACAGGTTCGCGGTCGCCGCTGCGGCCGCGCTGGGCCGGGGTGCAGATGCGCTGTCCGCCACCGCGGAAGCTGTTGCGGCAGCCAGCCGGTTCGTCGCAGCCGGCGGCGCGGTGGGCGTGTCAACGGCTGCGGCGGTGTCCGGTGTGGCCACCACAGCGGACGACACTGTCATCGGCGGGGACATCGACGCGATCCGCGACCGGCTGCGCCATCGAGGTGGGACCCTGGTCGCCACCGGTGGATGTTTCGACCTGTTGCACACCGGCCACGTCCGGCTGCTGCACCAGGCCCGACAGCTCGGCTCGGCGCTGGTCGTTCTGCTGAACTCCGACGACTCGGTGCGTGCACTCAAGGGTCCGAGCCGCCCGGTGATGGCCGCCGATGACCGGGCCCGGGTACTGGCCGCACTGGCATGCGTCGATGCCGTCTGCATCTTCGACGAGCCGTCGCCGGAGGCCGTGCTGGAACTGCTCCGTCCCGACATCTGGGTCAAAGGTGGTGACTACCGAGCCGAGGACTTGCCCGAGGCGCAGGTGGTCACCCGTCACGGCGGCGAGGTGGTAATCCTGCCGACAGTGGCGGGTTATTCGTCGTCGAAACTGATCGCATCGGCGCGGTCATAACGAATTGCATTGTGCGAAAGGACAATCATGACATCCGCGTTGGGAAATGTTCTGGTCACCGGTGGTTCGTCTGGCTTGGGTGAGGCCACCGTGGCGGCCGTCGCCCGCCATGGTGGGGTACCGCTGGTGCTGGACAAGAAGCCGCCCCGTGCCGACGTGGTGGGCGAGGTGGCTTACGCCTGCGCCGACCTGGCCGACACCGATGCCGTCGACGCCGCCGTGCAGGCGCTGGCCGAGCAGGCCGGCGGGCACCTCAACGCGGTCGTCACCTGTGCCGGCATCGATTCCTGCGGGCGGCTGGCCGACGTGGCGGCCAAGGAGTGGGAGCAGGTGGTGCACGTCAACCTGCTCGGGACTGCGGCGGTGGTCCGTTCTGCGCTGCCACTGCTTTCCGAGGGTCGCATCGTCACCGTCGCCTCTACCCTGGGTATCAGAGCTGTCAGCGACGCAACCGCCTACTGTGCCTCGAAATTCGGTGTCGTCGGGCTGACCCGGGCGCTGGCCGCCGAACTGGCGGGTGAGGTGGGCGTGACCTGCCTGATCCCCGGTGGGATGCATACGCCGTTCTTCGACGGCCGCACCGAGCAGTACCGGCCACCGGCGGACGCCAAGCTCAATCAGCCCGAGAATGTCGCGGAGACAATCATTTTCGCGCTGCAGCAGCCCACCGGTTGTGAGGTTCGAGAGCTGGTGGTCTGCGCTTCCACGGAGTCGTCGTGGCCGTGAGCCACACCGACACCATTCTGGTGTTGCGTGCGCTCGGCCTCGGTGATCTGTTGACCTCGATCCCGGCTCTGCGTGGATTGCGGCGCGCCTTCGGCCACTCTCGGATCGTACTGGCCACCCCCGAACCGCTGGCTCCGCTGGCGCTGATGTCGGAAGCCGTCGATGAGGTCATCCCCACCGCAGGTCTTGGCGCGCTGACCTACCGAGGTCCCCGGCCCGCCCTTGCGGTCAACCTGCACGGCAGCGGTCCGGAGAGCATCCGCGACCTGATGAACACCGACCCGGTTGAACTGCTGACCCATCGGCACCGCGACTTCCCAGGCCTGGTCGGCTTGCCGTGGCGGCTCGGGCAGCACGAGGTCGACCGTTGGTGCGCACTGCTGCAATGGGCCGGAATCGACTGTGCACCAAATGACTTGAGTCTCAATGGGCAACACGTGAATCGTGGCGACATCGTGGTGATTCATCCCGGCGCGGCGGATGCGGCGCGGCGCTGGCCGGCTGACCGCTTCGCCGCCGTCGCAGACCGTATGCGCCGCGACGGGCACGATGTCGTGGTGACCGGGTCGGCCGCTGAGCAACCGCTGGCACGCTCGGTTGTCGAGATGGCCGGATTACCCGAATCATCGTGTTTGGCAGGACAACTCGATATCCTCGAGCTCGTCGAGTTGATTGCCCGCTGTCGGCTGCTGGTGTGCGGTGACACCGGCGTGGGCCACATCGCCACTGCGACCGGCACACCGTCGGTGCTGGTGTTCGGGCCGACACCGCCGAGCCAGTGGGGTCCCCGGGGTGGCGGTCCGCACGTGGCGCTGTGGGCTGGCGACGTCGGTGACCCCCACGGTGACCGCCCGCATTCCGGTTTGTTGCTCATCACGGTGGACCGGGTCGTGGACGCCACGCGCGAACTATTGGCGGCCGCGGCATGAGTGCGGTGAAAGTCGGAGTCGTCGGTGCCGGTTACGTAGGACTCACGACGGCGGTTTGCCTGGCCGAGCGCGGCTTGGACACCGCATGCGTCGATCTCGACGCGGATAAGGTCGGTCGGCTCAAAGCCGGTGACCCGGTCATCGACGAACCGGGTCTGCAGCTCTTGCTGCGTAGCGGGGTGGAGGCGCGAAACCTGTCCTTCCACACCGATTATGATGCGCTGGCCGACCGCGATGTCGTGTTCGTGTGTGTGCCCACACCCAGCAGTCTCGACGGTGCGGCTGACCTGCGTGCAGTGGAAGCCGCCGTCAACACCCTGGGTGCCGTATTGAGTCCCCCGGCCGTGGTCGCGCTGAAGTCCACTGTCCCGGTCGGCACCACCCGCCGCATGGCCGCGCGGCTGCGTGACCGCGGGCTGTCGGTGGCGTGCAGCCCGGAGTTCTTGCGGGAGAGTCATGCAGTCTACGACTTCCGTAACCCCGACCGGGTGGTCATCGGGTCGGAGACACCGCGCGCGGTTGCGCTACTTCGGAACGTCTACGGTGTCGGCAGCCAGCGAATCATCGAAATGAGCCCGGAGAGTGCCGAACTGGCCAAATATGCGAGCAATGCGTTCCTGGCCGTGAAACTGTCCTACGCCAATTCGCTGGCCCGGTTGTGCGCGCGGACCGGTGCCGACATCGCCGACGTCACTCGCTGCATGGGCGCCGACGTGCGGATCGGCGGCCACTTCCTGCAGCCCGGCCCGGGTTGGGGCGGCTCCTGCTTGCCGAAAGACACCGCGGCGCTGCTGCACGCCGGTCGCGGTGCGGGTGTCGATCTGCCCGAGGTGGCAGCCGCGCGGACCACCAACGACGTTCAGAACGAACGTATTACGACGGCGCTGGAGCGACTGCTGCCCGGTGGATTGCCCAACGCCAAGATCACTGCGCTGGGGCTGACGTTCAAGGCGCACACCACCGATACCCGGGACTCACCGGCGCTGCGGGTGTGCGGCCGGCTGGCGGCGGCCGGTGCTCAAGTGAGTGGGTACGACCCCCGACTGGGGTCGATCGACGCGGCGACCCTCAATCTGGCCGGAGTGGTAGGGGTCGATGACCCCTACGTCGCCACCAAGGCCGCCAATGCCATCCTCGTGCTCACCGAGTGGCCACAATTCCGCGACCTCGACTGGCCGTCGATCGCCGAGCAGGCCCCCGGCGCCGTGGTTCTGGACACCCGGAACCTGCTGAACAGCAACGCAATCGCCGGGGCTGGTCTGCAATATCTGGGTAACGGAACCCCGGGTGGCTATTAGCGGCGGCTCCTGGCCACCTTCCGGATCATGGTCGCGGTCCCCTTCTCGAGGATGCCCTGCGCGCGATCGGCGTTCTTCTCCTTGCCGGCCCGCCGCGCAGCGCTTGCGATCGTCGTCCCGTTCTCGTAGGCCGTCACCACCCGCGGGTCGACGTAGGAACTGCGAGCCACGGCGGGGGTATTGCCGAGTTCCTCGGACACCTCGCGCATGACGGCCGCCTCGACACGCTTGCGCACGGTCTTGTTGACCGGTGGGTCGGCGTCGACAAACGCCGCCGCGGCCAGGACGGTCCCATGCCACGTCCGCAAGTCCTTGACGCTGTACTCCTCGCCGAGTTGCTCCTTGAATCTGGCGTTGAGATCGTCGGAGTGGATGTCGACCCACCCGGCGTCGGTCTGACACACCAGGAGCCGTCCGCTCGGGCTGCAGCGGCGCAGCTCGCGAACAACTCCGACGACGTCGGGATCCTCGATGCTCCAATTCCGCTGGACTCCACTCTTGGCCGGATAGTCGAACACCACGGAGCCGCCCTTGACCGTCACGTGCTCGCACAGCAGCGTGGCGATGCCGTACGAGTTGTTCTCCTCGGCGTACGCCTCCCCGCCCGCGCGGAAGTAGCCCCGATCGAGCAGCTGCAATGCCAGCGCCAACACCCGGTCCCTGGTCAGGCCGTGGCCATGCAGATCCTCGGCGATCCGAGCGCGCCACTCGGGCAGTCCCGATGACAGCTCGAGCACCCGGTCGAATTTCTCCTCGCTGCGCTCCTCCTGCCACCTCTGGTGGTACAGGTATTGGCGCCGGCCGGCTGCGTCGGTGCCGACGGCCTGGATGTGGCCGTTGGGATGCGGCGATATCCACACCTTGCGCCAAGCCGGTGGGATCGCCAGCTCCTTGATCCGCTGTACCGTCTTCTCGTCGGTCAGCAAGTCGCCATCGGGCGTGTAATAGGAGAAGCCCTTGCCTCGTCGAACGCGACGTAAGCCCGGCCCGTTGACCGAGCTGCGCCGAAGTCTCATCGATCACCGAACAAGAATTTGCGACGCCCAGGTTTGGAATCCTGTGTCCGGTGGGTACGAGGGTGCCACCATGACGACGACTTCCTGGGTGGTGCTGCGCTCGCTTCCGGCCTCATGCGCACCGGTTACCCGGCCAACCCGGTCACCACACGACCGTGGTTAGCACACCTGTGAACTGGAGTAGTGTCGGGTCGACATTGCCAGGAGGCCAGATGACGGATGGCGAAAGCCAAGGCGGCGCTCACCAACGGGGTGACAGCGCCGTCGAACTGAGGGTTGCTGCGAGGTTGGAGAACCTGGCCGTGCTGCGCACCGTGGTCGGCGCGGTCGGCACGTTCGAGGACCTGGATTTCGACGCCGTCGCCGACTTGCGGCTGGCTGTTGACGAGGCGTGCACCCGGTTGATCCGGTCGGCATCGCCGGAAGCGACGCTGGTCGTGGTCGTCGATGCGCACGACGATGTGGTCGTGGTGGAGGCGTCGACATCGTGCGACACTTCCGATGTGGTCACGCCCGGCAGCTTCAGCTGGCATGTGCTGAGCTCACTGACCGACGATGTGCAGACTTTCCACAACGGTCACGAGTCCAGTAGCGACGGGCAGGTCTTCGGCATCACCTTGACCACGAGGCGGGCGGGCTCCGGGCGGTGAATTCCCGAGCCACGGATGGTTCGCCCAGACGGACGAACTCGGAGTATGCCGACGTCCCGGACATGTTTCGGGAGTTGGCGAAGGTGGATGCCGAGTCCCCGCAGTTCCAGCGCCAGCGCGACCGCATCGTCGAACGGTGCCTTCCGCTGGCCGATCACATCGCCCGTCGTTTCGACGGTCGCGGTGAACCCCGCGACGATCTGGTGCAGGTGGCGCGCGTCGGTTTGGTGAATGCGGTCATCCGCTACGACGTCGAGACCGGTTCGGACTTCGTCTCGTTCGCGGTTCCCACGATCATGGGCGAGGTTCGCCGCCACTTCCGCGACAACAGCTGGTCGGTCAAGGTGCCCCGCCGGCTCAAGGAGCTGCACCTGCGACTGGGTGCGGCGACGTCGGAACTGTCCCAGCGGCTGGGGCGCGCCCCGACCGCCTCCGAACTCGCGGTCGAGCTCGGCATGGAGCGCGAAGAGGTCATCGAGGGTCTGGTCGCGGGTAGTTCCTACAACACGCTGTCGATCGACAGCGGCGGAAGCGGCAGCGACGAAGACGCCCCGGCCATCATGGACACCCTGGGTGACGTCGACTTGAGCCTGGATCAGATCGAGAATCGCGAGGCGTTGCGCCCGCTGCTGGCGGCGCTGCCAGAGCGGGAACGCACCGTCCTCTTGTTGCGGTTCTTCGAGTCGCTCACCCAGACGCAGATCGCTGAGCGTGTCGGCATCTCACAGATGCACGTGTCGCGGCTGCTGGCGAAGTCGTTAACTCGGCTGCGGGACCAGCTGCAGTAGCCGGCGAGGTTCACCATCGAGCAACTCGATGGCCTCCCGAACCGAATCGACGACCGGCAGCGTGTGGTCCGGATCGCAGACCCGCAAGAGCCGGGCCACCGCGTCGCCGGCCACCATCGCCCATCGTGCCGAGGCATTGGCGCAGCGGACGTTGATGGTGTGCAGTGCCGAGAATCCCGCGGTTCCGAAGAAGGCCAGCGGGCTCAGATCCAGAACCAGATGACCGCCCCTGCCGGCGCACTCGGCGACATGGTCAGCGAACGCGATTGCGTTGGACGCATCGAGCTCGCCCTGAACGGTGATGATCCCGACCGAGTCGTCGGGCCAAATAGTAGTGAAGCGAGCGGTGTGGCAATCGACAGAATGCGACACAGCCGGACGCTCGGGATGTGCTGTACGGATGACAGACATAGTGACTCCATCAGTGAACGAGTATTTCGTACTGTGGATCACGCCAGAGTGGGTAGGCCCGTATAGTGCGGAGAGCTTGCGCGCCTCGCACGTCTTTGACGTATTTCCGGGCGGCTGTGAACTCAACCTGACTCGAACTGTACGCCATATCTGCAGCTCGGGAACAGTAATAGCGGTGGGTTCTAATAATCCTCAGAGTTGGTGGATGCCTTTTTGCCAGGTTGGCGTCGTTCAGCGGTGCGCCGTGCCGGGCGAGCCGCCCCATGATTTGTCAAATTTGTCGCCAAATGCGTTGTTTCCATTGAAATCCCGCAGATTCCATGGTGTGGAGTCTCCGTCCCGGAGGGGTCCGGGTGGGTTGTCCGGCGACATCGCCTCGGGCCTTTCGTGGTGTCTGCTATGCGGCGGGATGGTGTTTGCTGAGAGGTGCTGACGCGGTTACCGAACAGGGGCGGGAAAAGGCCAGGCACGGCGCCGGTTCACACTGATTACATGGCGAAATCTGGTGAGCCGGCCGGTGTGCTGCTGGCTGCCGGCGCGGGCGCCCGCTACGGCATGCCCAAAGTGCTTGCCGCCCAGGGTGGGTGGTTGCGCTCGGCGGTGGCGGCCCTGTCCGGCGGCGGCTGTGGTGACGTGGTGGTGGTGCTGGGCGCCGCGATCGTCGCCGTCCCGTACCCGGCCCGCGCGGTGGTCGCCGACGACTGGCGGCAGGGGATCGGAAGTTCCCTGCAATCCGGATTGGCGGCGATTTCGCATGCCGGCTACGCCGTGATCCTCACGGTCGACACGCCTGACATCGGCGCCGACATCGTCGGTCGGGTGATCGGTGCGGCGCGCTCGTCGCCGTCCGGGATCGCTCGCGCCGTCTATGCCGGGCGGCCGGGCCATCCGGTCGTGGTGGCCCGCAGGCATTGGCCTGCGCTACAGGAGGCCCTGCACGGCGACGAGGGTGCCCGACGCTTTCTGGCGGCCCGCTCTGACGTGGTGGCGGTCGACTGCGCGGACCTGGCCACCGGCCGCGATATCGATACGGCTACACCGACAGATTGAGCGCGGCCGCGGCGAAGCGGCGCACCGCGGTCGCCGCCACCGAGGCTGCCGCGTCGTGACCGGACCTGGCTCGTGTCGACAGCCTGGCGGTGTGCGGATCGACGGTGACCTCGGCCAGCAGCTCACCGGTGGTCGGTTCGCACACAGCCCATGAGTAGCCGGTTTCGGCAGCCCACTGATCGAGGCGCTTGGTCACGTATTCCGGGTCGGTCTCGCCGAGGTCGGCCAGTGCGGGCCGGTCGTCGATCCGTTCGTCGGCGCGCAGCGCACGCAGATACCAAGTGCCGGCGTTGATTTCGACAGGGTCCACGTCAGCGGCGACCGTACAGAACCATGCCGAGCACCGGAAGCGCCAACCAGGCCAGCCAGCCGTGCGGCACCAGGATGGTGAACCCCAGCGCGATCAGCGGGATGAGCGCCATCACGACGGCGCGCCAGTCGCGGGCGCGAGCGATGTCCGGGGTGCTGTCTCCGTGGGGCTTGGCAGGCAGGTCGGCGAAAATCGGCACGAGGTCGGCGCGGGTCACTGCGTCGGCGACCGCGGCGCTGCGTTCGGAGAATTCGTCGGGGTTCAGCCGGCCCTCGGAGAACTGCCGGCGCAGCAACGCCTGCGCCTCTTCCCGTTCGGCGGTGCCGATCCGGACCCCCTCGTCTTCATCCACGCGATCCATCATGCTGGATGGCGTGCGGATAACGGTGTTCGGTGCCACTGGGCAGGTCGGCCGGCAGGTCGTCGAGTTACTCGCCGCGGAGGCGGTGCGCGATGCTTACGTACTCGTCGACGTCCTCAACTCACCGTCCTACGAGGACGAGCCGGTGCTCGAGTTTTTCAGCACCGCCACCCGCACCCTCGTGGAGGCCGCCCGGGCTGTCGGGGTCGGGCACTACGTCGCACTGTCGATCGTCGGGGTCACCCGGCTGCGGACGAGCGGTTACATGCGGGCCAAAGCGGCGCAGGAAACACTGATCGAGACGTCGGGGCTGCCGTACACGATCGTGCGTGCCACCCAGTTCATCGAGTTCGCCGACATGATCGTGGCCAGCCTGACCGAGGGCGACGTCGTGCGGGTACCCGACGCTCGTATCCAGCCGATCGCGGCCACCGAAGTCGCCGCACACGTGGCGCGCGCCTCGGTCGGCTCACCCGTCGGCATCGTCGAACTCGGTGGCCCCGACACGATCACCTTCGCCGAGCTCGCCACGGGAGTGCTGGCCCGTCGGGGCGAGCAGCGCACGGTCGTCGTCGATCCGAACGCGACCTACTTCGGCGCCCCGGTCGATGACACCAGCCTGGTCACCGGCGAGGGCGCAGTACTGGGAACCACCAGGTTTACTTGATCTCCGCCAGGACGGTGCCCTGCGTGATCGCGGCGCCCGGCTCGACGGCCAGCCCGGTGATCACACCGTCCTTGTGCGCAGTCACCGGGTTCTCCATCTTCATGGCCTCGAGCACCACGACGAGATCGCCGGCGGCCACCGTCTGACCCTCTTCCACGGCGACCTTCACCACGGTGCCCTGCATCGGCGCGGTCACCGCGTCACCCGAGGCGGCCGCACCGGCTTGGGAGCCACGCTTGCGCGCCTTCGGCTTCTTGCGGATGGCACCGGACTCGGCCGGGCCGGAACCGTTGCCCAACGCCAGGTCCCCGGGCAGCGACACCTCGACACGACGGCCGCCGACCTCGACAACCACCTTGTGGCGCGGCTGGGCTTCCTCTTCGTCGACCTGGCCACCGCCGGTGAACGGCTCGACGGCGTTGTCCCACTCGGTCTCGATCCAGCGGGTGTGGACGGTGAACGAGTTGCCGTCACCGATGAAGGCCGGGTCGCTGACCACCGCGCGGTGGAACGGAATGACCGTGGCCAGACCCTCGACATGGAACTCGTCCAGCGCCCGGCGGGAGCGCGCCAGCGCCTCCTCACGGGTGGCGCCGTACACGATCAGCTTGGACAGCATCGAGTCGAACTGGCCGCCGATCACCGAACCGGCCTCCACACCGGAGTCCAGCCGCACGCCGGGGCCGGTCGGGATGTCGTAGCGGGTGACCGGGCCCGGTGCGGGCAGGAAGCCGCGGCCGGCGTCCTCGCCGTTGATCCGGAACTCGATCGCGTGGCCGCGGGGAGTCGGGTCGTCGGTGATGTCGAGCTTCTCGCCGTTGGCGATCTTGAACTGCTGCAGCACCAGGTCGATGCCCGCGGTCTCCTCGGTAACCGGATGTTCCACCTGCAGGCGGGTGTTGACCTCGAGGAAGGAGATCAGCCCGTCCTGGCCGACCAGGTACTCGACTGTTCCCGCGCCGTAGTAGCCGGCCTCCTTGCAGATGCGCTTGGCCGACTCGTGGATCTCCTTGCGCTGCGCGTCGGTCAGGAAGGGGGCGGGCGCCTCCTCGACCAGCTTCTGGAAGCGGCGCTGCAGCGAGCAGTCGCGGGTGCCGGCAACCACCACATTGCCGTGGGTGTCGGCGATGACCTGAGCTTCGACGTGGCGTGGCTTGTCCAGGTAACGCTCGACGAAGCACTCGCCGCGGCCGAACGCAGCAACTGCTTCGCGGGTGGCCGACTCGAACAGTTCGGGGATCTCCTCAAGGGTGCGGGCCACCTTCATACCGCGGCCACCGCCACCGAATGCGGCCTTGATCGCCACCGGCACGCCGTACTCCTTGGCGAAGGCCACTACCTCGTCGGCGTCCTTGACCGGGTCGGGGGTACCGGGCACCAGCGGCGCCTGCGCCTTGGCGGCGATGTGGCGGGCGGTGACCTTGTCACCGAGGTCGCGGATCGACTGCGGGCTCGGGCCGATCCAGATCAACCCCGCGTCGAGGACCGCCTGGGCGAAGTCTGCGTTCTCGCTCAGGAATCCGTAGCCCGGGTGGATGGCGTTGGCGCCGGACTTGGCTGCGGCGTCGAGGATCTTGGCGAAGTCCAGGTAGGACTCCGCGGACGTCTGCCCGCCCAACGCGAACGCCTCGTCAGCCAGCCGGACGTGCGGTGCGTCCGCGTCGGGCTCGGCGTAGACCGCCACGCTGGCCAGTCCGGCATCCCGGGCCGCCCGGATCACCCGGACCGCGATTTCACCGCGGTTGGCGACGAGGACCTTGGAGATGGTCTGACTTGGCGTCTGAGTGGGCACCGCGCCTCCTGCTTCACGTGATCTTAAGAGCGTTCTTTAAAAATAGGTTCGCACGGCAGTCTAAGCGCCGCCGCTCAGGCACGAATCAGCTGGTACCCCTACCAATGAGTAAGTTCAGCTTCCCGCGAGCAATCGAATCGGGTCTGTGCGGATCGCCTCCGCGGCTTCTCGCAGCAAGTGAGGGTCGTGCACCGTGCGGTGATAGGACAGGGTGACCGCGCGTTCGCGGCCGACGGTGGAACTGAAGGCCGAAATATCCGACGGATCCCATGGCTGCAACCCGGCGTGGAGCGATGGCGGGCGATCCGTCGACCACGGGAGCTTCTCGAACGGAACCAGCCGGCCGAGGTCCGAGAAACCCAGCTGGAACGTCGCGTTCGACGGCACAGAGTTCTGCCGGGTCCTACGCAGAAGCGCGCCGGCACTGAGGGCCGACGCGGAGGCCAGCGCAAGCAGCGGAAGGCCGGCTTCGAGGTCCGCTCTGACATCGGCGTCGATCGCGCGGGCATTCCGCCCGGGTGGCGCGTGGACGCGCAGCCCCGAGATGAAGTTCGCGTTGACCCGCTCATCCGGGCGTAGATAGCGGCGGTCGTCGACGATCAGCCGGGCGGTGTCCGACAACGGCACCCCGGCCTGGGTCAGTGCGGTGTGCACGATCACGAGCCACGTGACCGCCCGGCTGGTGCTCGGGGAATCAGCGGCCCGCCACGCGTCCACTTCCCGTTCGACGGTCTGGTCGACGTGCACCACTTCGACCGCCGGGGAGTGCGACGCCGGTGCGGTTGTCGTCGATGCGGACCTGGTGGTGGGACGCTGTCGAGCCTCGGTCACGGCACTGCGAATTCGCCGTGGGCTGGCCACAAATGTATGAAACAGGGCTCGCAGCAACGGGTTTGAGGTGTCCGGGTCGCTGAGCCAGCTCGAGCTGTTTCCTGCGATCACGTCGAAAATCGTTGCGATGCAATCAACGTAGAGGTGGGCGTCGCCGAGTCCGTGATCGACGTCGAAAGCCATGTGCCGGTCGGAGAGATAGACCTCCACCGGACCACGCGGGCCGGTGCGCTGGTTGATGTAGTCCAGGACCCCGCGGGATCCGCGGTCGGCGACGTCGGCGGGCAGCTCGTGGATCGTCGGCGCCGATTCGGCGTCCCACGTCCACCTCAGCGTCCGTGGGTCGGGATGCACGCCCAGCCGCGTGTGCGGTCCTGTGCGGGTGATCGTGTCCAGCGCCTGCGCCACAAGCTCGAGTGGCGGAACGACGACGCCCTCGAGACAGCCCACATAACGGGTGCCCGCCATGAACCTGTCGAGGCCATGGGAGTTGCTGCGCCGAAGCACTGGCAGTCCTCCGCTACGTCGTGTCTCGCAGACGGCGTTTGATCCTGGTCAGCATCGCCGACATGCCGCGCAACCGAAGCGGACTGATCAGCGCTGCCAAACCCAGCTCAGAATAGAAGTCGTCGGGCACGGCCAGGATGTCAGCCTTCGGCTGGCCGTCGAGACCGGCCGCCAGGATCGAGGCGAAGCCCCGGGTGGTCGGCGCCTCGGCGGGGGCGCTGAAGAACAGCCGCACATGGTCGGTGTCGGAGGCGTCGACATGCAAGAAGAGCGGCGACTGACATTCCGGCACCGGTTCCATCGCCGCCTCCTCGAGGTCGGCGGGCAACTCCGGCAGATCGTCGGCGAACTCCAACAGCAGCCTGAGTTTGTCCTGGCCCTGCACGTCGCCGAAGTCGGACACGACCTCGGCGAGCGCACTGGGCAAGCTCATGACGACCCGGGCGCTGATCCCGGTACAGATCCGGGTTTGTCGCCGGCCACGATCGGCACCCGCACGGTGTTGCCCCACTCTGTCCACGAGCCGTCATAGTTCCGGACACCGGGGATGCCCAGCAGATAGGTCAGCACGAACCAGGTGTGGCTGGACCGCTCGCCGATGCGGCAGTAGGCGATGATGTCGTCACCGGGCTCGACGAAGGAGTAGACCTCCTCGAGTTCGGCGCGGTTGCGGAACCGGCCGCTGTCCTCGGCGGCCTTGGCCCACGGCACCGACAACGCGGTGGGGATGTGGCCGCCGCGCAGCGCGCCCTCTTCGGGATAGTCGGGCATGTGGGTGCGTTCGCCGGTGTACTCCTGGGGCGAGCGCACGTCGATCAGGGTCGAATGACCAAGCGAGCCAAGCACATCGTCCTTGTACGCGCGGATCGCGGCGTCGTTGCGCTCGACCACCGGGTAGCCGGAACCGGACCTGGTCGGTACATCGAGGGTGGTGTCGCGGCCATCGGAGATCCACAGGTCCCGTCCGCCGTTGAGCAGCCGGACGTCCTGATGTCCGAACAGGGTGAACACCCACAGTGCGTAGGCGGCCCACCAGTTGCTCTTGTCGCCGTAGATCACGACGGTGTCGTCGCGGGAGATGCCCTTGCGGTTCATCAGCTCGGCGAACTGCGCACCACTGACGTAATCGCGCACCCGCTGATCGTTGAGGTCGGTGTGCCAGTCGATCTTGACCGCGCCGGGGATGTGGCCGATGTCGTAGAGCAACACGTCTTCGTCGGACTCCACGATGGCCAGCCCGGGCGAGCCGAGGTGCGCCGACAGCCAGTCGGCGGTGACCAAGCGCTCCGGGTGGGCGTAGTCCTTCAGGGTGGGGCTGGGATCTGCGGGAAGCGGCACGATGACGAGCCTACCGCTGATCAGCGGACCGGATTAGCCGCCCACAGATCACCGATCGACAGCCCGACCTCGCCAAGCAGTCGACGGGTCGACGACAGGCCCAAGCCCACCACGTTGGACGGATCGCCGTCGATGCCGTCGACGAACCAGCCGCCCAGCCCGTCGAGCGTGAACGCACCGGCGACCTGCAGTGGCTCACCGGTGGACACGTAGGCCGCCAGCTCAGCAGGGCTGGGGCTGGCGAACCGGACGCGGGTGACCTCCGCCTGCGTCGCAGTGTGTGCGGCCGCACCATGGCGCACCCGGATCGCGCAGTGGCCGGTGTAGAGCAGGCCAACTCGTCCGGCCATCGAATCCCATTGCAGCACAGCCTGTTCGGGAGTGCCCGGTTTGCCGCGGAGCTGCCCGTCGAGGTAGAGCATCGAATCACAACCGATCACAACGCAATCCGCGGCGACGTCAGAAGCCAAGATCCTATGGACGGCATCGGCTTTCGCCTGCGCCAATGCGGTGACGACGTCGCCGGGCTCGGCGTCACTACCCAGGTTGGCGACGATGGCGTCCTCGTCGACACCCGAGACGACCACCAGTGGATCGATGCCGGCGTTGCGCAGAACGCGCAGTCGACCCGTTGAGGCCGAGCCCAAGACAACGCGGCTCATCAGTACTGATGTTCTTCGCGCAAGCGGCTCATCAGCGCCGCATGTGGGTCCGCTCCAGCAGCGTCACGCGGTGCCAGCTGTGGATCGAGTAGCGCAGCTTGTCGACCGGGTGGCCCCACAGGTTGAGCTCCTGGGGGCCCGGCCCGGCATTGCCGCCGCTGGCCGCGGCCAGCACGGTGACCAGAGCGGCGATGTCCTCGTCGCTCGGGTTGCCCTTCTCGATGCGGATCTCGGGTTGCAACGGCTCCGGGTTGTCGAGCGTGATGTCCCGAGGGTCGCTGAGCTCGATGATGTCCTCGTGCTTGCTCACGGACGAAGCCCTTTCGTCATAGCGGAATGTTCCCGTGCTTCTTCGGCGGCACCTGAGCGATCTTGCGCTCGAGCAGCCGCAGCGCCGTCGAGATGTAGCCGCGGGTGTGCGAGGGCGGGATCACCGCGTCGACATAACCACGCTCGGCGGCGATGTACGGGTTCACCAGCGTGTCTTCATAGGTCTGCTGTAACTCGAGGCGCAGCGCATTGACATCTGCGCCGTCCTGCTCCGCCTGTTTGAGGTCCTTGCGGTAGACGAAGCCGACCGCACCCGAGGCGCCCATGACCGCGATCTGCGCCGTGGGCCAGGCGATGTTGACATCGCAGCCCATGTCCTTGGAACCCATGACGCAGTAGGCGCCGCCATAGGCCTTGCGGGTGATCACCGTGACCTTGGCGACGGTGGCCTCGCCGTAGGCGTAGAGCAGCTTGGCCCCGCGCCGGATGATGCCGTTGTACTCCTGCTCGGTGCCCGGCAGAAAGCCCGGCACGTCGACGAGCATCACGATCGGGATGTTGAAGCAGTCGCAGGTGCGCACGAACCGGGCGGCCTTCTCGGAGGCGTTGATGTCCAGGCAGCCGGCGAACTGGGTTGGCTGGTTGGCCACGATGCCGACCGGGCGGCCGTCGATCCGTCCGAAACCGATGATGATGTTTCCGGCGTAACCCGCCTGGACTTCCAAAAACTCGTCGTCGTCGAGGATGCGGGTGATGACCTCGTGCATGTCGTACGGCTGGTTCGGCGAATCGGGGATCAGCGTGTCCAGCTCGAGGTCCTCGTCGGTGAGGTTGTCCTCGATCGCGCCCGGGTGCGGCGGGGCCGGGTAGCGGGGCGGCTCGGCGTAGTTGTTGGGCGGCAGGTAGCTCAGCAGATCGCGCACGTAGTCGAGCGCATCCTGCTCGCCGGAGGCGACGTAGTGGACGGTGCCCGACTTGGCCATGTGGGTGTGGGCGCCGCCCAGATCCTCCATCGTGACGTCCTCGCCGGTGACGGTCTTGATGACGTCGGGGCCGGTGATGAACATCTGGCTGGTCTGGTCGACCATGATGACGAAGTCGGTTAGAGCGGGGGAGTAGACGTGACCGCCGGCCGCGGCGCCCATGATCAACGAGATCTGCGGGACCACGCCGGAGGCCAGGATGTTGTTGCGGAAGATCCGGCTGTAGAGACCGAGCGAGACCACACCCTCCTGGATGCGGGCGCCCGCGCCGTCATTGATGCCGATCAACGGTCGGCCGGTCTTGATGGCCAGTTCCTGGACCTTGACGATCTTCTCGCCGTAGACCTCGCCGAGACTGCCGCCGAACACCGTGGCGTCCTGGCTGAAGATGCAGACCTCGCGGCCGTCGATGGTGCCGTAGCCGGTCACCACACCGTCGCCGACCGGCCGGTTCTCCTGCAGTCCGAAGTTGGTGCTGCGGTGCCGGGCCAGCGCATCGAGCTCGACGAACGAGCCGTCGTCGAGCAGCGCCAGGATTCGTTCGCGAGCGGTGAGCTTGCCCTTGGCGTGCACCTTTTCCACAGCGGTCTCACCGACCGGGTGCAGCGACTCCTCGGCGCGCTGACGCAGATCGGCCAGCTTGCCTGCGGTGGTGTGGATGTCGATCGTGTGGCCGGCAGCCGGTTCGGTAACGCTCGTCATGGGTGACGATGGTATCGGCCGGGCTCGCCTCTTCATTGAGTGGCCGTCGGAGCGGTGATTCCGGCACCGCCCATCACTACCCGGGAATCGACTACTTCTACCCCGCCGTGAATTCTGGCTAAATCCCGATCTTGATGCTGAACTCCCAAAAATGGGAAACGTAGCGCTTAACCGGGCCTCGTCCGGCCAGGGTTGCGCGCGCCGTAAAACCAATAAATGGCAAATCAATCGATCAGGAAGTGCGAACCGAGTTAGCTGGGTGTATACCCAAGTGGCACACCAATTGACGCGGCCGCAGTTAATTGGGATGTCACCGGATTATGGTCTACGTCACACCTGTCGGTGAACCGCCGTGTAGCGGTTGCCACTTTTGACATTAGGTAGCTACAGTTCCTCCGAGCGAACAACTGCCGGAGACTGTCGCGCGAAATCGGAACCCGAAATCGCGCGCACAGGCGGCCGGCGGGCAAATCGATGCACCGCCGCCGCGGGGAGCGGAGTGCGGACCGAATCGAGGTTGCGTGCTTTGTCGTCTGTGTGGGTTCGACCGGCTCGTCAGCGTTCTCGACCTCGGTGCCGCACCGCCGTGTGAACGGTTCCTGCGCCTCGGTGACCTCGATGCGCCGGAGCCCACCTTCCCGCTGCACCTGCGGCTCTGCGAAGAGTGCCTGCTGTTGCAGATCCCGGCGCTGATCACGCCGGAGGAAACCTTCACCGAGTACGCGTACTTCGCGTCCTTTTCAGACAGCTGGGTTCAGCACGCCAAGACCTTCGTCGACGACGTCGCCGAGCGGCTAGACCTCGGGCCCGAGTCGTTCGTCGTCGAAGTGGCAAGCAATGACGGTTACCTGCTGCAGCACGTGGTGGCCGCGGGAATTCCCTGCCTCGGCATCGAACCGTCACAGAATGTCGGAGCCGCGGCCCGAGGCCGCGGGGTGCCGACTCGGACCGACTTCCTCGACGAGGGGGTCGCGCGCGCGGTGCTCCGCGAGCACGGCGCCGCAGATCTTGTGGTCGCCAACAACGTGTACGCGCACGTGCCGGACATTGCGGGCTTCGGCCGGGCGCTGCGGATCCTTCTCGCCGACGACGGCTGGCTGAGCATCGAGGTCCACCATGCGCTGAACCTGGTGACGCTCGGCCAGTTCGACACCGTCTATCACGAGCATTTCCAGTACTACACCGTCCTCACCGCGACCAGAGCCCTGGCCGCCGCCGGTCTCAACGTCGTCGACGCCGAGCTGATCGGAACCCACGGCGGGTCGATTCGGCTGTGGGCGCGGCCCGATTCGCTTGGCGCTGAGCCGACTTCGAGGTTCTTCGACGTCCTCGGTATGGAGCAACGGGCCGGGCTGCACGACACTGCCGGGTATTTCGGTCTGCGTTCCCGTACCGAGACGGTGCGCCACGAGCTTTTGAGATTTCTCCTGGAGTGCAAGGCAGCGAACCGGCGCGTGGTCGGCTACGGCGCTCCCGGCAAGGGCAACACCCTGCTGAACTACTGCGGAATCCGTAGCGACCTCATGGAATACACGGTGGACCGCAACCCGTACAAGCATGGCCGGTTCACGCCGGGCACCCGCATTCCGATCCGCGAGCCCGAGGTCATCGATGAGGACCGGCCGGACGTGGTGCTGGTGCTGCCGTGGAATCTGGAAGCGGAGCTGACCGCACAGCTTTCGTATGTCGCCGACTGGGGCGGCCAACTGGTCTACCCCTTACCGAATCTGCATGTGCGATGAAGGTGGTCCTGTTCTGCGGCGGATACGGCATGCGGATGCGTAACACGATGGGTGACGACATCCCCAAGCCGATGCAGATGGTCGGGCCCCGGCCGCTGCTGTGGCATGTGATGCGCTACTACGCCCACTTCGGGCACAAGGAGTTCATCCTGTGCCTGGGCTACGGCGCATCGCGCATCAAGGACTACTTCCTGGAGTACCGGGAGACCGAGTCCAACGATTTCGTCATGCGCGACGGCGAGATCCAATTGCTGGACAAGGACATCAGCGATTGGACGATCACATTCGTCGACACCGGACTGGAGTCGCCGATCGGCGAGCGTCTGCGGCGGGTGCGTCACCACCTCGACGGTGAGGAGTACTTCCTCGCCAACTACGCAGATGTGCTGACCGACGCGCGGCTCGACGACATCGTGGACGCCTTCCACGCCTCCGGTGCCGCGGTGTCGATGATGCTCGTACCGCCGCAGCAGTCGTTTCACTGCGTCGAGGTCAAAGACTCCGGCGAGGTCAAGGAAATCGTGCCGGTCGCGAATTTCCCGATCTGGATCAACGGTGGCTTCTTCGTTCTCTCCCAGGAGGTTTTCGACTACCTGCCCGCTGGCGGGGATCTGGTCGCCGATGCGTGCGAGGCGTTGGCCGGGCAAGGCAAGCTGTTCGGCTATCGGCACGAGGGTTTCTGGAAGCCGGCGGACACCTTCAAGGAGCGCGCCGAACTCGACGAGGGCTATCGCCACGGGCACCGGCCCTGGGCATTGTGGGAGCCGGCCCATGCGTGAGCTGTTGGCCGGCGGGGTCGACGAAATCGCGGTGGTCGGCGCACACTGCGACGACATCGCCATCGGGATGGGTGGCACTCTCCTGTCGCTTTCGGCCGACACGCCGAGGCTCCAGGTGCATGCGCTGGTGCTCTCGGGTGGTGGCAGCGAACGTGAGTCCGAAGAGCGGGCCGCTCTCGATGCGTTCTGCCCGGGTGCGGTGGTACGGCTGACCGTGTTGGACATTCCCGACGGCCGGACCCCCGCCTACTGGCAGCAGGTGAAGGCGGCGCTACACGGCCTTCGCCAAACCTGCGAGCCGTCAGTGGTTTTCGGCCCGCAACGCCGCGATGCTCATCAGGACCACCGGCTGCTGGCGGAATTGCTGCCAACCGAATTCCGCGACCACCTGATCCTCGGGTACGAAATCCTGAAGTGGGAAACCGACACACCCCGACCGAATCTGTTCCATCCGCTGCCGCACGGAGTCGCTGAGAAGAAAGCCCAACTTCTGGGTAAGCACTACCCGTCGCAGGCGATGCACGACTGGTTCGACGAAGAAGCATTCCTCGGGTTGTCGCGGATACGCGGGGTGCAGTGCCGCAGCCGTCACGCGGAGGCGTTCACCGCAGAGAAGATCTCCCTCGGATTCGGAGGTCGTTGAGTGCGCGTACTCGTCACCGGGCACCAGGGATACCTCGGCACGGTCATGGTCGGTGTCCTGCGCGCGGCGGGGCACGACGTAGTCGGGCTCGACGCAGGCTATTTCGCCGACTGCGTGCTGGGTCCCGTGCCGATCGACCCGCTTCAGATCCGCGGGCAGGGGCCGGTAGACCTGCGCGACGTCACCGCCGACGATCTGGCCGGAGTGGACGCCGTCGTCCACCTGGCGGCGCTGTCCAACGATCCGCTCGGCGATCTCGCACCCGACGTCACCTACGAGATCAACCACCAGGCGTCAGTGCGGCTGGCCCGTGCGGCTAAAGCTGCCGGGGTGTCGCGCTTCCTGTATGCCTCGACGTGCTCGGTGTACGGATCGGCCGGCGACGACCTGGTCGACGAGGAAGCGCCGCTTCGTCCGCTGACCCCCTACGCGCAGAGCAAAGTCTGGGTGGAGGACGATGTCGCGTCGATCGCCGACTCCGGATTCGCGCCGGTGTTCCTGCGGAACGCCACGGCTTTCGGCTTCTCGCCGAGGCTTCGTACCGACATCGTGCTCAACAATCTGGTCGGGCACGCGGTGCTCACCGGCGTTGTGAAGGTGCTTTCCGACGGCACGCCGTGGCGGCCGCTGGTTCACGCTCAGGACATCGCCGAGGCGTTCCTGCTGTGCCTGATCGCACCGGTCGAGGCGATCTGGTGCCAGGCGTTCAACATCGGCACCGAGGCCAACAATCTCACGGTGGCCGAGATCGCTGCCGCTGTGGCCGACGTCGTGCCTTCGACGGAATTGCGCATCACGGGTGAGACCGGGGCCGATCCCCGTTCGTACCGTGTCGATTTCGGCAAGGTTCGTGACCGCCTGGGATTCGAGGCGCAGTGGTCGGTGGCTGCCGGCGCCGCGGAGTTGTACGCCACCTACACCAACCACGAGCTGACCCAGGATGGGTTCGCCGGTCGGTTCACCCGGCTGGCACGCCTGAAGGGGCTTCGCGAGTCAGGTGTGCTGGACGAGACTATGTATCTGGGCGGTCGAATTGGCTGAGCACATCGCGCCAGCTGCCCGCGGCTCGGTCCCGTGCCGAGACGACCGTGGGAGCAATCGGCCAGGCTACGGCGAGATCGGGATCGTCGAAGGCGACGGCGAGGTCTTCGCTCGGGTCGTGCGGGCGGTCGATCCGGTAGCAGACGTCGGCGGTCGGCGTCAGGGCCTGGAAGCCGTGCAGGAAGCCACGCGGCACGTACAAGTGGCGAAAGTCTTTGTCGTCGAGCCGAACCGATACCTGGTGGCCGAAGGTCGGCGAGTCGGGCCGAATGTCGACGACGACGTCATGCACGGCGCCGTTGGCGCACCGAATCAGCTTGGCTTCACCGTGGCCCGACCGGCCGTGCATGCCGCGGATGGTTCCCCGAACCGAGCGCGACTGGGAATCCTGGATGAACGACGCGCTGAGTCCGGGCGCACCATGGTGGTCGTCGAACACCTCCGCGTCGAACGTGCGGGTGAAGAAGCCGCGTTCGTCGAAGAACGGCGCAGGGACGAGCACCAAGAGGCCGGCGATGTCGGTTTGCCTGATCTCCACGAGGCCATGCTGCCATGATCCGTTGCCGAGGATGTCGCAGCCGGGTTCTGGCTCCCGTTTTGGATCTGGGCCGCGTTCCCGCCCAGGACTTCTTCCCTCCTGCCGCCGATCCCGTTGCGCCGGAGGAATCCTCGCACCCGTTGGCGATGGTCTTGTGCACCGCGTGTGGCCTGGCGCAACTGGCCGATGACGACACCGCGACCGACGAACCGACGACCGACGAACCGCGGGGTGTCGAGCCCCGGGCATTGCAGCACCAGGCAGCCGACGCCGTGGCCCGGGTGGCCGCGGCGCACCTGTTGCGCGGCTCAACGGTTCGTGAGTTCGGCAGCCCGCACGGGGGCAGCTGGTTGCCACTGCTCGCCGAACGCGGGTTCGCCCCGGCCGAGGTGGCCGACGTGGTCCTCGACACCTTCGGCCTCATGCACGAGTCCGACCAGCGCAACGCGTTCACCCGTCGCGCGCTCGCGACGGCGAAAGGCGGTGTGCTGCTTATCCAGTACCACTCGCTCGCCACGATCGTCGGAAAGAGTCAGTGGAATGCGCTGCGGCACGGCCACTATGCCTACTATTCGATGACCGCGCTGCTCGCCCTGTTGAAGCAGGTGGGAATGAGCGCAGTCGACGCGTGGGAGTTCGACCTGTACGGCGGAACCGTGTTGGTTGCCGCACGGCACGGTAACGTCGCCCCACCCACCTCGGTGCACCGCATTCTCGCGGGCGAGAAGGCGATCACCGATCCCGCGACTGTCGGAAGGCTGCAGCAGGCCGCTGACGCTCACCGTCGACGGTTGCGGGAGTGGCTCGAACTTCAGGCGGTCCAGGGCCGCCGGGTCTTCGCCTATGGTGCGGCATCCCGTGCGGTGGCGTTGTTTGCGCTCACCGGGGTGACAAGTCGGCTCATCGCTGCCGTCGCCGACGCCTCCCCGACCAAGCAGGGGAGACGGATGCCGGGGACCGACGTGCCGATCATCGCGCCAGACGACCTCCTGGCAGCGGAACCGGACTGGGTCCTGCTCACGGTAGGCGACCTCCTCGCCGAGGTCGCGGCAACCTACCCCCAGCTCACCGGACGATGGGTCGGTGACGACCGCTTCATGACGAGTGAACTGACGAATATACCTGCGCCACAACAGCTGTACCGAGAGGAATCACGTATATGAGTAAGGTCGTCGGAATCTGGGAAGCCATGCCGCACTCGACGCGCCGGCCGACCATCTCGGTTGTGATACCGGCGTTGAACGAGGAGCGCAACCTCGCCTACCTCGCGTCGCGGCTGCCGCACGACGTCGACGAGATCGTGTTCGTCGACGGAGACTCGGCCGACAACACCGCGTTGGTGGCGCGGGAACTGTGGCCCAACGGTGTTCACCTGCGGCAGACGCGTAAGGGCAAGGGCAACGCGCTGGCGTGTGGCTTCGCCGCTGCCTCGGGCGACATCGTCGTGATGATCGACGCCGACGGTAGCACCGACCCCGCGGAGATTCCGCGCTTCGTCGGTGCGCTCATCTCGGGCAAGGACTTCGCCAAGGGATCCCGCTTCGTCCAGGGCGGCGGCAGCAGCGACATCACTCGCCTACGCCGCGTCGGCAACTGGGGGCTCAACACCTTGGTCAACACGCTGTTCGCCACCAAGTACACCGACCTGTGCTACGGGTACAACGCGTTCTGGCGCGACTGCCTCG
Source organism: Mycolicibacterium sp. P1-5 (assembly GCF_008329565.1). Lineage (GTDB taxonomy): Bacteria > Actinomycetota > Actinomycetes > Mycobacteriales > Mycobacteriaceae > Mycobacterium. The sequence continues at coordinate 88,889 of NZ_NPKT01000018.1, forward strand.
AGGTGATGGACTTGCCCGACACCGAGATTCGCGAGGCGCAGTGGGGTGACGGTTTCGAGATCGAGTCCCTGATCAACGTGCGTGTGGCGGCCAGCGGCATGCAGATCGCCGAAGTCAGCAGCTACGAGCTCGACCGGATTCACGGTGCCAGCAATCTCAACGCCGCCAAGGACGGCCTGCGGATCCTGTGGACCATCGTCGCCGAATTCCAGCGTGCGCGGCGGCGCGGCTGGCGGCGCAGCGTCCGCAACAACGAGGTCACCGAGGCCGTGGGTTCGCGGTTCCGGTTGGGCGCCGAGGTGCGGGAAGATGCGTTGCCAGACGTGCGGCACGCGTGAGATGTCCAGGGAGACGGGGCAATGAGACCAGGCGGCCCAAGGTCTCGTTGTGTATACCCGCCTTCCAGGCCGGCCAGTATCTGCGGGACACGCTCGACAGTGTGCTGGCGCAGGATTTCCCGGACCTCGAGATCGTCGTCGTCGACAACAACAGCACCGATGAAACGCCGGCGATCCTCGACGCAATCACCGACGACCGTGTCCGGGTGGTGCGCAACGAGACCACCCTGTCTGCCGAGGACAACCACAACCTGGCGGTCAAGCTCAGCCGCGGCGAGTTCGTCAAGGTGATCAGTGCCGACGACACCCTCAAGTACAACTGCGTGGCGGCGCAGGCGGCCGTCCTGCAGAGCAATCCGGACGTCACCGTGGTGGCCAGCCGGACCGACTTCATCGACGATGCGGGTGCCCTTCTCTTCAGTGCGCGGGGTCTGCGGGGGATTCTGGGTCGGCAGCCCGGCGAACGGGTGATCCGGCAGATCGTTCGCAGCTCCAAGAACCCGGTCGGCGCTCCTGTGTCAGTGATGTTTCGGCGCAGTGATTTCGACCGCTGCGGGGGCTTCCGCGGCCCGAACCTGTTCACGCTCGACATGGATTTGTGGACCAGGCTGTTGAGCTTCGGGTACTTCTACGGCATGCCCGAGACGCTGGCCGCTTACCGCATCAGAGGCGGCTCGCTCACCGCGTTGACCTCGGCCCGATCGCAGCTGGCTCAGCAGGACAGGTTCTCCCGCAAGCTGATCGACGATCCGCGCTGGGAAATCCCGTATGTGGACCAGCTGCTGGGCAAGCTGAACCGATATGACGTCCTGCTCAAGCGGGTGATGCTGTTCAAACTGAGCAGCGTTCGAACGTCGCGGCGACGAGCATGGGCCCGATGACATGACCCGTGAGCCCGTGACCGTCTCGGTGGTGATCTGTGCCTACACCACGCAACGTTGGGAGCGGCTGCACCACGCAGTGGACTCGGTGTTGGCCGGCGACAGGCCGGTCGAGCTGATCGTGGTGATCGACCACTGCGATGAACTGCTGAGCGCGGCACGGCGAGCCTTCGGCGCCGACCGGCGAGTTCGGGTGATTCCGAACGCCGAGACGCGCGGCTTGTCCGGGGCGCGTAACACCGGTGTCCGCGCCGCGGGTGGCGATGTGGTGGCCTTCCTCGACGACGACGCGGTGGCTGCACCGGGTTGGGCGGACGACCTCAGTGCTCACTACCGAGACCAGACCGTCGCCGGAGTGGGTGGGTACGCCAGCCCGGTGTGGCCGGATGCCCGCCCCAGCTGGATGCCGGCTGAATTCGACTGGGTGGTCGGCTGTAGCTACATCGGACAGCCGAAACGCATTGCGCCGGTTCGTAATCCCATCGGGTGCAATATGTCGCTGCGGCGGTCGGTGCTCGACGAAGTCGGCGGATTCAGATCAGAGGTCGGGCGGGTCGGCGCGACGCCGGTCGGCTGTGAGGAGACCGAGCTGTTCATCCGGGTCCGGGCAACCGAAGCGTCCAACCAGGTGCTGTTCGATCCCGACATCCGGGTTGAGCATTACGTTTCCGAAGACCGGACGACGCTTCGATACTTCGTGCGCAGGTGCTATCACGAGGGCCTGTCCAAGGCCGTGGTCACCGAGATGGCAGGCACGGCAGCAGGATTGAGTAGCGAACGCACCTATGTTCGGCGGGTGCTGCCGATGGCCGTCGCACGGGAATTGAGATCGATGACAACCGACGGACTTGTTCGGGCCTTGGCAATCTGTCTGGGGTTGGCCGCCACCACGGCCGGATTCACCCGGGCCAAGGTCAGTCGCAGCCTGTCCAGGAGGGCGCGATGAGCGCCCACGATTCCGCCTGCCTGACGCTGGAGCCGGTGCTGCCGAATCCCGACCGGCCGAGCTGGAGTGGAGCGATCTGGATCGGCGAAGTGTCACTCGACGCCGTCGATTCCGCCGATGAGGCGAGCGCGCGGTGCGGCACGCCCGCGAAATGCCGACTGCAGAATGCCGAGGGATTCTCCAAAGCGCGGCTACTGGTTCGTGATCGGGAACGGGCGGTCGGATTCGTCGACATCGCCGTCACCGACGGCCAGGTCGTCTTTTCCGAGCTGCGGGATCAGGTCGGGGCACAGCGCCATTACCCCCGGCGGCAAGTGCCGGACGCTATCGCCAGACGATCGGCCGAGATGCTCCACGTGACGGTGGTGATGTGCACCCGGGATCGTACCGACCTCCTCAAGTCGGCGGTGGCATCGGTCCTTGCCGCCGACTACCCGGACTTCGATGTGCTCGTCGTGGACAACGCGCCACGCACCGATGCCACCCGGGAGTACGTCACAAACCTCGCCGACAATCGGGTGCGGCTGATCACCGAACCGATTCCCGGTCTGTCGCGGGCCAGGAACACCGGTCTGCTGGCCGCCACCGGGAACATCGTTGCCTTCGTCGACGACGACGTCGTCGTGGACCGGGGCTGGTTGAGCGCCCTGGTCAACGGCTTCACGTATGGCGTTTCGGTGGCATGTGTGTCCGGCATGGTGCCCGCCGGTGAGTTGCGAACCCCCGCACAGGCTTACTTCGAGAACCGGGCCGGTTGGACGGAATCGGCGCAGCTGCGGATCTTCGAGTGGTCACACGCGCCGCGGGATGTTCCGCTGTTCCCTTTTGAAGTTCGGCACTACGGGACCGGCGCCAACTTCGCCGTCGACCGGCAGGCGGTGATGAGCCTGGGCGGCTTCGACGAACGACTCGGCGCCGGTACGAAGGCGAGCGGCGGAGAAGACATCGACATGTTCTTCCGCATTCTGCGGTCCGGGCGGCAACTCGTGCGCGAACCCGGCGCGATCGCCTGGCATCGGCATCGGGCGTCCGCTGACGACTTGCGGGCTCAGACCCGCGGCTACGGGTTGGGCTTGGGGGCGTGGCTGGCGAAGATCGCGTCGGACCCGCCGATGGCGATGCTCGCGCTGAAGACGATCGCCCGACGCCGACCGGCGATGGTTCGCCATCTGCGGTCCACGGCGCAGCGGGCGGCGCCATCGACCACGGTGAAATTCGATCTGCCTGCCGACATCGGCAGCGGCACCTGGCGATTCATCGCGGCTGGGGCGTGGGTGTATCTCGGTGTGGCATCGCGACGCAGACTGTTCAGGGCCAACAGCTCATGGTGACCACAGAGGTCGTGCCTCCCGCCGCCGGGCGCAACATGACGGTCAACTCGCTGTCGTTGATCGCCTCCAGCCTGCTGACCGGGATCTTGGGTCTGGTCTTCTGGGGAGTCGCCGGACGGCTCTATCCCGCAACGGAAGTGGGTGTGGCGGCGGCGCTGATCACCTCGGCGCTCATGTTGTCGATGATGTCGATGTTGAGCATCGACAACATCTACGAACGCTTCCTGCCGGTGGCCGGTGAGAAGGCCGGCTCGTTGATCAAGCGGGGATACCTGATCGTCGTGGTCACCAGCCTGATCGCCGGCTCGGCGCTGGTGGCGTTCGGGCCGCGAGACGAGCTGTTCAGTTCGCGGTGGGCGATGGTCTGCTACCCGCTGCTGGTGATGGTGCTGGCGGTGTTCACTCTGCTGGACAAGACCGCCGTCGGTCTCGGGGTGACGAAGTGGTCCGCGGCGAAGAACCTCATCCATGCCATCGTCAAACTTGGCGCTCTGTTCGGGCTGGTGTGGACTGGCAGCGGTGCGTCCATCGTGCTGGCCTGGGGCGCCACCGCCGCCGCCGGAATTCTGTTCGTGCTGGCCGCGATGCGCCGGCGGTGGCGGACGCACGCTCAGTTCCGCCGGCCATCCGAGCTTCCGGCCCAACGACATCTGTTGTCGTACGTCGGGTCGTCGTTCGGGATCACCACACTGTGGCTCATCGGGCCCCTCGTCGTGCCGCTGATCGTCGTCAGCCGATTCGGTGCGGCGGCGAACGCGCACTTCGCCGTGGCCTGGGCGATCATCAACGCGCTGTACTTCGCGGTGCACCTGGTGATGAGTCCGTTCGTCGCGGAGGTGGCGGCCCACCCCGACGAGGTGGCGACGCTGTCCACCCGGATGGTGCAGATGATGGCCGTCGTCTCCGTCGTCGGTGCACTCGGGCTGGTTCTGGTCGGACCGTATGTGCTGGGCCTCATCGGGTCTGAGTATCGGGCGCAAGGGCAAGGGCTGCTCGTGCTGGCGGCGGCGTTCGTTCCGCTGTCCGCGGTGAGTGCGATCTACGAGGGATTCGCACGCGTGAGCCGCAAGTTGACCCTGATGGTCGTGATGCGGTGCGTGTCGACGTTGACCGTGGTCGCTGGCACGGTACTGATCACGGCACACACCGGGGTGGTGGGTGTGGGCTGGGCATACCTTGCGGCCGAAGCGATTCCGGCGATCGTGTTGTTGCCGCCCGCGATTCGCTGGCTGCGCCGGGTCCACTCGCGCAGCACCGGTTAGAGCGGATACTGGCGGGCCCAGTCGACTGTCATGGATGCACCGTTGCCGCGATCCGCGCCGAAGTTGTCGAGCTGAATGCACAGGTGCATCGGGCCCGGCGGCAGTTGGGCCGGGTTGGTGGTCTCCCACCACTGAACGCCGTCGACGAACATCGCCACCCGTGCAGGAGTCCATTCGACCGCCCAGCTGTGCCACTGAGTCGCATCGATTCGCACCGCGCTCGACTCGCGCTCGTCGTTCGGGCCGTAATGCAGCCAGCCCTCGACGGACTGCCGCGCGGGATCGCCGATCTCCATGAAGTCGACTTCGCCGCCGACGGGCCAGTTCTCGGCATCGGGCCACAGCAGCAGCAAGCTGTGATAGTCGGGACCCGACGGTGACGACTTGACACAGGCCTCCCAGCGGCCATCCAGTTGACCGGGGAACCAGGCCATGCCGCCCGAGTTTCCTTCAGGATCACCAGCGAGGGTCAGTCTGCCGTCAGCGACGGAAACCGCACCCCGAGTACGTCGGCCGTTGCCGTTGTGACCCGGTCCGTCATAGATCGACCATTGGCTGAGTGATCCGGGCTCGTTGAAGTCGTCGACGCGGTTGGGGGTGCCCCACCCCTGTGCGGCGGCTGCCGTATTGGGGCAGTTCCCAGTCTGCGCATCGGCGACCGGGCGCAGCAGGGCCGAGGAACTGATGATGAGTGTGAGGACGCCGGCCGCCACGCTGGTCATCGAAATCACCACACGAGCGGCTCGGGGAATGGCGACAGGCATGTGCTCCCTTGGTCCCGACCCGGGGGACTGCCAGTTTACCTAGCCTTCGGACCGGTCGCCTCGACCCAACGAGGTGATCCAGCGCAACGCCGTGTTGACGGGCCCCGGCCCCCGAAATCGGGTGCATTCACATAGCCCGCAATCGGTTCCGCCCCGGTAATGTTGGTGTGCCGAACGGTCGTGCCCGCACTTACACAGCCGATCCCGCATAAGTCCCGAACCATACGCTGTGACGCTGTGCGCGGGTCCCGATTACGTCGCCGGCCGGCCGCGTGTCGAGGCTCGACCCTCGTCGAAGCGTGAGCGGAACTCGAATGGTGGTTCTTCAATTGCGCTGCAGCCGAAATCATTTGAGGATCCTTGCGGCGCCGATGCGGATCTGATCGCGACGATCCTGATCGTTATCAAAGTGATAGGTGCGCTCAACACGGAAAGTGATTTAGCGCACATAGCGTGGCTTTCGAGCGCTCGCCGAGCGCCTTCGACGCGATGGAGCCGCGATGTTCCGGTGGTGCTCGGCGAGCGTGCTGGCGATGGCGGTCGCCTGGAGCCTGGTTCTGGCTGTGGCACCGCCGGCGGCAGCCGCAGGCGTCACGTCACTCGAAGCCGAAACGATGAGCCTCTCCACGACCAAGGGTGCCAAGATCGTCACCGATGCAGGAGCATCCGGTGGAACGGCGCTCAGCTTGACCGGCGCTGTGACGCTGTCGACGACCCTTGCATTGCCGAAGTCGGTCAAAGTCGTCATGCGCGCCAGGGGATTGCAATGCCTTGGAGCGCCCGTCGCCGCGGTGTTCGTCGACGGTGCCGTGATCGGCCGCAGCCCGATCACCGCGACCGCATGGACCGACTACACCGCGACCGCCGACATCCCGCCGGGAACACACACGATCGGGATCACTTTCGTCAATCCGCAGTGGTTTTTCTGTGCGCGCACGTTGTACATCGACACCGTCAGCATCGTGGCTTCGACGATCACTCAACCCGGTGATCTGACCGAGGCTCCGGTGGCCGACCTTCCGGGGTGGAAGCACATCATGGCTGACAACTTCACCAAGGACGCCCCGCTGGGAAGCTGGGCGAACCCCGCGGACCCGGCCAAAGTCGTCTACGTGGGCGCCGACGGCCAGCAGTGGCGCACCTATCCCCAGACGTTCACCGACACATACCAACATCGCCCGTATCGCGCCGACCAGGTGCTCAGTGTCAGCAACGGAACGCTGAACTACTACCTGCACAACGTCGACGGTCAGCCGGCGGGCGCCAACCCGTCGCCGATCCTGCCGAACGGCACCCAGTACCAGACGTATGGGCGCTACTCGGTGCGCCTCAAAGCCGACACCGCCACGTTGGCCGAGTATCACATCGCATTCCTGCTGTGGCCGGAGTCCGAACTCTGGCCGACGGACGGCGAAGAGGATTTCCCGGAAGGTGCGTTGTCGTCGACCGCCAAGGCGTTCGCGCACTACGCCCGCTCGACCGGCGGCCAGGACGGGGTGGACACCGGTAAGGCTTTCACCGACTGGCATGTGTACACGGTCGAGTGGCTGCCCGGGCACGTCCGGTTCTATCTCGACGATGCTCTGGTGCTGGACAGCACCAAATATGTGCCCAGCAAGCCGATGCGCTGGCAACTGCAGGTCGAGACCAACGGCAACGGCACGAACAGTGGTCATGTGCTGGTCGATTGGATTTCTATCTGGTCGTACACAGGAAGTTGACACCTGCACGTGCGATATCAGCTAACGGTACGCTAGGTCGGTGCTGCACAGCGTCGTGAGTTCCCCGGCACCGCCGGCTCGCCGGACGCCACTGCCGCCCTGGGTCCCTCTGGCCGTCGTCGCCTCCGCCGCCGTGATCACCGCCTCACTGATCGTCACCGTGCTCGCCCGGGTGGGCGTCGCCGATGTGCTGCCGCCGTCGCTGCGCGCTGTCGTGGGAGTTCTGGCGGTGTTCGCCGTGCCGGGGCTACCGATCGCCGCGCTGCTGCGATTGCCGGACGGATTGTTCACCGCGGTTGCGGTGTCGATGTCGCTCGCGACCAACATCCTTGTCGCCCAATTCAATTACGCGGGCGGTTTTCATCGGCCGTACGCCGCCCAGTATGTGGTGCTGACCCTCGGCGTGCTGGCCACCGCGGCACTGGCGCGGCAGTGGTATCGCTGCCCGCAGCCGAGGCCGGTGGCGGGCGTGCTGCGCTGGGCGCGAAGCGGATTGGCGCCGACCGGAGACCGGCGAGTCAGCGCGATCCTGCTGTTGGCCGTGGTGGTGTTGTTCGCCACCGCGGTCTATCGGCTCGATGTGTCGGCGGCCGGCGCCCTGGGGGTGGTCGGCATCTTCGGTGTCGACTACTGGGTCGGGCTGGTGCTGCTGTGCGTCATATTCGTGCTCGAATACCGCCGCGCCGCAATCGACCGGCTCATGATCGCCGTCGCCAATGTCGTACTCATCGCGTACATCACCATGCCGGTCGCTTGGTCGCTGGGCACCGCGCCGTTCGTGACCGGCTACGTACACCGCATGATCACCAACTGGTTGATCACCGCAGGCACCCTGCCGCCGCCGGTCGATGCGCGCATCAGCTGGGCCGGCTTCTTCTCGGCCGCGGCCAATCTGATCACCACCACCGGCTTGTACGACAGCGTGATTCTCGTGGTCAGTGCCTCACTGATTTTCGGAGTCCTGCTGATGTTCCCGGTGTATTCGATCGGCCTGTCGATCACCGGCAGCCGGCGGGTCGCCTGGCTCGGTGTCACGATGCTCACCCTGTTCAACTGGTATCAGCAGGACTATTTCGCCCCGCAGGCCGTCGCGATGCAGTTCTACGCCACGATCCTGGCCGTATTGCTTTGGCAGTTGCGCAAATCGAACATTCCGGTCCTGGTGGGTGGTCGGTGCAAGCGCATGACGACGGCATGGCGGCGGCTACCGGGTCGGGTGGCCGGCCGCGATGCGCGGTGGACGCTGGCGGTCGAGGCGACGTTGGTGGTCATCCTCGCCGCGATGGTGGTGGAGCACCAGTTGACACCACTGTCCGCGATCGGAGCGCTGGTGGTCTTCGCGGTCGCCGGCGTGACTCGCTACAAGCTGTTGTGGCTGGCGGCCCTGGTGATGTTCATCTTCTGGTTTCGCTATGGTGCCACCGCGTACTGGACGGGCCACCTCGGCCAGGTGATCTCGGACATCGGTGGCGTCGATCAGAACCTGAATTCCAGTGTCTCGCAAAAGATCACCGGTGATCCCACTTACCGCCACATGCAGCTGCTGCGGCTCGTCGCCGCGCTGGTCGTGATGGCGATGGCCGGCTTCGGTTGGCTGCGGCTGCGGCGCATGCCGGGCAGCCGTCCGTGGTTGATTGCGGCACTGGCGCTGGGGCCGTTCGGATTGGTGTTGCTCCAAAGCTACGGCGGCGAGGTGGCGATCCGCGCCTTCCTCTATGGTTCCCCGATTCTGTCGCCGCTGGCCGCCTTGAGCATCCTGCCGTTGCTGCGTCCACGGACCGGCCGTACCGTCGCCCGGCGGGTGAGCGCGGTGGCGGCCGGCGTCGTGCTGCTTCTCACCGCACTGCTGGTGACCGCCAATCGTGGCCTCAACATCTCATTCGAGCGGACCACACCGCACGAGTTGGCGATCGGTACCGAATTGGTGGCCGAGATCGGCGACGCCGGGCTCGGCTATTGGGGGCAGGGCGCCCTCTACGGGGTGCCGCGAAAGTTCGAACTGAAGACCTCGTGCTTCGAGTCCGCCGAGCACCTGGCCGACTGCACGGCCCAGCCCGAAGTCCAATATTTCTCCAACACCCAGCAGGACGAGAACTTCGTCCGCTACAGCGCCGGGGTCAGTCGCGAGACCATGCAGCGCGCGCTGCAGCTCCTGCAGAGCGAGAAGGGCTACCAGAAGATCTACGACTCGGGGGGAGTACTGGTGCTCAAACGGCCCGAGGTGCACGACATCCCGCTGGGAGGCCACTGATGATCGAGCTCGCATTGTTTGCCGCGGCCGGGCTGCTGTACGCGCTGGTCGGCTATCGGCGGGAACGGGCGGTGCCGGGGGACGGCACGCGCCGCATCGACCGGACCACCGCACTCGTCATGTTCGAGGCGGTGTGCATGGCCGTCGCCGCGCTCGTCGCGGCGATGCTGTACATGGTGACTGTGGTCTCATGAGGGAGGATCGACTGGTGACCTGCGCCAATGGCCATGAGAACTCGGACGGCCAGTATTTCTGCGGCGAGTGCGGCGACTCGCTGGAGCCGGGCTTGCAGATCTGCCCGTTTGGTCATGCCAATCCCGAGGACCGGCGATTCTGCAGTGACTGCGGGGCACCGCTGGTGGCGCCCCCGGGCGTCGAGCCTGCCAACTCGACCGCGCGTTGGTCGTTCGATCCCACCGGCCGCCATCAATGCCGCTATTGGGACGGCGTGCGGTGGACACGGCAGGTGGCCGACGGCGGGACTCTGGGCGTCGACCGCGCCCGGCCGTCGAACGGACGGGCGGATTCCTGGATTGCGCTGGTCGCCGGGCTGATCACGGTGGCCCTGCTAGCCGGTGCGGGCGCCGACATCTGGGTTCAGCTGTCCCGCGCGAAGGACAATGCGAGGCAGACGCAGGCAGCGGCTCAGAGCACGACCACCACGACATCCGCCGCAGAGTCGTCGTCGACGAGTACCGAACCGCCACCGGCGGCCGAGCCGCCCGCCGCGCCGGCCGCCCCGCCGTCACCCGCCGTCATCGCGACCGCGTGCCAGCCCGGCGCGGGCGACGGCGTGGCTGCCGACGGTTCCCCTACCTACTGTGAGCGCCTCACCGACACCGACACATACCTCTGGTCGTTGTCCCCAGGCGACATCCCTGTGCCGGCCATGGCGCAGGGTGGTGACCCGGCGATCGGAGTGTGCATGGCCCAGACCCTTCGCGCCGAAGCCGACTGCGTCGAATACCTCCAACGCGCTCGGTGATCGGAGCAACTAGGTAATCTTCGCCGGGTGGGATATCCCGAGAACGTGCTGGCCGGCGGCGAGCAGGTCGTGCTGCACCGCCACCCGCATTGGAAACGACTGGTCGGTCCGATCCTCGTGCTGCTGATCGCCACGATCGTGGCCGCGTTCGTAGCCGCACTCGTGAACAACACCAGCTGGGACCCCACTGCGAAGAAAGTGCTCTTCGGCGTCATCGCGGCGATCTGGCTGATCCTGGTCGGCTGGCTCACGTTGTGGAAGTTCTTGAATTGGCTCACAACACATTTCGTGATCACCGACCGCCGGGTGATGTTCCGTCACGGGCTGCTGACGCGGTCGGGTATCGACATCCCGTTGGCGCGCATCAACAGTGTTGAGTTCCGGCATGGACTACTCGATCGCATGTTGCGGACGGGCACGCTGATCATCGAGTCGGCGAGTCAAGATCCCCTCGAGTTCCACGACATTCCCCGCGTGGAGCGGGTGCACTCACTGCTGTATCACGAAGTCTTCGACACTCTGGGCTCTGAAGAGTCGTCCAGCTGACGCCGTGTCCGACGGCGCCGCAGCGGTGTGACGGTGCCAGTGGCCTCGTACTCGTCCTCCATGGCCTCGACGAGGCCACCGCCGGTGAGCGTGGACTCCAGCCCCTTGTCGTGGCTGGGCCCGAACTCGTCGGGGAAGACCCAGCGGCGGAACGCCCAGAACCGGAACGCCATCTGCAGCAGATTGCCCAGGACATAAGCGGACACGAAGTCGGCGATGTTCTCGATCGTCAGTGAGACGTGCGGCACACGCAGTTCCAAGATGTAGCTGGAGAACCACAGCGGAGCCATGCTCAACAGCACGCCGACACCGCTGACCGCGAAGAACAGCAGCGCTTCGTGGTGGCGTTCCCGGCCACCGCGGTTACGGAAGCTCCACTCCCGGTTCAGCACGTAGGAGGCGATCACGGCGACGATGCCGGCGATCACCTTGGCGGTGACCGGCTTCGGCTCGAGGATCGTCAGCTTCAGCGTGTAGAAGATCGCCGAGTCGATGACGAACGTCGTTGCACCGACGATCGCGAACTTGATGAGCTCGTGATGCTGGTCGGCGAACGGCCGGATCGGTCGGGGGAGCCGAGCGATGGTGGCATCAGCGAAAGACACAAGGAGCAAGTCTACGGAAGTCACCGCAGGTGTGCGTACTCGCGCAGGTCTGACACCATGATGGCCGTGTCGAACAGCCCCAGATCTCCTATCGTCGCCATGGTCGGCGGCGGGCAGCTGGCCCGGATGACCCATCAGGCGGCGATCGCCCTCGGCCAGAGCCTGCGGGTGCTGGCCGTCAGCGCCGACGACCCGGCCGCTCAGGTGACTCCCGATGTCGTCATCGGCGCCCACACCGACCTCGAGGCGCTGCGCCGCGCGGCAGCCGGAGCAGCCGCGTTGACCTTCGACCACGAGCATGTACCGACCGAACTTCTCGACACTCTGGTCGCCGAGGGCGTCACGGTCGCACCGCCTCCCGAAGCCTTGGTACACGCGCAGGACAAGCTGGTGATGCGCCGCCGGCTGGAGAAGCTGGGCGCACCCATCCCGCGGTACGCGCCCGTTGCGGGCGTCGACGACGTCGACGCGTTCTCGACTGCCGTCGGCGGCCCGGTGGTGATCAAAACCGTGCGCGGTGGATACGACGGTCGCGGCGTGGTGCTCGCCCGTGATCTTGCCCAGGCTCGCGAGGTGGTCGCCGGGTACCTCGCCGACGACGTGCCGGTGCTGCTCGAAGAGCGGGTGGCGATGCGCCGGGAGCTGTCGGCGCTGGTGGCCCGTTCACCGTTCGGACAGGGCGCGGCGTGGCCGATCGTGGAGACGGTGCAGCGCGACGGCATCTGCGTCACGGTGATCGCCCCCGCGACCGGACTGTCCGAGGACCTGGCCGCCGAAGCCGAGCAGCTCGGGCTGCGGCTGGCCGGTGAGCTCGGTGTGGTCGGGGTGCTTGCGGTCGAGCTGTTCGAAACCGTCGACGGCACGCTGTTGGTCAACGAGCTCGCGATGCGGCCGCACAACTCCGGGCACTGGACCATGGACGGCGCGGTGACCAGCCAGTTCGAACAGCATGTCCGGGCGGTTCTGGACTATCCGCTGGGCGACACCCGGCCGATCGCGCCGGTGACGGTGATGGCCAACGTGCTCGGCGCGGCGCAGGCACCCGCGATGACCGTCGACGAGCGGCTGCACCACCTGTTCGGCCGCATTCCGGAGGCGAAAGTTCACCTGTATGGCAAGGCCGAACGGCCGGGCCGCAAGGTCGGGCACGTCAACATCGTGGGCGCCGCGGACTGTGATGTGGATCGGGTACGTGAACGTGCAGAGCGCGCGGCACACTGGTTGTCACACGCAGAGTGGACTGACGGATGGGACGGACATGCCTGATAGCGGGCCCCTAGTCGGCTTGATCATGGGCTCTGACAGCGACTGGCCCGTCATGGAAGCGGCCGCTGAGGCGCTGGCGGAGTTCGAGGTGCCATTCGAGGTCGGCGTGGTCTCGGCCCATCGCACGCCGGGGCGGATGCTGGACTATGCGCGCGGCGCGGCCGGTCGCGACATTCAGGTGATCATCGCCGGCGCCGGCGGGGCGGCTCATCTGCCCGGGATGGTGGCGTCGGCCACGCCGCTGCCGGTGATCGGGGTGCCGGTGCCGCTGGCCAAGCTCGACGGGCTTGATTCGCTGTTGTCGATCGTGCAGATGCCGGCGGGTGTGCCGGTGGCCACCGTGTCGATCGGCGGCGCCCGCAACGCCGGCCTGCTGGCGGTGCGCATCCTGGCCACCTCGGATGGGGCGTTGCGCAAGCGGATGCAGAGCTTCCAGGATGATCTGGAAGCCCAGGTGCTGGCCAAGGATCGCGCGCTGCGCGAGCGATTACTCGGTGAGTGACGAGCCGGGTAAAGTTACCGGCGAGTAGCAAGGAGGCTGTGATGGCTGGAAATCCGGATTTCGATGTATTCAAGTTGCCCGAGGAGCACGACGAGCTGCGGGCCGCGATCCGCGCACTGGCGGAGAAAGAGATCGCGCCCCACGCCGCGGACGTCGATGAGAACTCGCGCTTTCCTCAGGAGGCCCTGGACGCGCTGAACGCTTCGGGGTTCAACGCCGTCCACGTGCCCGAGGAGTACGGCGGTCAGGGCGCGGACTCGGTGGCGGCGTGCATCGTGATCGAGGAGGTCGCGCGGGTCGATGCGTCGGCGTCGCTGATTCCCGCGGTGAACAAGCTCGGCACGATGGGCTTGATCCTGCGCGGGTCGGACGATCTGAAGAAGCAGGTGCTGCCGCAGATCGCCGAGGGCGCGATGGCCTCGTATGGGCTGAGCGAGCGCGAGGCCGGCAGCGACGCAGCGGCCATGAAGACCCGCGCCAAGGCCGACGGGGACGGCTGGATCCTCAACGGCGCCAAGGCCTGGATCACCAACGGCGGCAAGTCGAGCTGGTACACCGTGATGGCCGTGACCGATCCGGACAAGGGTGCGAACGGTATCTCGTCGTTCATGGTCCACATGGACGACGAGGGCTTCACGATCGGCCCCAAGGAGCGCAAGCTCGGCATCAAGGGATCGCCCACCACCGAGTTGTACTTCGAGAACTGCCGCATTCCCGGTGACCGGATCATCGGTGAGCCCGGCACCGGTTTCAAGACCGCGCTGGCCACACTGGACCACACCCGCCCGACCATCGGCGCGCAGGCCGTCGGTATCGCACAGGGTGCACTGGACGCGGCGATCGCATACACCAAGGACCGCAAGCAGTTCGGCTCGTCGATCTCGGATTTCCAGGGTGTGCAGTTCATGCTCGCCGACATGGCGATGAAGGTCGAGGCGGCGCGGTTGATGGTGTACTCCGCCGCAGCCCGGGCCGAACGTGGTGAGCCCAACCTCGGGTTCATCTCGGCGGCGTCGAAGTGTTTCGCTTCCGATGTCGCCATGGAGGTGACCACCGATGCCGTGCAGCTGTTCGGCGGCGCCGGTTACACCGTGGACTTCCCGGTGGAGCGGATGATGCGTGATGCCAAGATCACTCAGATCTACGAGGGCACCAACCAGATTCAGCGGGTTGTGATGTCGCGCGCGTTGCTGCGTTGATCTAGTCGGCGGGCCGCAGGTGGGTGATGTCGCCTGCCGACACCGTCACGACCTCGACACCGGTGTCGATGCGAAGCCGACCGAGATCGTCGACATCGACTGCGGTGCCGGTGATTTCGTGATCGCCTGGCATCAGTGCGCGCACCCGGCTGCCCAGTGTGGCGCTTCGTCGTCGGTAATCCTCGACCAGCGTCGGATCGGGGCCGGGTGCGGCCCGCCAGCTTTGGATGCGGGTGGTCAGTTCCCGCAGGATGGCTGCCGTCAAGACGTCGCGGTCGAGTTGCGAGGCGCCCAGCATCTGCAATGACGTGGCCCTGGGATCGGGGGCCTCCTCGGCGGTGAGGGTGACGTTGAGCCCGAGACCGACGACGATGACCGGATCGGGCGCGGCCACTTCGGCCAGGATGCCGGCGAGCTTGCCGGTCCCCACCAGGACGTCGTTGGGCCACTTCACGCCCGCCTCGATTCCGGCGGAGGCCCTGACGGCGTCGACCAGCGCGACGCCGGTGAGCAGCGGCAGCCACCCCCAGCCTGCCGGCGGGACACCGTCGGCGCCGACGCCGATCGACAGCGCGATCTGCGACCGCGGCGGCGCCGACCAGCTGCGTCCGTTGCGGCCGCGGCCAGCGCTCTGGTGTTCGGCGAGCAACACGACGCCGCGGATGTCCTCGCCCGCGGCGTGCCGGGCCAACAGGTCGGCATTGGTCGATCCGGTGGTCTCGACGACGTCAATGCGTTGCACCGGAAGTCGGGATAAAGACGCCAGATTCAAGGGGGCGCGGCTCACGCCTGGGAGCCTAGTCAGGCCAGGTCCTTCGTCACCTTCTCGGTCGACCGCCGTCGTTCCAGACTTGCCCCATCGGGATTGGCCACCTGAACCAGGGACGCACCCGCGACGAAGACGGCGAGCAGGTTCGCGACGACGTCCTCCGCGGTGGACCACGGCAATGACGACATCACCCGGTCGCCGGCCGTCAGGCCCGACGCGGCAGCGGAACCTGCGGCGGCGGCCAACATCTCGTCGACCGAGCGGCCGTCCAGCGCCACACCCGGTCGCAGCTCGGCGCTGTACTGGTCACCGTGCACTCGCACCGCGGTCGCGTAATCGGTGACGCCGATCGGCAGATCCGGTGCCGGCTTCCCGAACGGGTCGAGCGACAACACGGCGACCTCACCGCCGGCCACCGCTTGGTCGGCCTCGTCCAGGCGCTCGGATGTGCACAACGCGAGATCCGCCGACCCCGACATCACGACTTCAGCACCGATCCACCACACGCCCAGTAGGACCGCCGCCGTCTGCCAGTGCGCGGGCAAGAGCACCGCGACGCGAGTGCCCGGTCCGGCGCCGAGTTCGTCGCGTAACAGGTTGGCGGTCTTGGCCGCCCAGTTGGCCAGCGTCACTGTCGACAGCTCGATGCGCTCGCCCGTCGCGTCGTCGTAATACGTGATCCGCGGGCCCATGGGGTCGGCCTTCAGCAGCGGATCCAGCACAGCCGCGGTCAGATTGGTCATCAGTTGACGCACTTGGGGTCGTCTGACCCCGCGGTGATGATCGGCGACGGCGGGGGAGCCGTCCCGTCGCCGGCCTGACCGGCAGCCTGGTCGACCCTCGCCGACGACGTCGGCAGCGACCCCTCCAGACCCGAACCCGGACCGGTGTAGTCACTTGCCAGCACCACTCGCACGGTTCCCGCCGGGATCGCGGTGTCGGCGACCACCGGGAGCCCGCCGAGTTCCTTGGCGATCGCCTGCGCGCCGAGGTCGTCCTCCTTGGCGGCCTGCACCTGACTGCGGATCACGTGATCCTTGTCGTTGTTTCCGATGTTGCCCGCCGCAAAGCCCTTGTTGCTCAGCACATCTGACACCGCACCCGCAAGCCCGTTGATGTCGGTGTCGTTGAGTACATCGGCTTTGGTCTGCTCGGGGGAGTACGCGATCTTCTCGGTCTTGCCCTCGGCCTGATCGTGCAGCAGGCTGTCCACCCACTCCTGCACCTGGCTGGGGTCGACCCGGACCACGGACTGCATGCCGTCGTCGCTCCAGCCGGCCTCGTCGAGAACGGGGATCGTCGCGAACGCCACGTTGCCGCCCGCGAGGTTCTCGAGCTGCTTGATGAAATCCATGATGTCCCAGCCCGACGAGAGGACCACCGAGCGCTGGATCGCGTCCTGCAGCTTGTTCAGGGTCGACGGGCTGGTCAGCGTCTTACCCGAAATCACTCGGTGGGCCAGCGAAGCCATCACGACCTGCTGACGCACTACCCGATCCAGGTCGCCGCGGGGCAGGTCGTGGCGCTGCCGGACGAAGCTCAAGGCCTGCGGGCCGTTGAGTTTCTGCCAACCGGCCGGGAAGTCGGCGCCGGAAAGAGGTTCGTAGACAGCATCTTTCAAGCAGACGTCAACACCGCCGAGAGCGTCTGTGATCAATGAGAAGCCCAGCAGGCCGATTTCGGCGTAATGGTCGACGGTGACGCCGGTGAGGTCGGCGACCGTCTTGATCAACGCCTCGCGGCCCGCCTCGACGGCTTTGGGCTCGGCCTCGGCGGGGTCCATGCCCTGCTGCTCGACCAACTGCTTCATCTTCTGCAGCTTCACCTGGCCGTAGACGCCGTTGATTTTCGTCTTGTCCAGGCCGGGCGCCTTGACGTAGGAATCCCGGGGGATCGAGATCGCCGTCGCCGACTTCCCGTTGTTGGGGATGCGGACCAGGATGATCGTGTCGGTGTTCGTCGACACATCGTCACCGGCATGCAGGGCGGCGAGTTCGTCTTCGGACAGCGGGTTGCCGTGCGCGTCGGTGCGGCTGTCCATACCGACCAGCAGGATGTCGATCGCGCCGTCCTGGCCGCCGCCGCCGAGCGCGGCCGTGCTCATGTGGAAGATGCCGTTCTCGAAGGACCGGATCTTGCCCCAGGCGACACCGGTGCTGACCATGACGGTGACAGCGATCAACGCGAGCACGGTTCGGACCACCCGCTGGGCGCCCGTCCGTGCTTCGGTGTCAGCAGGCATCAGCTCAGGCTACTGGCGAGACGGGCGCATCCCTGGTAGCCGAAACCGGCGTGCCAGACTCGTAATCGTGTCGGCGAAGATCGTGATTACCGGTGCCAGCGGCCAGGTGGGACGGTTTCTTGCAGGTGAGGCGGTCAGACGGGGCCTCGATGTCAGCGCATTGACGCATGCGCAATGGGACATCACCGATGCGAAAGCGGCCGAGCGGTTCGTCACGGAATCGGATCTGGTGGTCAACTGCGCGGCGATCGCGAACGTCGACGCCGCCGAGGCCGACCCCGACACCGCCTTCGCCGTCAACGCCACCGGTGCGGAGAACGTCGCGCTCGCCTGTGCCCGGGCCGGCGCGTCGTTGGTGCACATCTCTACCGATTACGTTTTCGGTGGTCAGCAGCGCCGCCCCTACGACGTCGGCGACGCGACCGAGCCGGTGGGCGAATACGGGCGCAGCAAGCTCGCCGGGGAAGTCGCTGTGCTGGCCGCCATGCCCGGCGCCCACATCGTGCGGACCTCGTGGGTGTACACCGGCGACGACGGCAACGATTTCGTGGCGGGGCTACGCCGGCTGGCCGCCACCGACGGCACCACCGACGCCGTCGACGACCAGGTCGGGTCACCCACATACGTCAACGACCTCGCCGACGCGGTGTTCGAGATTGGCGAGGGTCGCATACGGGAGCCGATCCTGCATGTTGCCAACGAGGGTGCGTGCACCCGCTTCGAGCTGGCTCAGGCAGTGTTCGAGGAGCTGGGCGCCGACCCGCGCAGGATTCGGCCGGTGAGCACCGCGCAGGCCGGCCGGCCCGCGCCGCGTCCGGCGTATTCGGCGTTGTCGATGGCGACGTCGGTGCGGGCCGGGCTCAACCCGCCGCGGCCGTGGCGTGAGGCATTGGCCGAGGCGCTTGCCCAACCCATCTCCGACCGACAGTTACCCTCTACGCCGTGACGTTGAGCCGCCCCCTGACCGTGGTGACGGTGACGTACTCTCCGGGTTCACATCTGGATCGCTTCCTGTCGTCGTTGACGGTGGCCACCGATCGGCCGGTCACGGTGGTGCTGGCCGACAACGGTTCAACGGACGGGACGCCGGAGGAGGCGGTGGAACGCTATCCCGGCACCCGCCTCGTGAGCACGGGCGGCAACCTCGGCTACGGCACCGCCGCCAACCGGGGTGTGGCGACCGCTCCCGTCGACGACGAGTTCGTGATCGTCGCCAATCCCGATGTGGTGTGGGGGCCGAACAGCATCGACGAGTTGTTGGAGGCCGCCGACCGGTGGCCGCGCGCCGCGACGCTGGGACCGCTGATCCGCGACCCCGACGGCTCGGTCTATCCGTCGGCGCGCCACCTGCCCAGCCTGGTACGCGGCGGCATGCATGCGGTGGTGGGCTTCGTCTGGAAGACGAACCCGTGGACGAAGGCCTACCGGCAGGAATACCTCGAGCCGACCGAGCGGCCCGTGGGCTGGCTGTCGGGATCGTGTCTGCTGATCCGGCGCGCGGCATTCGATCAGGTCGGCGGCTTTGACGAGCGCTACTTCATGTATATGGAAGACGTCGACCTCGGTGAGCGGCTGGGCCGGGCGGGATGGCTCAACGTGTACGTGCCGGCTGCGGAGATCCTGCACGCAAAGGGGCACTCGACCGGCCGTGACCCGGCCAGCAACCTGCGCGCGCATCACGAAAGCACCTACCTTTATCTGTCGGATCGTCATTTTGGCTGGTGGCGTGCGCCGCTGCGATGGACTATGAAGGGCGCGCTGAAGATTAGGTCACGCGCGGCGGTACGCAAGTCCCGGCGGGAGCTGGCGAAAAGTAGGGGGATCCGGTGAGTGAAATTGACCCGTCGAAAGTCGACGCCGTGGTGCTGGTCGGGGGAAAGGGCACCCGTCTGCGGCCATTGACCGTGTCGGCGGCCAAACCGATGCTGCCCACTGCGGGGCTGCCGTTTCTGACTCATCTGCTGTCCCGCATCGCCGCGGCCGGCATCGAACACGTCGTCCTCGGCACGTCGTTCAAGGCGGCGACGTTCGAGAACGAGTTCGGCGACGGGTCCAAGCTCGGCCTGCAGATCGAGTACGTCGTTGAGGGCCAGCCGATGGGCACCGGCGGCGGGATCGCCAACGTGATTCCCAAGCTGCGCAACGACACGGTGATGGTGTTCAACGGCGACGTGCTGTCCGGCATGGACCTGCGTCAGATGTTGTCCAGCCACCACGATTCGCAAGCAGATCTGACCCTGCATCTGGTGCGCGTCAGCGATCCGCGGGCGTTCGGCTGTGTGCCCACCGACGCCGACGGTCGCGTGGAAGCGTTCCTGGAGAAGACTGAAGATCCGCCGTCGGATCAGATCAACGCAGGCACCTACATTTTCAAGCGCGAGATCCTCGATCGGATCCCGCGCGGGCGTGAGGTCTCGGTGGAGCGCGAGGTGTTCCCGGCGCTGCTGACCGACGGGGTGAAGGTCTGCGGCTATGTCGACTCCAGTTACTGGCGGGACATGGGCACCCCGGAAGACTTCGTCCGCGGCTCGGCCGATCTGGTTCGTGGGCTCGCGCCGTCCCCGGCGCTCGGCGGACGCCGCGGAGAGTTCCTGGTGCACGACGGGGCTTCGGTTTCGGCGGGGGCGGTGATGGTCGGCGGGACGGTGGTCGGTCGTGGCGCGGAGATCGGCCCCGGCGTCCGGTTGGACGGTGCGGTCATCTTCGACGGCGCGCGCATCGAGGCGGGTTCGGTCGTGGAGCGTTCGATCATCGGCGCCGGCGCCCGGATCGGCCCACGTGCGTTACTGCGCGATGCCATCATCGGCGACGGCGCGAACATCGGTGCGCGCTGCGAACTCCTGCGCGGCGCGCGGGTGTGGCCGGGAGTCGTCATCCCGGACTGCGGAGTTCGCTACTCCTCCGATATCTGACTCGAGCGCGAGCGGCCGACGGCCACCAGGTGCTCGACCGCAGCATCGGTGCCGTCGGGCAGCGCGTCGACGGGCCACCATCGCAGATCCAGTGATTCGTCACTGATCACAATGTGTGCATCCTCCGGCGCGCGGGCGATGAACTGCAGATCCAGATGGCGCGTCGGCACCCCCAGCGAGCAGGTGAGGGCGTGAACGTGGATGGCGCCCAACGACGCGTCGATGCCCAAGCCGTCGATGCCGGACTCCTCGGTCGCCTCACGCATCGCGGCGGCCACGATGCCGTCGTCGGAGTCTTCGCAATGCCCCCCGAGCTGAACCCAGCGGCCCAGTCGCGGATGCAGGGTCAGCAGTACCTGATCACCGGAGTGGTTGACCACCAACGCCGAGGCGGTGATATGGCCTGGGACGCAGGCTCGCTCGCAGGCGTCGGTGCGGGCAAGCAGAAAGGCCAAGACGGCCTGGCGCAAGGCATCTTGGCCGGCGTCGGGTGCGTCCCAGTCCGTCAGCAACTCGATCGCCGATTCGCGGACACCCGAGTACGTCACCGCCGCACCAGCAGATCACCGACCGGTGCCGGGTCGCGAGGCGCGGGCGGCTCGACCGGATAGCCGATCGCGACCGCACCCAGCGGCTCCCAATCTCGGGGCAGGTCAAGGGTTTCGCGGACAAGCTCGGCTGCGAAGATGGTCGAGCCGATCCAGCAGCTACCGACTCCTCGCACGGCCAGCGCGACCAGGAGGCCCTGCACCGCCGCGCCTACCGCGACGGTGAACATGGTGTGTTCGGCCTCGGTGCGAGCCGGGTCGGGATAGTCGTGCGCGCCCTCGGGCACCAGGAACGGGATGACGACCTCAGGTGCGTCATAGAGGATCCGGCCGCGGGCAACACGCCGCTCGACGGCGTCGGCCGGCTTGCCATCGCCGGTCAGGTCGGCACGCCAAGCGTCCCCCATCCGGTCCAGTAAAGCGGTGCGACGCATCCGGTCCTGCAACCAGACGAACCGCACGGGCCGGGTGTGATGTGGTGCCGGTGCGGTGAGCGCCTCGGCGACCGCCGCCTCGATGAGCGCGGGATCGACCGGTTCGGGCCCGAACTGGCGCACCGAGCGGCGCAGCAGTTGGGCCTGACGGCGGCCGAGTTCCAGCGACTCGGCGGTGCCCAGCCAGAACAAATCGTCCTCACCGCCGCGCAGCAGCTGTGCGGCGGTTGATCCGTCATCGTCGAGCTCGAGGCCGCGCACCACCGCGACCGGCACCGCGGTGAGCTTGCCCTTAACAAGGTCGGCGGCGGCGGCGATTTCATCGGCGACGGCTACCTCGGTGACCACCAGTTCGTTGCCGTGCCGGTCGACGGCGCCGGCGTAACTGTAGAGAACCGGCAGCCCCGCCGAGCCGATCGCGGCGTCGGTCTGCCCGTTGCGCCAGGCTCGGCCCATCGTGTCGGTGACGAGTACCGCGACATTCACTCCGAGCCGCTCGCGCAGTGCGTTGCGCAGTGCGGCGGCGCTTCCGTCGGGATCGACCGGTAGCAGGGCCAATTCGGTTGACCCGACGTTCGAGCCGTCGACGCCCGCGGCCGCCTGCACGATTCCGTTGCGATTTTCGGTGATCAGCGTGCGGCCCTTGCGGGCCAGCACTCGCACCGCCTCAGTGTCGATGAGTCTGCGGCGCAGGGCGTCCCGTTCGTCGGGATCTGCCGGGGCCGCAACAATGCGGCCCTCACATTTGGACATGACCTTGCTGGTGACCACGACGATGTCGCCGTCGCGTAACCAGGGCGCAGCTGTGATGAGGGCGGTGGCCAGGTCGTCGCCGGGGCGAAACTCCGGAAGTCCGGGCACCGGCAGAATTTCGACGGGAGCCGCGCTGCCGTGGTCGCCGCCCGGCGGCGCCGTCGGACTTGAGCCGATGGTCACGGTGCTACCCCTGCGAGTTCCAGCCCGGCCCGGACCATCTCGGCGGTGGCCGACGGGTCGGACATCAGCAGGGGTATGGATTTCACGGTCAGCCCGGGAATTTCGGCGTGATCGCCCTCTGAGATCAACCAGTAGTCCAGAATCCCGGTCGCCGACCGTGCGCCGTAGTGATGGGCGACGGCCTGTGAGGAGGTTTCGACGCCGATCACCGACAGACATTCGTCGGCCATGCCCCGCAACGGCTTTCCTCCGATGATCGGGGAATAGCCGACGACCGGCGCACCCGTGGATCGTAGCGCCGCGCGGACACCCGGGATGGCCAGGATCGCACCGATGCTCACCACCGGGTTCGACGGCGCCAGCATGACGACATCGGCATCGGTGATCGCGTCGACGACACCGGGTCCGGCAGTGGCGTTTTCGGAGCCCACGAACGCGAAGCTGTGAGTGGTCACCTGGGCCCGGTAACGCACCCACCACTCTTGGAAGTGAATGGCCTTGCGGTCGCCGGTGTCCGGATCGTCGATCACCACGTGGGTTTCGCACCGGTCGTCGCTGGCGGGAAGCAGGATGGCGCCAGGGGCCCAGCGATGGCAGAGCGCCTCGGTCACCTGGGACAGTGGATATCCGGCTCGCAGCATTTGGCTTCGCACCAAATGAGTGGCCAGATCGCGGTCACCCAAGCCGAACCAATCCGGTTGCACGCCGTAGGCCGCCAATTCCTCTTTGGCATGCCACGTCTCATTGCGATGTCCCCAGCCACGCTCGGGGTCGATACCTCCACCTAAGGTGTACATGCAGGTGTCGAGATCGGGACAGATGCGCACGCCGTGCATCCACGCGTCGTCGCCGATGTTGACCACGGCGGTCAGCGCGTGATCAAGATCGCCTGTGGCTCCTGATATCTGGCCGGCGAACTGACCCAGTCCGAGCAGTCGCTGCACTCCCAACAGGAAGCGGGCGCCTCCGACGCCGCCGACCAGAACGGTGATCTTCACACCGACCGACACTAGGCGGTCGGCCTTTTGACGGCGCACGCGGTCACGATCGCATCACCGGAGAGACACGCCGGGGCATCGACTCGCCGAATTATCCAAGGGAAATGGTATTAATTTCGGTTCATTCGCTTGCGCGAAGCATCGCAGAAGTGTCTAATCACATCAGTGTCATTTCCCGGTCGGACCAGCCGGTTTCGGTGTCCCAGACCGCGATTCGACCAGGTGTTCGAATGAGTTGGGCACACTTCAATAGTGGGCGACATGCAAAAGATCTACGAAACCAGGTGAGGAGGCGGACATGTCCTATGAGCACGTAATCGGCGCGATGGGGTTGCCGCAGACCATTCCGGGTTCGCAGACGATGGGGGTTATGGCACGCGCTCACCTGAGTTTGGTGCCTGACCCGATCATCGATGCGATCCCGGAGTCAATCGACGAGGAAGACCAGTGGCAGGAACGCGCGCTGTGCGCGCAGACCGACCCTGAGGCGTTCTTCCCCGAAAAGGGTGGTTCCACCCGGGAGGCCAAGCGCATCTGCTTGGGCTGTGAGGTCAAAGACGCGTGCCTCGAGTACGCCTTGGCCAACGATGAGCGCTTCGGCATCTGGGGCGGACTCTCCGAACGGGAGCGTCGTCGCCTCAAGCGCGGCATCATCTAGTACGACATCTGATAATTCGAGTGCGACGACGTAGCGGGCCCCAGGGGCCCGCTAGTCGTCTTCCAGGGTCGGGTCGATGACCGACGGCTCGACCCCGAGATAAGTGGCCACCTGCGCCACCAGAATGTCATGCAACAGATCGGTCAGATCGATCGAGTCCTTGGCCCGTCGCTCAATCGGCTTGCGGAACAACACTATTCGAGCCCGCGTGGAGTTACCGCGGACATCCACCCCGGCCGGAATCAGCCGGGCCAGCGCGATCGGCCCATCGGCCACCACTTCGGGCGGCCACTGCACACTGTCCGGATCCTTCGGCGCGATACGTGGGATCTCGTCGACGGCAACGTCCAGGCCGGTGAGCCGTTGTTGCCAGCGCCGCTCGATCGGCTCGTAGGCCTCCAGCACCGCCATGTCGAAGCGCTCCGCGCGGCTGCGCCAGCCCGGCACCGTCGGCGGCAGCAATGGCCCTCGCATCTCACGCCCGCGGCGCGATCCCGGGTTGCCCCCGGACCGGCCACCTCGCCGGGAACTGCGGGAATCGGCCACGGATGTGATCGTAACGGTTGGGAATCGGCCGCCCGGCGGCTGCGCGTGTCCCCCGGCAACCGGTGAATGAACCGCGATAACCTCACGGACGTGAATGTTCCTCGTCGCTGCTGCCGGCCTGGATGCCCCCATTACGCGGTGGCGACGCTGACGTTCGTCTACTCCGATTCCACTGCCGTCGTCGGCCCGTTGGCAATCTCCCGCGAACCTCATTCGTGGGACTTGTGCATCAGGCATGCCAACGGGATCACCGCCCCACGCGGGTGGGAGCTCGTTCGCCACGCCGGGCCCTTGCCGGAGTTTCCCGACGAGGACGACCTCGTCGCCCTCGCCGACGCTGTGCGGGAAGGCCGGGAGGTGTCTGCGAGCGCACCGATCACCGGTTTCTCCGATCCCAGCGGCGCTGTACATGCGCCCGCGACCGGAACTCCGATGATGCCGTCGGTCGCACATCGACCCGCCACCGCCGGCCGCCGCCGTGGGCACCTGCGGGTACTGCCGGACCCCACCGACTGACGCGATAGCCGACCTTGCCGGCAGCCCGGAACAGATAGGCTGGCGGCCAAGAGTCCCTCTCGGTCAGGAGATCCGTCATGTCGAGGCCCGCCGCCGCGGTTCGCCGTGTGATCAAGGCTTATGACGTGCGCGGGTTGGTCGGACAGGAGATCGACGACGCGTTCGTCTCCGACGTTGCCGCCGCGTTCGCCCGCCTGATCCGCGGGGAGGGCGGCGACCGGATTGCCATCGGTTACGACATGCGCGAAAGCTCGCCGGCGCTGGCCGCGGCGTTCGCCGACGGCGTCACCGCGCAGGGCCTCGACGTCGTGCGCATCGGGCTGGCGTCCACCGACCAGCTCTACTTCGCCTCCGGTTTCCTCGGCTGCGCGGGCGCCATGTTCACGGCGAGCCATAATCCGGCCGCCTACAACGGCATCAAGTTGTGCCGCGCCGGTGCCAAACCGGTCGGTGACGACACCGGGCTGGCAATCATCCGCGATGAGGTGATCGCCGGAGTGCCCGGCTATGACGGCCGGCGGGGGCAGGTGCGAGATCAGGATGTGCTGGCCGACTACGGTCAGTTTCTGCGTTCGCTGGTCGACGTGTCCGAGCTGCGTCCGCTGCGAGTCGCGGTCGACGCCGGCAACGGCATGGCCGGGCACACCACGCCCGCGGTGCTCGGGCCCATCGAGTCGTTGACACTGCTGCCGTTGTTCTTTGAACTCGACGGGTCCTTCCCGAACCATGAGGCCAATCCGCTGGAGCCGGCCAATCTTGTCGACCTGCAGAAGTTCGTGGTGGAAACCGATGCCGACCTGGGGCTGGCGTTCGACGGTGACGCCGATCGTTGTTTTGTCGTCGACGAACGTGGCTGCCCCGTTTCGCCGTCGGCGGTCACCGGGCTGGTCGCCGGCCGCGAGCTCACCCGGGAGATCGGCGCGACGGTCATCCACAACCTGATCACCTCACGCGCGGTGCCCGAGCTGGTCGTCGAACGGGGCGGAACCCCGGTGCGTTCGCGCGTCGGACACTCCTACATCAAGGCTTTGATGGCCGACACCGGGGCGATCTTCGGTGGCGAGCATTCGGCCCACTACTACTTCCGGGACTTCTGGGGTGCCGACTCCGGCATGCTGGCCGCGCTGCACGTGCTCGCGGCGCTGGGCGAACAGGACCGGCCGCTTTCGGAACTGATGGCGAACTACCAGCGCTACGAAGCCTCCGGGGAGATCAACTTCCGGGTCGCCGATGCGCCGACGTGCGTCGAATCCGTTCTCAATACCTTTGGCCACCAGACTGTTTCGCTGGATCATTTGGACGGTGTGACGGTCGACCTCGGCGACGGTGCCTGGTTCAACCTGCGTACGTCCAACACCGAACCGTTGCTGCGGCTCAACGTCGAAGCGCGCAGCACCGAGGAGATCGACGAGATCGTCCGCCGAATCTCCGAGGACATCGCGGCCCAGCCGAACGAGGCGGCACCATGAGCGCCGCGCACACCATCGTCGATCTCGACGACACCGAGGGTTTGTTGGAAGCCGACCGCGACGGATTGTTGCGGGCCGCAGCGATGGCTGGTGCTCAGGTTCGCGCCACCGCAGCCGCTGTCGACGAAGGCGGGTTGGCACTGCTGTCCGCCGACTACCGGCCGCGGACCGTCATCTGGGTGGCCGCCCACGGTGCGGCCGAGAGTGCGGGCTCGATGCTGGCCGCGACCCTGGGCGCGGTCGCCGGGGAGCCGATCGTGGTGGCCGCTGAATCTCCGCCCTGGATAGGCCCGCTCGATGTTCTCGTCGTCGCCGGAGACGACGCCGGGGATCCGGCGCTGGTGTCCGCCGCCGCGACGGCCGTACGGCGCGGCGCCCGGGTCGTCGTCGCGGCGCCGTACGAAGGACCCCTGCGCGACGCCACCGCCGGACGTACCGCGGTACTGGAGCCCCGGATGTGGGCGCCCGACGAATTCGGGCTGAGCCGCTACCTGGCGGCCGGGCTCGCGACGTTGCAGGCCGTCGACCCGGCACTGCAGACCGATCTGGGCACGCTGGCCGACGAGCTCGACGCCGAGGCGTTGCGCAACAGTGCCGGGCGCGAAGTGCTCACCAATCCAGCGAAAGCGTTGGCCGAGAGGATGTCTGGCCGGCAGGTTGTCCTCGCCGGCGACAATCCGGCCACCCTGGGACTGGCCCGGCACGCCGCGACGGTGCTACTGCGTCTGGCCGGGCAGGCGGTTGCCGCCGCCGGACTCTCCGACGCCCTCGTCGCACTACGTAGTGGTAGGGCGACCCAGTTCGGTGATCCGGTAGACGCGTTGTTCCACGACGAAGAACTCGACGGCCCGCTGGCCAGGGGCCCGCGGGTGCTGGCGTTGACACTGGACGACGAACGTCCGGTGCTCGCCGCGCGAGTGAGCGGGCTGGACGACGTCGACCTGGTTGGAGCCGAAGACATCGGGGAGGCGGGGTCGGTTCCGGCTCCGACCGGGCGGGCGGAACAACAGCTCGCCACGCTGGCCGTGCGATTGCAGATGGCCGCGGTTTACCTCAGATTGGTGGGGGGATAGCTTCGCAGTGGAGTTGCTTCGTGGTGCGATACGCACCTATGCATGGGGGTCTCGGACGGCCATCGCGGAATTCACCGGAAGGCCTTCGCCGACAGCACATCCCGAAGCCGAGCTGTGGCTCGGCGCACATCCCGGCGATCCGGCATTTCTGGAAACCCCGAACGGCGAGACATCACTGCTCGCGGCGGTGCAATCAGATCCGGACGGCCAGTTAGGGGCAGCGGTGCGGGGTCGCTACGGCGACGTCCTGCCGTTCCTGGTGAAGGTGCTGGCCGCTGAGGAGCCGCTCTCGCTGCAAGCTCATCCCAGCGCCGAGCAGGCCGTTGAGGGTTGGGTACGCGAAGATCGCGTCGGTGTGCCGCTCAACTCGCCGATCCGGAACTATCGCGACTGGAACCACAAGCCCGAATTGCTGGTCGCACTAAGCGAATTCGATGCGCTCGGTGGCTTTCGGCCGGTCGCTCGAACAGTCGAGCTGATGCGTGCGCTGGCGGTGTCGGACCTCGATCCGTTCATCGCGTTGCTCAGTGGGCAGCCCGATGCCGACGGCCTACGCACCCTGTTCACCACCTGGATCACCGCACCGCAGCCAGATCTGGACGCGCTGATCCCGGCGGTTCTCGACGCTGCGGTCGACTACGTGCGCTCGGGGGCCACCGAATTCGCCGACGAAGCCAAGACCTTGCTGGAGCTGGGGGAGCGGTATCCCGGGGATGCCGGTGTGCTGGCGGCCATGCTGCTCAATCGGATCACGCTCGCGCCCGGTGAGGCGATCTTCATGCCGGCGGGCAACCTGCACAGCTACATCCACGGCGTGGGTATGGAGGTGATGGCGAACTCCGACAACGTGCTTCGCGGTGGCCTGACCCCCAAGCACGTCGACGTGCCTGAGCTGCTGCGGGTGCTGGATTTCCGTCCGGCCGACGAGGCAACGCTGCGCGCGCCCACCCACCGTGAGGGCATCGAACTGGTCTATGAGACCCCGGCGCAGGAGTTCGCCACCTGTGTCCTCATGCTCGACGGCGACAATCTCGGTCACGAGATCGACGCTCCGTCGCGCCATGACGGTCCGCAGATCCTGGTCTGCACCGACGGTTCAGTCGTCGTTCGCGCGAAGTCGGATGTGGTCAAGCTGGACCGCGGGTATGCGGCCTGGGTAGCCGCCGATGACGGTCCGATCAGGTTGGAGGCAACTGCGCCCGCCAAGCTGTTTCGGGCTACGGTTGGCCTTTGACCAACTGAGCCTGAGGAGAACACGCCGCCAATGTCGACCGAGGGCAGCACCAAGGCGATCCTCGCGGCGCTCGCCGCCAATGCGGGCATCGCGGTCGCGAAGTTCGTCGGATTCCTGATCACCGGCAGTTCCTCGATGCTCGCCGAGTCGGTGCACTCAGTGGCCGACACGTCGAATCAGGGACTGTTGCTGTTCGGGCAACGCCAGGCTCGCAAGCAGGCCGACAGTCTGCACCCGTTCGGCTACGGCCGCAGCCGGTATTTCTACTCCTTCGTGGTGGCGCTGGTGCTGTTCACGCTGGGCTCGATCTTCGCGTTGTACGAGGGCTATCACAAGATCTCTCACCCCGAGCCGCTCACCTCACCGCTCGTGGCGGTGGTGATCCTGGCGGTCGCAATTGTTCTGGAGTCCTATAGCTTTCGTACCGCGATAGTGGAGTCACGCCCGTTGAAGGGCAAGAGCTCGTGGTGGCAGTTCATCCGCCGCTCGCGCAGTCCCGAGTTGCCGGTGGTCCTGCTCGAGGACTCCGGCGCCCTGGTGGGCCTGGTATTCGCGCTCGCTGGTGTGGGCTTGACGATCCTGACCGACGATCCGGTGTGGGACGGCGTCGGTACGGTGATGATCGGTCTGCTGCTCGGCGTCATCGCGGTGATCTTGATGGTCGAGATGCACAGCCTGCTGATCGGTGAAGGTGCCACCCCCGACGAGTACCGGGCAATCCAGTCGGCGCTTGAGGAGACCGCCAACGTCGATCGGGTGATTCACTTGCGCACGCAGTATCTGGGTCCCGAGGAGATGCTCGTCGGCGCGAAGATCGCGCTGGCCCCGGACACCGACCTGGCCACGGTGGCCGTCACCATCGACGCCGCCGAGGCGGCCGTGCGTGCGGTGGTGCCTGCGGCTCAGGTCATCTACCTGGAACCCGATCTGGACCGGGCACTGGCGCGTTAGCCCGCTTCTGGCCCCACCACAACGACATGTTGTGCCGAATCGCGCGGCCGAGGATCGATGCGGGCGGAACCATGTACAAGCTGTCCAACAGGCTGAACCGGCGCAAAAACCATTCCGCCAGCACGCGGTCGGTTTCCGCGGCGCCGAGGAACTGATCGAACAGGGAGCCGACCGGTCGGTACCACCAGGGTGCCGGGCCCTCGGTGCCGTGCAGGGTGAGGTCACCGATCGCGTTCATCGTCCACACCGGATAGGTGGTTTTCGCGGTGGCGCGCGCCAGGTCGTAAGCCAGGTGCCGGGTGCCGGCGGCCAGCAGCCGCCGAAGATGGCTGGCTTGCAGCGCGGTCATCGTCATGCCTTGGCCATAGGTCGGGTTGAAACTCGCGACGGCGTCGCCGATCGGAATGATTCCGTCCGGGAAACGCTGCAGCTTGTCGTACCGGCGCCACCGGCTGACCGGGTAGCGGTGGAAAGCGATGTCGCCCACCGGTTCTCCCTGACGAATCGCGGCCGCCAGCGGTGCAGGAAGCATCTCGTCGGCGACTTCGCATATCTCGGCCAGCGTCTGGGGCGGCGCGACATGGTTGACGGTGAAAGCGGTCAACCCCCACGTGCCGTCTTCGTAGAAGAGCATGCCGAGCCCGGCCTGCTGGGCGCGCGACGCCCCCGCCACGACGACCTTCTCGGCGATCAGGCCCTCGGGGATGCGCAATTGTTGTGTGGAATAGCCGATTCCGACATCGATGGTCTGCTCCGGGGGTCGGGCGAATCCCCACTCGTCGAGCCACACAGGCAACCGGGTGCCACGACCCGAGGCGTCCACGACGAGGTCGGCGGGCACGAACTCGTTCTTGTCCGGCGCGGACAGCACCACCCCGGTCACGGTCTGGCGTTCGCCGTCGAACTGCGGCGCATTCACGTCGCGCTGCTCGATTTTGACGTTAGGCAGTGCTGCTGTGCGGCGGCGGATCTGCCACTCGAGCTGCTTGCGGCTGGGCACGTAGGCGGTGAACTCGCGTTCCAGGGTGTGCCCGGTCCCCAGCAAGTGTCCGGCGGCGCCGAAGTGGATGCAGTCGGGCCGGTTCTCCAGTTTGGCCACCCCCGCGGCAACCATGTCGTCGAGCAGGCCGGGGAACAGCGTCTCGAATTCGTGAGCGCCGCGCGCCATCAGGATGTGCACATGGCGGTCCTGTGGGACCGCCCCGCGGTGGGCCGGTTCGGCGGGCAATGTGTCGCGTTCGTAGATGGTCACCCGGTCGTAGTGATCGGAGAGGACCCGGGCAGCACACAGCCCTGCGATGCTGGCCCCGATGACGATGGCATGCTGGCGGTTCGGGGGTTGGCCCACGGCTCCATAGTTACCCGCTCAAACGGAAGCTAACCGGGGTATTAGAAGGAACATGCAGATGACTTCGAAGTGGCGGACCAAGTCGGTGGAACAGTCCATCCTCGACACCGACGAGCCGGGCACCCGGCTTCGCAAGAATCTGACGTGGTGGGACCTCACGGTCTTCGGCGTCTCCGTCGTCGTCGGCGCAGGCATCTTCACCGTCACCGCCTCGACGTTCGGGAACATCACCGGTCCTGCCATCTCGGTGTCCTTCGTCATCGCCGCCGTGACGTGCGCTTTGGCCGCACTGTGCTACGCGGAGTTCGCCTCGATGCTGCCGGTGGCGGGCAGCGCCTACACCTTCTCGTATGCGACATTCGGGGAATTCGTCGCCTGGGTCATCGGTTGGGATCTGATCTTGGAGTTCGCAATCGGTGCCGCCGTCGTGGCCAAGGGCTGGTCGAGTTACCTGGGCACCGTTTTCGGTTTCTCCGGCGGCGTCGCGGCCATCGGACCGCTGAACTTCGACTGGGGTGCGGTGATCATCGTTGCGGTGGTCACCACCCTGCTGGCCCTGGGTACCAAGCTGTCGGCGAATGTGTCGGCGGTGATCACGGCGATCAAGGTCGCGGTCGTCGCACTCGTGGTGATCGTCGGCGCGTTCTACGTCAAGGCGGCCAACTTCTCCCCGTTCGTTCCCGCGTCCGAAACTGGGAACGGCTCATCGGGAACCGGTGTGAACCAGTCCGTCTTCTCCCTGCTGACCGGTGCTGAGAGCAGTCATTACGGCTGGTACGGCGTGCTGGCCGGCGCATCGATCGTGTTCTTCGCATTCATCGGGTTCGATGTGGTCGCGACGACGGCGGAGGAGACCAAGAATCCCCAGCGCGACGTCGCGCGAGGCATTCTCGCGTCGCTGGCCATCGTCACCGTGCTCTATGTGTCGGTGTCGATCGTGCTGTCGGGCATGGTGCGCTTCAGCGACCTGCGGGACAAAGCCAAGGGCGGCCACGCCAACCTCGCCACAGCGTTCTCGCTGAATGGGGTGGACTGGGCGGCCAAGGTGATCTCGATCGGAGCGCTGGCCGGCCTGACCACCGTGGTCATGGTGCTGATTCTCGGGTTGTCGCGGGTGCTGTTCGCCATGGCACGCGACGGCCTCCTGCCGCGCGAACTGGCCAAGACCGGGAACCGCGGCACTCCGGTGCGGATCACAGTGCTGGTCGGCGCACTCACCGCCGTGGCCGCCACGGTCTTTCCGATCGACAAGCTTGAAGAGATGGTCAACGTCGGGACACTGTTCGCGTTCATCCTGGTCTCCGCCGGCGTGATCATTCTGCGGCGCACCCGCCCTGACCTCGATCGGGGGTTCCGCGCGCCGCTCGTGCCTGCACTGCCCATCCTGTCGATCGCGGCCTGTGGCTGGCTGATGCTCAACCTCACCGGCCTGACCTGGATTCGGTTTTTGGTGTGGATGGTCATCGGCGTCGGGTTCTACCTGCTCTACGGGCGACGTCATTCCGTGTTGGCGCAGCGCGAGGCCGCAGCAGTCCACTGATTTACAAATTGTGTCTGTTTGTCTAGACACCAGACAAAGCAGCTCCTATAGTCAAGTCATCGAACCTGACATGGGAGGTAACTGTCGTGACGTCTCAGCTGGACCCCGCCGCCGTCACCGCGCCATCGGCGCAGTGGCGAGACAAGAAGCGCTACCTGTGGCTGATGGGCCTGATCGCACCGACGGCACTGTTCGTGGTGCTGCCCGTCATCTGGGGTCTGAACCAGCTCGGCTGGACTGCGGCCTCGCAGGTGTTCTTCTGGGTCGGGCCGATCCTGATCTACGTGCTGCTGCCGGCGCTGGACCTGAAGTTCGGTCGTGACGGGCAGAATCCGCCCGAGGAATTGATGGAGTACCTGGAGAACGACAAGTACTACCGGTACTGCACGTATGCGTTCATCCCGTTCCAGTTCGTCAGCCTGATCTTCGGCGCTTACATGTTCACCGCGTCGGACCTCAGCTGGCTGGGCTACGACGGTTCATTGGGCTGGTTCGCCAAGATCGGCCTGGCGCTGTCGGTGGGCGTGCTGGGTGGAACCGGCATCAACACCGCACACGAGCTGGGACACAAGAAGGACTCGCTCGAGCGCTGGCTGTCGAAAATCACGCTGGCTCAGACCTGCTACGGCCACTTCTACATCGAGCACAATCGTGGTCATCACGTCCGCGTCGCCACCCCCGAGGATCCGGCATCGGCGCGCTTCGGGGAGACCTTCTGGGAGTTCCTGCCCCGCAGTGTGTTCGGCAGTGCCCGCTCGGCGGTGAAGCTCGAGGCTGCGCGCATTCGCCGGCTCGGCCGCAGCCCGTGGGACCCGCGTACCTGGCCGGGCAACGACGTCCTCAACGCCTGGCTGATGTCGGCGGTGCTGTTCGGCGTGATCGTTGCGGTGTTCGGCCCGGCGGTGATTCCGTTCCTGATCATCCAGGCGGTGTTCGGGTTCTCGATGCTCGAAGCGGTGAACTATCTCGAGCACTACGGACTGCTGCGCCAGAAGAATGCCAACGGCCGCTACGAGCGCTGCGCTCCGCGGCACAGCTGGAACTCCGATCATCTGGTGACCAACCTGTTCCTCTATCACCTGCAGCGGCACAGCGACCACCACGCCAACCCGACCAGGCGTTACCAGACATTGCGCAGCATGTCTGATGCACCCGAATTGCCCAGTGGCTACGCGACTTTGATCGGCGTGACGTACTTCCCGTGGGTGTGGCGCCGGATCATGGATCATCGGGTGCTCGAGCATTACAACGGTGACATCACCCGAATCAACATCGATCCGCGCCGGCGGGAGAAGATCCTGGCCCGTTACGGGAGCGCGGTATGAGCGCCTACAAATGCCCTATCTGCGACTACGTGTACGACGAGGCGAAAGGTGCTGCGCGGGAAGGCTTCCCGCCCGGTACCCCCTGGAATGACGTGCCCGACGACTGGACCTGCCCCGACTGCGGGGTACGAGAAAAGCTCGACTTCGAAGCGATAGGAGCCATGAAATGAGTGATGAGCGCTTGCGCGAAGAACCGACCAACGGGGACTACAAGCTATTCATCTGTGTGCAGTGCGGCTTCGAATACGACGAGGCCAAGGGCTGGCCCGAAGACGGCATTGCGCCGGGAACGCGCTGGGATGACATCGGAGACGACTGGAGCTGCCCGGACTGCGGCGCGGCCAAGTCGGACTTCGAGATGGTGGAAGTGGCGAGGCCGTGACCATTAGTCTCGCGCATGTGAAGAGTCCTCGGGTGCCCTATCCCGAGGCTTCGCGTGCGCTGCTGCGGGACTCCGTGCTCGACGCGATGCGCGAAGAATTGCTGACCAAGGACTGGTCGGCGATCACGCTGTCCGATGTCGCACGCACCGCCGGGGTCAGCAGGCAGACCATCTACAACGAGTTCGGCTCCCGCCAGGGCCTCGCACAGGGCTACGCCCTGCGGCTGGCCGACCGCCTGGTCGACGCCATCGGGGACGCCATCACCTCCAACGTCGGTGACGTCCTGGCCGCGTTCACCGAGGGCTTCCGGGTGTTCTTCACCGAGTCGGCTGCCGACCCGCTGGTCATCTCGTTGCTGACCGGCGTCGCCAAACCCGACTTGCTGCAGATGATCACCACCGACAGCGCACCGATCATCTCGCGCGCGTCGGCCAAGCTCACCGCGGCCTTCATGAACAGCTGGGTCAGCGCGAGCGAGGAGGACTCGGGCGTGCTGGCCCGTGCGATCGTGCGACTTGCCATGAGTTACGTCTCGATGCCGCCGGAGGCCGACCACGATGTGGCCTTAGACCTGGCCCGATTGATGTCGCCGTTCGCCGAACGCTACGGTGTAATCGATATTCCTTAGCTGTCAGAGCGCCTCGAGCGCCTGTCCCGCGAGCCCGCAGGCTGAGGGTGTCGCCAGCGCGCGTCTGCGCGCTCACCGGCAATGACGAACGAAAAGGGGCTCTACATGTCTGAACTGACCGTCGATGTACGCAACGGCATCGACTTCAAAGTCGCCGACCTTTCGCTGGCCGAATTCGGCCGCAAGGAGATCCGCCTCGCCGAGCACGAGATGCCCGGCCTGATGGCGCTGCGCCGCGAATACCACGACGTCCAGCCGCTCAAGGGCGCGCGGATCTCGGGTTCGCTGCACATGACCGTGCAGACCGCGGTGCTGATCGAGACGCTGGTCGCTCTCGGCGCCGAGGTGCGCTGGGCGTCGTGCAACATCTTCTCCACCCAGGATCACGCCGCGGCCGCGACCGTTGTCGGCCCGCACGGCACCCCGGAAGAGCCCAAGGGCGTCCCGATCTTCGCCTGGAAGGGCGAGACGCTTGAGGAGTACTGGTGGGCCGCCGAGCAGATGCTGACCTGGCCGGGTGAGCCGGCGAACATGATCCTCGACGACGGCGGCGACGCCACGATGCTGGTGCTGCGCGGCGCGCAGTACGAGAAGGCCGGCGTGGTGCCTCCGACCGAAGAAGACGCCTCCGATGAGTGGAAGGTCTTCATGGCGCTGGTCCGGGCCCGCTTCGAGACCGAGAAAGACAAGTGGACCAAGATCGCCGAGTCGGTTCAGGGTGTCACCGAAGAGACCACGACGGGTGTGCTGCGGCTGTACCAATTCGCCGCCGCAGGCGAACTCGCGTTCCCGGCCATCAACGTCAACGACTCGGTGACCAAGAGCAAGTTCGACAACAAGTACGGCACCCGGCACTCGCTGATCGACGGGATCAACCGCGGCACCGATGTGCTGATCGGCGGCAAGGCTGCCCTGGTGTGTGGCTACGGCGACGTGGGCAAGGGCTGCGCCGAGGCGCTCAAGGCTCAGGGCGCCCGAGTCGCGGTCACCGAGATCGACCCGATCAACGCGCTGCAGGCGTTGATGGATGGCTTCGAGGTCAAGTCGGTCGAAGAAGCGATCGGCTGGGCGGACATCGTCATCACCGCGACCGGTAATCAGGGCATCATCACCCTCGAGCACATGAAGGCCATGAAGCACCAGGCGATACTGGGGAACATCGGTCACTTCGACGACGAGATCGAGATGGCGCGTCTGGAGCGTTCCGGCGCCACCCGGATCAACATCAAGCCGCAGGTCGACGAGTGGGCCTTCGGCGATTCGGGTAAGTCGATCATCGTGCTGTCCGAGGGCCGCCTGCTCAACTTGGGCAACGCGACGGGTCACCCGTCGTTCGTGATGAGCAACAGCTTCTCCAACCAGGTGATCGCCCAGATCGAGCTGTGGACCAAGAACGACGAGTACGACAACGAGGTCTACCGGCTGGCCAAGCATCTCGACGAGAAGGTCGCCAAGATCCACGTCGAGGCACTCGGCGGCACGCTGACCAAGCTCACCAAGGAGCAGGCCGAGTACATCGGCGTCGACGTCGACGGCCCGTACAAGCCGGAGCACTACCGCTACTGAGCGTTAGGCTCCCCGCGTGCTCATCGTCATCGAGGGACTCGACGGTGCGGGCAAACGCACTCTGACACAGGGGCTTCAGCGCGCATTCGAGGCGGACGGAAGGTCGGTCACGACGCTGGCGTTCCCTCGGTACGGCCAGTCGATCCATGCCGACCTCGCCAGCGAGGCGCTGCACGGTCAGCACGGCGATCTGGCCTCTTCGGTGTATGCGATGGCGACGCTGTTCGCCCTCGACCGGGCCGGGGCGATCGAGCAGATCGCGGATCTTCGTCGTCAGCATGACGTGGTGATCCTGGATCGCTACGTCGCCTCCAACGCCGCCTACAGCGCGGCCCGTCTGCATCAGGACGGTGCCGGTGAGGCGGTGTCGTGGGTGGGTGAGCTCGAATACGACCGGTTTGCCCTGCCCAGACCCGATCGACAGATCCTGCTCGACGCCTCGGTCGAGTTGGCCGCCGAGCGGGCCAAGCAGCGGGCCCAGCGGGAGGTCGACCGGGCCCGCGACGCCTACGAGCGTGACGACGGGCTGCAGCGCCGAACCGGCGCCGTGTATGCCGAACTGGGAGCCGCTAACTGGGGTGGACCGTGGTCGATTGTCGCCCCGGACGTCGATCCGGCGGCGTTGGCGGCGTCCTTACACCCTTAGGGACGTTGCACGCAGCGGAAATGTCGCAACTCGCCCGTGTGGTAGCCGGGGTTTGTCGCAATTCGGTGACACCATGGACAACATGAGGCAAAGGATTCTCGTAGTCGACGACGACCCATCGCTGGCCGAGATGCTCACCATCGTTTTGCGTGGCGAGGGTTTCGACACCGCAGTCATCGGCGACGGCACGCAGGCGCTGACGGCTGTCCGTGAGCTCCGCCCCGATCTGGTGCTGCTGGACCTCATGCTGCCCGGCATGAACGGTATCGATGTGTGCCGGGTGCTACGGGCGGACTCCGGCGTGCCGATCGTCATGCTCACCGCCAAGACCGACACGGTCGATGTCGTGCTGGGCTTGGAGTCGGGCGCCGACGACTACGTGATGAAGCCGTTCAAACCCAAGGAACTGGTCGCGCGCGTCCGGGCCCGGTTGCGGCGCAACGAGGATGAGCCGGCCGAGATGCTGTCGATCGCCGACATCGACATCGATGTGCCTGCTCACAAGGTCACCCGGGAGGGCGAGCAGATTTCGCTGACTCCGCTGGAGTTCGACCTGCTGGTGGCGCTGGCACGCAAACCGCGCCAGGTGTTTACTCGAGATGTGCTCCTCGAACAGGTGTGGGGATATCGTCACCCGGCGGACACCCGTTTGGTGAACGTGCATGTCCAACGGTTGCGGGCCAAGGTCGAGAAGGACCCGGAGAACCCGCAAGTGGTGCTGACCGTTCGAGGAGTGGGTTACAAGGCCGGACCGCCGTGAGTCACGCGGAGGAGCGCCGCGCGTGATTTTCGGCTCGAGGCGGCGCATCCGCGGTCCGTGGGGACGATCGGGTCCCCTGGTTCGGGGTACGAGTGCGCTGAGTCGAGCACTGGGGCTGATCTGGCGCCGCTCGCTGCAGTTGCGGGTGGTCGTGTTGACGTTGGGTCTGTCGGCGGCCATCATCGTGGTGCTCGGCTTCGTGCTCACCAGCCAGATCACCAACCGGGTGCTCGACGTCAAAGTACATGCCGCGACCGAGGAGTTGGATCGGGCGCGCAACACCGTGAGCGGAACCGTCAGCGGTGAAGAGGCTCGCTCGCTGGACTCCAGCCTGCAGCTCGCCCGCAACACCCTGATCTCCAAGACCGGGCAGTCGTCGGGGGCGGCACTCGCCGGAACCTTCGACGCGGTGCTTATGGTCCCGGGTGACGGGCCACGCGCGGCCACCGCCGCCGGGCCGGTGGATCAGATCCCGAAGTCGTTGCGCGACTTCGTCAAAGCCGGCCAGGTCAGTTATCAATACTCGGCGGTGCACACCGAGAGCTTCAGTGGCCCGGCCCTGCTGATCGGAACCCCGGCGCCGTCGCACGTGCCGAATCTCGAGCTGTACCTGATCTTCCCGCTGAACAGCGAGGAGAACACGATCACGCTGGTGCGCGGCACCATGGCCACCGGTGGGCTTGTCCTGCTGGTGCTGCTGGCCGGGATCGCGCTGTTGATCTCGCGGCAGGTGGTGTTGCCGGTGCGGTCGGCGTCGCGGATCGCCGAACGGTTCGCCGAAGGCCATCTGTCCGAGCGGATGCCGGTGCGTGGCGAGGACGATATGGCTCGGCTGGCAGTGTCGTTCAACGACATGGCCGAAAGCCTGCAACGCCAGATCACCAACCTCGAGGAGTTCGGCAACCTGCAGCGCCGGTTCACCTCCGACGTCAGCCATGAGTTGCGCACCCCACTGACCACGGTGCGGATGGCAGCCGATCTGATTCACGACCATTCCGAGGAACTGGATCCGGCGCTGCGCCGATCCACCGAGCTGATGGTCAACGAGCTCGACCGGTTTGAGACGCTGCTCAACGACCTGCTGGAGATCTCTCGACACGACGCCGGTGTCGCCGAATTGTCGGTCGAGGCAGTCGATTTGCGGTCGACGGTCAACAGCGCGCTGGGCAACGTCGGACATCTGGCCGACGAGGCCGGTATCGAATTGGTGGTCAACCTACCCGACCACGAGGTCATCGCCGAGGTCGACGCCCGCCGTGTGGAGCGGATCCTGCGCAACCTGATCGCGAACGCGATCGACCACGCCGAGCGCAAGCCGGTGCGGATCCGGATGGCCGCCGACGAGGACACCGTCGCGGTCACCGTTCGCGACTACGGAGTCGGCTTGCGTCCCGGCGAGGAGAAGCTGGTGTTCAGCCGGTTCTGGCGTTCGGACCCGTCGCGGGTGCGCCGCTCCGGCGGAACTGGACTGGGCCTGGCGATCAGTATCGAGGACGCCCGGCTGCACCAGGGCCGGCTGGAGGCTTGGGGCGAGCCGGGCAAGGGCGCCTGTTTCCGGCTGACGCTGCCGCTGGTGCGCGGCCACAAGGTCACCACCAGCCCGCTTCCACTGAAACCTGTTGCCGCGGAACGTCACGATGGCAAGGACTCACGCCAGCTTCGTCAGCGGGAGCCGGCGGGGGAGAGCGTGTGACACGCCGGCTGCTGGCTCTGTTGATTGCCGGGCTGGTCGCGATGTCGACGGGTGGATGCGCCGGTGTGCCCAACTCCTCGGCGCCCCAAGCGATCGGGACCGTCGAGCGTCCTGCGCCCAAGAGCCTGCCCAAGCCGACGCCGGGTATGGATCCCGACCAACTGTTGCGTGAATTCCTCAAGGCCACGGCCGATCCGGCGAACCGGCACCTGGCTGCTCGGCAGTTCCTCACCGCCGCGGCATCGAGTGCCTGGGACGACCAGGGCAGCGCGCTGCTGATCGACAATGTCGTGTTCGTCGAAACCCGGACCCCTGACCGGGTTTCGGTGACCATGAAGGCGGACATGCTCGGGTCGCTGTCCGACGTGGGTGTGTTCGAGACCGCCGCGGGGCAGCTGCCCGACCCCGGACCGCTCGAGTTGGTGCAAACTCCGGACGGGTGGCGGATCGACAAGCTGCCCAACGGAGTGTTTCTGGACTGGCAGCAGTTCCAGGCGACCTACAAGCGCAACACCCTGTACTTCGTCGACCCGACCGGCAAGACCGTCGTCCCCGATCCGCGCTATGTGGCGGTGTCCGATGCCGACCAGTTGGCCACCGAACTCCTGACCAAGCTGATCGCCGGGCCCCGCCCGGAGATGGCTCGCACCGTGCGAAACCTGCTCGGTCCGGTGAAGCTGATCGGGCCGGTGACCCGCGCCGACGGTGGCAAGACCGGAATCGGTCGGGGCTACGGGGGTGCCAAGGTCGATCTGGAAAACTTGACCACGACCGATCCACACAGCCGGCAATTGGTTGCGGCCCAGATCATTTGGACATTGGCGCGAGCCGATATCAAGGGCCCGTACGTGATCAACGCCGGTGGTGCGGCCCTCGATGACCGGTTCGCCGACGGGTGGGACACCACCGATGTGGCAGCCACCGATCCGGGTGCAGTCGACGGAGCCTCGGCCGGTGTGCATGCGCTGATCCGTGGATCCATGGTGTCGCTGGACGGGCAGCGCGCCACGCCGGTGCCCGGCTCATTCGGACAGACGAATGATCAGGTGTCCGCGGCCTTGTCGCGGACCGGCCAGGTCATCGCGTCGGTCACGGTGCAGCGGCCCGGTGCGCCGGACATGGTGTCCTCACTGTGGATCGGCCCGAACGGTGGAGTGGCGGCGAAAGCCACCGACGCGCGGTCATTGACGCGACCGTCGTGGGCGCTGGATGACGCGGTGTGGGTGGTGGTGGACGGCAACAGCGTCGTTCGGGTGATCCAGGAGCAGGCCTCAGGACAGCCCGCCCGAATCCCGGTCGACTCCGCTGCGGTGGTATCCCAATTCCCTGGCGCGATAACGGAATTGCAACTCTCCCGCGATGCAACCCGGGCGGCCATGGTGATCAACGGCCAGGTGATCTTGGCGAATGTGGAGCAGACGCCGGCCGGGGAGTTCGCGTTGACCTATCCGCGGCGGCTCGGTTTCGGACTCGGCGCCTCAGTGGTGTCGTTGTCGTGGCGCACCGGCGACGACATCGTCGTCACCCGGACCGAGGCCGCCCATCCGGTGTCGTACGTCAACATCGACGGGGTCAACTCCGACGGGCCGACCGGCAACATCGTGATGCCGGTGACGGCGGTCGCGGCCAACCCGGCTGCGGTGTATGTGTCCGACAGCCGCGGGGTGTTGCAACTGTCGGGCAACAGCGCCGAGAACAACCAATCCTGGTCGGATGTACGGCCTTTCCTGACACCCGGCGCGGTGCCGGTGCTGCCGGGCTGAGAGGAGATCTGGTGTCTGGACCCGTGTTGCCCGGTGCGATTCGCCAAATCGGTTACATCGTGCAGGATTTCGACAAGGCTCTGGCAGAGTTTCTGGCCTTGGGCGTCGGCCCTTTCTATGTGCTGCGCGGTATCGAGCAGGCCGGGATCTACCGCGGCCAGGAGTGCACGGTCAAGCTGACGCTGGGGCTGGCCAACAGCGGCGACATGCAGATCGAGATCATCCACCAGGACAACGATGCGCCGTCGGTCTACTCGGAGTTCACCTCCGCAGGCGGCAACGGTTTCCACCAGCTGGCCTACTGGGCCGAAGACTACGACGCCGCGTTGGCGGCCGGGCAGGCTGCGGGCTGGCCGGTGGTGTGGTCAGGCGGCGACCCGGGTACGGCCCGCTACGCCTACTTCGAACCGCCGCCCGGTACCGCCGCCACGATCATCGAGCTGATGGAGCTCACCCCGGCGACGATCGGGATGGGCGAATTGGTGAAGTCGGCCGCGGTGGACTGGGACGGAAGCGAGCCGATCCGGACGCTGTTCGGGTAGCCGTTGGGCGGTTCTTGTCGCTTTATCTGCTGATCAGAGGTGAATTGTGGCTGGGCTGTCAAGCCAGTAGCGTTTGCCCTGTGAGTGGGGAGTTGCGCGCTGACCCGGCCGTGCTGTCGGCCACGTGCCAGTCCCTGTCTGGAGCTGCTCGGCACCTGCTGGAGCGATTGAAGTCTCTGGACGGAAACGTCACCTCGATGCTGGCGAACTGGCAGGGCACCTCCGGCGGTTCATACGGGGATGCGTGGAAGATGTGGCACACCGGCGCCGACGAGGTCGAGAAGGCGCTGGCGATCATGGCTGACCTGCTTGGCCATGCCGGCGAGACATTCGCGTCGCAAGAACAAGCCAATGCCGCGGAAGTGCGGGGTGTCTACGGTGGCTGAGGCATTCTCGGTGAATCCGGAGTCGCTCGCGGATGCGGTGGCCCAGATGTCAGAGTTTCAGCGGACCGCCGAAAGCCTGCTGGCCGAGATCGACTCGACGGTCTCCAATCTGCACATCACATGGTCGGGTAAGGCGGCCTCGGCGCACGCCGAAGCGCACCAGTCATGGAAGCACGGGGCCGCGCTGATGCAAGAAGCGTTGAATCGCCTGCATACTGCCGGAGATACCGCGCACGCCAACTACACCGGCGTGATGACGACCAACCAGAACATGTGGTCCTAGCGGGATCATATGCCGCCGCTGTCCGTGGATCCCACCGCACTTGACGGTGCGGGTTCGACGCTCGCCGATGTCGGTAAGGACATCGGTTGGACGATGTCGACGCTCGAGGGCGCGCTGTCGGGTTGTGGAAGCATGTGCGGCAACGACCCGGTCGGCGCGGCGATGGGGCAGAACTACGACATGGCCGCCGCTGCGGTTGTGCAGGGGATTGCCGCTGCCCGCAATGGCCTGGTGAATCTAGGTGACGGCGTGCGGGTTTCGGCGCACAACTACTCGATGGCCGATGCGCAGTCGAACGTATCGGGCAGAACCCAGCCGCTGCCGGTTCCGCCGGCTTCCGGAAAGATCTCCGCCTCGACACCGCCGTCCTCGGTGGGTGCTGGCGATGTGGCACCGGCTGGGTTCGGCTGGTGGCCAAGTACATCGGAATGATCTGGCCGAACGGTGACTCCGCGAGGTTGCGGGTTGCTGCCGCTGCTTGGACCGCGGCCGGAACCCAAGTGTTGGTGACTGAGACTTCTGCGGCTGGCCCGCTGGGAATTATTGGAGCACAGCAGATTCCGGAGGGTGAGGCGATCGGTAAGGCCTTCGCGACGTCGATCAATGGCGCGGTACAGGTCATGAATCAATGCACCACCATGGCGGCGCAGTTGAACGCGTATGCGGCCGAGATCGACTCAGTGCACGCCGCAATCATCGACTTGCTGAGCCGGATCTGTGATCCGATGACCGGCTTCAAGGAAGTCTGGGATGTCCTCACCGGCGAGGACGAGGACGAGATCAAGCAGATCGCCAACGACATCAAGACCGTGATCGACAACTTCAAGTCCGAGGCTTCAGCTTTGGCCTCGGAAATGTCGGTGGCGATGTCGGCCGCCGAAAGCATTGCCTCGGCAATGGGGCACTACGCCGACAAGGAATGGAATCAGTTCCTGCACGGGACCGATGTGGGGCGACTCGTCGACCAGGATCTTCGAGTCACCAAAGGGTTTCTGGGGCAGGGCGGGAATCTGCTCAAGGACAACTGGAAGTACGGGCCGCTGCGGGCGATGACCCAGCCCGACCGGTGGTTGAAGGACTGGAAAGACACGGTCACCGGGATGGCACCGCTGGTGGGACTCGGTGGTGACGGTGCGCCAGGCGTCGGCCAGTCCTGGAAGGACGTCGGCAAGGGTCTACTCCATTGGGATGAATGGTCCAAGGATCCAGCAGACGCGTTGGGCCGCAGTATTTTTGATGTCGGCACTTTTCTTGTTCCCGGGGGAGAGCTCGGTGCGGCGGGCAAGGTGACCCACAGCCCGAGGATTGCCGGTCAGTTCCCTCGAGAAACCTTACTATGAGTACAGTTTGACTGGCACTCTGCCGGAAAAATGGTCAGTGGAAGTGTCTGAGATAGCTCCTGCATTCGGTCGGGATGGTGGCGGATTGCAGCTCGTGGTCCTGGACGAGTTCAGTGAACCCGTCAGCGTAGAAATGTTGAAGCTGAAGAAGGTGATTGAATGACCACCCAAACACTGCCCGACGATCTGATTTCTTGGGGTCGCCGAGCGGGTATGGCGTACTCCGAGAGTGAATCGACTTCCGCTGCAATATTTTTTAACGGAGGAGGAGAGTTTCGCTATTTCGTGCGCCGAAGCGTTGATGAGCCGGGTTGGTTCACTGTCACCAAAGCTTCACGATCCGATCCGGAGCGGTTTTTGTTCTCAGCCAAGGATTTAGCTCTCGTCGAGAAGTATTTCTGGGCGACGTTCGGCGCGGATATCAGATCGGTACAGCGCCAGCCGTTCCTCGCCTTTCCGACGGAACCCGACGAGCTTTCGGACGGTTATACGTTGCAAAGACCATCCGCAGGAGTGCTGCTGTTAGTAAACCCAAGCGGCCAAGCGATCATCAAAACTAGAGATGGTGTCGTATACGAGGCACTGCTGGTGATGATGTCGTATTGG
Source organism: Mycolicibacterium sp. P1-5 (assembly GCF_008329565.1). Taxonomy (GTDB): domain Bacteria; phylum Actinomycetota; class Actinomycetes; order Mycobacteriales; family Mycobacteriaceae; genus Mycobacterium. Next base: position 133,581 of record NZ_NPKT01000018.1, read on the forward strand.
CTTGAATCTTCTGTCGAAGACCTCAAAACAGCATTCCTGGATCCGTCTGGCCGCCCCGTGTTTCCGATGAAACCGCCTACAAATTGAATAGCCGGCACGGGAGAGTCACTGACATCATCGGCAGGACGAACCCAGCTATCGGTTCACAGGGACCGGTCTCCAAACCCTCCGACCATTGTCCACAGGGAAGCAAGCAGTTGAGATTGTCGTATGACGAACTGGACAGCTTGCTGTTGGACGGTATGCCGGAATCAACGCCGGCGCAGTAAGAGTGCGGATAGCTCTGATGAGACCTGAGCTCGGCATCTCGGCCGCATTCGAACGCTGGTCACAACTAGCCGGCTACCAGATCACCCAGTCGTCCTCGTCGGACGGGCGGGCAATTGTGTGGAACCGCGAGAGCAGTTCGAGGTCGCTTCCATCTCTGCGTCGCTGATCGAGCGCTGGATCGTCGCGTACCTCGCCCGATCAATCAGATCCCTCAGTGGACTCCCACGCCTCGCGCACCCCCGTACCGCTGCAGACATCTCTGTCGGTTATTCATTCGGGATGCAACGGTTTCTGGACAAGGACCGCTACGTACTCGTCGATCCACAGGGCCCGTTGACCGCTGTTGTAAGTGGGGGCAAGTTGACCGGCACGATGCAAGTTGTGTATCTGTCAGTACTCGCTTCGAACACCTTGGATGTCCTCGAACAATCGTTCATGGACCCTGAAGGCAAGCCGTTGTTGGAACCGCGGAACACCGTCGTGACGACCGTAATCAAGGACCGATCCACTGACCGAACAGCTCGATCTCAACGCCGCTATCTGCGTCTGCCTCAAGAACTACCCGGCCCGAAAATGTCGAGCAGTTCGACGACAATTTCGGTGCCCGAGCTGAGGAATTGCGGAAACGCGTCTGCGAAATCCTCAACGAGACATCAGAATTGATCTCGACTGGACTGGTCTGACGCTGAGCGAAGGCGGCAAGGCGGTCAGGGCCGTCATGGGGAAGCGGCATCCGGACCTCTCGCCTAACGCCTTGGCGGCGTTGGGCAACTACTGCACCTGTCTGGTGAAATAACGTGCTCGAGCCAACTCAGTTGTCGGGCGGTGCCTTCGGTTCGAAGGGGTGGTACCACTTCCATTGCGCGCGTTCGCCGATCGGTCCGCGGCAGGGCGGTACATCTGGCGGCGGGTGGTTCGGTGGGCGGGCTAGTGATCGTGAGGTGAGTGGGTCGCCGTCGCTGTCGACGACGGTTAGTTGGTGTGCGGGTCCGGTGATGGTGATGTCGCCGCGGTGATGTGCCCGATGGTGATACGGGCACAGCAGGACGAGGTTGTGTAGTTCGGTGGGTCCGCCGTTTTCCCA
>NZ_NPKT01000019.1 GCF_008329565.1 Mycolicibacterium sp. P1-5
AATCCTCCCGGACCTACCGCACCCGAGAACCACAACCGGCATCATCGATGTACGCGATGTCTTGAGACATATGTGTACGCGATGTCCCGAGACACCACACGTCGCTGAGCGAACGAAACCGCGCCGAAATCGCTACCTCGCTCGGCGGGCCAGCCGCTCCGAGTCGCTGATCAGCACGCTCTTGCCCTCCAGGCGGATCCATCCGCGATGGGCGAAATCGGCCAGCGCCTTGTTGACCGTTTCGCGGGAGGCACCGACCAGCTGGGCGATCTCCTCCTGCGTGAGGTCATGGGTGACCCGCAGCGCGCCGCCCTCCTGGGTGCCGAATCGCTGAGCCAGCTGCAGCAGCTGCTTGGCGACGCGCCCCGGGACGTCGGTGAAGATGAGGTCGGCGAGGTTGTTGTTGGTGCGGCGCAGGCGACGGGCCAACACCCGCAGCAACTGCTCGGCGATCTCCGGACGGTCGGAGATCCACGCCCGAAGCGCATCGCGGTCCATCGTCACCGCACGCACTTCGGTGATGGTCGTCGCGCTGGACGTCCGCGGGCCGGGGTCGAAGATCGACAGTTCTCCGAACATGTCCGAAGGACCCATGATTGTCAGCAGGTTTTCCCGGCCGTCGGGCGATCGCCGGCCGATCTTGATCTTCCCGGAGATGATGATGTACAGCCGATCACCCGGCTCGCCTTCGGCGAACACGGTGTGTCCACGCGGGAAGTCAACCGGCTGAAGCTGTTTCGTCAGCGCGGAAACCGCGCTGGGTTCAACTCCCTGGAAGATTCCGGCCCTCGCCAGGATCTCGTCCACGTCGCCCCTCTTAAACTCTTCGATGATGTGAAATGCGCAGGCCAGCTGTAGTGCTAAGCCATGTCAGTCTAGTCGTTGCCGGTCTTTCGACGTGCCAACGCTACACACGATTGCCCTACTGAGTCCGGTGAAATTGCGGATTGGGACCTGCGTGGGCATATGTCCGCGTCGGCAAACCGGGTTCGTCATCGCTCAGGCGGGACGGCACATCGACCCGTCTGGACGTGATTTCGGCTCGCGGCGGCGCCTGTGCGGCCGGGGTTTTCGCCGTCCGCTCCAGATACTCGGTGACCTCGTCGGCGGCCGTGCGATCGACGCGCAACGCCTCTTCGAGTCTTTGCAACGCGAAGGTTGAAAGCATCAACAGCCCGGGGACACACACCGCGAGCAACCAGGTCACGGGGGAAAGTAAACACGCGCAAGGTCTCAGCGGGATCACGAATTGTCACCGGTCAGTCCGCGGCTTGACGGACCACGTCAGTACTCTTGCAGCGTGACCACGAACAGCCCGTCAACCAGGCGCAAGGCCGCTGGCGGTGCAGCGAAGCCGCAGCCCCCGGGTACGGCGGAAGCAAAGAAGTGGGATTCTGAAACCCATCTGGGCCTGGTCCGGCGCGCGCGCCGCATGAATCGCGCCCTGGCCACGGCGTTTCCGCACGTGTACTGCGAACTCGACTTCACCAATCCACTGGAACTGGCCGTCGCCACCATCCTTTCGGCCCAGTCCACCGACAAGAGGGTCAACCTCACCACCCCGGCGCTGTTCAAGAAATACCGCACCGCCAAGGATTACGCCCAAGCCGACCGTGCTGAGCTCGAGGAGCTGATCCGGCCCACCGGCTTTTACCGCAACAAGGCCAATTCGCTGATCCGGTTGGGTCAGGAACTCGAGGAGCGGTTCGAGGGCGAAGTGCCGCGCACCATCTCTGAACTGGTCACCCTGCCCGGTGTCGGCCGCAAGACCGCGAACGTGATCCTGGGTAATGCCTTCGGCGTCCCGGGTATCACCGTGGACACCCACTTTGGCCGGCTCGTGCGCCGCTGGCGCTGGACCGCCGAGGAAGACCCGGTCAAGGTCGAACACATCGTGGGCGATCTGATCGAGCGCAGCGAGTGGACATTACTGAGCCATCGCGTCATCTTTCACGGCCGTCGGGTGTGCCACGCCCGAAAGCCGGCGTGTGGGGTGTGTGTGTTGGCCAAGGACTGCCCGTCCTTCGGCCTCGGACCGACCGATCCGCTCATCGCCGCGCCGTTGGTGAAAGGCCCCGAGACCGAGCATCTGCTGGCGCTCGCCGGGCTCTGACCTTCCGACCCGCACTCACTGATGACGACGTCGACACGCTGGACGCTGGTGGTGCTCGCCGTGCTGGCGGCGCTGATCGTGGCCTTTGCTCTCGAACTCGACGACACTCCGGCGGGCCCGGCAGGTTCGCCGGGCGCCCAGGTGTCGCGGACCCACCGCGACGCCGACACGCCCGAGGCACTGGCCGGCCCGCGACAGCGCGCCGACCTGTCGCCCTGCCCGGCCGCAGCCGGCAATCCAGGGCGGGAGGAGCTGCGCGGCATCGTCGTCGAGTGCGCCGCTGACGGCGCACAGGTAGACGTGGCCCGGGCCCTTGCCGGGCGTCCGGTGGTGCTCAACCTCTGGGCGTACTGGTGTGGGCCCTGCGCGGAAGAACTCCCGGCGATGGCGGATTACCAGCGCCGAGTAGGTACGGACGTCGCCGTGGTGACGGTGCATCAGGACGAGAACGAGGCGGCCGGTCTCCTGCGGCTGGCCGAGCTCGGCGTGCGCCTGCCCACCTTCCAGGACGGCCAGCGCCGGATCGCCGCGGCGTTGGGAGTGCCCAACGTCATGCCCGCGACCGTGGTGCTGCGCGCGGACGGTAGCGTTGCCAAAATCCTTCCGCAGGCGTTCACCAGTGCCGACGAGATCGCCGCCGCGGTGAAGAATGCATTTCAGTGACGACGAACGAGAGAGACGCGGTGACCCAGGGTTCCTCCCGCTCGGCGGCCTCGGTTGCGCTCACCCCGCAGTACCGGCCGCCCTGGCTGGCGCCGCTGGTCGACAACGTCGACCGGGTTCCGCACGCGTATCGCCGCAAGGTGCCCCCCGAGCTGCTGGCCGCGGTCGTCGAAGCACGCGATGCCGGCACCAGCGCGCGTGACGCCGCCGTGCTCGTGCTGTTCTCCGGACCGACTTCGGGTGACGCGCACGGCCGGCTGCCCGACGATGCTGACCTGCTGCTGACCGTTCGGGCCGGTTCGCTGCGCCACCATGCCGGGCAGGCCGCGTTCCCCGGTGGAGCGGCGGACCCGGAGGACAACGGTCCGGTCGCGACCGCGCTCCGGGAAGCGCAGGAGGAGACCGGTATCGACCCGGGCCGGTTGTACCCGCTGGCCGTCCTGGAGCGAATGTTCATCCCGCCCTCCGGTTTTCACGTCGTACCGGTACTGGCATACTCGCCGGATCCGGGACCGGTGGCCGTCGTGGACAGGGGTGAAACCGCTCTCGTCGCGCGGGTTCCGGTGCGTGCGTTCACCAATCCTGAGAATCGGCTGATGGTCTACCGCACCGGAGCTGGACGCGGCTTGGCCGGCCCCGCCTTTCTGCTCAACCAGATGTTGGTGTGGGGGTTCACCGGCCACGTAATCTCAGCGATGCTCGACGTGGCCGGGTGGTCGCAACCGTGGAACACCGAAGACGTCCGGGAGTTGGACGAGGCGATGGCGCTCGTCGGAAGTGAGGAGCCCCTGTGACGAGTTCGCAATGGCTGGACGTCGCGGTGCTGGCGGTGGCGTTGGTCGCGGCCATCTCCGGCTGGCGGTCCGGCGCGCTGGGCTCCCTGATGTCGTTCGTCGGCGTGATCCTCGGTGCCATCGCCGGTGTGATGCTTGCCCCCCATATCGTCAGCCATATCAGTTCGCCGCGGGCCAAGCTCTTTGCTGCGTTGTTCCTGATCCTGGCGCTGGTGGTCGTCGGCGAGGTGGCCGGCGTTGTGCTCGGCCGCGCGGTGCGCGGTGCGATCCGCAACAAGGCGGTCCGAACCGTCGACTCGGTGATCGGCGTGGCGGTTCAGCTGGTGGTCGTGATGGTCGCGGCGTGGCTGCTGGCCAGCCCACTGACGTCGTCGGATCAACCAAACCTCGCCGCGGCGACGCGCGGCTCGAAAGTGCTTGCCGAAGTGGACAAGTACGCGCCCGAGTGGCTGAAGGCGGTGCCGAAGCGGATGTCGGCGCTGTTGCGCACGTCCGGCCTGCCAGATGTCTTGCAGCCGTTCGGCCGCACTCCCATTCAGGCTGTCGACGCCCCGGATGCCTCGCTGGCCGACAGTCTCGTGGTGTCCAACGCGCGCGCGAGTGTGGTGAAGATCCGCGGTGTCGCCCCGGGGTGCCAGAAGGTGCTGGAAGGCACGGGTTTTGTAATCGCCCCGAACAGGGTGATGTCCAACGCGCACGTGGTCGCCGGGTCCGACAGTGTCACCGTGGAGGCCGAGGGACAGACGTACGACGCGACCGTCGTCTCCTATGACCCCAACGAGGACATCTCGATCCTGGATGTGCCGAACCTGCCGCAGCGTCCGCTGGTGTTCGCCGAGCAGCCGGCAAAGTCCGGCACCGACGCGGTCGTACTGGGATATCCCGGTGGCGGCGAGTTCGCCGCGACCCCGGCGCGGGTGCGCGAGACCATCGAGCTGAACGGACCGGACATCTATCGCACGACGACGGTCAATCGAGAGGTGTACACGATCAGAGGGACTGTGCGCCAAGGAAATTCGGGCGGTCCGATGATCAACAGGGCGGGTCAGGTGCTCGGCGTGGTGTTCGGCGCGGCGGTGGACGACAACGACACCGGATTCGTGCTGACGGCCAACGAGGTGTCGCGTCAGCTGGCCAAAATCGGCAACACCGCCAAGGTGGCCACCGGGGCCTGCGTCACCTAGTCGGGTCGTAGACCAGGGTGAGAAATCGCCGCAGGTGTTCGTTGACCTCGTCGGGGGCTTCCTCGTGGGCGAAGTGACCGATACCGGAGACCGATACGAACCGGCCGCGCGGCGCGTAGCGCCGGGTGCGCTCCACCGGGTCCGCGAGCACGTAGGGGTCGGCGTCGCCGCGCAGGTGGATCAGCGGGACGTCGAGCGGACGGTTCATCAACTTCATGAATCGCCAACCCTCGCTGCGTAGTTGGCTGCGTACCGCCCAGCGCTGGTATTCGAGCGCTGAGTGCGCGGCCGACGGGATCTGGATGGCCTGGCGCATGTGGGCGATGGTCTCCGAAAAGTCCTCAAAGGCAAGCCACTTAGCTGAGGCGCGGTGGCGCACCAGGCGTTCGAGTAGATCGGCGTTGCGCCGGGTCAGGGCGCGTTCGGGCCAGACCGGCAGCTGATAGCGCAGCAACGTTGGGAGCAGGGCGCGGCTCTGGTCGCGCCGGCGCAGCGCCGACGCCCGCAGCGCGGCGGGATGCGGAGAGCTCACCAGTGCGATGGCCCGCACCGCCCGCGGGTGCAGCACTGCCGTCGCCCAACACACCAGCCCGCCGTCGGCGTGCCCGACCAGCGTGGCCGAACTGTGGCCGAGCGCGCGGATCAGCCCGGCGGTGTCCCCGGCCAGGGTCCATCCGTCGTAGCCGCGCGGTGGTTTGTCACTGCCGCCGTAGCCGCGCAGATCGACCGCGACCACCCGCGCGCCGGACAGTCCGCGCAATTGGTGGCGCCACGACCACCAGAACGAACCGAAGCCGTGCAGCAGGATCACCAACGGTTGTGACGTTCCGGCCGCCGAGTCGGAGCCGCCCCCGCCCTCAACGCAATGGAACCGAATCCCGTTGGCGTGAACGTCGAAGTGGCGCCACGGCCCCGCGATGCGGACGACAGACGGGTCGGGAATCACCAGCCGGACGGGTCAGTGGGCGGCGCGGTGCCCGGGGCGATCGCCTTACCCGCTGACCTATCGTGGCCCGGCGTGAACGCCTCCCGCGCTTCCCTGACCGATTCGATGGTCTTCTGCGGTCCGCGGATGCGGCGCACCTTCAGATACCCGAACAGGCCGAACACCGCGGTGGTGACGACCATCAACAGGAAGACGATCAGGAAGGCCACCCAGCGCCACAGCCAGGTGTCGAGCAACTCAGCGAGGAAGAAGAACAGGAAGAACGTCGAGTAGAACAGCACCACCAGCGCGAGGATGAAGAACACGCTGCCGGTGAGGCCCTTCTTCACATCGCGAGTGATCTCGGCCTTGGCCAGTTCGACCTCGGCGCGCACGAGGGTGGACATCTGCGCGGTGGCATCCTTGACCAGGTCGCCGACGGAGGGGTTGGCCGGTAGCGCATTCGGATCCACCAGGGGGATCGAGGTGACGGTGGTGGGTACACCGGTCTTGCGATCGCCATTGCTCACGGCTGTCCTCCAACTGTTCGCTGTCGTCGCGGTTCATGTTGCCATGCCACGCTCGCAGCGGGGATACCCACTGAGCTGTTACGCAAGTTGCCTATGTGATCAAGCTAGACTCGCCCTGTCGGGGCGGACTGTAAATGGAGGTTGCCAGTGACGACTGCGCAGCGTGTGCGCCGGACGGCGGGCGCCGTTGTCATGGCCTTCGGCGCCCTGATTTCCGGCGTGGCCCCGGTTGCCGGGGCAGACGGCAAGGTGCCCATGGGTGGTGGGGCCGGCGTCGTCGTCAACGGCGACACCTACTGCACATTGACGAGCATCGGCAACGACAACACCGGTGCGCTCATCGGGTTCACCTCCGCGCACTGCGGCGGCCCGGGCGCTCAGGTCGCCTCCGAGGACCGGCCGGCCGACGGCGTGATCGGCACCATGGTCGCCGGTAACGACGGTCTCGACTATGCGGTGATCCGGTTCGATCCCGACAAGGTGCAGCCGATCTCGAACTACAAGGGCTTCGTCATCGACGGCATCGGTCCCGACCCGGTGTTCGGCGAGATCGCCTGCAAGCTCGGCCGCACCACCGGCTATTCCTGCGGGGTCACTTGGGGCCCCGGCCAGGATCCAGGCACCATCGTCAACCAGGTGTGCGGCCAGCCGGGCGACTCCGGTGCCCCGGTGACGGTGAACAACAAGCTCGTGGGGATGATCCACGGTGCGTTCAGCGAAGACCTGCCGACCTGTGTCGTCAAATTCATCCCACTGCACACGCCCGCGGTGACAATGTCGATCAACGCGGTCTTGGGCGACGTCGCCAGCAAGAACCGGCCCGGCACCGGTTTCGTCCCGACGACCGCCGTCGCCTGACTCAGGTCTTGCTGGCCCGAATCGCTTCGAACACAGTCGGATCCACCAGCGTCGAGGTGTCGCCGAGTTCGCGTCCTTCCGCGACGTCGCGCAACAACCGGCGCATGATCTTGCCGCTGCGGGTCTTGGGCAGCTCTGGGACGACATGGATTTCGCGCGGCTTGGCGATCGGTGATATCTCCTTGGCAACCTCGGCGCGCAGCTCGTCCACCATCTGATCGTTCGGCGTATCGGCGTGATGGGACTTCAGGATGACGAACGCGCAGATCGCCTGTCCGGTGTGCTCGTCGGCCGCGCCCACGACGGCGGCCTCCGCGACACCGGAATGCCCGACGAGCGCGGACTCCACTTCGGCGGTCGAGATGCGATGTCCTGACACATTCATGACGTCGTCGATGCGGCCGAGCACCCACACCTCGCCGTCGCTGCCGTAGCGGGCACCGTCACCGGCGAAATACCAACCCTGCTCGGCGAAGCGCGCCCAATAGGTCTCCCGGAACCGCTCCGGGTCGCCCCAGATTCCGCGGAGCATCGCCGGCCACGGCTTGTCCAGGACGAGATAGCCGGTGATGTGTTCACCGTGATCGGGGCTGGGCTGCAACTCATTTCCATCGTCGTCGACAATCTTCGCCGAGATGCCCGGCAGCGCGCGCATCGCCGAACCTGGCTTGCAGTCCGTCACGCCGGGCAGGGGCGAGATCATGATCGCACCGGTCTCGGTCTGCCACCACGTGTCGACGATCGGCGTCTTGTCGGCGCCGAAAACCAAGCGGTACCAACGCCAGGCCTCCGGATTGATCGGTTCGCCGACGGACCCGAGCAACCGCAGGCTGGACAGGTCATGTTCGAACGCCAATTCCCGGCCCCACTTCATGAACGTGCGGATCAGCGTGGGCGCGGTGTAATAGATTGTCACACCGTACTTTTCGATGATTTGAAAGTGGCGGTGCTCATCGGGGGAGGCGGGGGTACCTTCGTAGACCACCTGCGTCCCGCCGTTGGACAGTGGCCCGTAGACGATGTAGGTGTGGCCGGTGACCCAGCCGATATCGGCTGTGCACCAATAGACGTCGCTCTCGGGCTTGATGTCGAAAACGTTATAGTGCGTGTAGGACGACTGGGTCAAGAAGCCGCCCGAGGTGTGCATGATGCCCTTGGGCTTGCCCGTGGTGCCGGAGGTGTACAGCAGGAACAGCGGTTGTTCTGAATCGAATGCCTCAGGGGTGTGTTCGGTCGAGGCCGGGTCGACGGTCTCGTGCCACCACCGGTCGCGGCCTTCGGTCCAGCTGACGTCGATGCCGGTGCGGCGGACCACCAGAACATGCTGTACACAATCCTGGCCTTTCACCGCGTCGTCGACAGCTTCCTTGAGCGACACCGCATTACCGCGCCGGTACTGGCCGTCGGTGGTGATGACGATCTTGGCCTCCGCGTCCTCGACGCGCGCCCGTAGCGCGGCCGCGGAGAAGCCGGCGAAAACCACGCTGTGCATCACGCCCAGCCGCGCGCAGGCCAGCATCGCGACGATGGCCTCGGGCACCATCGGCATGTAGATGGCCACCCGATCGCCGGCGGCCAATCCGAGATCGGTCAGGGCGTTGGCGGCCTTGCACACCTCGTCCTTGAGCTGGGCATAGGTCAGCACGCGCGAGTCGCCGACCGGCTCGCCCTCCCAGTGGATGGCGACGCGGTCCCCAATGCCCGCTTCGACATGCCGGTCGACGCAGTTGTAGGCGACGTTGAGCTTGCCGCCGACGAACCATTTCGCGAATGGCGCCTCAGACCAGTCCAGCACCTCGGTGAAGGGCGTCTCCCACGACAGCCGGTTGGCCTGATCGGCCCAGAACGCCAACCGGTCCGCTTCGGCCGCATCATAGAGATCGGCCTTGGCGTTGGCGTTGGCGGCGAAATCTGCCGACGGTGAGTAACTGGACGGAACTTCGGTGTGGGCCTCACTCATGCTTGTGAGCGTAGTCACCGATCGGAGGTCGCACAGCGATCCGATAGCGTGACCGAACGTGAGTGACCTCCTGGCTCCGCTGTTGACCCTGCCCGGGGTGGCCGAGGCCGCCGAGGCCGCCCGGGAAGCGTTGGCCAAGGCGCACCGGCATCGCACGAACCTACGCAACTGGCCGGTGACCGCCGCCGAGTCTGCCGTCCGCGGTGCGCGCTCGTCGTCGGCCCTCGACGGCGGCGCGGTGCAGCTGGATGCCTCCCGAACCGAACCGAACGATCCGGTCCTGGCGGGTGCGCTGCGCGTCGGCCGGGCGCTGGAAGGCGGGAGCACCAACCTGGTCGGGGTATGGCAGCGCGCCCCCTTGCAAGCACTTGCGCGGCTGCACGCGCTCGCCGCGGCGGACCTGATCGACGAGGACCTGCTGGGCCGGCCGCGACAGGATCCGGAGGTCGCCGCCCGCCTTGATCTCGTCACCCGGCTGACGACCGGCGGCAGCTCGGCTCCCGCGCCGGTGCTGGCCGCCGTCGCGCACGGCGAGCTGCTCACGCTGGCGCCATTCGGCCCCGGCGATGGCGTTGTGGCGCGGGCGGTGTCGCGGCTCGTGACAATGGCGACCGGCCTCGACCCGCATGGGCTCGGGGTGCCGGAGGTGTACTGGATGCGCCGCGCCGAGGAGTACCAGGCGCGAGCGCAGGCGTTCGCCACAGGTGAGCCGGCGGCTGTCGGCGCTTGGTTGCTGATGTCGTGTCAAGCGTTGGAAGACGGTGCGCGAGAGGCGATATCGATCGCCGAAGCTGCGACGAAGTAAGGCGAAATAGTCCCTGCGCGGCGAAGCGGGCGGCGATCCGAAGTATTCGGCTCGCCGCCCGCTAGCACGGTCTCTCGGTTACCAGGCGTGCCAGGGTGGGCTGCGTGGGTTGGCCTCGGCGTTTTTGCGCTGCGCTTCGTTTACAACCCCACCCAAAGGGTCGTTCTTTCCGATCGCTCTTCGCAATTACGCAGGCCCGCAACACTTCTGCCATTATCGCGGCGTGCTCCGCGTGGGTGCCGGGAACCGTGCTGGGCCGCTTGGGTCGGGAGATAGTGCCTTCTCTTCCGGCGCTATCTTGGCCTTGCCAGGCGTCCGTGCTTCCTTTGTACTCCGTGACCACGGTCACAGCAAGGGGTTGATCGGCAACGAATTGGATGCGTTAGAAGGTCAACCGGCGGAGCACGGAGTACGTCAACGCTCCGGCGGCCAGCGCACTGATCCCCAACGCGGCCGTCGTCGCCACCGCCGCGCCCGACGGCGCTGGAATTCGGTCGCGCAACGGCACCGGGCGCAGGAAGGTCAGGACCGGCCACCCCTGCGCGGTCGCTTCCTTGCGCAGGGCGCGGTCGGGGTTGACGACGCTCGGGTGGCCGACGGATCTCAGCATCGGCAGGTCGGTTATCGAGTCGGAGTAGGCGTAGCAGTGTTCGAGGGAGTAACCCTCCAGCGCGGCCAATTCACGGATCGCCGCGGCCTTCGCCTCGCCGTAGCAATAAAAGGCAACCTCGCCGGTGTACTTGCCGTCCTCGATGACCATCCGGGTGCCCATCGCGTGGGTGGCGCCCAGTGCACGAGCGATCGGAGCGACGATTTCTTCACCCGATGCCGAGACGATCACCACGTCGCGCCCGCACAGCCGGTGGTCGGCGATCAGTTCAGCAGCTTCGGCAAAAACCAGCGGATCGACGATGTCGTGCAGCGTCTCGGTGACGATGGCCCGAACCTGTTCGACGTCCCAGCCGGCGCACATCGCGGTGACGTAGGAGCGCATCCGATCCATCTGGTCGTGGTCGGCGCCGGACATCAGAAAAAGAAACTGCGCATAGCTGGACTTCAGAACCGCTCGCCGGTTGAGTAGACCTTGGTCGAAAAAGGGTTTGCTGAACGCCAACGTGCTCGATTTCGCAATGACCGTCTTGTCCAGGTCGAAGAAAGCCGCCGTGCGCGAGGAGGGCCCAGTCGTGGGCTCGGGCCGAACGTGGATTAGCTGGTCGGCGGCCGAGGCAGGGTCGGTCACGCACCCCAGGATAGGTGGAGCCGGCGACGGGTTGGAGGGCGAACACAAAGTGGCAGGCCAAGCCACGTGTCGCACCCTGCAGTTTCACAGCGAATACATGGTTTCGAAGTGGTAGCAACACTTGCGCGACTCCACATCGTCGTGTGTATAGTGAGTATCACTCGGCTTATGCCGGGTGTGCATCAGCCCGACCCCCCGGGGCTGATACACGACGACCTCCGCCTCCTCCCCCCCCTGGCGGGGGTCGTCCCTTTTTCTGACAAGAAATTTCTGGCTCTCCCGGCAAACTCGACAAACGTTGCCGGGATTACGTCTGTGCCGTCTTGGTGACGAGGATTCCTCCCCAGATCGGCGTTCATGCACAACCCGGGTCGGACTGACTGGCGTGCGCCGACTGCATCCCCGACTCTTGCGTGGTGAGCAGCAGTCCGGGTGTCGTCCTCGTCCTCGCCGGTGACCCCGAATTAGGCGAGCAGGCCGAGCGAGTCGTCGCCGCCGTCGGGCTCCGTCCGGTGGCGGTGACTGCGCCGCTGACCCGCAAGACGTGGTCGGCCGCCGTCGCGATCGTGCTGGACGAGGAAGCGGCCCGGAACTGCGAGCGACACGGCATGCCCAGGCGGGACGGGGTGATCCTGATTTCCCCGACCGAACCACAGGCGCCCGTGTGGGCGGCCGCGATGGCCGTTGGGGCTCAGCAGGTTTGTGTACTTCCCGCGCAAGACGCCGAGTTGATCGGCTATCTCTCCGACGCCGCGGAGGCAAGCCGCGAGGGGACCTGCCCCGGGCGGGTGGTCGCCGTGATCGGCGGACGTGGCGGTGCCGGTGCCTCGACGTTCGCGACCGCGGTGGCCCAGGTGGCGGGGTCGTCGCTGCTGGTCGACCTCGATCCGTGGAGCGGTGGGATCGACCTTCTGCTGGGCACCGAGTCGACGCCGGGTCTGCGCTGGCCCGACCTGAGCCTGCGGGGCGGGCGGTTGGCCTGGTCGGCAGTGCGGGACGCGCTGCCGAGCCACCACGGAGTCAGCGTGCTCTCCGGTGCCCGGCACGGCCATGAGGTCGAACCCGGGGCGGTCGAGGCGGTTGTCGATGCGGGCCGACGCGGCGGGACTCTGGTGATCTGCGATCTGCCGAGGCGAATGACTGGGGCGGCCGCCTGCACACTCGAAGGCGCCGACCTGGTGGTCGTCATCACCGCCTGCGACGTCCGGGGCGTCGCGGCTACCTCGGCGCTGGCTCCAGTGCTGCGCGGGGTCAACCCCAACGTTGGTCTGGTGGTGCGGGGGCCTGCCCCCGGCGGGCTGCGTGCTGCCGAGGCGGCCGAGGTCGCGGACCTGCCACTTCTGGCGGCGATGCGCCCCGAGCCGATGTTGGCCGAACGCGTCGAGCGCGGTGGGCTGCGGGTGCGCCGGCGTTCTCCGCTCGGTGTGGCGGCCCGTGCGGTGCTGTCCATTTTGCCGGCCGGAGGGCAGGTGCGCGCCGCATGAACACCTCGTTGGTCGAACGGGTCCGCGAGCGACTGGCCGCCGAGTCGTCGTCTTTGCGACCGGCAGCGGTGGCGGCCGCGATTCGAGCCGAGTCCGGAGGAGTTCTCGGCGATACCGAGGTCCTGACGAACCTGCGGGTCCTGCAGACCGAACTCACCGGCGCCGGGCCGCTTGAGCCCTTGCTGCGCGCGCCGGGGACGACCGATGTACTGGTCACCGCTCCGGACGCTGTGTGGGTCGATGACGGCACCGGCCTGCGGCCTACTTCAGTCCGATTCGCCGACGAAGCCGCGGTGCGCCGACTGGCACAACGGCTCGCGGTTGCTGCGGGACGACGCCTGGATGACGCCCAGCCGTGGGTGGACGGGCAGCTCACCGGGCTGGGCACCGGGGAGTTCTCGGTACGTCTGCACGCCGTGCTGCCTCCGGTCGCCGTCGCCGGAACCTGCCTCTCGCTGCGGGTGTTGCGGCCGGCCACCCAGGATCTCGCGGCGTTGATCGCCGCGGGGGCGATCGCGCCGGAGGCCGCAGCGCTGCTCGCCGCAATGATTGAGGCCCGGTTGGCCTTCCTCGTCTCCGGTGGTACCGGCGCAGGTAAGACGACCTTGCTCGCTGCCGCGCTCGGCGCAGTGGACGGCGCCGAACGGATTGTGTGCGTGGAGGACGCCCCCGAACTCGCACCACGCCATCCCCACCTGGTTCGTTTGGTGGCCCGCGCCGCCAACGTGGAAGGTGCCGGCGAGGTCACCATGCGGCAGCTGGTCCGGCAGGCCCTGCGGATGCGACCCGACCGGATCGTCGTGGGGGAGGTTCGGGGCGCCGAGGTCGTCGACCTGCTGACCGCACTGAACACCGGCCACGACGGAGGTGCCGGGACGGTGCACGCCAACAGCCCCGCCGAGGTGCCGGCCCGGCTGGAGGCACTTGCCGCGCTCGGCGGTCTGGATCGCGCTGCATTGCACAGTCAACTGGCCGCGGCCGTCCAGGCGGTGGTGCACGTGAGTCGCCGCCGCGACGGCAGGCGCCGGCTCAGCGAGATCGCGGTGCTGTGCCGCGCGGACGGCGGCGGCGTGTACGCGGTGACTGCGTGGCATGCGGACCGCGGTTTTCTGGGTGGGCAGCAGCAACTGCAAGCCCTGATCGACGAGCGGCGGCGAACGTGACCGGGATACCCTTCGCTGCAGGGCTTTTGGGAACCGCGGTACTCGTGGCGCCTCCGCCGCCACGAGCGCGGCTGGGACTGACGCCGTCGCGGGTCAGGGTGCGGATGCCCGCAATGCTGCTGTGCCTCGCGGTTGTCGTTATAGCGCTGCCAGCCGCTGTGCTACTGGCTTCTTCGGTCCTTGGGGTCACACTTATCGCCCGGCGACGCCGTCGCGTTCGGGGCCGCGACCGCAACCACGCCGGTCAGACGTTGTCGGCCGCGCTGGAGACCCTTGCCGGAGAGTTACGCGTGGGCGCCCATCCGGTGCGCGCCTTCACCGCTGCCGCCGCTGAATCGACCGGTGCGATCGGCGCCGCTTTGCGCGCTGTCGCGGCGCGGGCCGGGTTGGGCGCCGATGTCGGAGCCGGGTTGCGAGCGTTGGCGAAGTCGACATCGGTTCCCGCGCAGTGGGAGCGACTCGCGGTGTGCTGGCAGCTCGCTGCCGACCACGGGTTGGCGATGGCAGCGCTGATCCGGACCGCCCAGCGCGACATCGTCGAGCGGCAACGCTTCACCGCCCGGGTCGAGGCCGGTCTGGCCGGGGCACGCGCCACCGCGGCGATCCTGGCCGGTCTGCCGCTGTTGGGTGTGCTACTCGGCGAGATGATCGGTGCTCATCCGGTCGGATTCCTCCTCGGCGGCGGCGCGGGTGGTTGGTTACTCGTAGCCGGCACGGTGCTGGTCTGTGCCGGGTTGGTGTGGGCCGATCGCATCACCGATCGGCTGCTGGCATGAGCGTTGCTGCCGTGTTGCTATCCGCTGCAATCCTTTTCGCGCCAGGCCCACACGTGGTGCGCCGCCGGATAGGACTGGTCCCGACGAGGTCCGTCCCGGTCCGCCGGGCTGGGGCGCACATCGACCCGCTCGCGGCCGCGTCAGCGCTCGACGTGTTCGCGGTGTGCCTGTCGGGTGGGATGTCGGTGTCGGCAGCGGCGGCCGCGACGGCGCCATCGGCACCGGATCGCCTCGCCTTGCTCTTGCGGCGGGCCGCGGACCTGTTGGCACTGGGCGCCGACCCCGATACCGCCTGGTCTCCACAGCCCGGAGAGCACGGCGATGCGCTGGCCCGGTTGGCCCGTCGGTCGGCATCGTCGGGAACTGCTCTGGCACAGGGCGTCGCCGAGCTCGCCGAGCAGTCGCGGCAGGACGCCGGTCATGCCGCGTCGGCGGCCGCCGAGCGAGCCTCGGTGTTGATTGCCGGGCCGCTCGGGCTGTGCTTCCTGCCCGCATTCGTCTGCCTGGGCATCGTGCCGGTGGTGGCCGGCCTGGCCGGCGATGTGTTCACATCGGGAATTCTGTGAAGGAGAGAAAGCGATTGGGCGACAATATGTTTCAACAGATGAAGGCTCGGATGCTGGTCGTGGCGGTCGACGATGCCGGGATGTCGACGGTCGAATACGCTATCGGCACGATCGCTGCCGCTGCGTTCGGCGCGATTCTGTACAGCGTGGTCACCGGCGACTCGATCGTAGGTGCACTGACCAACATCATCAACCGAGCGCTCAACACGAAGGTTTAACCGGTGACCGCGGTTTCGCCACTGTCGAGGCGGCCCTGGCCATCGCCGCGTTGGTCGTGGTGTTGGTCCTGTGTGCCAGTGGCCTCACCGCGGTCGCGATGCAGGTGCGCTGCATCGACGCGGCCAGAGAGGCGGCACGGCTCGCGGCGCGCGGTGACGAGGCGGCTGCCGGCATCGCGGCCCGCGGGGTCGGGCCTGCGGGAGCGGCGTTGCAGTTGCGCCGCGACAGCGGCTTTGTCGTCGCGACGGTCAGCGGACGGTCCCGGTTGTTGCCCGGCCTCGTCATCAAAGCCGATGCCGTCGCGGCAGCCGAGCCTGGCGCGTGACGAGCACGGTGTCGCGACCGTGTTGGCGGCGGTGTTGATCGCCACGCTCGTGGCGATCACCCTGGCCGGTGTCCAGGTCGGCAGTGCCGTGGTTGCGCGGCATCGGGCGCAGGCCGGTGCCGACATGGCCGCGCTGGCTGCGGCGATGTGGCTGCCCAGCGGAGCCGAGACCGCATGCCGGCAAGCAGCCGCGGTGAGCCGCGCCATGGGCGCGGCGATGAGCGGGTGCAATGTGGAGGAGCTGGACATCGTGGTCCGAGTCGACGTCGCGACGGGCCGACTCCTCGGCGGTCAAGCACATGCCGCGGCGCGGGCCGGCCCCGTGGACGCAGGGTAGGACCGCAGGCTAGGCGGTCGAGGTCCCCTTGACGGTCAACCGGGCCGCGGCGAGTTCAGCCGCGGTGGGCAGGCGCAGGGTGATCAGCCCGGCGAAGATGTTCTTGTCGACCTCGACGCGATTGACCGTCACGTGCATCGGCACCCAGCCGCTGTCGAGCCCGGGCAGGCGCAACACCCGGCTCGTGCTGCCGGTCTGGAACTCGTCGGCCATCGGGATCAGCTCGTCGCGGTCGTCCGGGTGGAACTGGACGCTCTGGCGCCAGTCGTAGTGCGGGCACGGATCGTCGAGCCACTTGAGTAGCTTCCACGTGCCGAGATCGACGAGTGCGCGGTGGACGCCGGGCTGGGAGAGCCCGTCGAGGATGCGTTGCGCCAGATGATCTGGCGGTAGCGAGTCCTCGTCGAGGTCGCAGCGCAGGTTCATCGCGCGGGCGATCAGATGCTCGGTGGCATCGTCGACCATCTCGGAGGCAGTTCGCGCCACAAACCCAGCCCGGATGGGTTCGCCGATGCTGTCGGTGAAAGTCCATGTCGTGCAATAGGTCCGGCCGGGTGCGGCATCGATGGCCAACGCGAGGACCTTGGCCTCGTCCCGGTTGAAGCTGCGGGACGGCAGGTCCTCGGCGAATGCCCGGCCGTGGGTGGGCTCCTTGGTGGGATCCATCCCGGCGTTGACCAGTGACTCGACGGTGTCCGTCGCGATCCCGAGGGTCATATCCCATTTCAGCGGCCCCGGTATCGGCCGTTCGGGCGGTTCGGCACCTGCGGGTCCGATCCACACATGCACACCGTGCATCCGGCCGTCGGACATCTGGACCGGTTCGGTGCGGATCACGCGATCGCTCTTCGGGGTGATACTGGCCAGGCTGTTGCCGGTCGCCACAGTCTCGGCGATTGCGGTCTGGATCGCAGCCAGATGCGGGTTGCGTCGTAGGTAGATGGCCAAAGGCACCAGGTTCTTCATCTGACGGCCCTGCGCGACCACCACCGGTTCGGTGCCGAGTGTCTCCACCAGCAGCCAATCGGGGGTCATGGTCGCATTTTAACGAGGCCTCCTTGGGGACGCCTTGGGATCGAGCAGCCGGAATCGCAAGGTTGAAACCAATGAATTGGTCCGGCACGCCGTCATGATGTCGATTTTCTTGCGGCGGCAATGGTGGTTCGGTAGTTTTCGCCTACCCGACCCGTCGGGATTGCGAACGGATTGTGCCTTCCGACCGTTCTCCGCAGACAGTGATGTCAGGCTGTCGCCACGTCTCCAGCAGTGTGGAGACAGAGCCAGCACGCTGGCGCCGGTTTGCATCGTGGGTGTCGACTGTTCGAGGGGTCGGTCGGCACGCCGGTCAGGCACCGCCGGTCGCCAGCTGCGCGAGAACAAGCTTGAGGACCGCAACCGCACCGGACTTGTCCAACGGGTCATTCCCGTTGCCGCACTTGGGTGACTGCACACATGACGGGCAGCCCTGCGGGCATTCGCATGCTTCGATCGCCGCTGCGGTGGCGCCAAGCCACGTGCTGGCCAGCCGATAGCCGCGCTCGGCGAAACCGGCGCCACCCGGATGCCCGTCGTAGACGAACACCGTGGGCAGGCCGTCCGCGCCGATGGCGGTGGATACGCCGCCGATGTCACCACGGTCGCAGCTGGCCACGAGCGGCAGCAGCCCGATCGCGGCATGCTCGGCCGCATGCAAGGACCCGGGTATGCGCAGCTGCTCGATTCCACTGCGGGCCAATGCAACCGGCGTGATCGTATACATCACCGCGGTGGTCGGCAGACAATGCTCAGGCATGTCCAGTTCGACGAAGTCGATGACCTCCCCCGACAGCCGGCGGCGCAGGTAACCGATCACCCGGTGCGTCACCGACACCGGAACCAGGCCAAGCGTCACCGCGTCGTAGTGGACCCGCTCGCCGGTTCCGGTCACCGCGATGTCGGTGATCTCCCGGGCGAAGGTGGTGTAGCCGGGGTCCTCGGCGTGGACGAACGCCACCCCGTCGGAGAAACTCAACGAGTCGACGAGATAGCTCTCGCCCTGATGGAGATACACCGCGCCGGGATGAACGGTGGCCGGCGCCTGGCCCGCGTCCGCGCTGCCCAGCATCCGGCCCGTCCCCGCTTCGACGATCGCGATCGTGCCCCCCGCCGAGCCGCGAATGTCCACCGCCGGATGCGGATCCAGGCCGGCGGCGGGGAAGTACTTGCCGCCACGGCGGCGCAGCAACCCGTCGTCGACCAGCTCAGCGGCGACCGCCTCGGCCTCCCACCGCCTGACCTCCGCCTCTTCCAACGGCATCTCCGTTGCCGCGCACAACAGTTGGGGTCCGACGACGTACGGGTTCGTCGGATCAATGACGACCCGCTCAACCGGCTTGTCCAGCAACGCCTCCGGGTGGTGCACGAGATAGGTGTCCAACGGGTCGTCGCGCGCGACGAGGACCACCAGCGCGCCCTGACCACGCCGTCCGGATCGGCCGGCCTGCTGCCAGAACGACGCCACTGTCCCCGGAAAGCCGGCCAGCAGAACCGCATCCAGCCCGGCGATGTCGATACCGAGTTCGAGGGCATTCGTGGTGGCCAGCCCGCGTAATCCTCCTTCGGAGAGGGCACGTTCCAGCTCCCGGCGGTCCTCGGCGAGGTAGCCGGCCCGGTAGGACGCCACCGTGTCCAGAAGTTGCGGGGCGATTTCCTCGAGCCGGGTCCGCGCTCCCAGAGCCGTCAGCTCCGCCCCCCGCCGCGACCGGACGAACGTCAACGTTCGCGCCCCTTCAGCAACCAGATCGGCCATCATCCGAGCGGCTTCGGCACCGGCCGAACGTCGCACCGGCGCACCGTTTTCCCCCAGCACATCGGTGCGCAACTCGGGCTCCCACATCGCCACGGTCCGAGCGCCGTGCGGTGACCCGTCCTCGGTCACCTCCGTCACGGTCTGCCCGATCAGCTCCGCCGCCGTCTCGCCGGGCGCCGCGGTGGTCGCGCTGGCGAAGATGACCGTGGGACCGGGCCCGGACGCCGGTGCGTAGCGCTCGCACAACCGCAGCAGCCGGCGCAGCACCATGGCCACGTTCGAACCGAAGATGCCGCGGTAGTAATGACATTCGTCGACCACGATGTAGCGCAATCCGCGCAGGAACACCGCCCAGCGGGCGTGATTGCGCAGTAACGAGAGGTGAATCATGTCCGGATTGGAGAACAGCCACCGGGAACGTTCGCGGGCGAATCTGCGTACTTCCACCGGAGTGTCGCCGTCGTAGGACGTCGGTGCGGCGTCGGCCAGCGCGGGTACCGCGGTGGTCAAAGAATGGGCGGTCCGTAATTGATCGTGCCCGAGTGCTTTGGTGGGCGACAGATAAAGTGCCCGCGCGCGCGGATCACGCGCCAGCACATCCATGATCGGTAATTGGAACGCCAGCGACTTGCCCGATGCGGTGCCGGTGCTGATGACGACGTGATGCCCTGAGTGCGCGAGGTCGGCGGCGTGCACCTGATGCGACCACGGTCGGGCGATTCCGTGATCATGGAACGCGCGGAGGACATCTGGATCGGCCCAGGCAGGCCAGTCCGCGCCGTGGGCCTGGCGGGCGGGCAGTTCAGCGACGTGACGCAGCGCGGCCGGCGATGATTCGGCGCCTGCGACAGCCGCATTAAGCAGCTCGCCGCCGAAACTCACCATTTGAAATCAGCCCTTTCTGAAAAGCGATGTACAGCCCTGTATCGAATTGTTCATCAGTTAGTAGCACTGAGACTGTCGTAAGTGCTCTGGACGTGATTGGATATGGGCGGTCGCAGCTTCTGTGTTCGTGTGTCAGCACTCGCAGGATCGACGTTGCGATCGCGGTTCCTGCGAGGGTCTGTAGGTCGGGTTAGTTCCGACGACTCCACGAAGGATGGCGGTCGGAACGGGCCCGGTCTGCCGAAAACTCGGTCGGCCGCTCCCGGTTGGAAGAGAAGGAACGTACGAAAGATGCCACAGGGAACTGTGAAGTGGTTCAACGCCGAGAAGGGTTTCGGGTTCATTGCACCCGAGGACGGCTCTGCCGACGTGTTCGTCCACTACACGGAAATTTCGGGGTCGGGCTTCCGCACCCTTGAGGAAAACCAAAAAGTCGAGTTCGAGGTCGGTCAGAGCCCCAAGGGGCCGCAAGCCACAGGCGTGCGCGCCGTCTGATCAACAGCGACATCACGAAACACCCCCGAACGTCCCGGTGACGGGTATCGCCGGGGGTGCTTTCGTAGGTGGCCGCCCCACCCGGCGGCCGCCACGCCCGGCGCCGGTCCGAGGGCTGGGCTGCGTCCCGCTTGTCTCCGACTGCCTTACTGTCGACTCGTGAGCCAGCTGTCCTTCTTCTCGGCTGAGTCGGTACCGCCTGCGGTCGCCGACCTCACCGGGTTGCTTGCGACGACCGGACAGGTGGTCGTCGTCGGTGGCGGGGCCAGGTTGTCGGTGGTTGTCGACGACCTGTGGCGGGCCGAGGCGCTGGCGGAGATGATCAGCGAGACCGGCCTCGAGGCCGAGATCGCCCGCACCGACGAGAACAATCCCTTGGTGCGCACCGCGGTGGACGCGCGGCTGTCCGGGATCGCCGCCAGCTGGACCAGGGGAGCCGTCAAGACGGTGCCCCCGCAATGGCTCCCCGGAGCTCGCGAACTGCGGGCCTGGACGCTGGCGGCCGGTAGTCCGGAGGCCGACCGCTATCTGCTCGGACTGGACCCACACGCCCCAGATACGCATTCGCCGCTCGCATCGGCGTTGATGCGGGTAGGTATTGCACCGACACTTATCGGCACTCGAGGCTCTCGGCCGGCCCTGCGAATCAGTGGCCGTCGGCGGCTATCGCGCCTGGTAGAGAACGTAGGGGAACCCCCAAAACAGATGGAAGCGTTGTCAGCGTGGCCTCGGATCTGAGAGATTCCCCTGCGAGGGTCGGTTTGCGTTGACACCTCCAGAGTGCGAAATTGTCAGGTGCCCGCGGGTTTGGGGGTACCTGAGGGAAAGACAGAAGTGGAGCGTAAGGGCAGTTGGCTGACGACGACCGCGGCAGCGGCAGCGGTAACCGGAACGGCAGCGTTCGGCGGCTCGTCATTGTCGAGTCGCCCACAAAGGCGCGCAAGATCGCCGGTTACCTGGGCTCCAACTACATCGTCGAGTCTTCCCGCGGCCACATCCGTGATCTGCCGCGCAACGCCGCCGATGTGCCCGCCAAGTACAAAACGGAGCCGTGGGCGCGGCTAGGCGTCAACGTCGAGGACAACTTCGAGCCGCTCTACATCATCAGTCCCGAAAAGAAGAGCACGGTCACCGAGCTCAAGGGCCTGCTGAAGGATGTCGACGAGCTCTATCTGGCCACCGACGGTGACCGCGAGGGTGAGGCCATCGCCTGGCACCTGCTGGAGACGCTGAAGCCCCGCGTCCCGGTCAAGCGGATGGTTTTCCACGAGATCACTGAGCCCGCGATCCGAGCGGCCGCTGAAAATCCCCGCGACCTGGACATCGACCTGGTCGATGCGCAGGAGACCCGGCGCATCCTCGACCGCCTCTACGGCTACGAGGTCAGCCCGGTGCTGTGGAAGAAGGTCGCCCCGAAGCTGTCGGCGGGCCGGGTGCAGTCCGTGGCCACCCGGATCATCGTGCAGCGCGAGCGCGACCGGATGGCCTTCCGCAGCGCTTCCTACTGGGACGTGATCGCCGAGCTCGACGCCAGCGTCTCGGATCCGAACGCCGCGCCGCCGCGGTTCACCGCCCGGCTGGTCAACGTGGACAGCAAGCGGGTCGCCACCGGCCGCGACTTCGACTCCCTGGGCGTGGTCCGCAAGCCGGACGAGGTAGTCGTGCTCGACGAGGCCGCGGCCGGCTCGCTGGCCACCGGATTGCGGGGCTCCAGCCTGTCGGTGGCCTCGGTGGAGGAGAAGCCCTACACCCGCAAGCCGTACCCGCCGTTCATGACGTCCACGCTGCAGCAGGAGGCGGGCCGCAAGCTGCGGTTCTCCTCCGAGCGCACGATGAGCATCGCGCAGCGGCTGTACGAGAACGGCTACATCACCTATATGCGTACCGACTCCACGACATTGTCGGAGTCGGCGATCACCGCCGCGCGCAACCAGGCCCGCCAGCTCTACGGCGATGAGTACGTGCACCCGTCGCCGCGGCAGTACACCCGCAAGGTCAAGAACGCCCAGGAGGCGCACGAGGCCATTCGGCCCGCCGGTGACACTTTCGCCACCCCTGGGGCGCTGCACCGCGAACTGGACAACGACGAGTTCCGGCTGTACGAGTTGATCTGGCAGCGCACCGTCGCCTCGCAGATGGCCGACGCCCGCGGCACCACGCTGAGCCTGCGTATCAGCGGCACCTCCTCTGATGGACGCGAAGTCACCTTCGCCGCCAGCGGTCGCACGATCACCTTCGCCGGCTTCCTCAAGGCCTACGTCGAGACCGTCGACGAGCTCGCCGGCGGTGAGGCCGACGACGCCGAAAGCCGGTTGCCGCAGCTGCACCAGGGCCAGCGGGTGGATGCCACCCGGCTGAACGCCGACGGGCACAACACCAACCCGCCGGCCCGCTACACCGAGGCATCGCTGATCAAGGCCCTCGAGGAGCTCGGAATCGGCCGTCCCTCAACGTATTCCTCGATCATCAAGACGATTCAGGACCGCGGATATGTCCACAAGAAGGGCAGTGCCTTGGTGCCGTCCTGGGTGGCGTTCGCGGTGACCGGTCTGCTCGAACAGCACTTCGGCCGCCTGGTGGACTATGACTTCACCGCCGCCATGGAGGACGAGCTCGACGAGATCGCCACCGGTCAGGAACAGCGCACAAACTGGCTGTCCAACTTCTACTTCGGCGGCGATCACGGTGTGGCGGACTCGATCGCCCGCGCCGGTGGCCTCAAGAAGCTGGTGGGTGTCAACCTCGAAGGTATCGATGCTCGAGAAGTCAACTCCATCAAGCTCTTCGACGATGAAGAAGGCCGGTCCGTCGTGGTCCGGGTGGGCAAGAACGGCCCGTACCTGGAGCGGATGATCACCGATGAGGACGGCGAACCCAAACCGCAGCGCGCCAACCTCAACGACGAGATCACACCCGACGAGCTGAGCCTTGAGCTGGCCGAAACCCTGTTCTCCACACCGCAAGAGGGCCGGGTACTAGGCGTGGATCCGGAGTCCGGCCATGAAATCGTCGCCAAGGACGGGCGATACGGGCCGTACGTCACCGAGGTGCTGCCACCGCCGCCGGACGACGACCCGGGCGTGGGCGCGAAGAAGGGCAAGAAGCCGACCGGCCCCAAGCCCCGCACCGGTTCGCTGCTGCGGTCGATGGACCTGCAGACCATCACGCTCGTGGATGCGCTCAAACTGCTCTCGCTGCCGCGCGTGGTCGGCGTGGATCCCGCCAACGGCGAGGAGATCACTGCGCAGAACGGCCGCTACGGGCCATACCTCAAGCGCGGCACCGACTCTCGTTCGCTGGCCACCGAGGATCAGATCTTCGAGATCAGCCTCGAAGAGGCGCTGAAGATTTATGCCGAGCCCAAACGCCGTGGCAGGCAAGGCGCTGCGGCGCCGCCACTGCGCGAGCTGGGCACTGATCAAGCGTCGGGCAACCCGATGGTGATCAAGGACGGTCGTTTCGGTCCGTACGTCACCGACGGTGAGACCAACGCGAGCCTGCGCAAGGGTGACGACGTCATGTCGATCACCGATGCACGGGCCTCGGAGCTGCTCGCCGACCGGCGGGCCCGTGGCCCGGTCAAGAAGAAGGCCCCGGCGAAGAAGGCGACCCGAAAGGCGCCGGCCAAGAAGGCCGCGAAGAAGGCGTAACCGCCTCAGCCGCTGGCGATTTCGCTGGTTTCGCTGGGTAGAAGAAGGTTCACCGGACGGGCCAGTTGCGTTGGTGCTCGACGGCCGCGGAGCTCGACGATCTCGCCGACATTCCAGCACAGCGCTTCGGCGTCCAGGGCGCCGCTGACCGCAATCGCCGACGCCAGCACGTGGCCGTTCTCCAGTTTGGCCAGCTCCGTCAGCCGGGCAGCCTCGTTGACCGGGTCGCCGATCACGGTGTACTCGAAGCGAGCCTGTGCGCCGATGTGGCCGGCGATCGCACGGCCGGCCGAGACCCCGATACCGAAGTCGGTCTGGCCCAGCACCCCGACCAGCTCGTCGTGCAACTCGCGCGAAGCGGCAAGCGCCGCCCCGGAGGCATCGGGGTGTTCGATCGGTGCACCGAAGATGCACAGCGCCGCGTCACCCTGGAATTTGTTGACGAAGCCGCCGTGATTCTTGACGGTCTCGACGACCACCCGGAAGAACTCGTTGAGCATGCTGACGACCTCGCTGGGCGGTCGCGACGCGGCCAGCTGGGTCGAGCCGACCAGGTCGACGAACAGCACCGCGACATCGCGCTCCTGGCCGCCGAGCTCGGTGCCCCGCTCCAGTGCGCGCCTGGCGACGTCCTCGCCGACGTAGCGGCCGAACAGGTCGCGCAGCCGCTGCCGTTCGCTCAGGTCGCGGACCATGTCGTTGAAGCCGGCCTGCAGCAGGCCGAGCTCGCTGGCGTCGTAGATCTGCATGTGGGCGTTGTAGTTGCCGCGCTGGACCTCGCCGAGCGCCCAGCGCAGCTGCCGCAGCGGGTCGGCGATCGACATCGCGGCCAGCACGTTGCCGGCCATGCCGACCACAAGCGCAGCCACCGCCATCAGCAGGATCGGCGTGAACAGGGCGTCGGCCGACGCCGCCAGCAGCGAGAATTTACTGGCCACAACCGACAGCACGATCGCCAGGAGCGGTACCCCGGTGGACAGCAGCCAGGTCAACACCAGCCGCTGGACCACGCCCGGCCGGTGGAACTTTTCCGGCACGCCGCCGCGCAGCGCGGCGACTGCCACCGGGCGCAACACCCGCTCGGACTGCAGGTAGCCGATGATCGTGGTGGCGGTGGCACCCAGCAGCGTGGACACCGCCAACACCGGAGCGGCATGGCTGGCCACCGGCCAGCTGGCGGCGATGAACACAGCCGCGCCCAGCACCCAATTCGTCATGCTGATCACCGAGCGGTAGACCGGCATCCGCAGTGCCCGCAGCCGGGCCTGTTCGGTGACGGCCGGGTCGTCCTCGGCCAACAGCGCGTCGCGTCGTTGCCAGCGGAACACCGGAACGAGGAGCTTGAGGCTGACGAACGCACCGACCGCGAACGAGATGAACAGGTAGCTCAGGAAAATGACCAGGTTCAGCGTCGGTAGGTCCTGCAGCATGACCCGGTCAGACGGCGGGAGCCCGAACCGCAGGAAGCCCAGCACCAGCAGCGCACCGATGATGTCGGCCTGCAGCATGCCCAGGGAAAACACCGGCCACGGCGTGCGCGCAACCCACCGGACGAATCCGTTGATTCGCCCTTGGCTGAGCGGCGCGGTGGTCACGAACCCACCGTATCGGTACAGAGCGACCGATCAGCACCTCTAAAACCCGGTGCGCGGCGGTTGTGTCGTTGCTCAGCATTATTGTTTGAGGCGATGTCCGGAGTCTTCACGCGGTTGGTGGGCCAAAGCGCCGTGGAAGCGGAGCTGGTGGGCGCCGCACGGGCGGCCCGGGGTGATTCCGCTCACGATGTGGCGGCCACCGGCACCATGACACATGCTTGGCTGATCACCGGGCCGCCGGGATCGGGGCGTTCGGTGGCGGCCCAGTGCTTCGCGGCCGCACTGCAGTGCACCGCCGACGGCACGCCGGGGTGCGGGGAGTGCCGGGCCTGTACGACGGCGATGGCCGGCACGCACGGCGACGTCCGGCGGATCGTTCCCGAAGGGCTGTCCATCGGGGTCGGCGAGATGCGCGCGATCGTGCAGATCGCGTCGCGGCGGCCTAGCACCGGCCGCTGGCAGATCGTGGTGGTCGAGGATGCGGACCGCCTGACCGAGGGTGCGGCGAACGCACTGCTCAAGGTCGTGGAGGAGCCACCCCCCTCAACGGTCTTCCTGTTGTGTGCGCCGTCGGTGGATCCCGAGGACATCGCGATCACCCTGCGGTCGCGGTGCCGTCATGTGGCGCTTGTCACGCCGCCGGCCGCGGCGATCGCGCAGGTGCTGATCGACAGCGACGGCCTGTCCGCCGAGGAGGCGCGGTGGGCGGCATCGATCAGCGGTGGCCACGTCGGCCGGGCCCGGCGATTGGCCACCGATCCCGACGCCCGCGAACGACGGTCCCGTGCGCTCGGCCTGGCTCGCGATGCCGCCACGCCCTCCCGGGCGTATGCAGCCGCAGAGGAACTGGTCGCGACCGCTGAGGCGGAGGCGAAGGCACTCAACGTCGGCCGTGACGAGGCCGAGGCGGACGAACTGCGCACCGCGTTGGGCGCCGGCGGCACCGGTAAGGGCACCGCTGGGACCCTGCGCGGGTCCGCTGGTGCGATCAAGGACCTCGAACGGCGGCAGAAATCCCGGCAAACCCGCGCCTCACGCGACGCCCTGGACCGCGCGCTGATCGACCTGGCGACGTACTTCCGCGACGCGCTGTTGGTGGCCAACGGTGCCGGCTCGGTCGCGCCGAATCACCCCGATATGGCCGAGCGGGTGGCGGCGCTGGCCGCACACGCTTCCCCCGATCGGCTGCTGCG
The DNA here is from genome assembly GCF_008329565.1 of Mycolicibacterium sp. P1-5. Taxonomy (GTDB): domain Bacteria; phylum Actinomycetota; class Actinomycetes; order Mycobacteriales; family Mycobacteriaceae; genus Mycobacterium. The sequence continues at coordinate 26,549 of NZ_NPKT01000019.1, forward strand.
CTGTATCGAAGCGGTGCTGGAGTGCCGGGAGGCGTTGGCAATCAACGTCAAGCCCAAGTTCGCGGTCGATGCGATGGTGGCCACCGTGGGTCAGGCATTGCGCTCGGACCTGTAGACTCACTGCTCGGTCCTTGCCGGGCCGCGCCACCTTAGCTCAGTCGGTAGAGCGATTCACTCGTAATGAATAGGTCAGGAGTTCGATTCTCCTAGGTGGCTCCAGCACTACGCGAAACAGCCGCCCCACCCATCGGGTGAGGCGGCTGTCTCGGTTTTTAGGTTCGTCAGATCCGGACGAATGTGCTGGCTGCAGCGTCCCAGACGCCCCAGGCGTTCAGCTCAGGGTTGAACACCGCCTGCAGACCCAGATTCGCTGCCCAGTCCGGCAGCTCCGGCACCGGAATGTCCGTCGGCACTGCCACGTTCACCCAGTCCGGAATGTGGGGGTAGAAGATCCGGGCGTCCAGCGCCGGTCCACCGTGTCCCGGAGGAGGCAGGAAGCCCTGTCCCGGGGGCAGCGGGTTACCCGGTGCGCCGAAGTTCACGCCAGGCCCGGTGATCGTCGTCGGCCACTGGTCATGACCGTTTCCGTTCCCATTCCCGTTATCCGAGTGTCCCGGGTTCGGGGGCACTGGGGGACTTGCCTGTGCCAGCCCCGCGCCGACTCCAAGCCCGCCAAGTCCGAGCACACCTGCGGTTGCGGCGCCTGCCGCGATTTTCTTGATGTCCACTGCGTGAACCTCCTGCACTGATTGCATTCTCACTGATAGCCGTTTGCTACGCGGTATTGCGTTAAACGGTTCCCCCGACCTCACAGTGAGGTTTGCCCGTGCGCCGACGCCCTAAACCGTTATAAGACAAGACAATGCAAATTCGACCGGAGATCGGTGATTTAGATCTCTGGGCGGAAGACGTTCTGAGATTAGTTCGCTGTGAATATCCGCAAAGCTGTTAACGAAACGCGCTCGGGAAACGACATAGCGCCAGCGGTTACTGCTCGCCGAGCGCTTCGGCGGCGATATTGCGGGCTGTGGCCGCCGCGGGGAAGCCGGCGTAACCGCTGGCGTGATAGATCACCTCGGCCAGTTCGTCCTCGGACAGGCCGTTCTGCCTGGCGATGCGGAAGTGCGCGTTCATCTCCTCGGTGGCGCGCAACGCGATCAAAATCCCCAGCGTCACCAGGCTGCGGTCGCGGCGGCTTAGCCCTTCGCGAGACCACAGCCGGCCGAACACACTCTCGACGCCGATATCCATCAGTTCGGGGGCGAAACCGCCGCCGAAGTCGACTTCTCCGTCGGGCAGGGTCCCGGGCAGCATCTCCCGGAAAACACGTAAACCATCCTCGCGCAAGTTAGACATGCAAAGCACTTTGGCATACCGGCCGCCGCCGACAGTAACGAGAGGGCGGGAAATCCTATCGTCGGCCGCCGTGGCGTTACTGTCGCGGCGCCAGATACCCGACGGGTCCCGACGCCAGGCACAACGACAGCGCAGCGGTCGATGCGCGCACGGTGATCGCATCACCGGCCCCGGGCAGTCGGACGAACACCCGGTTCAGCCCGGGGTGCACGGCCACCTTGGTCTCGGGTCCCTCGTTCAGGGACATCAGCATCGAACCGTCGCTGTTGGCCAGGTAGTTGATCTCAGCTGTCCAGTCCGCGGGCAGCAGTGGTCCGTCCAGCGGCATCCGAACGGGAGCATCAGGCTGGACGAAGTAGCCGCAGCCGGGCTGGGGACCCGCGACGATTGTGCGCGTCCAGGTGACGATGGCATCCACCAGCCGACCGCTGCTGTCGAGCATGCGCAATTGCGTTGTGGATCCGGCGAATTCGGGCCGGTCGCGGATCAAGGCGAACATGTGGCTGGCCAGGTTTTCCGGGTAGGCGACGCGCTGCAGCACCAATGGGTCGACCTCCTGGTCCAGCAGCGGCGCCGGCGAGGACGCCCGCGCCTGCGACAGCCCGCGAATCGCGTTCTGCAGGTAGGGCTGTGCCGGGTTGTCGCGCCAGCTCGTCAGGAATGTCGACGTCGAATACAGGCTGCTGGCCGCGAACGCCACCCCGACGACGACCACCGCAGCGGTGCGCGATCGCGACACGTCCAGCCACGCCGAGCCGCGGTTAGGTGCGCAGAACGCCACCGCGGCAAGCAATGTCAACACGACCACCAGGTCGGGGAAGTACCGCAGGGTCTGGGCCAGCTCCAGGGCGGTGAACTTCGACGATCGCAGCAGATAAATCGGGATCTGACAGGCCACCGCATACCCGACGGCCACCAGCCACACCAAGCCGATGCGCCGCTTGCGTACCAGCGACACCGCCACGACCGCGGCCAGCACCAGCCAGCCCAGGACCATCACCGACAGCGGCGGAACCGCCCACGGGGAGGCCGGCGCCCACCGCTGCCACTCCCAGGGGCCGCCGGCCAGTCCCGGCACGATCCCGTGAGTGACCGAGCGGCACAACAGGTCCCACATCATCGCCAGATCCGAGCTCCAGCGCCGCTGGTCGACGACGAACAGGTAGACCGCCACCCACACCGCCGTCACCGCGAGCGCGGGCACCCACAGTCTCAGGCCGCGTCGCCACACCGTGCGCAGCGCGGTGACGTCGCCTTGCACGTGACACAGCAGCGCGGTCACCGCGAACGCGACGAACGGGATGACGGCCGCCTTCTCGAAGAACAGCAGGCCGCCGAAGTAGGCCAGTACAGCGGTGATCGCATAGCGCCGATTCCCGGTGCGCACCAATAGGATTGCGTCGGCACACACCCATGCCGTCGCGGCCAGCATCGGCAGCGAGTTCAACGCCGCGGCCCACCACGCGAATCCGGGCACACCCAACGGGGTGAACAGGGCGAAGCACAACGGAATCAACAACACCGGACGCCAGCCGAGGATCACGTACAGCGCACGCAGCAGTGCCAGCGACACCAGCAACTGCAGGACCACCAGACTGGCGGCCGGCCACGCCCACACCAGCGGCGCCAACCGGGTGATCAACCCGGCCACCAGAAATGCGCCGGGCATGACGTGCCCGTCGTGGTCGTCGAACAGGTATGACGTCGACAGCAGATCCTGGGTGCCCGCCCGGCCCACCAGGATCAGGTCGTCCCAGTAGAAGTAACCACCGAACGCCAGGATCGCGCGGACCACCAGTTGCACGGCGATGAGAACGACGGCAGCAGCAGCCACCGGTGGCATGCGCGCCACCCGGGTCGGAACTGCCATCGCGTCGACTGTACTCACCTGCCGGTAGGGTGACCGCCATGCAGGTACTGGTCACGGGGGCCGCCGGCTTCATCGGGTCGACGCTGGTCGATCGCCTGCTCGCCGACGGGCATACCGTCGTCGGGCTCGACGATCTGAGCCGCGGGCGCACCGAGAACCTGGCGGGGGCAGACACCAACGAGCGGTTCGAGTTCGTCGAGGCGGACATCGCCAGTGCGGATCTGATCGGGCTGTTCGACAAGCACAAGCCCGAAGTCGTCCACCATCTGGCCGCGCAGATCGATGTGCGTCGCTCGGTGGAGGAGCCGGAGTTCGACGCGGCGGTCAACGTCGTCGGGACCGTGCGGCTGGCCGAGGCGGCCCGCCGCGCCGGGGTCCGCAAGGTCGTCCACACCTCGTCGGGCGGGTCGATCTACGGTGCGCCGACGAACTTTCCGGTCAATGAGAGCACTCCGGTCGATCCCGCCTCGCCTTATGCGGCCAGCAAGGTCGCCGGCGAGATTTACCTCAACACCTTCCGCCACCTCTACGGCGTGGACTGCTCTTTCATCGCGCCATCGAATGTTTATGGCCCACGCCAGGACCCGCACGGCGAGGCCGGTGTCGTCGCGATCTTCGCCAATGCGATGCTGTCCGGCCGGCCCACCAAGGTCTACGGCGACGGCTCCAACACCCGCGACTACGTTTTCGTCGACGACGTCGTCGACGCCTTCGTCCGGGCCTCCGGCGCCGGCGGCTGCGGGCAGCGGTTCAACGTCGGCACCGGCGTGGAGACCAGTGATCGGCAGCTGCACTCGGTGGTCGCCAAGGTGGTCGGGGTGGCCGACGACCCGGAGTTCGCGCCGGCGCGCCTCGGTGATCTGAAGCGGTCATGCCTGGATGTCCGCAAAGCCGAGATGGTGCTGGGCTGGCGGCCTCAGGTGCGCCTCGAAGAGGGCATAGCCCGCACGGTGGACTACTTCCGGAGCTAACGCTCCGGCGTCCGCGCGCCCTCGAGCGCGACCGCTCGGGCCAGCCGCGCGTACTTCAGCTCGAGCTCCTTGAACCGCAGGTATGTGCTCATCGTGGTGAACACGAAAGCGATGATCAGCGAATAGGTGATCAGGTCGGCACCACGCCGAACCCCGAGAAAGTTCGCCAGCACCGTGGTGTCATCCGGCCGCAGGATCGCGTAGACGGCGAGGATCACGAACATCACATAGCCGACCTTGACCCATGCCTTGGCTTTGGCATTGGTGCGAGACCGCAGCAGGTAGACCAGCAGCGCGATCACCGCGGCGATCAGCAGTACCTGGATCCAGTTCATCGGCGCATCCTTCCGCGCAGGAACCCGTCGAAGACGATGTTCACCCCGTTCAGCAGGGGCTGACCCTTCGACATCGAGTACTCGGTGTAGAGGATCTCGACGGGCTCTTCGGCTACCCGCCAATGGTTTTCGACGATCAACGTGATGAATTCGGTCGCATGGCTCATGCCGTTCATCGTGAGGTTGAGGTTGTCGGCCACGGTCTTGTTGAACACCCGCAGCCCGTTGTGGGAGTCGGTCAGGTGTAGCCGGTGACTACTCGGACTCAGCATGGCGGCCGCACGCAGGACGAGCCGCTTCAGCGGCGGGGTATGGCTGAGGGTGGTGCCGGCGAAGCGGGTGCCGATCACGACGTCGACGTCGCCCTTGGCCAGCCGGTCGATCATCATGAGGACGTCCTTGACGCGGTGCTGCCCGTCGGCGTCGAACGTGACGAACACCGCAGCGCCGGGTTGGCTACGGGCGTATTCGACACCGGTCTGAATGGCCGCACCCTGCCCCAGATTCACCGGATGGCGGACCACGTGGGCACCTGCGCGCAGTGCGATGTCGGCGGTGTCGTCCTTGCTGCCATCGTCGACGCACACCACGTGGTCGAAGACTTGGCGCAGGTCCGCGATGACATCGGCGATGACCTGCGCTTCGTTGAACGCCGGCACGATGATCCAGGCGTCGGGGTAAGGCGTGTCGATGTCCCACAAGGTACACGCCGCGAACCGACGCTTCAGCGTGCGGCGCGGCCCAGTGCGGCCAGGTGGACGACTATTCCGACCACCGGTCCGCACAGCAGGGCGACCACGGTGCGATCGGTCAGATGCATCGGCAGGCTCAGTAGGGCCGCCGAGACGACCGTGGCCCCGACCCAGCCGATCGAGTACGCCCGGTGCAAACCGGCGGCCACCGTTGCGGCACCGGTGACCGTCAGGAGCGCGATCGCCACCGCGCCTGCGGTCAGCCAGGCCAGCAGCACTCCGCCGGGACCGTACTCGTCGCCGAACGCCACCCGGATCAGCCACGGCCCGAGCAGTCCGGCGGCCACTACCCCGACGACGCCGAGCACCAGTACGACGGCCGCCGGAGCGATCAACGCCTTGAGCCGGTGGCCGCGGTGGTCCACGAAGTGTGCGATCAGGTTGCCCTGCATCGCGGTGAGCGGCACCAGGAGCGGTGCGCGGGTCAGCGTCACCGCCAGGATCACCACACCGCCGGCCGCGCCGAGGTCACCGCCGGAGGTCGCCTTGAGCAACACCGGAAATCCCATGACGAGGACGGCGCTCGCGCCGGCCGCGGCAATCGAGTGCCCGGCGCCACGCAGAAACGTCGGGGTGCTGCCGGGGGTTCGCAGACCGGCCGCCGTGCGTGCTTCCGGTGACGCCGCCAGCAACAGGAGCCACCCGACCGCACCGGCGACCGTCGCCCACAGGAATCCGTCCAGGCCCCAGCCCACCGCGAACGCGGCTACGGCGACCACCACCCGCATGACGGCGTCGGTGACCATCAGGACCCCGTAACCGCCCCACCGCCCAGTCCCCGCGAGCAGGCCCAAAAGCGTTGCGTGGATACAGAAGCCGGCCAGGCCCACGCTGAGCAGAACCACCGACAGTAACCGGGACTGACTGAACACGTGCGGCGCCCAGAGGAACGACGTGCCCACCATGACGAGTGCGGCCACCACGCCGACGGCCGTCGCGACCCGCATCGGGTGGGTGCGGGGTCCCTCCACGATCTCGACGTAGCCCGCCGAGCGCACTTCCCGGGTGGCCTCCTGCAGCAACCCGTACGCCGCACCACCGACCAACCCGAACGCGCCCCAGAACACGCCGAACACCGAGAAGCCGGCGGGGTCGAGTGCGCGGGCGGCCAGATAGAGGACCGCGTACCCGCACACCGCCGAGATCGCCGTGGCCGCACCGACCCTGGCTACGCTGCTGCGGGTGATCGCCCCGGTGCCGGCGCCCGCGTCCGTCACAGTCGCGGCACCTCGGTGGAGTACAGCCAGGCATCCCACAGCGGACGCAGTGAGACGTCGGCGTAGTTGGCGGCAAGGCCGGTGAAGTCATCGGTCACCACGGTGCTGTGCAGGTGTCGGCTGGTCCAATCACGCAGCAGCGGAAAGAAGTTCTCGTCACCGAGGGTCCGGCGCAGGACGTGTAACGTGAGCGCGCCGCGCTTGTAGACCCGGTCATCGAACATGTCGCGCGGTCCGGGGTCGGCCAGCAGCAGATTCTGCGGCGAAGACTCCAGCTTGGCGTGATAGTGATGGGCCCACTGATCGGCGGTGCGTCCGCCGGAGTGCTCTGACCACAACCATTCGGCGTAGCAGGCGAATCCCTCGTGCAGCCAGATGTCGCGCCAACGCCGTACGGTCACGCTATTGCCGAACCACTGGTGGGCCAACTCGTGGGCGATCAGCCGCTCGGTACCGCGCTTGCCGTCGCAGTGGTTGGCACCGAAGATCGAAATACCTTGTGCTTCAAGCGGTATTTCGAGATCGTCCTCGGTCACCACGACGGTGTAACCGTGGCTCAACGGGTACGGGCCGAACAGGTTGACGAACAGCTTCATCATCTGCGGCTGCCGGGCGAAGTCGTGGTCGAAGTCCGGACGCAGCCGGTCGGGCAACACTGCGTGCATCGGCACCTGGGATTTGGGCAGCTTGTGGGTGCCGTACATGCCGATCTGCAGCGTGATCAGATAGGTCGACGTCGGCTCCGGCTGTTCGTAGGTCCACACGGTGTGCGCGGCGCGGACCCGCCGTGACACCAGCTCTCCGTTGGCCAGCGCACGGTAGGGGCTGTCGGTGCTGATCTGGATGCGGAAGCTGGCCTTGGCGCTCGGATGGTCGTCGCAGGGAAACCACGACGCCGCCCCGTTCGGCTGTCCGGCGACCAGCGCGCCGTTCGACAGCTCCTCGAAACCCACTTCTCCCCAGTGGCTCCGGATCGGACGCGGGTTCCCGCCGTATCGAACGCTGATCGACATCGCCGCGCCCGCCGGCAGCGGCGCAGATAGGGTGACGTGCAGCTTTCCGTTGGAGGCCGAGAAGTTCGACGGGCGGCGGCCGTTCACCGTCACCTTCGACACCGACAAAGCGTCGGACAGGTCCAGGGTGAACGTCTTCAGCGACGCCAGCGTTGCCGCGGTGATCGTGGCGGTGCCGGTCAGCCGGTTGATCGCGACCTTGTATTCCAGGTCGAGTTCGTAGCGCGATACCCGATAACCGAAGTTGCCGTTGTTGGGCAGGTACGGGTCGATGACGGGTTGGCCGCCTCTCTTGGCGGCCTTTTTGGCGGCCTGTTTCACGCGGCGTTGTCCTCGGCTTTACGCGAGGTGGTCTCGTCACGTGACTTCTTCCGCGAAGCAACCCAGGGGGCAATCGGATTGCCCTGCCAGCGAGTCGACGGCGGCACCTCGTCGCCGCGCATCACCAGCGATGCGGGGCCGACGGTGGCGCCGGCGCCGAGCCTGGCGGCCGGCAGCGCCACACAGTGCGGGCCCAGCGTGGCGCCCTCGTCGAGCACGACGGTGTCCATGCGCATGATCCGGTCGTGGAACAGATGCGTCTGCACCACGCAGCCGCGGTTGACCGTGCTGGCGCGATGCAGTGTCACCAGATCCGCTTCGGGCAGCCAGTAGGTTTCGCACCACACGCCCCGGCCGATCTTCGCGCCCAGCGCCCGCAGCCACAGGTTCATCACCGGGGTGCCGCTTGCGGCGCGGGCGAACCACGGAGCGGCCACCGTCTCCACGAAGGTGTCCGACACCTCGTTGCGCCACACGAATGAGGACCACAGTGGTTGCTCACCGGCCGGGATATGACCCACTACAAGCCATTTGGCGGCTACTGCGATCCCGCCGGCGACGGCACCGGTCGTCAGCAGTACGACGCCACCGGCCAATGCCGCCCAGCCATAACCGAATTCCAGCGCCAGTGCCTGTAGTGCGGCCAGTACTGCGACCCCGATCGCGAAGGTGACGATCACCGGGATCAGCCTGCAGGTCTCTACGGCGGCACGCATGACTTTCAACCGCATCGGCGGGCTGTAGGTCAGCGATGCGTCGGCTTCGTCGGCGCGGCGTCGCAACCGGATCGGCGGGCTGCCCAGCCACGACGAACCGGCCTTCGCCTTGTGCGGGGCAGCCGAAAGCACCGCCACCAAACCATCATCGGGGACCCGGCGGCCCGGCTGCGTGATACCGGAGTTGCCCAGGAACGCCCGCTTCCCGACAGTGGCCTTGGCGACGTGGATCCACCCGCCACCGAGCTCGTAGGAGGCGACCATCGTGTCGTCGGCCAGGAATGCGCCGTCCTCGACGACGGTGAACTTCGGTGTCAGCAGCGCCGTCGAGATTTCGGTGTTGCGTCCGACTTTGGCGCCGAGCGCTCGCAGCCACCACGGAGTGAGAAGGCTGGCGTACAGCGGGAACAGGTAGTTGCGGGCGGCGTCCATCAGCCGTTCGGTGGTCCACAGCTGCCAGCCCACCCGGCTGCGCACCGGGTGATAGCCCTCGCGCAGTCCGATCGCGAGGATCCGCACCTTCAGCACGGTGATCGCGGCGTAGAAGACCAGAGACACCAGCGCGGCCACCGGAATCCATGGCGCGGCCGCCGCGATGGCCGAACTCAGCGTCGCACTGTGGCGGGCCGGCCACACCAGCACCCCCAGGCCGATGGCCAGCGCCACCAGCGGCACCGCGCCGAGCAGCATCGACGTCACCCCGTAGGCGGCCACCCACAGGGCCGCACGCGGCGGGCGGTGCTGCGGCCACGGATGACGGGCCTTGCCGGACTTCACCGCCGGTGAGCCCTTCCAGTACTGCCCGTTCTTCACCTTGCCGACGACGCCGGAGCCTGGCGCCACATCGGCGTTCTTTCCGACGACTGCCCCGGGGAACAGGGTGGTGCGCGCCCCGATGCTGGCGTCGTTGCCGACGCTGATCGGGCCGACGTGGAACAGGTCGCCGTCGATCCAGTGCCCGGTCAGGTCGACCTCCGGTTCGATGGACACCCGGTGACCGAGCCGCAGCATGCCGGTCACCGGAGGCGCCGAATGCAGATCCACGCCGCTGCCGACCTTGTTACCCAGCGCCCGTGCGTAGTACACCAGCCAGGGCGCACCAGCGAGGTTCTCGGCGCCGCTGGCGTCGGCCAGCCGTTCGGCCAGCCACACCCGCAGGTGCTCGGATCCGCCGCGGCAATAGGTGCCCGGTTCGAGCCCGGACAGCAGCGTGCGCGCGCCCAGTACGGCGATGCTCATCCGCCCGATCGGGGTGATGAACAAGATGAACGCCACCGCCACCAGCCACCAGCCGACCGGCGCCAGCCATGGCAGCGGATGCACGGCGGCGGCCACATTGTTGATCAGCGCCAGCCAGGTCACCCACTGCAGCCCGGTCAGGGTGGCCAACGGCACCGACAGCAGCAGCTGGGCGACCTGCGTCGACACCGGCGTCGGCTTGACGTCGCGCGGGGTGACCGCGGCGGGTGGCTTCTGCTCTTCCAGGAATTCGGCCAGCGACCCGAGCCGGGGGTGGTCGTAGAGCTGGGCGACGGTCAGCTGTGGGTAGCGCTCGCGCAGCGCAACCACCAGCTGAGCCGCGGACAACGAGCCGCCGCCGAGAGCGAAGAAGTCGGCCTCCGGACCCTCGACGACCGCGCCGAGGACGTCGCGCCACAACCCCGCCAACCAGCCCATGATGCCGCCCAGGTCGGGTTCGGAGTCCTGATGGCCCGGCGGCGGCCAGGGCAGTGCGTTGCGATCGACCTTGCCCGAGGTCCGGGTCGGCAGCTCGTCGAGCAACACCAAGCGGGGTACCAGCGCGGCGGGCAGGGCCTGCGCGAGTTGAGTACGGGCGGCGGCCAGGTCGAAATCGGGGTTGGCGCTGGCGACATACCCCACCAGCATCGGGGTGCCGCTGGTGGTGCGCCGTACCGCCGCGGCGCCGCCGCTGACCCCGGGCAGGTTCACCAGCGCCGAGTCGACCTCGCCAAGTTCGATGCGCCGGCCGCCGACCTTGACCTGATCGTCGGCGCGACCCTGGAAGTACAGTCCGTCGGCTTCCAGCCGGACCAGGTCGCCACTGCGATAGGCGCGGGTCCACCCCAGCGTCGGCATCGGTGCGTACTTCTCGGCGTCTTTCTCCGGATCCAGGTAACGGGCCAGGCCGACGCCGCCGATCACCAGTTCACCGACCTCACCGATGGCGACCGGTGCACCGCCGGCGTCGACCACCGCCAGATCCCAGCCCGTAAGCGGGCGACCGATGCTCACCGGAACCGGCCTTGACCCCGGGTCGCTGCGCTCCTGCCCGCCGGGACGCCCGTCGAGCCGGGCCGCGCTGGCCACCACCGTCGCTTCCGTCGGGCCGTAGGTGTTCCACACCTCGCGCCCGTCGACCGCGAGTCGCTCGACCAGTTCGGGCGGGCAGGCCTCGCCGCCGAAGATCAGCAGCCGCACCTGTTCCAGCGCCTCGGCCGGCCACAGCGAAGCCAGTGTGGGCACCGTCGACACCACGGTGATGTCGCGCGCCACCAGCCATGGCCCGAGGTCCATGCCGCTGCGCACCAGGGCGCGTGGCGCGGGCACCAGGCACGCGCCGTAACGCCACGCCAGCCACATCTCCTCGCAGGAGGCGTCGAACGCCACAGACAGACCGGCAAGCACCCGGTCCGCCGGTCCGATCGGATTGTCCTGGAGGAACATTCGCGCTTCGGCGTCGACGAACGCCGCAGCATTGCGGTGCGTGACGGCAACGCCCTTGGGGGTTCCGGTGGATCCAGAGGTGAAAATGATCCACGCGTCGTCGCGACCCAGGGGGGCGGCCGCGCGCCAGCCGCGGGACGAGCCCGGCCCGCGCGTCAGACCCGCCTCGGTGATGACCGCGACCACGCCGGCCTCGTGGAAGACCAGTTCGGCACGCTCATCGGGATCGTCGGCGTCGACCGGGACGTAAGCCGCGCCGGCCGCCAGCGTCGACAGAATCGCGACGTACAGGGCATAACTGCCCGACGGCATCCGGATACCGATCCGGTCGCCACGACCGATGCCGCGAGCGGCCAGCCAGTCGACGCTTTCGTCAATGTCGGCGATCAGCTCGGCGTAGGTCAGCTGCACCGTGCCGTCGTCGATCGCGGCGGCCTCGGGATAGCGATTGGCGGTCTCGTAGAGGATGTCGATGAGGGTGCGCGGCGGCGGTGCCTGCTCCGACAACAGATACTGCGGGGGGATCTCCGGCGTCGCCACGACGAGGATCCTAGGCCGCGTCGTTGACATCCCGGTGCCGGACGCGGCCGGTACACGCGGCCGATCCTGTGCCCGGTTTGCCCACCTGTCCGCGGACCTGACAGACTGCTGTGCGAGGGGAGTATTCCTTCGTCGCGGTGTCGTCACCACGGCGGCCAACGTCGGTCGTCCGGTGCCGCGGGCCGCTCTCGCAGCGGCGGAAGAGACCTCGGACGTTTTGTCGACGCCCGGAGGTCGGTATATGAATGTGTCTTCGCTTGAATGGTTCATCACCATCGGCGTGACGGTCGCTGTGTTGCTGTTCGATGTGATCTTCATCGCGCGACGCCCGCACGAACCCACGATGCGTGAGTGCGCTATCTATCTGACGTTCTACATCGGCCTGGCCATCGCGTTCGGGCTGTGGGTGTGGAACTTCCACGGCAGCCAGTTCGGCCTGGAGTTCTTCGCGGGCTGGCTCACCGAATACAGCCTGTCGGTGGACAACCTGTTCATCTTCATCATCATCATGGCGAGCTTCAAAGTGCCGAAGGTCTATCAGCAAGAGGCGCTTCTGATCGGCATCGTCCTGGCGCTGATTTTCCGGGGGATCTTCATCGCGCTGGGTGCCGTTGCCATCCAACAGTTTTCGTGGATGTTCTACATCTTCGGCGCGTTCCTGCTGTACACGGCGATCAGGCTGGTTCGCGACACCGAGCACGACGACGACGCCGAGAACACCGTGGTGCGCCTCGCCCGCAAGTACGTTCCGACCACCGACAAATGGGACGGCCTGAAGCTCTACCTCAAAGAGGGCGGCAAGCGGCTGATGACCCCGATGTTCCTGGTGATCGTCGCGTTGGGCACCACCGACCTGCTGTTCGCGCTGGACTCCATCCCGGCGATCTACGGCCTGACCCGTGAGCCGTACATCGTGTTCACCGCAAACCTCTTCGCGCTGATGGGGTTGCGGCAGCTGTACTTCCTGCTCGGCGATCTGCTCAACCGGCTGGTGTACCTGTCGCAGGGCCTGGCGTTCATCCTGTTCTTCATCGGGGTCAAGCTGGTGCTGCATGCGCTGCACGAAAACGAGCTGCCGTTCATCAATGGTGGCGAGCACGTCCCCGTTCCGGAGATCCCAACGTTGTTGAGTTTGGCCGTGATCGTGCTGACGCTGTTCCTGACCATGGTGGCCAGCTTGATCAGGACCCGGGTGGTCAACAAACGCTGAGGGGGTACCGGCGGGCTGGAGGGAAGCGACTCGTGGATATAAGCGCAGTCGTACCCTTCGCGTCCTGATGAATGGAACCATTGCCGGTGTTTCCCCGTGGTTTTAGCGTGGCCGACATGCCGGAGTTGCGCGTGTTCATTGCCGAGACCGGTGGTGTCTGGACCGAGTTGACCGCGGGTGCGCGCCCGGTGGTGCGGTTGAGCGCCCCGGACCTACAGGAGGCGGCACGCCGCCGCCGCAGGCTGCCCAGTGACGTCGCCGTGGTGCTCGATCTGGCCGTGTCGGTTGCCGATGATCCGCGCACGGCGCTGGCGGCGATCTCCGATCACGGCGATGCCGACGGTGTGCGCTACGCGGGAACGCTCGACGGGCTGGCCGGTCTGGTAGCCGACTTGTACGTTGCCGGGGTCGCCGACGGTGTCACGCTGATCCCGATCTGTCCGGGCGATGACCTGCGTCTGCGGGCACGCGCCGCACTGAGCCGGATTCAGGATCGGTTGCGGATCTCTGCCGCCTGAACCCGCACGGTTCTACGCTGAGCGGATGATCGAAGTTCTTTCCGACATGCCGCAGGGTGTGACCGGGATCCGGGTGTCGGGCCGGGTGAGTGGCGACGACCTGAAAGCGTTCAAGCCGACGATGGACGAGCTGTTGAAAGCCGGCGGGGACATCAGAATCGTCGAGGTCATCGATTCGGATTACCAGGGGTTCGGCCCTGGCGGTCTGGTCGAGGACCTCAAACTCGGCCTGGGCACGCTGTTCTCCCGCCACTCCGCCTTCAAGCGCGTCGCGGTGGTCAGTGACAAGGAGTGGGTGGCCCACACCATTCACGTCGTGGGTTGGTTGATCCCCGGCGAGGTCGCGGTGTTCGGTCTCGACGGGCTCGAGCAAGCCAAGCAGTGGGCGGCCGGCTAGGGCCGGCCGGCGAGCATGCCGTTGACGATGCCGTGCAACGCGTTGCGGACCTCGACGCCGGTGCGGTCGGTGTCCTCGGAGTGCGCGATGGTCAACGCGGCGGCGTCGAGAGCCCCGATGAGAATGTGCGCCAGCGGGCGCACTGGTTGCGCCGCGAGTTCGCCGGAATCCATCGCAGCCTGTAGCAGTTGCTCCGTCATGCCCAGGCTGTAGCGCTCTGCGATATCCCGAAAGCCATTCCAACCCAATACATTTGGTGCATCGAGCAGGATCAGCTGACGGATCTCCCGCTCGGAGCTGATGTCGAGCCAGGCATCCACCGCGGCATGCAGCGCAGCCGAGGGTGTCGGCGGCTCCTGGGCGACGACGGCTGCGGCCAGCCGGTTCATCACGTCGGCTTCGACGGACTCGACGACGTCGAGAAACAATGCCGACTTGTCGGCGTACTGGTGATACATCGCGCCCCTGGTGACACCCGCGCGCTGGGCGATCTCCGGCGTCCCGACGTCGGCGTAACCGCGTTCACCCCAGAGTTTGCGCGCGGCGGCACGCAGCGCGTCCTGTGTTGCCGCGGAGCGCTGCGCCTGGGTCCGTCTGGTAGCCATCTCTTGTATTTCCGTACATCCTGTCGGTATCTTACGTGCAGGCTGTCTGTTTGTTAGTCAACTCGAAGGAGATCGTCATGCACACCGTAGAGCTCAGTAGCGGAACCATCCATTACGAAACGGCCGGACCGCCGACCGGCAGGCCGCTGGTCTTCATCCACGGGTACGCGATGGGCGGGTCGCTGTGGCGGCCCTTGAGCACCCGGCTGGCCCGGCACGGACTGCGGTGCATCGTGCCGACCTGGCCGCTCGGTGCGCACCAGACGGCGATGCGACCGAGTGCGGACATGACCATGCGCGGCGTCGCGGCCATGGTGGCCGAGTTTCTCGACAAGGCCGGGCTCGACGATGTTGTGCTCGTCGGAAACGACACCGGGGGAGCCGTCGCGCAGGTCGTGGCCACTGAGTTCCCCGATCGGCTCGGCGCCTTGGTACTCACCAGTTGTGATGCGTTCGAGCATTTTCCGCCGCCGATCCTGGCGCCGTTGATCACCGCGGCCAAGGTGCCGGTGCTGTGGCGAATTGCGGTGCAGGGCATGCGTTCGCGGACGGTTCGGCGCCGCGCCTATGGCGCGCTGGCGCACACCAACCTCGATGCGCTGACCGCCGAGTGGATCCGCACGGCCGTCCGCGACCGCGCGATCGCCGAGAACCTGCGCCGCTTCACCGGATCGCTGACCCGGCAGACGACTCTCGAGGCCGCCGCCAAGCTGCCGCAGTTCACCAAGCCGGCGTTGATCGCGTGGTCGGCCGATGACGGATTCTTTCCCCAAGCCGACGGTCGCAGGCTCGCCGCCACGCTGCCCAACTCCCGACTGGAGATCATCGCAGGAGCGCGCACCTTCTCGATGCTCGACGAGCCCGATGTGCTGGCCGGTCTGATTGCCGAATTCGCTACCACCGCAAGCATTGTGGGTGGCTAGATCGCACGCAACCTGCGGATCCGATCGGCCATCGCGCGTTTCGACACCGCTGCAGTGGGCGCCAATGCTTCCCAGGCGTGCGGACAGCCGGGATGCACATGCAGCTCGGTGGGCACCCCTGCGGCGGAAAGCCGTGCCGCATATGCGATGTCCTCGTCCCGAAAAATGTCCAGATCGCCGACGTCGATGTAGGTCGGCGGCAGTCCGCTCAGATCCTGTGCGCGGGCGGGCGCGGCATATACCGACCGTCCGCTGCCGTCGAGCAGCGCACCCCAACCGGTGATGTTGTCGTCGTAGTTCCACGTCAGCAACTCGGCAGGTAGCTGCGGATCCGGGGTGATGGTGCGGTCATCGAGCATCGGATAGATCAACAGCTGCGCGGCCAGCGCCGGGCCGCCGCGGTCGCGGGCCAGCAGGCTCACCCCGGCGGCCAGGCCACCACCGGCGCTGTCACCGGCGACCGCGATGCGGGCCGGGTCCACTCCGAGTCTCGCCGCGTTCTCGGCCAGCCAGAGCAGCGCCGAATAGCAGTCCTCCACCGGCGTCGGGTCCGGATGTTCCGGCGCCACACGGTAATCCACCAGCAGCATCGGGACACCGGAGGTCGCGACATAGGCCCGCACCGCCGCGTCATAGGCCGGCGCGGTCTCGGCCAGGCTGTAGATCATGCCGCCGCCGTGCAGATAGAGGACGGCGCTACCGGACAGTCCCGAAGTGGGGAAGAACCACGCCATGTCCAGCTCCGCGCCGTCGGCGGTCGGCAGCGTCTGCCGCACCACCTCCACGCCGTCCACCGGGTCTCGGGAAGCGCCCAGCGTCTGGAACAACCGGATCGCACGCTCCCGGCGGGTGGCCACGTCCCCGATCGCGGGTGGCTCCAAGGCGGCGGCAGCTGCCATCAACGGTTGCAGGAGGGGCAGCAGTTCGGGATCCAACGACAGGGCCACGCACGAACCCTAGCCCCAGTTGTCGTAGCCTCCGTCGGGGCCGAGCATCCGCTCGAGGCGGCTGCGGTTGATCCGGGACAACTCGTTGCACACGACTTTGCGTTCGGTTTCGGGGTCGTGGTGCATCCGGTCGCGTACCGCCGCGATGACCGACGCCGCGCAGGCTTCGCGGGCCAGACCGCCGATGTGCATGACGAAGCCGAAACCGAAGTGCGCGGTGTATTCGGCGACGGCTGTGGCGAGTTCGGCCATCACCTCCGGAGACTCGTCCCAGACCGAGCATTGCTCGGCCTGCGACTTGGTGCTGCGCGGTCGCCGCCCGACATGCGGGTACGCCTGCAGGATGTCGTCGATCGACGACTCCGACAGCGAGAACAGCAAGTCGTCGGCCCGGCGAAACAGCTCGGCGCGGTCGTCGTACGGTCGTCCACGGGTCAGGTCGCGCGCCAGTGTCACGCTGTTGCAGCACTCATAGAGTGCGTGAACAGCCTTGCGGTCTGGCATCTCGTTGAAGGCGTCCAGACCGATGCCCTGGTGCATCAACACCAGATAATGATCGGAAAGCCAAAGGACAACCGAGTTACCCATTGTTACGGCCAGGCAAATTCATGGCGATGACGCGGGCGCGACGGTTGAGAGACCCCGAGTGCTGCCGGCGAATTCTGATGTTTCGTCGTATCTCTTTGCTGAAACGCAACAGCGGCCCTTCGGCACCGTCTTAACCTCAGGGGGCGGTCGAATGAGCGCCGTGAACGGGGGTGCGGCCATGGGCATCTTCAGGCGGGCTGTCGAGTCGGTTGCCGTTGGATGCGCGGGGTGTCTTGTTTTAGCGGGCCCGGCGTTTCTGTCCGCCGGCGGCTACGCCCAAGCCGCACAGACCCCGCCCACGTCCGTCGATGTGTTGAGCGGTCTCGAGGCGGGCAGCTATCCCGCACTGAGTGACGCCAAGATCAGTACCAGCAGCACCAGTTGGCTCATCGACGACCTCGGCGTGCCCGCCGACGCGGTGCTGGTGGACACCCCGGGTACTGATGACAAGACGCTCTACCCGCGGATCGATCCAATGCGGGGCAGTCTGGATACGGCCATCGTCGAGTTCCCCCAGTCCCTGTTCCCGGTCGTCTCCGGCCAATCGGGTGCCTGGCTGCCGATCTTCGCGCCTACCTACGACGAGTCCGTCAACGTCGCCATCGACCACAACCTGCTGACCATGCGGGGGCTCAAGCAAGCGACAGACAACCCATACGTCGTGTACTCGGGCTACTCCCAAGGCGCCGACGCTGTCGGCGATGCAGCCGAACAGGCCTACGCGGCCGGGTTGCTCGACCCGACTCGAACCCAGATCGTGCTGGTCTCCGACCCGCGCAGTCCGTGGGGGATCAAGCAGTGGGCTTCCAGTCACTCCCTTGTGAGCGCCCTGGCCAATCTCATCGGGGTGACCGCCGACGGTGCCCGCAACCCGGCCGACACCGGTCCTGATTTGCCAGTGACCTCGGTGGTCATCGCCGGCGACCCCGTCGCCAATTTCCAATGGGTTTGGTACCGGCCGCTGGCCTCACTGGTCGTTGACGTGGCCGGGTTCTTGGCCATTCACTCGAACATGGGTCCCGAGTGCTATGCGACCCTCGATCAAATTCAGGACAAGGAAGTCTTCTACAGCCGGGACGGGAAGACGACTTATGCCGTCTATCACGCTCAGCATCCGCTGACCCAGATCGCCGAGATCGCGGCGGGCGCCGTCGGCATTCACTTCAGCGACACACAGGTGGCCCAGCTCAACGATTTCAACAATTGGTTCTATCCGCTGCAGCAGCCCAGTCCAGAACGGGGGGCCGCGACTGTGCCTGCGACCTCGACACGGCCCGCGGCGAACTCCGTCGACAACCAGTCATCGGTCACGGTGTCCGCCGTATCGTCCGAGAATCCGCCTCCGCAGCGGGTCGAGAGAACGATGGGAGGCGCCTCGCCCCGGGAGCTCCGAGCGCCGACGAGGCAGTTCGTCGGCACGCGCGGCCCAGCCAAGCAGGCGCGGGCTGCGGCCAGCCCGCGTGATCAGGAAGTTGCGAGGAGCGGGCGCGGGGATCTGCGGAACTTGCCGGACCGGAACCGGGTGAGGCCTCCTGTCACTGCCAAAACCGGAAACCCCGCACCGAGGAGCAATGCCAAGGCGGCCTGAGTGCGCGGTGCCTCAGTGGCCGTCGACCGCGAACCGCTCGCGTGAGCGCTCCACCTCGGCCTCGGCCTCGGCACGCCCGACCCAGTCGGAGCCCTTCACGAACTTGCCCGGCTCGAGATCTTTGTAGTGGGTGAAGAAGTGCTGGATCGACTCGAGTTCGTCCTTCGGGACATCCCCGATGTCCTGGATGTGGTCCCAGCGCTGGTCGCCCGCGGGAACACACAACACCTTGTCGTCACCACCGGCCTCGTCGACCATCTTGAACATGCCCACCGGGCGGGCCTCGACGATGACACCGGGGAACACCGACAACGGCAGCAGCACCAGCGCGTCCAGCGGGTCGCCGTCCTCACCCAGGGTGTCCTCGATGAAGCCATAATCGGCGGGATAGCCCATCGGGGTGTAGAGGTAGCGGTCGAGGCGGATACGTCCGGTTTCGTGATCGACCTCGTACTTGTTGCGCTGGCCCTTCGGGATCTCGATGGTGACGTCGAACTGCACCGTGCGACTCCTTGTTCACTCCTGCCCGCCGGGACCGGCGACGCGGCCTACCCTAACGCCCGGGCTGGCCTGCATTGCAGGGTGGTTCGGCACAATGAGACGAAGAAAGCCAGAAGATCGTCAGGAGAGTGATGAGCACGACTCGCGGGTGGCGCTGGGCCCACGTGGTGCTCGCCGTGGCGGTGGTTGCGTTGGTCGCGGCCGTCGTCGCGTTGGCCGCAGTGCTGACACACGGTGACACCAGCAGTGCACAAGCGCGCCCCGGCCATGCGCTGGTGACCGCCGATCCGGGCGTCGTCGCGGTGTCGGATTCCGCGCCGGTGCCCACCGCCGCCGGCCTGACCGCCGCACTGGCGATGCCCGCCGCCGATCCCAATCTAGGCAATCTCAGCGGCCGCGTCACCGACGCGGAGACCGGCGATCAGCTTTGGGAGCACCGCGCCGATGTGCCCCTGTTGCCGGCGTCGACCAACAAGACGCTCACCACCGGCGCCGCCCTGCTGGCGCTGAACCGCGACCAGCGGCTCACCACGACCGTCGTCGCGGCCGACCAGACCCGCGAGCCCGGGGTCGTCGTGCTTGTCGGCGGTGGCGATCCGATCCTGTCGGCCGCCCCGGCCGGCCAGGAAACTTGGTATCGCGGCGCGGCCCGGATCAGCGACCTGGCCGAGCAGGTGCGCAAGAGCGGCGTCACCGCGACGGCGGTCCAGGTGGACGATTCCCTCTACAGCGGGCCAGATTTCGCGCCCGGCTGGGATCCCGCCGACATCGACGGCGGCGACATCGCCCCGATGCAGTCGGTGATGATCGATGCCGGCCGCATCCAGCCGACCACGGTCGACTCGGCCCGGTCCCGAACTCCGGCTCTGGACGCCGGACGGGCCCTGGCCACCGCGCTGGGCGTCGACCCGGCCAAGGTCACCATGACGTCCGGCCCGCCGACCGGCAGGCAGCTGGCCTCGGTGCAGGGCGCGCCCCTGATCGAGCGGCTGCGGCAGATGATGAACGCTTCGGACAACGTGATGGCCGAGTCGATCGCCCGCGAGGTGGCCAAGGCGACCGGGCGTCCGATCAGCTTCGTCGGGGCTGTCGATGCGATCACCAACAAGCTGTCCGGTGCCGGCGTGGACATGACCGGCGTCGCACTGTTCGACTCGAGCGGGCTGTCGACCCTGGACCGGCTGACGGCCAAGACCCTCGACGAGGTGGTCCAAGCTGCGGCAGGAGTGGACCACCCGGTCATGCGCCCGCTGCTGGACGTTCTGCCGATCGCCGGCGGCAGCGGCACCCTCTCGGATCGGTTTCTCGGCGGCGAGCCCAACGTGTCGTCGGCGGGCTGGCTGCGCGCCAAGACCGGGTCGCTCACCGCGGTCAACTCCTTGGCCGGGGTGGTCACCGATGCCAGCGGCCGGGTGCTGACATTCGCCTTCATCTCCAACGACGCCGGGCCGATGGGCCGGGTAGCCCTAGACGCGCTGGCCGGCGTCCTGCGCACCTGCGGGTGCGGCTCATGACCTCACAGGTGACGGTCGGGCGCGCCGTCGACTGGGCCTTCGCCGGGAACGTCGGCGCCTGGCTGGCCCGGCCGGGGCCGGCCGCCACCGACTACACCCGCAACCAGGCCGTCGACGAACTGGCCACCGCCGCCCGCAAGGCCGAAGGGCCGGTCCGCGAGGTCACCCGGATGGGTGGCGACGCCCCCGTTGCCGACGCGCGCATCGTCGACCGGCAGGGCTGGGTCCGGGCGGCGTCGGATTCGATGCGGGTGATGACCGGCGGCGCCGACAAACCCAGCAACCCGATCACCGGCCGCGTCACCGGCGCGCAGACCGGTGCGGTGTTGGCGTTCATTTCCTCGGGGATCCTCGGCCAGTACGACCCGTTCGCCGACACCGGCACCGACGACGGCTTGCTGCTGCTGGTGTATCCGAATGTGATCGCCGTCGAGCGTCAGCTGCGGGTGTCCCCGGCCGACTTCCGGCTGTGGGTGTGTCTGCACGAGGTCACCCACCGGGTGCAGTTCTCCGCCAATCCCTGGCTGGCACAACACATGTCGCAGGCACTGGGCGTGCTGACCTCTGAAGCGGCCGACGATGTGACGCAGGTGGTGGGTCGGCTGGCGGACTTCGTGAAGAAGCGCCGCACCGGTGAGCAGGGCCCCAACGACGCGGGGATCCTCGGGTTCATGCGCGCGGTGCAGTCCGAGCCGCAGCAGGTGGCACTGGACCAGCTGCTGGTGCTCGGCACGCTGCTCGAAGGCCACGCCGACCACGTCATGGATGCGGTCGGCCCGGCCGTCGTGCCGTCGGTGCAGACGATTCGCAACCGGTTCGACCAACGCCGCCAGCGCAAGCAGCCGCCGCTTCAGCGGCTGCTGCGGGCGCTGCTCGGGGTGGACGCCAAGCTCAGCCAGTACACCCGCGGCAAGGCGTTCGTCGACCACGTGGTGGACCGGGTCGGAATGGACCGGTTCAACACGGTGTGGACCAGTGCGCAGACCCTGCCGCTGCCCGACGAGATCGAAGATCCGCAGCGGTGGATCGACCGGGTGCTGTAGCCGCACTGCGGGCCACTGTGGCCGGCTTCGCGACCGAGCACCTGCCCGGCGCGACGTCGTGGTGCGTCGCGCTGTCCGGCGGACCGGACTCGTTGGCCCTGGCGGCCGCGGCGGCCGCGGCCCTGCCGACCACCGCCCTGATCGTCGACCACGGCCTGCAGCCCCGCTCGGACGAGGTCGCCGAAACCGCCCGCAGGTGGGCCCACGATGTCGGCTGCGTCGACGCCCGGGTGTTGCGGGTGCAGGTGGGCGTCGACGGCGGTCCGGAGGCCGCCGCCCGCGCCGCCCGCTACGCCGCGCTCGACGCCGCACGCGCCGACGCAGCGGTGCTGTTGGCGCACACCCTCGATGACCAGGCGGAGACCGTGCTGTTGGGGCTGGGCCGCGGCTCGGGCGCGCGGTCGATCGCCGGCATGCGGGCCTGCGACCCGCCGTGGTACCGGCCGCTGCTGGGCGTTCGCCGCGGCACCACACATGAAGCGTGCGCCGAACTGGGCGTCGCCCCGTGGGATGACCCGCACAACCATGACCCGCGCTTTACCCGGGTGCGGTTGCGTACCGAGGTTCTGCCGCTACTCGAGGATGTGCTCGGCGGGGGCGTCGCCGAGGCGCTGGCCCGCACCGCCGCCGCACTGCGGGAGGACACTGACGCGCTGGACGCCCTCGCCGCCGCGTCCCTCGACGACACCGGCGAGACTGTCGCCGTCACGGCCCTGGCTCCACTGCCCACCGCGGTGCGGCGACGGGTGATCCGCGGCTGGCTACTGCGCGGCGGCGCGGCCAACCTGACCGATAAGCAGATCCGTGCGGTCGACGCGCTGGTCACCGCCTGGCGTGGACAGGGCGGAGTGGCGGTCGGCTCGGAGCGACGACTGCAAAGGCTGTTCGCGGCCCGCCGTGACGGCAGACTGACGATGTACACCCAGCCAGTGTGAGATTGGTTGGAACGCCCGGCTGGTGGATACAGTGTGGACGTGTCGGCGCACGAGCTGTATCCCGGAGACATTCAATCGGTCCTGTTGTCCGAAGAGCAGATTCACGCCCGCACGGCGGAGCTGGCGGCATCCGTCGGCCGCGACTATGCGGATTCGATGAACGGCGAGGATTTGCTGCTGCTCACTGTCCTCAAAGGCGCGGTGATGTTCGTCACCGACCTGGCCCGCGCGATCCCTTTGCCCACTCAACTCGAGTTCATGGCGGTCAGCTCGTACGGATCGTCGACGTCGTCGTCGGGGGTGGTCCGCATCCTCAAGGACCTCGACCGTGACATCCATGACCGCGACGTGCTGATCGTCGAGGACATCGTGGATTCCGGGTTGACGCTTTCGTGGCTCCTACGGAACCTGGCCACCCGCCACCCCAAGTCATTGCGGGTGTGCACTTTGTTGCGCAAGCCCGACGCGGTACGCGCCGACGTCGACATCACCTACGTCGGCTTCGACATCCCCAACGAGTTCGTGGTCGGCTACGGCCTGGACTACGCCGAGCGCTACCGCGATCTACCGTTCATCGGCACGCTCCACCCGAAGGTGTATCAGATCTAGCCGCTTTGCGCCCAAACCGACATTCCGCAGCGGAAGTTCGAGTAGAACGCTGCAAGACGTCGATCTCGGCGCGGGCGCATACTGACTGTCATGCCGACGCGCGCCCCGGATGACGTGCTGCGCCACCTGCGGCGGGCCCGCGATCACGCCGACCGGCACTACGACCAGCCGCTTGATCTCGAGCAGCTCGCCGCGGTCGCGGGTATCAGCAAGTACCACTTCCAGCGGCTGTTCGCGGCGACCTACGGCATGTCGCCTGCCGAGCATCTGTCGCGCCGTCGGGTGGAGCGGGCGCAGGATCTGTTGCGCGCCACCAATCTCACCGTCACCGAAGTCTGTATGACGGTCGGCTTCACCAGTCTCGGTTCGTTCTCCACGAGGTTCCGTGAACTGGTCGGCGTGAGCCCCAGTGAGTTTCGCCGCCGCTACGCCGACGGCGCGCCGCGGATCCCGGGCTGCTATCTGTTCATGGCCGGCCTCGCCGAGCGGTACCCAACTGCCGGTGCCGCAATCGAGGAGAAGCCCGGTGGCATGACGCTCGCCTAGCGTTGGGCGCATGATCACAAACATCTCGCTGGTATCGGTTTTCGTCCGCGACATCGATGAGTCGCTCGCCTTCTATGCCGACGTCCTCGGCTTCGAGGCCAAGGAGGATCTGCAGCTCGGTCCCGATTTCCGTTGGTGCACAGTGGTTCACCCCAATCAACCTGAGCTCCAGGTGCATCTGACCACCCCGAGCAAGCCACTGTCCGACGACCTGATCGCGGCCTTTCAGCGGGCGCAGGCCGCCGGCGGTCTGCCGGGACTGGGCCTCGCCGTCGACGACTGCCGCGCGACGTATGAACAGCTGAAGGCCAAGGGCGTCGAGTTCATTCAGGAACCCGAGGAACGGCCGTACGGCGTCGAGGCGTTGATGCGGGACAACTCGGGCAACTGGATGGTGCTCGTGGAGGCACGCGAGTACACGCCGGAGGATTTTGAGGGGTTTGCCGAGAGCAAGGCGACTAGCTGAGCTCCCAGACCGCCGTCACCGAGAAACCCACAGTCTGCTGGCCGGGCGCCAGCGGAACGGAACTGGCCATCGCCCCGCGCGGCGTGGGCATCGGGACCGGGGGAGTCGGTGGTGTGCCGCCGGGTGCCTCCGAGATCGAGATGATCTTGCCCAGCGACAACCCGGACAGCTCGGCGTACTGCTGGGCGCGCTGCTTGGCGTCGTTGAACGCCCGCGCCCTGGCGTCGCCGACCAACTTGGCGTCGTCCTCGATGGAGTAGCTCACCGAGTTGATCCGGGTGGCGTCGCCGCCGGCACTGACGATATTGGCCAGCACCTGCGAGGCGGTGTCGAGCTTGCGGATCTTGATCTGGATCGAGTTGCTCGCCCGGTAGCCGGTGATCATCGAGTTGTCACCGTATTGGGGCTGCAGGCTGACCTGGGTGGTGCTGATGTCCTTGCCGTCGACGCCACTGGCGTTGAGCGCATTGAGCACCGAGTTCTGACGGTCATTGGCCTGGTTCATCGCCGTGGTGACGTCGGGCGCCGCGGCCTCGACGCTGACGTCGGCGGTCAAGGTGTCGGGCACGCCTTTCACCTCGCCGGAGCCGAGGACGGTGACCTGTCGCGGGTTGGCGGGAACCGCGGGCGCCGAATCGCAGCCGGCGAGAACGGCGGCGGCCACACCCGCTGAGGCCAGCGCAACAACGACACGACGTCCGGCGATCGGCATGCCTGCCACCGTAGCTCAGCCTTCAGCGATTTCGGCGCGTCCACGTTCGCCTAGCGGCGGTTTGCGCGCCGAAGTCACTTCTCGCCGGCGTGTTCGCCGATGGCCTTCATGATCGCCTCGCCGGCGCGGCCGAACAGATCGTTGCGCTTGTGCTGCGCCCAGTCATGCGAGGCCCGCGGCGCGTGTAGCTGACCTTTGAAGTGCGGCATGACTTTTCGGGCGAACAGCTCATACGAGTGGTAGGTGGCCTGCGGGTCGGCCCAGTCGTGGCCGAGCATCAGGAAGGTGCCGAAGCCGCCCGAGCGGTCCAGCAGGTCGGTGATGTAGGCGATCGCATCGTCGGGTGTGCCGATACAACAATTGCCCCCGGCGGCGTACTCGGCGACGAAATCCCGCGGCGACTGCTCCGCCGCCTCCACATCGTTGGAGAGCGGAACGAATCCCGCTGCGCCGAAGTAGTTCGCGAAATCCTGCAAACCGTAAGTGCAGTCGTCGATCGCCTGATCACGGGTGTCGGCCAGATGCATGATGCCGAGCACCCGCCACGACAAGCGATCTGGTTCGGGCCGGCCGACCTTGGCGGCCTGGTCGACGACGACGCCCCAGGCGTCCTCCAGCGCCGCATACCCGCCGGGCACCGACATCGACAGCGACAGCAGCGAGGTGCCCAGCTGCCCGGCGAGCCGTGGTCCGGACGGGGAAACCATTGCCGCTGTGGAGATCTCCGGATACGGCCAGGTGTAGGGCCGAATGTGGAGCTGCGCGTCGCGCAGGGTGAACCAGTCCGAGTGCCGATCGACGCGTTCGTCGGGCCCGGCGCGGAACAGCGCCAGGATCGCGTCGAGCGACTCCTGCATCATCCGCCGCTGTTCGACCGGATCGATGCCCATCATGTAGGCGTCCGACGGCAGCGCGCCGGGTCCGGTGCCGAAGATCACCCGACCGCGGGTCAGATGGTCGAGCAGCACCCAGCGATCGGCCACCATCAGCGGGTGGTGGTAAGGCAGTGACACCACGCCGGTGCCCAGCTTGATGTGTTTGGTGCGCTCGGCGGCCGCGGCGATGAACACCTCGGGGCAGGCGATCAGCTCGTAACCGCCGGAGTGGTGTTCCCCGAACCAGGCCTCGTCGAACCCGAGTCGATCCAGGGCAACGGTCCGCTCAAGGTCGTATTCCAGTGCGACGGTTGGGGATTGGCCGATCGGGTGGAACGGCGTGATGAAGACTCCGAAGTTCAGCGGCTTGCCCGTCATGACGACTCCACTTCGCGTAGAAATTCCAACAACATTCGGTTCACGTCGTCGGGACGCTCCTGCTGCACCCAATGCCCGGCGCCCTCGATCCACCTCTCGGTGTACGGGCCGGCGACTACCTCATGGGCTCGGGCCGGGTTCATCGTCGGACCGATCGGGTCGGCGGTACCACCGACGAACAGCGCGGGCGCGGTGATGCGCGCATCGACGAGCTGAGGGGTCGACTCCCAGTTGCGGTCGTAGTTGCGATACCAGTTCAGCGCGCCGGTGAACCCCGTCCTGCCGAACTCACTCAGGTAATGCGAGAACTCGTCGTCGCTGATCCAGCCGGGCGGTGCGGACGGTGACAAGTCGGCGAACATCCCCCGCATGGTCGCGGCCACGTCGGCGGCCATCTCGGCATCAGCCACGCCCGGCTCCTGGAAGCGCAGCATGTAGAAGTCTTCGCCGAACTTCTCCCGCCACCGCTCGGTGGGCCGGGTCCGCGCCCGGGGGATCGGCGGTACGGACAGCCCCGCGACCGCCCGGACCCGGTCCGGATGCAGCAGCGCGGTGTGCCACACGACCATCGCGCCCCAGTCGTGGCCGATGAAAACCGCTTGGCCGGCGCCTCCGCCGACTTCCGAGTCGAGTAACGCGACCAGGTCGCCGGTGAGGTGGTGGATGTCGTAGGCCTCGACCGCGTCGGGCGCCGACGAACCGCCGTAGCCGCGCTGATCGGGGGCCAGCACGTGATAGCCGGCGGCGGCGAGAACCGGGATCTGATGACGCCAGGAGTACGCGAGCTCGGGGAAACCGTGCGCCAGGACGACCACCGGCGCACCGCGGTCACCGGCCTCGACCACCCGCAATTGGACGCCGTCGACGTCGACTAATCGTTCGGTCTCCAGCGACACCGTGCCAGCCAAGCACAGCTTCGCACCACCCGGAAGTGCCGGTTCGGCGGACAGCGAACACCAACCAAAGCCCCGCGGAACCCTCACGCGACTTGCTGACGTTGTCCTAGCGGTAGCCTGAACTATCCCAGCTGCGCATATCGGAAGGACCGGGCCGGAACGGCCGATGCTTGATGAACCGCAAAAACGTGATCCGCACACTGACGGCGATTGCCGTGGTGCTGTTGCTCGGCTGGTCGTTCTTCTATTTCAGTGACGACACCCGGGGTTTCAAACCCGTCGACACCTCGGTGGCGATGTCGCAGATCAAGAGTGACAACGTCAAGAGCGCACAGATCGATGATCGCGAGCAACAACTGCGCCTCGAGCTGAAGAACGGCAACGGCGACACCGACAACTCGAACAAGGTCATCACCAAGTACCCGACCGGGTACGGGGTCGACCTGTTCAACGCCTTGAGCGCCAAGAACATCAAGACCAACACTGTGGTCAACCAGGGCAGCATCCTGGGCTCACTGCTGGTCTACATGCTGCCGCTGCTCCTGCTCGTCGGTCTCTTCGTGCTGTTCTCCCGCATGCAGACCGGCGGCCGGATGGGCTTCGGCTTCGGCAAGTCCAAGGCCAAGCAGCTCGGCAAGGACATGCCCAAGACCACCTTCGCCGACGTCGCAGGCGTCGACGAGGCCGTCGAGGAGCTCTACGAGATCAAGGACTTCCTGCAGAACCCGTCGCGCTATGAGGCGCTGGGCGCCAAGATCCCCAAGGGTGTGCTGCTCTACGGGCCGCCCGGCACTGGCAAGACGTTGTTGGCCCGCGCCGTGGCCGGTGAGGCCGGCGTTCCGTTCTTCACGATTTCCGGCTCGGACTTCGTCGAGATGTTCGTCGGTGTCGGCGCCTCCCGGGTGCGCGACATGTTCGAGCAGGCCAAGCAGAACAGCCCGTGCATCATCTTCGTCGATGAGATCGATGCCGTCGGCCGCCAGCGCGGCGCCGGCATGGGCGGTGGCCACGACGAACGCGAGCAGACGCTCAACCAGTTGCTCGTCGAGATGGACGGCTTCGGCGACCGCCAGGGCGTCATTCTGATCGCGGCCACCAACCGGCCCGACATCCTCGACCCCGCACTGCTGCGCCCCGGCCGCTTCGACCGCCAGATCCCGGTCACCAGCCCCGACCTCGCGGGTCGTAAGGCCGTACTGCGGGTGCATTCGGCGGGCAAGCCGATGGCTCCCGACGCCGACCTCGACGGGCTGGCCAAGCGCACCGTCGGCATGTCCGGCGCCGACCTGGCCAACGTGATCAACGAGGCGGCGCTGCTCACCGCCCGTGAGAACGGAACCATCATCACCGCGGCCGCGCTGGAGGAGGCGGTCGACCGGGTGATCGGCGGGCCGCGTCGCAAGGGCCGCGTGATCAGCGAGCTGGAAAAGAAAATCACCGCCTACCACGAGGGCGGCCACACGCTCGCGGCCTGGGCGATGCCCGACATCGAGCCGATCTACAAGGTGACGATCCTGGCTCGCGGCCGCACCGGCGGCCACGCCGTGTCGGTTCCCGAGGACGACAAGGGGCTGATGACCCGCTCGGAGATGATCGCCCGGCTGGTGTTCGCGATGGGCGGGCGCGCCGCCGAGGAACTGGTGTTCCGCGAGCCGACGACCGGTGCGGTGTCCGATATCGATCAGGCCACCAAGATCGCCCGCGCGATGGTCACCGAATACGGCATGAGCTCCAAGCTGGGCGCGGTCAAGTACGGCACCGAGCATGGGGATCCGTTCCTGGGCCGCACGATGGGGACCCAGTCGGACTACAGCCACGAGGTGGCTCGGGACATCGACGACGAGGTACGCAAGCTGATCGAAGCCGCGCACACCGAGGCGTGGGCGATCCTCACCGAGTACCGCGACGTGCTCGACACCCTTGCCGGTGAGCTTCTCGAGAAGGAGACGCTGCACCGCAAGGAGCTCGAAGCCATCTTCGGTGACGTGAGCAAGCGGCCGCGGCTGACGGTGTTCGACGACTTCGGTGGGCGCATCCCGTCGGACAAGCCGCCGATCAAGACCCCTGGCGAGCTCGCGATCGAACGCGGTGAGCCGTGGCCCAAGCCAATGCCGGAGCCGGCGTTCAAGAAGGCGATTGCTCAAGCATCGGCCGCGGCACAGGCCCAGCAGCCCCGTAGCGGAAACGGTGGAAACGGCAACGGCGCGCACGCGGGCCAGCAGCCGCAGCCCGGATCGACTCAGCCCGATTACGGTGCACCGGCCGGCTGGCACGCGCCCGGCTGGCCTCCGCAGGGCCCGCACCAGGGGCCGCCGCATGGTCAGCAGGGGCAGCAGGGCGGATATTGGTATCCGCCGCAGCCGGGTTGGGGCCAGCAGCATCCCCAACAGGGTCAGCCGCATCCCCAACAGGGTCAGCCGCATCCGCAACAGGGTCAGCCGTACCCGCCCTATCAGCCGTATCCTTCACCCAGTCACACGGGTCAGCATGGGAAGCCGCAGGAAGACTCGGGTGACGACGGGGGCCGGTCGAAGCCACCGTCCAACGGTTGATGACGAACGGAGCTTCGATGCCGCAGCCCAACTCGAGCACTCTGGAGACACCTGTGTTCGATCAGTCGCGAGCTGAGGCCGCCGTTCGTGAACTCCTGCTTGCGGTCGGCGAAGACCCCGACCGGCAGGGGTTGCAGGACACCCCGGCACGGGTAGCGCGGGCGTTCGAGGAGATGTTCGCCGGCCTGTACACCGACCCCGACGACGTGCTGTCGACCACGTTCGACGAGCAACACGACGAGCTGGTGCTGGTCAAGCAGATCCCGATGTACTCCACCTGCGAGCACCACCTGGTGTCGTTCCACGGCGTCGCCCACGTCGGCTACATCCCGGGTGAGGACGGCCGGGTGACCGGATTGTCGAAGCTGGCCCGGGTGGTCGACCTCTACGCCAAACGCCCGCAGGTACAGGAGCGGCTGACCGGGCAGATCGCCGATGCGATCATGCGCAAGCTCAAGCCGCGCGGCGTCATCGTCGTCATCGAGGCCGAGCACTTGTGTATGGCGATGCGCGGGGTTCGCAAGCCGGGCGCCATCACCACGACGTCGGCGGTCCGCGGACAGTTCAAGACCGACAATGCATCGCGATCCGAGGCGCTGGATCTCATCTTGCGTAAATGACGCAATCACACGGCCCGCGCACGTTGGTGATGGGAGTTGTCAACGTCACCGACGACTCCTTCTCCGACGGCGGACGCTATCTCGACCCGGCTCGTGCGGTCGAACAGGGGCTGGCCCTCGCGGCGCAGGGAGCATCGATCATCGACGTCGGGGGTGAATCCACCCGCCCGGGCGCAGTACGCATCGACGCCGCGGTGGAATCAGCGCGCGTCGTTCCCGTCATCAAAGAACTTGCGGCGCAAGGTATCACCGTGAGCATCGACACCATGCACGCGGCCGTGGCGGCCGCCGCCCTGGACAACGGCGCCAGCATCGTCAATGACGTCTCCGGTGGCAAGGCCGATCCAGTGATGGCCCCGATGGTCGCCGAGGCCAGGGTGCCGTGGGTGCTGATGCACTGGCGGTCGGTGCGTGCCGAGCATCCCCATGAGGTGCCGGCCTACGGTGACGTGGTCACCGAGGTGCGCGAGGAGCTGCTGGCCGGTGTGGACGCCGCCGTCGCAGCCGGGGTCGATCACGAGAACCTGATCATCGATCCGGGACTGGGATTCGCCAAGACGGCACAACACAATTGGGCGTTGCTGCATGCGCTGCCGGAGTTCGTGGCCACCGGAATTCCGGTACTCGTCGGCGCGTCCCGCAAACGGTTCCTCGGCCGGCTGCTCGCCGATAACGACGGCACCATCCGTCCGCCGGACGGACGGGAGACCGCGACCGCGGTGATTTCGGCACTGGCCGCCGTCAACGGCGCCTGGGGCGTGCGGGTGCACGACGTGCGGTCCAGCGTGGACGCACTCAAAGTGGCTGGGGCATGGGCAGATGGCTGACCGGATCGAGTTGCGCGGACTGACGGTCCGCGGTAACCACGGCGTCTTCGATCACGAGCGCCGCGACGGCCAGGACTTCATCGTCGACATCACCGTCTGGATCAACCTCGCCGCCGCCGCCGCAAGCGACGACCTCGCCGACACCTACGACTACGGCACCCTGGCCCAGCGGGCGGCTGCGATCGTCGGCGGCCCGGCCCGAAACCTGATCGAGACGGTCGCCGGAGAGATTGCCGACGATGTGATGAACGACCGACGGGTGCACGCCGTCGAGGTCGTGGTGCACAAGCCGAGCGCGCCAATCCCCTTGACGTTCAACGATGTTGCGGTGGTGGCGCACCGGTCCCGCCGCGGTGGGCGAGGCAAGATCGTTCCGCTCGGAGGCGAGTTGTGACGCGCGTGGTGCTCTCGATCGGCTCCAACGTCGGCGACCGGACGGCGCGGCTGCAAGCCGTCGTCGACGGGCTCGGCGACACGGTGCGCGCGCTTTCGCCGGTCTATGAAACCGACGCCTGGGGTGGCGTCGAGCAGGGGCCGTTCCTCAACGCTGTCGTCGTGGCCGACGACGTCGACGCTGACGGTCACGAATGGTTGCGTCGCGCACAGGCTTTGGAGAACGCCAACGAACGCATTCGCGAGCAGAAATGGGGACCGCGCACCCTCGATGTCGACCTCGTCACCTGTTATGACGGCGAGACCGAGGTATTTTCCCGCGACGAGGGCCTGACCCTGCCGCACCCGTTGGCGCACCTCCGAGCGTTCGTGCTGGTGCCGTGGCTGGCGGTGGATCCCGACGCCGAACTCACTGTGGCCGGTGCGAGTCAGCGGGTGGACCGCTTGCTCGCCGAACTCGACGCGGTGGACCGCGACGGAGTGCGCTTGACTCCTCTTGTCTTGCGGCTGGGTAGTTGATGGGGCCGACACGCAAACGCGACCTCACCGTCGCCGCCGTCGCCGTAGCGATCCTGGCCTACCTGCTGGTGCATATCCTCTACCGCTACTTCCCGCCGATCACCTTGTTCACCGGGCTGTCGCTGCTGGCGGTCGCCGCGATCGAGGGCGCGTGGGCGGTATCGGTTCGGGCCAAGATCCGCGACGGCCAGATCGGCGTCGGCGGCGGGCGACTGCACCCGCTCACCGTCGCGCGGAGCGTGGTGGTGGCTAAGGCGTCCACGTGGGTCGGCGCGGTGATGCTGGGGTGGTGGGTCGGTGTGCTGGTCTACCTGTTGCCGCGCCGGACCGAGCTGCGGGTGGCCGGGGCCGACACGCCGGGTGCCATCGTCGCCGCCTTCAGCGCCCTGGCCCTGGTGGTCGCGGCGCTCTGGTTACAGCATTGCTGCCGGTCGCCCGGCGACCCGACCGACGACCCCGACGCCGCCCCGGAG
The DNA here is from genome assembly GCF_008329565.1 of Mycolicibacterium sp. P1-5. GTDB lineage: Bacteria > Actinomycetota > Actinomycetes > Mycobacteriales > Mycobacteriaceae > Mycobacterium. Next base: position 58,960 of record NZ_NPKT01000019.1, read on the forward strand.
TAGTGGTCAAAGGGCGAATCGCCGCAGCTCGACGACACGCTGACGGACATCGCGCGGGTACAGTCAGCCCATGACCGTTCTGTCCCGCGGCGCCAAGAATCGGCGCGGCGGCCGCAGGCCGGGTTGGCTGCTCTTGACGGTGTTGCTGGTCCTTGCCATTGCGGCCAGTTCCGCATTGGTCTTCACCACCCGTGTCGAGCTGCTCAAGCTGGCGGTCATCCTGTCGTTGTGGGCCGCGGTCATCGGCGCCTTCGTGTCGGTCATGTACCGCAGGCAAAGCGATATCGACGCCGCCCGGGCGCGCGATCTCAAGCTGGTCTACGACCTGCAGCTGGACCGGGAGATCTCGGCGCGCCGTGAATACGAGCTGAGCGTCGAGTCGCACCTGCGCCGCGAGCTGGCCTCGGAGCTGCGTGCGCAGGCCGCCGACGAGGTCGCCGCGCTGCGCGCGGAGCTGGCGGCACTGCGGGCCAACCTGGAGATTCTGTTCGACGCCGACCTGGGCGACCGACCCGCGCTCGAGGGCGACCGGACCGCCGACTGGACCCGCGACACGACGACCATGCCGCCGGTGCCCGGGCGTGTCGAGAGCAGCCGGATCACCCCGGTGCAGCCAGAGGACACCGGCAGTCGCACCGCTGAGAACCCGATCATCGACGTCCCCGAGGAACCGCTGGTTTCACAGGCGCAGCCGCAGCCGCAGCCGCGTCGCCGCCGTGCCGAGCCCGAACCCGAGGTCGGCGGCTCGCACCGACGGTCTTCGGGAAATGGCGGACAGATCGGCGAGCATGCGCCCGCGCCGGAACGGCCGTTCGCCCCACCACCGCCACCGCCACCGCAACCAGACCCCGACGTCGCGGCCGCAGCCGCTGCACTGGCGCCCGAGCCACCTGCGGCCGAGCCGCCGCCCCCGGCACCTGAAGGGTCGGAATGGCGCCCGGTGGAAGCCGACGGCCGCTGGCTGCCGCCGGGCTCGCCGGGCAGTAACTGGGTGGCGAACGCCGACAACGGCTTTGTCGTGCCGTCGGCTGCGGCGTCACCGTCGGCCGTCGAGGAGCCGCGCGGCAGGCACTGGACCCCGCCGCAGGAATCCGCCCCGATCGACCAGCCCCAGCCGGAACCCGAGCCGCAACCGCGGCCGGAGCCGGCCATGCAGCCACCGCCCGAACCCGCCGCCCCGCGATCCCGCCACTCGGTCGACGGCTCCGGCCAACCTGCCATGACCACCCCTCCACCCCCACCGCGGCACCGCGGCACCACGGAGGAGGAGGCGCCGCGGCGACGAGCTCGCGACGCCGAGCAGACCGGGGGTCAGTCGGTCGCCGACCTGCTGGCTCGACTGCAGGCCAACGGTGGTCCCGGCGGCGGTGGCCGGCGGCGTCGACGCGAGGATTAGGTCGCCATTCGCCCGAGTTAGAGTTGTGGCGACCGTCCGGTACCTGTCATAGGACTGGAACGAACAACTCATTGATCCGAGGTCCGCTACGTGGGCACCCCCGGTGGCTTGCGCCCCGCCCGGCTCAAGGTCGGCATCGTGTCGGCCGGCCGTGTCGGCACCGCCCTCGGCGTCGCCTTGGAGCGCGCCGAGCATGTGGTGGTGGCGTGCAGCGCGATCTCAACGGCGTCGCGCCGGCTCGCCGAACGTCGGCTGCCCGACACCGAGATCCTGTCGGTGCCCGATGTCGCCGACCGGGCCGAGTTACTGCTTCTTACGGTGCCGGACTCCGAGCTGCCAGGTCTGGTGAATGGGCTGGCGGTGACGGATGCGGTGCGCCGCGGCACCATCGTCGTGCACACCTCGGGTGCCAACGGAGTCGGGATCCTGGCGCCGCTGACCGAGCAGGGCTGCATCCCGCTGGCGATCCACCCGGCGATGACGTTCACCGGTGCCGACGAGGACATCGCGCGGCTCTCCGACAGCTGCTTCGGCGTCACCGCCGCCGACGAGATCGGCTATGCCATCGCCCAGTCGCTGGTCCTCGAGATCGGCGGCGAGCCGTTCGGGGTGCGCGAGGATGCGCGCACGCTGTATCACGCGGCCCTGGCCCATGCCAGCAATCACATCGTCACCGTGGTCGCCGATGCGCTGGATGCGTTGCGCGCGGCACTGTCCGGGCAGGAGTTGCTCGGACAGGAACTCGTCGTCGACGCACCTGGCGGCCTCGCAGAGCGGATCGTCGGCCCGTTGGCCCGCGCTGCATTGGAGAACACCTTGCACCGTGGGCAGGCGGCGCTGACCGGACCGGTCGCCCGCGGCGACGCGGCCGCCGTCGCCGGCCACCTGGCCGCCCTTGATACGGTGAATCCCGAACTGGCCCAGTCCTATTGCGCAAACTCGCTGCGCACCGCCCAGCGTGCGCATGCACCCAAGGAGGTAGTTGAGGTGTTGGCCGACTGGTCAGGACAAGGACGGCGGCAATGAGTGCGCCGAAATTCACTCCCGCGCAACTCAACCTGTATCAGGTGCCGGAGGCAGTCTCCGACGTCACCCGAGCGCTGCGGCACACCGGTCGGCGAGTCATGTTGGTACCGACCATGGGGGCACTGCACGACGGACATCTGGCACTGGTACGCGCCGCCAAGAAAGTGCCCGGTGCGGTGGTCGTGGTGTCGATCTTCGTCAACCCCCTGCAGTTCGGCGCCGGTGAGGACCTCGACGCCTATCCGCGCACGCTCGACTCCGACCTCGAGCTGCTGCGCGGGGAAGACGTCGAGATGGTGTTCGCGCCGAGCGCCTCGGCCATGTACCCCAACGGTTCGCGGACCACGGTGCATCCCGGTGCGCTGGGCGATGACCTCGAAGGTGCTGTGCGGCCAGGGCATTTCGCCGGCATGCTCACCGTGGTACTGAAGCTTCTGCAGATCGTCCGCCCGGACCGTGCCTTCTTCGGCGAAAAGGACTATCAGCAGCTGGCGCTGATCCGCCAGATGGTCGATGACCTCAACGTCGATGTCCGCATCGTCGGCGTGCCGATCGTGCGGGAGTCCGATGGCCTGGCCATGTCTTCGCGCAACCGCTACCTCAATTCCGAAGAGCGCGAACAGGCTTGTGCGCTGTCGTCGGCTCTGCTGGCGGGTATGTGGGCGGCAGCCGGCGGAACCGATGCGGCGCTCGATGCCGCTCGCGCGGTGCTCGACGAGGTGCCTGCCATCAAGGTCGACTATCTCGAACTGCGAGGGCCGCAACTCGAACCGGCGCCGCGGTACGGTCCGGCACGGCTGCTGATCGCCGCCCGTCTCGGTGCCACCCGACTGCTGGACAACATCGCCGTGGACCTGTCCACCGACACTGCGCCGCCCGGCGTCGGAGGCAACGGCGATCACCCCGAAATCACCTGGAGAAATTGATGTTCCGGACGATGTTGAAGTCCAAGATCCACCGCGCGACGGTGACGCACGCCGACCTGCACTACGTCGGTTCGGTGACCATCGACGCCGATCTGATGGACGCTGCCGACCTCCTCGAGGGTGAGCAGGTGACGATCGTCGACATCGACAACGGCGCACGGCTGGAGACCTACGCTATCACCGGACAGCGGGGCACCGGCGTGATCGGAATCAACGGCGCAGCAGCTCATCTGGTTCATCCCGGCGATCTGGTGATCCTGATCGCCTACGGCGTGATGGCCGACGGCGAGGCCCGTGGATACCGGCCCCGCATCGTGTTCGTCGACGCCGACAACCGGCAGGTCGACCTCGGCGATGACCCGGCCTACGTGCCCGACGACGTCACCGATTTACTCTCCCCGCGAACAGTGAGCTGACCGTGCTGCTGGCGATCGACGTCCGCAACACCCACACCGTCGTCGGGCTGATCTCCGGATCCGGTGATCATGCGAAAGTCTTGCAGCACTGGCGAATTCGGACCGAGCCGGAAGTAACGGCCGACGAGCTGGCGCTGACCATCGAGGGATTGATCGGCGACGACTCCGAGCGCCTTACCGGCGCGACCGGGCTGTCCACCGTCCCGTCGGTCATGTACGAGGTCCGGCTGATGCTCGAGCAGTACTGGTCCGCCGTGCCGCACATATTGATCGAGCCGGGCGTGCGCACCGGGATCCCGCTGCTCGTCGACAATCCCAAGGAGGTCGGGGCCGACCGGATCGTGAACTGCCTGGCGGCATACGCCAAATTCAAGTCCGCCGCCATTGTGGTGGACTTCGGCTCGTCGATCGTTGTGGACGTCGTTTCCGCCAAGGGTGAATTCCTCGGTGGCGCAATCGCTCCCGGAGTTCAGGTGTCCTCGGATGCGGCGGCCGCACGGTCGGCAGCGCTGCGCCGCGTCGAGCTCACCAGACCGCGTTCAGTGGTCGGCAAGAACACGGTCGAATGCATGCAGGCCGGTGCGATGTTCGGATTCGCCGGCCTGGTCGACGGTTTGGTGAACCGGATCCGGGACGATGTCGACGGGTTCGCTGGGTCCGATGTGGCGGTGGTCGCGACCGGGCACACCGCTCCGGTGATGCTCCCTGACCTGCAGACGGTGCAGCACTACGACAAGCACCTGACCCTCGACGGGTTGCGGATGGTCTACGAACGCAACCGCGACAACCAACGCGGCCGAAGATAGCGATTTCGGCGCGTTTCCATTCGCCTATCGGCGGTTTGCGCGCCGAAATCGCTAGAAAAAGGTACGCACCAGATCGAGCACGCGGCCGCGCCTGTCGAGTACCGGGATCAGCTGCCACTTGTCGAATACCGTGCACGGGTGCGACACCCCGAACGCGACCCAGTCGCCGACTCCGACGACGTCCTCGGCGGCGGCGGACAGCCGCAGAAACGCGTGCTGGTCATTGAGCTTGACGACCTCGCACCCGGCCAGATCCGCCCACCCAAAGCCGATCCGAATCTGTTGCGGGACAGGGAGGTCTTGGTCGAACGACACGTCGCGGCGGCCCATCATCAACAGCGCCAGGCCTGGTTCGGGCCGCGAGCCGACCTGCGCCCACACCTGCAGCGCCGGCACGAACCCGCCCGGCTCGGCACCCGGCCGGGTCAGCGGAGAAGTCCGCAGGTACAGCCCGTCGTCGTTGGTCAGATACGCCCCGCTGCGCAGGACCGTGCGCCATGGGCCTGCCAGCATCTCGGCTACCAGATCGAAATGTGTACTGCCGCCGGCGGTTACGAGGATGTCGTCCACCTCGAACAGAGGTGCCAGCCGGATCGCCACCGCGCGCACCCACGCCAGGTATTCCCGCACTCGTTCCACGCCAGAGGCCGACACATCGTGGCCAAGGGCGGCCTCGTAGCCGGCCACGCCGACCAGACGAAGCCGAGGACTGGCCACCGCCGCGGCGGCCACCGCATCGACGCAGGAGTTGTCGCGACAGCCGGTGCGGGTGCCCACCGCCCCGAGCTCCACGCAGACGTCGACCGGGCGCTGCGCCCCGGCCGCCCGTAACGCCTCGGTCATCAACGCCACCCCGCGCACCGAATCCACCCAGCAGATCAGCCGGAACTGGTGATCGGCATCCAGCTCGGCGGCCAGCCAGGCCAGCCCTGCTGCGTCGACCATCTCATTGGCCAACACCACCTCACGCACTCCGAACGCCCGATAGGTCCGTACCTGGCTGATGGTCGCAGCCGTCACCGCGCACGCCCCCGACTCGAATTGCCGGGCCAACAGCTGCGGCGACATGTGGGTCTTTCCGTGTGGGGCCAACTCGACGCCGTGGCGGGCGCACCAGCGGGCCATCGTGGACAGGTTGTGGCGCAGCGCCTCGTCATGCAGGACGCACACCGGTCCCAGGGGGCCCGCGTCGAACAGGTCGGGGGCCTCGGCACAGATCTGCGCCACGGTCCGGCCCGACCAAGCTGCAGGCAGTCCTTTGAATCGCCAGTCCACCCGCTCGTCGGCCAGTTCTGCCACCGCCGCCGCGTTTAGGAGGGACCTCATGACCTCATTTAAGCTGGCACGCCGTGAGCCCTGCTGATACTTCGGATACCGACCACGCGGGCGGCGACGTCCCTGAGCAGTTCCGGATTCGCCAGGGCAAGCGCGAGGCCCTGCTGGCCGACGGAAAAGATCCCTATCCGGTTTCGGTACCCCGTACCCATTCGCTGGCCGAGATCCGCGCCGCCTATCCGGACCTCGAAGCCGATGCCGCCACCGGCGTCATCGTCGGGGCGACCGGCCGGGTGGTGTTCGCCCGCAACTCGGGCAAGCTGTGCTTCGCCACCCTGCAGGAGGGCGACGGCACCCAGTTGCAGGCCATGATCAGTTTGGCCGGCGTGGGCGAGGGCGCCCTGGAAGCCTGGAAGTCCGAGGTGGACCTCGGTGACATCGTGTTCGTGCACGGTGAGGTGATCAGCTCCCGTCGGGGCGAACTGTCTGTGATGGCCGACTCCTGGCAGATGGCCAGTAAGGCGTTGCGCCCGCTGCCGGTAGCGCACAAAGAGATGAGCGAAGAGTTGCGCGTACGGCAGCGCTACGTCGACCTGATCGTGCGTCCGGAGGCTCGCACCATCGCTCGGCAACGCATCGCCGTCGTCCGTGCGGTGCGCAACGCGCTGGAACGCCGCGGGTTCCTCGAAGTCGAGACGCCGATGCTGCAGACGCTGGCCGGTGGCGCGGCGGCGCGGCCGTTCGTCACCCATTCCAATGCCCTCGACGTCGACCTGTATCTGCGAATCGCCCCCGAGTTGTTCCTCAAGCGGTGCGTGGTCGGAGGTCTCGAGAAGGTTTTCGAGCTCAATCGGAACTTCCGAAACGAAGGCATTGATTCGACGCATTCGCCGGAATTCTCGATGCTCGAGACATATCAGGCGTGGGGAACGTATGACGATTCGGCGATCGTCACCCGTGAAATAATTCAGGAAGTTGCGGACGAGGCGATCGGCACACGGCAAGTGCCATTGCCCGATGGAACAATCTATGACCTCGACGGTGAATGGCCGTCGCTACAAATGTACCCGTCGTTGTCTGAAGCACTCGGTGAAGAGATCACCCCCGAGACGTCGGCAGAATACTTACTCACTATCGCCGGTCGCCTCGGCGTGGAGATCCCGGAGCATCGCGGCTACGGGCACGGCAAGCTCATCGAAGAACTCTGGGAGCACACGGTCGGGAACACATTGTGGGCACCGGCATTCGTCAAGGATTTTCCGGTCGAGACCACACCGTTGACCCGCCAGCACCGGAGTATCCCCGGTGTTACCGAGAAATGGGATCTGTACGTGCGCGGCTTCGAGTTGGCCACCGGCTACTCGGAGCTCGTCGACCCGATTGTGCAGCGCGAACGCTTCGAGGCACAGGCCGCCGCAGCCGCCGCCGGCGACGATGAGGCGATGGCACTCGACGAGGATTTCCTGGCGGCAATGGAGTACGCGATGCCGCCGACCACCGGAACCGGAATGGGTATCGATCGTCTGTTGATGGCGCTCACCGGCTTGTCAATTCGCGAAACAGTTTTGTTTCCGATTGTTCGCCGACATGGCTGAAGTGCGCTGATCCAATCTACGTTGAACGATTTCGTCCACTGTGGCACATTGGTGCACATGGGGTAGACGCTCTCGACTATGGGTTGTTGAGCGCAGGCAGAAGGATTCAGTGAGGCAATGGCCAAGAAAGTGACCGTCACTCTCGTCGACGATTTCGATGGCGCGGGAGCAGCCGATGAAACGGTTGAATTCGCGCTCGACGGTGTGAGCTATGAGATCGACCTTTCTTCGAAGAATGCTCAGAAACTGCGTAACGATCTCAAGCAGTGGGTCGAGGCCAGCCGTCGCGTGGGAGGCCGCCGCCGTGGTCGCTCGGGTCCGGCCGGCCGTGGCCGCGCCAGCATCGATCGCGAGCAGAGCGCGGCGATCCGGGAGTGGGCGCGTCGCAACGGCCACAAGGTGTCGACCCGGGGACGTATCCCGGCCGACATCATCGACGCGTTCCACGCCGCGACTTAGGTTTCAGCTAACCTCCTCGCCACTTGCCACGACCGACGTGGAGCCTCGTTTCGCTGGGGGCGAAGTGGCGACCGGTGTTTACCGGAAACGATTCGCAGCTCTGCCGCGTTGGTGTGCTAGGTCCGAACCGCTAGGGAGCGGTAAGGGCGGCAAGGGAGGACGCCTTCTGCGACCGCCCATTAGAGTGGACGACAGGTACGTGGTGACTACCGCTGTACCTAATCGTGATGGAGAGCAGGTAACCGAGGATGTTCGAGAGATTCACCGACCGTGCCCGCAGGGTCGTCGTCCTGGCTCAAGAAGAGGCCCGGATGCTGAACCACAACTACATCGGCACCGAGCACATCCTGTTGGGACTTATTCATGAGGGTGAGGGCGTAGCCGCCAAGTCACTGGAGTCGCTGGGCATCTCGCTTGAGGGTGTCCGCAGCCAGGTCGAGGAGATCATCGGCCAGGGCCAGCAGGCCCCGTCCGGGCACATCCCCTTTACCCCGCGCGCGAAGAAGGTGCTGGAGCTGAGCCTGCGCGAGGCGCTGCAGCTGGGCCACAACTACATCGGCACCGAGCACATTCTGCTCGGTCTGATTCGTGAAGGAGAAGGCGTGGCCGCCCAGGTGCTCGTGAAACTGGGCGCCGAGCTGACCCGGGTGCGCCAGCAGGTCATCCAGCTGCTGAGCGGCTACCAGGGCAAGGAGGCCGCGGAAGCCGGCACCGGTGGCCGCGGAGGCGAGTCCGGTAACCCGTCGACGTCGCTGGTGCTCGATCAGTTCGGCCGCAACCTCACCGCGGCCGCCATGGAGGGCAAGCTCGACCCCGTCATCGGCCGCGAGAAGGAAATCGAGCGGGTGATGCAGGTGCTGAGCCGGCGCACCAAGAACAACCCGGTGCTGATCGGCGAGCCGGGCGTCGGCAAGACCGCCGTTGTCGAGGGCCTGGCCCAGGCGATCGTGCACGGCGAGGTTCCCGAGACACTCAAGGACAAGCAGCTCTACACCCTTGACCTCGGCTCGCTGGTGGCCGGCAGCCGTTACCGCGGTGATTTCGAGGAACGCCTGAAGAAGGTGCTCAAAGAGATCAACACCCGCGGCGACATCATCCTGTTCATCGACGAGTTGCACACTCTCGTCGGTGCGGGTGCCGCCGAAGGCGCGATCGACGCGGCGTCGATCCTGAAGCCGAAGCTGGCTCGTGGTGAGTTGCAGACGATCGGTGCGACCACGCTCGACGAGTACCGCAAGTACATCGAGAAGGACGCCGCGCTGGAGCGCCGGTTCCAGCCGGTCCAGGTTGGCGAGCCGACGGTGGCGCACACCATCGAGATCCTCAAGGGTCTGCGCGACCGGTATGAGGCACACCACCGGGTGTCGATCACCGATGGCGCGGTGGTTGCCGCGGCCACCCTGGCCGATCGCTACATCAACGACCGGTTCCTGCCGGACAAGGCGATCGACCTGATCGACGAGGCGGGCGCTCGCATGCGCATCCGCCGGATGACCGCTCCGCCAGACCTGCGTGAGTTCGACGAGAAGATCGCCGACGCGCGCCGGGAGAAGGAGTCCGCGATCGACGCGCAGGACTTCGAGAAGGCAGCGAATCTGCGGGACCGTGAAAAGCAGTTGGTCGCCCAGCGTGCTGAGCGCGAAAAGCAGTGGCGCTCAGGCGATCTCGATGTCGTCGCTGAGGTCGACGACGAGCAGATCGCCGAGGTGCTGGGCAACTGGACCGGTATCCCGGTGTTCAAGCTGACCGAGGAGGAAACCACTCGGCTGCTGCGCATGGAGGACGAGCTGCACAAGCGGATCATCGGCCAGGAAGACGCCGTTCGCGCCGTCAGCAAGGCCATCCGGCGTACCCGTGCCGGTCTGAAGGATCCCAAGCGGCCGTCCGGCTCGTTCATCTTCGCCGGCCCGTCCGGTGTCGGTAAGACCGAGCTGTCCAAGGCGCTCGCGGAGTTCCTGTTCGGTGACGACGACGCGCTGATCCAGATCGACATGGGCGAGTTCCACGACCGCTTCACCGCGTCGCGGTTGTTCGGTGCCCCGCCGGGATACGTCGGTTACGAGGAGGGTGGCCAGCTCACCGAGAAGGTGCGGCGCAAGCCGTTCTCGGTGGTGCTATTCGACGAGATCGAAAAGGCCCACCAGGAGATCTACAACACCCTGTTGCAGGTCCTCGAGGACGGCCGTCTCACCGACGGTCAGGGCCGCACGGTCGACTTCAAGAACACCGTGCTGATCTTCACCTCGAACCTGGGCACCTCGGACATCAGCAAGGCGGTCGGCCTCGGCTTCACCCAGGGTGGCGGTGACAACAACTACGAGCGGATGAAGCAGAAGGTCAACGACGAGCTGAAGAAGCACTTCCGTCCGGAGTTCCTCAACCGCATCGACGACATCATCGTCTTCCACCAGCTGACTCGCGACGAGATCATCCGCATGGTCGACCTGATGGTCAACCGGGTGTCCAAGCAATTGAGGGCCAAGGACATGGAGATGGATCTGACCGACAAGGCCAAGGCCTTGCTGGCCAAGCGTGGCTTCGACCCGGTGCTGGGTGCCCGGCCGCTGCGGCGGACCATCCAGCGCGAGATCGAGGACGCCCTGTCGGAGAAGATCCTCTTCGAGGAGGTTGGCCCCGGTCAGCTGGTCACCGTCGACGTCGACAACTGGGACGGCGAAGGCGCCGGCGAGGACGCGAAGTTCACCTTCACCGGTGGGCCCAAGCGCCCCGAGCCCGTCGAGCCCGACCTGGCCAACGCAGGCACCACCAGCGAATAACGACGCTGCCGGAAACGGGCGGCTACCCTCAACCGGGGTAGTCGCCCGTTTCGCATGCAGAGGAAGGCTTGGCCGTGCTTGTTGTCACCACCAACGACATCCCGGGCTGGGAAATCCAGCGGGTGTGCGGTGAGGTGTTCGGTCTCACCGTGCGATCGCGCAATGCCTTCTCCCAGATGGGTGCGGGCTTCAAAAGCATGTTCGGTGGCGAGCTGCAGGGCATGACCAAGAACCTCGCCGAGAGTCGCAACGAGGCGATGAACCGATTGATGACCGAGGCCCGCAACCGCGGTGGCAACGCGATCATCGGAATGCGTTTCGACACCACCGAACTCGGCGATGTCTGGACCGAGATCTGCGCCTACGGCACCGCCATACAGGCCGTCCCGATCACCGACGCGGCGAAGTACACCGCCCAGCAGCTGGGTTACGGCGCCGGCTGAGCCTCCGGCGGTATAGCATCCTCGGTGTAAGAGACGAGTCGAGGAATCTGGTGGAATTCCAGAACGGTCGCGCCACTGTTGACAGTCAGACCCGAGGCCCGTCAAGGTTCGTATTGGGACGCGTAGCTCCCTGAAAGGACACCGATGACTACTCCGCAGACCAAGAGCCGCGCCCGCGCCGTCGATCTGTCGGCCGCCAAAGCTGTCGCCTGGCTCTCGCTGACCGCCTTCTTCGCGCTGCTGGTGCTGTACTTCGTCGGCATCGACCAGGGTGCCACTTCGGTTTTCGGCGACAACATGTACGTCCACGAATTCGTGCATGACGCCCGCCATCTGCTCGGCTTCCCCTGCCACTGAGCCAGCGGCAATTCGCCAACACAAATGGAAAAGTCAATAATCTGGCGCGGCATTCTGTCCGGCGCCCTTGCCGGCGTGCTCGCATTCGTTTTCGCGCGGATCTTCACCGAGCCGGTGATCGATCGTGCGATCGGCTTCGAAGACGATATGGCGCACAGTCATGGGGCGCACGAACACGGCGTTGAACTGTTCACCCGTGGCGTGCAGGGCAACATCGGCATGGGCTTCGGCGTCCTCGCCTTCGCGGTGGCAATGGGCGCGCTGCTCGCGGTGGTCTTCGCCGTGGTCTACGGCCGCTTCGGCGATATCGCGGCGCGTCCGCTGGCGGCTCGGCTGGCCGGGTCGATGCTGGTGTGCCTCTACGTAGTTCCCGCGCTGAAGTACCCGCCCAACCCACCAGCAGTCAGCCTCGAGGAAACGATCCGGCAGCGGACCCTGCTCTATCTGCTGATCGTCGTGTTGTCCGCGGCGTTGTTCGTCGCGGCGGTCGTCGTGCAGCGCCGACTTGCCCAGCGGCTGGACGGTTGGAACGCGACGTTGATCGCGGCGGGTGGCTACATCATCGCAGTGGCAGTTGTCATGTTGTCGTTGCCGACGATCGACGAGACACCCGACCATTTCCCCGCCGACCTGCTCTACGAGTTCCGGCTGTACTCGCTGGGCACCCAGGTCGTCATGTGGGTGACGATCGGTGGGGTTTTCGCCGCACTGATGCACCGGCTGCTAGACACCAAGCAGCACGAGCCCGTCGCTGCGTGAGCGAAGTCGTCCGGCTGACCCTGGTCTCCCACGCCATGACCGACGCCATGGCAGCCGGGCGATTTCCGATCGATGAAGAACTCAACGGACGGGGTCGACGTCAGCTCGACGGGCTCGACTTGGGCGCCGCGGACACCGTGCTGTGCGGACCAGAGATTCGGGCACGCCAGACCGCGGAGGCGCTGGGCCTGACGCCTACCGTCGAATCGCGGCTGGCCGACCTGGGCTGCGGTGCTTGGCGCGGCCTAGGCCTCGACCGGGTACAGCCGGCTGAGCTCACGCAGTGGCTGACCGAGCCCGGAAGCTGTCCGCACAACGGCGAATCGATCGCCGAGTTGGTCGTCCGGGTTCATGGCTGGCTGGCCGACCTGACTCAAACACCGGGCCGCACCGTCGCCTTCACCCACCCCGCAGTTATCCGCGCCGCGATTCTCAGCGCGCTGGAGGCACCGCCAAAGTCGTTTTGGCGCATCGATATTGCACCGGCCAGCAGCACCACCCTGCATCACCGGGGAACGGGCTGGACGCTGCGCTCAGCGGTAGCGGGGCAGTAGCCCGAAGACTCCCTTGATGACCATCATCGCCCAGCCGCCGGCGTTGGCACTGTGGAAGCGCGGCCAGTTGAACTGGAAGCTGACCACCCAGGCCTGACCGGTTCGGTCCACGGCATACCAGCTGAATGTCATTTCGCCGGGCAGGTTTCCCGCCTTCGCGGCGATGTACGGCCACTCGGAGCGGTCGAGGTCGATGCCTGCGGCTTCGGACATGACGTCCTTGACGGGCGCTGCCGCACCGATGGCGTTGTGCTGAAGGGCGGCATGCACGCGGCAGATGTCTTCGGCGTTGCCGTACCACTCCACGCCGTAGGTCGAGGCGGGAGTGTGGGAGCGATACGGATCGGGGTCGTACGGGCGAGCGTCCGCGTCGTGCAACAGGTTTCCGCGGTTCGCGGGAACGGTTGCCTTCCACTGTTCGCGCACATCGGGATTGCCCCAGCCGATGGCGAACAGCTCCCGCATGGTCGGGAACGGTTTCATGCTCGCCGGGTCGTGATGGCCGGCCGCGACCAGAGCCTGTTCGATGGCGGGGGTGCCCAGGCGCCCGATCAGCATGTCGGTGGCCATGTTGTCGCTCGTGGAGATCATCTTCCCCGCGGCCTCGCGGACGGTGATCTGCGAACCGGGCGGCAGTTTGTCGAAGCCCGACGAACCGAGCTTCTTCAGCTCGGCGGTGATGGTGAGTTTGTCGTCCCACTTCAATGTGCCTGCGGTGACGGCAGTTTCGACCGCGTACAGCACGTAGGTCTTGAAAATCGAAGCCAGCGGCAGTGATTCAGAGGTGTTGGTGCCGGCCACCTTCTCACAACGGCCGTCGTTCACCTTGGAAACCTGCCATGAATAGCGGGCGCCGGTGCGACTCAGCGCGGTGTCGACGTCCTGCCAGGAGTCGATCTTGGGCTTCTCGGTGTTGACGACGAACCGGCGGACAAAGGTGTCGTCCCCGATCCGCAGGTCGATGTCCTGGCGGGCGCCGTACGAGGTCAGGAGATGCAGTGTGGCCACGTTCGCGCCGACTTCAACACCGGCCAGTGTGTAAGGACGGTCCCACCACAGCGAGTCCATGGTGTGGGCGACCGGATCGACCATGTCCGGGGTGGCGAGCGTCTTGACGCTTTCGTTTCCGATCGGCCAGTCGGAGTTCAGCATGTCCATGACCTGCTTGGCCCGCACACCCTGCGGGGTGTTGAGGTCGATGCGGACAACCGCGCCTGCGTTGGCCGGCGGCGCGGGAGCCGGTGTGCAGCTGGTTGCCAGAGCGGCGACGGATGCGATCACGGTGGCAACTGCTATTGCGCTGGCCACCGTGCGCCGGCACGCCCGGCGTCCGCTACGCCTTGGAGCCGGTCCCGGCAACGTCCAACACAACCTCGAACTCGAGCAGATGGGCACCCTTGGCCACCGGGTTGGCGCGCTCCCCGGCGTGCGCCTGGATCGCCGGTCCGGTGGCCCACGCCTGGAATGCCTCCTCGGACTCCCACGTGGTCACGACGAAATAGCGATCCTCACCCTTGACCGGCCGCAGCAACTGGAACCCGAGGAAGCCAGGCTGGTTGTCGACGGCGTGCGCGCGGTTGGCGAACCGCTTCTCCAGCTCTGGGCCGGCACCCGGCGGAATCTCGATTGCGTTGATCTTCACCACGGACATGGCGCAAGGCTACCGCGCCCGCCACGGCCGGTGAGCGACCCCGCAAGATGAGGCGGTGAGCACGCAAGCGCTGACCTTTCGGGGTGGCAACGGACCGCCCACGGTGTTGGTCCACGGCCTGATGGGCCGCGGCACCACCTGGTCGCGGCAGGTGCCGTGGCTGACCCGATTCGGGTCGGTGTACACCTACGACGCGCCCTGGCACCGCGGCCGCGACGTCGAGGATTGCGAGCCGGTCAGCACCGAACGCTTCGTGGCCGACCTCGGTGATGCAGTGTCGACCCTTGATGGGCCCGCGGTGCTCATCGGGCACTCGATGGGTGGGCTGCACTCGTGGTGTCTGGCCGCGCAGCGGCCTGAGCTGGTGAGCGCGCTGGTGGTCGAGGACATGGCCCCGGACTTCGTCGGCCGCACCACCGGCCCGTGGGAGCCGTGGGTACATGCGCTGCCGGTCGAATACTCCACGGCCGAAGAGGTTTTCGAGGAGTTCGGTCCGGTCGCGGGGCGCTATTTTCTCGAGGCCTTCGACCGGACGGCGACGGGTTGGCGGCTTCACGGCCGGCCGGCCCGCTGGATCGAGATCGCCGGGCAGTGGGGTACCAGGGACTACTGGCAGCAATGGCAGGCGGTCCGCGCGCCGGCCTTGCTCATCGAGGCGGGAGACTCGGTGGCGCCGCCGGGACAGATGCGCCGAATGGCCGAGATGGCCGGGGTGTCGGCGCGCTACGTTCACGTCGCGGGGGCAGGACACCTCGTCCACGACGACGCCCCGGACCAGTACCGAGACGCCGTCGAGTCGTTCCTATCGGCGCTCACCGAGGACGCCTGACGACGGCCAGGTCGGATGCTGCTCGAACCGGGTGCGGACAGCGTCGAGGTCATGGTTGATGCGGCGCTCGTCGGCGTCGCCGCCATCGACGAACAGCGGACCGACCATCGGCGCACTCACCCGGAACTGGCCGGCGTGCAGACGCAATCTGCTCACGCCGACCGCCAGCAGGGCCAATAGCAGGAAAGCGATCAAAGCGGTCATGGCAGTAATCCTTCGCGGGAAAAGATCCAGCCAACAGTGGCAGTACTGACCCCATGAGTTAAAATCCTGCCATGCCCTTGGAAAGTGTTTCGGCGCTGATTCTGGAGGACGTCGCGGTCTTCGAGTTCGGCGTGGTCTGCGAGGTCTTCGGCATCGACCGGGCCGCCGACGGCGTGCCCAACTTTGATTTCAAAGTGTGCGGCCCGCAGGCGGGCAGGCCGCTGCGCACCAGTGTCGGTGCCTCGCTGGTACCCGACCATGGGTTCGATGCCCTGATGGGTGCGGACGTGGTGGCGGTATCGGCCGTCACCGGCCCGGTCGAGGCGTACCCCCCCGAGGCGCTGGAAGCGCTCCGAGCCGCCCATGCCTCGGGATCGACGATCCTGACGGTGTGTTCGGGTGCGTTCGTAGCGGGCGAGGCGGGCCTGCTCGACGGGCGCCGCTGCACGACGCATTGGATGCACGCCGACGACCTCGCTCAGCGCTATCCCACCGCGATCGTCGACCGCAACGTGCTGTTTGTCGACGACGGCGATCTGGTGACCAGTGCCGGTACGGCCGCCGGTATCGACGCGTGTCTGCACCTGGTGCGGCGCGAACTCGGCAGCACGGTCACCAACATCATCGCCCGCCGGATGGTGGTGCCGCCGCAGCGCGACGGGGGCCAGCGCCAGTACATCGAGCAACCCATTCCGGCACGATGTTCGGAAGGCTTTGCACCGCAATTGGATTGGATATTGTCCAACCTCGACAAACCGCACACCGTGGCGAGCATGGCTCGCCGGGCCAATATGTCGGCGCGCACTTTCGCGCGGCGCTTCGTCGAGGAAGCCGGCACCACCCCGATGCAATGGGTCACCGATCAGCGGGTGCTCTATGCCCGGCGGCTGCTCGAGGAGACCGACCTGGACGTCGACCGCATCGCCGAGCGGGCCGGCTTCGGCAATGCCACGCTGTTGCGGCATCACTTTCGCCGCATCGTCGGCGTCACGCCGTCGGACTACCGGCGCCGCTTCGCCCGCTCCGCCTAGGCGCCCTCGCCTGCGAGCGCGAACCGCCCGTCGGCCGTCTGTTCGACGAGCCCGTCCACCAGAAGTGAATCCAGCGCGCGGTCGCGCTGCGCGGTATCGGTCAGCCACACCACGTCCAGCTGCGCGCGTTCTACCGGAGATGTGCTGGTGCGCAATACATCCAGCAGCTTGCCGCGGACCTGCCGATCGGTTCCCGCGTAACGCTGCGTGGGCCGCGGTGCGGTCGTCGACGGTGGGTGCCCTGCCGTCCGCCACGCGCACACGCTCAGCGGACACACTCCACACTTGGGTGCTCGCGCCGTGCACACCGTCGCGCCGAGCTCCATCAGCGCCGCCGAGAACACCGGAGCCGCTTCGTCATTCGGCATCAGATCAGCCACGTCGGCCATATCGCGGGTCGCAGAAGGACTTCCGGCATCGGCCAGGCCATGAATCGCGCGCGCAACCACCCGCCGCACGTTGGTGTCGACCACCGGCACGCACTGCTGGTAGGCGAAACAGGCCACCGCGCGGGCGGTGTAGGAGCCGACGCCGGGCAGCGTCAGCAGCACCTCGACGTCGTCGGGCACCCGATCGTTGTGCTCGGTGGCGATCGCGATGGCGCACTCGTGGAGCCGCTTGGCTCGCCGGGGATAGCCCAGTTTGCCCCAGGCCCGAAGTACGTCCGCGGCGCTGGCCGCGGCCGTGGCCGAAGGTGTCGGCCAGCGCGCGATCCAGTCGAGCCAGATCGGTGTGACGCGGGCGACCGGGGTCTGCTGCAGCATGAATTCGCTGACCAAGATCTGCCACGCCGTCACGTCTGGGGCGCGCCACGGGAGGTCGCGGCGGGCGCGCCCATACCAGTCGACGAGTTCAGCACTAATGGGACTCATAGAAACCCGAGACCGAGGACAGGGCACAATGAGTGCCATGCCGAACACCAGCCCCATAACAGCTTGGAAGGCACTCAAAGAGGGTAACGAGCGATTCGTCGCCGGCCAGCCACAGCATCCGAGCCAGAGCGTCGCGGACCGTGCGCGATTGGCCACCGGTCAAACCCCGACAGCGGTCATCTTCGGCTGCGGTGACAGCCGCGTCGCCGCCGAGCTGATCTTCGACCAGGGCTTGGGCGACATGTTCGTGGTCCGCACCGCGGGCCATGTCCTCGATTCCGCGGTACTCGGGTCCATCGAGTACGCGGTTGCCGTGCTCAACGTCCCGTTGATCGCCATCCTCGGCCATGACAGCTGCGGTGCGGTCGAGGCGACGCTGCACGCACTCGACGAGGGGGAGATCCCCGGGGGCTATATCCGCGACATCGTCGAGCGGGTGACGCCGTCGATCCTGCTCGGCCGCCGCGACGGGCTCACGCGCGTCGACGAGTTCGAGGCTCGCCACGTCATCGAGACCGGATCGCAGCTGCTGGCCAGGTCAACCCTCATCGCCGAGGCGGTCGCGGCGGGAACGCTGGCGATCGTGGGGCTGACCTATCACCTCGCCGACGGCAAGGTCGTTCTGCGCCAACACCTCGGCGATATCGGCGAATAACCACTTTTTCAGCTAGCGAACAAGGCGACACGCCGAGCGGGGTCGGACAACTCGCGGTGACCTGCCCTTACCGTGGAAACGTGCTGGATCTGGATCTGGAACCGCGTGGACCTCTGCCCTCGCAAATCTATTGGCGACGCCGTGGCCTTGCTATCGGCATCGTCGCAGTGGTTGCCGCAATCGTCGTCGGGGTTGCCTTCATCATCTTCGGCGGTGGCTCGGATTCGAAGAGCGCCGTGAAGACGACGCCCGCGGCTCAACCGCAGAACCCACAGCCGGACAACAAGACTCCCGTGGTCGCGCCACCACCGCCTGCGGCCGGTCCGTCGGGGCCCGTCGCGGTCGCGCCGACGCCGACCGAGGCCGTGATGCCGCCACCGGTGCTCAAGGAGGGCGACGACTGCCCGGACTCCAACCTCGCGGTCAAGGGCATCACCAACCAACCGCAGTACGCGATCGGTGATCAGCCGAAGTTCACCATGGTCGTCACCAACATCGGACTGGTTGCCTGCAAGCGTGACGTCGGCGCCGCCGTGCTGGCGGCCTACGCCTACTCGATGGATGGCAAGCGACTGTGGTCGAACCTGGACTGCGCGCCGTCGAACGAGACGCTGGTCAAGACGTTCAACCCGGGCGAGCAGGTGACCACCGAGGTGACCTGGACCGGCATGGGCTCCGCACCGCAGTGCCCGCTGCCACGTCAGCCGATCGGACCCGGCACCTACAACCTGGTTGTCCAGCTGGGCAATCTGCGTTCGGCGACGGTGCCGTTCATCCTGGCCGACGCTCCGCCGCCGGGTGCAGCCCCTGCGGCCGGTCAGCAGGTTCCCGCGGGAGCACCGGGTGAGGTTCCCCCGCCGGCGCCCGCACCAGCCGGCTAATACGCACGTCGACACCGCACTGAGGGCGAACTTCTGACGGAAGCCTCGCTCTGATCGCGGTCTCGATGACGGCCGAGCGTCAGACCAGCCGGTCGGCGATCGTCGACTCGGCCAGCTGCGACAAGCCCTCGCGGACGTGGCGTGCCCACATCGCACCGATGCCCTCGACGGACTGCAGGTCGGTGGCACTGGCCGCCAGCAGTCCCTGCAGAGAGCCGAAGCGGCGCACCAATAGGTCTACGTGGGCGAACTGCAGGCGCGGGATGCCGGCCATCGCTCGATAACCCCGAGCGCTGAGCGCCGAATCCTGCGCATCCGCGGTCGAGGGATAGCCGAACACCCGCGACAGTGCGGTGAAGTCCAGCAGTTCGGTGTCGGACAGCGAGTCCAGTTCGGCCAGCGTCGAGGCGACCTGAGCCTTCGACGGCGCGTCGGGGTTGGCGTGATAGTCGCGCATGATCAGCTCGCGCGCGGTGTCGTTGCCGGCGACCAGCTCCTCGAGCTGCAGGCGCAACTGTCGGCCATCTGTGCCGAGTTCGACTGCGTCGTAATCGATTTCGAGTCCGATACGGCGGACCATCTCCAGTCGCTGAACCACCGTCATCACGTCGCGCAGGGTGACGAAGTCTTCGATCTCGGCGGTGGACAGCTGCCGGGACACCTCGTCGAGGCGAGCTTTGTAGCGTTCCAGCGTCGCGATCGCCTGGTTGGCTCGCGACAAGATGGTGGCCGAGTCGGCGACGACGTGGCGCTCACCCGACACGTACACGGTGACGATGTTCATCGAGTGGCTGACCGAGACGACCGGGTAGCCGGTCTGGATCGCGGTGCGCTCGGCCGAGCGGTGCCGGGTCCCGGATTCGTCAGTCGGGATAGTCGGGTCAGGCACTAGCTGGACATTGGCCCGCACGATCCGGCTGCCGTCGGTGGACAGTACGACGGCGCCGTCCATCTTGGACAGCTCGCGCAGCCTGGTCGGCGCGAACCGGACATCGAGGGAGAAGCCGCCGTCGCAGATGGTCTCGACCCGCTCGTCGTAGCCCAGCACGATCAGCGCACCCGTGCGACCACGCAGAATGCGCTCCAGGCCGTCACGCAGGGCGGTGCCCGGCGCCAGCCGCCCGATGGTCTCGCGCAGGGTGGCGGCCGTCGGCTGGGCCGAGCCGTTGGCCCCGTTGACGGTGTTCACAGCCACTTATTGTCCACTGCGTCGAGGTCGTTACTCGACCCGTCCCGCCGAAGTGGCGTGACGACCTTGTCGTAGGGCCGTTTCGAGATCGACAGCATCGATCGCAGGGCGTCGCCGATGGTGGCCGATTCGATGGCTTTGAAACCCTTGGGCACCGCGCCGCAGCCGACCGGCACGAGCGCCTCGGTGAAGCCGAGACGGGCCGCTTCGGCCAGCCGTCGATCCATCCCGGTCACCCGCCGCAGGTCGCCGGCCAGGCCTACTTCCCCGATCACGACGGTGGTGCTGGGCAGAGGTAGGTCGGCGTAAGCCGACGCCATTGCCACCGCGACCGCCAGGTCCGAAGAGGGATCCATCAACCGCATCCCGCCGACGGTGGACAGGTAGATGTCGGTGGCGCTGACCTTCAGGCTGGCGCGCCGCTCGAGCACCGCGGCGATCATCGCTGCGCGCGAACTGTCCACCCCGCTGACCGCGCGGCGTTGCGGCGCGTTCTCCGGTCGGTAGGCCAGCAGGGCCTGGACCTCGCCGATCAACGGGCGCTTACCGTCGAGCGCCACCGTCACCGCGGTGCCGGGCACCGGGTTGGGGCGTTCATCCAGAAACAGCCCGGACGGATCGGAAACCCCTTGAATGCCGTTGTCCTGCAACAGGAAACAGCCGACCTCGTCGGAGGCGCCGAAACGGTTCTTCACACCGCGGACCATCCGGAGGGTGGAATTGCGGTCGCCTTCGAAATGCAGCACCACGTCCACCAGATGCTCCAGTGATCGCGGCCCGGCGATCGCCCCGTCCTTGGTGACGTGACCGACCAACAGCAGCGCCAGACCGCCCGACTTCGCCGCGGCGGTCAGCGCCGTCGTCACTGCGCGAACCTGGGTGACGCCGCCGGCCACGCCGTCGGTGTCCCCGGCGATCATCGTCTGTACCGAATCGACCACCACGAGGCTGGGCTGCACGGCTTCGATATGGCCCAGCACGGTGTTGACGTCGGTTTCGGCGGCCAGAAATACCTCGTCATGCGTGCAGCCGGTCCGCTCGGCACGCATCCGGATCTGGCCTGCAGACTCTTCGCCCGAGACATACAGCGCTCGCCGGCCCGATTCCGCCCAGCGATGGACCACCTCGAGCAGCAGCGTGGATTTGCCGACCCCGGGGTCACCGGCAAGCAGGCTGACCGAGCCGGGCACCACGCCGCCGCCGAGCACCCGGTCGAGTTCGTCCACCCCGGTGGGGAAGTGGCGGGTGCGATCCGGATTTATGGAACTGATCGGCACTGCGGGCGAGGAGGGTACGACCGCGCGGTGGGCCGTACTGCCGGCGGCGCTCGCAGCGGCCACCTCGTCGACGGTGCCCCACGTCCCGCACTCAGGGCAGCGGCCGACCCACTTGGCCATCACATGGCGGCATTCCGAACAGCGATATTGCGAACGCACCTTGGCCACGCGTTGACGCTATCGGGCGGGTATGACAGAACCGCGGATAAGCGACCCGTGTCAGGTCACTCGTGGCCGGCGGGCTCGCCTTGCCGCTCCGCGCCGCCCGCCGAGATCGGTACGTCGATCGTGGCCTGGCCGGCCTTCTCGAAGTTGAACGTGAAGCCGTACGTCAGCCCGTTGGTGATCGGCCGGCTCAGGGTGACCTCTGCCTTGGCCGGCTGCGCACTGCCCATCGGGCTGGCTTCGGGCTGGCCGTCGGCGCTCCCGACGATCAGTGAGGTGCCGGCCGGAAGCGAGGTATTGCCGGTCAGCGCGACCGAACCAACGTCAGAGCTGATGCTGACCAGCTTGTCGTTGACGTCCGGGGAGATGTTTGCCGCGGCGAAGATGAGCTCGACGGTGCGGCCGGGCTTCAGCGAGTCACCGGTCTGCATTGCCTGGATGTGCACATTGCGCAAAGCGATGTTCGCGACATTGGCAGTCGCGCCGTTGACGGCCGACTGCTGATCGGCGGTCTGCGAGATCTGTCCCGCACCGCAACCCGTCAGGATCAGGCCGCAGGCGGCCAGGCCAGCGGATGCGGCGACGAAGCGATTCCTCAAGCGGTTCACAACAGCCTCCTGCTCGGCCCTTGTGGACGGCGCACCAGCGCCGCCACGGTTCGACTATGCACAGTAGTAGGTGCCGCCGCGCGGCGGTAGCTGAGGGCTCACGCGACGGTCACGGAAGTCGGCGGCCACGGCCCGGCGGGGGTGTGCTGAGCAGCGGGTGCGAGCCCCCGCGTTGCACGCTTTCGTCACCCTGTCAACCCCCTCTCTTCACCTTCGGTGCCCCTGACCTGCACCGTTGTTCCGCACGCTGTCGGCCCGCGTGCTAACATTGCAGTGTGAAAGGGGCTCGAAACTGATGATTTTTAAGGTCGGAGACACCGTTGTCTATCCTCACCACGGTGCTGCGTTGATCGAGGCCATTGAAACCCGGACCATCAAAGGCGAACAGAAGGAATACCTCGTCTTGAAGGTATCCCAGGGCGACCTCACTGTCCGAGTTCCTGCTGACAATGCCGAGTATGTCGGCGTTCGCGACGTTGTCGGTCAGGAGGGCCTGGACAAGGTGTTCCAGGTGCTGCGCGCGCCGCACACCGAAGAGCCGACCAACTGGTCGCGTCGCTACAAGGCCAACCTCGAGAAGCTGGCGTCCGGCGACGTCAACAAGGTCGCCGAGGTCGTTCGCGACCTGTGGCGCCGGGATCAGGAACGCGGTCTGTCGGCAGGCGAGAAGCGGATGTTGGCCAAGGCTCGCCAGATCCTCGTTGGTGAACTCGCGCTCGCTGAGAACACCGACGACGAGAAGGCCACGATCATTCTGGACGAGGCGCTGGCCGCCGCGTCCTGACTCCCCCGAGGGGTTCGGTGTCGGACACGGTCGCGGTCGTCACCGCCGCTGGTTCCGGTGAACGGCTTGGCGCGGGCATCCCGAAGGCCTTTGTGGACCTCGGTGGCCAAACCATGCTCGAACGTGCTGTTGGCGGACTGCTTGCCTCCGGGGTGATCGACCGGGTGGTGGTAGCCGCCCCGGCCGACCGTCTCGACGAAACCAAACTGCTGCTCGACGGCCGTGCCACGGTCGTTGCCGGTTGTTCGGAACGTCCGGAAACCGTCCGGCGTGCGCTGGACGCGATCGGCGACCCAGAATTCGTACTCGTGCACGACGCCGCCCGGCCGCTGACGCCGGTCGAGCAGATTCAGCGGGTGGTCGCCGCTCTGCGAGAGGGCCTGCGCGCAGTCATCCCGGTGCTGCCCGTCACCGACACCATCAAGGCGGTCGACGCCAACGGTGTGGTCCTCGGGACCCCCGAGCGCGCCGGACTACGAGCCGTGCAAACCCCCCAGGGCTTCGAAGCCGCGCTTCTGCGCCGCGCCTACGAGTGCGCCGGTGGTGCCGCCGTGACCGACGACGCCTCTTTGGTGGAGTACTTGGGCACGGCCGTCCACACCGTCGCCGGTGACACCCTGGCGTTCAAGATCACCACCCCGCTGGATCTCCAGCTGGCGCAAGCCCTGCTGAGCTCATGACGATTCCCCGCGTCGGGCTGGGCACCGACGTCCATCCGATTGAGTCCGGTCGACCCTGCTGGTTGCTGGGCCTGTTGTTCGACGGCGCCGACGGCTGCTCCGGCCATTCCGATGGCGACGTCGCCGTCCACGCGCTGTGCGACGCCTTGCTCTCGGCGGCTGCGCTCGGTGATCTGGGCACAGTATTCGGTGTGGACCAGCCGCAATGGCGTGACGTCACCGGCGCTCGGATGCTTGAACATGTCCGCGAGCTCCTCACCGCGGCGGGTTACACCGTTGGCAACGCTGCCGTGCAGGTCGTCGCCAACCGCCCCAAAGTCGGCCCGCGTCGCGAAGAGGCGCAGCTACTACTTTCCGAGCTGTTGGGCGCACCGGTGTCGGTCTCCGCGACCACCACCGACGGACTCGGGCTGACGGGTCGCGGGGAGGGAATGGCCGCCATCGCCACCGCACTGGTGGTGGCCGGGTCCGCCTCGATGCCTGACTGAGGCGTTCAGGCCGGTAAGCTGGCCCGTCGTGACCGGCACCCTGCGACTCCACGACACCTATAGCGGTGCCGTGCGCGACTTCGTGCCGATCCGTCCCGGGCACGCCGCCATCTATCTGTGCGGCGCCACCGTTCAGGGCTTGCCCCACATCGGCCACGTTCGCAGTGGTGTGGCCTTCGACGTGTTGCGCCGCTGGCTGATGGCCAAGGGGTTCGATGTCGCGTTCATCCGCAACGTCACCGACATCGACGACAAGATCCTGACCAAGGCCGCCGACGCCGGCCGGCCGTGGTGGGAGTGGGCGGCCACCCACGAGCGAGCGTTCTCGGCGGCCTACGACGCCTTGGGCGTGCTGCCGCCGTCGGCGGAGCCGCGGGCGACCGGACACATCACCCAGATCGTCGAGCTGCTCGAGCGCCTGGTCGACTCCGGCCACGCCTACACCGGCGCCGGCGACGTCTACTTCGATGTCCAGAGCTTCCCGGAGTACGGCAAGCTCTCGGGGCACAAGGTCGACGACGTCCACCAGGGCGAGGGCGTGGCGACCGGCAAGCGCGATCAGCGTGACTTCACCCTGTGGAAGGGCGCCAAGCCCGGCGAGCCGTCCTGGCCGACTCCGTGGGGAGCCGGCCGGCCCGGTTGGCACTCCGAGTGCGTCGCGATGGCCCATGAATACCTGGGTGCTGAATTCGATATCCATTGCGGTGGAATGGATCTGGTGTTCCCGCACCACGAAAACGAGATCGCCCAGGCGCGTGCGGCGGGCGACGGCTTCGCCCGATATTGGCTGCACAACGGCTGGGTCACCATGGGCGGCGAGAAGATGAGCAAGTCGCTTGGCAACGTCCTGGCGATACCTGCTGTGCTGCAACGGGTTCGGCCTGCTGAGTTGCGTTACTACCTGGGCAGTGCGCACTACCGGTCGATGCTGGAGTTCTCCGAAAACGCGCTGCAGGATGCGGTCAATGCCTACACGGGCATCGAGGACTTCCTGCACCGGGTGCGTACCCGTGTGGGTGCCGTCGTGCCGGGCGGCTGGACCGAGAAGTTCGCCGCCGCGCTCGACGACGACCTCGCCGTGCCCGCCGCACTCGCCGAGGTGCACCACGCGCGTGCCGATGGCAACCGCGCGCTGGAGGCCGGCGACCATGAGACTGCGCTGGCCAAGGCCGGCGAGATCCGTTCGATGATGGGAATTCTCGGTTGCGATCCGCTCGATGAGCGCTGGGAGAGCCGCGACGAGACGTCGGCGGCTCTCGGTGCGGTTGACGTGCTGGTGCGTGCCGAGCTGAACCGCCGGGACGGGGCTCGCCAGACCCGCGACTGGGCACTGGCCGATGAAATCCGCGACCGGCTCAAGGAAGCCGGCATCGAGGTGACCGACACCGCCGACGGGCCGCAGTGGGCGCTACGCGACGAAGGCAGTAAGTAGATGGCTGGAAACTCCAAGCGCCGTGGCGCAATTCGCAAAGAAGGCACCAAGAAGGGTCCGACCGTCGGCTCCGGAGGGCAACGCCGTCGCGGACTGGAAGGTCGCGGCGCCACACCGCCGGCGTCCGCGCGGAAAAATCACCCCGCGGCCAGACGCGCTGCGGTTGCCGCCAAGCAGGCGCGCAGATCGAGCAAACCTGCTGACGAGACCGAGATCGTTTTGGGCCGTAATCCGGTGTTGGAGTGCCTACGGGCACACGCCCCGGCGAACGCGTTATATGTGGTGCTGGGCGCCGAAGCCGACGAGCGTCTCACCGAATCGGTGACGCTGGCCGCCGACCGCGGCATCCCGATCCTCGAGGTGCCGCGCCACGACCTGGATAGGTTGAGTGCCAACGGTTTACACCAGGGCATTGCCCTGCAGGTGCCGCCGTACGCCTACGCCCATCCCGACGATCTGCTGGCCGCCGCCACCGCTGACGTGGAGCCGGCGCTGCTGGTGGCTCTGGACAATATCTCCGACCCACGCAACCTCGGCGCGATCATACGGTCGGTGGCCGCCTTCGCCGGCCATGGTGTGCTGATCCCGCAGCGGCGCTCAGCGTCGGTGACCGCCGTCGCTTGGCGCACCAGCGCCGGTGCGGCCGCCCGCGTGCGGGTGGCGCGCGCCACGAATCTCAATCGAACGCTGAAGGATTGGGCCGACGCCGGTGTACAGGTGGTCGGGCTGGATGCGGAGGGCGACACCATGCTCGACGAGTTGGACGCCTCCGGCCCGCTGGTGCTCGTGGTCGGCTCGGAGGGCAAGGGGCTCTCGCGGCTGGTGCGCCAGAATTGCGATGCGGTGGTGTCGATTCCGATGGCCGGGCCGACGGAGTCGCTCAATGCATCGGTAGCCGCCGGCGTGGTGCTGGCCGAGATCGCCCGACAGCGCCGCCGTTAGGGTCGCGGGAGGAACTAGACACCGATCAGCTGCACCCCGGCCCATAACGTCAGGACCGCAACCACGAGGCAGGCCGGAACAGTCGCCACGCCAAGCCAGGTGAATTCGCGAATACTGGTCGGCTCGCCGTGCTGATGCAACACCCGGCGCCACAGCAGGTTGGCCAGCGACCCGGCATAGGTCAGGTTGGGTCCGACGTTCACGCCGATCAGCACGGCCAGCACGGCGGCCGGGCCGCCCACGGCGACGAGCGGCAGTAGCACCAGCACGGCGGGCAGGTTGTTGACGATGTTGGACAGCAGTGCGGCCACCGTTGCGATCCCGAGCAAGCTCGCCAACCCGGTTCCCGAAGGCAGCAGTTCCGAGGCGAAATGGTCGAGTCCGTTGACCATCACCGCCTTGACCACCACGGCCAGCGCCAGCACGAACAACAGGAACGGCAGGTTCACCGAGTGCGCGATCCCGCCAATTGTGCTGCGCCGCTGCGCCAGTGATCGCACACCCAGAACCACCGCACCGGCAAGTGCCGCCCATGCCGGCGACAGGCCGGCGAACGACGTCACCGCGAACCCGACCAGAGTCAACGCCAGCACGACGAGAACGAACACGGGCTTGCCGGCCGGCGGAGGCGGGCTTTCGGTCGGTACAGCGGCCAGATCGCGCCGAAAGGCCAACCGCAGCACCAGGTATTCGACGGCCACCGCAACCAGCCACGGCGCCGTCATCAAGGCACTGAACCGGGTGAACGACAGACCGGCGGTGCTGAATGCCAGCAGGTTGGTGAGATTTGATACCGGCAAGAGCAACGACGCCGAATTAGACAGGTGCGCAGTGGCATACAGATGCGGACGGGGCGGTACTCGCAGCGCGCGCACCGTGGCCAGCACTACCGGGGTCAGCAAAACGACCGTGGCGTCCAAGCTCAGGATCGCGGTGGTCGCGGCCGCGATCACGAACACCTGACCGAGTAAACGTCGCGGTTCTCCACCGCTGCCGCGCGCCATCCAGCCGCCCGCAGCTTGGAACAGCCCTTCGTCATCGCACAACTTGGCCAGCACCAGCACGGCCGCCAGGAATCCGACCACCGGAAGCATCCGGCCCACCTCGACGGCAGCGTCGTGTGTGGACACCGCACCGACGGCGACGACGACAACCGCGGCGGGCACCGCGACAACAGCCTCCGACCAGCCGGTGGGCCTGGCAATGGCAAAGACCAACACAACCACCAGGCCCAGAAGGGCGACGATCAGCACAGCGCGATCAGGCCCACGGGTCGGCGCGCTGCCACACGGTCGGCAGATGCAGAGTGACGCCGTCACGCTCAGCCAGGGCAGACAGCACGCGCATCGACACGTTGAGGTCGTCACCCGCGTAGGGCACCGCGCGCATCGGCTCGGTCAGCGGGCGGAAGAAATCGTCCCAATGAATGAGCACCACCCGTCGTGCGCCAACTGCCCGCACCGTGTGGTCCCAGTACTGCTCGATGTAGGGCAGCGGCTGAATACCGAGCTGGCCGACGCCGAGGTAGGCAATGTCGGCGTGCCGGCCGTCGAGGGCGCCGGGCCGGAAGCCCGCGCTGCCCTGGATGAGCAGCCGTCGATCGCTGGGGGAGTGGTGGATCAGCGTGGACCAGGCCTCACCACAGCGGAATGCCGAGACCTTGGCCGGCGGTGCGACCGGTGTGGTGATCGCCCCGGGGAACCGGTCCGGCGGGCAGTGGTGCGACTCGATGAGCGTCACGCTGAAGGGCCCCAGGCTCAGCTCTTCACCCGACGCGGCGACGACGATCTGATCCGACGGAAGACCATGTCCGCGCGCGATATTCGCGGCGGACTCACCGCCGATGAGGCGCGCACCGGTGCGCGCGGCCACCAGCGGGGAGTCCATGGCGTGGTCATAATGGGTGTGCACCGGTAGCACCGCCGCGAGCCGGTTGATCTTGGCCCGATTCAGGCAGTAGTCGATCCGTGACGCCGATGGAGTCAGTCGGCGAAGCACGACATCCAGCAGCGCCGGGCGGGAGAAGAACCCGTCGGTCAACAAGGCCGATGTGCCGTCGTCCACCAGCAGCGTCGACACTCCCAGCCAGCTGATCGACAGCGGCGCATCGGGATCGGCCTCCGACACGTCGAAACGATCGCGGTATTGGGCGATGTCGGGCCTGCCGAGTTTGAGGCGCATCAGACGAACGCCGCGAGTTCGACACCGTCATGTAGCAGTCGATCGCGGACCGCGGTGGCAATCTGCACCGCGCCCGGCGAATCACCGTGCACACAAACCGATTCCACCCGCAGGTCGATCGTCGACCCGTCGATTGCTGATACCTGACCGCTGTGCACCATTCGCGCGACCCGCTCGGCGATCCGCGCGGGATCGTGCAGTACCGCACCCTCCTCACGGCGGGACACCAGCGTCCCGTCGGGTCGGTAGGCTCGGTCGGCAAATGCCTCGGCGACGGTGCGCAATCC
This sequence comes from Mycolicibacterium sp. P1-5, assembly GCF_008329565.1. Taxonomy (GTDB): domain Bacteria; phylum Actinomycetota; class Actinomycetes; order Mycobacteriales; family Mycobacteriaceae; genus Mycobacterium. Next base: position 87,905 of record NZ_NPKT01000019.1, read on the forward strand.
GAGCCGTTGCGCTTCTTCGAAGAAGACCGAGCCCGCCAGGTTCAGCACCGGCAACCCTGGGTCGACGGCGTGCACCGCCTCGGCGACCGCACGCGCCTGCTCGCGGTGAGTGACGATCGTATTGTACAGCGCGCCATGGGGTTTGACGTAACCGACGTCCGCTCCGGCGACCCGGGCCAGCGCCTGCAGCGCCCCGATCTGGTAGATCACCTCGGCGGTCAGCTCGGCCGGTGCGATGTCGATGAAGCGGCGGCCGAACCCGGCCAGGTCGAGGTAGCTCACCTGGGCGCCGATGCGAACACCGCGATCGGCGGCGGCCCGGCTGGTGCGCGCCAATCCGACCGGATTCCCGGCGTGGAAACCGCACGCGACGTTGGCGCTGGTGACGACGTCGAGCATGGCGGCGTCATCACCGAGCTCCCACACCCCGAAGCCTTCGCCCAGGTCTGCGTTCAGGTCGACGGACGTCACGACGCCCAGCTTAGGCGACTGGACCTAGGCCGCAGCAGGATCGACTTGGCGTCGGCTGATGGCCCAGCACACCAGATAGATCACGAACGAGATCGTCGTGACGAATACCGACACCGGAACGCCGGGCGCCAGCGACAGCACGATGCCGACCACCGCGGACAGTTCGGCGAACAGCACCGACGCCGCGATCACCGCCGCAGGTGAGCTGAACACCCGGGCCGCGGCCGCCGCCGGTGTGATGAGCAGCGACATCACCAGTAGCGCACCGACGATCTGCACACCCTGCGCGGCCACCACACCGACCAGAGCGGCGAACACGATGCCCAGCGCACGGACCGGAACACCGCGTGCGGCAGCGACTTCCGGGTCGGCGGTTGCGAACAGCAGCGGCCGGAAACTGAACGCCAGCACGCCGCTCACCAGAACCGTCACCGCGATCAGCAGCGCCAGACCCGAGTAACCGACACCGACGATCTGACCGGTCAGCAGCGCGAAGCTGGTGCCGGATCGGCCTGGATACAGGTGGATGAACAACACGGCCAGACCCAGCCCGAAGGCCAGGACGACGCCGATCGCCGAGTCCCGTTCGCGGGCCCGCTGGCCGAGGATGCCGAACAGCACGGCGGCCAGCGCGCTCCCCACCAATGCGCCCAGCCCGACGTTGAAACCGGCCAGCAACGCGAACGCGGCGCCGGTCAGCGACAGCTCACTGGAACCATGCACGGCGAATGACATCTGGCGCATCACGATGAACGGCCCGATCAGCCCGGCCACCAACGCCAGCAGCGCAGCGGCGATCAGGGCCTGCTGCACGAAGCCGCGGCCCAGCAGGTCGAAGGTGATGTCGAAGGCGAACAGGTGGTCCAGCAAATGGGCGAAACGGTCATTCATGGGTGTGTCCATGGGTGTGGCCGGAGTGGTCGAGGTGCTCGCCGACCACGACGTAGCGATCGCCGATCTGGACCACCTGGATGTCGGCCTGATACAACTCCGAGAGGGTCTCCGAGGTCATCACCTCGGCGACCGTGCCGATCCGGAAACGGCCGTTGACGAGGTAGAGCACCCGGTCGACGTAGGGGACCACGGGGTTGATCTCATGCGTCACGAACATCACGGCGGTGCCCGTCCCGCGGCGCCGGTCGATCAGCTGGGCCACCAGCCGCGCGCTGGCCGGATCCAGGTTGAGCAGGGGTTCGTCGCATAGCAGCAGCGCCGGATCGCTGGCCAATGCCTGGGCGATCCGGACCCGCTGCAATTCGCCGCCCGACATCACCCCGACCGGGACGCTCGCCAGTTTGAGCGCCTGCACCTGTGCCATCGCCTTGTCGACGACCTCGCGGCGGTGGTGCCGTTCCTTCGGCGACAGCGGCCCGAGGCCCCAGCGGTGACCGTCGACGCCGAGGCGGACGAGGTCGCGTCCGCGCAAGCTCAATCCGCGGTCGACGGATCGGTGCTGGGGCACATAGCCGATACTCTCGCTGCCCGCCTCGATCGGCCGGCCCTCGATGGTGGCCGTACCGGAAGTCAGCGCCAACTGGCCCAACAGCACCTTGAACAAGGACGTCTTCCCGGTGCCGTTGGGACCGAGGATGGCGATGAACTCACCGGCGGCCACCTTCAGATCGAGGTGATCCCACAGCACCCGGTCCCCGAAGGCCAGCCGAGCACCGGACAAGCAGACGACCTCGGCACTCACAAGCGTTGATTATCGGTTCTGCTGCAGGGCTGCGGTCAACCGGTCGGCGGTATCGCGCTGCCAGCTCAGGTAGTCCGTGCCCGCGGGCAGCGTCTCGGTGACGCTGACGACCGGGATTCCGGCGCTCTGCGCCGCGGCCTGGACCTGTTTGGTCACTTCGGTCATCGTCTGTTCGTTGAACACCACAGCGCTGACCTGACGGGATTTGATGATGTCCAGCATGGCCGCGACGTCGACCGGGGCCGGGTCGGTGTCCTGTTCGACGGCGTTGGCGAAGCCGGCGGGGGTCTTGTCGGTCAGGCCCGCCGCCACCAGAAGGTAGTGAGCGACGGGTTCGGTGGCCACTACGGCGGCGCCCGGATGGCTGGTGCGGATGGCTTTCTCGGTCTGTGCGATCGCGTCGGCGCCGCGGTTGAAGGTCTCGGCGTTGGACTTGTAGTCGGCAGCGTGCTGCGGGTCGTCCTGGGCCAACTTCTCGGCAACCTTGGTGGCGACGGCTCTGGCGGTGGCCACGTCGTAGAAGACGTGCTCGTTGGCCGGCTGCGACTCGCCGGGGGGAGCCTGCAGCAGCGAGTACGCGTCGACCGAAACCACTGCACGGTGGCCGGCCAGCACGTCGTCGACCCAGTGGTCGTAGCCACCCCCGTTGTAGACGACCAGCGACGCGTCGGCGATATCGGCGGCGTTCGACGGGCTGGCCTCGAAGGAATGCGGGTCAGCTGAGGCGCTGGTGACGATCGAGGTCACCTTGGCGTGGTCGCCGGCGACGGCCTGCGCGACGCTGCCCCACACGTCGGTGGACGCCACTATGGTCAGCGTCTGAGCGTGGCCGCCGCCAGAGGACTTGTCGCCGCCGCATGCGGTGAGACTGCCCACCAGAGTCAGCGCTGACAGACCGATGACCGCGCGGATTGCAGCGTTACGCACGATCGCTCCTCTCGAACTGAGGTAAGCCTGATACAAATGAAAACCGTTTCCATTAACCTTATGCCATCGGTACCGGTCGAACGCAAGTCGATGCGCTAGCGTGACGGAGCATGTCCCGAAGTCCGGCGCCGCGGCGGCGGGCGACTCTGGCTTCGTTGGCCGCCGAGCTCAAGGTCTCGCGAACCACGATCTCCAATGCCTACAACCGTCCAGACCAGTTGTCGGCCGACTTGCGCGAGCGAGTGCTGGCCACCGCCAAGCGGCTGGGTTACGCCGGCCCGGATCCGGTTGCCAGATCGCTGCGCACTCGAAAGGCCGGCGCTGTGGGCTTGGTGATCACCGAGCCGCTTACCTATGCCTTCAGCGATCCTGCCGCGCTGAATTTTGTTGCCGGCCTTGCGGAATCGTGCGAAGAAGTCGGTCAGGGTCTGTTGCTGGTCGCCGTCGGTCCGGACCGGAGCGTTTCGGATGGCACGAATTCGGTTCTGGCAGCTGGGGTCGACGGGTTCGTTGTTTATGCCGCATCCGACGACGATCCCTATCTGCAGACCGCGTTGCAGCGCCATGTGCCGATCGTCGTCGTGGACCAGCCCAAGGACGTCCCTGGCGCATCGCGAGTCTGCATCGACGACCGCGCCGCCATGCGAAAGCTGGCCGACTATGTCGTGGGCCTGGGGCATCACGAAATCGGTTTACTGACAATGCGATTGGGTACCGAGCGGCGCGGGGGCGACCAGATGTCGGGTGTGGTGGCCCCGGACCGCCTGCAAGCATCACACTTTCACGTCCAGACCGAGCGGATCGGTGGCGTGTGCGATGCGATGGAAGCAGCGGGCCATAACCCCGGGTCGATCACCATCGTCGAGAGTTACGAGCACCTGCCGGCGTCGGGTGCAGCGGCAGCCGAGTTGGCGCTACAGACCAACCCGCGCATTACCGCGTTGATGTGCACCGCCGACGTGTTGGCAATATCTGCGATGGATTACCTACGCGCCAAAGGTATTTACGTGCCGGGCCAGATGACTGTCACCGGGTTCGACGGCATCCCCGAGGCGCTCAGCCGCGGTCTGACCACCGTGCGGCAGCCCAGTGTGGAGAAAGGCAGGCGAGCCGGACGGCTCCTGCACAGCCCACCGCGTGACGGCCTGCCGGTGATCGATGTGCTGCCCACCGAATTGGTGCGGGGGCGGACGGCAGGGCCGCCCGCTTAGTCGTGACGCGCGTGCAGCAGGTACGTCAGCGCAGTCGCGACGTCGTCGGGGGAGTCGACCCGATAGCGTGCCTGTGTCTCGCCCGAGCCAACCTTCACCCCGATGTCACTATCGCCCAACCGGGCGAACCCCTTCTCGTCGGTGACATCGTCGCCGAAGAACACCACCGCGTCCGCCTCGAGTTGTTCGCGAAGCTGCTCGAGTGCGGCGCCCTTGTCGGTGTCGATGACGGCGAACTCGCGAACTGCTTTGCCCTCGGTGAGGTGAATATCCCAGTCCCGCACCGCATCCAGGGCATCGTCGAGCGCCTGCTGGGCGTGTTCGGGAGCGGCGTTGCGCACGTGAAAGGCCACACTGATCGGCTTGGTTTCGACGGTCGCACCCGGATAGCGCTGTGCCAGCGCGGTCATCGTCTGCTCTAGCTCAGCGAGCTGCTGTTTGGCGGTTTCGTCGATCGCGTCGAGGAAATCGGCGTCGAATTCCGCGCCGTGACTACCCACCAGATGGACCTCGGCCGGTGCGCCCGACAGCTCGCGCAGGGCACTCAGCGCCCGCCCGGAAATGAGCGCCGCACTGGTGGATTCGACGGCGGCCAGTCCCGCCAAGGCCTCTGCTGCGGCCGGGATGGGACGGGCATCGCCCGGGTTGGACACGATCGGCGCGACGGTGCCGTCGAAGTCGGAAGCCACCAACAATCTCCGGACGTGCGCGACGTCGCTCAGCGCACGGCGAAGGTCCTCGGGGAGATCGGGCACGAGGTCCTAGGACTCGCCCTCGTCGCCGATCAGCAGCCGCACCGCAAGGTCAAGGCGTTTGCTGACGTCGGTTGCCGAGGCCCGGCGGGTCAGCCAGGCCAACAGGTTCGACAGCCAGACATCGGAGATGACTCGCGCGATGTGGTACTGGTCTTCGGTCGGCTCACCGTCGCTCATGGCGCGCGCGAACATGCTGTCGATGATCTTCTCGACGTGATCGACTTCACCCGCCGCCGAGGCGTCGGCGAACACGTAGGCGCGCGTCATCGCCTCGGTCAGCAGCGGATTGCGCTGCATCGCCCGGTTCAGCTTGCTGACCATGAAGCTGAGCCGCTGGAACGGCGACCCGCCGGAGACCGCCGCCCGGTCGGTCTTGGCGTCGATCCGCTCGAACTCGCGCGCCAGCGCCGAGACCAGCAGGTGCACCTTCGACGGGAAGTAGCGGTAAAGGGTCCCGACGGCCACGTCGGCGCGGTCGGCCACCGCGCGCATCTGCACGGCCTCGTACCCGCCTTTGGAGGCGATCGCCATCGTTGCGTCGAGGATCCGTTTGCGACGCTCGCGCTGGGCCTCTGAGCCGAGCTCTGATTCGGCGAGCACTGACACCGGTATCACCTCACGCGGCTGCGAACCCGTACCGCCGGCCGACGATTTCTGCGCTGGCGATGACATGGGTTGGCTAGCTCCTTCCAAGGGCCGTTCTGGGCGAAACAATGCGCATCGCTACACTGCGTCGCGCACCTCTGCCTCCCCCAGGACAGCCGTGTGTCCTGCTGCGATGCCGGTCGACTTGACTGTTGATCGCTGGCACTATTAGAACACGTTCTAGTGGGCCGAGAAGATTATCAGCGCCCGTTCTTTGTGACCCTTAGGAGCCGACGGTGTCAGCGACCATCACCGACGAACAGTTTGCCGCCCGCGAATTGGTCCGCAGCTGGGCTGCCTCCTCAGGCGCACTCACCGCTGTTCGCGACGCCGAACACGGTACCCCGCAGGCCTGGCGGCCGGTCTACCGTGGCCTGGCTGAGCTGGGGTTATTCGGTGTCGCGGTCGCCGAGGAGGCCGGTGGTGCCGGCGGATCGGTCCAGGATTTGTGCGCCATGGTCGAGGAGGCGGCGCGGGCGCTGATCCCCGGGCCCGTCGCGACGACGGCGGTGGCCACCCTGGTGATCACCGATCCCGAACTGCTCGAAGCGCTGGCCTCGGGCGAGGCGACTGCGGGTCTGGCGCTGGCCGGCGACCTGCGTAAAGACGGTGACAAGGTGTCCGGCACGGCCGACCACGTGCTCGGTGCCGACACCTCTGGTGTGCTGCTCCTGCCGGTCGGTGGTGAGGTCGTCGTGGTCGACGCCGCTGCCGACGGGGTGGCCGTCGAATTGCTGGCCGCCACGGACTTCTCCCGTCCCCTGGCGAAGGTCACGCTGGACTCCGTTCCTGCCACCACGCTGGCGGTCTCTGGGCGCCGGTTCGAAGATCTGACCGCCACCGTGCTGGCCGCCGAAACCGCAGGGCTGGCCCGCTGGACGCTGGACACCGCCGTCGAATACGCGAAGGTCCGCGAGCAGTTCGGAAAGCCGATCGGCAGCTTCCAGGCCATCAAGCACATGTGCGCGGAAATGCTGCTCCGCTCCCAGCAGGCCGCGGTCGCCGCGGCCGACGCCGCCGTCGCCGCTTCGGGTGGCGACGACGACCAGCAGCTGTCGATCGCTGCCGCCATCGCCGCGGCCATCGGCATCGAGTCGGCGAAGTCCAATGCCAAGGACTGCATCCAGGTGCTCGGCGGCATCGGCATCACCTGGGAGCACGACGCGCATCTCTATCTGCGGCGTGCGTACAGCATCGGCCAAATCCTCGGCGGCCGGCCGGCATGGCTGCGCCGGGTTGCGTCGCTGACGCTGGACGGGGTGCGCCGCGAGTTGCACATCGACCTGGAGTCCGTCGCGCACCTGCAGCCCGAGATCGCCGCCGCCGTCGCCGAAGTCGCCAAACTGCCTGCGGACAAGCGCCAGCCTGCATTGGCCGACACCGGCCTGCTGGCACCGCACTGGCCTAAGCCGTACGGCCGCGAGGCGTCGCCGGCCGAGCAGCTGCTCATCGATTCCGAGATGGCCAAGGCGCAGGTGCAGCGGCCCGATCTGGTGATCGGCTGGTGGGCGGTGCCGACGATCCTGGAGGGCGGCACAGCCGAGCAGATCGACAAATTCGTGCCGGCCACCCTGCGCGGCGAGATCATCTGGTGCCAGCTGTTTTCCGAGCCCGGCGCCGGGTCCGATCTGGCCGCCCTGCGCACGAAAGCCGTTCGCGCCGAGGGTGGTTGGAAGCTCACCGGCCAGAAGGTGTGGACCTCGGCCGCGCAGAAGGCGCACTGGGGCGTGTGCCTGGCCAGAACCGACGCCGAAGCGCCGAAGCACAAGGGCATCACCTACTTCCTGATCGACATGCGCTCGCCTGGCATCGTGGTGCGGCCATTGCGGGAGATCACCGGCGACGAGCTGTTCAACGAGGTCTTCTTCGATGACGTGTTCGTGCCCGACGACATGGTGGTCGGCACCGTCAACGACGGCTGGCGGCTGGCACGCACCACGCTGGCCAACGAGCGGGTCGCGATGGCTCAGGGCACCGCTCTGGGCAACCCGGTGGAGGAGATGCTTCGGTCGGTCGCCGAACGCGAGCTGGACACCGCGCTGCTGGACCAGGCGGCCAAGCTGATCCTGTCCGCGCAGGCGGGCTCACTTCTCGATCAGCGCATCGCGCAACTGGCTGTCGGCGGACACGACACCAGCGCGGAAGCCAGCGCCCGCAAGCTGATTGGGGTTCGGCACCGTCAGGCGCTCGCCGAGTTCCGCCTGGAGCTGTCGGAGTCCGAGGGCTTGGTCGTCGACGGGTTCGTGCACGACTTCCTCAATACCCGCTGCCTGACGATCGCGGGTGGCACCGAGCAGATTTTGCTCACCCTGGCCGGCGAACGGCTGTTGGGCCTGCCGCGCTAGGAACGTCTGCTCGCGGTCAGGAAAATGTGGGCTGCGCGCAGGTGCTCGGTGAGGTGATGTTCACCCCGCTGTAAACCACCTGCACGTGAGCGCACACGATCACGGTGCCCTCGGTCCGCGGCTGCCCCGTGGAATAGTCTGTGGGCCAAATGGTTCCGGTCGTCACATACTTGTCCGGCGGGCCGCCACCGAAGTAGATCGTGGTGATCACGTCGGGGCCGCCCTCCTTGAACACCTTGGTGAACGGGCCGCCGTTGGCCTTCACGTCGAGGTAGGTGGTGCGATCCATCGACCGGACCTCGGTGCTCTGCCGGGCCCACAGGTCGTCAGGAAATCCCGTGATCCCTTCGGGCGTGCGGAGGTTGGTGGCGGTATAGAACTGGCATGTCTTGGCCGTGATAGAACAGTCCACCCGCGTGTGCATTTCGAGCTGGGTGGTGTCGTCGATCGGAAACGACGTATCAGCGGTGTCGACGGCGGCACCGGCCGGCGGTGCGAGCCCGATCGCCAGACCCGCCGCGGCTACCGCGCCCATCAGCCGAGGAAGCGCCATGCTGTGGTGTCCCATCCTCTGTGCGCCAGAAACTTCCCGAGTCCCTGCGCTCCTGCCCGCCGTTCCCCCGACACCTCATGACAATTTAGCGCCGAGCTACTCGTCGTAGGTGACTTCGACCGAATCGGACGTCGGCCGCGCCTGGCAGGCCAGGATCAGACCCTCGTCGATGTCACTGGGCTCCAGGACGTCGTTGACGTCCATCTCGACGTCGCCGCTGCGCTTGACCACGGCGCACGCTCCGCAATGCCCCTCGCGGCAGGAGAACGGGACGTCGAGTCCCTTGTCGAGCAGCACGTCGAGCAATTTGGCGCTGCGCGGCCACGACACCGTGTGGGTCTGTCCGTCGAGTTCGACGACGGCGTTGGCCGGTGGCTCGTCGCCTTCGTCGGTGATCTTCACCGCGGCGAAGGGATCGGTGTCCAGCGAGCGGAACACCTCGATATGCACCTGCTTGGCCGGCACTTTCAACGACTCCAGGGCCTGCTCGGCGGCATTCATGAACGGCCCCGGTCCGCAGATGAACGCCTGCCGGCCGGTGTAGGGCGCCATCAGCTTGCTCAACGCCTCGGTGCTGGGCAGCCCCTGCACCGACTCCAGCCAGTGCACGATCGTCAGCCGGTCGGGGTACTTGGCGGCCAGCTCGCGCAGCGTGCTGCCGAAGATCACCGAACCCTCGTCTCTGTTGGCGTAGATCAAAGTGACTTGGCCGCTGCCCTCCGAGAGCGCCGACTTGCTGATCGCCAACATCGGGGTGATCCCGCTGCCCGCCGCGATCAGCAGGAAATCGGTGTCCAGGGTCTTGGGCACGAAGGTGCCAGAGGGGGCCAGCACGTGGATCTTCATGCCGCGGTGGGCGTGGTCGCACAGCCAATTCGACGCGTACCCGTCCACGGTGCGCTTGACGGTGACGGTCAGGGCCTCGTCGGTGAACGGTGAGCTGCACAGCGAGTAGCAGCGCGCCACCGAACCCGTCCGGTCACTGGGGATGCGCAAGGTCAGGAACTGGCCGGGGGCGTAGCGCAGGCGATCGGCCGGGATGTCGGCACCCGCGGGCACGCCGAACACCAGCGATCGCGAGTCGTCGGTCTCCTCGACCACGTCGGTCACTTCCAACTCGAGCACGTGGCTGCCCAGCGGCTCGTCGGGTGGAACCTGCGTCACGGTGTTTAGCCCTCCTCCGCCTAACTAGAACAGGTTACAGAAATCGCTTTCCATATCGCTACCAGCCGCAGGCTCGCCCTGCTCGACACAAATCGTAACGTGTTCTAGTCTTGGGTCCAGTAACACTCTCTGGGGAGGCATGCAGTGACGTCCATTCAACAGCGTGACGCGAAGTCGGTTCTCACCGGCATCGATGAACTGCTGCCCAAGCTCCGCGAGCGCGCTCAGGAGACCGAGGACCTGCGTCGTATCCCCGAGGCCACCATCGCCGACCTCGACGAGGTCGGCTTCTTCAAGCTGTTGCAACCCGAGCAGTGGGGCGGCCTCCAGAGCGACCCGACGGTGTTCTACGAGGCGGTCCGCCGGTTGGCCAGCGCCTGTGGGTCGACCGGCTGGGTGGCCGGCATTCTCGGCGTGCACAACTGGCATCTGGCGCACTTCGATCAGCAGGCCCAGGAAGACGTCTGGAGCTCCGATCCGTCGGTCCGGATCTCCTCGTCGTACGCCCCGATGGGCGCCGGCGTCGTCACCGACGGCGGCTATCTGGTCAACGGCGCCTGGCATTGGTCGTCGGGCTGCGACCACGCCTCGTGGACATTCGTCGGTGGCCCGGTGATCAAGGACGGGCGGCCGGTCGACTTCGGCAGTTTCCTGGTCCCGCGCGGTGACTACCGGATCGAGGACGACTGGCATGTGGTGGGCCTCAAGGGAACCGGCAGCAACACGCTGGTGATGAAGGACGTGTTCGTTCCGCGCCACCGGTTCACCTCCTTCAAGGCGATGAGTGACCTCACCTCGCCCGGCCTGCAGACCAACACCGCGCCGGTTTACAAGATGCCCTGGGGCACAATCCATCCCACGACCATCTCGACGCCGATCGTCGGTATGGCATACGGCGCTTATGCCGCTCACGTCGAGCACCAGGGCAAGCGCGTACGCGCCGCTTACGCCGGCGAGAAGGCCAAGGACGACCCGTTCGCCAAGGTTCGCATCGCCGAGGCCGCCAGTGACATCGACGCGGCTTGGGGCCAGCTGTCGGGAAACCTCGCCACCGAGTACACGCTGTTGCTCGACGGCCAGGACATCCCGCTGGAACTGCGGGCCAAGGCCCGCCGTGACCAGGTGCGCGCCACCCAGCGCGCGATCGCGGCCATCGACCGGCTTTTCGAAAGCGCGGGTGCGACCGCATTGGGTATCGACACCCCGCTGCAACGGTTCTGGCGTGATGCACACGCCGGGCGGGTGCACGCCGCCAACGACGCCGAGCGCGCCTACGTGATGTTCGGCAACCAGGAATTCGGCCTGCCGCTCGGCGACACGATGGTGTAATCGGTTCAACAAGCTGACAATCGACTTTCTCGGAGGTGGGGCATGACGCTAAAAGCGCTCGGTTACATGCGAATTGAGGCCACCGATGTGGGGGCCTGGCGAGACTTCGGAACCAAGGTGCTCGGCATGGTGGAGGGTGACGGGGCCATCCCCGATGCGCTCTACCTGCGGATGGACGAATTCGCCGCCCGTCTGGTGATAGTGCCCGGCGAGAAGGATCGGCTGCTGGTCTCCGGCTGGGAGGTTGCCGATGCGGCCGCGCTGCAGGACCTGCGCGAGACCTTGGGCAAGGCGGGCGTCGACTTCACCGAAGGCACCCGCGAGGAGAAGTCCGAACGGCGGGTCGAAGGCCTGATCCGGTTCAACGATCCCGCCGGCAACGTTCTCGAGGCGTTTCACGGCGCTCAGTACCTCGGTCGCCGTTTCGTCAGCCCGTACGGCCACAAATTCGTCACCGCCGAACAGGGTCTTGGACACGTCGTGCTCACCTGTGACGACGATGCCGCCGCGCAGGCGTTCTACCAGGATGTGCTCGGCTTCCAGTTGCGGGATTCAATGAGCCTGCCCCCGGAGATCGCCGGCCGCCCGGCTGACGGGGACCCGATCTGGCTGCGGTTCTACGGATGCAACCCGCGCCACCACGCGCTGGCCTTCATGCCGATGCCTAATCCCACCGGCATCGTCCACCTCATGGTCGAGGTGGAGAACTCCGATGACGTCGGCCTGTGCCTGGACCGTGCGCTGCGCCGCAAGGTCAAGATGTCGGCGACGCTGGGGCGGCACACCAACGACAAGATGCTGTCCTTCTACATGAAGACCCCCGGTGGCTTCGACGTCGAGTTCGGTTGTGAAGGACTGGAAGTCGACGACAAGGACTGGATCGCCAGGGAGAGTACCGCGGTCAGCCTCTGGGGCCACGACTTCTCCATCGGGTTCAAGTAGCCCCGATGGCTTCCTCGGAGATCGACCCTCGCACGTTCCGTCACGTGCTCGGGCAGTTCTGCACCGGCATCACGATCATCACCACGGTGCATGACGACACTCCGATCGGCTTTGCCTGCCAGTCATTCGCGGCGCTGTCGCTCGAGCCGCCACTGGTGCTGTTCTGCCCGACCAAGCTGTCGCGGTCCTGGGCGGCCATCGAGGCCAGTGGAAAGTTCTGCGTCAATGTCCTGCATGAGAAGCAGAAGCATGTCTCGGCCCGGTTCGGCTCGAAGGAGCCGGATAAGTTCGCCGGAATCGACTGGAGCCCAAGCCAGCTCGGCTCACCGGTGATCGAAGGTACGCTGGCCCACATCGACTGCACGGTGCGCTCGGTGCACGACGGTGGTGACCACTTCGTGGTGTTCGGAGCAGTGCACTCGCTGTCCGAGGTGCCGAAGAAGAAGCCGCGGCCCCTGCTGTTCTACCGCGGTGAGTACACCGGCATCGAGCCCGACAAGAACAGCCCGGCGCAGTGGCGCGACGACCTTGACGCATTCCTCACCACCACCACCACCGACACCTGGCTTTAGCGCTGTCCGTCGATGAACTCGACGATCGCCGCCGCCACCTCCCGGTGCACCGTTTCGTTCAGGATGTCGTGATGCGCGCCCGGGAACTCCCGTAGCCGTAGCGGTCCGATCTGCTCGGCGTAGGCGCGCAGCGCGCTCACCGGCGCGATCGGGTCGAGCTCACCGTGGATCGCCAGGGTCGCGACGGCCAGCTTCGGCAGCTCGGCGCCGAAATGATCCCAGGCCCGGTCGAGTTCGCGCGCCAGCGCGCCGCCGTCGGCGTCGACGAACGCCAGCGGGTCGTTCTCCAGCGAGTCCAGGTAGAACGGGTCGCCGGACAGCCAGCCCGGATTGAGCTCGACTCCGTCGCTACCGAGCAACTCGGGCACCGGCACCAGCGGGGCCCCGGAAATAACCCCCGCCGCATAGCGATTCGGATCCTTCAGCAGCCGGAAGAGTGTGACCACTGAGCCGAATGAATGTCCCTGGGCGATCAGCGGGATTCCGGGCGTGCCCTGCTCGGCCAGTTCGGTGAGCGAATCGGCCAGGGCCGAGCTGTCCTCGATCGACCCGAAGTCGCCCCGCTCGCCGGGCGAGAGACCGTGACCGAATTGGTCGACGGCCCACAGGTCGATGCCTGCCGCATTGAGGGCGAAACCCAGCCGGTGATAGACGCCGGTGTGCTCGCCGAATCCGTGCAGGAAGATGACGGCCGCGTGTGGTTCGGCGGCGGCCCAGTGCCGGTAGTAGGCGCGGCCGCGGTCGTGGTCGATGAAGGGCATGTCCCGAGCCCACCAGTTCGTGCGCTGCCGGGCAAGGGTTTCACTCAGTGCGCGCTGGCCGGTGGCGTTGAGTGAGCGCCCAGGCTTGACGATTCTCTGAAGATTGCGCCTCGATGCTCGATCAATGAACCAAACTGCCATTGCAACGATTTCAACCGGCGCGAATACTCTGCGGCGTGTGGCCTTACCGAGGAGGGATCTCAGATGAGTGTGACCAGTGTGGCGAGCGGCCTGCGTAAGGTCGTCGTCGCCTCGATGGCCGGCACCGTGGTCGAGTGGTACGAGTTCTTCCTCTACGGCACGGCGGCCACGCTGGTCTTCAACAAGATCTTCTTCGCCAAGGAGACCAGCGACCTCGATGCGATCCTCGCCGCGTTCATCACCTATGCCGTCGGCTTCGCGGCGCGCCCGCTCGGCGGCATCGTGTTCGGCCACTTCGGCGACAAATACGGCCGCAAAAAGCTGCTGCAGTTCAGCCTGGTGCTGGTCGGTGCCTCGACGTTCTTGATGGGCTGCCTGCCGACGTTCGGTCAGATCGGCTATTGGGCACCGGCGCTTCTGGTGGTCTTGCGATTCCTTCAGGGATTCGCTGTGGGAGGGGAGTGGGGCGGTGCCGTGCTGTTGGTCGCCGAACACAGTCCCAACCGGGAGCGCGGATTCTGGGCCAGTTGGCCCCAGGCCGGTGTTCCGGTGGGCAACATCCTCGCGACCGTGGTGTTGCTGACATTGACCACGACGCTTTCCCAGACCGCGTTCCTGTCCTGGGGTTGGCGCGTCGGGTTCTGGCTGTCTGCGGTGGTGGTGCTGGTCGGCTACTACATCCGCACCAAGGTCACCGACGCCCCGATTTTCGTCGAAGCCCAGCGGGAGGCCGAGCAGATCAAGGCCAGCTCGTTTGGCGTCGTCGAGGTCGTCAAACGTTATCCGCGTGGGGTTTTCACCGCGATGGGGCTGCGTGTCGCGGAGAACATCATGTACTACCTGGTCGTCACTTTCTCGATCACCTATCTCAAGGTGCAGGTGCACGCCGATACCAGTGACATCCTGTGGTGGCTCTTGGCCGCTCACGCAGTGCATTTCGTGGTGATCCCGTACGCCGGACGGATGTCGGACCGTTTCGGTCGCAAGCCGGTCTACCTGATCGGCGCGCTCGGCGCCGGCGCGTGGGGCTTCTTCGCTTTCCCGATGATGAACAGTGGGCATTACCTGTTGATCATGAGTTCGATCATTCTCGGCCTGGTCATCCATGCGCTGATGTATGCGCCGCAGCCGGCGTTGATGGCCGAGATGTTCCCGACGCGAATGCGTTATTCCGGTGTGTCCCTCGGCTATCAGGTCACCGCTATCTTCGCGGGCTCGCTGGCACCGATCATCGCGGTGAAGCTGTTGGAGATCTACAAGTCGGCGGTCCCGATCGCGATATATCTGGCGGGCGCCGCGGTGATCACCCTTATCGCGCTGGCGTTCGTGCGAGAGACCAAGGGCATCGACCTCGCCGACATCGACAGCGCCGACGCGCAGCGCGATGGCAGGTCGACATCTGCGACGGCGTCGGCATGACGGCACTGGAAGGGCGCGCTGCTCTGGTTACCGGGGCCGCCAGCGGTATCGGCGCGGCGTGCGCGCGCGAGTTGGCCGCCCGCGGAGCGAAGGTCACCGTCGCCGACATCGATGGTGACGGGGCGACCGCGCTGGCCGATGAGATCGGCGGAAAGGCCTGGGAGGTGGACCTTCTCGACGTGACGGCGTTGGAGGAGCTGCATCTGGAGTTCGACATCCTGGTCAACAACGCAGGGATGCAGGTCATCGACGCGATCGTGGACTATCCACCCGCGAAGTTCCGGACACTGATTGCGCTGATGGTGGAGGCACCGTTCCTGCTTGTCCGCGCTGTGCTGCCGACGATGTACGAGCGAGGGTTCGGCCGGATCATCAACATCTCGTCCATCCACGGGCTGCGTGCCTCGGAGTTCAAGGTCGCGTACGTGACGGCCAAGCACGGGCTGGAGGGGCTGTCCAAGGTGACCGCGCTCGAGGGCGGTCCGCGCGGTGTCACCAGTAACTGCGTGAACCCGGGTTATGTGCGAACGCCGTTGGTGACCAAGCAGATCGCCGACCAGGCCCGCACCCACGGCATCGATGAGCAGGAAGTGCTGGAGACCATTCTGCTCAGCGAGAGCGCGATCAAGCGGCTGGTCGAACCCGAGGAGGTCGCCGACCTGGTCGGCTGGCTGGCCTCACCCGCCGCGGCGATGGTGACCGGTGCGTCGTACACGATGGACGGTGGCTGGAGTGCTCGCTGAGTCGAGCGTGCACTGATGGCGCCGAATGTGAGCTCAGGGCGACAAATCGCCAAAGGTCCCGCCCTGGTTGCACACTCGAAACCCTCAGCGCACAGTCGAACGAACCGCCAGCTACTGGGCTGCCAGCCACAGCCCGAGCCGGCGCACTGCCTCGTCGATATCGCTCGTCGGCCCGGCGAACGACAGCCGCACGAACGACCCACCGCGCACGGTGTCGAAGTCGATACCCGGGGCGATCGCCAACCCGGTATCGGCCAAGAGCTTTTCGCAGAATCCCAGCGAGTCGGAGGTGAAGTCGGAGACGTCGGCGTAGACGTAGAACGCCCCGTCGGTCGGCGCCAGCCGGGTGAGACCGATGTCGCGCAACCCGGTCAGCAACCGCTCCCGGTTGGCCGCGTAGTGGTGCAGATGGCCTTCGGCCTCGGCGATGGCCTCGGGCGTGAACGCCGCCACCGCGGCGTGCTGCGGTAACACGGGCGGGCAGATGGTGAAATTCCCGGTCAGACAGTCGACCGCGCGACGCAGCTCCCGCGGTACCAGAAGCCAACCCAGCCGCCAGCCGGTCATCGCGAAATACTTCGAAAAGCTATTCGCCACAACGGCATTGCGCGACGTCTGCCACGCGCACGATGTCTGCGGTGCGCCAGGATAGACCAGCCCGTGGTACACCTCGTCGCTGATCAACCGGGCTCCGGTGGCATCGCACCACGTTGCGATCGCCGCGAGCTCCTCGGGCGGGATCACCGTGCCGGTCGGGTTGGCTGGGCTCGCGACGATCACGCCCTGCACCGGAGGATCGAGCTCGGCCAGCATGTGGACCGTCGGCTGGAACCGGGTCTCAGGTCCACAGGCGATCTCCACCACCTCACATCCCAGTGCGGACAGGATGTTGCGGTAGCAGGGATAGCCGGGACTCGCGATGGCGACCCGGTCGCCGACGTCGAAGCACGCCAGGAAGGCCAACAGGAAGCCACCCGACGAACCGGTGGTCACCACCACGTCGTCGGCGCTGACGTCCAGGCCGTAGCGGTCGGCATAGGAACGGGCGATCCCCTGCCGCAATTCCGGGATGCCGAGGGCGACGGTATAGCCCAGCTGGTCGGCCTCCAGCGCCGCCGCGGCCGCCGCGCGCACCGGCTCGGGCGCACCGACGCTGGGCTGGCCCGCCGACAGGTTAACCAGATCGCCGTGGGTGCGTTGCCGCTCCGCGGCGGCAAGCCACACGTCCATCACATAGAACGGCGGGATACCGGCTCGTAAGGCGACGCGGTTGTTCACCGGACTCAGGCTAGAACCTCGGACTCGAGCTGACGCAGTTGGTCGCCGACCGAGCCCAGCAGCTGGGCGCTGCCGTGCGCCCGCTTGAAGTACAGCTGGATGTCGTGCTCCCAGGTGATCGCGATGCCGCCGTGCAGCTGGATCGCTTCGCCGGCGACCTTGGTGAACGCTTCGGTTGCGGCCAGCCGCGCCAATGCAGCGGATGTCGGCGAAATAGCAGCGACAGCGTCGTTGACGACGGCGCGCGCGGACTGCACTGCGACGTACAGGTCGGCCATCCGGTGCTTGAGCGCCTGGAAGCTGCCGATCGCGCGGCCGAACTGCACGCGCTCCTTGGTGTAGTCGACCGTCAATTCCAGGCAGCGCGCGGCCGCACCGATCTGCTCGGCCGCCAGCAGGATCGCCGCGGTGTCGGCCAGGCCGGGATCGGTGCCGATCACCGCGGTGGACCCGGCGGACAGGCGCGCCAGCCGGCGGGTCGGGTCCATGGTCTGGACCGCTTCGGCGGTGACATCGCTCCACCGCACCAGTGACTGGTCGTCCAAACCCACCACCACGTCGGCGACGTCGCCGTTGACCACGTAGCCCGGGTCAAACACCACCGCACCGATGGATTCTCCTGCGGCCAGTTGCTCGATCGTGTCGGTGTCGGGTTCGTCGGCGGCCAGCAGGGCCAGCTCGGCCAGCGTCGTGCCGAGCAGAGGTGTCGGGACCAGGCCGCGGCCCAGCTCCTCGAGAACTGCTGCCGCGTCGGCCAATTCGCCACCGGCCCCGCCGAGCTCCTCAGGCACCACCAGGGCAGCGACACCGACTTGCTCGCACAGCTTCGACCACAACGATTCGTCGTAGCCGCGATCCGATTCCATGGCTTCTCGCACTGCGGCCGGCGATGCGTGCTTGTCGACCAGTGCCGCGACCGTCTCGCGGAGCATCTGCCGTTCTTCGGTGGATGTCATGCCAGCGCCTCCAGCACTCGACGTCGATGGCTGGTCGGGTCACCCCACGCCGAATGCAGCGCCTGCACCCGCAGCAACCACAGCGACAGGTCATGTTCGGAGGTGAAGCCGATGGCGCCGTGGGTCTGCAGCGAGGATCGTGCCGACAGCAGCGCTGCGTCCGAAGCGGCGGCCTTGGCTGCGCTGACGTCGCGGGCAGTGTCGGGGGACCCGTCGGCCAGGGACAGCGCCGCGCCGTAGATGAGCGGACGAGCCAGTTCGACCGCGATGTGGACGTCGGCGAGCTTGTGCTTGATCGCCTGGTAGCTGCCGATGATCCGGCCGAACTGGCTGCGCTGCTTGGCGTATTCGACCGACATGTCGAGCATCGCTTGGGCGGCGCCGACCAACTGGGCCGCCGTCGCCAGTGCTCCGAACTCGTAGGCCCGCGCCACGTCGGCGTCCCGGGTGTCTGCGGCAGTGACATCGAAGAGCCGACGGGTCGGATCCACGGACTCATGCCCGTCACCGATCGTTGCATCGCTGACGGAGCCACCCTGCGCAAGCAGGGTCAGCCCGGCGAAGTCGGCGTTGACCGCACGCGGCACCGACGGCGGCAGCGCCACCGTTGCGATCAGTTCACCGGCGGCCAGTGCCGCCGAGCGGTCGTCGTCAGCCAGTAGAACAGGTGCCACCGCAATGGATTCCGCGACCGGGCCGGGCACGTTCCAGCGGCCGAGCCGCTCCAGTGCGACCACAAGGTCGACGGGGTGGGCTTCGATGCCGTCATACTTCTCGGCCACTGCCAGGGCGGTGACGCCGAGGTCGGTCAGCGCCGACCAGATTTTCCGGCCCGGCGCGGTGTCGCCCTGCGCCCACGCCCGGACCGCGCCGGGGACGTCGGCGGAACCGAGTGCGGCGTCGATGCTGGCCGCGAAATCCCGCTGCTGTTCGTCGAGTGCGAATTTCATTTCTTCGCTCCTGCGCTCGCTGAGCTTTCTCGGGGCAGCCCGAGCAACCGCTCGGCGATGATGTTGCGCTGAATCTCGTTGGTGCCGGCGTAGATCGGACCGCCCAAGGCGAACAGCAGACCCTCGGTCCAGGCGTCGGTCAGCTCGGCGTCGGCACCGCGCAGCTCCAGCGCCGTCTGGTGCAGCGCCACGTCGAGATCCGACCAGAACACTTTGGTCACCGAGGACTCCGCGCCCAGTTCACCGCCGGCGGCGACTCGGGTCACGGTGCCGAAGGTGTGCAGCCGGTAGGCCTGCGCCTTGATCCAGGCGTCGGCGACCCGGTCGGCGAACGCCGGGTCTGCGCCCCGGCTGTGCCACTCAGAGACCAGCCGTTCGGCCGGTGCGAGGAAGCGCGCCGGGCTGCGCAGCGACATACCGCGCTCGTTGCTCGACGTACTCATCGCGGCACGCCAACCGTCGTGAACACTGCCGATGACATCGGCATCCGGCACGAAGACGTTGTCGCAGAACACTTCTCCGAAACCTGTGTCGCCACCGAGCTGCGCGATCGGGCGCACGGTGATCCCGTCGGCCTTGAGGTCGAACATGAAGTAGGTCAAGCCCTTGTGACGTTGGGCCTCAGGGTCGGAGCGGAAGAGGCCGAAGGCTCGGTCGCCGAACGGGGCTCGGCTGCTCCAGATCTTCTGACCGTTGAGCAGCCAGCCGCCGTCGGTCTGGGTGGCCGTTGACCGCAGTGACGCCAGGTCGCTGCCGGACTCCGGCTCCGACCAGGCCTGCGCCCAGATCTCCTCGCCGCTGGCCATTTTCGGCAGGATCCGGTCGCGCTGCTCCTCGGTACCGTGCGCGAACAGGGTGGGCGCCAGCATGGAGGTGCCATTGGCGCTCGCCCGCCCCGGCGCGCCGGCGCGGAAGTACTCTTCCTCGTAGGCCACCCACTGCAGCAGGGTGGCGTCGCGGCCGCCGTATTTCTCCGGCCAGGTCACCACCGACAGGCCGGCGTCGAACAGGATGCGGTCCCAGCGCCGGTGCTGGGAGAACCCCTCGGCGTTGTCGTAGGACTTCGTCGGGAACGAGTCCTTGTTGGCCGCCAGAAAGTTACGCACCTCGTTGCGGAACTCCTCGGTCGCGTCGTCGTAGTGTAGATCCATCAAACCATCTCTCGCAGTGTGGGTTTGACCACTTTGCCGCCAGGGTTTCGCGGCAGTGATTCCACGAAGACCACCGAGCGTGGGGTCTTGAAATTGGCCAGGTGCTTGCGGGTGTAGTCGATGACGGCTTGTTGGTCGAGGCCGCTACCTTCACGGCGGACGATGAACGCCCGCCCGACCTCACCGAGGCGTTCGTCGGGCACGCCGATGACGGCGGCGTCGGCGACTCCGTCGAGTCGTGCCAGTACCTGTTCGATCTCGGCGGGGTAGACGTTGAACCCGCCGCAGATGTACATGTCCTTGAGTCGGTCGGTGATTCGCAGATTCCCGGCCTCGTCGACGGTGCCGATGTCGCCGGTGTGCAGCCAACCGTCGGCGTCGATCGCGGCGGCGGTGGCAGCCGGGTCGTCGAGATACTCCAGCATCACGTTGGGTCCGCGGAGGAGCACTTCACCGGCACCGGTGACCGAATCCGGCGAATCGATGCGCAGCTCGAAGTCGGCGATGGGACGCCCGCAGGTGGTGGCCACCGTGACGGCGTCGTCGTCGGCGCGGCACATGGTGCCGAACCCGTTGGCCTCGGTGAGTCCGTACGCGGTGAGCACGATGTCGAAGTCGAGCTCGGCCTGCATGCGTTCGATCAGCACGACGGGCACCGTCGCCGCACCGGTGACCGCGAACCGCAGCGAGCTCAAGTCGTACTGCTTGCGAGCCGGGTGATCGAGCAGCGTCTGGAAGATCGTCGGCGGACCGGGCACCACGGTGATGCGTTTCTCGGCGATCACCCGCATGGCCTGTTCGGGATCGAACGTCAGCTGGGGGATCAGCGTGGCACCGGTCTGCAGACAGGCCAGGATGCCGGCCTTGTATCCGAAATTATGGAAGAACGGATTGATGCACAGGTAGCGGTCGGAGCTGGTGAGTTGGCCGCACTCCGCCCACGCGGCCGGCGCCGCCAGCGACTGCCGGTGTGCGCAGAGCACACCTTTGCTGCGGCCGGTGGTGCCCGAGGTGAACAGGACGTCCGACGGGTCGTCGGGGCGCACCGCGGCGGCGCGGACGTCGACCTCGGAGAGTGGCGCCTGGGATCCGGCGAGGAACTCGTCCCAAGTGCCGTCAGCCTCGTCGATTGGGATGCGCACGATGTGGCGCAACTCGGGCAGTTCGGCGAGGTTCAGGTCGCCAACCCGGTCGGCGCCCAGGAACCGGCCCATGCCGAACAGCAGCGGCGCCTTGGTGCGGGCCAGGATGTCGGTGGCCTCATCGGCGGTGTAGCGGGTGTTCAGTGGCACCATCACCGCACCGGTGTACTGGATGGCCAGGCAGGCGATGGCCCAATGCCAGGTGTTCGGCGACCAGATAGCGATCTTGTCGCCGGGTTGCACACCAAGCGCGATGATCGCGGCGGCCGCCCGGCGAACCTCCTCGCGCAGTTCGGCGAAGGTGAAGCTGCGATCGTCGGTGATCAGGGCGTCATGGTCGGCGAAGTCGAGCGCCATCCGGTCCAGCACCGCGGGGGTGGTGCGCGGGGCGCTCGTCATCGAGACTCCTCTAACTGATCGCCCGGCCCGGGCTAACAAAGCAAGTGCTTGGTAGGTTAGCCTACAAGGGTGATCACGGTCGAGGAGTTCCGGGCGGAGGTCCGCGAGTGGCTCGCCGACAATCTCGTCGGTGAATACGCCGCGCTCAAGGGTCTCGGCGGCCCGGGTCGCGAGCATGAAGCCTATGAGGAACGGCTGGCCTGGAATCGGCATCTGGCCGCGGCGGGCCTGACCTGCCTTGGCTGGCCGGTTGAGCACGGCGGCCGCGGATTGTCAGTGGCCCACCGGGTGGCGTTCTACGAGGAGTACGCGAAGGCCGATGCCCCCGACAAGGTCAACCACTTCGGCGAGGAGCTGCTCGGGCCCACGCTGATCGCATTCGGCACCCCCGAACAGCAGCAGCGTTTCCTGCCGAAAATTCTCGACGTGACCGAGCTGTGGTCGCAGGGCTACTCGGAGCCGGGCGCGGGCAGCGACCTGGCCAACGTCTCCACCGCCGCGGTGCTGGACGGCGAGGGTCAGCAGTGGCTTATCAATGGCCAGAAGGTGTGGACGTCGCTGGCGCACTGGGCGCAGTGGTGCTTCGTGGTGGCCCGCACCGAGAAGGGCTCCAAGCGGCACGCCGGCTTGTCCTATCTGCTCGTGCCGCTGGATCAACCCGGCGTGGAGATCCGCCCGATCATCCAGCTCACCGGCGACTCGGAATTCAACGAGGTCTTCTTCACCGACGCCCGCACCGACGCGAACCTGGTCGTCGGCGAGCCGGGCGACGGCTGGCGGGTGGCCATGGGAACGCTGACCTTCGAGCGTGGGGTGTCCACACTCGGCCAGCAAATCCGTTATGCCCGTGAGCTTTCCGGCATCGCCCAGCTGGCCGAGTCCAATGGCGCCATCGACGACCCGCTGATCCGGGAGCGGCTGGCCCGATCCTGGGCGGGTCTGCAGACCATGCGGTCCTACGCTTTGGCGACCATGGACGTCGAACAACCGGGTCAAGATAACGTCTCGAAGTTGTTGTGGGCGAACTGGCATCGCGATCTCGGCGAGCTGGCCATGGACATCAAGGGCCGCTCCGGCCTGCTGCTGGCCGACGGGGAATTCGACGAGTGGCAGCGGCTGTTCCTCTTCTCCCGGAGTGACACGATCTACGGCGGATCCAATGAGATCCAGCGCAATATCATCGCCGAGCGAGTGCTCGGCCTACCCCGAGAGGTGAAGGGCTAGTGGCGCCACTGTCGGATGTGCCCAAGGAAATCGAGGGCCACGGCCTGCTGACCGGCAAGGTCGTAGTCGTCACCGCGGCGGCGGGCACCGGCATCGGATCGTCGACGGCGCGGCGCGCGCTGCTCGAAGGTGCCGATGTCGTCATCTCCGACCACCACGAACGCCGGCTCGGCGAAACCCGGGACCAGCTGAGTGAATTGGGCCTCGGTCGGGTCGAGAGTGTGGTGTGCGATGTCACGTCCACCGCTCAGGTCGACGCGCTGATCGCCTCCACCACCGCGCGGATGGGCCGCCTCGACGTCCTGGTGAACAACGCCGGACTCGGTGGCGAGACCCCGGTCATCGACATGACCGACGAAGACTGGGACCGCGTTCTCAACGTGACGTTGACCTCGGTGATGCGGGCAACCCGTGCTGCGCTGCGGTACTTCCGCGATGCCGGCCACGGCGGCGTGATCGTCAACAACGCCAGCGTCCTCGGCTGGCGGGCGCAGCATTCCCAGTCGCACTACGCCGCGGCCAAGGCGGGCGTTATGGCGCTGACGCGTTGCAGCGCAATCGAAGCCGTCGAACATGGGGTGCGCATCAACGCCGTCTCGCCGAGCATCGCGCGGCACAAGTTCCTGGAGAAGGTCAGCTCGACCGACCTGCTCGACCGGCTCTCGGAGGGTGAGGCGTTCGGACGCGCCGCCGAGCCGTGGGAGGTAGCGGCCACCATCGCCTTCCTGGCCAGCGACTACTCGAGTTATCTGACCGGCGAAGTCATTTCGGTGTCGAGCCAACGCGCATGACCGAGCCGCCGGTCAGTCGCCGCGACGAGCTTCTGGTGCTCGCCGCGACGATGTTCGCCGAGCGCGGCCTGCGTGCGACCACCGTGCGCGATATCGCCGACTCGGCGGGAATTCTGTCCGGCAGCCTCTATCACCACTTCAAGAGCAAAGAGCAGATGGTCGAGGAGGTCCTCCGCGACTTCCTGGACTGGCTGTTCGAGCGCTACCAGCAGGTCATCGCCACCGAACCCAATCCGCTGGAACGGCTCAAAGGCTTGTTCATGGCGTCGTTCGAGGCAATCGAAGACCGGCACGCTCAGGTGGTCATCTACCAGGACGAGGCCAAGCGGCTGACGGCGCTGCCGCAGTTCGACTTCGTCGAGACCCGCAACAAAGAGCAGCGCAAGATGTGGCTCGACCTACTCCACGAGGGCGTCGAGCAGGGCTACTTCCGGCCCGATATCGACGTCGACGTGGTCTACCGGTTCATCCGGGATACGACGTGGGTTTCCGTACGTTGGTATCAAACGGGCGGACCGCTGACGGCCGAAGAGGTAGGCCGCCAATACCTCGCCATCGTCCTGGGCGGCATAGCCGCGCCCAACAACTGACAAGGAGATCGACATGGCCCCCGCTTCACAGGCATACGTCATCGACGCCGTGCGCACCGCCGTAGGCAAGCGCAACGGATCGCTGGCCCACGTTCATCCCATCGATCTCGGTGTGGTGGCGTTCCGGGGCATTTTCGACCGGGTCGATGTGGACCCGGGTGCCGTCGAGGACGCGATCGTCGGTTGCCTGGACACCATCGGCCCGCAGGCGGGCAACATCGGCCGCAACACCTGGCTGGCCGCCGGCTTCCCCGAAGAGGTCCCCGGCGTCACCGTCGACCGGCAGTGCGGTTCCAGCCAGCAGGCGATTTCCTTTGGTGCGCAAGCCATCATGGCCGGCACCGCGGACCTGATCCTGGCCGGCGGCATGCAGAACATGAGCCGCATCCCGATCTCGTCGGCGATGACCGTCGCCGAGCAGTTCGGCTTCACCTCGCCGACCAACGAGTCGGAGAACTGGCTGCACCGCTATGGCGATCAGGAGATTTCACAGTTCCGCGGTGCCGAGATGATCGCCGAGAAGTGGGAGCTCTCCCGCGAGGAGATGGAAGAGTTCTCGCTGAACAGCCACAACAAGGCGTTCGCGGCGATCCGCAACGGCAACTTCGAGAACGAGATCGTCCCGGTCGGCGACTTCCGCACCGATGAGGGGCCGCGCGAGTCGAGCATGGAGAAGTTGGCCGGGCTGAAGACGCTGCGCGACGGCGGCCGGCTGACCGCGGCCATGGCCAGCCAGATCTCCGACGGTGCCAGCGCGGTGCTGCTGGCCAGTGAGCAGGCCGTCAAGGACCACAAGCTGACCCCGCGGGCCCGCATCCATCACATCAGTGCCCGCGGCGCTGACCCGGTTTACATGCTCACCGGACCGATCCCGGCAACGAAGTACGCGCTGGACAAGGCCGGCCTGACGATCGACGACATCGACGTGGTCGAGATCAACGAGGCGTTCGCACCGGTGGTGATGGCCTGGCTCAAGGAGACCAAGGCCGACCCTGAGAAGGTCAATCCCAACGGTGGCGCGATCGCGCTGGGGCACCCGCTGGGTGCCACCGGCGCCAAGCTGTTCACCACCATGCTCAATGAGCTCGAGCGTCGCGGGGGCCGCTACGGCCTGCAGACGATGTGCGAAGGCGGCGGCACCGCCAATGTGACGATCATCGAACGGCTCTAGTTCTCACCGCGAGCAGACGTGAACTCCCCCGGAAAAAGGTGGTTTTAGGGGGTTTCGCGTCTGCTCGCGGGAAGAGCCCTCAGTGGTCGTGGAGAACCACTCCGCGGATGTTGCGGCCGGCGAGCATGTCGTCGTAGGCGTTGTTGATCTCACCCAGCTTGTACTCGTGGGTGACTGTCTCGTCGAGCAGCAGCTTGCCTTCGCGGTAGAGGCTGAGCAGCTTTGGGATGTCGGCGCGCGGGTTGGCCTGCCCGTAGAGGCTGCCGAGCAGGCGCTTCTGGAAGAGCGTGAACATCGTCATCGGCAGTACCGGTGTCACGTCGGTCATCGCCGCCAACGCGGTGAGCACCACGGCCCCGCCCTTGCCGACGAGTTCCAACGCGTCGTTGATCATCTCGCCCTTGACCAGCCCGACGGTCAACAGTGCGGAGTCGGCCATCACACCTTTGGTCAGCTCCCTGACCAGCTCGGTGCCCTCTGCGATCGAGGTCGCGAAGTGAGTGGCGCCGAACAGAAAAGCCTTGTCCCGCTTGCTTTCCACGATGTCGATCACGACGATCTTCTCCGCGCCCGCCAGCCGTGCGCCCTGGATGGCGCCGCTGCCGATACCGCCACAACCGATCACCACCACGGTGTCACCCGGCCGCACGTCGGCGGTGTTGACCGCCGACCCCCAGCCGGTGGTGACGCCGCAGCCGAGCAGGCAGGCTCGGGTCAGCGGGATGTCGTTGTCGATCTTCACCAGCGACGCCTCGGGCACCGTGCCGTAGGGTGCGAAGGTGCCCAATCCGATTGCGGCATAGATGTCTTGGCCACGGGCGTGCCGGCGGAACGTGCCATCCGGTTGCAGCCCCATGAGGATCTCGGCGCCCATGTCGCACAAGTTCGACTTGCCGGTCGCGCACCAACGGCAGCGTCCGCAGGCGGGGAGGAAGGCGGCGACGATGTGGTCGCCGACCTTCAGGTCGCGAACCCCGGGTCCGACCTCCTGCACGACGCCGGCGCCCTCGTGTCCGCCGATCAGCGGAATCGGGGCGACCAGGTCACCGTCGCGGATGTGGTGATCGGAGTGGCACAGCCCGGTGGCTTCGAACGAGACGAGAACCTCGCCGTCCTTCGGCGGATCGAGCTCGACTTCCTCGACGCTCCAGTCCTGCCCGTACTCCCAAAGGATCGCGGCATTCATTTTCATGGTGCACAACGTATGACGCCGACGCCGCCGCGTGACGGCGATTCGCCCAACCTAAGCGGTAAGCGTCAGGGCCAGCCCGCCGAGGGCGACGATCCAACTGGCGAAGCTGCCGACCAAGAAGTACTCGGTGACGTCGTCGATACCTATACCGCCGTTCTCCCGGGCCTTTTGAGCGTTGATCTCCGGGAACCGGATGATGCTCTTCGCCGCCACCACCGCGGTCGCGGCGGCCAGCTGCCCGGCCAGGCTCAGCCCGAAGATCAGCAGCCGTTCCATCGGCCCGAGCAGCCGCCCGCCTTTGAGTCGATCGGAGGGCTGTGGCTCGCCGGCGGGTTTCACCGAGCCGACCGAGCCGAGCAGCAGTCGGACCAGTTGGTTGCCCGTCACCAGTTGCAGCAGAACCACGCCCGCCACCAACACCATTCGGGTCGGGTCCACAGAACCCAGACCCGGTACTGCGGCCCAGCCAACCCAGGCCTTGACCGGTCCGGTCACCGGTGACTCCAGTCCGGACAGCAACATCAGCACCGCGAGTACGACGCCGAACAACACCAGGGGTACGGCCTGCCCGCGTCGCCCGGCCCGCTCGGCCCGGGTGCACGACAGCTCCCACCCCACCGCCGCGATCGCGGCGATACCGATCACCAGCAGATCAGCGAGATGCCATAGTCCGCACAGCGCGGCGGTGCTGATCGCGACTGCCGGGCCGGTGATCACCGCCGGCCACTGAGTCGACGTCAGCCTGCGCACGATGTCGGCGCAGCCGATCGCGATCAAGAACACGGCGACGGCACTCATCGGACGGCTCGCAACTTTTCAGATGCCAGCACCAGCAGATCCAGGCCGTCGCGCGCGGCACGCTGCGACACCGCCGAAGCGCTGATCCCTTCCATGGCCGCCAGTTCCTTCTTCGTCTTGTTCTCGAGTAGTCCCCGCAGCAGTCGCAGGGACCGGGCATCCATGGATCCAAGCAGGTGGTCCCGACACAACAGCGCGGCGTTGAGGGCGTCGGGATCGGGCCCGGTGTCACCGTGGCGGCGATATGCGGTGCGCACCGCGGCCAGAGCGGGCTGCTGCTGAGCAGTCGCGGTCCACTCGATGGCTTCCCGTGCCGACCACCAGCCGGGTCCGTCCTGGATACCGGTGCCGGCGTCGAGCATCTCCATCTCGCCCCAGCCGATGCCGAAGCGGACATCGATGTCGGGGGCCAACGCGAGTCGTACCGTCAGTGCCGCTGCGATCGCTTCACCGATCGTCGGATAGCTGCCTTGGAACTCGTCACCGACGGTGAATGCCAGGGGCGTATCGGCAAGCGTCTTGGTGATGCGGCGATGCAACTGGCCACGATTCGGCGCGTGCCGTGAATCGACGACGTCACCGATCAGGGCGGCCCGTGGTGATGAAGCGCTGCGCTTCACATCAGCCATATGAAGATTATAGCTTCATTTGTCCAAAATGAAGCAAATGGCTTTACGAGACGTACGCGGAAGCCGCCTGTAGGTGTTTGACGGCATCGGCGACGATGGTCTCGACCAGCTCGGCGCAGGACGGCAGATTGTCGATGATCCCCGCAACCTGACCGGAGGCCAGCACGCCCGCTTCGGTATTGCCCTCGACCAGTCCGGCCTTCAGCAGCATCGGGGTATTGGCGGCCATCAGCACCTGCGACCAGGTGAGGTCCTTGCCGTGGCGCATGGCCAGGCCGTCACGGATCATCCCGGCCCACGTCATCTGCGACATCTTCTTGAACTTGGCCGCATTGCGCACAGCGGCGGTGAAACCACGGATCGGTGAGCCGCTTTCGAGCTTCTCGACGAGCTCGGTGCGCAGGACTCGGTGCGGCATGCCGTCCACCCGGGTCGAGACCACGGTGCCGTCGAGAGCAGCCGTCAGGTAACGCTGCTTGACGTCCTCGGGCACAGTGGAATCCGAGGTGAGCAGGAATCGGGTACCCATGGCCACTCCGGCAGCGCCGTAGGACAGCGCCGCGGCCAGGCCGCGGCCGTCGAAGAACCCGCCGGCGGCGATCACCGGGATATCCACCGCATCGAGGACTGACGGCAGCAGCAGCGTCGTGGCGACCGGCCCGGTGTGCCCGCCGCCCTCGCCGCCCTGCACGATCACGGCGTCGGCACCCCAACTCGCCACCTTGCGGGCGTGCTTGGCGGCGCCGACCGACGGAATCACAACGGAGCCGGCCTCTTTGAGCTTGGCGATCAGCTCCTGTTTGGGAGCCAGCGCGAAGGACGCAACCTTGATGCCCTCGCGGATCATCAGATCGACCCGATCGCCGGCGTCGGCGCCGTCGGCGCGGATGTTGACCCCGAACGGCTTGTCCGTCGTGGACTTCACCTTGCGGATAGCGGTCGCGAGTTCGTCGATCGTCATCGTCGCCGAGGCCAGAATGCCCAGACCGCCGGCGTTCGACGTGGCAGACACCAGCCGGGCACCGGCCACCCAGCCCATGCCGGTCTGCACGACGGGATGCTCAATGCCGATCAGCTCGGTCAGCGGGGTCTTCAGCTTGCTCATCTAACTTCTTTGTCTCTCAGCGACTTCGGATCGATGACCTCTTGCAGCAGCTTTTGCTCCTCCCCGGAGGGAAGGCGAGAGGTCTCGGCCTCGCCCAGGCCATGCACCTCGAACGAGGTGTTCTCGGCGACCTGCTCGGGATCCACACCGGGATGCAGCGACACTGCCCGCATCTGGTGATCGGGTCCGTTGAAGTCGAACACCCCGAGGTTGGTCACCACCCGGTAGACATTCACGAAGCGGTAAGCAGGGTTGTCCGGATCGATCTTGTCCCAACCGATTCCGGAGACGATATCGACGGAATCGCCGAAGACTCGCTTGGAGTGGTTACCCACCCAGTAGCTGGTGGCGTGGTTGATGGTGTTGCCAGGGGCGCCGCGTACGCCGAACATCTGGCGGGTCGGATGCTGCAGCGGTCCGAACGCCGACAGGTTCTGGTTGCCGTAGCGGTCGATCTGGTTGGCGCCCATCACCACATGGCGACGGCCCCAGGACAGTGTCTCGAAGACGCGGCCGAACGGCATCCAGCCCTCGATCGCCCCGGTGGCGCCCATCGCCGGGGTGTCGGCCAGGATGCGCGCCTCACCGTCGGTCAACAGGATGTCGGGGGAGAAGGTCAGGCGAGCCAGCCGGGCGCCGATCGACACCATGTTGGCCATCGGGCTGACCATGATTTCGCCTGCGTCGCGGAACAATTCAGCACAAGCGACAGCGCACACCTCGGCGCGGGTTGCGGATATCACGCCTGCTCCTCCTTGAACTTGCGCACGGCAGCTTGGTAATCGTCCTCGCTGCCGGACAGGTAGGTCGAGACGAACTCGGCCCAGGTCTCGTCGGAGGCTGCGGCCTCGGCGTAGTGGCGCTGGAACTTCTCGTCGCGACGGTAATCCGGCTCGGCGGTGGTGAAGTGCGCACCGTTGGGTGCCTCGACGACCTTGTCGACCATCATCCGATTGATCAACAAAGCCTGGGGCGGAACGGATTTCACCAGCTCCTCGGTGGGAACGACCTTCTCTACCGACAACAGGCGCTCCTGCGCCGACATCAGGAAGAGGTCGTCGAAGTACGGGTCGATGCCGGTGTAGGCGGCATTGCCCTGGGCGTCACCGAGATTCAGGTGCACCAACGCGACGTCCAGATTCAGGGCCGGCATCGCGACGAGTTCTTCGTAACCATCACCGGTCGGATAGGGGGACTTGACGGTCTTGAGCTCGTCACCCCAGAACGCTCGCACGTCGCTGCCCAGCCCGGCGCGGGTCGGCAAGAAGGGCAGTCGCTGTGCGGCGGCCTGCAGCCCGCAGCGCAGCATGCCCTCGTCCATCTCGCGCGACTCGATCGCACCTGTCGTGCGCGCCTTGGCGAACCACGGATCGTAGAACGGCGGTGAATCCAGTGAGACGAAGCCGTAGTAGACGCGTTTGACCTTGCCCGCCGAGCACAGCAGTCCCAGGTCGGGGCCGCCGTAGGTGACGACGGTGAGGTCGGTGACATCGGTGCGCAGCAGTGCCCGGATGAAGGCCATCGGCTTGCGCCTGGAACCCCAGCCGCCGATACCGATCGTCATCCCGCTTTCGACACATGCGACGGCCTCGTCGAGAGTTGTTCTCTTGTCTGCCATTACTTGGATCCCTTATCGGTGCCTGCGAAGGCATCGCGGTGTTCATCGGAGACACCGGCCAGGTTCAGTTCGAACGTAAAACCTTGCTCCATGCGGTATCTCGCGTTGACCGGCTGAATGTCGATGAAGTTGAGTGCTTCTTTGGCCGCCCGGATAACCCGGGTGTCCTTGGATGCGATGTCGCGGGCCACCCGCAGCGCTGACTCGTCGAGATCGGCGCGCGGCACCACCTCATGCACCGACCCGAAGTGGTGCAGCGTCTCAGCACTCACGGTCGCCGCGGTGAAGAACAGCCTGCGCATCAGGTGCTGAGGCACCAGTCGGGACAGGTGGGTGGCCGCGCCGAGCGCGCCGCGCTCCACCTCGGGCAGTCCGAACTTCGCGTCGTCGGAGGCAACGATGACGTCGGCGTTGCCGACGAGGCCGATACCGCCGCCGACGCAGAACCCGTTGACCGCGGCCACGACCGGCACCTCGCACTCGTATACCGCGCGGAAAGCATGGAAGCACCCGCGGTTGGCGTCGATGAGTGCGGTGAAGCCCTCGGTGTTCTGCATCTCCTTGATGTCGACGCCGGCGTTGAAGCCACGGCCTTCGGCGCGGAGAATCACCACGTGCGTGGACATGTCCCGGCCCGCGGCGGTGATGGCGTCCCCGAGTTCGAACCAGCCGGCCGACGGGATCGCGTTGACGGGCGGATAGTTCACCGTGACGGAGACGATGCCCGGTTCGACGGTGCTGGTGGTGATGGTCATCGGGATACCTGGGCCACTTCCTGACGGGGTGAATACCTAAGCAAGCACTTGCTTGGTACGCTAGCATAGTGACCGGAGCGGCTGACAGCGGTATCAACCTGCAATTGAGCGCCTCTGTGGTCCTGGTGACCGGGGGTGTGCGCGGCGTCGGCGCCGGCATCAGCGCCGTCTTCGCCGGACAAGGAGCCATCGTCATCACCTGCGCACGGCGGCCGGTCGATGGATCGCCGTACGAGTTTCGCGCGTGCGACATCCGCGACGACGAGGCCGTCAAGGCGCTCATCGACGGGATCGTCGCCGACCATGGTCGCCTCGACGTCGTCATCAACAACGCCGGCGGGTCACCCTACGTGCTCGCGGCCGAGGCTTCGGCGAAGTTCAGCACCAAGATCGTCGAGCTCAATCTGCTTGGTGCGTTATCGGTTTCGCAGCACGCCAATGCGGTGATGCAGAACCAGGACTCCGGCGGCTCGATCATCAACATCACCAGCGTGAGCGGCAGGCGGCCGACGCCGGGCACGGTCGCCTACGGCGCGGCCAAGGCCGGCGTGGAGAGCATGACGACAACCCTCGCCGTGGAATGGGCCCCGAAGGTCCGCGTCAACTCCGTCGTCGTCGGCATGGTTGAAACCGAGCAGTCCGAACTCTTCTACGGTGACGCCGATTCGATCGCGGCGATATCGGCGAACGTGCCGCTGGGGAGGCTGGCCAAACCCGAGGACATCGGTTGGGCCACTGCATTTCTCGCTTCACCGGCGGCGTCCTACATCAGCGGTGCGTCGCTGGAGGTGCACGGTGGCGGGGAACCGCCGCACTACCTGTCGACCACCACTGCCGACATCAAATAAGGAGACACTTACATGGGACTTCTCGACGGCCGGGTGGTCATCGTCACGGGCGCCGGTGGCGGCATCGGGCGCGCGCACGCACTGGCGTTCGCCGCCGAGGGGGCGCGGGTCGTGGTCAACGACATCGGGGTGGGCCTCGACGGTTCACCGGCAGGCGGCGGCAGCGCCGCGCAGTCAGTGGTGGACGAGATCACCGCTGCCGGTGGGGAAGCCGTCGCCAATGGCTCCAACGTCGCCGACTGGTCCCAGGCCGCGGCACTGATCCAGACCGCCGTCGACACCTTCGGCGGGCTCGACGTTCTGGTGAACAATGCCGGCATCGTGCGGGACCGGATGTTCGCCAACACGTCCGAGGAAGAATTCGACGCCGTCACCGCGGTGCATCTCAAGGGGCACTTCGCCACCATGAAGCACGCGGCCGCCTACTGGCGCGCTCAGTCCAAAGAGGGCAAAGCAGTGGACGCCCGCATCATCAACACGAGTTCGGGCGCCGGCCTGCAAGGCAGTGTGGGGCAGGCGAACTACAGCGCCTCGAAGGCCGGTATCGCCGCGCTCACCCTGGTGGCCGCCGCCGAGATGGGCCGCTACGGCGTCAGTGTCAACGCCATCGCTCCGTCGGCCCGGACCCGGATGACCGAGACTGTCTTCGCCGACATGATGTCCACGCAGGACAAGGCTTTCGACGCGATGGCACCGGAGAACATCTCACCGCTGGTGGTGTGGCTCGGAAGCGTGGAGTCGAAGGACGTCACCGGCCGGGTGTTCGAGGTCGAGGGCGGCATCATCCGGGTGGCCGAGGGCTGGGCCCGCGGTGCCGAGGTGGACAAAGGCGCCCGCTGGGACCCGGCCGAGCTCGGTCCGGTCGTCAGCGACCTGCTCGCCAACTCGCGCACCCCGATGCCGGTCTTCGGCGCCTAGGCCCCTCACAGCGGTTCGCACACCACCAGCGGGATGCGCCGATCAGTGGCGTCCTGATAGCCCTTGTAGGGCGGATAGATTCGCGTGAGCTGGCGCCAATAGAGTCGCCGCTCGTCGTCGGTGGCGTCACGCGCCGTCATGTCCCGCACCAGGTCGCGTACCTGGACACGCACCTTCGGGTTGGCCTTGAGGTTCAGATACCACGCGGGATTGCTCGCACGGCCGCCGTACGACGCCGGCAACACCACGCGCTCGCCGTCACTGAGATATAGCGTCGCGGTGGTGCGCGGCTGGCCGGACTTGCGGCCGGTGGTCGTCACCAATGCGGCGGGAAACCACAGCAGCCTGGCACCCAAGATGCCGTTCGTGCGGCGATACACCGCGATGTGGGCTCGGGCGAAATACTTCATGGCCTTCTTGAGCAGGCCTGAGTTGCGAATCGGGTGGGACGGTTCGGTCACGCCTCTGAATTGCCCAAGTTCGGCGGTCGTAAATCACGACCGCGCTGTGAGCCTAAGCAGGGTCACAGATGACGATCGGGATTTTCCGGTCGGTATAGGACCGATAGTTCGGGAAGTCGGGATACATCTCGTCGAGCTTGGGCCAGTATGCGTCGCGCTCGGCATCGCCGGCCTCACGTGCGATCAGCGAAAACTCGCCCTTCTTGGTGCGAAACGAAACGCTGGGATTCGCCTTGAGGTTGAGATACCACATCGGGTCGGTGGCCCGGCCGCCCTGCGAGGCAACGAGAATAAACCGCTGGCCCTCCTGAAGAAAGAGCAGGGGACTCTCCCGACGCTGCCCGGACTTGCGTCCAATGGTCGTCAAGATGCCGACCTCCGCGCCGTGCAGGAACTTGTCGCCGAGCCGGCCATTGGTCAACTTGAAGATCCACGTGTTGGCCTTCGACATCCACTTGATCGCCTTGCCGATGGGCGCCGAGTTGAGGCTCTTGATTTGCTTGGGGCTCAATGGGCGCGGCGTTTGGGCCATGGGAAAACCTATCGCGTCAGGAAGGGGCGGATGTTCGCCCGGATGTGATGGATTCTGCCATCGGCGGCCGGAATCAGGAACGTCTCGTCGATGTGGGCGCCGACCCGTCTTCCTGCCAGTGACGGTTTGGTGACCAGATCAAAACGGGCCCGCACCTCGTCGCCGGCCACCGTGAACTCCGGCTCGGACACCGATTCGATCACGCGGTACTGCATTCCGCGATTGAGGCTGCGGCGCAAGTGATCCCCGGAAAACCCGGTCTTGAGTCCGACCTCGACGCGGGTGCAGCCGGGCGCGAACGGTACGTCGTCGGCCCGATGGCTGGCCAGCGCGTCGATGTAGGCGCGCGCCGCGGCGATCCGATCCTCGTCCGAAACTGACAAGCCCACTAGATCCGCTCGATGATGGTGCCGGTCGACAACGCGCCGCCGGCACACATGGTGATCAGAGCCGTGCTTTGATCGGTGCGCTCCAGCTCGTGCAGCGCGGTGGTGATCAACCGGCTGCCGGTGCTGCCGACGGGGTGACCCAGCGCGATCGCGCCGCCGTTGACATTGACCTTGTCCATATCTGCCCCGTGGACCTGGGCCCAGCTCAGCACCACCGACGCGAACGCCTCGTTGATCTCGACCAGGTCGATGTCGCCCAGCTTCATGCCGGCCTTCTCCAGCACCCGCGCGGTGGACTGGACCGGGCCGTCGAGGTGGTAGTACGTCTCGGAGCCGACCAGGGCCTGGCTGATGATGCGCGCCCGCGGCTTCAAGCCGAGTGCCTTTGCTTTGTCTTCGTCCATCCACAACACCGCTGCGGCGCCGTCGGAGATCTGCGACGAAGT
The DNA here is from genome assembly GCF_008329565.1 of Mycolicibacterium sp. P1-5. Lineage (GTDB taxonomy): Bacteria > Actinomycetota > Actinomycetes > Mycobacteriales > Mycobacteriaceae > Mycobacterium. The sequence continues at coordinate 122,922 of NZ_NPKT01000019.1, forward strand.
GCCCGCCGTGTGCATCGCGCCTTCCATCACCGGCTTGAGGCCGGCCAGGCCCTCCAGCGTGGTGTCGCGCAGCCCCTGATCGCGGCTGACCATGTGGCGCTCTGCGGTGGGCCGTTTGTTCTCGTCGATCACCGGCGCCTCGATGGGCGAGATCTCGCGGTCGAAGCGGTGCTCGTCCCAGGCCCGCTTGGCGCGTTGCTGAGACAGGAATCCGAGATGGTCGAGGTCGTCGCGGGTGATGCCGCGGCGCTGCGCGATCCGCTCTGCGGCGGTGAACTGATCGGGCATGTCGATGTCCCACGACGCGGCTCGGATCAGTGAGCGGTCGGGCCCGGCGTTGGCGCCGAGGCCGACGCGGCTCATGGCTTCGATACCGCAGGCGATGCCGACGTCGATCGCGCCGGTCGCGATCAAGCCGGCGATCAGGTGGTTGGCCTGCTGCGCGCTGCCGCACTGGCAGTCGACGGTGGTGGCGCCGATCTGCTCGGGCAGGCCTGCGGTCAGCCACGCCACCCGGGTGATGTTGTTGGACTGCTCGCCGTACTGGGTGACGCAGCCACCGATGACCTGCTCCACCTCATCGGCATCGATGCCGGCCTTTTCGACCACGGCCTTCTGGACGGCCCCCAACAATTCGGTCGCGTGCAGACCGGACAGCCAGCCGCCTCGCTTTCCGATGGGACTGCGGGTGGCTTCGACGATGACAGGATTACCCATGAGGTCAGGCTAGAACACGTTTCATTACTCTGACAAGCGAGGATGTCGCGGTGCCTTTTGTCTGCGGTGAAGCCATGTTTTACTGGCACTAGAACACGTCATATTGAGGAGTGCATGAGCATGCCAACCCCCAACCTGCCGCCCGGGTTCGACTTCCTGGACCCGGACCTGTGTGTCGAGCGGCTTCCGGTCGAAGAACTCGCCGAGTTGCGCCGCGTAGCGCCGATCTGGTGGTGTGAACAGGCTATCGGCAAGGGCGGCTTCAACGACGGCGGCTACTGGGTTGTCACCAAGCACAAAGACGTCAAAGAGGTCTCGCGCCGCAGCGACGTCTTCCTCAGCAATGACAACACCGCGATCCCGCAGTTCCCGGACGACATGGCTCGCGAGGACATCGACCTGCAAAAAGTCGTGATGCTCAACATGGACGGTGAGTACCACGACCGGTTGCGCCGCATCATCTCGAAGGGGTTCACTCCGCGCGCCATCAACAAGCTGCGTGACGAACTCGACCGGCGGGCCCAGAACATCGCCAAGGAAGCCGCCGCCCAGGGCAGTGGCGACTTTGTCGAGCAGGTCGCCTGTGAGCTGCCCCTGCAGGCGATTGCCGATTTGCTGGGTGTGCCCCAGGAGGATCGTGACAAGCTGTTCCGCTGGTCGAACGAGATGACCGGAAACAGCGACGAGGAGTTCGACGTCGATCCCAAGCAGTCGTCGATGGAGGTGCTGGCCTACGCCATGCACATGGCCGAGGTGAAGGGCAAGAACCCCGGCGACGACATCGTCACCCAGTTGATCAACGCCGACATCGACGGCGAGAAGCTGTCCGACGACGAGTTCGGTTTCTTCGTGATGATGCTGGCCGTGGCAGGCAACGAGACGACCCGCAACTCGATCACCCATGGGATGGTCGCCTTCGCCAACAATCCCGATCAGTGGGAGCTGTTCAAGAAGGAGCGCCCCGAGACCGCGGCCGATGAGATCGTTCGGTGGGCCACGCCGGTCACGGCGTTCCAGCGCACCGCCGCCGAGGACACCGAGCTGTCCGGTGTTCAGATCAAGAAGGGCCAACGAGTGGTGATGTTCTACCGCTCGGCCAATTTCGACGAAGAGGTCTTCGAGGACCCGCACAGCTTCAACATCATGCGCAACCCCAACCCGCATGTGGGCTTCGGCGGCACCGGGGTGCACTACTGCGTCGGGGCCAACCTGGCCAAGATGACGATCAACCTGATCTTCAACGCAATCGCTGACCACATGCCCGATCTCACCTCGGCAGGCACTCCCGAGCGGCTACGTTCGGGGTGGCTCAACGCAATCAAGCACTGGCAGGTCGACTACACCGGGACATCGGCTTAAGTATTTCGCAGCAGGAATCAAGGAGGATTCTTCGTGGACTTCAGTCCGGACGAAGGGCAGCAGGCTGTCACCGATGTAGTGACGTCCGCACTCGAGCGGGACAACAGTTGGGACGCGTTGGTTTCCGGCGGCATCGTGGCGTTCGGTGTCCCGGAGCGGCTCGGCGGCGACGGCCTCGGACTGGCCGAGATCACTGCGGCACTCACCCAGATCGGTAGGTTCGGCAACGTCAGTCCCGCGTTTGCGACGCTGGGTCTGGGTCTTCTGCCGCTGCTCGACTTGGCCTCCGACGAGCAACAGGATCGCTACCTGGCCGGTGTGGCCAAGGGTGCGGTGCTGACCGCGGCACTCAACGAGCCGGGGCATTCGCTGCCCGAACGGCCGGCGACGCGGCTGGCCGACGGCAAGCTGAACGGCACCAAGGTCGGCGTTCCCTACGCAGAGCGGGCCGAGTGGCTCGTCGTCAGCACCGACAGCGGCGTGGTCGTGGTGTCTCCCAAGGCTGACGGCGTTTCGCTGACCCAGACCCCGACGGCGAACCACTCCGACGAGTATGTGGTGACCTTCGCCGACGTCGCTGTCGCCGACGCAGATGTACTGGGCGACAACGAATCCGTGCGGCGGATCAATCAGCTGGCGGTTGCCGCGGTCGGCGCCTACGCGGCCGGCTTGGTGGCCGGTGCGCTGCGGCTCACCGCCGACTACGTGGCCACCCGCGAACAGTTCGGCAAGCCGTTGTCGACCTTCCAGACCGTCGCAGCCCAGCTCGCCGAGATCTACATCGCCTCGCGCACCATCACGCTCGCGTCGACGTCGGTGTCGTGGTTGCTGTCCGAGGGTCGGGACGCGACCGACGACCTTGACGTCCTTGGCTATTGGGTGACGTCGCAGGCGCCGCCGGTGATGCAACTGTGCCACCATTTGCATGGCGGCATGGGTATGGACATCGACTATCCGATGGACCGCTACTACTCATCGATCAAGGATTTGACCCGGCTGTTGGGTGGTAGGCAACACCGCCTGGAATTGGTGGGAGCGTAATGTTCATCGAGCTGACGGCCGAGCAGAAGCAGCTGCAAGCCGAACTGCGGGAATACTTTTCGAATCTCATTTCGCCAGAGGAACACCAGGCGATGGAGTCCGACCGGCACAACGAGGCCTACCGGACGATCATCAAGCGGATGGGGTCCGACGGCAAGCTGGGTGCGGGCTGGCCCAAGGAGTACGGCGGCTTGGGCTACGGCCCCATCGAGCAGTCGATCTTCGTCAACGAGGCGCAGCGTGCCGACGTGCCCCTGCCGGCGGTGACACTGCAGACCGTCGGGCCGACGCTGCAGCAGTACGGCACCGAGGCGCAGAAGAAGAAGTTCCTGCCCGCGATCCTGGCCGGCGAAGTGCATTTCGCGATCGGCTACACCGAGCCCGAGGCCGGCACCGACCTGGCCTCGCTGCGCACCACCGCCGTCAAGCACGGTGACGAGTACATCGTCAACGGCCAGAAGGTCTTCACCACTGGGGGACACGACGCCGACTACATCTGGCTGGCGTGTCGCACCGACCCGGAAGCCGTGAAGCACAAGGGCATTTCGATCCTCATCGTCGACACCAAGGATCCCGGCTATTCCTGGACGCCGATGATTCTGTCCGACGGCGCCCACCACACCAACGCGACGTATTACAGCGACGTGCGGGTGCCCGCCGACATGCTGGTCGGCGAGGAGAACGGCGGCTGGCGGCTGATCACCACCCAGCTCAACAACGAGCGGGTGATGCTCGGACCGGCCGGACGATTCGCGGCGCTCTACGACCGAGTACACGCCTGGGCGTCCAAGCCCGGTAGTAGCGGGGACACCCCGCTCGACCACGACGACGTCAAACGCTCACTCGGCGAGCTCAAGGCGATGTGGCGGATCAATGAGCTACTGAACTGGCAGGTCGCGGCGTCAGGAGAGACCATCGACGTCGCCGACGCAGCCGCTACCAAAGTATTCGGCACCGAGCGCATTCAGTATGCGGGTCGACTCGCCGAGGAAATCGTTGGTGCACACGGTAATCCGGCAGATCAGGATACCGCCGAGCTGCTGACGTGGCTGGACAGCCAGACCAAACGCAACTTGGTGATCACGTTCGGTGGTGGAGTGAACGAGGTGATGCGAGAAATGATCGCGGCTGCTGGACTGAAGGTGCCGAGGGTTCCCCGATGAGTGCGGTAGACGACATCAAGGCTGCCGCCGAGCGGGTCAAGGCCGAAGGCAAGAGCAAGCCGCGGGTCGGCCGCCATCCGGTCAACCAGCCGATGGTCGATCACTGGCTCGACGCGATCGGCGACAAGAACCCGATCTACGTCGACGAGGACGCCGCCAAGACAGCCGGCCACCCCGGCTTGGTCGCACCGCCGGCGATGATCCAGGTGTGGACGATGATGGGCCTCGGCGGCAATCGCCCCGATGACGACCCGCTGGGCAAGATCATCGAATTGTTCGACGACGCAGGGTATATCGGCGTGGTCGCCACTAATTGCGAGCAGACTTATCACCGGTACCTACGACCGGGTGAAGAGGTCAGCGTCGCTGCCGAGCTCACCGACGTCGTCGGCCCCAAGCGCACCGCTCTCGGCGAGGCGTTCTTCATCACCCAGACCATCACCTGGTCGGTGGGTGACGAGGATGTCGCCGAGATGATGTGGCGCATCATGAAATTCATTCCCGCTGACAAAGCTGATGCGGCACCGTCCTCGGTGCCCGACGACCTCGATGCAGACTCCGCCATGCGGCCGGCGTCGTCGAGGGACACCAAGTTCTTCTGGGACGGTGTCAACGCACACGAACTGCGCATCCAGAAGCGCGACGACGGGACGCTGGTCCACCCGCCGATTCCCGCGCTGTGGGCCGACAAGGAGGCGCCGACCGACTACGTCGTCGCCAGCGGCAACGGCACCGTGTTCAGCTTCGTCGTGCACCATGCGCCGAAGGTGCCGGGCCGAACCCTGCCGTTCGTCATCGCACTCGTCGAACTCGAAGAAGGCGTGCGGATGCTCGGTGAGCTGCGCAACGTCGATCCGTCGACTGTGAAGATCGGGATGCCGGTCCGCGCAATGTATATCGACTTCCCGGCCAACGATGTCGGGCCGGCCTGGACCAACTACGCGTGGGAGCCCGCCAAATGAGCGCGCCTGCAATTGAAGTCGGCACCAAGCTGCCCGAACTCAAGTTCTACGGCGATCCGACGTTCATCGTCTCGACGGCGATCGCCACCCGGGACTACCAGGATGTCCACCACGACCGGGACAAGGCTCAGGCCAAAGGCTCCAAGGACATCTTCGTCAACATCCTCACCGACACCGGACTGGTGCAGCGGTTCATCACCGACTGGGCTGGGCCGACCGCCGTCATCAAGTCGATCGGTCTGCGGCTCGGAGTGCCCTGGTACGCCTACGACACGGTGACGTTCTCGGGTGAGGTCACCGCAGTGGAGGACGGCTTGATCACATGCGCGATCGTGGGCAGTAACAGTCTTGGCGATCACGTCATCGCCAATGCCACCCTGACGATCGGAGCGGCTGCGTGAGCGAGTTGAGTGGCAAGGCCGCCATCGTCGGGATCGGCGCCACCGACTTCTCGAAGAACTCGGGCCGCAGCGAGCTGAGGCTGGCGTCGGAGGCGGTACTCGACGCACTCGACGACGCCGGGCTCACGCCCGCCGACGTCGACGGCATGACGACGTTCACGATGGACTCGAACACCGAGGTCGCCATCGCGCGGGCCACCGGCATCGGTGATCTGAAGTTCTTCTCCAAGATCCACCACGGCGGCGGCGCGGCCTGCGCCACGGTTCAGCAGGCGGCGATCGCGGTCGCCACCGGTGTCGCGGATTGCGTTGTGGCGTACCGCGCTTTCAACGAGCGCTCGGGTATGCGGTTCGGTCAGGTGCAGATGCGCCTGGTCGAGAACGCGGACTCGACCGGGGTGGACAACTCGTTCTCTTACCCGCACGGGTTGTCGACGCCGGCCGCACAGGTGGCGATGATCGCGCAGCGCTACATGCACATCTCCGGTGCGACGAGCCGCGATTTCGGCGCGGTCTCGGTTGCCGACCGCAAGCACGCAGCCAACAATCCGAAGGCGTACTTCTACGAGAAGCCGATCACCATCGAGGACCATCAGGCCTCACGGTGGATCGCCGAGCCGCTGCGGCTGCTGGACTGCTGTCAGGAGACCGACGGTGGTGTCGCGTTGGTGATCGTCTCGGCCGAGCGGGCCAAGGATCTGAAGCACCGGCCGGCCATCATCGAGGCGGCGGCGCAGGGGTCGAGCCCGGACCAGTATTCGATGACGAGCTACTACCGGTCCGAACTCGGCCTGCCCGAAATGGGTTTGGTGGGCAAGCAGATGTGGGAGCAGTCCGGCCTGACGCCGGCCGACATCCAGACCGCCATTCTCTACGACCACTTCACGCCCTTCACGCTGATTCAGTTGGAGGAGTTGGGATTCTGCGCACCCGGTGACGCGAAGGACTTCGTCAAGGACGGCGCATTGGAGATCGGCGGCCGGTTGCCGATCAACACCCACGGCGGACAGCTCGGCGAGGCCTACATCCACGGCATGAACGGCATCGCCGAGGGTGTGCGACAGCTGCGCGGCACCTCGGTGAACCAGGTGGACAACGTCGAGCACGTGCTCGTCACCGCCGGCACCGGCGTCCCGACGTCGGGCCTGATCCTCGGCTAATCGCCGACAGTAACGCCATGGCGAGGAATCGCTCGATTCTCCGCCGTTGCGTTACTTTCGCGGGCTTGTCGGTCGGTGGCGGCACACTCCCGACATGCAGGACGAACCATTCATAGGCAGTGAGGCGCTTGCGGCGGGCCGGCTGACCCGTCATGAACTTCGAACCAAGTTCCGCGCGATCCACCACGACGTCTACATCAGGGCCGGGGCAGAGCTGACCCCGATTCTGCGGGCCAAGGCATGCTGGTTGCGTTCGCGAAGGCGAGGCGTACTGGTCGGCTTCTCGGCATCAGCTGTCCACGGCGCCAGATGGATCGACAACCGGCGTGCCGCGGAAATCAGCGATGTCAATCGGCGGCCGGCACGCGGGATCATTGCCCGCGCCGGCCTCATCGATGCCGACGAGATCTGTCACAAAGCCGGTGTCGCGGTCACCTCTCCTGCGCGTACTGCCCTCGATCTGATGTGCTGGTACCCGACAGACACTGCGATAACGGCCGTAGACGCGTTGGCGCGAGCGACGCGCCTGAAGACCGCTGACATCGAGTTGCTGGCCGACCGCTATCGGGGTCGGCGGGGGATCGTGCGAGCCCGCGCCGCACTCGAGCTTGTCGACTCCGGCGCCGAGTCGCCGAAGGAAACGTGGTTGCGCCTGGAGATCATTAGGGCTGGCTTCCCGCGTCCGCAGACTCAGGTCCCCGTTCACAACGAGTACGGCGTTCTAATTGCCGAGGTCGACATGGGATATGAAGACCTGAAGATCGCGATCGAGTACGAGGGTGCACACCACCGCACTGACCGCAGACAGTTCGATAAGGACATCCGTCGGTACGACGAACTCATCGAACTCGGTTGGATTGTCTTGCGATTCACGGCCGCGGACACCCCGGGCACAGTGATGTGCAAAATCGCGGCTGCCTTGGCACGCCGACAGTAACGCCACGGCGGAGAATCAGGCTCAAAGTCAAGCGGTTAGCGCAACGCGGCTAGGCAGCTTGGTCGAGGAGTGCGGCTAAGCGTTGGGCTGGGGTGTCGAGATCGAGCGTGGGCCGGGGC
>NZ_NPKT01000001.1 GCF_008329565.1 Mycolicibacterium sp. P1-5
AAACCGCACAGCATCCGCAGACATCGCAAACAACCCACCAATAGCCTGCATCGGACCCGCAGCACTACTCAAAGCAATGCCCGGCGACCAACGATCTGCTGTGCGATTAGCCATGGGTGTTTACGAAACCTCCAACGTCGTCGTGGTCATCGACCCCAGCGCCATGGCACTAACCGGTCCAAAACTGGAACGTGTTTCAACGACGCCAACGCAGATTAGTGCACTTAACGCCCGCGTGGTTGTGAATCTCAGCAATCGAGACCTTGCGCGTGTCTGCCTGCAACAATTCCCCGAAACCGCCGTCACAAGGCAAGAGTGGACAGCACCATGAGTCCGTCGGTGCACCCCGTTCCCGGTCAGCGGGATCGTCTCCACATGCTGCCGATCGCTGCACACAAGATCGATGCCGCCAGTCCGATTTCGAACAGGAGTTGACCGCCATGGCGACCTTGCAGCGTTACTCCGATCGTCGCGTGTTGATCACCGGTGGCGGTTCCGGTATCGGCCAGGCCTGCGTGTTGCGCATACTCGACGAGGGTGGTCGGGTGGTGGCCGCCGATATCAGCGAGTCCGGCCTCAAAGACACCACAGCCAAGGCCGGAGACGCCGCGAGCAGACTGACCACGGTGGTGATCGATGTGGGCTCGGAAGACTCGGTGAAAGCCGGTGTCGGTGAAGCGATCTCCACCCTCGGCGGCCTGGACACGCTGGTGAACGTGGCAGGCATCCTGCGTTCGGATCATTTCCTGGACACCACGCTGGCCGCCTTCGAACAAGTTCTGCGGGTGAACCTGGTCGGTACGTTCCTGGTGACCCGCGAAGCAATTCCCGCGCTGAAGAACGGCAACGCGCCGGCCGTGGTGAATTTCAGCTCGACGTCGGCGACCTTCGCCCACCCCTACATGTCGGCATATGCCGCGTCCAAGGGTGGGGTCCAGGCGATGACGCACGCCTTGGCAGCCGAGTTCGCCAAGGCCGGCATCCGTTTCAACTCAGTGCAGCCCGGCTCGATCTCGTCGGGCATGACCGACGGCACGGGCGAGTCAAAGCAGAGCGTCGGCCCCGGCCTACCCGAGGACGTCGACTACAGCCTGTTCGGCCGAGTCGCGCCGCTGCTCCCCCTGCCCAAAGGCGAGATCTTCGCCAAGCCGGACGCGGTCGCCAATGTCGTCGCCATGTTGGGCAGCTCGGACGCTTACTTCGTCTCGGGGACTGAGATCCGCATCGACGGCGGCGCCCACATGTAGGTCAAGGCCCACATGTAATTCAGGAAGCGATGCCTGCGGTCAGGATGGCCGCCAATTCCCGGTAGGCTGCCGCATCGTCAAGCCCGATCGTGGACCGCACCGTTCCCTGCTGGATCCGGACCATCATCGCCGCCGCCAGATCCGCGGCGAACGCCGCGTGCACATCCCGGAATTCCTCGGCCACAACGCCTTCGGCAATCAATTCGCTGACTCGACGTGCGGCGATCGCGGTGTTCTGCCCGTAGACGGCCCGAGCCGGCGCAAAGGCGTCCAGATCGGTCATGAACCGATCCGACGCCACCTCGAGCGCATCACCGACAGCGGTGAGGTAGGCGGTGATCCGTTCCCGCGCTCCGTCGGCCCTGGCCACCTGCTGCTCGACATCATCGGCGGCCCGCCGGAAAAAGTGGACGGTGATCGCGTGGACCAACTGCTCCTTGCTACCGGCCAGGGTGTAGAGCGTGCCCTTCGAACAATGCAGCCGGGCGGCGATGTCATCGAGGGTCAGGTGTGAGAAACCTTCGGCAAGGAAGAGCGTCAGGAGAGAGTCGAACAACTCGCCGCGGCGTCGCGTCCCGAACGCCGGGGCGGTAGGGTTGGCCATCCCCCAGATGGTACTGGTACACGTAACTCAGTACTGCTTCGAGTATCAATCGAGAGGCCGCTCATGCCCGTCGACCGACTCCTCCCCGACCAGGACGCAGCGGATCTCATCGCCCTGACTCGAGATGTCTGCGACAAAGTGCTCAGCCCGATCGTCGATCACCACGAGCGGACCGAGACGTATCCCGAAGGCGTCTTCGCCCAGCTCGGCGCGGCCGGGTTGCTGAGCCTGCCGCAGCCGGAGGACTGGGGTGGCAGCGGGCAGCCCTTCGAGGTGTATCTGCAGGTCCTCGAGGAAATCGCGGCGCGATGGGCCGCCGTGGCGGTGGCGGTCAGCGTGCACAGCCTGTCCTGCCACCCGCTGCTGATGTTCGGCACCGACGAGCAGCGCACACGTTGGCTGCCGGGCATGCTGTCGGGCGAGCAGATCGGCGCGTACAGCCTGTCGGAGCCGCAGGCCGGTTCCGATGCCGCGGCGTTGCAGTGCAAAGCTGTGTTTTCCGCCGCCGAGGCGGCTCCCGGCTACGTCGTCAACGGCTCGAAGGCGTGGATCACCCACGGCGGGCGGGCGGACTTCTACAACCTCTTCGCGCGAACGGGTGAGGGATCACGAGGCATCAGTTGCTTTCTCGTTCCGGGCGACCAACCGGGGCTCAGCTTCGGCAAGCCCGAGGAGAAGATGGGCTTGGCCGCGGTCCCTACGACATCGGCGTTCTACGACAACGCCGTCGTCGAGCCCGAACGTCGGATCGGCGCCGAAGGCCAGGGGTTACAGATCGCGTTCAGCGCACTGGACTCGGGTCGACTCGGCATCGCCGCTGTGGCCGTTGGTATCGCGCAGGCCGCCCTCGATGAAGCCTGCGCCTACGCCAACGAGAGAACCACGTTCGGCCGCAAGATCATCGACCATCAGGGGCTGGGGTTCCTGCTCGCCGACATGGCCACCGCGGTCGCCAGCGCCCGGGCCACCTACCTGGATGCCGCCCGTCGTCGCGATGCCGGCCGGCCCTACTCGCAGCAGGCCAGCGTCGCCAAGTTGGTGGCCACCGATGCCGCGATGAAGGTGACCACCGATGCCGTCCAGGTTCTCGGCGGTGTCGGCTACACCCCCGACTACCGCGCGGAGCGCTACATGCGTGAAGCCAAGATCACCCAGATCTTCGAAGGAACCAACCAAATCCAGCGATTGGTTATCGCACGGGCGCTCACGACCGCCTGAACTCCGGTTACGATCCGTCCCAGTAACGGCCCCGAGACACCCCGGCCCGCGGAGCCGTTCAATCGAAAGCCGTGCCCTAAACGGGGTCGCCACGAGCGATTCCATCGAAGAATTGTTATTTCGTTGCGGAATCGGTTGCGAAGAGCACGCAAATCCGCAATCGTTTAGGGGCGGAGTCGACAGGTCGCTTCTACCTCGGCCCGCGGACGAAGGAGGACGGGCCCTGACCGACACCGGCGCCACCGCCACTCAGCAGACCCCCGGACACACCGGACCCCGACGCACCAGCAGCGCGCCGGTCATCGAGATCGACCACGTCGTCAAACGCTTCGAGGACTACGTCGCCGTCGCTGATGCCGACTTCTCGATCGGGGCAGGCGAGTTCTTCTCCATGCTGGGACCGTCCGGCTGCGGAAAGACCACCACCCTGCGGATGATCGCGGGCTTCGAACAACCCACCGAGGGCGTGATTCGGCTCGAGGGCGTCGACGTATCCCGGGTGCCTCCGCACAAGCGCCACGTAAACACCGTCTTCCAGCACTACGCGCTGTTCCCGCACATGACGGTGTGGGACAACGTCGCGTACGGGCCGCGCAGTCAGCGGAAAAATAAGGCAGCCGTCAAGAAGGGCGTCGACGAGATGCTCGAGATCGTGCGGCTCACCGACTTCGCTGCGCGCAAGCCCGCCCAGCTCTCCGGCGGCCAGCAGCAACGCGTCGCGCTGGCCCGCGCCCTGGTCAACTACCCCAGTGCACTGCTGCTCGACGAGCCTCTCGGCGCCCTCGACCTCAAGCTGCGGCACGTCATGCAGTTCGAGCTCAAGCGCATCCAGCGCGAGGTCGGCATCACCTTCGTCTACGTGACCCACGATCAAGAGGAAGCGCTCACGATGAGCGACCGGATCGCGGTCATGAATCAGGGCAACGTCGAGCAGATTGGCACCCCGACCGACATCTACGACCGGCCCGCCACGGTGTTCGTGGCCGGTTTCATCGGCCAGGCCAACTTGTGGCACGGCAGCCAGACCGGCCGTGTCAACCGCGATTTCGTCGAGGTGGAAGTTCTGGGCACCACGCTCAAGGCGAAACCAGGCGATACCACCATCGAACCTGGCGGCCAAGCAACCCTGATGGTCCGCCCGGAACGGGTCCGGGTGTCGATGGACAGGCCGACCGGTGATGTCGCGACCGTCGGCGCCAAGGTCGTCGACCTCACCTTCCAGGGGCCGGTGCTTCGGCTGTCACTCGCTGCGGCAGACGACTCGCCGATCCTGGCTCATGTCGGACCCGAGCAGAATCTGCCGATGCTGCGTCCTGGCGACGACGTGTTCGTCGCCTGGGCTCCCGATGCGTCGCTGGTGTTGCCGGCAGCTGACATCCCCACCACCGAAGATCTCGAAGAGATGCTCGACGACTCCTAAATTTTCGACCGAACCCGATCCCGTGCTTCGCCCCTAGACCTCCCCCTTACGAAAGGCATTACGGCACATGGCCACAGAGATCGACCCCCGGATCCTTGCCTCGAGCGCGTCCCGGCGCCGGTTCATCGGTGGCGGTGCCGCCGCCGCAGCCGCGCTGGTCCTCGGACCGTCCTTCCTCGCCGCGTGTAGTAAGTCCGACAACAAGAGCAGCTCAAGCGGACCTGCCACCCCGTCCGACGACGGCTCCCCGGCCACCGGCAAGTTGCGGATCTCCAACTGGCCGCTGTACATGGCCGACGGTTTCGTCGCGGCTTTCCAGACCGCAACCGGGCTGACGGTGGATTACAAAGAAGACTTCAACGACAACGAGGAGTGGTTCGCCAAGAACAAGGAGCCGCTGTCGCGCAAGCAGGACATCGGTGCCGATCTGGTGGTACCCACCCAATTCCTGGCGGCCCGGCTCAACGGACTCGGCTGGCTCAACGGGATCAGCGAAAGCCGTTGGACCAACAAGAAGAACATGCGTCCCGACCTGCTCAACGCCAAAGCGGACCCGGGCCGAAAGTTCAGCGCGCCGTACATGTCCGGCATGGTGGGGCTGGCCTACAACCGGGCCGCGACCAACCGCGACATCACCAAGATCGACGATCTATGGGATCCCGCGTTCAAGGGCAAGGTGAGCCTGCTCGCCGATACGCAGGACGGCCTCGGCATGATCATGCTGTCCCAGGGCAATTCGGTTGAGGACCCGACCATCGACAGCGTCAACAAGGCTGTCGGACTGATCAAGCAACAGAAGGATGCCGGGCAGATCCGCCGCTTCACCGGCAATGACTATGCCGACGACCTGGCATCCGGAAATGTCGTTGTAGCACAGGCGTATTCAGGTGACGTGGTGCAGCTGCAGAAGGACAACCCGGACCTGAAGTTCGTGGTGCCCGCCTCCGGCGGAACGACCTTCATCGACACCATGGTGATCCCGTACACCACACAGAACCAGAAGGCGGCCGAGGCGTGGATCAACTATGTCTACGATCGGGCCAACTACGCCAAGCTGATCGCGCACACCCAGTACGTGCCTGTGCTGTCGGATATGACCGACGAGCTCAACAAGATCGATCCGGCGCTGGCTGCCAACCCGCTGATCAACCCGTCGAAGGCCACCCTGGACAGTCTCAAGACGTGGGCCGCGCTGACCGATCAGCAGACCGACGAGTTCAACAAGGCCTACGCCGCAGTGACCGGCGAATAACGCGATGGCGGGAGTAGCCAGTAGCAATCGGCAGCGGAGCAAGCTCGCTCCCTACCTGATGATCCTGCCCGCCCTGGCGTATCTCGGGGTTTTCTACGTCATTCCGTTCGTCTCACTGCTGCGGACGTCGCTGTCGACGATGGGCGGCTCGATTTATCTGCCCGAGCTGACCTTCGGCTGGCATTTCGCCAACTACGGAGAGGCGCTGAGCGAGTACCGCGACCAGATCCTGCGGTCGTTCGGCTATGCGTTGGTCGCGACCGTGCTGTGCCTGCTGCTGGCTTTCCCGCTCGCTTATGTAATCGCCTTCAAGGCAGGGCGATACAAGAACCTGCTGCTGGGTTTGGTGATCCTGCCGTTCTTCGTGACGTTCCTGATCCGCACCCTGGCGTGGAAGACGATCCTGGCCGACGACGGCTGGGTGGTCCACACGCTGGGCACGGTGGGACTGCTGCCATCCGAGGGGCGGCTGCTCTCGACCGGCTGGGCGGTCATCGGCGGACTGACCTACAACTGGATCATCTTCATGATCCTGCCGCTGTACGTCAGCCTCGAGAAGATCGACTCCCGTCTACTGGAGGCTTCCCGAGACCTGTACGGCACCAACCGCAGGATGTTCGCCAAGGTGATCATGCCGTTGGCGATGCCGGGCGTGCTCGCGGGAAGCATGCTGGTGTTCATCCCGTCGGTCGGTGACTTCATCAACGCCGATTACCTGGGCAGCACGCAGACCAGGATGATCGGCAACGTCATCCAGAAGCAGTTCCTGGTGGTCAAGGATTACCCGGCCGCAGCCGCACTCAGCTTCGTGTTGATGGCACTGATCCTGGTCGGCGTCCTGATCTATACGCGGGTCCTGGGTACCGAGGACCTGGTGTGACTTCCCAGCGAGAAGCGAAGCGGGATCGCGCATGACTACCGAGGCCGGCGCGGCGATCGCGCAGACCATCGACCACGGCGGACTGGCCAAGCCGGGACGCAATATTCGCGGAACGTTCAAGCTCGGCGACATCGCCCTGCGCCTCATCGCCGCGCTGGTGTTGTTGTATCTGTTCCTGCCGATCTTGGTGATCATCGTCTTCTCGTTCAACAAACCGGCCGGCAAGTTCAACTACACCTGGCAGGGCTTCACGCTGGACAACTGGGCGGACCCGTTCAAGTACCCGGCTCTGACCGACGCGCTGAAGTTGAGTCTGAACGTCGCCGCGGTGTCCACGGTGATTGCCGGCATCCTCGGTACGTTGGTCGCGATCGCCCTTGTGCGGCAACGGTTCCGCGGTAGCAAGGCGGTGGACACATTCCTGGTGCTGCCGCTGACCTCGCCCGAGGTCGTCATGGGCGCATCGCTGCTCACCCTGTTCCTCGACCTGGGCTGGGCCACCGGATACACCACGATCGTGATCGCGCACGTCGCCTTCGAGATCAGCTTCATCGCGATGACGGTCCGGGCCCGGATCCGTGGTTTCGACTGGACACTCGAGGACGCTTCACTGGATTTGGGCGCCGGACCCACTCGAACGTTTTTCAGGGTGACGCTGCCGCTGATCGTGCCGGGCATCGTTGCGGCCGCGATGTTGTCTTTCGCACTGTCCCTGGACGACTTCATCATCACCTACTTCGTCAGCGGCTCGACAGTGACCTACCCGCTCTATGTGAACGCTGCGGTGAAAGCCGCTGTGCCACCGCAGATCAACGTACTGGCCACCGCGATCTTGGTGATCAGCCTGATCCTGCTGGCACTGGGAACGCTGTACCGGCGCAAGCGCGACACCTGAGCACGACACGCGAACCCGGGCGGTTCGCCTCGCTGATCGCCGTCCGTGCGGCATCCTTGGCGGGTGACGGTCGACGCGATACTGGAATCCATCCCACCGCTGGCGGTGTACCTGATCGTCGGCATCATCATCGGTCTGGAAAGCCTGGGCATCCCACTGCCGGGCGAAATCGCGTTGGTGAGTGCGGCGCTGCTGGCCTCCCGGCACAGCCTGGACATCAGCCCGTTGTGGGTGGGCGCGGCCGCCACCTTCGGCGCCGTCGTCGGCGACTCGATCGGGTACTCGATCGGCCGGCGGTACGGCATGGGGCTGTTCGAACGGCTCGGTAAGCGCTTCCCGAAGCACTTCGGTCCCGGCCATGTGGCTCTGGCCAAGCAGCTGTTCACTCGCTGGGGTGTGTGGGCGGTGTTCTTCGGGCGGTTCATCGCGCTACTGCGGATCCTTGCCGGCCCGCTGGCGGGTGCACTGCGTATGCGCTACAGCCACTTCCTGGCCGCCAACGCATCCGGTGCGGTGTGCTGGGCCGGCGGCACCACCGCGGTGGTCTATTACCTCGGCTTGGCGGCCGAGAAGTGGCTGTCGCGATTCTCGTGGGTCGCACTGGTCGTCGCGATCATCGTCGGCATCGGCATGACGCTGCTGCTGCGGGAGCGCACCAGAAATCTGATCGCCCAGCTCGAGGACGAGCACGACTGGGAAACCTTGCGCCGCCACGACTGAAATGGGGCAGCTGCCCCATGCCCGGAGCGGGCTCGGGACGCGAACATCGACCCATGATCACACCGCAAGGCGCCGTGCGCGCCGTCGCAGACCATCCGAATCTGCCTGTGGGCAGCGACGACCGGGTGAGCGGGTTCGGCATCATGGGTCTGCCGTTCGACTCCGGGCACTATCTGGCCTACCGGGACTTCGGCGTTTCGTCGTTCTCCCCCGCCTACCGATCAGTGTGGCACCGCGACCCCGACGGCGTGTGGACGTTCTACGCCACCACGCCTGCCGAGCAGAGCTGCTCGCGCTACTTCAGTTCGGCTACAACGGTTCCCGCGGTGGAGTGCGACATCACGATGTCGTGGCTTGATCCCTGGTCCTTGGTCATCAGCATTCCGGGCTTACTGCGGTGGACGGTCGGCATGAGCAGCACGCCGGTCACGCGCGCCGTCAGCAAGCTCGGGCATGCCATGCCCGAATGGGCCTGGGCCAGCAGATCGGTGCTCGCGGGTATGGGTCGGGTCGCCGGCCCGCTGCTGCGGAGCGGCGAGATGCGGTTGACCGGTACCGCGCCGAACGGCCAGAACTTCCGTGTCGCCCCGCGCCGAATCTGGGCGGTACGCAGCTCGCGAGCGGTCCTCGACGGCGTCAGTCTCGGTACTGCCACCCGGCTGGCCACCCAGAGCCGGCTGGCTGACTTCCGCCTGCCGCAGCGTGGGCTGTGTGTGATCGGCACCGCCCGCTTCGACAGCTTCGACCCGCAGCACCACATATCTGCGTCTTAGGGAGCACAATTGAACGCGTGGCAGCGCCGAGGACTCCGGCCGGGCCGGAGTCCCGGGCACCGAGCCGAGCCGAGATGCTGGCCGCGTTGTCAGTCGCGGTCGACCTCGGCCTCGGACAGCCGGCCGAGCACATGCTGCGGTCCGCGCTGATCGGTACTCGGATCGCCGACCGGTTGGGCCTCGACCGTGCGCAACGCGATTGCGTGTACTACACCACGCTGGTGATGTGGATTGGTTGTCACGCCGACTCACATGAGTTCGCGAACTGGTTCGGCGACGACATCTCGGTGCGCCGCGATTCCTACCACGTCGACTGGGCTGGGCTCCCCTATTACCGCTTCCTGCTCGGGAACATCGGCCGTGGCGAACCGATTACCCAACGACTCACGTCGATCGCGACACTGTTCATCAACGGCCGCGGCAACATGTCTGCGCTGATCCACTCGCACTGCACGTCAGCCGCTCTGCTGGCCGACCGCATGGGTCTGGGGGCCGGAGTGCAGAACGCAGTGGGGTTCGGCTTCGAACGTTACGACGGAAGCGGACTGCCGGGCGGTGTCAGCGGTGCCGACATCCCGATCGAGATGCGGGTGGCCCAGCTTGCCGACATGGCCGAGGTGCACCACCGCACCGGCGGGGTGGGGGCCGCCGTGGAGATGGCCAGAAAGCGCAGCGGCAGGCAGTTCGACCCGGACGTCGTGGACGCCTTCGCCGCAGCCGCCGACATGATCCTGGCCGGACCGCCGGCGGGTGAGGTCTGGGATGCCGCACTCGCATGCGCGCCCGATCGCCACGAACCGCTGGCAGAGCAATCCCTCGATGAACTTCTGATCGCACTCGGCGACTTCGTTGACATGAAATGCCCTTTCACCCTTGGTCATTCGCGTGCGGTGGCACAGCTGGCCGGTGACGCGGCCCAGGCGGTCGGCCTCGGCGTGGACACGGTGCATCTGGTCCGCCGCGCCGGTCACGTCCACGATCTCGGTCGTATCGGCGTCTCCAACCAGGTGTGGTCCAAACCAGCGGCGCTGTCGGCGGCGGAATTCGAACACATGCGGCTACACCCTTACCTCACCACTCGCATTCTGAGCCGAATCAACGGCCTCGAACCGGTTGCCCAGATCGCCGGCAATCACCACGAATGCGTCAACGGAACCGGTTATCCACGCAGCCTGCCCGGCGCCGCACTCGGGATGCCGGACCGGGTGCTGGCCGCCACCGTCGCCTACCAATCGGCTTTGGAGCCAAGGCCGTACCGCGCCGCGCTGACTGCGGAGGAGGCCGCGCGGCGGGTCCGGGATCGCGCTCGCGACGGTGAACTCGACGATGTCGCAGCCGAGGCCGTCCTGCACGCGGCCGGCCACCGAAGCCGACGGTCGGCGACCCGGCCCGACGGCCTGACGCCGCGCGAGATCGAGGTGCTGTGCCTGGTGGCGCGGGGTGCCTCGAACAAGGAGATCGCTGCCGCGCTGGTGATCAGTGAGAAGACCGCGCGCAACCACGTCGAACGGACCTACGCCAAGCTCGGGGTGTCCAATCGCATCGGTGCGAGCATGTACGCGCTGCGCCACGGGCTCACCGAACCGGTGTAGTTGAGGCGGATGCCCCATGATTACGGCGGGCTGCCCGACGAGCATCGTGTTATGACAACCATCCCACCGTCCGCTGGGGCGCGGACTCGCCGCATTCTGGTCGTGAGCTACGGGGTCGTGAGTTACCTCGTCTTCCTGGTCACCTTCTGCTACGCCGTGGCGTTCGTCGGCGGCATCGTCGTGCCGCGCACGGTCGATCACGGTATCGACGGTGCCTCGCTCGGCGTGGCGCTCGCGATCAACACACTGCTCCTGGGTTTGTTCGCCGTACAGCACAGCGTGATGGCCAGACCCGCTTTCAAACGATGGTGGGCCCGCTTCGTGCCGCCGGTCATCGAACGAAGCACGTACGTGCTGCTGTCCAGCGTTGCCCTGCTGCTGCTGTATTGGCAGTGGCGGACGATGCCTGCCGTGGTATGGCAGATTGATCAGCCCGCGGTGCGAGTGCTGCTATGGGCCCTGTTCGCGGCGGGCTGGGCCACCGTCCTGGCAGCCACCTTCATGATCAACCACTTCGAATTGTTCGGGTTGCGACAGGTTTTCACCGCGTGGCGCGGCGAGGCTCCCGGCGCGACCGGGTTCAAGGCCACGCTGCTGTACCGGCTGGTGCGGCACCCGCTGATGCTGGGCTTTCTGGTCGCGTTCTGGGCCACGCCCGTGATGACCGCGGGTCATCTGCTGTTCGCGATCGGTACGACGGGCTACATCCTGATCGCAATCCAATTCGAGGAGCGCGATCTGACCGTGGAGCTGGGCGACAGTTACCGGGCGTACCGGAACAGCGTGCCGATGCTGGTGCCGGGGGTGCGTCCGCGGCGGTCATGTCCGGTGACGGGAGCGACGTCGGAGGGTTTTTCCGCCCCCTCACACGGGTAACTCGATTTTCGTGGCGGACAATGCGATGAACGGTGCTGTGCGAGCAGCCACCCACAGCAGGCCTTTCGAGCTTGCCGCCAGGGCGGGGTACAGCATCAGCGGCGTCCTGCATCTGTTGATCGCCTACATCATCGTGCATCTGGCCTTCGGCATCGCGGGAAACGCCGACCAATCCGGTGCGCTCGCGACGCTGGCGGCTCAACCCGGTGGCGCGCCGGCCCTGTGGCTCACCGCCGGGGGCTTGGTAGCCCTGGCCCTCTGGCGCATCACGGAAGCAATTCTAGGCTCACACCCCACCGAGCCAGGCCGTGAACACAAAGGTGCCTACGATGTGTTCGAGCGGATCAAGTCCGGCGGCCTTGCCCTCATTTACGCCGGGATCGCGCTGGCAGCAGTGAAGTTCGCCGATGGCGGTGGTGAATCCAGCAGCAAGCGAAATGCCGGGCTGACCGCGCACTTGCTCCAAAGTGGTTGGGGCAAAGGCGTTTTGCTGATTGCCGCCGCGGTGATCACCGGCATCGGCGGATACCACGTGCACAAAGGCCTCTCGTCGAAGTTCGAGGAAGACCTCACCGTCACCGGGGGTGGACCGCTGATCACCCCGTTGGGCATAGCCGGATACACGGCGAAGGGCGTCGTGCTCGTCGGCGTCGGGGTACTCCTGGTCATCGCAACCGTGACGACCGACCCGTCCAAGGGCGCCGGGCTGGACGCGGCCGTCAAGAGTCTGGGACAGGCGCCATTCGGTAAGGCCCTGCTTATCGCGGCATCAGCCGGTTTCGCCGCCTACGGAGCGTATTGCTTTGTACTCGCCCGCTTTTCGCGGATGTAGCCGAATCTGTCTGGGCCGCTCATTCGACGAAATATCGCAGCCGAGTGATCACACCACCGGCCGCGCCGAGGTCTGCAATCAGCACCCCGGCCCGTGACCCGCTCAACGACGCCGTCACCGACGAACCGGCGGCGATCAGCTTGGTCCAGGACGTTCCGGCCAGCTCATCACTGAAAGCACCGAACTTCAGCGGGTCTCGTTCCCCGCGGGTGATCAGCGCCCCGGACCCGAGCGCTCGCCAGGCTCGTAACTGATCGCCGGCGGCAACCGCTTCGAGGAAGCTGCGCACCGTTCGCTTACCCCGGAACCGGGGACCGCGGAAGCCCGAGGCGAACCCCAGCGACCCACGCCAGCCCTGATTGCGGATCAGCGCGCGGCTCAGACCCGCTGCCTGCGGACCCGCGGCCACCCCGTTGCGAGCGAACTGGACCACCATGGCCGGCAGTTCCCAATACGCGCGCAATCTTTCGATGCGCCACTGGTCATCCACCGGGCGCACGTCGTAGCGCAACACGGCCGGAATGTGCATCGTCACAGAAGGACCCATCCCGACTTCGAGCACCACATCGCGAATGACCGTGGCGTCCGAGACGATGTCGGCTTCGTGGTGGAAGACGATCTGGCGCGGCGCGATGAAGGTGTCATAGAACCGCCCGATCTGTTGCGGCCCGACGTGCGGTCGTGATCCGACCGGATCCTCGACGCGGCCGTCGTCGGTGAACAACCCGATCCAGCCGGCGCGGTCATGATCAGCCGCCATCAACGGCGAACGGTCGACGACGTCGATGAGCGTCGAGCGGGACGCGGTCATCAGGCGGTGCGCACCAGTTCGATGCCGCGACCGCGCATCTCGTCCAATGCCTCGGCGGTCGAGCCGGCTGCAACTCCGGCGGTAAGGTCCACCAGCACACGGGCTTTGAACCCGTTGCGGGTGGCGTCGGCCGCACTTTGGCGCACACAGTAATCGGTGGCGATGCCGGCGATGTCCACTTCGTCGACGCCGCGGGCACGCAACCAGTCGGCCAACGGGGTGTGGTCGACCACGCCCTCGAAGCCGCTGTAGGCGGCGGTATAAGCGCCTTTGTGGAACACCGCCTCGATGGCAGCGGTGTTCAGTTCCGGGTGAAAGTCGGCGCCGGATGTGCCGGCCACACAGTGCCGCGGCCACGAGTCGACATAGTCGGGCTGATCGGCGAAATGGGCGCCGGGGTCCACGTGGTAGTCCTTGGTCGCCACCACGTGGTCGTAGCCGTGGTCGCCGGCCAGCAACGCATTGATGGCCCGTACCACCGCGCCGGCTCCGGCCACGGCCAGCGACCCGCCTTCGCAGAAATCGTTCTGCACGTCGACGATGATCAACGCCCGCATCTGCCCACCGTATCGGCAGATCCGGAGCTGTCCACCCGCAGTACAGTTCGTAGCGACATGACACTGTTCGACTTCTTCCGAGCCGAGGAGCTGCCGGTGCCGGCGATCACCCCGGCGCAGGCTCATGGCATCGCCAAGGCGCACTTCAGGATCGACGCCGAGGTCACCGCGCTGGGTAGCCAGCAGGATGCCAACTTCCTGCTGAGCGATCCCGAAGGCCATCCGATCGGGGTGCTCAAGATCGCGAACCCGGCGTTCTCCCGCGCCGAGATCGAGGCGCAAGACGCTGCCGCGGAGTACCTCGGCCGGACCGGGAGCGACGTGCGTGCGGCAACGAACATCGCGCCCGCCGGTGTTGCCCCGATCGCCGAGGTGCGCGGCGACGACGGCACGGTCCTGTACGCGCGGATCATTACGCACCTGGCCGGCGGCACGTTGAGCGGCGAGCGGTACATCACCCCGGCCACGGCGGCGGCGCTGGGAGCGTTGGCCGGCCGGACCGTCCAGGCGCTGGCCGGCTTCGACCATGCCGGCGTCGAACGGGTGCTGCAGTGGGACCTGCGCCACGCCCAACGCACCGTCGAGGTGCTCGCAGGTCATATCACCGAGCCCGCACGCCGGGAGGCCGTCGAGGCTGCCGCCGCCACCGCCTGGCAGGTGGTCGCCGACCTGACCGAGGACCTCCCGATCCAGGTGATCCACGGCGACATCACCGACGACAACGTGGTGTGCGGTCCACCCGGGACCGGTCAGCTTCCCGACGGCGTCATCGACCTGGGCGACCTCACCCGGTCCTGGACCGTGGGTGAACTGGCGATCGCGGTGTCGTCGCTGCTGCGCCACGAAGGCGGGGAACCGGTCGCGACCCTGCCCGCGATCGCGGCCTTCCACGCCATGCGCCCCCTCGGGCCGGCCGAGATCGAGGCATTGTGGCCGTTGGTGGTGCTGCGGGCGGCGGTACTCGTGGTCAGCGGCATCCACCAAGCCACGCTTGATGCCGACAACACCTATGTCGCCGCAGCGCTGGACTCCGAATGGCGGATCTTCGAACGCGCCATCGAGCTACCCAGTGAGGTCATGACCGCGGCGATCCGCACGGCGCTCGGCCCAGCCCAGAGCGCCGACGCACTTCCGGCCGACGCTGTCCTGATCGGCGGCCTGACACCGGCTGCCGTGGCGCACCTGGATCTGTCCTCGGAGTCCGAGTCAATGGACGCCGGGCGGTGGCTGGTCGCCGGCTACGAGGACGAACTGGCGGTCAAGGCACTCATCGGCGGCGCCGCTGCGGTCGTGACCATCTTCGGCCAGCCGCGATTGACCCGCACTGTGCCCTTGAGGCCGGAGTCCACCGCCACCGTTGGCACTGGCGTCGACCTGTGGCTATCTACCTCGACGCGGATCACCGCGCCGTGGGACGCCGTGGTGGAGGCAAGCAGCGATGACACCGTCACGCTGACCGGCACCCCCGGAACGGTTCACCTGCGCGGTGCTCTACGAGTCGGTGCGCAGGTGCACCCGGGCCGGAGCGTGGCCGCGGGCACGGCGCTGGGCAGCGCTGAGGGCCATGTCTGGATCCAATGGCGCAGCCGACCCGACGTTGCGGTCCCCGACTTCGTCCGTGCCGAATACGCCGCGGGCTGGCTCAGCTTGGTCGTGGACCCCAATCCGCTGCTGGGCCTACCCCCAACGGTCCAAGCGGCCGACGACAGCGAGGCGCTGTGGCGCCGTCGTGCCGATTCCTTCGCCGCGGTCCAGGAGCACTACTACCTGAATCCGCCCCGCATCGAGCGCGGCTGGCGCGAGCACATGATGGCCACCGATGCCCGCAGCTACCTCGACATGGTCAACAACGTCGCGATCCTCGGCCACGGACATCCGGTACTCGCCGACGCCGTCGCCCGCCAGTGGCGGCGGCTCAACACCAACTCGCGGTTCAACTACGCCGCGGTGGTGGCGCTCTCGGAGCGGCTGGCGGCCACTCTGCCCGACCCGCTGGACACGGTGTTCCTGGTGAACTCCGGCTCGGAGGCCGGCGATCTGGCGCTGCGGTTGGCGATGGCCACGACCGGGCGCCAAGACGTCGTTTCGATGGCCGAGGCCTATCACGGTTGGACCTACGCCACCGATGCTGTGTCGACGTCGGTTGCCGACAACCCGAACGCGCTGGCCACCAGGCCGAGCTGGGTGCATACCGTGCCTTCGCCCAACGCCTACCGCGGCGAGTATCGGGGCCCGGATGCCACGCGCTACGCGCCCGAGGCGGTCGAGATCATCGAAGGCCTTGCCGCTCAAGGCAATCCGCCGGCGGCGTTCATCTGCGAGCCGTTCTACGGCAACGCCGGCGGAATGGCGCTCCCCGACGGTTATCTGAAGGCCGTCTACGCCGCGGTGCGCGCGGCCGGCGGGCTGGCAATCGCCGACGAGGTGCAGGTGGGCTACGGCCGTACCGGCCGGTGGTTCTGGAGCTTTCAGCAGCAGGAGGTGATTCCTGACATCGTCACCGTCGCCAAGGCGATGGGCAACGGCCAGCCGCTCGGCGCGGTCATCACCACCCGCGAGATCGCCGAGCGGTACCGCAACCAGGGCTATTTCTTCTCCTCCGCCGGTGGTAGCCCGGTCTCCTGCGTGGTCGGTCTGACGGTGCTCGACGTAATGGAGGAAGAGGGCCTGCAGCGCAACGCCCTCACGGTCGGTGACCACCTGCGAGCCCGCATCGAAGAGCTGGCGACCCGACATGAGCTCATCGGCACAGTGCACGGCAGCGGGCTGTACATGGGCGTCGAGCTGATACGCGACCGCAGGACCCTGGAACCCGCCGTCTCCGAGACCGCGGCGATCTGCGAGCGCCTGCTCGGGCTCGGCGTCATCGTGCAGCCGACCGGCGACCGGCAGAACGTGCTGAAGGTCAAGCCGCCGATGTGCATCGCCCGGGAGTCGGCCGACTACTTCGTCGACACGCTCGACCGGGTGCTGTCCACCGGCTGGTGAATCAGTTCGTTCGACAGGAGGCGCATCGCAGGCTGGATCAGCTCTGGCCTACGGTGGTGGTGGGCACTTACGTTGCACTGCGTAGCTAAGCGAATTATAGTCCAGACACATGTCCAGACAGTTCGCTGACCGTGTCCGGTTACATACACGATGACATATGCGAGCTCGGCGGCTAACCCGCCCGAATCGGTCATGGACGTTGCAGGAGCGTGAAGATGCGGATTGCGTTGCTGTCCTACCGCAGCAAAACCCACTGTGGCGGGCAGGGCGTCTACGTCCGGTACCTCAGCAGCGGACTGGTTGAACTCGGCCACGACGTCGAGGTGTTCTCCGGCCAGCCCTACCCCGAGATTCTCGATCCCCGGGTGCGGCTGACCAAGGTTCCCAGCCTTGACCTCTACCGCGAACCCGATCCCTTCCGGGTGCCCCGGCCGAGTGAGATTCGCGACCGCTTCGACCTGCTCGAGCTGGCCACCATGTGGACATCCGGCTTCCCCGAACCCCGCACGTTCAGCCTGCGCGCCGCCCGCCTGCTGGCGGCACGCCTCGACGAGTTCGACGTGGTGCACGACAACCAGTGCCTCGGGACCGGCCTGTTGCGCATCGCCGACATGGGGCTTCCCGTCGTGGCGACCGTGCACCATCCGATCACCAAAGACCGCGTACTCGACCTGGCCGCCGCCAAGTGGTGGCGAAAGCCGTTGGTTCACAGGTGGTATGGCTTCGCCCAGATGCAGAAGAAGGTTGCCAGAAGCATCCCGGACCTGCTGACCGTCTCGTCGTCGTCGGCGACGGACATCGCCGACGATTTCGGTGTCAGCCCGAAGCAGCTGCGCGTTGTGCCGCTCGGGGTGGACACTGACCTGTTCAGGCCGTCGGACCTGCCGCGAGTACCCGGCCGCATCATCGCGATCTCCAGCGCGGACCGCCCGTTGAAGGGCATCGGGCACCTGCTGCACGCCGTGGCCGTGTTGCGCACCGAGCACGACCTCGAGCTGCAGCTGGTGGCAAAGCTGGAGCCGAATGGGCCGACCGAGAAGCTGATCGCCGAACTGGGCATCAGCGATATCGTGCACACCTCCAGCGGCCTGTCCGACGAGGACCTCGCGGGACTGTTTGCCTCGGCGGAAATCGCCTGCATCCCATCGCTTTACGAGGGTTTCTCGCTGCCTGCGGTGGAGGCCATGGCCAGCGGCACGCCGATTGTCGCGAGCCGGGCCGGTGCCCTGCCCGAGGTGTTGGGACCCGACGGCGAATGCGCCGATCTGGTGACCCCGGGCGACGTCAAAGAACTGACCGCTGCCCTCGGCAGGCTGCTGGAATCCCCCGCTCGCCGCCAGTGGCTCGGCACCGCGGGCCGACGCCGCGCGCTGGACGTGTTCAGCTGGGAATCGGTCGCAGCCCAGACCGTGCGGGTCTACGAGCAGGCCATCGCCCGGACCGGGCGAATCTCCAATGCTGTCGAGGCGGTGGACGAACCATGCTGACCGTCAACTACGACCGACTCGACGTCGGACCCGGAACCGACGTCATCGACGTGGGCTGTGGCGCCGGACGGCACAGCTTCGAGGCGTACCGGCGCGGCGCAAACGTGATCGCCTTCGACCAGGACGCCGAAGAGCTCGCAGGAGTCGACACGCTCCTGCAGGCAATGGGCGAGGCCGGCGAGGCACCCGCCTCGGCCAAGGCTCAAGTCGTCGTGGGTGACGCGCTGGCGCTGCCGTATCCCGATGGGTCGTTCGACGTCGTGATCGCGTCGGAGATCCTCGAGCACATCCCGGATGACGACGACGCGATTGCCGAGTTGATCCGCGTCCTGCGACCCGGTGGCAAGCTCGCCGTGACGGTGCCGCGCTGGTTGCCCGAGCAGATCTGCTGGCTGCTGTCCGACGAGTACCACGCCAACTTGGGTGGCCACATCCGGATCTACAAGGCCGACGAACTGCGGGACAAACTGGTTCGCGGGGGCCTGACATTCACCCACCTTCATCACGCCCATGCCCTGCACTCTCCGTTCTGGTGGCTCAAATGTGCTGTCGGCGTGGAGAATCCGAATCACCCGGCAGTCAAGGCCTATCATCAGCTACTGGTCTGGGACATGATGTCTCGGCCCGCACTGACCCGGGTGGCCGAGTCCGCACTCAATCCGCTCGTCGGCAAGAGTGTGGCCCTCTATTTCGAGAAGCCGATCTCGAATGACACGCTCGTCTGATCTCGAGGGTGTGCCAGGCATAGCCGGTGTACTCACGCCTGCGCAATGCCGCCAAACGGCGGAATCCATTGCCGCCGTGCAGGAGTCGTCTGGCGAGATCCCGTGGTCGGAGATCGGCCACACCGACGTGTGGGACCACACCGAGTGTGCCATGGCAATGGCCGTCGCCGGCCTACTCGACCCGGCCCGCGCCGCCTACGAATGGTGCCGCCGGGAGCAGCGCGCCGACGGCTCCTGGCCCATCCAGTACCGCCGTGGCGTGATCGAGGATGCCAACAGCGACAGCAACTTCTGCGCCTACATCGCCGCCGGGGTCTGGCATTACTATCTGGTGACCGGCGACCTCCGGTTCACCGAACACATGTGGCCGACCGTCCGCGCCGGCATCGACTTCGTGCTCGGACTGCAGGCTGGCACCGGTGAAATCTATTGGGCCCAAGGGCCTTCGGGAGTACTTGAAGAAGCGCTGCTGACCGGTTGTGCGAGCATTTACCACAGCATCCGCTGTGCGGTGGCGCTCGCCGACCGCCTCGACGATCCGCAGCCGGAATGGGAGGTGGCGCTGGGACGGTTGGGCCACGCGATCGCCGAACACCCCGATGCCTTCACCGAGAAGCCCCACCATTCGATGGACTGGTACTACCCGATTCTCGGTGGCGCACTGCGCGGCGAGCAGGCCAGCGCCCGCATCGCCGCGCGCTGGGACGATTTCGTGGTCGACGGGCTGGGCATCCGGTGCGTCGACGACCGGCCGTGGGTGACCGGGGCCGAGACCTGCGAACTGGTCATGGCGCTGGACGCCATGGGCGATCGGCAGCGGGCGCTGAGCCAGTTCAGTGCCATGCAACACCTGCGCGAGAAGGACGGCTCCTACTGGACCGGGCTGGTTTTCGCTGACGGTAAGCGGTGGCCGGTGGAACGGACCACGTGGACCGCGGCGGCGGTGATCCTGGCCGCCGATGCGCTGTCGTCGACCACCGGCGGCAGCGACATCTTCCGGGCCGCCGATCTGCCCCGCGGCCTGGAGGGCGATTACGACTGTGAATGCGTCAGGCGCTGACGCCGTCGTCCCCGGCGACCCCGGAGGTGCGCTCCAAGACCCGCAACGAACCGGTGCAGCCGACCTCGGTGAACTGGCCGGATTCGATTGCACGGCAATAAATGTTGTACGGCGGCCGGCCACCATCGCGGGGATCGGGGAACACGTCGTGGATGATCAGTGTGCCGCCGGGGGCCACCCACCTGGCCCACCCGTCGAAGTCTTGCTGGGCCGCCGTCTCGCTGTGGCCCCCGTCGATGAAGAGCACGTCCAGCGGTGTTCGCCAGCCGCGTGCCACGACCGGCGACTTCCCCACCACGGCGACGATCGTGTCGTCGAGGTCGGCCGCATCGAGCGTGCGGCGGAACGTGGGCAGGGTGTCGAACCGGCCGCTGACCGGATCGACCATCGTCGTGTCGTGGAATTCCCAGCCGGCCTGGTGCTCTTCAGAGCCGTGATGATGGTCCACGGTGTACAGCACGCTACCGGTCGCGGCGGCGGCGGCACCGAGCATCACGGTGGATTTGCCGCAGTAGGTTCCGATCTCGACCGCGACGCCGCCGTCCAGGTAGTGCATGGCCGCGTCGTACAGGGCGCGCCCCTCGTCGGCAGGCATGAAGCCCACGATCTGCTCCGCCAATTCAAAAAGGCGAGAAGTTTGCGCGGCAGAGGTGGTGTCGGTGCGACTCATGTTCCGAACCTAACCCGTTGGGATGGTCCATGGCCAGCGCGCACCTTGTCGGTGCTGGTCGGTTATAGTAGCGTCCGGACATGTGTCTGATCCGGTAGCTCGGGAATCGACGCGGCGCCGGTTGACAGCAAAGCAGGCCGCTACCGTCGACCGCCTGGGCCGAGCGGCGGTCGAGGTGCTGAGCCGCGAAGGCTTCTCCGGTCTGACGATCCGGATGGTGGCCGCCGAGGCAGGCGTCGGTGCGGCCACCGCGTACACATATTTCTCATCGAAGGAGCATCTGGTCGCCGAAGTGTTCTGGCGCCGACTGGCTTCGACACCGGCACCGCCCGACGACTCGCCCGACCCCGTTGATCGAGTGGTGGGCGTGCTCCGGCACATCGCACTGCTGGTGGCCGACGAGCCGGAACTCGCGGGTGCAGTCACCACCGCGCTGCTGGGGAAGGATCCCGATGTCGAGCATCTCCGCTTCCGGATCGGCCGGGAAATACATCAGCGGCTGAGCACTGCGCTTGGGGCACACTGTGATTCGAACGTCGTCGAGTCGCTCGAGCAGCTCTACGCCGGTGCCCTCGTGCGGGCAGGCATGGGATATGCGTCCTACACCGAGATCGCCACCCGCCTCGAAGCATCGGCCCGCCTGCTGCTGACCTGAGGTTTCAAGCTGAAGTCGCCCGGGCATGACCACCAAGTGGACGTCGACCACCCTGAGATGGACCAGCGGTGGGACGCCGCGGCCCGCTCCGAGACCGAGGCTGAGCGCTTGGACCGCAACTGGTCCAATCTCCTGCAGGAACTTCGCGTCACGCAGACCGGCGTTCAGTTGCTCACCGGGTTTCTGCTGACTTTGCCTTTTCAGAACCGATTCACCACCTTGAGCCCCGACCTGCGAGCGATATACCTGGCCACTGTGATCTGCTCGTTGGCCGCAACGGTCCTACTGGTCGCACCGGTCGGGATGCACCGGATGTTGTTCCGCAGGCACAAGCTGCGGCCCCTCGTCGCGATCGCACATCGCTTCGCGTTCTGCGGGCTCCTGCTCCTTGGAGCCGCGCTGACCGGCGTCGCGGTCGTGGTCTTCGGCACGGTGATGGGTGAAGGCGCCGGAGTGCTGGCAGGCATCGTCACTGCTGTCGTGATGCTGGCCGCTTGGGTGGCGTTTCCGTTGTGGATGCGCCGCCTTGACAGCTGAGGGCTCGGGTTTGACGGCCTATCCGGTAGGGAACACCGGCGCCATGTTGATTCGCAGAGTTGCCCGGCCCATGTTGGCAGCGGTGTTCATCGGCCAGGGATTCGAAGCGTTGAGAAGTCCGAAACCGGCGGCTGAAGCCGCCCGCCCGACTCTCGAAGGTTTGCAGAAGCTGCCGGAGCCAATCAGCGCGAACGTTCCCAGCGACCCCGAGACACTGGCGAAAATCACCGCGGGAGTCCAGATCGGTGGCGGACTGCTGCTGGCATCGGGCAAGCTGCCCCGGTTCGCCTCAGCAGCGTTGGCGGCCACTGTGGTCCCGGCCAATCTCGGCGCCCACATGTTCTGGGATGAGTCCGACGAACGTCTCAAGGCCGAGAAGCGCCGCGCGTTCCTGACCGACCTCAGCCTGCTCGGTGGTCTGATCATCGCTTCGGCCGACACCGCCGGGAAGCCGTCGCTGGGCTGGCGCGGGCGCCGCGCGGCCCGCAAGGTCAGCGATGCGGTGTCGGGGAGCCTGCCCGGGTCGAGCCACAGCCTGCTCGACAGCGACCTTCTGGACCGGGTCGGTCCCAAAGTCGGCCATGGGCTCCAGGTCGGCGCCGAACGCGGCCGTGAACTGGCGCTGACCGCCGGTGAGCGCGCCGCCCCACTGTTGGAGACGGCCCGCAAGCGTGGTGCGGAGTTCGCCGAGATCGCCCGCGAACGCAGCGCCGAACTCGCAGACGTCGCGAGCGAACGGGGCGCCGAATTCGCCGAGATCGCCCGCAAGCGCGGAGCCGAGTTCGCCGATGTCGCCAGCGAACGAAGTGCTGAACTGGCTGACGTCGCTCGGAAGCGGGGTGCCGAATTCGTCGACGTCGCCAGGGACCAGAGCGGCGATCTGGTCGACACCACGCGCGCCCGGGCCAAGAAGGCCAACAAGAAAGCCAAGAAGGAAGCGAAAAAGCGCGCCAAGCGCTGAGCGTTCGGATCGCGCCGGGGCGAACCCCCTGCTGTACCCAGACCGGAGGGTAGATTGAGCCGGACTGATTTCAGCGGGAGGAGCGACAATGACCACCGGTGACAACGACCCAAGCGCGTACGGCCCGCCTGGCGGCTATCCGCCGCCGCCTCCGACGGGTCAACCGGGGAGCTATCCGCCGCCGCCGTCCGGCTATCCCCCACCGCCGCCCGGTCAGCCCGGTGGCTATGTCCCACCGCCGCCGCCGCAGGATCCGTACGGCCAGCCGGGTTACGGCGGTGGCTATCCGCCGCCCGTTCCGGCCGGCGGGCAGCCCGGCGGGCTGGGGCTGCGGTTTGCCGCGAGGTTCATCGACGGGATCATCGTTGCCGTCGTGTCGTTTGTCCTCGCACTGCTTCTCGATGCGTCGAGCAATATCCTTGTGACAGGCTTGTTTTCGGGTGTTTTGACGTTCATCTACTTCGTGGCGTTCGAGGTGACGCAGGGCTGGAGTCCGGCCAAGAAGATCCTCGGCTTGAGCGTTCATGGCCCAGGCGGTGCGCCGAAGCCGAACCTTCAGCAGTCGGCGATCCGCAACTCGTTCACGCTGCTGTCGGTCATCCCCTACATCGGCACCCTGTTGGCCCTGATCGCCTACATCGTGATCGCGGTGACGATCAACAACAGCCCGACCAAGCAGGGCAAGCACGATGAACTCGCCGGCGGAACGCAGGTCGTCAAGGGCTGAGCCGCGGTCAGATCACCAGGCCCAGCAGCAGCACGATGATCAGACCGGTCACTGAAAGCACCGTCTCCATCAGTGACCAGGTCTTGATCGTCTGCACGACGCTGATTCGGAAATACTGGTTCACCAACCAGAATCCGGCGTCGTTGACGTGGGAGAAGAACAGCGAGCCGGCGCCGACGGCCAGCACGACCAGCGACACCTGACCGCTGCTGAGACCCTGGACCAACTCGAGCACCAGCGCTGAAGCGGTGATGGTGGCCACCGTCGCCGAACCGGTCGCAAGGCGGATCAGCACGGCCAGCACCCAGGCCAGCACGACGACTGAGATGTGCACGTCCTTGGCCCAGTCTGCAAGTAAAGTGCCGATCCCGCTGTCGACCAGAACCTGTTTGAAGCCGCCGCCCGCGGCGACGATCAGGATGATGCCGGCAACCGGCGGAAGGCCCGATTCGACGCATTTCGTCACCTCGACCCGCGACATGCCCGCGCCCCTGCCCAACGTGAAGATGCCGACGATCACCGCGATCAGCAGTGCGACCAGCGGAGTGCCCAGCACATCGAAAGTGATTCGGAACCATTGATTCTCGTCGTCGATAAAGATGTCGACGAGCGCCTTACCGAGCATCAGCACGACCGGCAGCAGCACGCTGAACAGCGTCACCCCGAACGATGGCCGTCGGGTGCCGCGGTTCTCATCGGGAATCACCTCGCCCTCCGGGCCGGCGTCGCGCAATGCGGCCGCGCCGGAGCCGAACGTGTCGGGTGCCTCGACGACGACCCAGCGCCCGGCGAGCTTGCCGAACAGCGGGCCCGCCACAATGATCGTCGGAATCGCCACTGCCACCCCGAGAGCCAGGGTCAAGCCCAGGTCGGCGTGGAGCAGCGAGATGGCGGTGAGTGGTCCCGGGTGTGGTGGGACGAAGCCGTGCATCGCGGAAAGACCTGCCAGCGCCGGGATTCCGACGGTTACCAGCGAGAGCTGAGAGCGGCGCGACACCAGGTAGATGACCGGCATCAGCAGGACCAGGCCGATCTCGAAGAACATCGGCAGGCCGATGATCGCGCCGACCAGCGCCATCGCCCATGGCAGCGCCCGGGGCGAGGCGTGTCCGACAATGGTGTCGACGATCTCGTCCGCGCCCCCGGAATCAGCCAGAAGTTTGGCGAACATCGCACCCAAGGCGATCAGGATGCCGACGCCTGCAGCGGTTGAACCGAAACCGTCGCTGAACGACTTGAGTACCTTCTCCAGGTTCTCGCCTGCGACGATACCGACCGTCAACGCACCAAAGATCAACGACAGGAAGGGGTGCAGATGTAGCACGGTGATCAGAACGACGATCACCGCGATCCCGGCGAGGAAGGCCAGGATCAGCTGCCACCCGGGCGCTACCGGTGTCGCCAGTTTGGGCGCTTCGGCCAGGATGGTGGCATTCAAGTTCATCGGCATCACTTTCCTGATGTGCGGGCCACGAAGCTGTCGACAATCGCATCGATGCTCTGATCGACGTCGATGCTGATGCCGTGTTCGTCGGCATCGAGGGGTTCGAGGGTGGCGAATTGTGAGGCCAGCAGGGTCGCGGGCATGAAATGGCCTGGCCTGCTTGCCTGCCGGCGCGCGATGACTTCCGCGGTTCCGC
This sequence comes from Mycolicibacterium sp. P1-5, assembly GCF_008329565.1. Taxonomy (GTDB): domain Bacteria; phylum Actinomycetota; class Actinomycetes; order Mycobacteriales; family Mycobacteriaceae; genus Mycobacterium. The sequence goes on from NZ_NPKT01000001.1 coordinate 25,128, forward strand.
GCAGATGCAGGAATCTGACGCCTGCGCAGTGCTGCCGGAGCTGATCGCGGTATTTACGTTTGAGAGCCGAACAGCTCATCACGCCACCGCCCGGGTGTTCGGCCAGCCACTCTCCGATGGCCTCCAACCAGGGGTAGCGATCGTCGTCATCGAGTGGGTGGCCCGCGGTCATCTTGGCGATGTTGGCCGGCGGGTGGAAGTCGTCAGCGTCGGCGAAGGGCACACGCAACCGTTGTGCCAGCGCAGCGCCGACGGTTGATTTCCCCGACCCAGACACTCCCATGACGACGATGGGTGAGGCCATGCCTGCGTCTACCCTGCTGTCCGACACGTCACACAGCATTCATCAATAGTCATACGTTTGCAATACCGCATCGTGATGAATATGTTTTATCCCGGCATGAGCCGTGTATGACAACATGTATGTGTGATTTCCGAGCCAATGGTCAGTGAGCTGCACAGCAGTGTGCTGACCGCGCTCGGCGAAGCCATCGTTTCCGGGCGCTACCAGACCGGGCACGTACTGACCCTCGACGGCGTCAGCGCCGACCACGGCGTCTCCCGCTCGGTGGCCCGCGAAGCCATCCGCGTGCTGGAATCCATGCGAATGGTCGCTCCGCGCCGCCGCGTTGGCATCACGATTCAGCCGTCCGACATGTGGAATGTGTTCGACCCAAGGGTGATTCGCTGGCGGTTGGATGTCGGCGACCGGGCCCTACAGCTGATGTCGCTGTCGGAGTTGCGCCGCGGATTCGAGCCGGCCGCTGCCGCATTGGCGGCGCGGCGGGCCGATCCGCATCAGTGCAGGATCATGGCGGCCGCCGTTTCGGACATGGTGGTGCATGGCCGCTCCGGCGACTTGGACTCGTACCTGGTGGCGGACAAGGTCTTTCACCGGACATTGCTGGAGGCCAGCGGCAACGAGATGTTCCGCGCGCTCAACGATGTGGTCGCCGAGGTCCTCGGCGGGCGGACCCACCACGGAATGATGCCCGACCGGCCAAACCCCGCCGCGATCGAACTGCACGATGAAGTGGCCCGCGCGATACGCATGCGCGACGAGGCCGCCGCCGAGCGCGCCATGCGGGCGATCATCGACGAATCGGCTGCAGCGCTCACGGGTGACGTATCGGCCCAGCCCGACAATTAGCTTGCGGCCCTAAGACGGCGCCGGCTGGACGTGGAAGTACATCATCAGGCCTTCCACCTTGGTCACGGTCACACGCTGCCGCGTCGTCTCACCGCCCGCTGTGACGTCGCAATGCGCCTCCGCGCCCTGCTTACCCTCCAGGCCACCGTCGCAGTCGGCCGAATCGACGGTGACCTTTGCGGACTCCGACACCGTCTTCGCCACGAGCTTGTCGAGCTGCTCCTTTGAGGCGGCAGGGATCATGCTGTAGCTGATGTTCTCGCCGTCGACCTTGGTCGCGGTGACGACAACGTCGAAGCTGTCCGCACCGCTCAACAACAGCTCACAGCGGGTCGTCCTTCCGACCTGGCCCGCCAGATTCTCCTTGCAAGTCACCGTTTGTGGCTTCTCGCCGGCCTTCTGCAGACGCTGGGTGATGTCCTTCTCGAGGTCGGTCCTCGACACCGATAAACCGTCGGTACTGGCGTCGAATGAACACCCGCTCAGCGCGGCCGCGGCAAGCCCGACGGTCACCAGCGCGGCGCCGAGCCGAGTGAAAAGCATCCGAGCAAGGTACCAAGTGGTTGACTACTCCAGTGAGCAGAACTCCCGCACTGGCGCGGCGCTTCTTCGACCGCTACGAGCCCGTTCACGGCATCACCTACTTCGCGCCGGTGGTCCGAAGTGCGTTCGACGCCATGGGATTCCTCGGATTCTGGCGGGGTTACTTCGCCGGCCGTGCCGCACCGCTGGGCCAGATGCCAGTGGAGACCGTGACCGCCATCTTCTACAACTTCTCCACTGAACGCGTTGGCAAGGCGATACCGGCGATCTGGGATATCGCCACGCCCGCCGAGATGGTGCGGGTGCGTCAGGACACCGCGGTCGCGGCGCTGCAGGGCTACGGGCTGAGCGACGACACCCCGGGAGTTGCGGAGGCCGCCGAACTCACCGGCCTGGCGGCACGGGGCGCAACGCCGGACGGCCGGCCGCTGTTCGCGGCGAACCTGGCGCTGCCCTGGCCCGACAGTCCGTTGGCAGCCCTGTGGCACGCCGCGACCCTGCTCCGCGAGCACCGGGGCGACGCCCATGTGGCGGTTCTGGTCAGCGAGGGCATCAGCGGTCGCGAATCCAATGTGTTCCACGTCGGCGCCGGGGCGGTGCCTGCCGATTTCATCAAGCGCAGCCGCGACTACTCCGACGACGAGTGGGACTCGTGCGTGCACTCGCTCGGCGAACGCGGATTACTCACGGCCACGGGAACTCTCACCGAGGCAGGCCGGGAGCTGAAGGAGCACATCGAATTGCGCACCGACACCCTGGCACTGTCTGCGTTGGCCGCCCTCGACGACGCCGCGGTGGAGCGGCTGTTCCAGGCGCTCACACCGATCACCCGACAGGTCATCGCCGGCGGCGACCTGCCCGCCGCGACACCGATGGCGCTGCGCCGCGACGAACTCGACGACAATTCCGCCGGACTCTAGCTCGACTTACGCTGCAGCGCTTCGGGCTTGTGCACAGCATCGTTGCCGCTCTTGTCGCTGCGGACCCGGTACTGCGGCTCGTCAGGCGTGGCGCGCACCGTGCGCTTGGCCGCCGTGGTGTCGGAGGTGATCTTCTCCTCGAGAGTGCCTTCAGCTGTACTGCCGTGGCTTTGCCAGGTGACCTTGTCACCCTTATGGAGATCGTCTTTGCCCATGCCGGCGCGTACCCGCGCGGTGTCGGGCCTAATCCCCCGTCACAGGTTGCGATTCCACTCCACCCAGCCCGACCCGGTCCTGCCGTCGACGGTCTCGACGGTGACCCAGGCCCGCGGAAATAAACTCACCTGGCCCTCCGGCGCCACCAGTCGGACGGGCGCGTGGCCGCGGATATCGACAGTCGTCTGCACCGGGCCGGGCAGGTAGTCGATGCTCGTGGTCAACGGTAATCCATTGTCGGAGAACGTCGCTTCGGCGCTGACCGTCGTCGTCTCGGTGACCTGTTCGCCGGAGCGCTGGAGGTAGCCGACGCTGATCGGGTCCATACCCGGGATGCGGAGGTCGACGCCGTGCAGGTGGGTGCCGTCGTCGAGGTGCAGTGCGCTCCACACCCAATCCATGCTCCACCAGTCACGCACACCGTGGGAGTGGTCCCGCTGCCCGGGGACCGCCTCGAACTCGTGGACCCGTCCGTCGATGGTGACGGTTCCGGTGACTGTGCAGGGAATCTCGTAGCGCGTAGTGATGCGGTACGCATACGGAGTGCCGACCGTCGTCCAGGTGAGGTCCATCGCCAACTCGACAGGCCGGCCCGGCTCGTCGCGCAGGAGCGCCGAGGGATCGACGTACTCCTGTGCGGTGCCGCGGGCCTCGACGCGATAGCTCTGCAACGGCGTGATGGCGCCGTGGCGCAGTTCGGCGCCGTCGGCCACCGCCACCCCGGGGTCGGCGGGCAGCGGCGCCTCGAAGTCGACCAGCGCGACGGTCGGCATATCGGGACCGCACACCAGCGCATTGATCCACGCGACATTCTGATTCGGCACCAGGCCGAGCCGGAGCCAACCGCCGATACCCTGCGCCGGATCTGCGAAGTCCCAATACCAGCTTTCGTTCCAGAGCGGCTCGTCGCCGGGTTGATGGGCGCCCTCGTCGGCGGGGTCGGGTAACAGTGCCTGGACGGCGGCGGGCGGCGGCAGAATGTCGAGCGCGCCGGTGTCCAGGACGTGGCTGGCGTGCCGGTCCAGCATGGTCAAGAACATTTCGTCACCACGGTCGGTTCGCTCCACGAGCATGGAGGAGACCACCGCCATCATCACGCCCGCGAAGCTCTGGCGGCGGACACCCTCGCGGACCTCGTCGAGGGTGATGGCCGAATCCGGGCCGAGCCCTTGGTGATACGCACTCAGCAGCACATCATAGTGAGCGCGGCGATCTTCGATGGTGAGCGCGCATCCGATGAAATACGCGACGTCGGTCATGGCCGGGCCCCACGTGACGGTCTGCCAGTCGACGACGGTGAGGTCACGCTTGGATCCGGGGCGGCCGAACAGCATGTTGTCCAGCCGGTAGTCGCCGTGCACCAGGCCCTTGATCCGCTCCGGCAGCGACTCCTCAGCCAGGTGCGCGTCAAAACTCGCGACCAGTCGTTCGCAGACCAGCCGTTGCTCGGGGGTGATCGCATCGCCGTACCGATCGGCGAATCCGGCCCACAGCTGGCCGACCAGTGCCTGGTTCAGCGGTGCTGCCCGGGTGAGCCAGTCGGCTTCGGCCAGGCTCTGGTTGCCGATCCCCGGGGCGTGCAGACGACCGAGTTCGGTCAACGCCAATGTGGCGTCGGCGATTGTGGCGCCACGGATTTCGTTACCCACCTCAGCGGGCGCGGCGTCGTCGAGAAGCAGCGCGAAGATCCCCGTCTGCGGATCGTAGGACGTGTGGTAGCACTCGGCGATGGGACCGCCCAGGCCCGGGGCGACATCGGAGTAGAACTTGACCTCGCGCTCGTAGAGCCCCAGGGCGAGTCCGGTCTGCCTGCTCGTCGGGTCGGTGGCGGCGACCTTGAGAACCACCGATTCGGGACCCGTGGCGCCACCGTCGTAGGTCAGTCCGATCCGATAGCACTCACTCATCTGCCCGGTACCGATGCGGTCGACGGTGAATCCGGCGACCGGGGCGCTGATCGCCGCGGCCAGCCATTCGGTGGTCAGGTCGCTCGGGCGTTCGATGACGATGTGGTTGGTCTGCACGCGACCAACCTAAGACAAAGTCCCCGGCACCCGGAAGGTTTTTCCAGGCTAGCGGCCGATCAACGAAAAGCCTGCCCACGCCTCGCGCCGATGCGAGTGCGGGTCGTATTCGACACGGGTGTGCCGGTCGAACACCAGCACGCCACGCTCCTCCTCGGCGTAGCGCGGCCAGTCCTCGCCGGGCACGCCCGCGCGACTGAAGTTCCGCCACCGGTTCTGCACGTCGCGGCTCACCCGCAGCGCCGAGCGGCGGTCCATTGCCGCGGTCAGCGCCGACCCGAAACGCGTGCGGTAGATGTCGAAGACGGCCAGCAATTCAGTGGCATGCGTGGCCCCGAGGCCCGACCAGTGCAGGGTGCGCGGTGCGTAGTCGTAGCGGTACACGTAAGTGGGTGCATGCGGGCTGTGCGCTTCGGCGATCTGCCAGGCTGCCGTTCCGAAGGCGAAGTCACCACCGAGTTGGACGCAGGCCTCCGGGCGGGGATAGCCCGGATAGGCGGCGGTAATACGTTGTCGCGCCTCGGGTTCCGCGCTCGCCAGCAGCCGCTCGATCGCCGGCTCGGTGGTCGGCAGCAGCTTCATGAACCGGGTGAACAGCTTGCCCTCGTCAGCGTTGGTGCCCACGATCAGCGGAACCTTGTGGGCCGCGCCCCGTCGCATGGCCGCGACCGGGTCGTGCGGCAGAACGTCGTCACCATAAGTCGGTCCCAGCGAAAACGCACCATCCATGTCGGTCAGGCTCTCGGTGAGCAGCCTGTCCAGCGCGACGACCAGGTCCCGTGGCCGGGCTCGCATCACGGTTTCGGCGGCGTCATCTCCGCCTGCCCCGAGTGACTTGGCGAATTTGGCGGCGATCTTGGCCGCGGTCTCCGGTCCACTCACCAATCCGGACGCTGGACTTTCGGAAATGGCTTGTGCGAAAAGGCCTTCGGCCTCGGGGACAGCCAACAAGGTGGCGACGGCGTGGGCACCGGCGCTCTCACCGAAGATCGTCACGTTGCCGGGGTCGCCACCGAACACACCGATGTTGTCGCGCACCCAGCGCAACGCCATCACGAGGTCGCGCAGGAACAGATTGCTGTCGATCGGGGTGTCCGGCGTGGACAGCGACGAAAGGTCCACGCAGCCGAGCGCACCCAAGCGATAGTTCACCGACACGTAGACGCAGCCGCGACGGGCCAGCGTGGCGCCGTCGTAGAGCGGCGTCGCCGAGCTGCCCATCAGGTAGCCGCCACCGTGGATGAAGAACATCACCGGCAATGGCGCGCGATCCGGCTCGGATCCCGACCACTGTGGTGTCACGACGTTGAGGGTCAGGCAGTCCTCGCCCATCGGCTGGTACTTACCCAAACCCAACATCGTGTAGCGGCGCTGCTGAGGTGCACAGTTGGCGAAGCCGTGGCAATACCGCACACCACGCCACGGCTGCGCCGGCTGCGGTGCGCGGAAGCGCAGCGCACCTACCGGCGGGCGGGCGTAAGGGATGGAACGCCACCTGTTGACCCCGCTGCTGACGAACCCCTCGACGATGCCGCTGCGCGTCGTGGCGCGGACGGTGTGTTCGTGCATCACTCGACGGTAGCGAACATTTCGCCTCTCGACGCGCCTGGCGACCCGAACCGCCTCCGGCCGCTAGCCTGTCGGGATGCGGATCGCCGTGTTGCTCACCGCGTCGCTGCTGGTCGCGGGATGTTCGGGCGCGACGGGCGGTCAGGCGCGCCAGACCCAGCTCACACCGATCACCCCGTCGGGCACAGCCACATCGCCGTCTGTTCCGACGTCGGGCACCTCGTCGGCAACTGCGACCTCGTCGGTGCCGGCGCCGGCGGCCGGTGTCCCGATCGCCGATGCGATCAAGTGGATCGAGGCGGCCCCGCCGATCGACGCGGCTCAGTACCACATCGCGTTACGCGGAAGTGTCACCACCGAGCTCGGCGACGATGTGGCCTTCACGACCCCGAGCGGAACGAATTGCATGACCGACGCCAAGCACGGCTCGCCGGCGCTGGCGTGCCTGGTGGAGCTGACGAACCCGCCGCCGCGGCCGGCGGACACCTACGGCCAGTGGAAGGGCGGCTGGGTCGACTTCGACGGTGCAGGAGTCCAAGTCGGGTCGGCGCACGGCGACCCGGGGCGCTTCGCCTATGGGCAGGGCCGCGAATTGCCTTATGACGCTTCGCTGTCGTTCGGGAACTACCGCTGCCGCACTGATGCCAGCGCCCTGCTGTGCGTGAACTATGCCCGCCATTCGGCAGTGCGGCTCGCCGCCGACGGCGTGGACGCCTTCGCGTGCGCCCGCCAGGTCACGCCGCCGGCCGGAATCGGCGTGCAGTACGTCTGTTAGCGACCGGGTCAACACCACAATCAGGCGGCGAGAACGCCCTTCGCACGCAGGATCGGTAACACGCCCTCAGCGAACCAGTACGCCTCTTCCAAGTGTGGGTAGCCCGACAGGATGAACTCGTCGAACCCGACCGTGTGGTACTCCCAGATCAGGTTCGCCACCTCCTCGTGGCTGCCGACCAAAGCCGTGCCGGCGCCGCCGCGAACCAGGCCCACCCCGGCCCACAAATTCGGGTAGATCTCCAGCTTGTCGGTGCGCCCGCCGTGCAGCGCGGTCATCCGGCGCTGCCCCTCGGACTCCGACTTCGCATGCAGCTTTGTCGCCTCTTCGATCTGGGCCGGCGTCAGTTCGTTCACCAGTTCCTCGGCGACCGCCCACGCCGCGGCCGAGGTGTCGCGGGTGATGGTGTGCAACCGGATCCCGAAACGTAGGTTTCGACCGCGTGCCTGCGCCAATCCCCGCACCCTGTCGATCTTGGCCTTCGCCGCCTGGGGCGGCTCGCCCCAGGTCAGGTAGACGTCGGCGTGTTCGGCGGCGATGGGCAAAGCGGCTGGTGAAGAACCGCCGAAGTAGAACTCCGGCAACGGGTTCGGTGGCTCGGACACGCGTCCGTCGCGGATCTTGTAGTACTCGCCGTCGAAGTCGAACGAGTCCTGACCCCACACCGACTTGACGACCTCGAGGAACTCGCCGGTCCGCGCGTAGCGTTCGTCGTGATCGAGCCAGTCGCCGAAGCGCCGCTGCTCACCGTCATCGCCGCCGCTGACGATGTTGAGCAACAGGCGTCCGTCGGAAAACCGTTGCAACGTCGCGGCCTGTTGGGCGGCCAACGTCGGCGGCACCAATCCGGGGCGGAACGCCACCAAGAACTTCAACCGCTCGGTTTCGGCCAGCAATGCCGATGCCGTCAACCATGCGTCCTCGCACCAGGTTCCGGTCGGCGTCAGCACCCCCTCGAAGCCCAGTCGGTCGGCAGCCCTGGCCACCTCGGCCAAGTACCGCCGGCTCGGTGGACGATATCCGTCGGGAACGATGTGGTGCGACGACGCATGCGATGCCCCCACGATCGACCGGCTGTCGCCATTGGTGGGCAGGAACCAGAAAAACTTCGCAGGCACGCCCATAAACCCTAGAAACCACCGACCGCCCGGTGAAGAATTTGCGTCGTGGTGACCAAAAGGCCACGGCCGTCGATCAACACCCCGAGCACCGCCTGCATCGCACCGAACTGTCAGCGCCAGCCGTCGGCGGCCTTGGCCGCCCGGACCAGGGCGTCACACAGGACGCGCAGCTCGGCGGTCGCCGCGCCCTCGTCGACCGCAGTGGCGACATCTTCGGCAGCACACCGAACCTGGAACACCCGATCGGAAAGCTCGGCTGCTTCGTCGACCGAGAGCACCACCGCGTCTTCAGGAATCGCGCTGCCCTTGACCAGCGCACGCTGCTCGTACGCGCGCTGCCGACACGACTGGCGGCAGTACTGCCTGCGGCGGCCCATCCCGACATCGGCCACCTCGCGTCCACACCACCGGCACGGCTGCGAGCGGGAACGACGTGTCACGTCATGTGACTGTAGACGGCTCAGCGGAGTGATCCCGGTATCATGGATGGTCGAGTCGGGAACCGCAGAGAGTCGTCTTGCGTTGACTACCCGAACTCGATGAAGCGCTATGAGGAGAGTTGACGATGGCTGATCGTGTCCTGAGAGGGAGCCGCCTCGGAGCCGTGAGCTACGAGACGGACCGCAACCACGACCTGGCACCGCGTCAAATTGCGCGGTACCGCACGGAGAACGGCGAGGAATTCGAGGTTCCGTTCGCCGACGACGCCGAGATCCCCGGCAGCTGGCCGTGCAAGAACGGCCTCGAGGGCACCTTGATCGACGGTGACCTGCCCGAGCCCAAGAAGGTCAAGCCACCGCGCACCCACTGGGACATGCTTTTGGAGCGCCGCTCGATCGAGGAGCTCGAGGAGCTGCTCAAAGAGCGCATGGACCTCATCAAGTCCAAGCGCCGCGGCAGCTGATCCAGCTCTAGCGGACCACACCGCGGGCGCGATCAATGCGCCCGCCGATGCCCCACTGGGCGACCTTGACCATCGCTTCGCGGATGTTCGAGCCGCTCATCTTCGACACCCCGAGCTCGCGCTCGCGGAACGTGATGGGCACCTCGGCGACTGTGAAACCGTTGTTGATCGTGCGCCAGGTCAGGTCGATCTGGAAGCAGTAGCCCTTGGAATCCACCGCTGACAGGTCGATCTTCTCCAGGACCTCACGCCGGTAAGCGCGGTAGCCGGCGGTGATGTCGTGAATACCGACCCCGAGTAACACGCGCGAGTATGTATTGGCGGTCTTCGACAGCACCAGCCGCCGGTAGGGCCAGTTGCGGACGGTGCCGCCCTGCACATAGCGCGACCCGATCGCCAGATCCGCGCCGTTGTCGATGGCGTCCAGCAGCCGGTAGAGCTGCTCGGGTGCGTGGCTGCCGTCGGCGTCCATTTCCACGAGCACGTTGTACTGGCGGCTGAGTCCCCAGGCGAACCCCGCGAGATAGGCCGCGCCGAGGCCGTCCTTGGCGTTGCGGTGCATCACGTGAACCCGATCGGTGTCGGCCAGCGACAGTTCGTCGGCGAGCTCGCCGGTCCCGTCGGGGCTGCCGTCATCGACGATCAGCACGTGCACCTCGGGGCAGGCCTTGTGTACCCGGCCCACGATCAGGGGTAGGTTCTCCAACTCGTTGAACGTCGGAATGATCACCAGGGTGCGCTGGCTGGGGCGCTCGACGCCCGTGTTGCCCCGGTCGGTCATGACTCTCCTTTGTCGTGCTGCCCAGCCAGGGCTGAGGATGAATCTGCCTGCTCCGGCGTGGTCTCGCCGTCGTCGTCGCCCCCGGACATGCTGTCTGCGTCCCGTTGTCCCCGCCTGCGGCGCAACGGGCGCATGAACCAACCATTGTGCAGTATGGCGCCGATCACGACCGCAACGGCGGCGCCGACCAGCACCCATTGAACGAGCGGCCCCCATCGGGTGGCCGGCGTCTGGCTGGTCTTGAGCCGCACGGTCATGTCGAGATACGCCGGTGTGAAGAACTGGGTGCGGGCGAGCTCGGCGCCGTCGGGAGCGATCACCGCACTGATTCCGGTGGTGCCTGCCACCACCACATAGCGGTCATGCTCAACGGCGCGGGCACGCGCGAACGCCAGCAGCTGTTCACTCATGTTCTGGTCGAACGTCGCATTGTTGGTCGGCACCGCCAGCAGCTGGGCACCGTTGCGGACCGACTCGCGCAGCGCCCGGTCGAAGATCACCTCCCAGCAGGTCGCCACCCCGACCGGCACCCCGGCGGCGTGCACGACGCCTGACCCGTTGCCCGGCACGAAGTAGCCGGCGCGGTCGGCGAAGGACGACAGGTGCCGGAAGAAGCCCCGCCACGGCAGGTACTCACCGAACGGCTGGATGATCTGCTTGTCGTGGCGCTCCCCTGGCCCGTTGACCGGATCCCAGACGACGACGGTGTTCGACGCGGAAGGGTTTTCCGGCGTCCAGTCCGGGCGGGCAATGACGGCGCCGACCAGGATCGGGGCCCCGATCGCCTGCGCGGCCGCGCTGATCTGCTGGGCGGCGTCGGCATTGGTCATCGGATCGATGTCCGAGGAGTTCTCGGGCCAGATCACGAACTGCGGCTGGGGTGCCCTGCCGGCGTGCACATCGTCGGCCAGCTGCATGGTCTGACGGACGTGGTTGTCCAGCACGGCGCGACGCTGACTGTTGAATTCGAGCCCCAGCCGCGGCACGTTGCCTTGAATCGCGGCCACTGTCACCGTCGGCTCGTCGCCCGCGCCGCCCGCCGCGCGGCGCACCTGCGGTGCGGCGACCGCGGTGGTGAGCAGCGCCGCGGTGATGCACAGCCCGGGCAGCAGCAGGCCCGACAGTGACATGTGTCCACCCGATTTGGCCGGCGCGCTGTGCTGCCACCAGCGGGCGATCGCGAAGACCAGCGCGGCCAGTGAGATGCCCAGCAGCGCGATCGCGAACGACAGCAGCGGCACGCCGCCGAGCCGGACCAGCGACAGAAAAGGTCCTCCCGTCTGCCCGAAACCGACTATGCCCCAAGGGAATCCACCGAAGGGCACGCATCCCTTCAGCCACTCCTGGGCCGACCACAGCACGGCGAAGCACAATGGCCAGCCGGGAACGCGGCGCACCACGACAGCCAGCCAGCCGAACAGCGCCGGAAACAGCGCCTCCATTGCGGACAGCGCCAGCCACGGCACCGGGCCGACAAGACCACTGATCCAGGGAATCAGCGGGATATAAAAAGCCAGTCCGAACAGGAACCCGTACCCCAGCCCACCGGCCGACGTCGTCTTCGGATGCACCAGCACCCAACTCAGGAGCGCAAAACTGACGACCGCCGACCACCACCAGCCGATCGGGGGAAAGCTGATGCACAGCAACAGCCCTGCGGTCACCGCGACCAGCAGCCTGAACAGCCGCGGCGGCAGTGCGGTGCGCACCCGGTTCAGCAGCCGGCTAGCCATGGAGCACGACACCCCGGTGCACGGTCTGACGGCAGCGCGGCAGCGGATCGCCCGACGCCAGGCGTGGCAGGGCGGGCACCCGCGAGCGCGGATCGGTGGACCACCGCTGGATCGAATCGGCTGGCGCAACCACGTCCAACTCGTGCGCGCGGAGCTCCCACACCCCATATGACGCCGGCGCGCCCGGCACCAAGGTGCCGCTGATTCCGTCGCGCACCCCGCCGGCCCGCCAGGCACCCCGGGTTGCGGCCGCGAACGCCGCCCGCACGGAGATCGAGCTTCCGTCAGTCTGGTGATGGCTGGCGGCGCGCACCGTCGCCCAGGGATCGATGCTGGTCACCGGGGCATCGGAGCCGAACGCCAAGGGCACGCCTGCCGATGCTAGTAGCGCGAACGGGTTCAGCGAGGCGGCTCTGTCGATCCCGAGGCGGCGGGCGTACATGCCGCTGCCGCCGCCCCACAGCGCGTCGAAATTCGGTTGCATGCTGGCGCTCACTCCAGCCTGGCCCAGCGTGGCGGCCTGCTCGGCGCTCACCATCTCGAGATGCTCCAGTCGGTGCCCACAGCGGGCGACCGCCGGCGCCCCGAATCGTTCGACGAGCCGGGTCACGGCGTCGACCACAGCGGAGACCGCTGCGTCGCCTATGACGTGGAACCCCGCCGTCACGCCTGCCTCGGTGCAGGCGAACAGGTGATCGGCGATGCCGTCGGCGTCCAGGTAGCAGTTGCCGGTGCTGTCGGGCGCATCGGCATACGGCTGGCACAGCCACGCGGTGCGTGAGCCCAGCGCGCCGTCGACGAACAGGTCACCGGCCAGGCCGTGGGCGCCGGTCGCCTCGATGAGGGCCCTGGCTTGCGCGGCGCTGGACACCGCTTCGCCCCAGTAGCCGACGACCTCGACCCCATGGGAGGCGGCGCGCAGTTCCTGCCAGTCGTCGGATCCGCCGATCTCGGGTCCGGCGCACTCGTGGACGGCGACGATGCCCGCGGCGGCCACCGCATCCAGGGCCGTGAGTCGGGCATCGGCGCGCTGCCGTGTGGTCAGCAGGCGGCGCGCCTCGCTGCGGACGAGGTGATGGGCGTCGCCCGACAGCGGGCGCTGCGGGTGGTATCCGGCGACGGCAGGAAGCCCGGGTACGAGATCGCGCAGGCCGGTCGATGCGACCGCCGAGTGGACGTCGACCCGGGCCAGGTAGGCGGGCGCCGCGCCGACGACGCCGTCGAGGTCGTCGGTGTTGGGTGCTTCGTCGCGGGCCCAGCCGGCGTCGTCCCAGCCGTGCGCCCAGATGGGCTGGCCGGGATGGGCAGCGGTGTGCTCCGCGACCAGGCTCAGACAGTGCTGTTTGGAGGTCGCGCCGGTCAGGTCGAGGCCGGTCATCAGCAGGCCGGTCGAGGTCAGATGGATGTGACTGTCGACGAACGCGGGTGCCACGAAGGCGCCGTCAAGGTCGATTACCTGCGCATCGCCGAATTGCGACCGGCCGACGTCGTCGCTGCCCAACCAGGCGACGATGCCGTCGCGGACCGCCATTGCGGTCGCATCCGGATGCGACGGGCTGTGAATACGCCCGCCCAGCAGCAGTGTGGTCACGGTCAGTCAGTCTCCCCCGCGAGTGCGGGGCGGACGTAGAGGGTCAGTACCGGCGGACGATGTTGACGTCGTGGACCGGGCCTGAAACATGGCCGCCCTGCTCCTCTACGACCTCGCCCTCGATGTAGTCACCGCGGCCGGGCGCGGTCAGGTTGATCACGCTGACTCGGCGGGCGATGCCGCGGGTGATCAGCATTCCGGCCAGCGGACGTACCACGCTGCGAGTCGGCGGCAGCAGCATCAGCGCACCGATCGCGGTGCTGACGATGCCGGGGATGAACATCAGGACCGTGCCGAGGGCGAGGAGCAGGCTGTCGGCGACCGCGCCCTGCGGGTCGGAGCGGGCGCGCTGCAGCTTGAGGATCTGTCGCTTGACCTGCGAACCGGCCAGCGCCACTCCGATCACCGAGGACGCCAGCAGGATCAGCAGCGTCCAGCCGATACCGACCGACCAGGTCAGGGCGGCCAGCACCGCCAGCTCGACCACGGCGTAGATAAGGAACGTCCGCATCACCATGCAGTAGCAACGAGCCGCGACCCGGGCTGGTTCCATCGGGCCTGATAAGACCCTGTGAGTTCTATTGGGGAGTGATCTCGAGCGCGACGTGCACCTTGTCGATGCCGCCACGGACCAGGCTGTGCAGATAGAACCACACCGAGTGCTGCCAATAGCGACGCAACACCTTGTTGTAGACGGGGCGGGTCTCCGAATCCGGCAGCACCCGGGCTATCGCCTCGACCGCCGGCCCTTTCGGCTTTCCCAGCGCGTGACTCTCGGCAATCGTGACGCGGGGGGTGTTGCGGATCCGCTTGACCTTCCACGACACCCGGTCGGTGATGACCAGCAGCCGGTCGCCTTCCGGCACGCCCCAAATCGGTGTCGGCTTGGGTGTGCCGTCCTTGGTGAATGTGGTGAGCAGGAGATATTTCGCACGGGCGACGTCGTTGAAGGTGGCTGCCATGGTTCAGGCGGCCCGCAGTTCCAGGCCGATGGTGCGGTTGGCGCCACCGCGCAGCTTGCTGAAGAAGTTGAACACGTGCCCGACGATCCCATAGCGCTTACCGATCGCCTGGTACACCCGCTCGGTCTGGGATTCGTCGAGCACCGAGGCGACCGCCTCGACGGGTTCGCTCTTGACGTTGCCCCGCACATCGCAGATCGCGATCGTCACCCGCGGGGTGTTGCGGATGCGCTTGACCTTCCAGGCGTTCTTCTCGCTGATGACGAGCACGGCGTCCCCGTCTGGCGCGACCCACACCGCCGTCGGCTTGGGCCTGCCGTCCTTGGTGAACGTGGTCAGTGAGACGTATTTCGCCTTGACGACGTCGGCGAAGGTGAGTGGCATATGAGTAACCTAGCGCGCTTCCAGGTCGCCTTCGGTCTCCAGCAGCACCTGCCGCAGCCCATTCAGCGTCGCCGGATCCGGGTTCTCCCACATGCCGCGCCCGACGGCCTCGAGCAGCCGCTCCGACATCCCGTGCAGCGCCCAGGGATTGGACTCGTTCATGAACTTGCGGTTCTCCGGGTCCAGCACGTAGGACTCGGTGAGCTGCTCGTACATCCAGTCGGCCATCACGCCCGCGGTGGCGTCGTAGCCAAACAGATAGTCGACCGTTGCGGCCATCTCGAAGGCGCCCTTGTAGCCGTGCTTGCGCATCGCCGCCATCCAGCGCGGATTCACCACCCGCGCCCGGAAAACCCGGGTGGTCTCCTCGGACAGCGTGCGGGTGCGCACCGCATCCGGGCGGGTGTTGTCGCCGATGTAGGCCACCGGCGCCTTACCGGTCAGCGCCCGCACGGTCGCCACCATGCCGCCGTGGTACTGGAAGTAGTCGTCAGAGTCGGCGATGTCATGCTCGCGGGAGTCGGTGTTCTTGGCGGCGACCACGATTCGGCGGTACTGGGTCGACATGTCGTCGGCGGCCGGCCTGCCGTCGAGTTCGCGTCCGTAGGCAAACCCGCCCCAGGCGGTGTACACCTCGGCCAGGTCGGCGTCGTCGCGCCAGTTGCGGCTGTCGATCAGCTGCAGCAAACCGGCCCCGTAACTTCCGGGCTTGGAACCGAAAATTCTTGCGGTGGCGCGCCTTTCGTCGCCGTGCTCAGCAAGGTCGACCTGGGTGTGCGCGCGGACGAAGTTCTGCTCGGCCGGCTCATCGAGGCCTGCGACGAGGCGCACCGCGTCGTCGAGCATCGTCACGACGTGCGGGAAGGCGTCACGGAAGAACCCCGAGATACGCACGGTCACGTCGATGCGCGGCCGGCCCAGCTCCGCCGGCGTGATCGCCTCCAGGTCGACGACGCGCCGGGACGCGTCGTCCCACACCGGCCGAACACCCAGCAGTGCAAGGACTTCGGCGATATCGTCGCCCGAGGTGCGCATCGCCGAGGTGCCCCACACCGACAGCCCGACCGATCGCGGCCAGTCGCCGTGGTCGGCGCGGTAGCGCTCCAACAGCGAATCAGCCATGGCCACACCGATTTCCCAGGCCAGCCGCGACGGAACGGCCTTGGGGTCGACGGAGTAGAAATTGCGCCCGGTGGGCAGCACGTTGACCAGACCGCGCAGCGGTGAGCCGGACGGTCCGGCCGGGATGAAGCGGCCGTCCAGTGCGCGCAGCACCTGCTCGATCTCACCGGCCGTGCCGGCCAGCCGCGGCACCACTTCGGTCGCCGCGAACCGCAGGATCGCTGCGACACCATCGTCGTCGGTCAGTTCCCCGACCCGGGCGGCGTCCCAGCGGAAAGCCTGCAGACCGGCCAGCAGCGCGCGGGCCCGCCGTTCGGCGTCGTCGACCTCGGTTCGGTCGTCGCTGCCGTCTTCGGCCAGGCCGAGCGCCTGACGCAAACCGGGCAGGTGCTGATCACCGCCGAACAACTGACGTGCCCGCAGGATCGCGAGCACCAGGTCGAGTTCGGCCTCACCGGTCGGTGCCACGCCGAGGATGTGCAGGCCGTCGCGGATCTGAACGTCCTTGATCTCGCAGAGCCAGCCGTCGACGTGCAGCAGCATGTCGTCGAAGGTGTCATCCTCGGGGCGTTCGGCCAGCCCCAGATCGTGGTCCATCTTGGCCGCGCGCATCAACGTCCAGATCTGCTGGCGGATCGCAGGCAGCTTGCCGGGGTCGAGCGCGGCGATGTTGGCGTGCTCGTCGAGCAGCTGCTCGAGCCGGGCGATGTCGCCATAGCTCTCCGCGCGCGCCATCGGCGGGATCAGGTGGTCGACGAGGGTGGCGTGCGCGCGCCGCTTGGCCTGCGTACCTTCCCCCGGATCGTTGACCAGGAACGGGTAGATCAGCGGCAGGTCACCGAGTGCGGCGTCGGTTCCACAGGCCGCAGACATGCCAACGGTCTTGCCGGGCAGCCATTCCAGATTTCCGTGCTTACCGAGGTGCACGGCGGCGTGCGCACCGAAAGAGTGCCGCAGCCACAGATAGGTGGCCAGGTAGTGGTGACTGGGCGGCAGGTCGGGGTCGTGGTAGATCGCCACCGGATTCTCGCCGAACCCCCGCGGCGGCTGCACCAGGATCACGACGTTGTCGGATTGGATTGCGGCGACGACGATTTCACCGTCAGGATTGCGACTGCGATCGACGAACAGTTCACCGGGCGGCGGGCCCCAGTGGGTGACCATCGCGTCGGTCAACTCCGCGGGCAGCGTCGCGAACCATTGGCGGTACTGCGCGGCCGGGATCCGGATCGGGTTGCCGGCCAACTGACCGTCGGTGACCCACTCCGGGTCCTGGCCGCCGCGTTCGATCAGCGCGTGCATCAGAGCGTCACCGTCGGAAGCGTCGAGGCCGGGGATCTCGCCGACGCGGTAACCGGCGTCGCGCAACGCGTGCAGCAGCGCGATCGCGCTGGCCGGGGTGTCCAGACCGACGGCGTTTCCGATCCGCGAGTGCTTGGTCGGATACGCCGAGAACACCAGGGCCAGCCGCTTGTCTTCGGCACCGACCCGGCGCAAAGTGGCGTGCTTGACGGCCAGGCCGGCCACCCGCGCGCACCGCTCCGGGTCGGGCACGTAGGAGATGAGGCCGTCTTCGTCGATCTCCTTGAACGAGAACGGAACCGTGATGATGCGCCCGTCGAATTCGGGCACCGCGACCTGGGTGGCGACATCCAGCGGACTCAGGCCGTCGTCGTTGTCCGACCAGGTCGCCCGCGAGCTCGTCAGGCACAATCCCTGTAGGATCGGGATATCAAGGGCGGCAAGATGTTTGACGTTCCAGTTGTCGTCGTCATGGCCGGCTCCCGCGGTGGCGGGACGGGCCCCGCCGGCAGCCAGCACGGTGACGACCATGGCATCGGCGGTGCCGAGCAGCTCCAGCAGTTCGGGTTCGGGTGTGCGCAGCGATGTGCAGTACACCGGAAGTGCCCGGCCGCCGGCCTCTTCGATCGCGGTGGACAGCGCCTCGATGTACGCGGTGTTGCCGGCGAGCTGCTGCGCCCGGTAGTAGAGCACCGCGACCGTCGGGCCGTCGGCGTCGGTGGCGCCGGCTCGGTCCAGCACTCCCCAAGGCGCCGTGGCCGACGGCGGGTTGAAGCCGAAGCCGGTCATCAGCAGGGTGTCGGACAGGAAGGCGTGCAGCTGCCGCAGGTTGTCCACCCCGCCCTGGGCCAGGTAGATGTGCGTCTGCACCGCGATACCGGCCGGCACGGTGGAGCGTTCCATCAAATCGGCGTCGGGGGCCTGTTCGCCGCTGACCACGACGGTCGGGCGTCCGCTGGCGACCACCCCGTCGATTCCGTCCTGCCAGGCCCGATAACCGCCGAGGATCCGTACCACCACCAGGTCGGTGCCGTCGAGCAGCTCGGCCAGCTCACCATCGATCAGGCGCGCCGGGTTGGCCCACCGGAAATCCGCACCGCTGGCGCGGGCGGTGATCAGGTCGGTGTCCGACGTCGACAGCAACAACACGGTGGTAGACACCCACCATTCGTACCGTACGGCGCTGTCACTCCCTATTCGGCGTTGCCGGGACAAACGGGCTCAGCGCCACGCCGACGACGGCGACGACGGCCACCGGGGCCAATAGCGGTAGCCAGGGCAGGCCGGCGGGAACGATAGTGGCCAGTCCCCCGGCCACCGCAAAGCCGACGATCGCAGCCGCCGTAGCGCGGGTGAGGGTGGCGTAGGTCAGCACCAGGTACGCCGTCGCGCACACTCCCGATGCTGCGGCCAGCATCGGATGCGGCTCGGTCAGCGCGACGGCGCACACCGCCGACAGGACGGCCGCGGTGGCCGCGGCCCGCACATACAACCCCGCGAGGACGGCGATCAAGGCGACCACAGCTGCGGCGAGCCCGCGATTGTCGGCACCGACGGCCGCTGCCGCGGTCATCGCCACCCCGAAAAGTGCCGCGACGAGCCGCCTCGACGTCATGACGATCGCCTGCCCCGGTTGGGCACCAGGCTCATCGCCTGATCGAGGGTGATGCCGGCCGGCCAGGACACCACGTCCACGCCGATGACCCTCATGTCGCGGTACATCGACGAACGCTGCAACGCCCACATCCGCTGCAGGATCGGCTCGTTGTCGTCGGCGAACGGCCAGCCCTCCAACACGTCGACTGCCACGACGGTGTGTCCCCGCTTGCACAGGTCGATCAGCGCCAACGCGAATTCGGTGTCGAGCAGCGTCGAGAACGCGACGACGACCGCACCTGTCGGTACCGCCGCCCGCGGGGCCAATGTTCCTGTGGTGCCCTGGTATTCATTGCCGACCTCGAGCGCCGCGTCCAGCACCCGGTAGAACTGACGTCGGCCGATATCCGCGCCGAGCCAGCGAGGGCGCCGACCGCCGAGCCCGACGATGCCGGCCCGGTCCCCGTTGCGCAGCGCCGTCTGCACCACCTGCGTCGCGCCGCGCAGTGTCCGCTCGCTGACCGCGGTCGCGGGGCCCGGGGGTTGGGCGCTCATATCGACGAGCACCACGACGTCGGCGGCCCGGTCGGTCAGCCGTTCGGTGACGTGAAGGCTGCCGCGACGGGCGCTGACGGCCCAATTCACCGCGCGGAGCTGGTCGCCAGGTAAATACGGGCGAATGTCGGCGAACTCGACACCCGGACCGATATGGCGGGTCAGGTGGGTACCCAGACGGTCGGGCAGTTCGGTGCGCGGAATACCGGTCGGTTGCGGGGGCGCCACCGGGAAGACGAACAGGTCCGCGACGTCGACGGTGGCGGCACCGGTCAGCAGGCCACCGGCCGCGTCGAGCCGGACCCGGGTGCGCAGCGGATACCGTCCCCACCGCTGCGCCTGAGCGGACACGGTGAGGCACTGTCGGTCGGCCGCGATCGATTCGGTCTGCAGCCCAAGCACCGCCTCGAGTTCCAGTGTTGCGCCTGTGGCATTTTCGGCCAGTTCCGCGCTCAGCTCGACCGATTCGTTCTCGAAACACCGTGTCATCGCCGGGTGACCGGTCACCGACACCGTCGTCGGTTTACGCTGCCAACCGATCGAGGCCAGCACTCCGAGCATCGGCGCCACGAAGGCGATCAGCTGCCAGCGCGACGCAATCACCGCGACGGCCAACGCGACCCCGATGCAGGTCGCAATCGCCCGCGTCAATGCCGAGGCCCGCCAACGTAATACGGCGTCGATGGAACGGCTGTCGTCCATCATTGTCCGCGGGCACGTGGCACCGGAAGGCGTCGCAACAGTTGCTCGACCACGTCGGATCCGTGCACGCTGCGCACCCACATCTCCGGTCGCAGGCTGATCCGATGGGCGATCGCGGGCACCGCCAGCGCCTTGACGTCCTCGGGGATCACGTAGTCACGACCGGACACCAGCGCGCTGGCACGGGCGAGTTGGACGAGGTCGAGTTCGGCACGCGGGCTCGCGCCGACGGCGACCTGTGGGTGACTGCGGGTGGCGGTCGCCAGTGAGACCACGTAGTGCAAGACATCGTCGTGCACGGAGACCTGTTCCACGGATTCCCGCATGGACAACAGGCTTTCGGCATCCACCACCTGATTGATGGTTGCCTCCGCCGAGCCGCGCTCAAGGCGGCGGCGCAGCATCGACGCCTCCTCGGCCTCGGAGAGATAGTTCAGTGCCACCTTGACAGCGAACCGATCCAGTTGAGCTTCCGGCAGCGGGTAGGTGCCCTCGTACTCGATCGGGTTGTCGGTGGCCAGCACGATGAATGGTGCAGGGAGCCGGTGGGTTTCGCCGTCGATACTGACCTGGCGCTCGGCCATCGCCTCGAGCAGTGCAGCCTGGGTCTTGGGTGGCGTGCGGTTGATCTCGTCGGCCATCAGAAGGTTGGTGAAGATCGGGCCGGGCCGAAACTCGAAGCGGCCGGACTGCATATCGTAGATCGTCGACCCGAGCAGGTCGGCGGGCAGCAGGTCCGGGGTGAACTGCACGCGGGTGAAGCGCAGCCCGAGGGCCGCCGCGAACGACCGCGCGATCAGCGTCTTCCCCATACCGGGCAGGTCTTCGATCAGCACGTGCCCGCCGGCCAGCACCGTGGTCAGAATCAGGGTGAGTGCGGCGCGTTTTCCGACCACCGCCCGCTCGATTTCGTCGAGCACCGCTTCGCACTGAGCCGTCATCGCCGGGGCAGGCACCGTCATAGGTTTTCCATCCGTCGCAGGATCTCCTCGAGCGTGGCGTACCCCGGTCCCTGCTCGCGACTGCGTGTTCGCACGATGTTGTTGGGGTCTACCCAGCCCCACAGGTCGTCGCCGAACACGATGCGTCCGGTCGCCTGTAAAGCCGCCGGATCTCGCTGGCGGGTGGCGAGCACGAACTCGCGCGCCAGCCGGGGCCGTAGATGCCTGTCCCAATCCTCACGAGTGGAATCCGCCCATTGAACCGTCGATTCGGTGCGTGACCGCCAGCGCCGCAAGGCCTCCCCTGGGTCGTCGGCGATTCCGTCTGTCGTCGGATTACGTTGTTGGACAACAATAGTCAGGCGTGCAGCCAGGAGGAACACGGCGAGCGCCAGCCCCGCGACCGGCATCACCCACGGGCCGTCGGTCAGGACGATCGCCAGGACTTCGGCCGCCGCGACGAGCAGAAGCCCGCCGGCCATCAGCCGGATCACACCGGAGTCCGCAGCTCGTCGAGGACCAGGCGAAGGGCCCGCTCGGCGGCTTCGCGGTGTCCTTCGTTCATCACGTGAGTGGAGAATCGCGCCTCGGCGAACAGCGTGACGAGTTCGGTTGCGCTCCCGGCGTGGATCGCCTCGTGCTCGACGGCGCGCGCGAGCACCTCCGACGGGGTGTCGGACTCCTGGGGGGCGGCGCCGGGGGCGCTGGCCAGGGCGTGTTCCATTGCGGCGTAACACGCAATGATGGCCTCCCGCGGTTCACGGCTGAGGTCGCCGACTTCGGCCAGACCCCGTGCGGCCGCCAGCGCGAGCGATCCGGGTCGCTGCGGCGTCGGCTCCTCCGATGTGAAGTCATCCGGCGGCGGAGCCGCCGCGTTGCGGCGTTCGCGGGCCCGCAGTACGAGTGCGCCGATCAGCATGACAACCAGCAGGACCGCGAAACTGACCACGAGGTACCAGAACATGGGGTTGCTGCCGCCGGTCCCGGGTGCCGGCGGAGTGGGGGTGCCGGCTTGGTCGGGCAGCGCGGTTCGGGTCGTGGCGGTGCCGGGGCGAGCCGGCGGCGGGCCGCCTTCCAGCTGTGGCAGGCGCAGCTGCGCGAATAGTGCGACCAGCAACAGCCACGCCAGGACCGCGGCGGCGATCACCAAAACCAAGCGCCAACTGTGTCGCACCCCCATACCGCCACCGCCGCCGGGAACGTGGGACCGCGCGGCCTGCTTGGCGCGCTGCGGGTCGCGCAGCTTGGCCACGATCGACACGATGATCACCAGGAGGCAGGCCACCACCAAGGCCAGCAGCCCGAGAAGGCTTGCTGTGCTGTCGCCTGGTTGCGCCCGCTCGGCGGGCTGCGCACCGGGCAGCCGCCCCCGCAGCGCGATCCCGAGCAGCAGGACCAGCGCTATCAGCGCGGCGGCCCGCGCTTTCGCTTGTTGGGTCCCAAGCATTGTCAGGCCACTTGAGCGCGAACCTCGACGTCGGCAGCCGTCGCCATTGCCCGAACATACGCCCGTACGGTGGACGGGTGGAGCGAATGCGTGACGACGACGCTTGCCCCGGTGCGCTGCAGGTACACCAGGCTGCCGACGGCGCGCTGGCCCGGCTGCGACTGCCCGGGGGAATGATCGCTGCCAGACAGCTCGAAGCGCTGGCGCACACTGCCACCGAGTTCGGCAACGGCACGCTGGAACTCACCGTGCGGGGCAATCTGCAACTGCGCGGCGTACGGGATGCCGCGGCGGTCGCCGAGGCCGCGGCGACCGCGGGGCTGCTGCCTTCGCCCACCCACGAACGGGTGCGCAACATCGTGGCCTCCCCGCTGTCGGGCCGAGTTGGCGGGCTGACTGATGTACGCCCCTGGGTGAGCGAACTGGATCTCGCCATCCGGGTTGACCCGGAGTTGGCGCGGCTGCCCGGCAGGTTCCTGTTCGGACTCGATGACGGCCGTGGCGACATTTCCGGACTTGGCGCCGACGCCGGTGTGCACGTGCACGCCGACGGGGTGGCGTTGCTGCTGGCCGGTCGCGACACCGGCGTCCGAATCGCGCCCGACGAGGTGGTGCGAGCGCTGATCGACGTCGCCCGGCGATTCGTCGCTGTCCGCGGAAAGGCTTGGCGGGTAGCCGAATTGGATGATCCATCGCTGTTACTGGCGGATTTCTCGACGACCGCGGCCCCGGACGATGAAGACTATCGGCCCGTGGTCCGCCCGCCGGTCGGTTGGATCACCCAGGGTGACCGCCGGGTAGCGCTCGGCGCGGCGATCCCGCTGGGCGTGCTGCAGGCCCGGCAGGCGGAGTTCGTCGCCGCCATCGATGCGCCGGTGGTCATCACCCCGTGGCGCTCGCTGCTGATCTGCGACCTCGACGAAGGCGTGGCCGACACGGCGCTGCGGGTGCTGGCCCCGATGGGATTGGTGTTCGACGAGAGCTCGCCGTGGCTGGACATCAGTGCCTGCGTAGGCAGCCCCGGATGTGAAAAGTCGCTGGCCGACGTGCGCGCGGAGGCCTCCCGGGTGGCAAGCGAGGGCGTAGACGGACAGACAGTCGGTCACGTCCACTATGTGGGCTGCGAGCGGGCGTGCGGCAGTCCCGCAGCAGGTCAGGTGTTCGTGGCGACGGCGGAGGGGTTCCGGCCCGTCGAACGCTAGGTCGTAGGGTGTTGCCGTGCTCGACTACATTCGCGACGCTGCCGAAATTTACCGGCAGTCATTCGCGACGATTCGTGCCGAAGCCGATCTGACGCCCTTTCCCGAGGATGTCGCGCGGGTGGTCGTCCGGCTTATCCACACCTGCGGGCAGGTCGACGTCGCCGAGCATGTTGCGTTCACGCCCGGTGTGGTCGCCGCGACGTATGCCGCGCTGCTGTCCGGCGCCCCGATCCTGTGCGACTCGTCGATGGTCGCGGCGGGAATCACTGCCGCCCGGCTACCAGCCGGCAATGAAGTGGTGACGCTGGTCGCCGATCCGCGTGCGCCGGAGCTGGCTCAGCGCAGTGGGAACACCCGCTCGGCGGCCGGAGTGGAGCTGTGGGCCGACCGGCTGCCGGGTGCCGTCGTGGCGATCGGCAACGCACCCACTGCCTTGTTCCGGCTGCTGGAGCTCATCGACGACGGTGTACCCGGGCCGGTGTCGGTTCTCGGCGGACCGGTGGGGTTCGTCGGCTCGGCACAGTCCAAGCAGGAGCTGATCGACCGGCCCCGGGGCGTGGAGTACCTGCTGGTGAAGGGTCGTCGGGGTGGCAGCGCGATGGCCGCCGCTGCGGTGAATGCGATTGCGAGTGAGCGGGAATGACGGGCACTCTCTACGGTGTCGGACTCGGCCCGGGTGATCCGGAGCTGGTGACAGTCAAGGCCGCCCGCATCATCGGTACGGCCGACGTGGTGGCCTACCACAGCGCGCGGCACGGTCGCAGCATCGCGCGGCGCATCGCCGAGCCGTACCTGCGGGACGGCCAGCTCGAGGAGCACCTGGTCTACCCCGTGACCACCGAGACCACCGAGCACGCAGGTGGCTATGCCGGCGCGATGGAGGACTTCTACCGCGAGGCGGCCGAGCGGATTGCCGCCCACCTGGACGCGGGTCGCGATGTCGCACTGCTCGCCGAGGGCGATCCACTGTTCTACAGCTCTTATATGCACATGCACACCCGGCTGACCGAGCGGTTCAGCGCGGTGATCATCCCCGGCGTGACGTCGGTGAGCGCGGCCTCCGCGGCGATCGCCACTCCTCTGGTGACCGGTGACGAGGTGCTTTCCGTGCTGCCCGGCACCATGCCGGTGCGTGAGCTGGCCCGCCGCCTCGCCGACGCCGACGCCGCAGTGGTCATGAAGCTGGGTCGCACGTATCCGCAAGTGCGGGAAGCACTTTCGATCGCCGGCCGCCTCGATGAGGCGTTTTACGTCGAGCGAGCCAGCACCGACGCGCAACGCGTGCTGCCGGCCCGTGACGTCGACACCGACTCGGTGCCGTACTTCTCGCTGGCGATCCTGCCCGGCGGTGAGCGAGCCAAGTCCGTGACCGGCGGGGTCGCGGTGGTGGGCCTCGGCCCCGGTGACGTGGAGTGGATGACGCCGCAGAGTCGTCATGAGCTCGCGACGGCGACCGATCTGATCGGTTACGGACCGTACCTGGACCGGGTGCCTGCCCGGACCGGGCAGCGTCGTCACCCGAGCGACAACACCGACGAACCGGCCCGGGCGCGGCTGGCCTGCGAGCTGGCCGAGCAGGGGCACGCCGTGGCGGTTGTCTCCTCGGGTGACCCGGGCGTGTTCGCGATGGCGACCGCGGTGCTCGAGGAAGCCAAGCAGTGGCCGAACGTGCCCGTGCGGGTCATCCCGGCGATGACGGCCGCGCAGGCTGTCGCCAGCCGCGTGGGTGCTCCCCTGGGCCACGATTACGCGGTGATCTCGCTGTCCGATCGGCTCAAGCCGTGGGACATCATCGCCGGCCGGTTGTCGGCGGCAGCGCATGCCGATTTGGTTCTGGCGATCTACAACCCGGCGTCGAAGAGCCGCACCTGGCAGGTCGCCGCGATGCGCGATCTGCTGTTGGAGCACCGCGAACCGGGCACGCCGGTGGTGATCGGCCGTGACGTGTCGGGATCACGCGAATCGGTGAAGGTCGTGCGGCTGGGTGATCTGGACCCGGCGGACGTTGACATGCGCTGTCTGCTGATCGTCGGTTCCTCGCAGACCCAGTGGTACGGCGACACGGTGTTCACGCCGCGGCGCTATCCGGGCTGACGAATCTCTTTTGGCTCATGAGCCACTTGAGTCACAATTCAGCCTGATGTGTCGGGATGTCGAACTAATGTTCGAATCATGTTGGAGCAGCTGGACGAGGTGCTGACCGCCTGGGACAAGGTGGCGGCACTACCGGCGACCGCCATGACCGCACCCGAACTGCTATCCGCGCTCGAACGGGTCGAACGGCTACGCCGGCTGCTGCCCGCCGTCGAACACACTCTTCTGGCGCAGCTGCAATCGCAGACCACCCCTGTCGATGTGGGCGCCAAATCCTGGCGAGCTGTCCTGACCAACCGCCTCGCCATCAGCGGCGCCGACGCGAGCCGCCGGCTGACCGATGCTGCCGAGTTGGGACCGAGGCATTCCGTGACCGGACAAGCACTTCCACCGGCACTTCCCACTACCGCCGCCAGCCAATCCCGTGGCGAGATCGGCGCCGACCACGTCGCGGTGATCCGCAATTTCATGGACCATTTGCCCGAGTCCGTCGATATCGCAACCCGCGAGCATGCAGAAGCTCAACTGGGTGGACTGGCCGGCGGGCTCACGCCTGAAGGTCTGCGCAAACTCGCCCACCAGCTGATGGCCATGATCAACCAGGACGGTGACCTCGACGACGAACGCGATCAGGCCCGCAAACGAGGCTTGAGCATCGGCCCACAACAGGTCGACGGTATGAGCAGATTGTCCGGCTGGATAGATCCGCAGCTACGCGCGGCATTGGACGCCATCCATGCGAAACTCGCCGCTCCGGGCTATTGCAATCCCGATGACGAATCGCCCTGCGTGGATGGCACTCCCACGCGCGACCAGATCGAACATGAATCGCGCTCGTCCGGACAACGAGCCCACGACGCCCTGAAGACCGTGTGCATGGCGATGCTCTCCTCGGGCCAGCTCGGTCGACACAATGGGCTGCCGGTCACCATCGTCGTCACCACCACCCTCGAACAGCTCACGTCCGCCGCGGGACTGGCGCATACGGGCGGCGGGACGTACCTGCCCATGCCGACAGTCATCAGGTTGGCTTCCCAGGCCCACCCTTACCTGACCGTGTTCGAATCACCGCGAGAGATCAAGCTCTACTACGGACGCAGCCGCCGCATCGCAAGCCCCGGACAACGCCTCGCCCTCTATGCGATCGACAAAGGCTGCACCAAACCCGATTGCACGGCACCCGCCTACCAAACCCAAGTCCACCATGCCACCCGGGACTTCGCCCTTGGCGGGAACACCGACATCAACGAACTCACTCTGGCCTGTGGCTGCGACAACCGCATCGTCAACGACGGCCCCGCCGGTTGGACCACCCGAAAACGTAGACGGGACAACAAGACCGAGTGGATTCCGCCTCCGCACCTCGACCGCGGACAGACCCGCGTCAACTATTATCATCATCCAGAGGAGCTGCTATGCCTCGACGGATAGTGGGCAGGCCGCGCTTGCTGGAGCCCCGCGACCCAAACCGCCGCCTCGTCGACCGTCCCCACCGCGGTCACCCCGGCCGGCAGTGGCGGCCGGTCGATCATCACCACGGTGACTCCAAGATCCTCCGCGGCCTGAAGTTTGGCCTCGGTCAGCGCTCCCCCGCTGTTCTTGGTCACCAGCACGTCGATCTTGTTGTCTCGCAACAGCGAGTACTCGTCGTCGTAGTCATACGGTCCGCGCGACAGCAGCACCTCGTGGTTATGCGGCAACACCTCGGCGTCGGGTGGGGTCACCACCCGGATCAGGAACCAGGCCTCGCTGTCGGTGAACGGCCGGACGCCCGAGCGGCCGGTGGTGAGGAACACTCGCGAAAAGCCCTGTTGTGCAATGAACTCAGCGGCCTCGACGTCGGAAGCAACTCGTACCGCGCCGGCCGGATCCCACGCAGGGCGGGACAGCACCAGATGCGGCAATTCGAGTTCCCCGCACACCTGCGCGGCGTGCGCGGTCATGGTGGCTGCGAACGGGTGAGTGGCATCGACGACAACACCGATGTCGTTGTCGCGCAACCATTGCCGCAGACCGTCCACTCCGCCGAATCCGCCGATGCGGACCGGTCCGACCGGCAGCGCCGGATCCGGCACTCGCCCGGCCAGCGAGCTGACGATATCGTGGTCCGGGTGCAGCCGCGCCGCCAGCGCCCGCGCCTCCCCCGTGCCGCCGAGCAACAGGATGCGCATCAGTGGTGGCTGCCGCGGCTGCGGCCCGAGGAGTACAGGTAACTGTCGGTAAACCCTTCGGCGGCAAGCACATCGCCGACGACGATCACCGCGGTCTTGGTGATTCCGGCGTCGTGCATCTTCGCCGCGATGTCGGCCAGTGTGCCGCGCAAAACAACCTCCTGCGGCCAACTGGCGAACGCGACCACCGCGACCGGCGTTTCCGCCCGGTAACCGCCTTCGAGTAGTTGCGGCACGATCGCGTCGATCCGGTGTGCGGCCAGATGCAATACCAGCGTCGCGCCCGGCTTGCTCAGGGTGATCAGATCTTCGCCGTCCGGCATCGCGGTCGACAGGGTGGACACCCGGCTCAGCGTCACGGTCTGCGCCACGCCGGGCACGGTGAGCTCCCGCCCGAGCGCAGCCGCGGCGGCGGCGAAGGCCGGTACCCCAGGCACGATTTCGTAGCCGATGTCGAGGGCGTCGAGGTGGCGGCACTGCTCGGCGAGCGCGCTGTAGATCGCGGGGTCACCGGAGTGCAGTCGCGCCACATCGAGTCCGGCAGCGTCGGCGTCGGCCAGCTCGGCGATGATCTGCTCAAGGGTCAGTGGGCCGGTGTCGACGACCTTCGCGTTCGCAGGGCACAACGCCAGCAGATCGTCCGGCATGATCGACCCCGCATAGAGGCACACCGGGCACCGCTGCAACAGCCGCTGCCCACGCACGGTGATCAGATCGGCAGCACCCGGCCCGGCGCCGATGAAATAGACGGTCACGGTTTGCGGACCACCCACTGCGTGACGGGCATGGCAGGGCGCCAGCCGGTAAAGCCACCGACCGCCTCTCCGCGATAGTGCTGGAAGCGGCGCACCTGGCCACCAAGATTCGAATAATATTGCAAAAGAACAGCTTCTGACTCCGCCGTCACCGTATTTGCAACCAGCCGACCTCCATTGGGTAGTCGCTGTAGGCATGCGTCCAGCAGCCCCGGCGCGGTGAGGCCGCCACCGATGAAGATCGCGGCCGGGGTCTGCACACCTGTGACACCACCGTCGGTCAGTTCGGCCTCGGCGAACGCCTCGGGTGCTGCACCGCGGACCTCGATGTTCGCCCCGAACCTCAACGCGTTTATTCCGATTCGGCTACGTCGCTGCTCGTCGCGTTCGAATGCCACTGCAGCGCAACCCGATCCGCTTCGACACCATTCGACAGCAATACTTCCCGAACCTGCGCCGACATCCCACAACAGTTCACCGGGGCGCGGCGCCAATGCCGCCAACGTCACCGCCCGCATCGACTGTTTGGTGATCTGCCCATCGTGGGCCAACGCATCGTCGGGCAGCACCGACAGCACCCGATCGTCGGGGAGATAGCGGATCGCAACCACGGTCAAGTCGTCGACGCCCTCAGGCGGTGTGTTGGCCCAGTCCTGGGCGGTGCCGACGCGCCGGCGTTCGGCGGGGCCGCCGAGTTGTTCCAGCACCGTCATCTGCGAATCGCCCAGGCCCGCGCTCGCGAGTACGGCAGCGAGTTCGGTCGGGTCGAAACCGTCACGGCACAGCACGATCGCCTGACCACCGCGACGCACAGCCGAGCGTGGTTGCGCCGCCATCAAGCTGATCACCTCGGTGTCCTGGACCGACCACCCGAGCCGGGCGCACGCCAGCGTCACGCTCGACACGTGCGGCAGCACCGTCACTCGGTCGGCACCGCACACCCGGATCAGCGAAGCACCGACGCCGTGCAGCATCGGGTCCCCGCTGGCCACCACGTGCACGTCGCCGTCGAAGTCGCGGATGGCGTACAGACCGTCCAGGAACGGCTTGCCCCATTCCCGGCGTTCGGCGGTGACCGTCTCGTCGAGCAGGTCGAGTTGGCGCCGGGATCCGTGAATGACGGTGGCGCGGCGCAATTCGGCGCTGGATGCCGGTGTCAGCCCGGCCATGCCGTCGGCGCCGATCCCGACCACAGTGATCATCGGGGCATCCTTCGCCACACGAACCTAGGGGTCATCCGAAACGCCAAGGCCACCAAGCGAAGCGGCGCGGGCACCCACACTTCGCGGCGCCCCTTGCGCAGTGCGCGGGCAACGGCATCGGCCACCTGCGCAGGCGTGCTGGACAGCGGCGCAGGATCCATCCCCTTGGTCATCCGCCCGACCACGAAGCCGGGGCGTACGAGTAACAACCGCACCCCGGTGCCGTGCAGTGCATCGGCCAGTCCGGACGCGAAGGCGTCCAGACCGGCTTTGGCAGAGCCGTAGACATAGTTGGCGCGACGTGCCCGCACGCCGGCGATCGAGGAGAACACCACGAGCACGCCCCGGTCGGCGGTCCGCATCGCGGAAGCCAGATGAGTCAGCAGGCTGATCTGTGCGACGTAGTCGGTTTGCACGACCGCCACGGCGTGCGCCGGGTCCGCTTCCGCGCGAGCCTGATCACCCAAGATGCCGAACGCCAGTACCGCCACGCCGATCGGACCGTGTTCGGCCACCAATCGTTGGACCAGCGGACCGTGCTCCGCCACCTCATCGGCGTCGAATTCGATGGTGTGCACCGTCGTCGCACCAGCCGTCCGCAGCGCGCTGACCTGCTCGTCCAGCTGATCGGCACGCCGTGCGGCCAACACGATGGTGGCGTTCGGCGCCAGTCGCTGCGCGACTTCGACGCCGATCTCGCTGCGTCCGCCGAAAATCACGACCGGACCGGCCCCCGTGTCACTCACACCTGGAGATTATTCACTGCGCTAGGTTGGAGACCGATGGCGAACTCAACGACCCGGCTGACCAGCGAAGCGCTGGCATTCCTCACCGAACGCCACCTCGCGATGCTCACCACCGTGCGCGCCGACAACTCACCGCACGTGGTGGCCGTCGGCTTCACGTTCGATCCGAAGACCCACATCGCCCGGGTCATCACCAGTGATGGTTCACAGAAGGCGATCAACGCCGAGCGTTCCGGCGTCGGCGTCCTGTCCCAGGTCGACGGCGCCCGCTGGCTGTCCTTGGAAGGCCAGGCCAGCGTCAACCGGGATCCCGCCGCGGTCCGCGATGCCGAACTCCGCTACGCCCAGCGCTACCGCACCCCGCGGGCCAACCCCAAACGCGTCGTCATCGAAGTGCACATCACGCGGGTGCTCGGCTCCTCGAGCCTTCTGGACCACACCAAGGCTTAGACCGGCACCACGGTCAGTTCGTGCGGGCCGGTGTTGACCGCCTCCGCGCCGTCGGCCGTGACGATCACGATGTCCTCGATGCGCGCGCCCCAGTGACCCGGGAAGTAGATCCCCGGCTCGACCGAGAACGCCATGCCCTCGGTCAGCTCCAGGTCGTTGCCCGCCACGATGTAGGGCTCCTCATGCACCGACAGCCCGATCCCGTGCCCGGTGCGGTGCACGAAGTACTCGGCAAGCCCGGCCTCGGCCAGCACGTCCCGGGCGGCGGCATCGACCTGCTCGGCCGTCACACCGGGGCGTACGAACTCGACGGCGGCGGCCTGCGCACGCTCCAGCACCTCGTACTGCTCGGCGATCTCGGCGCTGGGCCGGCCGAGGCTGTAGGTGCGGGTGCAGTCCGAGTTGTAACCGGGCGCGTACGGGCCGCCGATGTCGACGACGACGATGTCCCCAACCTGCAGCAACCGATCGGAATGTTCGTGGTGCGGGTCGGCGCCGTGCGGTCCAGACCCGACGATGATGAAGGCCACCTCTGAATGTCCCTCGGCCACTATGGCTTCGGCGATATCGGCGGCAACGTCAGCTTCGCTGCGGCCTGGTACCAGGAACTCCGGGACTCTGGCGTGCACCCGGTCGATCGCCGCGCCGGCCTTGCGCAGCGCATCGATCTCAGCCGGGTCCTTGATCATCCTCAGCGATCGCAGGACGTCGGTCGCGAGCACCGGCACGGCGCCGAGGCGTTCGGCCAACGGCAGCAGGTGCAGTGCGGGCATCGAATCGGTCACCGCGATACGGGCATGCCCGCCGAGCGCGACGGCGACGAGTTCGTACGGATCGTCGCCGTCCACCCAGTCCGCAACGTTCAACCCGAGTTCGAGGATGGCGGAGTCCTTGAGCGACGCCAGTTCCAGGCGCGGCACCACCACGGTCGGCGCACCGGTGGCCGGTACCAGCAGCGCGGTCAGCCGCTCGAAGGTCTGGGCCGCGGAACCGACGAGGTAGCGCAGGTCGTACCCGGGCGTGATCACCAGCCCGCCCACCCCGGCATCGGAGGCCGCCGCTGCGGCGGCGGCAAGCCGGCGGGCATAGACATCGCTGCTGAATCGGCTAGCCATGCCAGCCAGGCTAGCCGCAGGCATACGATGACGCGATGCTGCGCGACATCCGTGAGCTCGCCGACGATCCCGCGGCCTACGCCACCGAACTCAACCGGCGCTGGGGCGGGCTGCTCAGCTATCGCTACCTGGGCCGCAGCTATTCGTCGATGGACGTCGACGCTCAGGACACCGTCGCGATCCGCCACGATATGCGCAACCCGTCCGGTGGGCTGTTGCTGGCAGTGCTGGGCATCGTCTCCCCGGACAGCGGACTGGTCTCCGACCTCGAAGCGGTGCCCAACCCGGTGATCCACTCCATCCAGGTGGTCGATCCCGGCCACGACGTGCGTCGCATCGAGATTCAGTCCGAGGACCTCAAGCGTGGCAGGCAGATGGCCTACAGCAGATCGCGAATCGTCGACGCCGACAACCGCTCTCGCGTCCTCGCGCTCAACGAGGGTCAGGGCGTCAGCATCGGCGTCCCACCCGAGGGCCTGGGAAAGATGGAGCTCAACCCGATCGAGGTGGTCGACTCCCCCGACCTGCCGCCGCTGTGGCAGGTCTTCGGTGCGACCCGGCGCTCCGGTGGGACGTGGGCGATGCCGGAGCTCTCCGTGGAGGTGGCGTCCCCGGACGCCGCGCTGCATGTCGGGCCGCAGTTCGTGATCCTGGAGACCGCAGCGCTGGACGCCGCGGCTGCCGTGGTCGGCACTGACCGCCTGCAGGGGCTCAGTTCACACGTGATGTTCCTGGCGCGCGGGAAGATCGGTCCGTTCCGCGCCGACGCCGAACCGATCCCCGGATCCGGCGGCACGATCGCGGTCCGCGTCACCCTGCATGACGAGGGCGCAGGCGACAAGGTGATCACCACCGGCTCCTACTTGTTGACGGCGGGGCGGTAGATGTCCGCGCCGGTGTTGCTGCTCGACGGGGCCAGCATGTGGTTTCGGTCGTTCTTCGGCGTCCCTTCTTCGATTACGGCGCCCGACGGCAGGCAAGTCAACGCCGTGCGCGGCTTCCTGGACAGCATGGCCACGCTGATCAACCGGGAACGCCCATCCCGCCTGGCGGTCTGCCTGGATCTGGACTGGCGCCCGCAGTTTCGGGTGGACGCGATCCCGTCTTATAAGGCGCACCGGGTGGCTAGCCCGAGAGACCCGGAGATGCCCACTGGTGAAACGGATTTGGAGGAAACACCGGACGAGCTGAGCCATCAGGTCGACATGATCATGGAGCTGCTCGACGCGTTCGGGATCGCGACCGCAGGCGCTGCAGGCTACGAGGCCGACGATGTGCTGGGCACCCTGGCCACCGCCGAAAAGCGTGATCCGGTGGTCGTTGTCAGCGGTGATCGCGACCTGCTGCAGTTGGTGGGCGACGAACCGGTCGCCGTACGGGTCCTCTATCTGGGCCGGGGATTGTCGAACGCGACAATGTTCGGGCCGGTCGAGGTTGCCGACAAGTACGGCGTGCCCGTGCATCGCGCGGGTACTGCCTACGCCGAATTGGCACTGCTGCGCGGAGATCCGTCCGACGGACTGCCCGGGGTGCCGGGCGTCGGGGAGAAGACAGCGGCCACGCTACTGTCCCAATACGGCTCGCTGGAGGACATCCTGGCGGCCGCGTACGATCCGAAATCAAAGCTGTCCAAGGCTTTTCGCAGCAAATTGCTCGCGGCGACCGATTACATCGAGGCCGCCGGACCGGTGGTGCTGGTGGCCCGCGATGCGCCGGTGAACTTCAGCACTGCCGACGACCGGCTACCGCTGGCCGCCGCCGACCCGGCGCGCGTTGCGGAACTGGCGCAGGCGTACGGCGTTGGCTCCTCGATCGGGCGCCTGCAGAAAGCGCTGGACGCCCTCGACTGAGGCGACCCGACCTACTTCGGCCGGCCGACCTCGTAGGTACCCTTGTCGTCCTGGAACGTCACAGTGACCTGGCGCTTGGTGCCGTCGATGCTGACCTCGCAGGTGAACGTGTCACCCTTCTTCACTGTCGGGTTCTGGCCGTTGTTGCACTTGACGTCCTTGACGTTCTTGGCCCCGTAGCCGTTGGTCTCGTCGGTGAGGATGTTCTGCACGCCCTGCTGGGCCTTGCCGATGTCGAGCTTGGTGGTCACGAAGAAGCCGGGCTTCCAGAAGCCCAGCACCAGTACGACGGCGACGACGAGCGCGGCCAGCACACCGATGACGGTCAAAAGCACGGCAGAGGACTTCTTGCCGGCCTCTTCGCCACCGGACTGCTGGGGGTAGGGCGCGTACTGCCCGGGCTGATTGGGGTCGCCCGGCTGTTGCGGATACTGGCCGTATTGCGGCTGGCCGTACTGCGGGTACTGCTGCGGCTGGCCCGGCTGCGCGTAGGTGCCCGGGTTGTATTCGGTCGGCTGCTGGTACGGCTGCTGCGGATATTGCTGTCCCGGCTGCTGGCCGTACTGCGGGTACTGCTGCGGCGTGTAGGCGGGCGGCTGCCAGGCCGGCGGCTCACCGGAAGGCTGCTGCCAGGCCGGAGTCTCGCCGCCGCCGGGCTGCTGCTCGGAGCCGGGGGCAGGCTGATCCTGACCCTGCGCGGGCTGAGCCTGCCAGGGATTAGGTTCTGATCCCTGCGGTCCGCTCATCGTCTCTCCTTGATCTGGTAGCGATTCGCCGCCCCCACCGTAGCGTTTGCATCACCCTACCCGCCATCAACAGCGACGACGCCGCGCCGAATGTCGTCGATGGCACGTTTCGCGGTCTTCCGCAGCCCGGCTTCCGGCCCCGCATTTCGGACTTGGTCGAGCAGGTCGAGCACTTGGCGGCACCACCGGACGAAATCTCCCGCAGGCAGCGGGGTGCCTGCGCCGGCGACATCGGAGGCGTCCAATGCGGCCGCCAGGTCACCGGTCGTGGCCCAGCGGTACATGGCGGCGACGAACCCCTCGTCCGGTTCGCGCGTCGGGCTGATCCGGTGGCGGTTCTCGTCGGCGCGCAACTGTCCCGACATCCGGCGCATCTCGACCAGCGCACGCCGAACGTTGGCGGTAGGCACCTCGATCGCGTGGGACGGAGTGGGGCCGTCGCTGCCGCGGGCTTCGAACACCACCGCCGACAGCGCGGCAGCCAGCTCGGCCGGCGCCAATCCCTTCCAGACTCCCTTGCACAGACATTCGGCGACCAGCAAGTCGCTCTCGTTGTAGATCCGCGCCAGCAGCCGTCCGTCGGCCGTCACGCCCGGCCGGCCGTCCTCATCCACGGCGATGAACCCGCGCTCGGTGAGCAGACCGAGGATCCGGTCGAACGTCCGGGCCAGCGAATTGGTCGCCGCGCTGACCTTCTTGCGGATCTGATCGTTGTCCCGTTCGACCCGCAGAAAGCGCTCGCCGACACGGACTTTCGCTTCCCGGTCGGCCAATCCGTGCACGGAATGCTTGCGCATCGACTCACGCAACGCCAGCAACTCTGGATCGATGTCGGACGAGTCCTCGGCATCGCCCCGCCGTTTCCGGGCCGACGGCACATGCAGCCCGGACGCCGCGGACAGCAGCGCCGAGGCCAGGTCGCGACGGACCCGGGGTTGCCGGTGCTCGACCCGCTTGGGGAGCGTCATCGACCCGAGCGCTGCCGCGACCCCGGCGAAGTCGGCTGAGGAAACCCTGCCCGCCCAGCGGTTTTCGGTCAAAACCAAAGGGCGCGGATCGGACGTTTCGTTGGCCGCCTCCAGTACGACGGCCAGCCCGCCCCGGCGGCCCTGGGTGATGTTGATGATGTCGCCGCGCCGCAATGCGGCCAGCGCATCGGTGGTCGCTTGCCTGCGGTGCAACCGCGAAGCCCTGGACTGTGCCCGCTCCCGCTCGCTGATTCTGGCGCGTAACCGCACGTAGTCCAGGATCGCCGGCTCTTTGTCCGGCTGCTTGCGGCGGTCCCAGCCCAGTTCCCCGGCGATGTCGTCGAGCATCTTCTCGCCCCGCTCGACACCGCGGACCAGACCCACGACCGACCGGTCGGCCTGAAATTGCGCGAAAGAGCGCTCCAGCAGTTCGTGAGCCTGTTCCGGGCCCATCTGGTTCACCAGGTTGATCGTCATGTTGTACGACGGCGCGAACGAGCTTCGCAGCGGGAAGGTTCGGGTCGACGCCAGCCCGGCGACCTCGGCGGGCTCGGTGTCCGGGTGCCACAGCACGACGGCGTGGCCCTCGATGTCGATACCGCGTCGTCCCGCGCGGCCGGTCAACTGGGTGTACTCCCCCGGCGTCAGCGGCATGTGCTGCTCGCCGTTGAACTTGACCAACTTCTCCAGCACGACGGTGCGGGCCGGCATATTGATGCCCAGCGCCAGTGTCTCGGTGGCGAACACCGCCTTGACCAGCCCCGCGGTGAACAGCTCCTCGACGGTGTGCCGGAACACGGGCAGCATGCCGGCGTGGTGGGCGGCCAGCCCTCGCAGCAGTCCCTCGCGCCATTCGAAGTAGTCCAGCACCGCCAGGTCGGCATCGGCGAGATCGCCGCAGCGCCGGTCGATCACCTCGGCGATCCGCTTACGGTCCTCGTCGTCTGTCAGCCGCAGCGGGCTGCGCAGACACTGCTTGACCGCGGCGTCACAGCCGGCGCGGGAGAAGATGAAGGTGATCGCCGGCAGCAGACCTTCGCGGTCGAGCGCGGCGATCACATCGGGGCGCGACGGCGGCCGGTACAGGCCCGACCGGCCGCCTTGACGCCCCGGTCCGCGCCGGCGCGGCTCCCAGTCGGACAGACGTTCGGCCTCGCGTCGATGCGCGATGTGGCGAATCAGCTCAGGATCGACGAGATGCTGCTTGCCTTCTCGGTCGTAGTCGAACAGGTCGAAGAGCCGCTTGCCCACCAACACGTGCTGCCACAACGGAACGGGCCGGTGCTCGTCGACGACGACGGCGGTGTCGCCGCGTACGGTCTGGATCCAGCCGCCGAACTCCTCGGCGTTGCTGACCGTGGCAGACAGGCTGACCAGGCGTACATCGTCGGGCAGGTGCAGGATCACCTCTTCCCACACCGCACCGCGCATCCGGTCGGCCAGGAAGTGCACTTCATCCATCACGACGTGCGAAAGCCCTTGTAGCGCATCAGAGCCGGCGTACAGCATGTTGCGCAGCACCTCGGTTGTCATCACCACCACCGGAGCGTCGCCGTTGATCGACTGGTCGCCGGTGAGCAGGCCGATGTTCTGCGTGCCGTATCGGCGCACCAGGTCGTTGTGCTTCTGGTTGCTCAGCGCCTTGATCGGTGTGGTGTAGAAGCACTTTCGTCCCGCCGTCAGCGCCAGGTGCACGGCGAACTCACCGACCACCGTCTTACCCGCGCCGGTCGGGGCGCATACCAGCACGCCGTGGCCGCGCTCAAGGGCCTCACACGCCCGCACCTGGAATGGATCGAGCCGGAACGTCAGCAGGTCGGTGAACTGCGCCAGCTGAGTGTCAGGTGATGTCGTCATGCTGTGCCGCATACGTCGCCGGAGCGGCCACCGGATCGGGTGCCTCGATGGGCGCGGCCTGCTCGTCGGGAATCTCGGCCAGTGCCTCGCGTTTGGCCTTGCGCCGGTCGTGCACACGTGCGATCTGGATCGCGAATTCCAGCAGCAGGGTGAGCGCCAGGCCGAGCGCCAGCATCGAGAACGGATCCGAGCCGGGCGTGGCGAAGGCGGCGAACACGAACACCCCGAAGATCAGCCCGCGACGCCATGACCTGAGCTTTGCGTACGGCAGCACGCCGATCAGGTTCAACATGATGATCAGCAGCGGGAACTCGAAGCTGACGCCGAAGATCAGCAGCAGATTGATCAAAAACCCGAAGTACTGGTCGCCGGAGAGCGCGGTCACCTGGACGTCGCTGCCGACGGTCAGCAGGAAGTGCAGCGCCTTCGACAGGACGAAGTAGGCGAGCACCGTGCCTGCGACGAACAGCAGTGCGGCGAAGAAGACGAACCCCGACGCGAAGCGGCGCTCATTGCGGTACAGGCCGGGGGTGATGAACGCCCACAACTGGTAGAGCCAGACCGGGCAGGCCAGCACGATGCCTGCGGTCAGACCGACCTTGAGCCGCAGCATGAACTGGTCGAATGGCGCGGTCGCCAGCAGGCGGCAGCCGCCGTCGGCGCTGATGTCGGCGCGCGCTGATTGCGGCAGTGAGCAGTACGGCTCGCGCAGCCATTCGCCCAGGCTCTCCAGACCGAAGATCCCGTGGCTGTACCAGAAGAAGCCGACGATGGTGGTGAGCGCAACGGCACCCGTCGCGATCAACAGGCGGTAGCGCAGCTCCCGGATGTGGTCGACAAGCGACATCGTCCCGTCCGGGTTGACGCGGCTGCGGCGTTGCCGAGGGTCCAGCCGCGACAGGAGTTTAGGAGTGCGCACGGCAGCGGCTGACTACGGGCGGGTGAGCGCCCCTACGTCGTCGGTTCAGGCCGGTTTGGCGTCGGTGTGGCTCCGCGCCGGCGGGGTCACCGGTGCCTCGACGCGCTCGGACTGCACCTGGGTGGGCGGCTGCGCGGGCGTGACGGGAGTGTCCGTCTTGTGCTCGTTCTGCAGCTCCTTGACCTCTGACTTGAAGATGCGCATCGACTTGCCCAGGGAGCGGGCGGCGTCAGGCAACCTCTTAGACCCGAAGAGCAGCACGACCACCGCGATGAGAATCAGCCAGTGCCACGGTTGTAGAGCACCCAATTTGGTCACCTCCAGAAGTTGCCTCGATGCTACCCGCTCAGCCGTCCAGGGTTAAATACGCGGCCAGCGCCGCGGCGGCACTGTCCCGCACCCGGGTCACCAGCGAGTCGGGCGCCAGCACCCGGACCTCGGCGCCGAACCCGAGCAGCGCCCGGCACATCCATTCCTCGGAGGCATACGTCATCGAGGCTTTGCGGTAGCCGTCGGGCAGTTCTTCGAGGATCCGCATCGGGTAGTACTCGAGCATCCACGAGGCCGTCGGGGCCAGCAGCAAGGTAGCCGCAGGCAGCGCGGGGTCGGCGTCGAACAGCGAAGTGTCCGGTGGCGCCTGCTTGGCCGGCTCCGGCGGGATCGCGGCCTGGTCGAGCACCGTCGCCTCCACGATGCGGTCCAGCCGGAACAACCGCACGCCGTCGGCGTCGCGCGCCCAGGCGTGCAGATAGCTGTGGTCGCCGACCAGGACCACCCGGATCGGGTCCACCACGCGGCTGCTCAGCGTGTCCCTGGAGGCCGAGTAATACTCGATGTTCAGCGCGCGTCCGTCGCGGACCGCGGCGCGGACCGCCGCGGCGGTGTCGCTCTCGATCGGGGCCCGTTCCTCCACGGCGGTAACGGCGTGGGTGTGGTCGTGACCGACCGTGCCCGCCGCGGACTCGATCTTGGCGATCGCGGACAGCGCAGCCTGCGGGTCGACGACTCCGGGGATGTCGACCAGCGCCCGCAGCGCGACCAGCAGCCCGGTCGCCTCCGGTGAGGTCAGCCGCAGCGGCTCGTCCATGCCGGCCGAGAACGTCACCTTGATCGAGTCGCCGGAGAACTCGAAGTCAATGAGGTCGCCGGGGCCGTAACCGGGCAGGCCACACATCCACAACTGATCCAGGTCCTGCTGAAGTTGCTTGCGGGTCACGCCGAGATCGGCCGCGGCCTCGTCGTAGGTGATGCTCGGGTTGGCCTTGAGGTACGGCACCATGTTCAGCAGCCGCACCAGGCGCGTCGAGACGGGGGTCATGCCTGCACCCCCGCCTGGGCTCGTAACCGCGCAATGACGTCGTCACGCAACGCGGCCGGATCCAGCACCAGCGCGTCGGCGCCGTATCCCGCCACCTCGCGGGCGAGCCGGTCGCGGGTTCCGATGTCGAGCGTGATCACCTCGCCGGAGCGCCCACCGATGGTTCGGGGGCCCGCCGATTTGCCGCTGCGGCGCAACGACATTGCCTTACCGTTGGCCACCCACACCGATGCCTGCACCCCGCTGGGTGCTTCGCCGATGGCCCGGTCGACGATCGCCCGCAGGTCGACGCCGTCCGGTCGGGTGATAGATCCGGGCGCCCCAACGGTTGTGATGTCGGCACCGATGCGGGAAAGCCGAAATGTCCTGGTGGCGTTGCGGTCCCGATCATGCCCGACCAGATACCAGCGGCCCCGGTCGGTGATCACCCCCCACGGTTCCACGGTGCGAACGGTGTAGGGGTCGGTCGGCAGCGAGCGGTGCCGGAACTGCACCGGTTGACCGGAATCGATGGCGGACAACAGGTTTCCCAGCACGTCCTCCGATCCACGCAGACCCGGTGGACCCGACGCGGTGGTGATCGCGACCGCAGCATCAGGATCGACGTCCACGCCGGCGGCCCGTAACTTCAGCAATGCACCCTGGGTCGCCGTGATCAGCTCCGGCGATTCCCACAGCTGGGTGGCGATCGCGACGGCGCCGGCCTCCTCGTCGGTGAGTTCGATGTCGGGCAATGCGTAGGCGTCGCGATTGATCCGATAGCCCTCGGTCGGGTCGAACGACGACACCCGTCCGGTCTCCAGCGGGATGCCCAGATCGCGGAGCTCATTCTTGTCGCGTTCGAACATCCGGGAGAACGCCTCATCGCTGGGGCTTTCGGCGTAGCCGGCCACGCTCGCACGGATGCGATCCGCGGTGATGTAGCCGTGCGTGGACAGCAGCGCGATGACGAGGTTCATCAACCGCTCGACTTTGGATGTCGCCACTCGGAAAACCTTAGCCGGGATCAGTGCGCCACTCGTGCGGCGCGCTCGTCACATGCTGGCGATCAGCCGCTTCACCCGCTCGTCGACCGAGCGGAACGGGTCCTTGCACAGCACTGTGCGCTGCGCCTGATCGTTGAGCTTGAGATGCACCCAGTCGACGGTGAAATCGCGGCCGGCCTCCTGGGCGGCGCTGATGAACTCGCCGCGCAGCTTGGCCCGCGTCGTCTGCGGAGGCGTGTCGACCGCGGCCTCGATCTCCTCGTCGGTGGTGATCCGGGTCGCCAAACCCTTGCGCTGCAGCAGGTCGAACACGCCGCGGCCGCGCTTGATGTCGTGGTAGGCCAGGTCGAGCTGGCTGATCTTCGGGTCGGACAGCTCCATGCTGTAGCGGTCCTGGTAGCGCTGGAACAGCTTGCGCTTGATCACCCAGTCGATCTCGGTGTCCACCTTGGCGAAATCCTGGCTCTCCACGGCGTCGAGCTGGCGGCCCCACAGATCGACCACCTGGTCGATCTGGGTGTTGGGTTCGCGGGTCTGCAGGTACTCGACCGCGCGGGCGAAGTACTCGCGCTGGATGTCCAGTGCGCTGGCCTGCCGACCGCCCGCCAACCGAACCGGCCGGCGGCCGGTGAGGTCGTGGCTGACCTCGCGGATCGCCCGGATCGGGTTGTCCAGCGAGAAATCACGGAACGCGACACCGGCTTCGATCATCTCCAGCACCAGCGAGGCGGTGCCGACCTTGAGCATGGTCGTGGCCTCACACATGTTGGAGTCGCCGACGATCACGTGCAACCGGCGATACTTCTCGGCGTCGGCGTGCGGTTCGTCGCGGGTATTGATAATGGGCCGTGAGCGGGTCGTTGCGCTCGACACGCCTTCCCAGATGTGCTCCGCACGCTGGGACAGGCAGAAGGTGGCCGCCTTGGGCGTCTGCAACACCTTGCCCGCGCCGCAGATCAGCTGGCGGGTGACCAGGAACGGCAGCAGGACGTCGGAGATCCGGGAGAACTCGCCGGCACGCACGATCAGGTAGTTCTCGTGGCAGCCATAGGAGTTGCCAGCGGAATCGGTGTTGTTCTTGAACAGGTAGATGTCCCCGCCGATACCTTCGTCGGCCAGCCGCTGTTCGGCGTCGATAAGAAGGTCCTCCAGCACCCGTTCACCGGCGCGGTCGTGAGTGACCAGCTGCGTCAGGTTGTCGCACTCGGCGGTGGCGTACTCCGGGTGGCTCCCCACGTCGAGGTACAGGCGCGCGCCGTTGCGCAGGAACACGTTCGAGCTGCGGCCCCACGACACCACCCGGCGGAACAGGTACCGGGCGACCTCGTCGGGACTGAGCCGACGATGGCCG
The DNA here is from genome assembly GCF_008329565.1 of Mycolicibacterium sp. P1-5. Lineage (GTDB taxonomy): Bacteria > Actinomycetota > Actinomycetes > Mycobacteriales > Mycobacteriaceae > Mycobacterium. The sequence continues at coordinate 67,196 of NZ_NPKT01000001.1, forward strand.
TGGAACGTGCAGGTGACACCGAATTCAGTTTCGATGCCCATGATTCTCCGCTGCACGACACCGAGCCTACTGGTTGCTTGGGACTAGCGGTGGTCAAGCAGGGGGCGAAACGCGTTCAGAATCCCTGTGGATTGCGGAGAAGCCGCCGGCGCGGCACGTGTCAGCATGAGCCGTGCCCGAACGCGTCGTTGTCGATTCCGCCGCGCTGCGGGTGCTGATGGACCGGCTGACGCGCACCGCCGGCGAGCTCGCGGTGGTTGCGATTCACGGCGTCGACGGGTTACCCGGTTCTGCGCTGGGCCGTTCGGGCGAACCGGCACGCGTCGCTGCCGAAGTGCGCCGACTCGCGGCGACGTTGCGGGATTGGGTGTGCTCGGTGCACCGGTCGGTGGAGGAATTCGTCGCCGCGGACAACTTAGGGTGAGCCGTCCGGTCGTTTCGCAGGTGCTCGCCTGGCGACCGGATGCCCTGATCGAATTGGCCGGCGAATGGGACGACGCCGCCGGGCGGCTGCAGGCGCACACAAACCTGGTCGACGAGGCGGTGACGGGCAGCGCCGGCATGTTCACCGGTTCGGCCGCCGGCGCGGCCCGGGACGCCATCGGCGCGACATCGATGGAACTGCGCGGGGTGTGCCGGGCCCTGATTCTGGCGGCGGCCGAGGCGCGGGACGCCGCCGAAGTCATCACCCGCAGACGCGATCGGGTTCTGGCGATGGTGGCCGACGCCCGCGACGAAGGGTGTCGGGTGGAGGACGACGGGACGGTGGGTCCGCCGTCGTCACCGTCATCGCTACTGGTGGCCTGCAGCGGTGGCGCCGATTCGGTTGCCAGACAGATGCTCGACGTGCGGGCAGGCGAACTGACTCGCGTTCTGCAGGGCGCGTTGTCGGCGCTCGGCGCGGCCGACGACGAGGCGGCCACCGCGATCGAGGCAGCTTTCGAGACCGCGATTGCGGGTACGGCACCGGTTCGGCCTGCCGGAGTCACCAGCAGTCCGGTCGGCGACTGGCCGCACATGAGCCAGGACAGGATCGCCGCCTCGATCGCGGCGATGTCCGATTCCGAGCGCCGCCGGCTGATCGAAAGCAAGCCCCTCGAAGTGGGCAACACCGATGGCATCCCGTGGGAGGTGCGCATCGCGGCCAATCGGATCAACATCGCCAACGCGATCCTCGACGAACGCCGCCACATCGATGTGCCCGAAGAAGTGAAGTTGCGCGCCGCCGTCGCACCGACTTTGGAAGCGGCTGACGCCGAACGACTTTGGGCGGCGCTGCACGCCGATCCGGTCATGCGAGCGACCGCCGTCACCGCGTACGACCACGACGCGCAGGCCCGCATCGTCTACTACGAAAGCCTGCTCGCGGACGTGCCCGATCCCTTGGACCGCGACCGCCGGGTGCCGCGCCAGATCCTCGGGTTCGATCCGCAGCGGCAGTCGTTCATCGAGTTATCGGGTGACCTGAGCCGGGCGCACGCCCTTGCGGTGCTGGTGCCTGGGCTCAACACCACGTTCGGTGCAGCGGCCGATGACGTGGCGACCGCACGTCGCTTCGTTGCCGGATCCAGCGGGGACGTGGCGATGATCACCTACCTCGGTGGGCCGTTCCCGACCGGTCAATTGGCTGCAGGCGTGGCAGACGCCGTCGATCCCCGCTACGCCCTCCGGATGGCGCCGCGACTGGTGGCGTTCAGCGAAGACGTCGAACGGCGGGTCGACTCCATGCCGGTGACCTATGTCGGCCACTCCTACGGCGGATCGATCCTTGGTACTGCCGAGCACTTCGGTTTGACCGCCGACCGGGTGATCTATGTCGAGGCCGCGGGCGCCGGTGTGGGCGTTCGAGATCCGTCGGACTGGCACAACCGCAACCCCGACGTCTTGCGGTTCTCCATCACCGCACCCGGCGATCCGATCGGTCTCGTGCAGGGCATCCCGCTCGGTCCGCACGGCGCCGACCCCGACCGGCTGCCCGGCGTCATCCGGTTGGCCCCCGGCCGCCGACTCACCGGCGGCCCGATGGGCGGTCTGTCCTCACACAGTGGCGTGCTCAACGAGCCGTCCGACGCCTGGCGCAACATCCTGGCGGTCATCACCGGTGACCGCGAGCACATCCGGGTCGCGGGTTAGCTGCCCGCCTGCTCGACGAAAAACCGTGCGGCCCTGCGGATCGACTCCTCGACGGGCTCGGGCTGCCAGCCCAGTTCACGTTCGGCCTTGCTGTGGTCCAGCGGTGACATCAGCTGCGCCATCCGCAGTCCCACCACAGCGAAGGGCAAGTCGCGGCGCAACAGCTTTGATGCGGCGTCGTTGGCGTGCGCGGCGGCATACAGCACCGGCATCGGGATCTTGACGCGCGGACGCGACGCCCCGACGGCGTCGGCGGCGACCTCGTGTACCTCGCGGGTGCTCAGGTACTTGTCGGAGATGATGTAACGCTCCCCCGGCCGACCACGCTCGGCCGCAAGAAGCATTGCGCGCGCGGCATCTTCGATTCCGACGACCTCCGAGGAGAAATCGAGGTAGAACGGGAACCGGCCGGCGGCGACCGCAGCGATGAGAGAACCGTGCGGCGTCGGCTGCCAGTCCCCCGGCCCGTATGTGGTCGAGATGCACATCGCGACGGCGGGCAATCCTTTGTCACTGGCATAGCGCAACACCAGATCCTCGGCCTGAACCCGCGCTTCGATGTACGGACCCCCACCGGTCCAATTGTGCGGATCACCCTCGGTGACCGGCTGGGTGTCGCTGATCGCCAAAGTGCCGGTAGTGCTGGTGAACACGAACTTCTCGAGGTCAGCCTCAACTGCCGCATCCAGCACGTGTCGCAGTCCCTCGACGTTCGTCCGGAACAACGGCGCCGGGTCACGCAACCACATCCGCGCATCGACCACGCAGTAGTACACGACGTCGCAGCCGGCCATCGCCGTTCGCAGGGCGTCGTCGTCGAAGACGTCGCCGTAGTGCCGTTCGACATCAAGGTCGTCGATGGCCTTCGTCGAGCTGGTCTTGCGCAGCATCACCCGCACGTTCACGCCGCTTGCCACCAGCTGGCGTGTCACATGCGAGCCGAGGAACCCGCTGGCGCCGATGACGAGCTGCGTCAGGACTTTTCCTCCGCGGGCGGCTTCGCAGCGGGCAGCAAGGCGTCCAGCGCCGCGCCGGTGATCCGCCGGAATGCCCGGCGCGGACGGTTGGCATCCAGAACCGCCACCTCCAACGTGGCCGGGCCGAGCACCCGCGGCTCGGCCGAAGCTGTACCGCTCCCGCTGGTGCTGTTGATACCGGCCCGCAGCGCCTCGACGGCGATAGCGACCGCGTCACCGAGCGCGGCATTCTCGGAGTAGGACTCCTTGAGCGCGGCGATGATCGGGTCGGTGGTACCGCCCATGACGACGAAGTGCGGTTCGTCGGCGATCGAGCCGTCATAGGTGATGCGATACAGCTCAGGGGCTTTCGTTTCGCCGTAGTGGGCCACCTCGGCCACACACAGCTCCACCTCGTAGGGCTTGGCCTGCTCGGTGAAGATGGTCCCGAGGGTCTGCGCGTAGACGTTGGCGAGCTGACGGCCGGTCACGTCGCGCCGGTCGTAGGCATAGCCGCGGGTATCGGCGAACTGGATACCACCGCGGCGCAGGTTGTCGAACTCGTTGAACCGGCCCACAGCCGCAAAGCCGACGCGGTCGTAGAGCTCACTGATCTTCTGCAATGAGCGCGACGGATTCTCCGCGACGAACAGCACACCTGAGTCGTAGGCGAGCACGACAACACTACGGCCACGGGCAATGCCCTTGCGCGCGAGCTCGGAACGCTCACGCATCGCCTGCTCAGGCGAGATGAAATATGGGAAGCTCACTTAGTCCACCCGCGGTGCTTCGTTGCTGGGCCCCTTGCCGGGCCCGAATGTATTTGTCTGAGAACGGCTTTCGATCACCTCGCGGGCCAGCGCGGAGATTCGCTCTACGCTCACCTCGGCGGCGCCTTCGGCCTCGATGGTGACCGCGGTCGGGAAGATGCCGCGCACGAGGTCCGGACCACCGGTCGCCGAGTCGTCGTCGGCGGCGTCATAGAGCGCCTCGACGGCCGCCCGCAACGCCGAATCTGCGTCGGTCACACCGGAATAGAGCTTCTTGATGGACGACTTGGCGAACAGTGAGCCCGAGCCGACCGATTGATAGCCCTCGTCTTCGATGTTCCAGCCGCCGGCAGCGTCGAACGACACGATTCGTCCGGCCGCCTCGGGGTCCGCGGCATCGAGGTCGTATCCCACGAGCAGCGGTAGTGCGACGAATCCCTGCAGCGCCGCACCGAGATTGCCGCGCACCATGGTCGAGAGCCGGTTCACCTTGCCGGGGAACGTCAGCGGGACGCCCTCGACCTTTTCGTAGTGCTCCAACTCGACCGCGTAGAGCCGGGCGAATTCGACGGCGATCGCCGCGGTACCCGCAATGCCGGTAGCCGTGTAGTCGTCGGTGATGTACACCTTCTGCACGTCGCGGCTGGCGATCATATTTCCCTGCGTGGCACGGCGATCGCCGGCGATCAGAACACCACCCGGGTAACGCAGCGCGACGATCGTGGTGCCGTGCGGCAGCGCGTCACCCGGCAGCGCACCGCTGCCACCAGTGCTGGTCGGCAGCAGGTGAGGGGCTTCGCGCCGCAAGTGATCAGAGAACGAAGACAGATCGGTCAGAGGTGAACTGGTGGCCAGACGATCAGAGAACGGCCAGGTCACTGTCCGCCCTTTTGGACATATGCACGCACGAAGTCCTCAGCGTTTTCCTCCAGGACGTCATCGATCTCGTCCAGCAGATCGTCCGTCTCCTCAGCGAGCTTGTCGCGACGCTCCTGGCCGCCGGCACCGGTGCTGCCGAGGTCGTCATCCTCGGCGCCACCACCGCCACGCTTGGTCTGCTCTTGAGCCATCGCTGCCTCCTGCTCGTGATGTTCTTCCACACTACCGGTCGAGACCGGTATTGCTCGCTCTAACGAACGTCAGGACGTCAGTTGTTCCACGAGTTGCACTGCGCTGTCGACCGAATCGAGCAAGGCGCCCACATGAGCTTTGCTGCCGCGCAGCGGCTCCAGGGTCGGGATCCGCACCAGCGAATCACCGCCCAGATCGAAGATCACCGAGTCCCAACTGGCAGCGGCGATGTCGGCGCCGAAGCGCCGCAGGCATTCGCCACGGAAGTACGCCCGGGTATCGGTCGGCGGGTTGTCGACAGCGTCGATCACCTGCTGTTCGGTGACCAGACGCTTCATCGAGCCGCGCGCCACCAACCGGTTGTACAGCCCCTTGTCGAGCCGGACATCGGAGTACTGCAGGTCGACCAGATGCAGTCGCGGCGCCGACCAGCCGAGGTTCTCCCGCTGCCGGAAGCCTTCCAGGAGGCGCAGCTTGGCCGGCCAGTCGAGCAGGTCGGCGCATTCCATCGGATCGCGTTCGAGCAGGTCAAGGATGTGAGCCCAGGTTTCGACGACCTGGGATGCACTCGGATCGGGGTCGCGGGCGTCGACCAGCTTGGCCACCCGGTCCAGGTAGATCCGCTGCATCGCCAGCGCGGTCATTTCCCGGCCGTCAGCAAGTGCCACCGTCGCCCGCAGCGACGGATCCCGGCTGACCACGTGGACCGCGTGCACCGGCCGGGCCAACGCAAGATCCGACAGGTCAAGGCCGTACTTGGGACCTTCCTCGATCAAATCGAGCACCAATGATGTGGTGCCCACCTTGAGATAGGTCGACGTCTCGGCCAGATTCGCGTCACCGATGATGACGTGCAGGCGGCGGTACTTGTCGGCGTCGGCATGCGGCTCGTCGCGGGTGTTGATGATGCCGCGTTTGAGGGTGGTCTCGAGGCCGACCTCGACCTCGATGTAGTCGGCGCGCTGGGACAGCTGAAAGCCCGGGTCGTCGCCGGACGGCCCGATACCGACACGGCCGGAACCGGTCACGACCTGCCGCGACACCATGAACGGCGTCAGGCCCGAGATCACCGCGGAGAACGGCGTCTGGCGGCTCATCAGGTAGTTCTCGTGGGACCCGTACGACGCACCCTTGCCGTCGACATTGTTCTTGTACAGCTGCAGCTTGGCCGCGCCGGGAACGCTGGCCACGTGCCGGGCCGCCGCCTCCATGACGCGCTCGCCGGCTTTGTCCCAGATCACGGCATCCATCGGGTCTGTGACCTCGGGTGCCGAGTACTCCGGGTGGGCGTGGTCGACGTACAGCCGGGCGCCGTTGGTGAGGATCATGTTGGCCGCTCCCACCTCGTCGGCGTCGACGATCGGCGGCGGTCCCGACGCGCGGCTGAGGTCGAATCCGCGGGCGTCCCGCAGCGGCGACTCCACCTCGTAATCCCAGCGGGTCCGCTTGGCCCGCTGGATACCGGCGGCAGCGGCGTAGGCCAGCACCGCTTGGGTGGAGGTGAGGATGGGGTTGGCGGTCGGATCGGACGGAGAGGAGATGCCGTATTCGACCTCGGTTCCGATGATCCGTTGCATGGGCGCCAGCCTAGCGGGGCGCACTTCCGGCTAGGGTGACCTGACCTGAAAGCCCACATCGGAGCCGCGCAACGATGACATCACCGGACCGCTACGCCGAAGAGCGCTGGTTTCTGGTTCGAGGTCTCCCGGCGGTGGTGCGACGAAGCGCCCTGCTGCGCCGGGTGTGGGGCCGGTCGGCTCCCGCACTGGCCGGGGTGGCGGTCTTCGCCGCGAACTCCATCCTGGTGGTCAAGATTTCCGGCAAACACACCATCGACATCGACGGCAGGCCGACGGTCGCCGAGGGGTTCCTCCTGGCGCTCGTCGTGCTGGTGCTGCCGGTGGCAGCGCTGGTGGGCTGGCTGGTGTCGCGGATCGACGGCCCGCTGCGGCGCGTCGTGGCCGCCAACCTGGCGCTGGTCGTGACCATCGTCGGTTGCGTTTTCGGCGGCCCGAGCCCGCGGGTCGTGGTGAACCTGGTCATGGCCGCGGTCACCGTCGCGGTCATCCTGGTCGCCACGGCATCGGGCGTCGGCTCGATCGCGGGGTGGGCCGCCCGTGACACCATGTCGAACCTCGCCCTGGCCAGTGGCATGTTCGTCCGCGCCCTTCCGGTCGTACTGCTGACGTTTCTGGTGTTCTTCAACACCTACGTCTGGTTGATGGCCGCGATCGTCAGCCGCGAACGACTGTGGCTGGCCATCGGATTCCTGTTCGCGATCGCCGCCGCATTCCTCGTGTCGAGCACCCTGGAACGGGTTCGCCCGACCCTCGACGAAACGCAAGCCGCCCCGGGCGTCGACCCGCTGTCCCGCACCGAACGGGCCAACGTGGTGTTCGTCGTCGCGGCGTCCCAGGTGGGTCAGGTGCTGACGGTCGCGCTGGCCACCGGGACGATCTTCTTCGTGCTCGGCTTGATCGTCCTCAGCCCTCCCCTGCTGGCCTCCTGGACCCGCGACAGTGGCAGCAACGACGGACACATCCTGGGCATGACGCTGCCGGTGCCCGACCCGCTGATCCAGACGACGATGATGCTCACGGCCATCACGTTCATGTATCTGGCGGCCAAGGCGGTCACCGACAAGGAGTACCGCGCGCAATTCCTCGACCCGCTGCTGGCCAACCTGCGGCTCACTCTGGTGGCGCGGGATCACTACCGCTCGTCGCGAGAGCTCCGCTGATCCTTTCTGCTCGAGATGGAGGCACGAGATGGCAGACCAGACCGATGTGTTCGACAAGCGCTATGGGGAGGTCCTTCTGGTCACGGCCGGCACAGACGGGCCGGAAGCGACTGTCTACAACAGCTTTCCGCTCAACGACTGCCCCGCCGAGCTGTGGGGCAAGCTCGACGCCGAGGCGATCGCGAAGGACAACGGGGCCGTCGCGGCACTTCTCAACGGGCCCCGTTACTGGTTGATGAGCAGCATCGAGAAAGCCGCGTCGGACCGCCGGCAGATCAAGACCTTCGGCGGCATCGACATGATTCGGCAAGCCACCGTCAAGCTGTCCTCGATGAGCCCCGCGCCGTACACCGTCAACCGGGTCGACCGCAGAACGGTGTTCAACTTCGGTGCCGGCCTGCCGGTGTTCGAACTCGTCGACCCGCACGGGCAGCACTGGGTCATGCAGACCTACAGCCAAATGGTGGACCGGGGCCTCACTCTCGCCGGTCTCCCGGACCTGGCTGCACGGCTCGATCTACCCGAAGGATGGCGCTACCAGACGCGCACGTTGCGCGAGGCGCTGAGCGTGGACACCACGACCCGCGATGCCCACGTCACCCAGGACAACTTCAGCAACAGCTACTCGTTGGAGGTGTAACGCGCTGAGCGTGACGTTCGCCCCGGTAGAGCCGCTCGTAACAAACTGACGCCCGTGACGATAACGCTGCAGTACGGCTCACCGTCGTCATACACTGCGCCAACAATCGGGGAAAGGTAAACACCATGAAGAAACTCGTCATCACCGGCATTGCCGCCGCAGGACTCGCCTTGGCGCTGGCCTCACCGGCATACGCGGATCAGGACTCCTTCATCACGACACTGGCCAATGACGGCTGGCACGGACCGGTCGCCACCGCGGTGGCGCTGGGTCAGCACATCTGCAGTGACATCGCCGCCGGCGTGCCGCAGGCCACCACCTTGCAGACCATCTCGGACAACACCACCGACGGCGTGGAGCCGAAGGACGCGGCGTTCTTCTACAGCGCCGCCGCCTCGCAACTCTGCGGGCACTGACGGCCCGAGCCTGGGCCGGTACCGCTCGGAATACATTGCCCCGCTCCTCAACGCGGCTCCTTCGTCGCCGCTTGATCGTCGCGAGGCTATAGGTACTGGCCCAGGTTGGACTCGGTGTCGATGGCCCGGCTGGCGCTGCTGCTCTTGCCGGTGACCAGCGTGCGGATGTAAACGATCCGCTCGCCCTTCTTGCCCGAAATGCGTGCCCAGTCATCGGGATTCGTGGTGTTGGGCAGGTCCTCGTTCTCCGCGAACTCGTCGACGATCGAGTCGAGCAGGTGCTGGATGCGCAAACCCCTCTGCCCGGTCTCCAGGACTGACTTGATCGCGTACTTCTTGGCCCTGTCGACCACATTCTGGATCATCGCGCCCGAGTTGAAGTCCTTGAAGTACATGACTTCTTTGTCGCCGTTGGCATAGGTGACTTCCAGGAACCGGTTGTCGTCGATCTCGGCGTACATCCGGTCGACGACCTTCTCGATCATCGCTCGGATGCACTGCCCTCGATCGCCGCCGAACTCGGCCAGATCGTCGCCGTTCACCGGCAGCGACTCGGTGAGGTACTTGCTGAAGATGTCAAGGGCGGCTTCGGCATCCGGCCGCTCGATCTTGATCTTGACATCCAGGCGGCCGGGCCGCAGGATCGCCGGGTCGATCATGTCCTCGCGGTTGGAGGCACCGATCACGATGACGTTCTCCAGCCCCTCCACACCGTCGATCTCCGACAGCAACTGGGGCACGACCGTCGTCTCGACATCGGAGCTCACACCGGTGCCGCGGGTACGGAAGATCGAGTCCATCTCATCGAAGAACACGATCACCGGCGTTCCCTCGGAAGCCTTTTCGCGGGCCCGCTGGAAGATCAGGCGGATGTGCCGTTCGGTCTCGCCGACGAACTTGTTCAGCAGCTCCGGGCCCTTGATGTTGAGGAAGTACGACTTCGCCTCGCGGGCGTCGTCACCGCGCACCTCGGCCATCTTCTTGGCCAGCGAATTGGCCACGGCCTTGGCAATCAGCGTCTTTCCGCAACCGGGCGGACCGTAGAGCAGCACACCTTTCGGCGGCCGCAGCGCGTACTCGCGGTACAGCTCCTTATGCAGGAACGGCAACTCGACGGCGTCCCGGATCTGCTCGATCTGGCGGGTCAGGCCGCCGATGTCGCTGTAGGCGACGTCGGGCACCTCTTCGAGCACGAGGTCTTCGACCTCGGCCTTGGGAATGCGCTCGAACGCGTACCCGGCCTTGGTGTCGACCAGCAACGAGTCGCCGGGACGCAGCTTGCGCGGACGCAGATCGTCATCGTCGAGCTCCTCCGCGACGTCGGCGGGCAGGTCCTCGATGGCCACCAGCGGTTCGGCCAACCAGACGATGCGCTCCTCGTCGGCATGCCCGACGACGAGAGCCCGGTGGCCGTCGGCGAGGATCTCGCGCAGCGTGCTGATCTCGCCGACCGACTCGTACGTGCCGGCCTCCACGACGGTCAGCGCCTCGTTGAGACGAAGCGTCTGGCCCTTTTTGAGCGAGTGGACGTCGATGTTGGGCGAGCACGTCAGCCGCATTTTGCGACCGGAGGTGAACACGTCGACGGTGTCATCCTCGTGGGACCCCAGCAACACCCCGTATCCGCTCGGCGGCTGACCGAGCCGGTCGACCTCTTCGCGTAGAGCGAGCAACTGCTGACGGGCCTCTTTGAGGGTGTCCATCAGCTTGGCGTTGCGCGACGCCAGGGAGTCGATTCGCGCCTCGAGTTGATGCACATCACGCGCACTGCGGGCGCTGCCTTGGCCCACCGCGTTCTCCAGCTGATCGCGCAGGGCCGCCGCCTCACGCCGCAGCTCTTCCAGTTCGGCGGCGTCTTCGCCGGACAGCTGGGGTTCTTGTGCCTCACTCATGTTGCGCTCCTCTCCCACACCTGGAGTTGGTGCGGTGGATACCACAACGCTACCGGCCCAACGTCGATGATGTGCATGCGGGGAATTTCGACACACTGGCAACACTGTTAATGTTCCTAATGAGTCGGGTCGATCGAGAGGACAGCCGTGACCCTGAAACTGCTAGCCACGGGCGTTGCCGCCGCAGCGATCGTCAGCGGCGTGGCCGCCGGCGTGACGTCGGTGGCATTCAGCTCGCCGGTGCCCGCACCGGCGGTGCAGCCCGTCGTCTTTGGCGCACCGATGCCGCAGACGCCGGCGCCGGAGCTCCAAAGCCAGCTCGTCGCGACGCTCAATGGCCTCCAGGGCGGCGGGTCGTTCTCGGGCTCCAAGGGCTCCTATATTCAGTTCGGCCTGGGCCGATTCGAGGGCATCGCCGCCGACCGGGCGTTCAACAACGCCTCGGCCAAGGGCCTGCTCCCGCTGAGCTTCAACATCGCCGACATCGACCAGGACGGTCCGTCCGCGACGGCCAATGTCACCGCGACCGCGCCCAACGGGCAGACCGCGAGCCAGAGCATTCAGTTCATCGAGGGCCCCAGCCCGACGGGGTGGCAGTTGACCAAGCAGTCGGCGATGTCGCTGATGTCAGGAGCCAGCTGAGCCACTGCGGGATGCGACACCCGTTCTTTAGTCTGAGCGCCGCCACAATCGTGGCGGCGCTCAGCCTGTCGGGGTGTTCTGTGCACGCCGAACCGAAGTCGACTCAAAGTCCCTTCGAACAGTCGTCGACCCCGCTGACACCACCCGCGGCCAACGCCGCTCCCCTGCCGGCTCCCGACGCGTTGACCGATGTGCTCTACCGGTTGGCCGATCCGGCAGTCAAAGGCGCTGACAAACTCCAGCTGGTCGAGAACACCACCCCCGGTGATGCCGCGACCATCGACAAATTCGCGGCGGCGCTGCGCGACGGCGGCTTCACTCCGCTGACGTTCACGGCCAGCGAGATCCGATGGTCGGATCGTCGGCCCGACGATGCACTGGCATCGATCAATATCACCACCTCCAACCCGGCCAACCCCGGCAACTTCACCTTCCCGATGGAGTTCCGGCAGGACAACGGAAATTGGCAGCTGTCCCGCGAAACGGCCGACATGCTGCTGGCGTTCGGCAATGCCCGCGGCGGCTGAATGTGGATCGGCTGGCTGGAATTCGACGTCCTACTCGGTGACGTCCACTCCCTGAAGGAGAAGCGGGCGGTGGTGCGCCCGATCGTCGCCGAATTGCGGCGGCGATTCTCCATCTCCGCTGCCGAAACCGGTTCAGCCGATCTGCACCGGCGCGCGGGCATCGGGGTGTCCCTGGTCGCAGGCGATCGGGCTCACGTCGTCGACGTGCTCGACGCCGCCGAGCGGTTGGTGGCGGCCCGTCCCGAAATCGAGCTGCTGTCGGTGCGTCGCGGGCTGCACCGCAGCGACGACGACTAGACCTGCAGGCGCTTGCGGCGCAAGGGAGTCGGGGTGACCGTGCCGGGAGCGAGCCGCCGGGCCGAGACCAGGAATGCGGTATGGCCGCGCATGTTGTGTTGCGGGCGCACCGCGAGGCCGACGACGTTCCAGCCGCGCTGCAGTGTCTCCCATGTCCTCGGCTCGGTCCAGCACTGCTGTTCGCGCAGCGCCTCCACCACTTTGGACAGCTGGGTCACCGTCGCGACGTAGATCATCAGTACGCCACCGGGAATCAACAGCCGGGCGACGGTGTCCAGTACGTCCCAGGGCGACAGCATGTCCAGGACGACGCGGTCGACCGAGGCTTCGTCGAGATCGGAGTCGACCAGGTCGCCGATGATCAGCCGCCAGTTGGGTGGACTCTCTCCGAAGAACGTCGCCACATTGCGCTGCGCGTGCACGGCGTGGTCGTCGCGAACCTCGTAGGAGATCACCTCGCCGCCGGGACCGACGGCGCGCAACAGTGAGCACGTCAGTGCTCCCGAACCGGCTCCGGCCTCCAAAACCCGCGCGCCCGGGAAGATGTCTCCCTCGTGGACGATCTGGGCCGCGTCCTTGGGGTAGATGACCTGCGCACCGCGCGGCATCGACAGCACATAGTCGATGAGCAGCGGGCGGAGCACCAGGAATGCATCCCCGCTGGTGGACTTGACCACGCTGCCTTCCGGCTGGCCCAACACCGCGTCGTGTTCGATGGCCCCCCGATGGGTGTGGAACTCGCTGCCCGGGTTGAGGATCATCGTGTAGTGACGGCCCTTGGCGTCAGTGAGCTGAACACGGTCCCCGATGACGAAGGGACCAGTCCGGCGCGGGGCGGGATCGTCGGTCACAGCCGTTCAGCCTGCCATAGCGGACTCGCCGCGCCGCGTACCGCCAGCTTGTCGGCGCACGGTCCTAGGCTGCAGTTATGTCTGATCAGGTGCTGCAGGTGTCGCGGCCCGCGCTGTCGCCATCGCGGGCCGCGGACTTCAAGCAGTGCCCGCTGCTGTACCGCTTCCGCGCTATCGACCGGCTCACTGAGCCCCCGTCGACCGCCCAGCTGCGCGGTTCGGTGGTGCACGCCGCCCTCGAACAGCTCTACGGCATGCCGGCCGCCGAGCGGGTTCCGGACACCGCGCTGTCTCTGGTCGGCCCGGCCTGGGACCGGGTGCTGGCCGATCACCCGGAGTTCGCCGCCGATTTCACCGACGAGCAGCGGGCCCAGCTGCTGACCGAGGCACGGAAGCTGTTGACCGGCTATTACCGGCTCGAGGACCCGACGCGGTTCGACCCGCAGAGCTGCGAGCAGCGCATCGAGGTCGAGCTCGCCGACGGCACCCTGCTCCGCGGTTTCGTCGATCGGATCGACGTGGCAGGCACCGGCGAGCTTCGGGTCGTCGACTACAAGACCGGCAAGGCGCCGCCGGCAGCCAGGGCGCTCGCGGAGTTCAAGGCGTTGTTCCAGATGAAGTTCTACGCCGTCGCGCTGCTGCGTTCGCGCGATGTGCTGGCCAGCCGCCTGCGGCTGATCTATCTGGCCGACGGCCAGCTGCTGGACTACACGCCCGCACTCGACGAGCTGCTGCGTTTCGAGAAGACCCTGATCGCGATCTGGCGGGCGATCCAATCTGCCGGCGCCACAGGTGATTTCCGGCCCAACCCGTCACGGTTGTGCGACTGGTGCAGCCACCGTGCGCTATGTCCGGCCTATGGTGGCACACCACCGCCGTATCCCGGCTGGCCCGCTGCATGACCGGCTGTTACTACCGCCGGCTCGGAACGGATGGCGAGGCGGAGGTATTCGCATCCATGGACTACACCCGCAGCAATTGGAATTCCGAAATCCAGCATGGCTCACCGCCATTGGCATTATTGACCAAGGCCATCGAAGCGAAGCTGGCCGACGGCATGCGTATCGGTCGGCTGACCCTAGATATCCTCGGTGCGATTCCGATCACCGAGATGCGGGTGCAGGCCAGAGTTGACCGTCCCGGCAATCGCATCGCGATGCTGTCGGCTGAGATGTCCGCCGAACGTCCGGACGGGCCGCCGCGTCCGGTGGCCCGGGTGACCGCATGGGCACTGGCCACCTCCGATACCGCCGACGCCGCGACCGACCGGTATCCGCCGCTGATCGAGGGGCCGACCGCGCCGCTGGAGTTGCACTGGAAGGACGCCACCGGCTACATCGAGTCTGTGGAGTGGCGCCCCCAATACGAACAATCGGCAGGCGCCAACGTGTACTGGATGTCCCCCATCACCAACCTGGTCGACAACGAGCCAACGACCGACCTCGAACGGTTGGCGATGCTCGTCGATTCCGCGAATGGCATTGGCGCAGCGATCGATCCGCAAAAGTTCATCTACATGAACACCGACACCGCCGTGCATCTACATCGGCAGCCTTCCGGCAATGATTTCGGCGTGCGGGCCCGCGGATCGATCGGGCCCGACGGCATCGGGGTCACCACGGCCGAGCTTTACGACCGTGACGGATTCATCGGTACTTCGGCGCAGACGCTGTTGGTGCAGCGCCGGTAGCCACCGACAGTTCACGCAGCGAAGACAGGAGCAACTCGTCCATGCGTGGGCTCAGGTCGCTCAGTGTGGGCGCGCTCGCGTGACTGGTCGTGCCGAAGACGCGCTCGAGGTTGGTGGTTTCCGTTGCGGCGCCGATCGAAAGACACAGACACGCAACGCCGTCGGCGCGTAACTCCAAGAGCGCGCGGCGAGTATCCGCCTCGGCGTAGCGACCCTCGTAACCGTCGTCGTACGGAAATCCATCCGACAGCACGACCAGCAGCCGGCGCGGCGTGCCCGCGTCCCGCTTCAAGATCTCTCCCGCGCCCCGGATTGCAGCGCCGAGTCGGGTATACCCCGAGGGCCGCAACTGGTTCACCCGCGCGCGGCTGGTGACACCGAAGCGTTGGTGGAACGTCTTGATCGCCGGCAGATGGACGGCGTGGCGGCCGTGGGAGCGGAACGCATAGACCGCCACGCGATCACCCAGCTCCTCCAACGTGGCGGCGAGGGTGGCGGCCGCGCGCCGCTGGTGTTCGTGCACAGCGCGACCGTCGGCGTCGGCGTCATTGGCCGATCCCGACGCGTCCAGCAGGATGAGGACGCCGAGTTCCCGTGCAACCATGCGGCGTTCGGTATACACGGTCTCCGGAGGCGAATTGCCGGAACGCATTTCGACGACGAAGTCGATGAGAGCATCGGTGTCGAGGTCGTCACCGTCTGCGCGACGGCGTAGCACCCGGTGCGTCAGTCCCACCCTGGCCAGCCGCCGCCGAAGCACCGGGTCGTCAGCCATCGCACCGGCGGAGTCGTCCACCTCCGTCGTCATCGGATAGTCGATCACACGGCACCAGTCGGCGCGGTAGCAGTCGGCGAAGACATCCCACTCGGGATGCAAGGCGCCACCCATCCCGACCGTCGCGCCGGGACGGTCTGCGTCGGTGAACGCAATGCGGGTCGGCACTGGTCGCGCCTGCGGTCCCGCGCTGTGAGTCCGCCGGATGCTGCGCACAGGTATCTCGGCGCCGGCTTCTTCGTCACTTTCGGATCGCGATCCGCCGAAAACCTTGCGGAGGAAGTCCGACAGCATCGTGGAGTTGAGCACTGGGTTGTGAAAAAGCTTGAGTATCTTGCTTTCTTCGAAGGTCTCGTCGCCCTCGTCGGCGTCCTCGTCAGGTTGCTCGTCGGCCTCCGCCTTGGTAGCCGCACCGCCAGCACCGCCGGGCGTTCGCAGCAGCACCGAGGGTCTGATCACGCCGAACCATGGCGGCGGATCCACGATGGCGGTTCGGCTGCGCGCAACCTCAAGCGATTCGTTGGCACTGGAGGTCAACGGCTCCTCGTCGACACCGAGTACGCGGCGGCCCTCGACCGCCAAGTAGCGGCGTGCCAGGGCTCGCCGTCCGCGGAGCGCCTTGACGTATCGCGGATCCAAACTGCCCGCCCCGAGCAACGCGGCCTGCACCCGAACCTCGCGTCGCTGATCATCGGCGGAGCCGCCGACGGTCACGAAGATGACGCGGCCGTTCGTGTATGAGGTCTCACCGGCCGCAGCCTCCGCGATCTCCAGCGACCGACCGGCCAGATGTGTTGCAAGCAGCCGAAATCGCCGCGGCGCTGAATTATCCCGGTCAGACATCTGCCGGCAGTACCGCATCAGCGAGCTCGCCGAGTGCGCGGACCACGTCGGGGTCATCGGAAAGCACTCTGACCACGGCTGCGCGCACGGCACTGCGCAGGCTGAGACCCTCGGCGACGAGACCGCCGGCGAGGATCAGCATTCGAGTCGACGCCACCTCCCGAAGCGGCGAGCCGTCCAGGTTGCGGATCGCTCGCGCGAGGGTGACCAAGGCCTGCGCGGTGGCACCGCCGATCCCCGCCTCCCGGACCACGATGTCGGTTTCGATGTCGGCAGGCGGGAAGTCGAGTTCTATTGCGACGAAACGCTGTCGGGTCGACTCCTTGATGTTTTTCAGTACGCTCTGATAGCCGGGGTTGTAGGAGATCACCAGTTGAAATCCCGGGGCGGCGGGCACTACGGCGCCAAGCCTGTCGACCGGGAGCTGGCGACGATGGTCGGCGAGTGGATGGATGACGACGGTGGTGTCTTGTCGCGCTTCGACGATCTCGTCGAGATAGCAGATGCTCCCCTGCCGTACGGCGCGTGTCAGCGGTCCGTCCACCCACACCGTTTCACCGCCTTTGAGCAGGAACCTGCCGACCAGGTCGGCTGACGTCATGTCCTCATGGCCGGCGACGGTGACCAACTCGCGACCGAGTTCGTGCGCCATTGCCTCGACGAATCGGGTCTTGCC
Source organism: Mycolicibacterium sp. P1-5 (assembly GCF_008329565.1). GTDB lineage: Bacteria > Actinomycetota > Actinomycetes > Mycobacteriales > Mycobacteriaceae > Mycobacterium. The sequence continues at coordinate 84,115 of NZ_NPKT01000001.1, forward strand.
GCAACCTGTCGGGCCCTTCAATAACACGGGCAAGCCACGGCGCGCCGCCGCGTGAAAGACGTCGACTTCATCGCCGACCGGGCGGTAGAACGGTGCGCTCACTTAGCGGGCTCGAACGCAACGACCGGGGGCATCGTCGCTCCCTCCGGCAATACGAGCTTGCCGTTGACGTCGATGTAGCCCGAGCGTTTCGTCGGTACCGGGATAACCGGGTTCGGGCACGGGGTGTCCGTGCCGTCGCCGCAGATGCCCCCGTTGAAGTACGAGCGCTTCTGGTGATCGACGGGCCACGGGTCGGAGTGCATGGCGAACCATTGCGCGGGCAGGTTGTAGAAGACGAAGAAGCATGCGCTGACCGCACCGAAGATCGCGAGGAAGCGGACGAACTGCTGCCGCGCGAAGCCGCCGCGCACTTGGTCCAGACCGCGCTCGACCACGGTGCGGCCGCGGTCGTCGGTGAAGAAGCGCAGGCTACTCAGTGCGGTCATCACTCCGCCCCACATGAGGCCCTCGTAGATCGGCCATTGGTGGTACGTGCCTGCGAAGACCGAAACTGACCGAATAGCACCGGGATACGTGTAGAGCCCGAACGGGAGCATGAAGCAGGCTTCCATGACGAAGTCGAGGACGATGGCGCCCGCATAGGTGATCAGGATCAGTCGCACGTTGCTCGTCTCCGGCCACCGTGACTTCACCCGGCGCATGAACCAGCAGCCGGCGATGGCCAGCAGCAGCACCATCCCGTAGCCGGTTGCGTTGATCAGCAACGGTTCTGCCACCTGGCGCCCTGGCGATTCCGGTGACACCCAACCTGGAATGTGTGACGACCAGGATCCGCGGTTCCACAGCCAGGTGTTATAGGTGCACCACGTGTTGAGGTAGTTCAGCAGCGGATCTTGGAAGAAGAAGAGGGCACAGGAGATCAGCAGCAGGCCGTCAAGGGCGATGCGACGTTCACGGATCCAGGGCCGGATGAGGAACCACCAGATGGCTGCCGGCAGACCGACGCACATCAGAGCCCCGTTGGCGGTCAAAAAAATCTTCATGTACACCGGCGGATCACTCGGGCCGGCTGGTACCCGCACGAAGTATGGGCCGGTGACCCACCGGATCCAGACGTAGAGCTGCAAGACCAGAAGCACGCCGCCGACGGCCGCCCAGACCTTGACCGCCGCATTGGAAGACCGACGTTCGAAGGTGGCGGGGGCCGCTTCAACGACAGTGGCGGCTCTCTTGCTGCGGGACAGATCGCTCACGACGACTCCTTGGTAGGGGTGGCTGGTCGAAATATACCCGTGGGTATCTCAGTATCCAATGGGTCTCTCAGATTCTGTGGCAGAATTTCGCCATGGCGGAGCGTTGGACGCGCGAGCGAAGACTTGAGCACACCCGCTCGTTGCTGCTCGATGCAGCCGAAGACGTCTTCGCCGAAAAGGGTTTCTTAGCAGCCAAACTCGATGACATCGCACACGCCGCCGGCTACACGAAGGGCGCCATCTACAAGCATTTCGCCACCAAAGAGGATCTCTTCCTTGCGGTGAGCGACCGGTACTGGCGGCGTTACTTCGACAATTTCGCCGAGGTCATGGCGTCGGCGAAGTCGGTCACGGCGCGAGAGTTCGACGAGATCGCGGTGCGGTGGCGCCAATTGAGTCGAGATCGCGGCGCCGACCACGCGGCGTTGGGGCATGAGTTCACGCTGTATCTGTTGCGCAATCCGGAGGCGCGAGAACGGGTCGCCGCCAAGCGGTCAGAAGTCGTCGAGAAGCTCAGCGAGTTCATCGTCAAGGGCATCGATCGCCTTGGCGGAACGCTGTTGATCCCGCCACTGACTTTCGCGCAGGTGTTGATTGCCACCAGCGACTCGGTGATCCTGGGCAGCGAGCTCGACGACGTTGACCTCTACCGGCCCATGGTCGAGATGTACACCTCGGCGATCAAACTGCCGTAGTTACATATCTACTTGTGTCTATATAGACGTCGTGCGATACTCGAATCGTGGACGTCTTCGAGGCCATTGCCGAACCGAATCGCCGGATTCTGCTGGACACCTTGGCCACTGGTGATCGCACAGCCGGTGAACTCGTTGCGACCCTGCCGGATCTGACCCAGCCGTCGGTGTCACGGCACCTGCGCATCCTGCGCGAAGTCGGACTCGTCGAGGTCCGCCCGGATGCCCAGCGACGGATCTATGCCTTGCGCGCCGACGGACTCGTCGCCATCGACAGCTGGATCGAGCAATACCGGCAGTTCTGGACCGGACATCTCGACGCCCTCGAGCGGCATCTGAACAACACCCAGGAGGATTGATGACCACCCGAGAGGGCCGGATCAGCATCGAAAATGACCGGGCCGTACTGACTTTCGAGCGACGGCTCCCCCACCCCGTCGAGCGGGTATGGGCGGCGATCACCGATCCCGCCGAACGCGGCCAGTGGATGGGCGACACCTCCATCGACGCCCGTCAGGGCGGGACGATCGAGATCAACCCGGCCGCACCGCCAGTCCCGGCCGAGCAGAAGCGGATGACGGGCCGGATCCTGGTCTGGGACCCGCCGCATGTCTTCGAACACGAATGGAACCAACGCATCGTCGAACCCGGCGTCGTGCGGTACGAACTATCCCCGGACGGCGACGGAACCCTGCTGCGGTTTAGCCATCGCGGGCTCGGCGTGCGCAACGCCAATGGCTTTCGGCCGGGGACGCATGCCTACCTCGACCGTCTAGAGGCCCAGCTGTCTGGAGCCGAAATACCCGACTGGCAGCAGCGCTACGCGAGGTGGCCGACGGCGTATACGCAGGACAGCCATGGTGACACCTCAGGTGGTGGTGGCCTACCACTCCGGTTTCGGCCATACCGCGACCTTGGCGCAGGCCGTCGGTCGCGGCGCCGAGACGGCCGAGGCCCGTGTTCGATTGATGGCGGTCGACACCGTCGGCGATGCCGACTGGCCGGCACTCGATGGCGCCGATGCGATCATCTTCGGTTGCCCCACGTACATGGGCAACGTGTCGGCCGGCTTCCAGGCTTTCGCCGAACGCACTGGCCGGCGCTGCATCCAGGGCACCTGGCGCGACAAGATCGCTGCCGGGTTCACCAACTCCGGGTCGAAGGCCGGTGACAAGCTGCAGACACTCAGCGCGTTGGCGGTGTTCGCCGCCCAGCATCACATGCACTGGGTCAACCTCGGCCTGGCGGCAGGATGGAACACCAGCGGCGCAAGCGAATTCGAGCTCAATCGGCTCGGCTTCTGGCTGGGGGCAGCCTCCTCAACCGATGTCGATGCTGATCCGACAGCAGTGCACCAGGCGGACGTGCGCACCTGCGAGCACCTTGGGCGCCGAGTCGCCACCGTGACACGCCAACTGCTGGCCGGCAGGGCGGCCGAAAAGTTCTGCGGTGCAACCTAAAAGGGTGGTGCGTCGTCTGGCATCGGTGGCGCCGGCCCAGCCGCTGAGACTGTGCGGTCTGCTCGATTGCGGGCGCGCTCGGTCGCGATCTGGTGCGCGCGGTTCTGTTGTCGGGTTGTCCGCCGCTTCGGCATCATCACCGATCGGTCACCACAGCGATGGACCTCCGGCCCCGGGATCGCCGCCGGACCGGTAGGCGTCATGAGCGCGGGAAACAGCAGGACACTGCCGGGCGTCGTCACATAGGTCTCGCCGTCCGGAAGCGTCCAGATCACGGTGCCGTCGGGCAGCTGTTGGTCTTTCCAGCCCCAAAAGGTTTTCAGCAGGTGGTGGTCTCGGCAGAGGCACTTGAGATTGGAGGCCTGCGTCGCCCCGTGCGGCCATGGAACCGTGTGGTCGATATCGCACCGAGTCGCGGGCTTGTCGCAGCCAGGTGCCCGGCAGGTGAGGTCGCGGGCTCGCACGAAGTCGGCAAGTGCGCGGGAGGGATGATAGCCGGGCTCCGGCGCCGTCTCGATCGGAATGCTTATCGGTCGCTGCCGTGCAGTCGCGGTCAGCTCCTTCAGCAGGTCGGGCGAAATCAACGTCCCATCATCGATCAGATAGGCCGGCTTGTTGGTGGTGCCATCAAGCGTCGACTGGTCGGCCACGACATGGATAACGACCGAGCCGGGGCGCTTTCCGCTCGCCGCGCAATCTGATTGACCACAGCCACACGGAAGCGGCTCGACTCCAGCGCCGAAGGTGCCGAGTGCGTCGGACCGACGTTGACCGGCTGTTCGGGGATCGCCCTCACAGACCGACGTCGACATTGCATCGAGCCGCGCTTTGACAGCCGCGCCGTCAGGCACCGATAGACGCGCGGTCATCTCCACGTAACCGTCGGCCGATTCCCAGAAAGTGACGTCGCGGTCGGAAGCGCGCTCCTGCACCCGGCGTACGGCGTCGGGATCGTGTCGAATCACGACGTCGTCGATCTTGGTTGCCGCCTTGCCCTTAGTCATCGACGGCCAGCGGGGCGCAAGCGCAGCCAGTTCGGCGTCGACTTCGGCCATGGTGTCGGAGTCGGTGATGAGGTGGGTGCGGTAGACGATGGTCTGGAAAACCTGGAAGTCGATCTCGCCTGCGGAGAACACTGCGGCCACCGCCGGCAGCCTCAGCATCGCAAGCCCGTAGTTCATATAACTGTTGGCCTTGCCCAGACTTAGCCGCAATGCAGCGGCGACTTCGGCGCCGACAGCCTTCCAGGTGTCGACCGCCCAGTCCTCACGTTCGCCGCGCTCGTTGCGTCGCAACTCGAAGAGATCGGCGATCGCATGCAACCTGAGTGCGGCAGCTTGGTTCTCCAAACGCGATGCGTTTGTCAGCCGGTCGATCAGGTCACGCGAGCGAGCCGTGTCGGACGGCTCGAAGTACTCGCCTGGCCAGTGATCGAACATACATTCGAGTATGCCATGGCGGTGTGACGAGTTTCGATGTGCGAGATTTTCGACCGCGTCGAGGCGAGCAGCGTCAGTTGCGGTGGACTTCGACACCCCACAGCACGCGACGTACGACTGTGCGGAATCCGCGCGGCTGCGCCTCGGGCTCGGGTTCTGGCTCTGGTTCGGGCTCGGGCTCGGGTTCCGCCTCGGGTTCGGGCTCGGGCTCCGCGTCCGCGCCCGGCTTGGGCTCCGCTTCGGCTTCGGGCTCGGGCTCCGCGTCGGGTTCTGCCTCCGCGTCGGGCTCGGGCTCGGGTTCGGCTTCGGGCTCGGCTTCCGCATCCGCGCCCGGCTCGGGCTCGGGTTCGGCGTCGGGCTCGGGCTCGGGTTCGGCTTCGGGGTCCGCGTCGGACTCGGGCTCGGCTTCCGTTTCCGCTTCGGGCTCGCCTTCGGGCTCTGGCTCGGCGTCGGCTTCTGCCTCCGCGTCGGGCTCGGGCGCCTCAGCCTCGGCGTCCTCCGTATCGCCGACGGCCTTGGCGTCTTCGGAGTCGTGCTCGGCTGCCACGGTCGCGGCCGCGGCGATCGCGCCGCCGGTGGCGACGGCCACCAGATCCTCGGCCATCTTCTCGGCGGGCGACTCCTCATCGGGCACGCCGGCGGCCTGCGTACCGCCCAGTGCGGCCGGATCTTCGCGACCCTTGGGCGCCAGGAGGATGTACACAATTGCGCCGATGAACACGAACACCGAGGTGAAGGAGTTCACCCGGATGCCCGCGATGTGAGTGGCGGTGTCGTCGCGCAGCAGTTCGACCCAGAACCGGCCGATGCAGTACGCCGCCACGTACGCCGCGAACAGGCGACCATGACCGAGCTTGAACCGCCGATCGATCCAGATCAAGAAGACAAACACCAGCACGTTCCACAGCAGCTCGTAGAGGAACGTCGGCTGCACCACCGCCGCGACCTGCCCCGTCGACACCCCGTCGAGGGAGTGCACGTCGACCATCCCGGCCGAATCCCGCCGGTAGAAGATCTCCATGCCCCACGGCACCGTGGTCTCGCGGCCGTACAACTCCTGGTTGAAGTAATTACCGAGGCGTCCGATCGCCTGTGCCAGGATGATGCCCGGCGCGATCGCATCCCCGAAGGCCGGCAGCGGAATTCCCCTGCGCCGGCATGCAATCCACGCACCCACGCCACCGAGGGCAACCGCACCCCAGATGCCGAGGCCGCCGTCCCAGATCCGAAGCGCCGCACCGATACCCGCGCCGCCCTCGGCGAAATACGTTCGCCAGTCGGTCATCAGGTGGTAGAGCCGGCCACCGACCAGACCGAACGGCACCGCCCACAGCGCGATGTCGTAGATGACGCCCCGTTCGCCACCACGCGCCGCCCAGCGACGGTCACCGATCACCAGCGCGGCGATGATGCCGGCGATGATGCACAGCGCATACGCCCGAATCGGGACCGGGCCGAGATACCAAACGCCCTGAGGCGGGCTCGGAAAATAAGCCAAGACGGTTGTCGTCACGAAGCAGACACCTTCTGTCGCACACCCACGGCCAACTCTTCGGTCAGCGTCCGCACCGCCGCCAACCCGTCGGTCAACGCCGACACAAGAGCCGAACCCACAATGACCCCATCGGCGAAGGCCGCGATCTCGGCGGCCTGCTCACGCGAGCGCACACCAAGACCGACCCCGACAGGGATATCCGAGATTTCTTTGACCCGGCCGACGAGTTCCGGCGCGGCACTGGACACCGCGTCGCGGGCACCGGTGACACCCATGGTCGATGCCGCGTAGACGAATCCTCGCGACGCCTCCACGGTCTTCGCCAGCCGCTCCGGGGTCGACGACGGCGCCACCAAAAAGATTCGATCCAGGTCGTGAGCCTCGGCGGCGGACAGCCACTCGTCGGCCTCTTCGGGAATCAGGTCCGGGGTGATCATGCCCAGTCCCCCGGCGGCGGCGAGGTCACGCGACCACGCATCGATTCCGTAGTGCAGCATGAGATTCCAGTACGTCATGACCACCGCGTGACCGCCGGCCGCACTGATCGCCTCCACTGCGCGCAGCGTGTCACGAACCCGGACACCGGCATGTAACGCCGCCTCAGTTGCGGTCGCGATCACCGGCCCGTCCATACCCGGGTCGGAGTACGGAACCCCGACTTCGACGATGTCACAACCGCATTCGACCAGGGCGACCAGCGCATCGATAGAGATGTCAACAGACGGATAACCCGTGGGCAGATAGCCGATCAGCGCGGCACGATCGTCGTCGCGGCACGCCGCGAAAACCGAACCCAGCCGACCCGACTGGCTGTGCTGGACCGTCATGAGGCTCCCGGACCGGACTTGTCGAACAACCCGAACCACTTGGCCGCTGTCTCGACGTCCTTGTCACCGCGGCCGGATAGGTTGACCAGGATGATCGAACCGCGCCCCAGCTCGGCCGCCAGCTTCACTGCGCCTGCCACCGCGTGCGCCGATTCGATCGCCGGAATGATGCCCTCCAGCCGGCACAACAGCCCGAACGCCTCCATGGCCTCGGTGTCCGTGATCGGCTGATACTCGGCTCGACCGATGTCTTTGAGGAACGCGTGCTCGGGACCGACGCCTGGATAGTCCAAACCTGCTGAGATCGAATGCGACTCGATGGTCTGGCCATCCTCGTCCTGCAGCAGATACGAGTACGAGCCCTGGAATGCACCGGGGGTTCCGCCCGCAAAAGTTGCTGCGTGCCTACCGGTTTCGACACCGTCGCCAGCCGCCTCGAAACCGACCAACCGTACAGATCTGTCATCGATGAACGGGTGGAAGATCCCGATGGCGTTCGATCCGCCGCCGACGCACGCGGCTACCGCGTCGGGTAACCGGCCGGCCTGCGCCAGCATCTGCGCCCGGGCCTCCAGGCCGATGATGCGCTGGAAGTCGCGCACCATCATCGGGAACGGGTGCGGCCCGGCCGCAGTGCCGAAGCAGTAGTAGGTGTTGTCCGCGTTGGTGACCCAGTCGCGGAAGGCGTCGTTGATGGCGTCCTTCAGCGTCTTCGAGCCGGATTCGACCGACACCACCTCGGCGCCCAGCAGTCGCATCCGCGCCACGTTGAGTGCCTGGCGCGCGGTGTCCACCGCGCCCATGTAGATCACGCACTCCAGACCCAGCAGGGCGCACGCCGTCGCGGTCGCCACGCCATGCTGACCGGCGCCCGTCTCGGCGATGACCCGGCGCTTGCCCATCTGCTTGGCGAGCAGCGCCTGACCAAGCACGTTGTTGATCTTGTGCGAACCGGTGTGGTTGAGGTCTTCGCGCTTGAGGAAGATCCGCGCTCCGCCCACGTGCTCGCTCAACCGGACCGCTTCATAGAGCGGTGACGGACGTCCGGCGTAATGGGTCTGCAGATTGTCCAGGCGATCCAGGAATTCGGAGTCGGTGCGGGCCTTTTCGTAGGCGGCCGTCACCTCTTCGATCACGGCCATCAACGCCTCGGCCACGTACCGTCCGCCGAATACGCCGAAGTGCCCGCGGGCATCGGGTTCGTGCGAGGTCGGCTCGGCGATGGCCGCACTCATGCGCGGCACATTCGGAGTGGAGAGATCAGCCACGACTCAGCGGGCTGGTTTCGGGCAGGAGGGATGGGCTCCCGCGGTCACCAGGTCGGCGACGGCGCTGCGCGGATCCCCGCTGGTGACCAGACCCTCGCCGACGAGTACCGCATCAGCCCCGGCGCCGGCGTAGGCCAACAGGTCACCGGTGCCCCGCACGCCGGACTCGGCAACGCGGATGACGTTCGACGGCAGCCCGGGCGCGATCCGCGCGAAGCAGTCCCGGTCCACCTGCAACGTCTTGAGGTCACGGGCATTCACGCCGATCACCTTGGCCCCGGCCTGAAGCGCCCGGCTGGCCTCTTCTTCTGTGTGCACCTCGACCAACGCGGTCATGCCCAGCGATTCAGTGCGCTCCAGGAGCGATTCCAAGGCCGGCTGCTCGAGCGCGGCCACGATCAGCAGCAGCATGTCGGCGCCGTGCGCCCTGGCCTCGTGGATTTGATACGGCCGGACGATGAAATCCTTGCGCAGCACCGGAATTCGCACAGCGGCACGCACCGCGTCGAGGTCGGCCAACGATCCGTGGAAGCGGCGTTCCTCGGTGAGCACGCTGATCACCCGAGCGCCCCCGCTCTCATACGCGCGAGCCAACTCGGCCGGGTCGGCGATGTTCGCGAGTTCACCCCGAGACGGGCTGGCGCGCTTGACTTCGGCGATGACGGCGATGTCTGGCGCCTGTAGTGCGGCCAGCACGTTCAGCGGAGCCGGCGCCGCCTCGGCAGCAGTCTTGACCTCGTCGAGGCTCACGATCGCCTCACGGGCGGCAACGTCGGCGCGCACTCCCTCGATTATCGAGTCGAGCACGCTTGCCGAACTCATGGCTGCCGGATCCCTTCTCACGCCTTGGCGATGTCGCTTAAGTCGTCCTGTGAAGGGTAGTCGTATCGAGCCGCGCACCCGTCACCGACCCTCGGTGTCGGTGCGCCGTTCTGTGGGATCAACACCTTCGTCGAGCGCATCCCACATGCCGCGTTCCGATACCCCTGGGTCGACGTCCTCGCTGCGCGCGACGCTGCGGCGGACGGCCGGTGCTGCATATTTCGTGGTCGCCTGCCGCCCCGCGGCCGCCGAGCGCATCAGCAGCACGGCAGCGACCAGCGCACACGCCGCCGCACCGATGGTCAGCGCGGCCCCGACGTAGTCCCGGTCGCTGGCAACCAGCGTCATCACCGGGAACTGGGCGAGCTCGGCGGCTCGCGGGCCGACATCGGGGGTGACGATCAGGCTCACGCCCAGATAGCCGAGCAGCAGGGTCACCACTGCGACCAGGACCGCGACCGCCCGCAGCTTCCATCCGCGCACGGCCAGCCCGGCAACGGCTGCGGCCAGCAGCAGAACGGCCAGCGGCAGCAGCGCGTTGGACCAGCTGGCTCCCGTCAGCGTCACGGTCTTGGGCTGGCCGAGGCCGTCGAACGACGTCACCGACACCCAGACCAGCCGCGACGCCACCCACAGCAGGACCGAGGAGATGACCAGCAACAACTGCCCGATGCGGATCACGGCGCGCCCAGCGTCTCGGCTGCGGCGATTGCGCTCAGCACCGCCTTGGCCTTGTTGGCGGACTCGTTGTACTCGTAGGGGCCGTTGGAGTCCGCCACCACGCCGCCGCCTGCCTGCACGTATGCGGTGCCCTTGCTCATCAGGGCGGTGCGAATGGCGATCGCGAAGTCGGCATTGCCGGCGAAGTCCAGGTAGCCGACGACGCCGCCGTACAGGCCGCGGCGGGTCTTCTCCACCCCTTCGATGAGCTCCATCGCCCGCACCTTCGGCGCACCGGTCAAAGTGCCGGCCGGAAAGCATGCCGTCACCGCATCCAGGGCCGTGCGGCCGTCGGCGAGCAGCCCGGTGACCGTCGAGACGATGTGCATCACGTGGCTGTACCGCTCGATGTGGCTGTAGTCCTCGACGCGGACCGTGCCCGGAACGCAGACCCGGCCCAAGTCGTTGCGGCCGAGATCGACCAGCATCAGGTGCTCGGAGCGTTCCTTCTCGTCGGCCAGCAGCTCCTTCTCCAGCAGCTGGTCTTCCTCCTCGGTCTGACCACGCCACCGAGTTCCGGCGATCGGATGCGTTGTCGCCCAGCCGTCCTTGACCGTCACCAACGCCTCCGGGCTGGAACCGACGATCGAAAACGCCGTTCCCCCAGTCTCATCTGGGACGTGCATCAGGTACATGTACGGGCTGGGATTGGTGACCCGCAGCATTCGGTATACGTCGATCGGGTCGACGGCGGTATCGATCTCGAAGCGCTGCGACGGCACGACCTGGAACGCCTCGCCGGCCTCGATCTCCTTGACCAGCCGCTCGACGATCGCGCTGTACTCCTCCATGGTGCGCTGCGAGCGATGCCGGGGCTGCGGCCGGGAGAACGTCGCCACGGTCGACGACAGCGGCTGGCCCAGCGCCCCGGTCATCACGTCCAGGCGCGCGACGGCGTCGTCGTAGGCCTCGTCAACACGGTCGTCGGTGCCGTTCCAGTTCACCGCGTTGGCGATCAGCGTGATGGTGCCCTCGTGATGGTCGACGGCGGCCAGATCGGTGGCGAGCAGCAGCAGCATGTCGGGCAGCCCGAGGTCGTCGACCACCGACTCCGGCAACCGCTCGAGACGCCGGACGAAGTCGTAGGCGAAGAACCCCACCATGCCGCCCGACAACGGCGGCACCCCGGCGAGCGACTCGGTGGACAGCAGCGTCATCGTCTCGTGCAGCGCCTGCAGCGGATCGCCGCCGGTCGGGGCGTCCTGCGGCGTGGCGCCCAGCCAGACCGCCTCACCGTTGCGCACGGTCAACGCCGACGGCGCCCCCGCCCCGATGAACGACCATCGCGACCAGGACCGGCCGTTCTCGGCGGACTCGAGCAGGAAGGTTCCGGGCCGGTTGGCGGCTAATTTCCGGTACGCCGACAGGGGTGTCTCGCTGTCGGCGAGCACCTTGCGGATCACCGGAACCACGCGATGTTCGGCGGCCAGCGCCCTGAACTCCTCGCGCGTGGTGGTGGCGGCGAGGTTCGATTGCACGGCTACATCCTCCCAGACCCTCCGGGCCCGATTCACCGGCGTAGCCTGCAGCCATGAAACGTGGAGACCGGGTTGCGGACTTCGAACTGCCGGATCAGACCGGCACCGTGCGCTCGCTGACTCACCTGCTGGCCGACGGGCCGATCGTGCTGTTCTTCTACCCCGCCGCGATGACGCCGGGCTGCACCAAGGAAGCCTGTCACTTCCGGGATCGCGGCTCGGAATTCGCTGCGCTGGGCGCCAGCCGAGTGGGCATCAGCACCGACGCCGTCGAGAAGCAGGCCCGATTCGCCGACTCCCAGAGTTTCGACTACCCGCTGTTGTCCGATGCCGGCGGCGCGGTGGCCGCCGCCTTCGGGGTCAAGCGCGGGCTGCTGGGCAAGCTGATGCCGGTCAAGCGCACGACATTCGTCATCGACACCGATCGCACGGTGCTCGAGGTCATCGCCAGCGAGATCAATATGGATACCCATGCCGACAAAGCGCTGGAGGTGCTGCGTCAGCGCCAGAAGGCCTGACGGCGCAGATCGTGAACCCGGTTCTGCAACTCGACGATGTGACGTTTCGCCGCGACGGTAAGCAGATCATCGACGCATTTCGTTGACGGTCCAGCGGGCAAAAGCACACTGCTCGGGTTCTGCGCCACGGTGACGTTTCCGACCTCCGGCACACCGTAACGGTGCTCGGCGGCCGGATGGGACGTACCGACCTGGCCACGCTGCGCCGCTCCATCGGGCACGTCAATCCCCGTCACCGCCTTCAGTATTCGCTGACTGTGCGAGAGGTGGTGCTCACCGGTATCACCGCCACCATCGATCTTCCGATGCGCTGGACCCCGACACCGGAGGAGGCCGAGCACGCCGACGCGATGGTCGCCGCGGTGGGCATGACGCGCAAGGCCGACGATGTCTGCCCGACCCTGTCACAGGGCGAGCGCGGGCGCGCGCGAGCAGCTGCTGGAGACCATCGACGACCTCGACCGGACCCACCCCGATGTGGCGTCGATTCTGGTGACTCACCATCTCGAAGAGCTGCCGACCACCACGACGCATGCACTGCTGATCGCGGACGGTCGCACCGTGGCCAGCGGGCCTGCGCGAGAGACCATTTCGACCGACAACGTGACCGCGGCGTTCGCACATCCGATCGCGCTCGGCTACCACGACGGCCGCTGGAGCGCGCGAGCCAGAGCGACCGCGATCGACGTCTAGGCCAAAGCGGTCAGCGACGCCATCCGTGGGTAGAGGATCGCCGGGCCGAGCCACCTGGCGATGAAGCGGCGCAATTCGATTGCGTCCGGTGATCGTCGCCTCGGATCGGTCAGCAGGGATTGCACGGTGCGGGCCGTCATTTCGCAAAGGTCACGGAGCGCGGTGTCGTCGAAACCGTGCGATCCCCAGTCCACATCGAAGCGGTGAAAAACGGACAAGCAAAAGGTGATCGCTGTGTCAGATGTCAGCGAGGTGACGGCTTCGCCCTCATGCCGCAGCGTCAACAGATTCTCCAACTGCGGATCGCCGACCAGGTGTTCGATGCCGAACGACACACTCTCGACGACGACCGAAACGGGGTCGTTGACTCCTCGGACGTGTTCTACGACCTGGTCGATGAATCCGTCAACGGCGCGCATCGAGCTCGCAATGAGCAGCGCATCTGCATTCGGGAAGTACCGGTACACGGTCTGTCGTGTGATACCGAGCCTGCGGGCGACATCGGCTAGGCGTATCGCGGGTCCGTTTTCGGACACCACCTCGTCCACCGCATCAAGGATTCGGTCAATCGCCTCATCGGCCGACGCGGGCGTGACCCCCGCCCAGCCGCGACTACGCATTCGTTCCCGCAAACGAGTCGACGTCGAACGCGATGGGAAGTGTCGTCGGTCCGGTCATTCCCAGCACGGATTTCCACGGGGCCGGGCCGACGCGATGGGGTGCGGTCAGGCGCCGGGTGAGTACGACGAGCGCTTCGGCCAGCTCCCGGCGGGCGAGGTTGGCCCCGAGGCAGTAATGGGCACCGCCACCGAAGGTGAGGATCGCCGGCACGTCCTTGCGTGTGATGTCGAAGCGGTCAGCGTCGCGATAGATAGCGGGATCCCGATTGGCGGCAAAGGTATTCGCGAAAACGAAGGTCCCGGCTGGGAACAGGTAGCCACCGAACTCGGCATCCTCGACTGCGGCTCGCGGCACGATGCAGGCTGCCGGCGAATGGCGCATGCTCTCATCGACGGCCTGCATTCCGAGTTCCGGTTGTGCGCCCAGTTTCGCCCACTGATCCGGATGTTCGCAGAGCACCTGCACCGATGCCGCCAGTTGGTTTCGCGTTGTGTCCGTTCCCGCCATCAAAAAGCCGGCGACCAGTCCGCAGAGTTCGTCGAGATTCAGCCGGTCACCGTCGCTTTCAGCGCGGATGAGCTCCGACAACAAATCGTCGGTCAGATTGTCGCGGCGGGCGGCAACCATGTCGTCGACGTAGGCATCGAGTTCGCCCCAAGCGCGCATGATCGCGGACTCATCGAAGTTTGCATCGGGTTGGAAGTTGAACGCTTTGAAGATCTCCTCGGTCCAATCCGCGAACAGCTGCCAATCCTCGCGGGGTGCACCGAGCAACGCACAAATGATCGGAGTCGGGTAGGGACGCGCAATGTCGGTCACGACATCGCAGCGTCCAGCGTCCATCACCCGGTCAATCAGTCCGTTCACCACCTCATGGATCGTGTCGGTAAGACCAGCCGTTGCACGAGGGGTGAATGCCTTGGACACCAGTTTGCGCAACCGAACATGGGGTGCGCCATCCAGACCCAGCAGACTAGTGGTCAGCTTGTCGAATAGTGGGCCCGACGTGATGCCCTGCGCGGCCAACGTGATACCAGGTGGCAGACGAAACCTATTGTCGCGCAGTATCTCCCGGGCGAGGTCGTAGGACAGGATCTCTGGCCCAAGGGGCCCGATCGCGATGGGTGCGCGCGATTGCGCACTGCGAAGATCCTCAAGGAGGTCCTGCGGTGTGGCGGTGAGGTCGTATTTGATCGTGGGCAGGTCGGCATCGAAGACATTGGGAGCGGAACTGTTCACAGTCATCGAAGTCTCCACTGCTCGACATGGACATCTATGAGCCGAGTGTATGACCATTGCCCGTGATGGTCAACAACGATCACGGGTCAATCGGGCAACTGCCTAACATGGTCATACGTTTTTTGAGGCGACGTCCAGACGCGAGTTGCTAGCTTTCGGGCCCAAGGATCTGGTCGGCGTCGAAGCAGCTGTGGTCGCCGGTGTGGCACGCCCCGCCGACCTGGTCGACCTCCAGCAGCACCGCGTCACCGTCGCAGTCCAGGCGCACCGAATATACGTGCTGGGTGTGCCCGGAGGTCGCGCCCTTGACCCAGTATTCGCCGCGCGATCGCGAATAGTAGGTGGCTTCACGGGTTTCCAGCGTGCGGGCCAGCGCCTCGTCGTCCATCCAGGCGACCATCAGCACGTCGCCGGTGCCGCGCTCCTGCGCGATCGCTGCGAACAGCCCGTTGGCATCACGCTTGAGCCGCTTGGCGATAGCGGGGTCGAGGCTCATCGCACCGTTATCCCTTCAGCAGCCATCGCGGCCTTCACCTGACCGATGCTCAGCTCGCGGAAGTGGAAGACGCTGGCGGCCAACACCGCATCGGCCCCGGCCTCTACGGCCGGCGCGAAGTCATCCACTGCGCCGGCGCCGCCGCTGGCGATCACCGGAACCGTGACGGCCTTGCGCACCGCTCGCAGCATCGCCAGGTCGAAACCCGCTTTGG
Organism: Mycolicibacterium sp. P1-5; assembly: GCF_008329565.1. Classification (GTDB taxonomy): domain Bacteria; phylum Actinomycetota; class Actinomycetes; order Mycobacteriales; family Mycobacteriaceae; genus Mycobacterium. Next base: position 99,356 of record NZ_NPKT01000001.1, read on the forward strand.
TGCCGTCAGCGTCCATCGAGTTCAGCAGGATCTCGCCGACGCCCAATTCAGCTCCGCGCGTTGCCCATTCGACCGCATCGATGCCGGTCCCCTGGCGACCGCCGTGCGTGGTGACCTCCCAGCCCGACGGGGTCGGTGCCGAACCAGCCGGTACCGTGCGGGCGTCCACCGACAATACGATGCACTGCGAGCCGAACTGCCGGGACAACTCGGCCAGCAGCTCCGGGCGCGCGATGGCCGCGGTGTTCACCGAAACCTTGTCGGCGCCGGCCCGCAGCAGCACGTCGACGTCCTCGACGGAGCGCACGCCGCCGCCGACGGTGAGCGGGATGAAGACCTGCTCGGCGGTGCGCCGCACTACGTCGAGCATCGTCGCGCGGCCCGACGAGGACGCCGTGACGTCGAGGAAAGTCAGCTCGTCGGCGCCTTCGGCGTCGTAAACGGCCGCCAGCTCGACGGGATCGCCCGCATCGCGCAGGTTTTCGAAGTTGACGCCCTTGACAACCCGGCCTGCGTCGACGTCCAGGCAGGGAATCACACGTACGGCGACGTCCATCAGAGGTAGTTCTCCGGCGGACCGACCCGCTCGAGGATCTCCATGACGCGCCCGTGCACGCCGGGCGCGGCGGCCAGCGCGGCGCGCGACGACGGCGTCCACTGCTGGCCTGACAGGTCGGTGACGATCCCGCCCGCCGCCCGCACCAGCGCCACCCCGGCGGCGTGGTCCCAGATGTGGTCACCGAAACTGATTGCAGCACCCATGATTCCGGCGGAAACATAGGCGATATCGACACCGGTGGCGCCGTGCATGCGCAGCTTTGAGCAGACCCGGCTCAGATTCTCCAGCACAGCCAGCCGATATCGGCCTGGGAAGCGGCCGCGCCAGTCGACGTTGAACGTGCCGATGCCGATGACGCACTGCCCGATCTCGCCGTGCCCGATCGGTGGCTGCGCTTCGCCGTTGTAGTAGACCGGGCCGCCCGCCACCGCGGTGTAGCGCTGATCGGTGAACGGCAGCCAGGTGAGCCCCGCGACGGGCTCACCATCGCGCAGTAGACCCAGCAGAATCGCGGCCATCGGCGACCCGGCGGCGTAGTTGAAGGTGCCGTCGATCGGATCGAGCACCCAAACCCACTCGGAATCTATTGGCGCGCCGCCGAACTCTTCGCCGTGCACGCCGATACCGGTGGTCGCCTCCAAAGCCGCAACAACCTGACGTTCGATGGCCAGGTCCACCGCGGTCGCGAAGTCGTTGCCCTTCTTCTGCACGGCTGAATCCGCCCGGTGCCCGGCGATGAACGGTTTGGACGCCTCGTCCAGAATCGCGGCCGCCTGCGCCACCAGGGTGTCGAGGTCCACTACTGACTCACCGCGGCCAGCGCCTCCGGCAGCGTGAATCGGCCGGCGTAGAGCGCCTTTCCGACGATCGCACCTTCCACACCGCTGTCGGTGAGCGTCGCGATCGCACGCAGGTCGTCCAGGCTCGACACCCCGCCGGAGGCGATCACCGGCGCGTCGGTGCACTCCGCGACGCCTTCGAGGAGGTCGAGGTTGGGTCCGGTGAGCGTGCCGTCCTTGGTGACGTCGGTGACGACGAACCGCGAGCAGCCCTCGCTGTCAAGGCGTTCCAGCACATTCCACAGGTCGCCGCCGTCGGTCTCCCAGCCGCGGCCACGCAGCCGGTGCTCCCCCTCGACGATCTGGACGTCCAGGCCGACAGCCACCTTGTCGCCGAACTCGGCGATCGCGGCAGCGCACCACAGCGGGTTCTCCAGCGCCGCGGTACCGATGTTGACTCGGGTGCACCCGGTCGCCAGGGCCGCCTTGAGCGACTCGTCGTCGCGGATACCGCCGGATAGTTCGACTTTCACGTCGAGCGCACCGACCACCTCGGCCAACAATTCACGGTTGGACCCGCGGCCGAACGCGGCGTCCAGGTCCACCAGATGAATCCATTCGGCACCGTCGCGCTGCCAGGTCAGCGCGGCGTCCAGCGCCGAGCCGTACTCGGTCTCGCTGCCGGCCTTGCCCTGCACCAGACGGACCGCCTTGCCCTCGACAACGTCGACGGCAGGCAACAAAATCAGTGGCACTCTCACAGCCCCTCAACCCAATTCGTCAGCAGCGCCGCACCGGCGTCGCCACTTTTTTCCGGATGAAATTGTGTCGCCGACAGCGGACCGTCCTCGACGGCGGCCAGGAACCGCGCGTGGTGGCTGGCCCAGGTCAGCTTCGCATCGGGTGCACCCTCCCACTTCTGTGCAGCATAGGAGTGCACGAAGTAGAACCGGGTGTCGGAATCGAATCCCTTGAACAGCACACTGTCCGGGGCGGCTTCGACCACGTTCCAGCCCATGTGCGGGATCACCGGCGCATCGAGTCGGGTTACCGAACCCTGCCACTGCCCGCAGCCCTGCGACTCGACGCCGAATTCCACGCCGTGGGCGAAGAGGATCTGCATGCCCACGCACACACCGAGCACGGGACGGCTCGCGGCCACCCGCTCGGCGATGATGCGGTCGCCGCCGATCCCACGCAGGCCCGTCATGCACGCCTCGAACGCGCCGACCCCGGGCACGACCAGCCCATCGGCGTTCAGTGCGCGCTCCTTGTCGGCGGTCACCTCGACGTGGGCACCGGTGCGTTCCAGCGCTCGCTGCGCTGAGCGCAGGTTGCCTGAGCCGTAGTCCAGAACAACGACATCTTTACCGGAAAGCGCTGTCACAGTGACCCTTTGGTGGACGGCACACCGGAGACCCGGGGATCGGGTTCGACCGCCTGGCGCAACGCACGGGCAACCGCTTTGTATTCCGCCTCGGTGATGTGGTGCGGGTCGCGGCCGTAGAGGGTCCGCACATGCAGGGATATGCGGGCATTGAACGCCAGCGACTCGAACACGTGCCGGTTCACGACCGTGTGGTAGGGCACGCTGGAACCGGCGATGGTGAAATCGACCATGTAGTCGGGTTCGCCGGTGTGCACGAAGTAGGGGCGGCCGGAGACGTCGACGGCGGCGTGGGCCAGCGTCTCGTCCATCGGGATGAAGGCGTCGCCGAAGCGGCGGATGCCCCGCTTGTCGCCAAGAGCCTGACCCAGTGCGGTGCCGAGCACGATCGCGGTGTCCTCGATGGTGTGGTGGCCCTCGATGTCGACATCGCCCTGGGCAGAGATCGCGAGGTCGAAGCTCGCGTGAGTGCCCAGCGCGGTAAGCATGTGGTCGAAGAACGGAACCCCGGTGTGCACGCTGACATCGCCGGTGCCGTCGAGGTCGAGTTCGACGACGATATCCGACTCGCGGGTCTTGCGCTCTACGCGGGCCCGACGGGTTGCAATAGCGGTCATGACGCTCCTAAGTGGGCGAGTTCGGAGGCGGCCAGCCGTGCGCTGGCGGCCAGGAAGGCGTCGTTCTCGTCGGCCAATCCGATTGTGGTGCGCAGAAATCCGGGGATTCCGACATCGCGGATGAGGACGCCGTCATCGAGATAGTGTTGCCAAGCTTTTGCGGCGTCCGCGAATTCGCCGAACAGCACGAAGTTCGCGTCGCTGGGGATGACGCGGAACCCGTATCCGCTCAGCGCGGCGCTGACCCGTTCCCGTTCGGCGATCAGCGTGGCGACGCTGCCCAGGGTGTCGTCGGCATGACGCAGGGCGGCGCGTGCGGCGGCCTGGGTGACCACTGAGAGGTGATAGGGCAGCCGGACCAGTAGCACGGCGTCAATGATCGCCGGGGCAGCGATCAGATAGCCCAGTCGGCCACCCGCGAACGCGAACGCCTTGCTCATGGTGCGGCTGACGATCAGCCGGGCCGGATACTCGTCGATCAGCGCGATCGCGCTGGGCTGGCTGGAGAACTCGCCGTAGGCCTCGTCGACGATCAGGATGCCGTGGCGCATCACATCAAGCAACCGCCGCAGGTCGTCGAGCGGAACACTCTGTCCCGACGGGTTGTTCGGGCTTGCGAGGAACACGACGTCGGGGTCGCGGGCGGCGATGACGGTCGCCGCCGTATCGACATCGAGGCTGAAGTCGGCCGCGCGCACCGATTCGATCCACTCGGTTTGTGTTCCGTTCGAGATGATCGGGTGCATCGAGTACGACGGCACGAAGCCGATCGCACTCCGGCCCGGGCCACCGAACGCCTGTAGCAGCTGCTGCAGTATCTCGTTTGATCCGTTTGCCGCCCAGAGGTTTTCGGTTCCCACGTCGACGCCGGTCTGGACACGCAGATAGGCGGCCAGGTCGGTACGCAGCGCGACGGCGTCACGGTCGGGATAGCGGTGTAGCTCGGTGGCCGCAGCGGCCACCGAGCGGGTGACGTCGTCGACCAGCGCCCGACTCGGCGGGTGCGGGTTCTCGTTCGTGTTGAGCCGCACCGGCACGTCGAGTTGAGGTGCGCCATAGGGCGATTTGCCGCGCAGGTCGTCGCGCAGCGGCAGATCGGCCAGCGTCACGCCGGCTCCGGGGACGTTCACCGCTCGAACCTGCGGCGGACCGCTTCGCCGTGGGCAGGCAGGTCCTCGGCCTTCGCCAGGGTGATCACGTGTCCGGATACGTCTTTCAGCGCCGCCTCGGTGTAGTCGACGACGTGGATGCCACGCAGGAAGGTCTGCACCGACAGACCGCTGGAGTGCCGCGCGCAGCCCGCAGTGGGCAGGACGTGATTGGATCCGGCGCAGTAGTCACCGAGGCTGACCGGCGACCACGGCCCGACGAAGATTGCGCCGGCCGCGCGGATGCGGCCGGCAACCTCGTTGGCCTCGGCGGTCTGGATCTCCAAATGCTCTGCGGCGTAAGCGTTCACCACACGGACGCCGGTATCGATATCGTCGACCAGAACAATGCCCGACTGGCGCCCACGCAGCGCCTCGGTCACCCGCTCGCGGTGTTTGGTGGTTTCCAGCTGCACAGCCAGCTCGGCCTCGGTGGCCTCGGCCAGCTCGGTGCTGTCGGTCACCAGCACGCTGGCTGCCATCACGTCGTGCTCGGCCTGGCTGATCAAATCGGCCGCCACGTGCACCGGGTCGGCGGTTCGGTCGGCCAGGATCGCGATCTCCGTGGGGCCCGCCTCGGCGTCGATACCGATCTGCGAGCGGCAGATCCGCTTGGCCGCGGTGACATAGATGTTGCCCGGCCCGGTGACCATGTCGACGGGTGCCAGTTCGGTGCCGTCGGTGTCGGTGCCGCCGTAGGCCATCAGCGCCACCGCCTGCGCACCGCCGACCGCCCAGACTTCCTCGACGCCGAGCAGCGCGGCGGCGGCCAGGATCGTCGGGTGCGGCAGGCCACCATGATCGGCCTGCGGCGGGCTGGCGATCACCAGCGAGTCGACCCCGGCGGTCTGCGCGGGCACCACGTTCATCACCACGCTCGACGGGTAGACCGCGTTGCCGCCCGGTACGTACAGGCCGACCCGCTCCACCGGCACCCAGCGCTCGGTGACCGAGGCGCCGGAGTCGAAGAGTGTCGTGGTGTCGGTGCGGCGCTGATCGGCGTGCACGGCACGGGTTCGGTCGATCGCCACCTCCAGCGCGGCGCGCACATCGGCGGACAGCGCGGCCAGCGCGTCGGCCAGGGCGGCGGCCGGCACCCGCACGGTATCGGGCCGCACCCCGTCGAACGTCGAGCCGTACTCCAGCGCCGCGACGGCGCCGCGCTCGGCGACACCGTCGACGATCGGGCGGACCGTGGCGACCACGGCGTCGACGTCGACGCCGCCGCGCGGCAACGCCGCACGCAGCGATGCGGCGGTCAGCGCGCGGCCGCGCAGGTCGATCCGATTCATGGCGAAGCTGGTCATCAGTTCGATTGTCCCCGATCGGTGCACCCGATTAAAAATCGATTGAGCGCGGGTCGCGGCGGCCCGGATACTGCGGTTATGCAATGGGAGCTGTGGTTGGCGTTCGTCGGCGCCGCGATCGCCATCAGTGTGTCGCCCGGGGCCGGTGCGATCCAGTCCATGGCGACCGGTCTGGCGCACGGTCTGCGCCGCGGCTACTGGAGCATCATGGGCCTGCAGATCGGGCTGACGCTGCAGCTGGCGGCCGTCGCGGTCGGACTGGGCGCGGCGATCGCGCGGTCGGTCGTGGCCTTCACCGTGATCAAGTGGATCGGCGTCGGCTATCTTGTCTATCTCGCGGTCCGTCAATGGCGTAGCAAGCCCTTTGACCTGGGTGAACAGGCCAGCGTGGACACCAGTGCCGGTCGGCTGCACCTGCTGGTACGCGGCTGCCTGGTCAACGTCACCAACCCGAAGGGCCTGGCGTTCCTCCTTGCGGTGCTCCCCCAGTTCGTCGTGCCGACCGCCCCGTTGCTGTCGCAATATCTGGCCATCGGGACGACGATGGTCGTCGTCGACCTGGCGGTGATGGGCGCGTACACCGGGCTGGCGTCGCGGATGCTGGGCTGGCTGCGTACGCCGCGTCAGCGGAAAGCGCTGAACCGGACATTCTCCGGCCTGTTCGCCGCCGCGGCGGTGGTGCTGTCGCTGGTGCGCCGCGGCGCGGCCGCCTAACGTGAGCGCCATGTCCACCAAGGATCACCCGAACAACGCCCCCGGCGTGCCGATGAAGTTTCCGGTCTGGTTCGAGAACTTCCAGATCAAGTACTTCAACCCGGCCGTGAAGCCGCTGGCCAAATACATGCCAGGCATGTCGGTCATCTCCCATCGCGGCCGGACCTCGGGTAAGGAGTACGAGACCGTGGTGTCGGCCTACCGAAAGGGCGACACGCTGGCGATTCTGCTGGGCCACGGCAAGACCAACTGGGTCAAGAACATCCTGGCCGCCGGCGAGGCCGACATCCGGCACGGACGCAGGAATCTGCATCTGATCAACCCGCGGCTGGTGCCGGCGGGTTCCGACGACCCGTCGCTGCCCGGCATCGCGCGCAAGGGCGTGAAGCGCGGCGTCGGCGCGTTCGTCGCCGATATCGCCTGAGCCCTAGAGGTCCAGACCGACGTCGAGGACCCGTACCGAGTGGGTCAACGCACCGACGGCCAAGAAGTCCACCCCTGTCCCGGCATAGTCGGCGGCGCTGTCCAGGCTGAGGCCGCCGGAGGATTCCAGCAACACGCCGGGTCCGTTGGCGTCGCGGCGCTGGACGGCGATCTGGGTCTGCCAGACCGGGAAATTGTCCAGCAGGATCAGCTCCACGTCCTCGGCGAGCACTTCGTCGAACTGCTCGAGGGTGTCGACCTCGACCTCGCACGACAGGTCCGGCGCCGCCGAGCGGACCGCTCGCAGCGCGGCGACCACCGACCCGGCCGCCGCGACGTGGTTGTCCTTGATCAGCGCGGCATCGCCCAAGCCCATCCGGTGGTTGACCCCGCCGCCGAGCCGCACCGCGTACTTCTGCAGTGCCCGCAGCCCCGGCAGGGTCTTGCGGGTGTCGCGGATCTTGGCGTTCGTGCCCTCGACAGCATCGACCCAGGCCGCGGTGGCAGTAGCGATCCCGGATAGGTGGCACACCAGGTTGAGCAGGGTCCGCTCGGCGGTCAGCAGGCCGCGGGTCGGCGCCTGCACCCGCAGCAGGGCCGCACCGGCCTCCAGCCGCGTGCCGTCCTCCACCCGGTCAACGACCTGGTAGCCGTCCTGGCCGAGCACCTCGTCCAGAACCAGCAGCGCCACGTCGATGCCGGCAGCGACGCCGGGTTCCCGCGTCACCAGCGCCGCGACGCCTGCGGCGTCGCTGGGCACCGTCGCCAGCGTGGTGATGTCGGGGCCGTAGCGAAGGTCCTCGTCGAGCCCACGACGGATCGTGATGAGAGCTTCGGCCAGCTCGTCGTCGGTGAGTTTCATTGCAGGCACGCCAGCGCGTAATCGCCCTGCAGCGTGCGGCTGAATGCTTGCGCCGGATCGGTGTCGCGGTGATCGCCGCGGTGGTGGCAGCCACGGGATTCGGTGCGCGCCAACGCCGCCGCAGCCACCGCACGGGCGGTGGTGGTGAGCGCGACGTCCTCGGCGGCAGCGCGGGTGGTCATCCGCTTGGGTGTTGCCTCGGCCAGGCTATCGGCCAAGCGTTGCAATCCGGCCGCGTCGCGGACCACCGAGGCGTATTCCGTCATCGCGTTCTGCAGTGCCGGGCGATCGAGCGCATTGTGTTGACGCTCTTCGACTTTCGCCACCGGTGACCCTGCGCCACGGGCGTGTTCGACGGCTTCCCGGCCGGCGCGCCCACCGACGACCAGACCTTCGAGCAGGCTGTTGGAGGCCAGTCGGTTGGCGCCGTGCATGCCGGTGCGGGCGACCTCACCAGCTGCGAACAGGCCCGCCAGATCAGTGCGGCCGGACACGTCCGTGGTCACGCCGCCGCAGCTGTAGTGCGCTCCGGGGACGACCGGAATCTGTTGGCGGGTGGGGTCGATGCCGACGGCATGGCAGGCCGCCGTCACCGTCGGGAAGCGTTGTGCCAGATTCTTGATACCCCGTGCGTCCAAGTACACGCACTGATCGCCGGTTTCGCGCAGTCGGGCCTCGATGGCGGCGGCGACGATGTCGCGCGGGGCGAGGTCACCCATCGGGTGATGGGCGGTGACCGACTCGCCGCGGGCGTCACGAAGCACCGCGCCCTCGCCGCGCAGCGCCTCAGTGATCAGCGGCCGCCGCCCGGTGCCGTCGCGGTCGAACAGCATCGTCGGATGGAATTGGACGAATTCGATGTCGGTGACGCCGACGCCGGCCCACAGTGCCAGCGCGATGCCGTCACCGGTGGAGCCTTCCGGGTTGGTGGTTGCTCGATACAGGTGACCCAGGCCCCCGGTCGCCAGGACGACCGACGGGGCGTGCACGATGCCGAGCCCGTCGGCGTTGCGGACCAACACGCCGGTGACCGCCGAGCCGTCATGAAGAACTTGCAGCGCAACATGATTGCGGCGGATGTCCACGGTATTGGCCGCGTGGTCGAGCGCGCGCTGCACCTCGGCGCCGGTGGCGTCGCCGCCGGCATGGATGATGCGGCGGCGGGAGTGGCCGCCTTCGCGGGTGAGCGCCCATTGGCCGGGGGCACTCTCATCGAACCGTGCGCCGTCGTCGACCAGATCGGCCACCGCGCGGTATCCGTCGGCGACGATGGAACGCACCGCGTCGGGGTCACACAACCCGGCGCCGGCCGCCACGGTGTCTCGGACATGCGCTTCAACGGAGTCGTCGGTGTGCGGCAGCACGACTGCGATCCCACCCTGAGCGTAGAACGTCGCGGTGTCAGGCGCCTTGCTCAAAACGACTGTGCGGCCGCCCTTTCGATGTGCTGCCAGTGCCGCGGCCAGACCGGCCACCCCGGTGCCGATCACCACCACGTCCGCGCGCTGCTGCCAGTCCACACCCGCGGCACCGACACCGCAGGCCAACGAGCGGCTCATTCGCCGCCGCCGCCGGGCTGACCGATCTCGATCATCCGCTGCACACTGGCACGGGCCAGCCGGGCGGTCTCGGGATCGACGTCCACCTCGTCGGCGCCGTCAACCAGGCAGCGCAGCAGCGCGGCCGGGGTGATCATTTTCATGTACTTGCACGACGCCCGGTCGTTGACGGCCTGGAAGTCGATACCCGGTGCCGCACGGCGCAACTGGTGCAGCATGCCGACCTCGGTGGCGACCAGCACCTGCTTGGCGTGCGAGGCCTTGGCGGCGTCGAGCATTCCGCCGGTTGACAGAATATGGACCCGGTCCGACGGGAAAGCACCTTCCCCGGCGAGGTACAGCGCCGAAGTGGCGCAACCACATTCGGGATGTACGAACAGCTCGGCATCGGGGTGGCTGCGGGCCTGGTCGGCCAGCTCGTCGCCATTGATACCCGCATGCACGTGGCATTCGCCGGCCCACACGTGCAGGTTCGTCCGGCCGGTCACCCGACGGACGTGGGCGCCGAGAAACTGGTCGGGGCAGAACAGCACCTCGCGGTCGTCGGGAATGGATGCGACCACCTCGACCGCGTTGGACGAGGTGCAGCAGATGTCGGTCAGCGCCTTCACCGCGGCGGTGGTGTTGACGTAGGACACCACGACGGCGCCGGGGTGTTCGTCCTTCCAAGCCTGCAGTTCGTCGGCGTTGATGGAGTCGGCCAGCGAACAGCCGGCGCGCTGATCGGGAATCAGCACCGTCTTATCGGGGCTGAGGATCTTGGCGGTCTCGGCCATGAAGTGCACGCCGCAGAACACGATGGTCTCTTCGGCGGCCTCGGCCGCGATCCGGGACAGCGCCAGCGAGTCACCGACATGGTCGGCGACGTCCTGGATGGCCGGCAATTGATAGTTGTGCGCAAGGATGGTCGCGTTGCGCAGGGAGGCCAGCCGGCGAATCTCGGCGGCCCATTCCTCGTCACCGTTCACGCCGGTGTAGCCACCGGGTCCGTCGGTGATGCGGTCGACAAGCCCGTTACGGACGGCGTCTGCACGATCCAAGACGGTCATTTCCGCCTCCTGTCTCGCTTTCCGAGGTTTTCGACTTACAATCGAAAACGTGGTTCATACTAACACCGAACACGAAGTGCTCGCCGTCGTATTCCAGGTGGGCGACGCCCACTCCCGTAAACCCGCCCTTAACGTGCTGTTATGGCAACGCGGATTGGAGCCCGAGCGCGGCAAGTGGTCACTGCCCGGCGGCCGGCTGCGCGCCGATGAGGACCTGACCAGTTCGGTGCGGCGCCAGCTGGCCGAGAAGGTCGACGTGCGAAACATCGCCCACCTCGAACAGCTCGCGGTCTTCTCCGACCCGGGTCGGGTGCCTGGTGTTCGCACGATCGCCTCGACGTTCCTCGGGCTGGTGCCGTCGGTCGCCTCCCCCGAACTCCCCCCGGACACCCGCTGGCATCCGGTCAACGACCTGCCGGAGATGGCTTTCGACCATGCTCCGATGGTGGAATACGCGCGCATCCGGCTGGTTGCCAAGCTCTCCTATACCAATATCGGATTCGCGTTGACACCAACGGAATTCGCACTCTCGACGCTGCGCGACATCTACGGCGCCGCCCTCGGCTACCAAGTCGACGCCACCAATCTGCAGCGGGTGCTGGCCCGTCGTGGTGTCATCACACCGACCGGAACGACGGCCCATCCGGGCCGAAGCGGCGGACGCCCGGCGGCGCTGTATCGCTTCACCGACTCGCAGTTGAGGGTGACCGACGAGTTTGCCGCGTTGCGGCCGCCCGGGTGAGTCGGCTGGCTTCTTAGACCCTTCTTAAGGTAGAAAGGGTGGGATGCATCCGGTTAGCGCTGGGCCGCCGAGCCCCGAATGGATTGGCCGCGCCCCGCACGAGGAGCTCGATCGCGGTGCGCATCCCGTGCTGCCGACCGAGGACCCGTTCTATGAACCGCCGGCCGGTTACGAGCATGCCGAACCCGGCACCGTGCTGGCCTCGCGCGATGTTCAGCTGGGCTTTCTCGGACTGATTCCCCAGCGCGTGCGGGCCACTCAGCTGTTGTACCGCACCACCGACCACAACGGTTTGCCGCAGGCCACCGTCACCACGGTGCTCATTCCGACCGGCCACACGCCCGACCAGGTCCGCAACGTCGTCTCCTACCAGTGCGCGATCGACGCGGTGTCCTCACGCTGCTTCCCCTCCTACGCCCTGCGCCGGCACGCCAAGGCCGTCGGGTCGCTTCCCCAGCTGGAATACCTGCTCATCGCTGCCGCACTGGCAGAGGGCTGGGTGGTGTCGGTTCCGGATCATGAGGGCCCGGCCGGCATCTGGGGCGCCCCCTATGAACCGGGCTATGCCGTCCTGGACGGTCTGCGGGCCGCACTCGGTTTCGAGCGGTTCGGTCTCGCAGCGGGCAGCCAGATCGGGTTGTGGGGCTATTCCGGCGGCGGGCTGGCCAGCGCGTGGGCGGCCGAGGTGCACGAGGACTATGCGCCCGAGCTCAACCTCGTCGGCGCAGTTCTCGGTTCGCCGGTCGGCGACCTGGGCCACACGTTCCGCAAGCTCAACGGCTCCTATCTGGCCGCGCTACCCGCGCTGGTGGTATCCGCGCTGGCCAAGACCTACCCGGATCTCAACCGCGTCATCGAGCAGAACGCCACCGAAGAAGGGCTCGCGTTGCTGCGTCGGCTCGAGAAGATGACCACCGCGGAGGCGGTCATCCGGCTGTTCCGCACCGATTTCGACGACCTGGTGCGCCCGCCACTCGAGGAGATTCTGGCGACGCCGGAGGTCCAATACGTCTTCGACAACATCAAGCTGGGCAAGTCGGTGCCCGACCTTCCGGTGCTGATCCTGCAGGCGGTGCACGATTCGGTGATCGACGTCGACGACATCGACGATCTGGTGCGCACCTACACAGCCGGTGGCGCGCGGGTGACCTACCACCGCGACATGTTCAGCGAGCACATGCTGCTGCACCCGATGTCCGCGCCGATGACGCTGCGCTGGCTGACCGACCGGTTCGCCCAGCGCCCGATCGACGAGCACATCGTGCGGACGAAGTGGCCGACGCTGCTCAACCCGATGACCTACGCGGGCATGTTGCGCCTGGGCGGGATCGTCGCCCGAGTGGTCACCGGCGGCCGGGTTCCACTGCGTCCGCTTTAACCGGCGGGCGTTCCAGCGGCGGCCATGCCCCGAGGTCGTCACGCGGGGTCGCCACTGCCATCAAGGCGTACGTCAGCGCGGCGATCGCGGCCGGGAACAACAACGTCGTCGCGATCTGCAGCGGCCCGTGGGCGAAGAACACCGGCGGCGCCTCGGAGTAGTAGAAGATTCGGTGCTCCGGGCTCACCGGCGCGGTGTCGAACGGCACCGGCCCGTAGTGCCAGCGCACCAGCAGAGCGCCCACGCCCGCGGCCGCACCGGCGGCAGCCACCGAACCCACCCACAGCGCCGTCGCCACCAGTGGCCCCCGATGAACACGCCACTGCCACACCAGGACTGCCGCCACGATCGCCATCGACGTCAGTAATCCGATCAGCAACGCCGCCGCCACGAACAGGTGGTCGGATTCGCTGCCGAGGTAGGTCTGCACCCGCTGACCGGAGCGGGTCAACGCGATCACCCCGTGCGCCGACGGGGCCAGCAGCGACCACACCACGCCCACCACCGCGCCGGCCAGCGTCAGCCCCGCGATGACGATGAGTGCCGCGCGTCGTCTCACCGCTGAGCCTCCAGATCGTGCGAGTCGACGCGACCGTGCCGCGAGCACTTGGCCCACCAGCCGTCCGGACGTACCTGGACCACCATCCGGCGTCCACACTCGGCGCAGAACCGGGGCGGTTCGAGCCCCAGCTGTGCCGCGGTGGGCACCACGCTGCCGGCCGCCTCGCCGGTGTATACGTTGTAGATCCCGGCACTCACCGGTGCGGGCAACTGTTCGACCATCACAGGCTGGCGTTGAGAGCCTTGATCGGCATCTGCAGATCTTCGAGAAGCTCGAGATCCGCCTCGGCCGGGCGACCGAGCGTGGTCAGGTAATTTCCGACGATCACGGCGTTGATGCCGCCCAGGATGCCTTGCTTGGCGCCCAGGTCGCCCAGAGTGATCTCACGGCCGCCGGCGAACCGCAACATCGTGCGCGGCAGTGCCAGGCGGAACGCGGCCACGGCCTTGAGCGCCTCGGAGGCGGGCAGTACGTCCAGATCACCGAACGGTGTGCCGGGTCGCGGGTTGAGGAAGTTCAGTGGCACCTCGTGGGGATCGAGTTCGGCCAGGTTGGCCGCGAACTCGGCGCGCTGCTCGAGCGTCTCGCCCATGCCGAGGATGCCGCCACAGCACACCTCCATGCCGGCCTCGCGGACCATTTCCAGTGTCCCCCAACGCTCTTCCCACGAGTGGGTGGTGACGACGTTGGGGAAGTACGACTGCGCGGTTTCCAGGTTGTGGTTGTAGCGGTGTACGCCCATCTCCTTGAGGCGATCCACCTGCTCCTGCGTCAGCATGCCCAGCGAGCAGGCGATCTGGATGTCGACCTCGTTACGGATCGCCTCGATACCGGCGGCCACCTGGGCCAGCAGGCGCTCGTCCGGACCACGCACGGCGGCGACGATGCAGAACTCGGTGGCACCGGACTTCGCGGTCTGCTTGGCCGCCTCGACCAGGCTCGGGATGTCCAGCCAAGCGCTGCGCACCGGCGAGGCGAACAGGCCGGACTGTGAGCAGAAGTGGCAATCCTCTGGGCAGCCACCAGTTTTCAGGCTGATGATGCCTTCGACCTCGACCTCGGGACCGCACCACTTCATCCGGACGTCGTGGGCCAGCGCGAGCAGTTCTTCGAGCCGGTCGTCGGGCAGCTGCAAGACCTCGAGCACCTGATCGCGGGTCAGACCCTCACCGCGCTCGAGTACCTGATCGCGCGCCAGTGCCACTACGTCGACAGCTGCCTGGGTCACCAGCTTTTCCTCCTGCGTTCGGCGACTTGAACGGTGTTCAGGTTAGGCTACCGGTGTGCAGCTCCACAAACGCGACGTGGTCGATGCGGCCACGACATTGTTGGACGATTACGGCATCGCCGACCTGTCGATGCGGCGGCTGGCCCGCGAGCTCGCAGTCTCCCCGGGCGCGCTGTACTGGCACTTCGCCAACAAGCAGCAGCTGCTCGGCGCAGTGGCCGACCGAATCCTCGGCGGGGTCGACGACGTCGGCGGCGACTGGAGCGTTCGTATCGCGGAGATTTGCGGCCAGTTGCGCGACGCCCTGCTGTCGCACACCGACGGCGCCGAGCTGGTGTCCGCCAGCTTCGCCGCCGGCCAGTCGCAGGCAATGGCGCAGATCCTCGGCTGGTTGGCCGACGCCGCGGCCGCCGCTGGCGTCGATGCGGGGCACGCCGCGACCGCTGCACGCACCGTCCTCTATTACGTGCTCGGCTTCACCGCCGACGAGCAATCGAGACTGCAGTGGGACGCGGCCGGTGCCGAGCTTCCCGACGAGCAATCGGTGCTCACCGCCGACCCCAGCCGCCGGTTCGACTTCGGGGTGCAGCTGCTGGTCGACGGAATCGCGGCGCGACGGAGCCTGTCGGTGTGATTTCGGCGCGTTCCCGTTCGCTCAGCGGCGGATAACGCGCCCAAATCGCTGTTCGGTCCTGGCGTCACCGTCCCAGCGGCGCAGGCCGACGATGCTTGCCGGAATGTCGGTGGCGATACCCTCGACCGCCGCGAGCGCCTGCCCTATCTGAGCCGGCGTGAACCGGCGGCCCAGCGTGACGTGGGGCGTCCACTGCCCCGGCTTGCTGTGGGCGAACAGGTTCGACACGTGCGGCTCGGATCGGTTGTAGACCTGTTCGTGCAGAGCCAGCAGCGCACCCGACGCAACGGCCAGCCTGGCGAGCGTCAGCCGGCCGCCGCCGAAGACCACGGGCGCGCCCAGCACGATGTCCAGCGGCAACGGGTCCACCAACTCCGCGAGCGACTCGTCGACGTCGGGCGCAACCCGCTCGGCGGCGATCACCGTGATGTGCGGACGATTGGTGTCGGAGGTGACCCGCACCTGGCTGGGTAACCCGGCATCGGCCAGCACCTGCCACAGCTGCCGGATGGCGGCGTCCGCCCGATCGTCGAGGAGCAGCTCGATCGAGTGCACCATCTCAGATCAGGCCGCTCACCCAGTCCGGGTCGAACGCACGCGCGCTGAACAGCTCAAAGTCCTTCGGCGACACCGCAGCCACCCCGGCGGGCAGCGCGGCCCGGACCGGGGCCAGCTGCGCCAGCGCCTCGCGGTTGGATTTCTCCGCCGGGCCGGGTTGCGCAGGCCACGCGCCGATGACCAGGCCGACGCACGAAAGTCCTTTGGCAGCAAGCCCTTCCAACGTCAACGCGGTGTGGTTCAGCGTTCCGAGTCCGGGTTCGACGACGACGAGCACAGGCGCAGACAGCTGCAGCGCGAGGTCGCGCAGCGTCGCCCCGTCTTCGGTCAGCTCCACCAGCAAGCCGCCGGCACCTTCGACCAAGGTCAGCCGGCCGGGTCGGTCGATTCCACGGATCGCGGCCAGCAGCTCGCCGGTCGTCGGTAGCGGCAGGCCCGCGTGTTGGGCGGCGGCCGCCGGGGCCAGCGCCTCGGGATAGCGGGCGACGCCGACCAGTTCGCCGATCCCGGAAAGCCGGCCGACCTCGGCCAGGTCGTCGTCGCCGTCGGCGGTGCCGGTCTGCACGGGTTTGCACACCGCGACATCGCGCTCGGCAACCCGGGCGTGGCAGGCCAGCGCCGCCGTCACGACGGTCTTTCCCACTCCGGTGCCCGTGCCGGTGATGACGAGCACGCTCATTTCTGGTGCGCCAATACCGAGGTCAAAACACCGCGCGCGGTGTCCATCTCGTCGTCGGTCAACGACGCCCGCGCGGTCAGTCGCAGCCGGGAGGTTCCTGCAGGCACGGTCGGCGGCCGGAAGCAGCCCACCCGAACTCCGGCGTCCAGGCACGCGGTCGCCGCGGCCACCGCGATCTCCGGGTGACCGAGAATGACTGATACGACGGCGGATTCGGGTTGTTCGGGGACGTCGCACATTTCGGCGAGCTCTCGGGCCCGGTCGATCACCGCAGTGGCTCGCTGCGGTTCGGCGGCAAGCACGCCGAGTGCGGCCAGTGCGGCACCGAGGGGCGCGGGAGCCAGTCCGGTGTCGAAGATCATCGTGCGCGCGGCGTCGATCAGGTGGTCGCGCACCGCTGCCGGACCGAGCACCGCGCCGCCCTGGCTGCCCAGCGACTTCGACATCGTGGTCGTCATCACCACGTCGGGTGACCCGGCCAGCCCGGCCTCGTGAACCAGGCCGCGTCCGCCGATGCCGCGGACCCCCAGGCCATGCGCCTCGTCGACCAGCAACAGCGCCCCGTGCTTACGGCAGACCTCGTGCAGCTGGCGCAGCGGCGCCAATCCCCCGTCGGTGCTGAACACCGACTCGGTGAGGACCAGTGCCCGGTCTTCGTCACGCCCGGCCAGTGCGGCCTCGACCGCTTCCACATCGAGGTGCGGGGCGACGACGACGCGGGCCCGGGACAGCCGGCAGGCGTCGACGAGCGAGGCGTGGGACAGGGCGTCGGACACGATGAGCGAGCCCGGACCGGACAGCGCCACGGTGGCGCCGATGTTGGCGGTGTAGCCCGAGGAGAACACCAGCGCGGCTTCGGCGCCGACGAAAGCGGCCAGCGCCGTTTCGAATTCCTCGTGCAGTTCGGTGTTGCCGGTGACCAGCCGCGAGCCGGTGGATCCTGCGCCCCAGGTGCGCAGCGCGGCCACCCCACCGTCGATGACCGCAGGGTGCTGCGACAGACCCAGGTAGTCGTTGGATGCCAGGTCCAATTCGGTGGCGACCGCAGGCCGGGTCCGCAACGATCGGCGCAAGCCGGCTTCCCGGCGTTGCTGCTCGACGGTGCCGAGCCAGGCCAGTGGGGAAAGACCGACGCGGGTCACGGGCACTCCTCCGAAGCTACTTGAACACCGTTCAGGTTAGCGTGCGCGCCACGGCAACCATCGCCGAGGTGATCTGGTCTACCTCGCCGGGGGTGCAGATAAACGGCGGCATCGCGTAGATCAGGTTGCGGAAGGGCCGCAACCAGACGCCGTTGTCCAGGGCTACCGGGGTCGCCACGGTCAGGTCGACGGGCCGATGCGTCTCGATCACCCCGATCGCGCCGCGTACCCGGACGTCTGCGACCGACGGCAGCGTCCGCGCCGGCTCGAGCCCCTCGGCCAGCCCGGCGCTGATCTCGCCGACCCGGCCGCGCCAATCCTGCCCGAGCAGCAACTCCACCGAGGCCACCGACACCGCGCAGGCCAGTGCATTGGCCATGAAGGTCGGTCCGTGCATGAGTGCGCCGGCCGCACTGCCGCTGATCGTGCGGGCGATGTCCATCGTGCACAGGGTCGCCGCGAGGGTCACGTAGCCGCCGGTCAACGCCTTGCCGACGCACATGATGTCCGGGCTGACGCCGGCGTGGTCAGCGGCGAACAACTCACCGGTGCGCCCGAAGCCGGTGGCGATCTCGTCGAAGATCAACAGCACCCCGGCGCGGTCACACATCGCACGCAGGTCGGTCAAGTAGCGCGGATCGTGGAATCGCATGCCGCCCGCGCCCTGGACCACCGGTTCGACGATGACGGCGGCGAGTGAATCGGCATGCTCAAGCAGCTGTGCCTCGAACGCCGCGACGTAGGCCGGGTCGTAGTCACCCGGCACCGGCGGGGCGAACACCTGCGGGGCCAGCACGTCACTCCACAGCGAGTGCATGCCGCCGTCGGGGTCGCAGATGCTCATCGGAGTGAAGGTGTCGCCGTGATATCCGCCACGCCACGTCATCAGCTTGTGCTTGCCGAAGCGGCCTGTGCTGCGGAAGTACTGCAGCGCCATCTTCACCGCGACCTCGACGGCCACCGATCCGGAGTCGGAGAAGAACACGGTGTCCAGACCGCGCGGGGTGATGTCCACCAACAGCTGTGCGAGCCGGGCCGCGGGCTCATGCGTCAGCCCGCCGAACATCACGTGATTCATCACCGACAGCTGGCTCCTGAGCGCCGCGTCGAGCACCGGGTGCCCATGGCCGTGCACCGCCGTCCACCAGGACGCCATCGCGTCGAGCACCCGGATCTCGGCGCCGTCGCGAACCAGCGTCAGCCACGCCCCGTCGGCTCCGACCGCGACCACCGGGGTAAGGGCCTCGGCGCCGATCGTGCTGTACGGGTGCCAGATGTGCGCGGCGTCGATCGCGCTGATCTGCTGGGGGGTCAACGCCGACACGCTGTGTGAGCCTAGCCGAGCTCGGCCGCGGTCCCCGCGCGCCTTTGCTCAACGGAATCCGTAGCTTCGACGCGCGGTTCGCTGCGGATGAGAAGAACACCCGGGGTTGGGTAGATTGAGTTCCGATCATGTTGACCCTCAGCCCGACCCGCCCGTCAGCAGCGATGGGGTCGCGAAAATCGGGCTTCTACCGCCACGATCTCGACGGCCTTCGTGGGCTGGCGATCGCCCTCGTGGCGGTGTTCCACGTATGGTTCGGCCGCGTTTCGGGTGGGGTCGATGTCTTCCTGGTGCTGTCCGGCTTTTTCTTCGGCGGTTCACTGTTGCGCACCGCGCTGAATCCCGACTCTTCGCTGTCACCTTGGCCAGAGATCCGCAGACTGGTCCGCCGGCTGCTACCCGCGCTCGTCGTGGTGCTTGCCGCCGGGGCCGTTTTGACGATATTCATACAGCCCCAGACTCGCTGGGAGACCTTTGCTGATCAGAGCCTGGCGAGCCTGGCGTACTACCAGAACTGGGAGCTGTCGTCGACGGCGTCCAACTATCTACGCGCCGGCGAGGCGGTCAGCCCGCTGCAGCACATCTGGTCAATGTCCGTTCAGGGCCAGTTCTACCTTTCGTTCCTCATTCTTATTTTCGCGTTCGCCTATTTGCTGGGACGCAGGCTTCGCCAACGTCTGCGCGCAACGTTCGTCGCTTTGCTGGCGGTCCTCGCCATCGCGTCATTCAGCTTTGCCGCCGTCCTTCACGTCACCGATCAGATGGCCAACTACTACAACAGCTTCGCCCGCGCGTGGGAGCTGCTACTCGGCGTCCTCGTCGGCGCGGCGGTGCCCTACGTCCGATGGCCGATGTGGCTGCGCACGGCGGCAGCCATGGTGGGGCTGGCGGCAATCGTCTCGTGCGGCGCGCTGATCGACGGCGTTCACCAGTTTCCCGGCCCCTGGGCGCTGGTGCCGGTCGGAGCGACGTTATTGATGATCCTGGCCGCGGCGAACCGGCAGGCGCGCCCGTCCACCAGGGACCGACTGCCGCTGCCCAACCGGCTGTTGTCCGCCGGCCCGCTGGTGACGCTCGGCGCGATGGCCTACTCGCTGTATCTGTGGCACTGGCCACTGTTGATCTTCTGGCTGGCCCACACCGACGGAAGCCGGGCCGGTTTTGTCGACGGCGCCGTCATCCTCGCCATCTCCGGGGTGCTGGCCTATCTGACGATGCGGTATGTCGAAGAGCCCCTGCGTTTCCGGCGCGGTGCGGTGGCGCCGGTGACACCCCAGCCCACCATCCCGTGGCGCGTCCGCCTCCGTCGCCCGACGATCGCGCTGGGCACGACCGTCGCCATGCTGGGGGTGGCGCTGACGGCGACGTCGTTCACCTGGCGCGAGCACGTCACCGTTCAGCGTTCGCACGGCAAGGAGCTGGTGATGCTCTCGACCGTGGGTTATCCCGGCGCGCGGGCGCTGACCGACCATGCCCGGGTCCCGAAGCTGCCGATGCGGCCCACCGTGCTCGAGGCCAAGAACGACCTGCCCGAGACCACCAACGACGGTTGCATCAGTGATTTCGACAACGTCGGGGTCATCAACTGCACCTACGGCGATTTGTCCGCGACCAGGACAATCGCGCTGGCCGGCGGGTCACACGCCGAGCACTGGATCACCGCTCTGGACGCGCTGGCCAAGATGCACCACTTCAAGATCGTCACGTATCTGAAGATGGGTTGTCCGCTGACCACCGAGCTGGAACCGCTGGTGATGGGCGACAACCGGCCCTACCCGAACTGCCACGAGTGGAACGACCGGGTGATGGCCAAGCTGATCAGCGACCACCCGAGCTTCGTGTTCACCACCTCGACCCGGCCGTGGAACATCAAGCCCGGCGACGTCATGCCTGCCACCTACATCGGGATCTGGCAAACCTTGTCGGACAACAACATTCCCATCCTGGCGATGCGTGACACACCATGGCTGGTACGCAACGGCGAACCGTTCTTCCCTACGGATTGCCTGGCCAAGGGCGGCGACGCGGAGTCATGCGGCATCAAGCGCTCCGAGGTGCTCTCCGACCGCAACCAGACCCTTGATTTCCTGGCGCAGTTCCCCCAGATGCGGGTCCTCGACCTCAGCGACGCGGTGTGCCGGCCCAGCGTGTGCCGCGCGGTCGAGGGAAATGTGCTGGTCTACCACGATTCTCATCACATCTCTGCGACGTACATGCGCACGCTGATCCCGGAACTGGGCAGGCAGCTGGGAGCAGCCACCGGTTGGTGGTGACGACTTGCGCACGCCGCGTGCCACGTCGATAAGGTCTAGAGATGTCGTCGAGCGAGCCCACGCTGATCACGATGTGGCCGGGCGCCCCGTACCCGCTGGGGGCCACCTATGACGGCGCCGGCACGAATTTCTCGCTGTTCTCCGAAGTCGCCGACAAAGTCGAGCTCTGTCTGATCGCCAAAGACGGTGCCGAAACCCGGATCAATCTCGAGGAAGTCGACGGGTTCGTCTGGCATACCTACCTGCCGACAGTCACCCCTGGTCAGCGTTACGGATATCGGGTCCACGGCCCGTGGGATCCGGCTGCCGGGCACCGGTGCGATCCCAGCAAGCTGCTGCTCGATCCGTACGGCAAGTCCTTCCACGGCAATTTCGACTTCGGCCAGGCGCTGTACTCCTACGATCTCGAAGCCGAGGACCTGGCGTCCGGCGGTAACCCGCCGAAGGTCGATTCGCTGGGGCACACCATGACCAGCGTGGTGATCAACCCGTTCTTCCAATGGGGCTCCGACCATCCGCCGCGGACGCCGTACCACGAGACGATCATCTACGAGGCCCATGTCAAGGGCATGACGCAGACTCATCCGGGGATTCCCGAGGAACTGCGCGGAACATATGCCGGGCTGAGCCACCCGGTGATCATCGAGCATCTCAAGAGCCTGAACGTGACCGCCATCGAGCTGATGCCGGTGCACCAGTTCATGCACGACCACCGACTGCTCGATCTGGGGTTGCGAAACTACTGGGGCTACAACACCTTCGGCTTCTTCGCGCCGCACTCGCAGTATGCGGCCACCCACCACGCCGGCGGCGCGGTGGCCGAGTTCAAGACGATGGTCCGCTTGTTCCACGAGGCCGGTATCGAGGTGATCCTCGACGTCGTTTACAACCACACCGCCGAGGGCAACCACCTGGGCCCGACGGTCAACTTCCGCGGTATCGACAACGCCGCCTACTACCGGCTGCTAGACGACGACAAACGCTTGTACAAAGACTTCACCGGCACCGGCAACAGCCTCAACGCCCGGCATCCACACACCCTGCAGCTGATCATGGACTCGCTGCGGTACTGGGTGCTCGAGATGCACGTCGACGGGTTCCGCTTCGATCTCGCCTCGACCCTGGCCCGGGAGTTCTACGACGTGGACCGGTTGTCGGCGTTCTTCGACCTGGTGCAGCAGGATCCGGTGATCAGCCAGGTCAAGCTCATCGCCGAGCCGTGGGATGTCGGCGAGGGCGGCTACCAGGTCGGCAACTTCCCGGGGTTGTGGACCGAGTGGAACGGCAAGTACCGCGACACCGTCCGCGACTACTGGCGCGGCCAGCCCGCCGCGCTTGGCGAGTTCGCCTCCCGCCTGACCGGGTCGTCGGACCTCTATGAGGCGACCGGGCGCCGGCCCAGCGCGAGCATCAACTTCGTCACCTGCCACGACGGCTTCACCCTCGCCGACCTGGTGTCCTACAACGAGAAACACAACGAGGCCAACGGCGAGGACAACCGCGACGGCGAGAGCCACAACCGATCGTGGAACTGCGGCGTGGAAGGTCCGACCGACGATCCGCAGATCCTGGCTCTGCGTCATCAGCAGATGCGCAACATCCTGGTGACGCTGATGCTGTCGCAGGGCACCCCGATGATCGCCCACGGCGACGAGATCGGCCGCACGCAGCAGGGCAACAACAATGTCTACTGCCAGGATTCGCCGCTTTCCTGGATGGACTGGTCTTTGAAGGAGACCAACGCCGACTTGCTCGAGTTCACCGCGAAGGTGACCGCCCTGCGTAAGGCACATCCGGTATTTCGCCGCAGGCGGTTCTTCGACGGTGAACCGATCCGCACCGGTGATCAGGTACGCGATATCGCCTGGCTCACCACGGCCGGCACGGAGATGACCCACGAGGACTGGGGCTCCGGGTTCAAGTTCGTGGGCGCCTTCCTCAACGGCGAAGCGATACCGGAACCCAATGCGCGCGGTGAGGCGGTGGTCGACGACTCGTTCCTGCTGTGCTTCAACGCCCATAAGAAGGCCATCGAGTTCACCTTTCCCGACAGTGAATACGCCGAACAGTGGAGTGCCGTCCTGGACACCTGGCACGGCACCGGCAACACCGATGTGGTGGTGAAAGCGGGCGAGACGATCACCGTGCCATCTCACTCGGTTTTGGTGCTTCAAAAGACCGCCTAGCGGGAACAGGCTCAGCTATGGCTTACCCGGTGCTGTCCACCTATCGCCTTCAACTACGGGGCGCTTCGGCGGGCGACGCGTTCACTTTCGCCGACGCCGAGAAACTCGTCGACTATCTCGACGGGCTCGGCATCTCACACCTCTACCTGTCCCCCATCCTGACCGCCGCGCCGGGCTCCACCCACGGTTACGACGTCACCGATCCGACGACGGTGTCCGAGGAACTGGGCGGTGCCGAGGGCTTGGCCCGACTGGCCGAGGCGGCCAAGTCCCGCGGGCTGGGATTGGTCGTCGACATCGTGCCCAACCACGTCGGAGTGGACCAGCCACAGCGCAACCCCTGGTGGTGGGATGTGCTGCAGCACGGTCGGCAGTCTCCCTATGCGACGTACTTCGATATCGACTGGTCAGCTGACCCCGAAGGACGAATCCTGTTGCCAGTGTTGGGTTCTGAAGGCGATGTCGCGGACCTGAAGGTCGACGGCGACCTGCTGCGGCTCGGCGACTTGGCGTTCCCGATCGCTCCCGGCACCGGCGACGGCTCCGGCGCCGAAGTGCACGACCGCCAGGCGTACAAGCTGATCGGGTGGCGCAACGGCGTGTGTGGCTACCGCAGGTTCTTCTCGATCACCTCGCTGGCGGGTCTGCGCCAGGAGGACCGGGTGGTGTTCGAGAAGTCGCACACCGAAGTGGCCCGCTGGTTCACCGACGGTCTGGTCGACGGTGTGCGCATCGATCACCCCGATGGCCTGACCGATCCCGCCGGGTACCTGCGCTGGCTGCGCGAACTGACCGGGCCGCAGGCCTGGATCGTCATCGAGAAGATCCTCGGTGTCGACGAGCCGCTCGACCCGTCGCTGCCCATCGACGGCACGACCGGCTACGACGTACTACGCGAAGTCGGCGGGATCTTCGTCGACCCGACCGGCGCCGAGGCGCTGACCGAACTCGTCGATGCCAACGGGTTCGATTACGCCGGCGCACCGGAACTGTTGCGCCAGTTGAAGATCGGCGCGGCAACCAATACCCTGTCCAGCGAGCTGGCCCGGCTGTGTCGCTCGATCGCGGCGACGGTGGGTGCCGATCACCCGCAGTTGCCGGACGCCGTGGTGGCCCTGCTGACGAATGTCGGAGTGTATCGGTCGGATTACCTGAATCTGTCCACGGTGCTGGCAGGCGCGATCGCGCACACCGCTGCCGCCAAGCCGGAGCTCGCCGTTCCGCTGGAGCTGGTATCGGCCGCGCTGGCCGGTGACTCCGAACCGGGCGCACGGCTACAGCAACTGTGCGGGGCGATGACAGCGAAGTCGGTGGAGGACTGCTACTTCTATCGCGACGCCCGGCTGGTTTCGCTCAACGAGGTCGGTGGCGAGCCGGAGCGGTTCGGCGTCAGCGCCGCGGAGTTCCATCGCAGAGCGGTGGTTCGCGGTCGGCTGTGGCCGAAGTCGATGACCACGCTGTCCACCCACGACACCAAACGCGGCGAGGATGTGCGGGCCCGTATCGGTGTGCTGTCGCAGGTGCCGTCGCTGTGGGCCGAGTTCGTGGGTAGTTGGCAGACCACCACGCCAGCGCCGGATCCTGCGACTGCATTGTTCCTGCTGCAGAACATGTTCGGGGTGTGGCCGGCCGACGGGCAGATCACCGACGAGCTGCGCGCCCGCCTGCATGCCTACACCGAGAAGGCGATCCGGGAAGCCGGCTGGCATACCTCGTGGAACGACCCGGACACCGCCTTCGAGGACGGAGTGCACGCCTGGCTCGACGCCATCCTGGACGGTCCGGTGGCCACCGAGATGACCGGCGTGGTGGTCCAACTCGAGCCGCACGCGCACAGCGACGCGCTCGGTCAAAAGCTGCTGGCGCTGACCGTCCCCGGCATCCCCGACGTCTATCAGGGCACCGAGCTGTGGGAAGACAGCCTCGTCGACCCCGACAACCGCAGGCCGGTCGACTACTCGGTACGCGGTGCTGAACTGGAACGCCTGTCACACAGCAAGATTCGGGTGGTCCGAGCGGCGCTGCACGCCCGCCGAGATCACCCCGAAGCGTTCCTGTCCGGCGACTACCGCCCGGTGCTCGCCACCGGCGTTGCCGCTCCGCACATCGTGGCGTTCCAACGAGGGGTGGACGTGCTGGTCGCGGTAACCCGCTGGACCGTCCACCTTCACCACGACGGCTGGGGTGACACGGTTCTGCCGCTGCCGGAGGGGGTGTGGACCGACCGGCTGACGGGCGCGCGCTGGACGGGTCCGATACCGGCCGGTGACCTGTTCGCCGAGCTGCCCGTCGTTCTGCTGGAGAAATCAGATGCCTGAATTCGCGGTGTGGGCGCCGTTGCCACTGCTCGTGCGCGTCGACGTCGACGGGCAGCTCCACGACATGACCGCCGATGACGATGGCTGGTGGCGCGCGGAAGTCGACGGCGCTCCCGACGCCCGGTACGGCTTCGTGCTGGACGATGATCCGGCCGTGTTGCCCGATCCGCGGTCCGCACGCCAGCCTGACGGCGTGCACGAACGGTCTCAGCTCTGGGACGCCTCGGCGGCCCAATGGTCGGACTCGCAGTGGGCGGGCCGCTCCATCGAGGGTGCGGTGATCTACGAGCTGCACACCGGCACGTTTACGGCGGAGGGCACCTTCGACGCCGCGATCGAGAAACTGGACCACCTGGTGGACCTCGGTGTCGACTTCGTCCAGCTGATGCCCGTCAACGCCTTCAACGGCGATCACGGCTGGGGGTACGACGGCGTGCTGTGGTACGCGGTGCACGAACCATACGGCGGCCCAGATGGTTTGGTGCGCCTGATCGATGCCGCGCATAACCGTGGTCTCGGTGTGCTGATCGACGCGGTGTTCAACCACCTCGGCCCGTCGGGTAACTACCTGCCCAAGTTCGGGCCGTATCTGTCCTCGGTGAGCAACCCGTGGGGCGAGGGCATCAACCTGGCCGGGCCCGACGCCGACGAGGTGCGCCGCTACATCATCGACTGCGCGCTGCGCTGGATGCGCGATTTCCACGCCGACGGGCTGCGGCTCGATGCGGTGCACGCGCTGGTCGACAACACGGCGATCCACATCCTCGAGGAGATGGCCGCCGAAACCGATGCGCTATCAGCGATTCTGGGCCGGCCGCTGTCGCTGATCGCCGAGAGCGACCTCAACGACCCACGGCTGATCACCCCCCGCGACCGCGGCGGATACGGCTTGACCGCGCAGTGGGACGACGACATCCATCACGCCATCCACTCCGCGGTGTCGGGCGAACAGCAGGGCTACTACGCCGATTTCGGCTCCATCTCGGCGCTGGCCTCCACCTTGCAGAACGGCTACTTCCACGCCGGCACCTATTCATCGTTCCGGCACCGCAGGCACGGCAGGCCGCTGGACAAGACGCTCATCCCGGCGACCCGGCTGACGGCCTACACATGCACGCACGACCAGGTCGGCAATCGCGCAACCGGTGACCGGCCGTCGCAGAACCTCGATTACGGTCAGCTCGCCATCAAGGCCGCACTCGCGGTGGGGTCGCCCTATACCGCAATGCTTTTCATGGGTGAGGAGTGGGCGGCGTCCAGCCCGTTCCAGTTCTTCAGCTCGCACACCGAGCCAGAGCTGGCCAAGGCGACCGCCGAGGGTCGCAAGGCCGAATTCGCCGACCACGGCTGGGATGCCGACGATATCCCCGACCCGCAGGATCCGCAGACATTCCTCCGCTCGAAGCTGAAGTGGGAGGAGGTTCACGAAGGCAGGCATGCTGAGCTCCTGGCGTTCTATCGGAGGCTGATTGCGTTGCGGCGCGACGAGCCCGATATGGCCGACGCGTGGCTGCCACACCTGGTGATCGACTACGACGAGGACGAGCGCTGGATTGTGCTGCGACGCGGTCGGATTGCGATCGCCTGCAACCTCGGCGAGCAAATGGTGGACGTACCGGTCACCGGCGAGGTGTTGCTGCATTGGGGTGACCCCGCTGTTGGGCCGGCCGGTTCCGCCCTTCCCGGCCATTCCGTGCTGGTCGCGCTGACCGGGGCCGCCGGGTGAGCAACGTTTTGGCAAACGTTCAGGTCGAGTCGACATCCGGAGGTATCGTCATCCGCTGTGGACGAGTCGTCCCTCCCGGGGGTGTTACGTGAGCGTGCCCGCACGCAGCCAGATGAGCCAGCGTTTACGTATGTCGATTACGAGCTGGATCCCGCAGGGGTCGCCGAGACCCTGACCTGGGCGCGGCTCTACCGCCAGACGTCGAACGTCGCGCGGGAGCTGAAAGCTTGTGGCTCAACCGGCGACCGGGCGGTGATACTTGCGCCCCAGGGAATCGCGTACCTTCTTGGTTTTCTGGGCGCTTTGCAGGCCGGCCAGATCGCGGTTCCACTGCCGCTTCCGATGCCCGGCTCCGGGGATGAGCGGGTGAGTTCGGTACTACTCGACGCGTTGCCAGCTACCATCCTCACCACATCCGCGGTCGCAGGCGACATCGCCCAGTACATCAGGCCCAAGCCTGGCGGGGACGCGATAGCGGTCGTCGAGGTCGATCTGGTGGATCTCGACTCCGAGACCGGGGCCGCCACTGACGCCAGCGGCCTGCCGAGTACCGCACACCTGCAGTACACCTCAGGTTCGACCCGCACACCAGCGGGAGTTATGGTCTCGCACAAGAATATTCAAGTAAATTGCGAGCAGCTGAGGGCCGCCTACTACGAGGATGGCGTGGCTCCGCCGGACAGCACTGTGGTGTCGTGGCTGCCGTTCTTCCACGACATGGGCTTGATCTTGAATATCGCCTTCCCGATCTTCCATGGAATGCGCAGCGTATTGACGAGCCCACCGGCGTTTCTGCAGCGACCGGCGCGGTGGATGCAGTTGTTGGCAAGCCACCCCCATGCGTTCTCGGCCGGGCCCAACATCGCTTTCGAACTGGCAGCGGCAAAGACCTCCGACCAAGACCTGTCGGGCCTCGACCTCGGCAGCGTTCGCAACATCCTCAACGGCGCTGAACGGGTGAACCCTTCGACGTTGCGGCGTTTCGCTGAGCGTTTCGCGCGCTTCAACCTGCGACCCGAGGCACTGCGACCCTCCTATGGGCTCGCCGAAGGCACCCTCTATGTGGCCACCCGCGCGACGGGCGAACCACCGCAGACGCAGTACTTCGAATCGGAGCGACTGACTGCAGGCGAAGCCAAGCGATGTGCCGGTGGCCAGGGTACGGCGTTGGTCAGTTACGGCCTGCCGACGTCGCCGATGGTGCGGATCGTCGATCCCGAGGCCCGTGTCGAATGTCCCGAGGGAACTGTCGGCGAGATCTGGACGCGCGGCGACAACGTGTGTGAGGGGTACTGGCAGAAGCCCGAAGAAACTGAACGCACCTTCGGCGCCGAGCTTGTCGATCCGTCTGACGGCACGCCCGGGTCGCCGTGGCTGAGGACCGGCGATCTGGGCTTCTTCTCCGCCGGCGAACTGTTCATCGTCGGCAGGATCAAGGATCTGCTGATCGTCTACGGACGCAATTACGCGCCCGACGATATCGAGGCCACAATCCAGGAGATCACCGCGGGCCGTGTCGTCGCGGGAGCCGTTCCCGACGACGACGGTGTCGAAAAGCTGGTCACCATAGTCGAATTCAAGGCCGGTGGCGATCCCGCGGAGGCCGCGCAGCGAGTAACCGACGTCAAGCGCAAGATCGCCGCGGCGGTGTCGAGAACCCATGAACTGGGGATCGCCGACCTCGTCATGGTGCCGCCCCATTCGATACCTCTGACCACCAGCGGCAAGGTCAGGCGGCGAGACTCCTTGAAGCTTTATCGCGGCGGCGAGTTCACCCGGCTCGACGAGCTGGTCCGAGCGCCGGTGCCGAGAGCGGCCGAGGGCATCGATGTCACCCCGGACGCGGGCTGGTCGCAACGCCTTCGCACTCTGCGTGCAGAGCAGCAGGACATCCTCGTCGGACAGGTGAGCACCCAAGTCGCGACCGTGCTGGAGAATCTCACGGCGGACGAAGTCGATCCCGACTGCCCGTTCCGGGACATGGGATTCGACTCGGTGAAGGCGACCGAGTTGCTCGATCGGCTCAGGACGGTCACCGGGTTGCCGTTGCCCCCCACACTCGCATTCGATCACCCCACCCCGAACGAGCTGGCCGCCCATCTCGGCAGGGTGATGGCCGGTTCGGCGGCGCCGACCGCCCCGGTCGGGTCGAGCGTGGACCCAGGCGAACCGATCGCGGTGGTGGGCATGGCGTGCCGGTTTCCCGGCGGCGTGGATTCACCCGCAGCGCTGTGGGACATGGTGGCCGGCGGGACCGAAGTGCTCGGCGACTTCCCCACCGACCGGGGCTGGAACCTGGCGGACTTGTTCGATCCGGATCCCGATGCGGTCGGCAAGACCTACACCCGGGTAGGAGGCTTCCTGCCGGAGGCGGGCGACTTCGATGCGGAGTTCTTCGGGATCTCCGCACGCGAGGCCCAGACCATGGATCCCCAGCAGCGGGTGCTCTTGGAAGTCTGCTGGGAGGCGTTGGAAAGCGCCCGCATCAACCCGGCCGGTCTGGCACGCTCGAGGACCGGTGTCTTCATCGGTGCGTGGTCGCAGACCTACGGAGCGGGTGGCTCCGATGGCGCGGAGGGATACGGCCTGACCGGTACTTCCTCCAGCGTGGCCTCCGGGCGCATCTCGTACGCGCTGGGTCTGCAGGGCCCCGCGGTGACCATCGATACGGCGTGCTCGTCGTCGCTGGTCGCTACCCACCTGGCGTGCCAGTCGTTGCGCAACGGCGAATCGACGCTCGCTCTGGCCGGCGGTGTCACGGTGATGGCCACACCATCGGTGTTCACCGAGTTCGCCCGGCAGCGTGGGCTCGCCGCCGATGGGCGCTGTAAAGCGTTCTCCGCCAATGCCGATGGCACCGGCTGGGGTGAGGGTGCTGCTCTGCTGGTGCTGGAACGACTCAGCGATGCCGAGCGCAACAATCACCCGGTACTGGCTGTGGTCAAGGGTTCGGCGATCAACCAGGATGGCGCCTCCAACGGCTTGACCGCCCCCAATGGCAGCGCTCAGCAACTGGTCATCACCGAGGCCGCAGCCAACGCCGGTGTCGGGCTCGATCAGGTCGATGCCGTCGAGGCGCACGGCACCGGCACCAGTCTGGGCGACCCGATCGAGGCCGGCGCGCTGATCGCCACCTACGGCGCGAACCGCGCGCCGGAACACCCGCTGTGGCTCGGGTCGATCAAGTCGAACATCGGCCATACCCAGGCTGCGGCTGGTGCGGCCGGGATCATCAAGATGATCGAGGCGCTCAAGCACGACTGCCTGCCACCTACCCTGCACGTCGATCGCCCCAGCCCGCATGTCGATTGGTCGGCAGGCACGGTTCGGCTGCTCACCAGCGCGGTGCCGTGGCCGCACTCCGATCACCCGCGCACCGCGGCGGTGTCCTCGTTCGGGATCAGTGGCACCAACGCCCATGTGATCCTGCAGCAGCCTCCCGCCGCCGAAACCGGCGCGCAGCCGGAGCAACCGGCCGATGCCGACGCCGATCTCGGGGTACGGCTGTGGCCGGTGTCGGCGCGCAGCTCGTCGGCGTTGAGCGCGCAGGCCGACCGGCTACACCGCCAGCTGGCGGCCGATCCCGACGTTGGCCCGAGCGATGTGGCCTACAGCCTGGGCGCCACCCGCGCCCATCACGCTCACCGCGCCGTGATCACCGCCTCGACCACCACCGACCTGCTGGCGGCATTGGACGCGCTGCGCACCGGCCAGCCACATCCGCAGGTGCTCGGGCCCCACCACCTTTCCCACCTCCGTGGGAAGACCATCTTCGTGTTGCCCGGCCAAGGTGCTCAGTACCCGGGCATGGGCCGCGACCTCTATGAGCACCACCGGGTGTTCGCGGCCACCGTCGACGCCTGTGACGAGGCGTTGCGCCCCTTCACCGACTGGTCGGTGCGCGACGTGTTGCGTCAGGAGCCGTCAGCCCCCGCGCTGGACCGCGTCGAGGTCATCCAACCCGTCCTGTTCACGATGATGGTCGCCATGGCCGAGGTCCTGGCCGGTTACGGCATCGTTCCCGACGCTGTGATCGGCCACTCCCAGGGCGAGATCGCCGCGGCCTACATCGCCGGAGCACTGTCACTGCCCGAGGCCGCGAAGGTGGTGGCGCTGCGCAGCCGAGCCCTCAGCTCGTTGCGCGGTACCGGCGGCATGGCGTCGGTCCTGTTGCCCGCCGATCAGGTGACGCCGCTATTGGCACGGTGGCAACACGCCCTGAGCATCGCCGCGGTCAACGGGCCCTCCCACACCATTGTCAGCGGCGAGGCGGCAGCACTGGCAGAGTTCACCGCCGCCTGTGAGCGCGACGGCGTGCATATCCGTTCCATCGCCGTCGATTACGCCTCGCATTCAGCCCAGGTCGAGCCGACTCGCCAGCACCTGCTTGCCGAACTGTCCGACCTCAAACCGGCGGCTTCGCACACACCGCTGTATTCGACGGTGGGAGAAGGTGTTTCGGCCGACGCCTTGAACACCACCACAATGGACGCCGACTACTGGTACCGAAATTTGCGTGAGCCGGTGCGGTTTCACGACCGGGTGCTCGAACGGCTGGCCGCCGGTGTCTGCACGTTCGTCGAGCTGTCGCCGCATCCGGTGCTGGCCCCGGCGATCACCGATACCCTGGCTCAATTCGACGGGGCGAGCCAGTCGGCGGTGGTCATCACCCTGCACCGCGACCGGCCGGCTCAGGAAAGCTTGGCCACCGCGCTGGGACAGCTGCACAATCACGGCCACAGCCCGTCATGGTCGGCCCTCTACCCGCATGCCCACACCGTCGAGTTGCCCACCTACGCCTTCCAGCACCGCCGCTACTGGCTGGCTTCGGCGCCGAGCGGAGACGCCGGGGGTTTCGGTCTCGACCGTGCCGATCACCCGTTGTTGGGCGCCGTCGCCGAACTGGCCGACCAGCACCAAGTCATGGTCACCTCCCGGCTATCCGCGACCACCCCACCGTGGCTGGCCGGCGATCAGCTCCTGGGCACCACGATGCTGTCCGCGGCCGGCATCGTCGAAATGATGCTGCGCGCAGGAGAATTGAGCGACTGCCCGGTCATCGACGACCTTGTCATGCACACCGTCGTAACGCTGTCCGATGAAATGCCGACCGATATACAAATCATGGTGCAGCCGCTCGATGAGACTGGACGTCGGCCGTTCACCGTGCACGGACGCGCCCCCGGCGGTGAGTGGACGTTGCACGCCGGCGGCGCGCTGAGTCCCGATCAGAACTCAGCTCCTCCCCCGTCCACACCGACGCCGAACTTGACGGCCGTCGACCAGGACCGCTTCTACGACAGGCTTGCCCAACGGGGTCACCGCTACGGCGGCTTGTTCCGCTCGGTGCAGGCAATGGGTACCGAGCAGGAGGCACCGGACGTCATCCACGCCGAAGTGGCGTTGCCCGCCGGGACCGACGTCGGCGGCTACGGAATCCATCCCGCGCTGCTCGATGCCGCCCTGCAGCCGCTGACCTTCCTCGTGGACTCCACCGGCGATGCCCCGCTGCAGATCCCCAACACCTTCTCCGGGGTCGCCCTATATGCCACCGCGGCCACCCAGCTGTACGTCCGGTTGGCCCGCACCGGCGAGGACACCTTCCAAGTGCATGCGACCGATTCCGCAGGCGCCCCGGTCATCACGATCGACGCACTGACCGTCGGCGGCGTCGACGAGCCCGCGACCACTGGCGATACGCGATCGGCCTCCGCGCCCCGACCCACCCGTATCCGGCCGCGGGCCGCCGCGGCGAGCTCTCGCACACTGGCCGCCGACCTGGCCGCCCAAAGCCCGGGACAGCGGCTGGGCACGCTCACCGACATGGTCACGTCCACCACTGCCGCGGTACTGGCCCATCCCGACCCGGCGGCCCTGGACGCCGACCGTCCGTTCAAGGACCTCGGCATGGACTCGCTGACCGCCCTGCAGCTACGCAACAGCCTCAACCAGCGCCTCGCCGTCACGCTGCCGGCGACCCTGACTCTCGACCACCCGACCCCAGCGGCGGTGGCGAAATACCTGGCCCATCTCCTCACCACCGCCGCATCCGGCACAGACCCGAAAGCCGTTGAGCGGAAAGACAACACGCTCGCGTATCTCGATCAAGCGGCATTTGTGGCGTTGCGGGCGGTTCACCAGGCGCTGATTCAGGTCACCTGGATCTACGACCGCCCCATCGACGTCGAGGGCTTGCGCCGATTCCACCGCAATCTCGGACAAGGATTGTTGGGCCGCAGAATCGAACGATCACCGCTGCCGTTCGCCCGCGACCACTGGGTGTCGGCGTCGGCGGCCGACGAGGACATCGACTTCGCCACGACGGCGCGACCGCGCACCGACATCACCACCTGGGCCGACGAACGCGTGCGCCTGCCGATCGACCCGGAGTGGGGACCTGGCTGGCACCTCGGTGTGCTCCCACTGGATGACGGGGGCACCGCGGTGAGTCTGGTGGTCACCCACACGATGGTCGATGCAATCGGATTCCTCCAAGCACTACAAGACGCCGCGGAGGGACGAACGCTCGATCTGGGTTACCCCCCGCCGAGATCGCGCACACTCGGGCGGGCGGTACGGGAGGACCTCCGGCGTACCGTCAAGGATCTCCCGGACCTCGGGCACGCGGTGGCTTCAGTCGTCCGGCGGGCCCGGCGCGACCGCCACGAGCTGAAATCCTCGCCGAAAGCGGCTCCATCGCGACCTGCCGAGGGTGCGGATCCCGTGGTCGAGGTGCCTGCCCTGATCGCTTTCGTAGATCTTGCGGAATGGGATGCATGTGCGAAACGGCTTGGGGGCACCAGTAATTCGCTGGCGGCCGGAATCACGTCCCGGCTCGCGGTACGGGCGGGCCGGGTCAAGGACGACGGCACCGTCACCCTCCGATTCTCGGTATCGGTACGCACCGAAGGCGATTCCCGCGGAAATGCGCTCACGGCTGTCGACGTCACCGTCGACCCGGCGCACGCGACGACGAATCTGTCGGAGATGCAGACCGCGATCACCCAGGGCACTCTCACGGCGATGGAGGATCCCGACAACGACTGGCTTGCGCCGTTGCCGCTGGCGCCGCTGACACCGCTGTGGGCGATCAGGAAATTGGCGGGGGTGGCCGCGGGCGGTTCAGCCCTTCCGGTCACGTGCTCCAATGTCGGTGAACTTTCGGCCTCGGCGAACCGGCCCGACGGCACGGACGCGGATTACGCCTACCTGCGAAACCTCGAACCGGACATGAAACTGAGCGTGTTGGAAGCCATGGGCGGGCAACTGTACTTGGCATCGGGGCGAAGTCCGGAGAAGGTCTTCATCAGGGTGAGCGGGTGGCTGCCCGGGCGCTCCAACACCCAGGACGACCTACGCGAGATCACCGCCGGCACCCTCGCGGAATTCGGCTTGACCGCCGAATTCGAGTACTGAGCAGCGATTCCGCAGCAACGGTTAGGTCAAATACCGGTAGGCCGGCGAGCCGGGTTCCAGCGCTTCGACGTGAAGACCGGAGGTATCCATTCGGGCTCGCAACCCGTCGAGCCCGGCGGCCGAGCCGAGCTCGATACCCACCAGTGCCTCACCGGTCTCCCGGTTGTTTCGCTTGACGTACTCGAACAGCGTGATGTCGTCTCCTGGACCGAGGATCTCGTCGAGGAACCGGCGCAGCGCGCCTGGCTCCTGTGGGAAGTCGACCAGGAAGTAGTGCTTGAGTCCCAGGTGGACCAACGACCGCTCGAGCACCTCGCCGTACCGTGAAACGTCATTGTTGCCGCCGGAGATCAGGCACACCACCGTCGACCCCGGTTCCACGTCGGCCTCCAACAGCCCGGCCACCGACAGCGCGCCGGCAGGCTCGGCGATGATGCCCTCGTTCTGGTACAGGTCGAGCATGGCTGTGCAGACCGCGCCCTCGTCGACCGTCGTCACCGAGACCATGTCGCCGGCCGCGGCCAGTGCCTGATACGGCAGCGCACCGATCTGCTTGACCGCGGCACCGTCGACGAACTGGTCGACGTGCTCGAGCTCGACCGGGCCGCCGGCGGCCAGCGCCGCGATCATCGATGCCGCACCGGCCGGCTCAACACCGAGCACGGCGGTGTTGGCCGTCCGCTCGGCCAGGTACGTGGTGATGCCGGCGATGCAACCGCCGCCACCGACCGGGACGACCACCAGGTCCGGTTCGGCGTCGAGTTGGGAGAGTATCTCAACGGCAATCGTGCCCTGCCCGGCCATCGTGCGCAGATCGTCGAACGGCGGGACCAGCGTGGCCCCGGTACGGGCGACATCGTCGAGGGCCGCCTCTGCGGCAAGGTCATAGGTTGCGCCGCCGACGATCAGGTCGATGAACTCCCCGCCGTGGTAGCGGATGCGGTCGCGCTTCTGTTTCGGGGTCTTGGCCGGCACGTAGACCCGACCGTGCACGCCCATCAGCCGACAGGCCAGTGCGAAGCCCTGCGCATGATTTCCGGCCGATGAGCACACCACTCCGGCGGCAATCTCGGCGTCGGAGAGCTGTTTGAGCAGGTTGTAGGCACCGCGCAGCTTGTAGGACCGCACGCTTTGCAGATCCTCGCGCTTGAAATAGACATCGGCACCGGTGGCCTGCGACAGCCGGTCGCTGTACTGCAGCGGACTCTGGCTGACCACGTCGGAAATTCGCTGGCCGGCCTCATCGATGTCGGCCGCTGAGAATGTCAGCGGCGTCCTTCGAGAATCTTGGCTCACGTCAGCGGACACCGATCAATGGTGCCACCGTGGGTGCCAAATCAGTGAATCGTACTGCCGATACGGGCCGTGAATCGATGGGCCAGCAGCCTCACGAGGTCGGGGTGGGAGCCCAGCGGGTCGGTCACCGCGTGCGCGCCGCAGCCGGCGAGCTTGGTGTGGAAGACGCCGGGTGCCAGCAGGTAGGAGGCGATGAACACCCGCCGCCCGGAACGACGGATCCGGGCGGCCAGGTCGGCGACCGTCGGCAAACCTGTTGCGACGAAGCCGAGGTGCACTTCGCCCACCAGTTCGGCCAGCAGACCCGCGGCCCGAGTGAGTTCGCGTCGCGCGGCCGGGTCCGAGGATCCGGCGGCGGCCATCACCACCACATCGCCGGGTGTCCAGCCGACCTCGAGCAATCGGCTGTGCATGATCTGGGCCAGGACCGGGTCGGGCCCCAGCGCGGGCGTGATCGTGACGTCAGGATGGCCGCTTTCGGTCACCCGGGCCGGCAGATCGGTGTTGACGTGGTAACCCGACGCCAGGAACGCCGGAACGACAACCGTCGGTGCCGCTGAATCTGCCAGCAGCTCACGAGGATTGGGGCCGAGGACGTCGACGAAAGCTGTACGCACCGGACCGACGTGTTCGGCAACCGCCGACGCGATCTCGGTGATAGTGGCCAGCCCCAGCGGATTTCGGGTGCCGTGAGCGACCAAAACCAGGTCGGGTGTCATGTCACCTCGCCATCTACGGCGAGCCGGTAACCACGTTTGACAACCGTTTGGACCACCCGTGGGGCGGTTAGCGCCGAGCGCAGCCGCGCCATCGCGGTCTCGACCGCGTGGGTATCGTCACCACCACCGGGCAGTTCGGAGAGCAGCTCTTCGCGGGACACCACCAGTCCGGGCGCCACCAGCAGCCGCCGCAGCAGAGCCATGGCGGCCGGGGGCAGCACCTTGAGCTGACCGTCGACCTCGACGCTGGCGCTACGGACGCTGATGTGGTGGCCGCCTGCGCTGAATTGCTTTGCCAAGCCCGGTAATTCGTTGGTGATCAACCGGGCCAGCGCACCGAGCCGGTAACGCTGCGGCGAGCGCGGTTCGATACCCAGTCGGGCCAGGGGGCTCGCCGTCACCGGGCCGACGCAGAACACCGCCACGTTGTGACGCAGTGCTTGGATCAAACAGTCGAGTGCACCAACCGCTTTCGCGCGGTCCAGCAGGGAGGCGACGGCCGGCGCACTGGTGAAGCTCACCGCGTCGACGTCGGAATTGACGATCATCGAGATCAGGTGATCGA
Organism: Mycolicibacterium sp. P1-5; assembly: GCF_008329565.1. GTDB lineage: Bacteria > Actinomycetota > Actinomycetes > Mycobacteriales > Mycobacteriaceae > Mycobacterium. The sequence continues at coordinate 136,506 of NZ_NPKT01000001.1, forward strand.
TGCGCCGGGTGTCATCGGGCTGTTCCCAGCGGTAGACCGGCACCCGAACCACCTGGGCTCCCGCTCGGGTCAGCGCGTCGCAGATGTCGGTGTCGGGCTCCCATTCGCTGGCAGCACCATGCAACTGGACCGCGATACGCAGTTGGTCCACACCCTCGGAGAGCAGCCGCTCCAACACTTCCACCGACGATTCCGACTCCGGGCTCCATTCCTCGCACAAACCGGCCTGGCGGACCGCGCCGCGAGCCTTGGGGCCGCGGGCCAGTATGCGGGTCGAGGCCAGTGCGGCGAGCAGGCCGTCGTGCACGTCCCAGCCGTGGGCCGCCTCGACCCAGCCCCGAAAGCCGATGCCGGTTGTCACGACCATCAGGTCGGGCGGTTCGGCAATGAGCTGCTCGGTCACCCGGTGCAGTTCGACATCGTCGACCAGCGGAACGATCCGGATCGTCGGCGCGTGGACGACGGCGGCGCCGCGTCGCTCCAGGAGCGCGATGAGTTCTTCGGCCCGGCGCGCGGCGGTCACCCCGACGGTGAAGCCGGCCAGAGGGTCAGCGACTTCTGATCTCGACGAATCCATCAACCACCCTGACGTCGTAGACCGGCAGTGCGCGTGACTCGTCGTCGAGGCACCGACCGTCGACCAGGGAGAACACCTGCTTGAGCAAGGGCGACGCCACGGTGGGCTCGCCGCGCCGATCCCCGACCAGTCCGCGCGACATCACCGCCGCACGGCCGAACGGATCGATATTGCCGACTGCGACCAGTGAGCCGTCGGCCAACAGGAACAACGCGGCCTGTTCGCCGTCGGGCAGTAGCACAGCGACGCCGCGCCCGGAGAGCAGTGCGCTCCGCGGGCAGGCCGTCGTCCAGACATCAAGGTCCAGCCCAAGCCGGGTGTCTGCAAGAACTGTCATGGTTTCAAGCCTCCAGGTGTTGTGTTTCGCGGCTGTTACGTTCGGCTTTCGGCTGCGTTGACGCTGCCCGGCATGCCCAGCAGCAGCGGCACCTTGCGAGGCCCGCTCTCGTCGAACGCGACGGTCGGGTCCGACTCCTCGGGAGCATTGACGAACGACACGAAACGACTCAGTTTTTCCTGGTCGTTGAGCACTCCGGCCCATTCGTCGGAGTAGCCGTCAACATGACGGGCCATGCCGTCATCCAATTCGGCGGCGATGCCCAACGAGTCCTCGCACACCACATCGCGGATGTGATCAAGCCCACCTTCGATGGTCTCCTGCCAAACAGCGGTGCGCTGCAAGCGGTCTGCGGTGCGGATGTAGAACATCAGGTAGCGGTCGATGTAGCGAACCAGTGTTTCGGAATCGAGATCGCCGGCCAGCAGTTGCGCATGTTTGGGAGTGGCGCCGCCGTTGCCGCCGACATAGAGATTCCATCCCTTCTCGGTTGCGATCACTCCGACGTCCTTGCCGCGCGCCTCGGCGCATTCGCGTTGACAGCCCGACACGCCCATCTTGATCTTGTGCGGTGAACGCAGTCCGCGATAGCGCAGTTCGAGTTCGACGGCCATCGCCACCGAGTCCTGCACGCCGTAGCGGCACCAGGATGAGCCGACACAACTCTTCACCGTGCGCAGCGACTTGCCGTACGCGTGGCCGGATTCCATCCCGGCGTCGAACAACCGCTTCCAGATCTGCGGCAACTGTTCGACGCGGGCGCCGAACAGGTCGATGCGCTGGCCGCCGGTGATCTTGGTGTAGAGGCCGAAATCGCGAGCCACCTCGGCGATCACGATGAGCTGTTCTGGGGTGACCTCACCACCGGGCAGCCGCGGCACCACCGAATACGTGCCGTTGCGCTGGATGTTGGCCAGGAAGTGGTCGTTGGTGTCCTGCAGTGCGGCCGTCTCGCCGTCGAGTATGTGGTCCGACGACGTGGCTGCCAGGATCGAGGCCACGGCGGGCTTGCAGATGTCGCAGCCGGTGCCGGTGCCGTGTTCGGCGATCAGCTTCGAGAAAGTGCGAATACCGGTCGATGCGACGACCTGGAACAGCTCGGCGCGGGACTGCGCGAAGTGTTCACACAGCGCCTTGGACATCGCCACGCCCTGCGACTCGAGCAGCCGTTTGAGCATGGGAATGCAGCTGCCGCAGGAGGTTCCGGCAGCCGTCGCACATTTGATCGCCGGCACGTCGTGGGCGCCTTGCGAAATGGCACTGCTGATCGCTCCTTTCGACACCGCGTTGCACGAGCAGATCTGCGCTTCGTCGGGCAGGGCGCCCACCCCGACCTCGGCCCCTGCCGGCGAGATCAGAGTGGCGGGGTCGGCGGGCAGCGGGCGGCCGACCAGCGGGCGCAGAGTGGAGTACGCTCCTGCGTCGCCGACCAGGATGCCGCCCAACAGGGTCGAGACATCGTCGGAGACCACGAGTTTGGCGTAGGTCTGGTTGACGGCGTCGTTGAGCACGACCTCCAGCGCTCCGGGTGTGCTGGCGTGCGCATCGCCGAAGCTGGCGACGTCGACACCGAGGAGTTTGAGCTTGGTGGACAGGTCTGCGCCCGGGAATTCGGCCGTGCCGCCAACCAGCCGATCGGCCACCACCTCGGCCATCGTGTAGCCCGGGGCGACCAGGCCGTAGCAGCGGCCTTCGACCGCGGCTACTTCACCGATGGCGTACACCTGCGGATCGTCGGTGGCGCAGCTGATGTCGGTCAGCACCCCGCCACGCTCGGCCAGCGCAATCCCACTCACCCGGGCCAGCTCGTCGCGCGGGCGCACGCCGGCAGAGAACACCAGCACCGCGGCATCGAGCTGTTCACCGTTGGACAGCGACACCCTGATCCCGTCACCGCTGTCGACGATCTCGGTGGACGCGACGTCGGTGTGGACGACGATGCCGAGGTCGGTGATCAACCGGTTCAGCAGCGCACCGCCGCCGTCGTCGACCTGGATCGGCATCAGCCGTGGGGACCGTTCCAGCACATGGGGAGTCAATCCCAGCAGTTTGAGCGCATTGGCTGCTTCCAGACCCAGTAGACCGCCGCCGACGACGATGCCGGCCGCCCCGGGGCGAGCCGCCGCGGCGGCCGCTCGGATGGCGTCGAGGTCGTCCAGCGTCCGGTAGACGAAGCAGCGGTCCAGATCGCTGCCGGGGATCGGTGGGACGAACGGGTACGAGCCGGTGGCCAGCACCACCGCGTCGTAGCCGATCCGCTCCCCCACTGATGTAATGACGTGACGGCTCTCCCGGTCGATCGCGGTGGCCGGCTCGCCGATCCGCAGGTCCACCAGTTCGTCTCCGGCGTAGTCGTTTCCGGCCAGGGCCAGCGTCGTGCGGTCCCAGCCGTCGATGTAGGACGACAACCCGACGCGGTCGTAGGCCGCCGTCGACTCCTCGCACAGCACGACCACCCGCCAGTCCCCGTCGCGGTCACGATCGCGGAGCGCCTCGACGAACCGGTGGCCGACCATGCCGTGTCCGACGACCACGACGGTCCGGCGTGCGGCGGTCATGCGGCGGCCGCGGCGCTGTCGACCGCTGGGTTGTCGGCGCCGACGACGGTGGCCGTCTTCGGTGTCCGCACGTAGGCGAACCAGGTGATCACTGCGCAGAGAACGTAGAAGCCGAGGAACACCCAGAATGCCATGGTCGCGGATTTGGCCGGCGACAGGTAGGACGCCCGCAGGGCAACGTTGACACCGACCCCACCGAGTCCTCCGATCGCACCGGCGATTCCGATCAGGGCACCTGACATCCGCAGTGACCATGCGCTGCGCTCCGCCATGCTGAGTTCAATGCTTTTCGACTTGGCCTCGAATATCGACGGGATCATCTTGTAGACCGAGCCGTTTCCCATCCCGGACAAGATGAACAGCGCGATGAATCCGGCGATGAGGGCGGTGATGCCCGCGCCGGCTGCCACCAGCCAGCCGGTGGCGAGGATCATCGCGAAGAACGTGTAGAGGGTGACCCTGCCACCGCCGAAGCGGTCCGACAGCCAACCGCCGAAGGGGCGGAAGAGCGAACCGAGCACGGGTCCGATGAACGCGATCTGGGCTGCGTGCAGCGAGGCCTGCGCGGTCATCGCCGAGGTGACGGGCCCGCCGTGGGACAGCCCGGCCAGGAAGTTGATCTGGAGCACCTGACCGAACGCGAAACCGAAGCCGATGAATGATCCGAACGTACCGATGTAGAGCAACGAGATCAGCCACGAATCACGATGTGCCAGAACATCGATCATCGAGCGGGCGTCGCTGCGCTGGTTGGTGAGGTTGTTCATGAACATCGATGCGCCGGCGGCAGCGAGTGCGATCAGCACCAGGTATGCGGCGCAGACCAGATGCGGTGACCGGTTGCCGACCGTGGCGATGACGAGCAGGCCGACGATCTGGATTACCGCGACACCGATGTTGCCGCCACCGGCATTCAGGCCGAGCGCCCAACCCTTGTATCGCTGCGGATAGAAGGCGTTGATGTTGGTCATCGAGGAGGCGAAGTTTCCACCGCCCAGCCCGGCGAAGCCGGCCACGATCAGGAACGTGGTGTACGAAGTGCCCGGGTGCGCCATGAAATACAGCGTCAGTACGGTGGGCACCAGCAGTGCCAGGGCCGAGAAGATGGTCCAGTTACGACCACCGAAGCGGGCGACGGCGAACGTGTACGGGATGCGCAGAATGGCGCCCACCAATGTCGGCACCGCCACCAGGAAGAACTTGCCTGCGGCGTCGATGTGGTAGACGTTCTGCGGCATGAACAACACCATGACCGACCAGATCGACCACACCGAGAAGCCGACGTGCTCGGCGAAGATCGACCAGATCAGGTTGCGGCGTGCGATTTTCGCGCCACCGTTGTTCCAGGCCTCGACGTCTTCGGCGTTCCAGTCGTCGATGTCGTAACCCGTGCGGGTAGGAGAAGTCTGCATGCGTTCACGGTAGGAATTCTTTGTTGCGCCTTCGCGCCCCCACCGTGATCCTGATGTCACAACCTCCTCACTTTGGCGCCGATGCTGCGGTGAGGTCAGTACACGTCGCGCAGATACCGTTTGGCCGCGATCAGTTCTCGCTTGTAATCGCGTGCGGCATCGGCACTCAGATGGCCGTGGGTCTGAATGATCGTGTCCAGGGCGATGTCGACGTCCCTGGCCATCGCCGTGGCATCGCCGCAGACGTAGAGGTGGGCGCCGTCCTGCAACCAGGCCCACAACTGTGCGCCGTTGTCGATCATATTGTCCTGCACATAGATTCGTTTCCGCTGATCGCGGGAGAAGGCGAGGTCGAGTCGGTTCAGAAAACCGTCGGTGACCATATCGGTCAGATCGTCTTCATAGTAGAAGTTTTCGGCGCGGTGTCGATCACCGAAGAACAGCCAGTTACGACCGGTGTGGCCCAGGGCGCGGCGCTCCTGAAGAAATCCGCGGAACGGTGCGATCCCGGTGCCCGCCCCGATCATCACGATCGGCGCCGTGGTGTCTTCGGGCGGGCGAAAGTGTGGCGATTTCTGCAAGAACAGCGGAACGTCGCGGGCGCGGTCGGCCAGGAACGTCGAGCACACTCCCCCACGCTCACCGCCATCCGCTGCCTGGTAGCGGACGATCGACACGGTGAGCTGCACTTCATGCGGACTGACCAGCGGGCTCGACGAAATCGAATACAGCCTCGGCGTCAGCCGAACGAGTACTTCCTGCCACTGCTCGGCGGTGGCCCGGACGCCGAAGGCTCGTACGACGTCGATTCCGTTGCGTCCCAACCGCCAGGTGTCCAGTTGCGCGCGAGCGGCCCGCAGTTGCCTGGCCGCAGACTTGTCGGCGGTTGTCTCGGCGAGGAATGCCAACAGGTTCGGGGTGATGCGACAGATGTCATAACTTCTGGTGAGCGCCTGGTGCAGTATGCATTCCGCACCGTCGACCTCCACCACGTCGTCTCCGCGCAGACCCGTCGCGTCCAGCCAGGTTGCGACATCGTCGTCGCTATTGGTCGGCAGCACACCCAATGAGTCTCCGATGGCATAACTGACGTCGTGTTCAGAGATATCGAAACCCAAATGGCGCACCTCTTTGGCCGCCGAGGGCGGGGTCAGTCGGACGTTGCGGGTCAGCGGGGCGGCGATGGGCCTGGCACGGGTGAACGGCTCGGCGGGTTGCTTCCTGGCGGGCGCCTCGCGGACTGCGGGTTGCGCTTCGGTGACATTGACGAGCTCGATCACCCGCTTGGTCCACGACATCCACGAATCTTCGTCGTGGACTTCGCAATCGCTGCGGTCGAGCAGCCGCACACCCCCCAGTTCGGCCAGCCGGGTGTCGAGAGACCGGGCGTGGCCGCAGAATTGCCCGTAGGACCGGTCACCGAGTCCCAGCACCGCGAACCGAAGCCCACTCAGGGCCGGGGCGTCCGGAGCCCGCAGCCGATCCCAGAACTCGGCGCCGTTGTCGGGAGATTCGCCATCGCCGAACGTACTGGTCACCAGGAACACGTCGCGCGCTACAAGGTCGGCCAGCGCACAGTCGTCCATGCTGACGAGTCTGGCCGCCAGCCCGGCCGCCCCGAGCTGATCGACGAGCCTGGTGGCCAAGTCCTCTGCGTTTCCGGTCTGCGAGGCCCACAAGACCAACGGGCCCGACGCTGAGTCGGATGCGCGAGCGACGTGCTTGTCGGCAACACGCGAGTACGTGCCGGCCAGCAGCCCGTCCACCCACAGCCGCACGGTGCGGCTGACCGGTGCGGTCGTGGGCAGCACCGGAACACCGGCGACATCGCCGCTCAGCGCGGCGAAAAACCCTCCCAGATAGAGCTGTTCGTCATCGGTGACCGACGGCGGAAGCGGTCTGCCCACCGTCTTGCTGGGGCGCACACTCACCGCGCACACTTTGAGTTCGGGTTGTAGCGAGTCCTGGTCCACGGCATCACTTGTCAACGCGTTGATCGCCAGATATTCGCCGTGCTCGTCGTTCCAATGGAACGGCGCAAAGCAATTGCCGGGCCGCACCCGGTCGGTGACGACAGCGGTCAGCACCGCCCGGCCCCGCCGGGACTGCAGCTCGACGGACTGGCCGTCGGCGATGTCGAGCACCCGGGCATCAGTGGGATTGATCTCCACGAACGGGTCGCCGTTGAGCTTGTTGAGCTTGGCGACCCGACCGGTTTTGGTCATGGTATGCCATTGGTGCGGCAACCGACCGGTGTTGAGCACCAACGGGAATTCATCGTCGGGGCACTCGTGCGGTTCCAGGTGCGGCCGCGGGTGGAAAACAGCACGGCCTGACGGTGTCGCGAACGCCGGCACACCGTCGTTGAGATAACGGATCGGGTGGCGATCCTCGCGGTCGCCGGGCGGGCACGGCCACTGCACCGGCGTTTCCCGCAGCCGCTCATAGCTGATGCCCCGAATGTCGTAGCCAGTCCTGGGATTGGCGAAGCCGCGGATCTCGTCGAAGATCTCCTCACTGGACTGGTAGTCGAAGTGCGTGCCGAATCCCATGGCGGCGGCCACCTGACAGATGAGCTGCCAGTCCGGCCGGGCCTGGCCGGTCGGGGAAACACATTGCCGGACAAGGGTGAGGTCGCGCTCGGAGTTGACCATCACGCCGTCGGCCTCCGCCCAGAGCGCCGCGGGCAGCACCACGTCGGCGTAGCGGTTGGTGGCGGTGTCGGCGTAGGCGTCCTGCGTGACGACGAGTTCGGCGGCCTCCAGGCCCGCTATCACGCCGGCGCGATTGGGTACGCTGGCGACCGGGTTGGTGCAGATGATCCAGCACGCCTTGATGTCGCCGGCGGCCATCTGGGAGAACATGTCGACGGTCCCGCGGTTGACTTCGGTCCGGATCGTTCCCGGCTCAAGACCCCACATCGTCTCCACGAACGAGCGATCCTCAGCGGAGACCACCGAGCGCTGACCGGGCAATCCCGGCCCCATATAACCCATTTCGCGCCCGCCCATCGCGTTGGGCTGCCCGGTGAGTGACAGCGGACCGCTGCCGGGCCGGCAGATCGCACCGGTGGCCAGGTGCAGGTTGCAGATGGCGTTGGTGTTCCAGGTGCCGTGGGTGCTCTGGTTGAGGCCCATCGTCCACAGCGACATCCATTCGCCCGCCTCGGCGATCATCGTTGCCGCCGCGCGGATATCGGCTTGCGCCAGGCCGGTGATCTCGGCGACGCGGGCCGGCGGATAGTCGGCCAGGAACTCCGGCATCGCCGCCCAGCCTTCGGTGTGCGTGGCGATGAAATCGGTGTCCACGTGGCCGGAGTCCACCAAGAGGTGCAGTAACCCGTTGAGCAGCGCCAGATCGGTACCGGGCCGGATCTGCAGGAAGAGGTCGGCCTTGTCCGCGGTGGCGGTGCGCCGTGGGTCGACGACGATCAGCTTGGCACCAGCCCGCATCCGGTCGGCCATTCGCAGAAACAGGACGGGATGACAGTCGGCCATATTGGCGCCGATCACGAAAAACACATCAGCACAATCCAGGTCGGTGTAGGAGCCGGGTGGCCCGTCCGCGCCGAGGGATTGCTTGTAGCCGCTCGCCGCACTGGCCATACACAGCCGCGAGTTCGATTCGATGTTGACGGTGCGGATGAAGCCCTTGGCCAGTTTCGTGGCGAGATACTGGGCTTCCAAAGACATCTGGCCGGAGACGTACAGGGCGATCGAGTCCGGGCCGTGACGATCACGAATGCCGGCCAGCCGGCTGCCCACCATCGCGACAGCGTCCTCGACCGAGGTCGCTTCGAATCCCTCACCGCGCGCCGGACGGATCAGCGCATCGACCGCGCGGCCGTCGGTGCTGCCCATCAATTCGGCGTGCGTGGCGCCCTTCGTGCACAACCGGCCGGCATTGCTCGGATGGAGCCGGTCACCGACGACACTGGCGATGACCGGACCGCCGGGGCCGGGCTTCGTGCGCACCTCGATGCCACATCCGACACCGCAGTAGGAGCACGCGGTACGGATGTGGTCGGCACAGTCAATCCCGGCAGCCACGACGCAACAGTGCCCACGGCACATTACGGAAGGTGCCGCGACGCGTTATCGCGAAGATAAACCGCGCTCACATAGCCGGCGACGCTCGTGTGAGAACTCCTGCGGCGATGCAACACTTATCAGCATGGCGACCGCCTCCTACCACCACGGCAATCTGCGGCAGGCCCTCCTCGAACACGGCGTCGCGCTGGCCCGTGCGGGTGGCCCGGACGCGGTGGTGCTGCGCGACGTCCAGCGCCTGGCCGGGGTGAGCAATTCGGCCGCCTATCGGCACTATGCCGATAGGCGCGCGCTGCTGGCCGCAGTGAAAGCCAACGTCATGGCCCAGTTGGGTACGGCGATGGTCGAGGCGCTGGACAGAGTGCCCGATGACGGTCCGTACACCGAGCGGGCGCTGGCCCGGTTTCGCGCCACCGGCCAGGCCTACGTCGATTTCGCGGTGTCCGAGCCGGGGTTGTTTCGTACCGCCTTCGCGCCGGACGGGACCGAGCCCAACGAGGAGGCGGTGCCCGCCGAGCGGCATCCGTTCCAGATCGTGCGCGGCTGCATCGATGACCTGGTTGCGGCGGGCATGCTGGCCCCCGACCGGCGGGACGGCTTCGACGAGGCAGCCTGGGCTGCCGTCCACGGCGCCGCGACCCTGTTTTTGGACGGCCCGCTCGGTATGGCCGGGACCGATCGGCAACACCTGATCACCGCTCGCCTGCTCGACGCGATCGGCGAAGGCCTGCGCTAGCCCCATGTTGACAGCGTCAACTTCGGTCTGCCATGCTCGAGTATGTTATCGCCGTAAACATCAAGGTGCGTGCTCATGTCCGTTGACGCCCAGCCGCTCGTCTCGCCGAGCGGCGGTACCCGCCAGGGCCGGCCCGTCGCGATCCTCGCGGTCGTGCTGGTCGCCGCCATGGCCATCAACGTGGAGACCACGATCGTCAATGTCGCTCTGCCGACCTTGAATTCGGCGCTCGGCGCGTCCACCCGCGCGCTGCAGTGGATCGTCGATGCCTACAACCTGGCGTTCGCCGCGCTGGTGTTGGCCGGCGGCACCATCGGCGACCGGTTCGGCCGGCGCGGCACGCTGATCAGCGGCCTGGTTCTGTTTGCGCTCAGCAGCGTCGGCGCCGCACTGTGCACCTCGACCGGTCCGCTGATCGCGATGCGACTGGCGATGGGCGTCGGGTCGGCGCTGATCTTTCCCACGACACTGGCCATCATCACCGACACCTTCCGGGAGCCCCGCCGGCGCGCGGCCGCCATCGGCGTCTGGGGTGCGGTCACCGGCCTCGGCGTCGCGATCGGGCCGATCCTCGGCGGCGCGCTGCTGGAGGTGTTCTGGTGGGGCAGTCTATTTCTCGCGCTGGCGCCCATCGCACTCGTTGCCGCACTGGCCACACCGATCGTCATTCCGGCGTCGGACCGCGGGCGGGAGCATCATCTGGACCGCGTCGGGCTCGTGCTGTCGGTGGTCATGCTGGGAGTGCTGGTCTACACGATCATCGAGGCGCCGGACCGTGGCTGGGCCAGCGCGCCGACGCTTGTCGGGTTCGCCGTCGCACTGATCGCCGCGATGACCTTCGCGTGGTGGGAACACCGGCACGCCGACCCGCTGATCGACGTGCGTCTGTTCACGAATCTCCGGTTCAGTGCAGCCAGCGGCGCGGTGACCGTCGCCTTCTTCGCGTTGTTCGGGTTCATCTTCCTGATAACCCAGTTCATGCAACTGATACAGGGCGACAGCCCATTGGAGACCGGCGTGCGCATCTTGCCTGTCGCGTTGTCGATCGCGGTCGGCTCGATCATCGGCACCCGGCTGGCGGTGACGCGAATCGGCACCAAAGTGGTCGTCTTCGTTGGCCTTCTGTTGCTCGCCGCGTCGTTCGGCTGGATCGCGGGCAGTGACCTCGCGGTCACCTACCCAACGATGGCCGCCCAAATGGTACTGCTGGGGAGCGGGCTCGGGTTGACCACGGCGCCGGCCACCGACTCGATCATGGGCGTGGTGCGGCCCGAGCAGGCCGGCGCGGGGTCGGCGGTCAACGACGCCACCCGGCAGGTCGGTGGCACCCTCGGGGTGGCGGTCATCGGCAGCATCTTCTCGACGCTCTACATCCGACACCTGGCCGACAGCCAGGCACTGGGCGTGATGCCACCGACCGCGCAAACCACCGCTCGCGAAGGCCTGGCCCAGGGGCTGGCCGTGGCGGGCCAGGCCCCGCCGCCGCTGGCCGGCGCGGTCCACGGCGCCGTCGACAATGCGTTCCTGGCCGGGCTGCACGCCGGCTGCCTCACGGCCGCCGGAGTCTGCGTAGCAGGTGCGGCATTCGTGCTGGCAGTGCTGCCTGCGCACCCGAGAACGCTGTTACCCGAATCTTAGGTTTCGGGTGACCGAAAACGCGGTATAGTCGAGCCATGACGAGCATCGATCAGGTGCAGATCGCGGGCATTCCGTGGCCGCGGTACAAGCTAGTCGCACTGGTGCTCGGCTTCATCGTCTTCGCCGTGGTCGGCATCGTCACGATGAGCGTCGCGACCGCTGTGCTGCTGGCCGCCGGCACGGCGACCGTGGTGTGGCTGGCGTTCGGCTTTCGCCGCAGGCACTAGCGCTCCAGAACCCGCTTCAGCGTCGCCAGATCTGCCGACACCGCCGCCGCATCGGCGGCATAGTCGTCGTCCGACATCTCGGGCCGGCGCCGCAACGTGAAGACCACCTCGCTCCACTCGTCGCCGGCCGGGACCACCCGCAATGGATTGAACACCGGCTCACCGGAAGGCAGCTTCACGACGTGGTCGAGCACGCCGAGATCGTTGGCCGGGGTGAACTCGATGGTGATCTCGCCCATCGGCGACTGCGCCACCCAGGTGTCGCCGACTCGGGTCACCTCGCTTCGGGCCAGGCCTGCCGCCCACTCCGGTAGATGCGCCGGATCGGCTGCGTAGCGATACACGTCGGCCGCGGAGCGATTGATCCACACGCTGATGTGCCGGGACTCGTTGGTGTCACTCATGGGTCCCATCGTTGCAGTGAATCCCGCATGTGCAGGCGTCGATCGACGGGCATGTGCAGGCCATCGCCCACTCGATGATGTCGCGCGCCCGGAGCAGAGTCGCCATCTGCGCGTCGATGTCGGCGAGCTTGGCCTCGGCCAGCGCCCGGCTGGCCGACCTCCCGGGTGCGTCGTCGCGCAACAGCACCGCGATCTCCTCCAGTGTGAATCCGGCGGCCTTGCACAGCCCGATCACCTCGAGCCTGGTAAGGATGGCATCGTCGTAGCGTCGCTGACCACCGGCCCGCGAGGGCGCGGAGAGCAGGCCGATCTTCTCGTAGTAGCGCAGCGTGGTCGGAGCGACGTCCGCGCGCCGGGCGACATCGCCGATGGTGAGTGCAGTGGTCATGGTGACCTTCCACGCAGAGTTTGACTTGGAGTCAACTCTAAGTCCTTCAATGTGAGTTATGAATACTTTGCGCGCCAGCCGCTACGCCTTGCTGCGGACGTACCGCCGCGACGGCAGGCCGGTTGACACTCCGATCTGGTTCCACCTCGACGGCCACACCTTGGTCTTTCGCACCAGAGTCGGCCCCAAGACCAAGCGGATCGTCAACAACCCGCGCGTGGAGCTGCGAGTGTGCGACCACCAGGGCCGCGTTCCCGATAACGCGCACACAGTCACCGGGCAAGCCACGCTGCTGTCGGACGCCGCGGCGGAAGCGGCCAATCGACAGCTACACCAACGGTACGGCTGGCAGTACAACCTGGTCCCCCTGCTGCCACTACCCGGTGTGAACAACGTCGACGCCGCGCTGCCGTGGCGGGAGAAATGGGCGCGCCTGCGCAATCCGAACGTCTGGCCGGGCAGCGCAATCGTGCAAGTCCAGCTAGCCGCCTAGGCAGCCCGGCCCCAGCAGCGCCTTCAAGTCTCCCATCAGCGCCGACGACGGCGTCACCCGTAGCGCCTGGTCGAGCTCCAGCGTGGTGATCCGATCGCCGCTGATCAGCCGCAGGTGCACCTGCGCGGTGCCGGGATGGCGGGCCAGCACCTGCTTGAGAGCGGTGACCTTGTCGATGGTGCACTGCCGGGTGGGCAGACTCACGGCCAGTGGCCGGTTCACCTGTGCATTCGAAAAGTCCGGCACCACAAGCTCGTTGGCGATCAGCGAGATACGGTCGTCTTGCATGCGGACCTTGCCGCCGACGAGCACCACCGCGTCGTCGGCGATCTCCGCGCCGAACATCGAGTAGGTCTGCGGGAAGAACATCACCTCGATGCCACCGGTGAGGTCCTCCAACTGGGCTGAGGCCCAGGGCATTCCGTTCTTGTTGACCCGCCGGTTCACACCGGCGAGGATGCCGCCGACCCGCACCTGGGTGTCGTTGGCGACATCACCGGCGAGGATGGCCGGGATCTGGGTGTCGACCTGAGCGTTCAGCAGGTGCGCCACCCCGTTGAGCGGATGCCCGGAGACATACAGCCCCAACATCTCCCGCTCGAGTGCCAGCTTGTGCTTGTCGTCCCATTCCTCATCGGGCACGCGGATGGTGAATGCAGAATCACCAGTGTCGCCATCATCCGAGCCGCCACCGAACAGGTCGAACTGGCCGATCGCCTCGGCCTTCTTGGTGCCCAGCACCGAGTCGACGGCGTCGGTGTGAATCAAAAACAGACCCTTGCGAGGGTGCTTCAGCGAGTCGAAAGCGCCTGCCTTGATCAAGGATTCGGTGACCTTCTTGTTGCAGGCCGCGATGTCGATCTTGTTCAGGTAATCGGAGAAGTCGGTGAACTGCCCCTTGTGGGTGCGGGTGGCGATCAGCGAGCTGACCACGTTGGCACCGACGTTGCGGATGGCCCCGAGCCCGAACCGGATGTCGTCGTCCACCGAGGCGAAGTTCTGCACCGACTCGTTGACGTCGGGCGGCAGCACGGTGATGCCCAACCGGCGACAGTCGGCGAGGTAGACGGCGGCCTTGTCCTTGTCGTCACCGACTGAGGTGAGCAACCCGGCCATGTACTCGGCAGGATAGTTGGCCTTGAGGTAGGCCGTCCAGTACGACACCAGCCCGTAGCCCGCGGCGTGGGATTTGTTGAATGCGTAGCCGGCGAACGGAAGGATGGTGTCCCACAACGCTTTCACCGCTTTTTCGGAGAAGCCGTTGGCGGTCATTCCCTCCTTGAAGCCCTGATACTCGGCCTCGAGCACCTCGAGCTTCTTCTTACCCATGGCTTTTCGCAGCGCATCGGCCTTGCCCATCGAGTACGAGGCGACCTTCTGGGCGATGAACATGATCTGCTCTTGGTAGACGATCAGACCGTAGGTCTCGGAGAGGATCTCCTTGAGCGGTTCCTCGAGCTCGGGGTGGATCGGCTTGATGGGCTGCCGGTTGTTCTTGCGGTCGGCGTAGTCGTTGTGGGCGTTCATGCCCATCGGGCCGGGCCGGTAGAGGGCCAGCACGGCAACGATGTCGTTGAACTCCGTGGGCTGCATGCGCCGCAGCAGGTCACGCATCGGGCCGCCGTCGAGCTGGAACACGCCCAGGGTGTCGCCGCGCCCCAACAGCTCGTAGGCCTTGGGGTCGTCGAACGGCAACGTGTCGAGATCCAGGTCGATGCCCCGGTTGGCTTTGATGTTCTCGATGCAGTCACCGATGATCGTCAGGTTCCGCAGGCCGAGGAAGTCCATCTTCAGCAGGCCGATGGCCTCACACGACGGGTAGTCCCAGCCGGTGATGATCGCGCCGTCCTGCGGCCGCTTCCACAGCGGAATCGCCTCGATCAGCGGCTGCGAGCTCATGATCACTGCGCACGCGTGCACACCGGCGTTGCGGACCAGTCCTTCGAGTCCGCGCGCGGTCTCGTAAATGGTGCGCACGTCGGGATCGGTGTCGAGCAGGCCGCGAACCTCGGCGGCCTCTTTGTACCGCTCGTGGTTCGGGTCGGTGATGCCTGAGAGCGGGATGTCCTTGGCCATGATCGGCGGCGGAAGCGCCTTGGTGATCCGGTCGGCTATCGCGAAGCCTGGCTGGCCGTAGTGTACGCGGGCCGAATCCTTCAGCGCCGCTTTAGTTTTGATGGTACCGAAGGTGATGACCTGCGCGACCCGGTCGCTCCCCCACTTCTCGGCGGCGTAGCGCACCATCTCGCCGCGCCGACGGTCGTCGAAGTCGATATCGATATCGGGAGCCGACGGGCGTTCGGGGTTGAGGAAGCGCTCGAACAGCAGGCCGTGCGGGATCGGGTCGATGTTGGTGATACCGAGCGCGTAGGCCACCAGCGAGCCGGCGGCCGATCCGCGGCCCGGCCCCACCCGAATGTCGATGGAACGCGCGTAGTTGATCAGGTCCGCCACGATCAGGAAGTACGACGGGAATCCCTTGCCGCAGATGACGTTGATCTCGTAGCTGGCGCGCTCGGTGTACTCCGGCGGCACCGCGTCCGGGAAGCGCCGGCGCAGACCGGCTTCCACCTCGTGGCGCAACCAGCTGCCCTGGTCGTGCCCGTCGGGCACCGGGAAGATCGGCATCCGGTCGGCCGGGGCCCACACGTCGGCGTAGGACTGCACCCGCTCGCCGATCAACAGCGTGGAGTCGCAGGCCTCCGGGACTTCGGCGTCCCACAACGCGCGCATCTCGGCGGCCGACTTCAGGAAGTAGCCGTCGCCGTCGAACTTGAACCGGTTGGGGTCCGACAACGTCTTGCCGGTCTGAATGCACAACAGCGCTTCGTGGTTGTGTGAGGCGTCGCGGGTGACGTAGTGGCAGTCGTTGGTGGCCAGTGCCGGGATGCCGAGCTTGCGGCCGACGTCGAGCAGGCCCTCCCGGACCCGGCGCTCGATTGAGAGCCCATGGTCCATGAGTTCCAGGAAATAGTTGTCCGGCCCGAAAATCTCCCGCCACTTGGCGGCCGACTCCAGAGCCTCCTTCTCGTGGCCCAGACGCAACCGGGTCTGCACCTCACCAGACGGGCATCCGGTGGTGGCGATGATGCCCTCGGCGTGCTCGGCGATGATCTCGGCGTCCATCCGGGACCACTTGCCGAGCTGACCCTCGAACGAAGCCAGCGTCGACAGTTTGAACAGGTTGCGCAAGCCGGTGGCGTTCTCGGCGACCATCGTCATGTGGGTGTAGGAGCCGCTACCCGAAACATCGTCGCTCTTCTGGCCCGGATCGCCCCACAGGATGCGGCGGGTATCAAAACGGGACCCGGGAGCAATATAGGCTTCGACGCCGATGATCGGCTTGATGCCGACCTTGGTGGCCGCGTTGTAGAACTCGCTGGCCCCGAACATGTTTCCGTGGTCGGTCATGCCGATGGCGGGCATCTCCAGCCGCTGGGCCTCGGCGAGCATGGGCGTGATCTTCGCGGCGCCATCGAGCATCGAGTACTCGGTGTGGTTGTGCAGATGTACAAAGCTGCGATGAGCGCTTGCGCGAAGAGCCGACGAACTTTCCATAGGCCCGTCAGTCTATGGCCGCCAACCGACAGCCTTCGGCGTGTCGCGGTACGTGTCTAGGGTGATCCTCATGTTCGTCCGCAAGCCTCCGCTGCGCAGTGTGGGCACCGACCCCGACTATCGCTTCACCCTGGCCAACGAGCGGACGTTCCTGGCCTGGTTGCGGACGGGCCTGGCACTGCTGGCCGGGGCGGTGGCGCTGGCCGGTCTGGTCCACGACTTCGGGCCGCGTCCGTTGCGGATCGTGATCACAGCGCTGCTGCTGGCGCTGTCGTTGGTCGTCGTCCTCGGCGCCTACGTCCGTTGGGACCGTACCGAGCGGGCGCTGCGAGAGAAGCGGCCGCTGCCCGACGATCCGCTGCCCCGCATCGTGGTCGCCGGTCTGGCGATGATCATCGTGGCGGCGGCAATGCTGGTGTACCTCGCCGAGTTCACCAGGTGACCGAGGTTCTGGATGCCACTGCGGTGGCCGAGCGCACGGCGCTGGCATGGCAGCGCTCGATGATCGGGGTGCTCGCCGTCGGAGCGCTGCTGGTGCGGTGGAGTGTGGTCGAACGGTTCACGCCGTGGCCGGGCGTCGTGCTCACCATGGCGGCCGCGCTCGCCAGCCTGGTGGTGGTCCGGCGGCGGTACCGACGGGTCCGTGACACCGTGCTGGCCGGGCAGACGCCGCTGTCCCGCTACTTCGTCCCCGGGGCGACCGCGTTGATGGTCGTACTCATCGTGGGTGTCGGTGCGGGAATCGTGTCGGAGTACGTCAGCCTCTAGGCCTCGTCTTTGAGCATGCGGGCGATTTCGCGGGCCTGTTCCTCGGTCACGTCACCGGAGAGCTGCAGCACCTCGCCGTCGATCCGCTCGGTGATCTTCGGCGCCCATACGACGACATCGGCCCGCACGAACGCGACCTGCTGGTCGATGTGGGATGAGGTGAAGTCGGCGAACGCACGAGCCGACTCCGATGTCATGGTGACCTGCACCATCTGCTTGGCGGTAAGCGGGTTCAGGAACGAGTCGACATCGGTGAGTTGAACCGTCAGCGCCTGGGGGCCCAGTTCGTACACCGCGGACTTGAGGATGTCGCAGATGCGCAGCGGCGCCTCAGGTGGAGTCGGTGGTGGCGGGTCGCAGTCTCCGGGCCGGACCACGTAAGCGCCGTTCACCGGCCGCAGCGACAGTGGCTTGATGGTCAGCGGGGGCGGCGTGGTGGTGGTGGTGACCATGGCACTGTCCGATTGCTGATGCTTGTTCAACATCGGCGCCAGCAACACGCCGGCAACCGGCACCACGATGGCGATCGCTGCCACCGCGGCGACGATCGCGATCATGATGCGCCGGTTGCGGCGGGAGTTGTCGGTCATGCGCTCCTCGATCTGCAGCGAACGTGCCGAGGAGAAGCTACCCCACTCGGGCGTCGCGCGACGCGTCCTTGACCCCGAACCGCGCGAACACCATTGCGCCCAAGGCAACCAGAGTCAGCAGCGCCAACCCGATTCCGTAACCGGGCAGCAGCAACTCGTACGTCGCACCCATGACCAACGGTGGGAAGTACCCGCCGAGCCCACCGGCCGCGCCAACCAACCCGGTGACACTGCCAACCCGCTCCGCGGGCGCGAGCCGGGCGACCCAGGCGAAGACGCCGCCCGTGCCGAGCCCGAGGAAGAACGCCAGACCGACGAAGTCAACACCGGCCGGCCACTCCAACGGTGGCCGGAATGCCACCACGGCAGCCAGCACCGCGGTGCCGAGCAGCGAGATGCTCACGACGGTGCGGGGACTGATCCGGTCGGACAGGATGCCGCCGATCGGGCGCGCGACGACGGCCGCGATCGCGAATCCGGCGGTGCGGGTGCCGGCCCCGGCGAGGTCGAAGGAATACACGTCCTTGAGGTACGTGGGCAGGTACGTCGAGAACGCCACGAACCCGCCGAACACCACGCCGTAGAGCAGCGACATCTGCCAGGTCACCGACAGTTTCAAGGCCGCACGCAGTTTCGGCAGCACTGGGTCGAGGTTGGGGACATACCGCGGTGAGTTGCGCATTGCGAACCAGCACAGCGCCGCGGTGGCGACCAGTGCCGCGGCCAGGATGACGTGAGTGGTCGTGTAGCCGAACCAGGCGACGAACCGTGGGGTGAACGCCGACGACAGCGCGGTGCCACCCATCCCGGCGCCGAAAACTCCGGTGGCAAACCCACGCTTGCTCGGCGAATACCACTGGTTGACGAACGGGATGCCGATCGCGAAGGTGGTGCCGGCCAGGCCGAGCAGGAAGCCGAATACCAGTAGCAGCGCGAACGACCCGGCATCGCCTGCGAACGCCACCAACAGGACCAGCGGCGCGCTGGCCGCGGTGATGATCGGGAACATCACACGTCCGCCGTAATGGTCGGTGAGGGCTCCCACCGGTATTCGCCCGACCGCGCCGACCAGCACCGGGGTGGCGATCAGCAGGGCCTTCTGGTTGTTGTCGAGGTGCATGTGCTGGGCGTACCGGACGGCCAGCGGTCCGATGACGTTCCAGGCCCAGAACGTCATGGCGAACGCCCAGGTCGCCAGCGCCAGGTTGCGGCCACGGCCCGGGAGTGCCTCGTCGATGGCGGGAGTCGGCGCGCTCATCGGTCGCGGTCCGCGGTTCCGACCGCGCTCCACGCAGTGCGGGCCGGGCGAGTGCCGACCGGCCGCTGGTCTCTGGACCGGTAGACGATGTAGGGCCGGAACAGGTAATGCACCGGCGCGGTGAACGCGTGGACCAGCCGGGTGTAGGGCCAGACCGCGAACAGCAGCATGCCGACGACGGCATGGACGTGGAACTGGATCGGCGCGGCGGACATCGCCGCGACGTCGGGCCGCAACAGCAGCACCGAACGGAACCACGGCGACACCGTCTCGCGGTAGTTGGCGGCCTCGTGGCCGGCGCCGATCGCCACGACCGTGGTCCACAGGCCCAGGACGATCGCACCGACCAGCAACACGTACATGAGCTTGTCGTTCTTGGTGGTCGCCATGAACACCGGTCCGGTGGTGCGCCTGCGGTACACCAGGATTGCGATTCCGACCAGCGTGCAGACCCCGGCGATCGCGCCCAGCGACAGCGCCAGAAAGTGGTAAAGCGCCTCGTCGACACCGATCGCGTCGGTCCAGGACCGTGGAATGAGCAGGCCCACAACATGTCCGACGACCACCACCAGAATGCCGAAGTGGAATAGCGGGGAGCCGATCCGCAGCAGCCGTGACTCATACAGCTGCGACGAGCGGGTGGTCCAGCCGAACTTGTCATAGCGATAACGCCAGATCGTGCCGCCGACCAGGCTGCCGATGCACAGGTACGGCAGTACGCCCCAGAGCAGAACGTTCATGGCCGCCCCTGGTATCCGGTCAGGCCCACCAACTCGGTGGGCGGTGGTTGCGCCTGCGCGGGTTGGGCCGCCGGCAGCGTCTCGCAAACCGCGGCGACGGCGTTGGCATAGGGACTTCCCTTGCGCTGCAGACTCTTTTGTAACATGTCCAGACTGGGCCGGTATTCGGTGAGCAGCGCACGGCCCAACTCGAGATCACCGCGAGCGGCGAACTCGAGCACCAACGGCAGGTAGTCGGGCAGCTCACCGTGGGTGTCCATGACGGCACCGCTCTGGCGGTAGACGGACTTGAACCGGGCCAGCACCTCCCCACGCCGGCGGGTGTCCCCGTCGGACCAATAGGACAGATACAGCGAATGTTTGGAGCTGAAGTCGAAAGTCTCGACGTAGCCGTGCTGGAGGTCGGCCAGCGACCGCGAATCCAGCCCGGTGAGCAGGTCCCTCAGTGCCACAACAGGTGCCGAGTCACCCTGCTCGGCCAGGGCTGCGACGCACGCCGGAAGCATCTCGACGAACTCGGCGGTCGGATAGTCCAGGCACCGTGCAGCGACCAGGTAGAGCACCCGGTCGTCGCGGTTCTGGCGTCGCATTCTCATGGGAACAGTCCCGTCGGCTCGCCGTTGCCGTCCCAATTCAGCAGGTTCACCCGCTCGGTGCGCAACTCGGCACCGGTGGTCGCGCCATCGCTGGTCTGCCGCTGCCGCAACGCGTTGAACGTCTCGACGGCGACGGGAGTCGGCCTACCGCTGGCCTCCCCGAACGGCCCGGACTCATACATCCCCGGACCGTCGTCGTAGTCCAGCGAGCAGCCCATCTCCTCCAGGTCGTGCGCCTGCTCCTGATACGCCGTCGGAATCACATACCGCTCTTCGTATTTCGCGATCGCCATCAGCCGGTACATCTCGTAGATCGACTCCTCGGACATCCCGACGCTGGCGGCGACGGCCGGATCGCCCTCACCGCGCAGGGTCACCCCGCGCATGTAGGAACGCATCGCGGCGAGTTTGCGCAAGACGTCGGTGACGATGTCGGTCCGCCCGGCGGTGAACAGTTCGGCCAGATATTCCACCGGGATGCGCAGCGCGTCGATGGCGCCGAAGAGGTTGGCATGGTCTTCGCCGTCGTGGCCCTGCGCGCTGAGCACGTCGACGACCGGCGACAGCGGCGGCACGTACCAGACCATCGGCATGGTGCGGTATTCCGGATGTAGCGGCAGCGCAACGCGATACACCTTGGCCAGGGCGTAGACCGGCGACCGGCGGGCGGCCCGCAGCCAGTCATCGGGGATACCATCGCGCCGGGCCGCCGCGGCCACCTGCGGGTCGTTCGGGTCCAGCAGCACGTCGAGCTGAGCCTCATAGAGGTCCTGCGGGTCGGCGGTCGCCGCGGCCTCCCCGACCCGGTCGACGTCGTAGAGGAACAGTCCCAGGTAGCGCAGTCGCCCGACACAGGTCTCCGCACACACCGTCGGCTGGCCGACCTCGATGCGGGGGTAGCACAGCGTGCACTTCTCGGCCTTGCCCGAGCGGTGGTTGAAGTACATCTTCTTGTAGGGGCAGCCGGTGATGCACTGCCGCCAGCCGCGGCAGCGGTCCTGATCGACCAGCACGATGCCGTCCTCCGCGCGCTTGTAGATCGCGCCGGATGGACACGACGCCATACACGACGGGTTGAGGCAGTGCTCGCAGATCCTCGGCAGGTAGAACATGAACGTCTTCTCGAGTTCGAAGCGGACCTTCTCCTCGGACTCCCTGCGAACCTTCTCGACGATCGGGTCGAGATCACCGTATTGGCTTGCCCCGCCGAGGTTGTCGTCCCAGTTCGCCGACCACGTGACGGCGGTGTCCTCACCGGTGATCAGCGACTTGGGCCGGGCCACCGGGAAATCGTCGCCCAGCGGGGCGTCCACCAGAGTCTGGTAGTCGTAGGTCCACGGCTCGTAGTAATCCGCCAGCTCCGGCTGGACGGGGCTCGCGAAGATCCCCAGCAGTTTGGCCAGCCGGCCACCGGATTTGAGCCGCAACTTGCCGCGCCGGTTGAGCTCCCAACCGCCCCGCCAGCGGTCCTGGTCCTCGTAGCGGCGTGGATAGCCTTGTCCCGGGCGGGTTTCGACGTTGTTGAACCACACGTACTCGGTGCCGGCGCGGTTGGTCCAGGCCTGCTTGCAGGTCACCGAGCAGGTGTGACAACCGATGCACTTGTCCAGGTTCATCACCATGGCCATCTGGGCCATCACTCGCATCAGTAGCTCACCTCCTGCGGTCGCTTGCGCACGGTTGCGACGATGTCGCGCTGATTGCCGGTCGGGCCCAGGTAGTTGAAGGCGTAGGACAGCTGGGCATACCCGCCGACGAGGTGGGTGGGCTTGACCAGCAGCCGGGTCACCGAGTTGTGGATGCCGCCACGCCGGCCGGTGGTCACCGACTTGGGTACGTCGATGGTGCGCTCCTGCGCGTGATGCACGTACACCAGACCGTCGGGGATCCGGTGCGACACGATCGCCCGGCCGACGAAAACACCGTTGGCATTGACACATTCGACCCAGTCGTTGTCGGCGACCTCGATGCCGGCGGCGTCACCGGTGCTCATCCACACCGTCGGTCCACCCCGCGACAGTGAGAGCATCAGCAGGTTGTCCTGATACTCCGAATGGATCGACCATTTGTTGTGCGGGGTCAGGTAGCGCACCGTCACCTGCGCCGAACCATCCGGCCCCAGTCGCGGCTCACCGAACAGCAGGTGCATGTCCAGCGGCGGCCGGTAGATCGGCAGCGCCTCGCCGGCGTCTTGCAGCCAGTCGTGGTCGAGGTAGAAGTGCATCCGGCCGGTCAGGGTGTGAAAAGGCTTGAGCCGCTCGATGTTCACGGTGAACGGTGCGTAGCGGCGTCCCCCGGTCTCCGAACCCGACCATTCCGGTGAGGTGATCACCGGGACGGGCGCACGCTGGGTGTCGGCGAACGTGATCCGCTTCTCGTCGGAACCCTCGGCGAGATCGTGCAACTGCTTGCCGACCCGGTCTTCCAGGCTTCGGAACCCGGCGACGGCCAGCGCACCATTGGTGGTTCCCGAGAACGACAGGATGGCCTCGGCGAGCTTGGCATCGGTGTCGATCGCCGGCCTCCCGTCGCCGGCGCCGCCGAGCATCACCCCGTTCTTCGCGGCCAGTCGCGCGGTCTCCTGGGCAATCGGGTATGTGACGTTCTTGACCGTGAACCCGGCGCTGTCCGCGAGCGGACCGACACTGGCCAGCTTGTCGGCGATCGCGGTGTAGTCCCGTTCGACGATGGTGTACACCGGTTTGGTCGGGCCGGGCGGCGGCGTCTCCCCCGGGGTGTCGTGCATGAGCGGGACGCTGACCAGATCTTTGCGTACTCCGAGATGGGTGCGCGCCAGCTCGGAAAAGCGCTCTGCCAGAAGATGAAACGCGTCGAAATCGGTCTTGGCTTCCCAGGGCGGGTCGATGGCCGGGGTGAACGCGTGCACGAAGGGGTGCATGTCGGTCGAACTGAGGTCGTGCTTCTCGTACCAGGTGGCGGCCGGCAGCACGACGTCGGACAACAGCGTCGTCGAGGTCATCCTGAAGTCGGCCGACACCAGCAGATCGAGCTTGCCTTCCGGAGCGCTGTCGTGCCAGACGACCTCCGACGGCCGCGGTGCGGCGGGATTCTCCTCACCGAGCACGTTGTGGTGGGTGCCTAGCAGATTCCGCAGAAAGTACTCATTGCCCTTGGCCGAGCTGCCCATCAGGTTAGACCGCCACAGCACCAGGGTGCGCGGCCAGTTCTCCGGCGCGTCGACGTCCCGGATGGCCGGTTGCAGCGTGCCGTCGTCCAGCGCCGCGGCGACGTATCCGGCGGCGCTGTCGGCGGTTCCGGCGTCGACCGCCGCCTGGGCATCCTCGGCCACCTGCAGGGGGTTGCTGCTGAACTGGGGGTAGAACGGCATCCATCCGTTGGCCGCCGACGTAGCGATCGCGTCGGCGGTGTGCGCACCGGCCAGATGCCCGCGGGCCAGTGGCGAATTTAACGAATCGGCGAGGTAGCCGTCGTTGCGCCACTGGTCGGTGTGCATGTACCAGTACGAGGTGCCGGGCATGGTGCGCGGCGGGCGGGACCAGTCCAGCGCGTTGGCCAGTGAGATCCAGCCGGTGATCGGCCGGCATTTCTCCTGGCCGACGTAATGTGCCCAGCCCCCGCCGTTGCGGCCCATACAGCCGGTGAGGATCAGCAGCGACAAGATTGCCCGGTAGGTCACGTCGCCGTGGAACCACTGGCAGATACCCGCGCCCATGATGATCATCGATCGGCCCTGGGACTGCTCACTGTTGGTGGCGAATTCCCGGGCGATGCGGATGCATTGGGCCGCAGGCACATTCGTGATCGTGGACTGCCACGCCGGGGTGTAGGGGCTGTCGGCGTCGTCGTATCCGGTGGGCCACTCGCCGGGCAGTCCGGGCCGGGCCACCCCGTACTGGGCCAGCATGAGGTCGAAAACCGTGGTGACGAGGTGCCCGCCGACCAGTCGGGCCGGTACCCCGCGGCGCAGGACCGAGCCGGTTCCGTCGGGCGTGTCGAAGGCCGGCAACAGCACCTCGACTCCGGTCACGGGCTCCCCCGTCATGGTCAGTGCGGGGGTGACGCCGTCGAGATCGAGATTCCAGCGACCGCGGCCCGACTCGGCGTAGCGGAAGCCGATTGATCCGTTCGGAATGACTGGCGCACCGGTGTTCTCGTCGAGCAGGACCGTCTTCCACGCGTCTTCGGGGGCCGCGTCGGCGGAGAGATCGGCGGCGGTGAGGAACTTGCCGGGCACGAAGGCATCGTCACCGTGCTGGTCGAGCCGCACGAGGAACGGCAGATCGGTGTAAGTGCGCACATAGTCGGTGAAGAACGGGACGGACCGCTGCACGAAGAACTCGTTGAGCAGCACGTGACCCATCGCCATCGCCAGGGCGGCATCGGTGCCGGCCTGGGCGGCCATCCATTCGTCGGCGAACTTGGTGTTGTCGGCATAGTCGGGGCTGACGACGACGACTTTGGTTCCGCGATAACGTACTTCGGTCATCCAGTGGGCGTCCGGAGTTCGGGTCACCGGAACATTCGAGCCCCACATCATCAGATAGGTGGCGTCCCACCAGTCGCCCGACTCCGGCACGTCGGTCTGGTCGCCGAACACCTGGGGGCTGGCCACCGGCAGATCGGCGTACCAGTCGTAGAACGACGTCATGACACCGCCGATGAGCTGAATGAACCGGGTGCCGACGCAGTGCGAGACCATCGACATCGCCGGAATCGGCGAGAACCCCGCGCAACGGTCCGGCCCGTAGGTGGCGATGGTGTTGACGTGTGCGGCGGCCGCGATCTCGATGGCCTCCTGCCATGATGCCCGTACCAGGCCGCCCTTGCCGCGGGCCTGCTGATAGCGGCGGCGGCGCTCGGGGTCGGCGGTGATGTCGCGCCAGGCCAGTACCGGATCGCCCAACCGTGCCTTGGCTTCCCGGTACATCTCCAGCAGGACCCCGCGCACATAAGGGTGGCGCACCCGGGTCGGCGAATAGGTGTACCAGGAGAACGCCGCGCCGCGCGGACAGCCCCGCGGCTCGTATTCCGGGCGATCCGGACCGACCGAGGGATAGTCGGTCTCCTGCATCTCCCAGGTGATGATGCCGTCCTTGACGTACACCTTCCACGAACACGATCCGGTGCAATTCACCCCGTGGGTGGACCGAACCACCTTGTCGTGGCTCCACCGGTCGCGGTAGAAGACGTCGCCGGCGCGGCCGCCGCGGCGAAACACGGCCCGGCCGTCGTCTGATTCCGACCAGCCCGTGACGAAGCGGCCGATCTTCAACAGTGCCTCAGATGCAGCTTCGCCAACCATCGTCACCATTGTGGTGCGGCAGCTGAGCCCCCACATTGCTTTGCGGAAAATAGAGGCGGGACAAAGAGTTTCAGAGTGGTTACATCGGGACCGGCGCACCGAAGCCAGGAATGATCCCGATCGGGATCACCGCCAGCAGGATGACGCTGACAGCGAACACGGTCAGCGTGCGCCGCGTCGGTGGCTCATCGACTTCGGGTTGGTCGCGTGTATACAGCAAAAACACGATGCCGAGATCGAACGCAATCATGACCCACCACCGGACCCAGTCCACCCCGGTCAAGAACACCGGAAGGATCATCAGAATTCCGGCCAACACGGCGAGCGGCCGGCTCTTCAGCAGTGCGGTGTACCGCCGGACCGGGACGCCAGAGACATGCGCGATGGCCAACACCGATACGGCCAGCACGACCAATCCGTAGACGGTCGAGCCGGCCAGAGCGGCGACGCCGATGCTGCCGACGAAACGCAGGCCCTCGGTGAACGTCATGTCGAACAGCGGCAGGAAGGCCCGGCAGTACCAGTCGTGGTAGTCGACGTAATAGTGGAAGCCGCTCAGTAGCTGGCCGATCGTGGGTTTGCCGGCCAACGGATGGTTCATCAGCCCGTGCTGAACCAGTTGGCACAGCTGCGGGGACACGCCGTGGCGACCGAATGCGGCCAGGGCAAGCGCGATCAACACCGGCGGCCCGAGCGCCAGCACCACGCTGGCCCAGAACGCCTTGGTGTCCAGGCGAGGCGCCAACACCGTCAGCGCCACCAGCACGCCGAGTCCGAACAGGAACGGTGTGGCCTCGTGGATCAGTGTGAGGACCGCCAGCACCAAACCGTAGACGGCACTGGCGATTACGACCGCGCGGGTGGTGACTACCCGGGTCAGTACAACTGCGAAGGCGACGAGCGCGGCGCCACCCAACAGATCGGTGCGCGCGGAGAACAGACCGAACGCGAACCCGAACGGCAGGACTGGAATCAGCAGTGCCAGCAGCCGCCGTCGCTGCGAACGGCCCGACCTGACAGCAATCGACCAGGCCATGGCCGCGAGCCCGAGAACAAAGGCCACGGTCGGGATCCAACGCAGCACGGCCATACCGCCGAAGTAGTGCGCCGGACCGAACAGGCCGAGAATCTCGCCGGCCAGTCCGCGCCGGATGAAACCCACCGAGTAGTCGATGGCGAAGTAGGAATACCAGTAACCATCGGGGACGACTGCGATCGCAAGTGTCGTCAGTACCGCGGCCCACAGCACCAGCAGCGCCGTGAACGTGATGAAGAAGCCGCGTCTGCTCACGGTGTCGACCGTGGTGCTCGGCATTTCACCCCCACTGACTTGTGGCGACGCGTGCCGCCAGTCGCGGCCTGACCGCGACCATGAGTATAGGTTCCATTCACTCGAGCCCCCGCGACGCGGGCGCCCGACGGGCGCGGCGCAGCGCGTCACCGCTGAATACCAGCAGCGCCAGCCAGATCAGCGCAAAGCCCACCCAGCGGGCCGGCGGCATGGGCTCGTGGGCCACCACCACCCCCCAGGTCATCTGCATCGCCGGATTCAGGTACATCAGCAGGCCGAGCGTCACCAGCGGCAGCCGCTGGGCGGCGGCGGCGAAGAACAGCAGCGGGATCGCGGTGATCGGCCCGGACAGCAGCATCAATGCGATGTGGCCTGGCCCGTTGTTGGCGAACTGTGCATGCCCACTCAGCTGGAGCACGGCGATGTAGGCGATGGCGAAGGGCGCGGCGATCGCGGCCTCCACGCCGACGCTGACCCTAGGGTCGGTGGGCACGATCTTCTTGACCAGGCCGTAGACACCGAAGGTCAGTGCCAGCCCGAGCGCGATGAACGGCGGACCGCCGACCTCGATGCCCAGCAACACCACTGCCGCGAGCGCGATCAGCACGGCCACCAGCTGAGCCCGGTTGAGTCGTTCCCGGAAGATCAGCACCCCGAGCAACACGCTGACCAGTGGATTGATGAAGTAGCCGAGGGCACCGTCGACCACATGGCCGTTATTGACCGCGAAGATGAAGATGACCCAGTTCGCCGACACCAGCGCCGAGGCACAGAGCAGCAGCAGCCAGGTTCGCCCGGTCATCGACCGCAGATCCGACAGCTTGCGCATCGCCACCAGCACGCCGGCCATCAGCACCAGCGTCCAGACGATGCGGTGAGCCAGAACCTCCAGCGCCCCAGCCGGTTTCAGCAACGGAAAGAACGCCGGGAACAGGCCCCACGAGCCATAGGCGCCGATTCCGTACAGCAGACCGCCGGTCTTGGTGTCCTGTTCGGTGGCCGTCACGACTCGCCGCGGAGCACATCCACGGCGTGCTGCAGATCGGCCGGATAGGGTGCGGTGACCTCGAAGCGCCTGCCGTCGGCGGGATGCGCGAACGCCAGCGACCGAGCATGCAGCCACTGCCGCTCCAGGCCGAGCCGCTTGGCCAGCACCGGGTCGGCACCGTAGGTCAGATCACCGGCGCACGGGTGATGCAGTGCGGCGAAGTGCACGCGGATCTGATGGGTGCGACCGGTTTCCAGGTGGATGTCGAGAAGACTTGCGGCGCGGAACATTTCGACGGTGTCGTAGTGGGTGATGCTGTGCCGCCCGGTTTCGGTGACGGCGAACTTCCAGTCATGGCCACGGTGCCGGCCGATCGGTGCGTCGATGGTCCCGCTGGACGGATCCGGATGGCCTTGCACCACAGCGTGATAGCGCTTGTCGACGGTGCGCTGTTTGAAGGCCCGCTTGAGCAGGGTGTAGGCCCGCTCGGACAGCGCGACCACCATGACCCCGGAGGTGCCGACGTCGAGCCGGTGCACGATGCCCTGCCGTTCGTGGATTCCGGACGTGCTGATCCGGAAACCGGCGGCAGCCAGCCCGCCGAGCACGGTGGGACCGTGCCAACCTACCGTCGCGTGAGCGGCCACACCCGGTGGCTTGTCGATGGCGACGATGTCGGCGTCGGAGTAGAGGATCGTCATGCCCTCGATCTCTTGGGGCGTGTTCTCCGGTGGGGGCGCTTCCTCGGGGATCCGCACGTGCAGCCACGCGCCGGCCTCAAGACGGTCCGACTTACCGGCCGGCGCGCCGTCGAGCTCGACACCGCCATCCTCGGCGATGGCGGCCGCTGCAGTGCGGGAAAGCCCCAGTAGGCGGGCCAGGCCCGCATCGACGCGCATGCCGGCCAAACCCTCGGGGACCGGCATGGAACGTTCTGCCATCAGGCCGTCTCGGCCTTGTCGTCGCCTGCCGCCGGCTCGGTCTTGCGGCGACCGGCGGTGTCGAAGTCGTAGCCGAACAGCGACAGTGCGACCAGCAGGATGGCGCCGCCGACGACCGCCGGATCGGCCACGTTGAAAACGGGCCACCAACCGATGGACAGGAAATCGACGACGTGACCGCGCAGCGGACCGGGTGATCGGAAGAACCGGTCGACGAGGTTGCCCAGCGCGCCGCCCAAGATCATCCCGAGCCCGACGGCCCACCACGGCGACACCAGCCGTCGCCCCATCCAGAAGATCCCGACGACGACGCCGGTGGCGACCAGCGTCAGCACCCAGGTGTAGCCGGTAGCCATGGAGAATGCCGCACCTGAGTTGCGCACCAGTGTCCAGGTGACGGTGTCGCCGATGATCGACACCGGCTGGCCGGGGGTCAACCACCGCACCGCCAGCACTTTGGTGATCACATCGAGGGCCAGCACCACGCCCGCCACCGACATGAGCAGCCGCAGCCGCCGTGGCGCCTTGGTGCGGTCCTGGGATTCGTCGATCACGCCACCATCATTCCCTAGTCTGTTGGGCATGCCCCGACTCGTCGTCGTTACCACCGGCGGGACGATCGCCACCAGCGCCGACGGGGAGGGGGTGCTGCGGCCGGTGCACGGCGGCGCCGACCTGGTCTCGGGACTGGATGCACGGGTAATCGACCTGTTCACTCTGGACAGCTCGCAGCTGACGCCGGCCGAGTGGCTGCGTATCGGAGATGCGGTCACGGAGGCCGCCCGGGACGCCGACGGTGTGGTCGTCACGCACGGCACCGATTCGATGGAAGAGACCGCGCTGTGGCTGGAGCTCACCTACGGCGGCGACACACCGGTGGTGGTCACCGGCGCGGCCCGTTCGGCCGACGACCCCGACGCAGACGGGCCGGGCAACCTGCGCGACGCCCTTGCCGTCGCGGGCAGCCCGCTCGCCCGCGGCCTCGGCGTGCTGATCTGTTTCGCCGGGTGGGTGCTGCCCGCGCTGGGCACCACCAAGGTGGGTGGTCCTGACTTGTTCGGCGGGCGGGCCCCGGTAGGCCGGGTCAGCACCGGAATGTTCAGCGTGACGGGCGGCACGCAGCGGGCCTACCTGGGGGCGGTGGCCGAGGCGGGGCGCGTCGACATCGTGGCGGCCTATCCGGGTGCCGACGGGACGGCGATCGACGCGTTCGTCGAAGCGGGGGCGGCAGGCCTGGTGATCGAAGCGATGGGGGCAGGCAACGCGGGAACGGCGGTGGTGGAGGCGGTGCGGCGGGCGTGTGCCCGCGGGGTGACCGTTGCGGTGACCACCCGGGTGCCCGGCGGACGCACCGCCGCGGCGTACGGACCGGGCCACGATCTGGTGGGCGCGGGCGCCGTCTTGGTGCCGCGGTTGCGCAGCAGCCAGGCCCGGGTGCTGGTGATGGCGGCGTTAGGCCTGGGGTTGCCCGTTGCCGACGTCGTTTCCCGCCTGGGCTGAGCGGGCCCGGTCCTCGATCTCCGCGACGTAGTCGGGCCAGTCCAGGCTGTCGACCGGGTTGGCCGTGGACAGTTTGGGGTGGTCGATGGGGAACGTCCGCATCACGCCGGGTCCGCTGGCGCGGGTTTCGAATCGCACGCTGACCACACCGTGACCCGCACCCTGCACCCAGCCGTGGCCGAACTCCGGATGACGGATGTCGTCGCCGATGCGCCAGCCGCCCACGTCGGCTGTCCGCGCCGGCGCCGGCACGTGCGTGTCCGGCGTATCCAGCACCTCGGTCTCCTGCTGTTCGAGATCGGGGAACAACGACTCCTGACGGACATCTGACAGCCCTGAAAACCCAACGCCCAGAAGGCGAATGGGGCCAATGTCGCGTGGGTCGAGCAGCAGCCGCAGTGCGGTGGCGGTCAGGGCGCCGACGTTGCCGGTCGCGTACGGCAGCGTCGCCGACCGGGTCAGGGTGCTCATATCCGACCGCTTCAGCTTGACGGTCACCGTGCGGGCGCCACGGCCGTCGCGCTCCAGGCGCCGGTGGGCGTGCTCGGTGATCGGGCCCATGGCCTCGCGCAGCTGCTCGATGGTGGTGAGGTCGGCGGGAAACGTCGACTCGGCGCTGATCTGCTTGGCCTCGGCGCGTTCGGCCACCGGGCGGTCGTCGACGCCGCGGGCCAGGCGGTGCAGTGCGGGCCCGACGCTGCCGCCCAGAACGCTGGCCGCCTCCGCATCGGTCAGGGCGGCGAGCTGGCCGATGGTGTCGATGCCGAGCCGGTGCAGCTTGTCCTCGGCGACCGGGCCGATCCCCCACAGCCGACGTACCGGCAGGCTGTCGAGCAGCGTGCGTTCCTCGTCGCGCCGGACCACCCGGAACCCGTCGGGCTTGGCCAGATCCGAGGCGATCTTGGCAATCTGCTTTCCCGATCCGGCCCCGACGGACGCCACCAGACCGGTTTCTTCGCGTACCCGCCGGCGGAGCATCGCCGCGAACTCCTCGACGTCGTCGGCGGTGGCACCGGCGAGTTCGGCGGGCTCGCCGAACGCCTCGTCGAAGGACAGCTGCTCCAGTACGGGCACCATCGCGCGCACCGTGTCCAGCACACGGCGGCTGGCCACGCCGTAGACCACACCACGGGGCGGGAGCACCACCGCACCGGCGCCGACCATGCGACGGGCCTGATGCATCGGCATCGCCGAGCGCGCGCCGAACACCCGGGACTCATAGCTGGCGCCGGCCACAACGCCGCGACCGCCGAGCCCGCCGACCAGAACCGGTCGGCCGCGCAGCGTCGGGCGGGTCAGCTGTTCGACGGACGCGAAGAACGCATCCATGTCGAAATGCAGGACCCAGCGCTCCACGACTCGATGCTATTGGCTGCGACGGTCGGCTGACCGCTCGAGCCGGCGCCTGGCCTCGGCCAGTACCTGCTCGGCGTCGTCGAGTTGCTGCTGGGCGTCGTCGACCCGTTTCCGTGCGGCGTCTCGCTCCCGCTCGGCGGCCTGCACCAGGGACTCCGCCTTGTCGCGCTCCTGACGGCGCTTCTCCTGCTCGCGTTTTTCGCGCCCCGTCGGCTTGGCCGGCTCCGATTCCTCCGCGCCGGCCGCGGGTTCGACGCCTTCGGCGAAACCGGACCAGCTCTCTGGCTTGGCGAGGCGCCCCAGCGCGGCGGCCACCTCCGGATCGGCTACCGCCGCCTGCAATGTGCCGACCACGTCCTCGCGCACAGCCGCAGCGGGCTGCTTGATCTCAGCCAGCCCAAATGCCTTGTCCACCAACGCATCGATGAGATGGCGCTGCTCGGCGGACAACTCGCGGATGCGTTTGCCGTCCATCTTCTGGTGCGCGGCACGAAGCCGCTCGCCGAGCGCGCCGAGCTGCTTACGTACCGACGGGTCGCGAATCGCGAGCAGGTTGACCACCCACGCCGCCTTCGTCGGCCTGCGTGCGGCGGTGATTTCCTTGGCGGCCTGCGTATCCCCGCGTTGCTTGGCCTGCTTGGCCAGTTCGGTTCGCGTGGCGGTGAACCCGTCAGGTGATTGCGCGTACAACTCGTCGAGCGGGTCTTGGGCCATGCTCAGGCCTTCGTGATCGCGACCCGCACGCCGTCGCCGATCTCCACGCCCGCGTCGGGCTCGCCGAAGTCGAAGCTCGTCGCCAAGATCTCGCCCGCGATCAGACCGGTATGCGCCGCCGCCCAGTCCGCCCGTTCGGTGGGCACCGACATGACCACCCGGATCCGATCGCTGACGTCCAGGCCGCTCGACTTGCGCAGGTCCTGCAGTTCGCGGATGCGGTCCTTGGCCCAGCCCTCGGCTTCCAGTTCCGGGGTGACGGTGCCATCAAGCACCACCAGCCCGGCCCCGTCCGGCAGCGCGGCCGTCCACTCCGGATCGGCGGCCACCAGCTTCGCCGTGAACTCCTCCGGAAGCAGCACGGCCGGACCCGCGGTGAGCGTGCCGTCGGCGTTGAGGACATAGTCACCGGCCTTGACCGCCTTGATCGCGGCCTGGACGTCCTTGCCGATACGCGGGCCTGCGGCCCGCGCATTGACCGCGAGCTCGAAGCGGCCGTAAGCGGGCACGTCGTCGGTGAGCTCCACCGCCTTGACGTTCAGCTCGTCCGCGATGAGATCCGTGAATGGTTCAAGGCTCTGCGGATTATCCACCGCCACAGTCAATTTCGGCAACGGCAGGCGCACCCGTAGCTTCTTGGCCTTGCG
The DNA here is from genome assembly GCF_008329565.1 of Mycolicibacterium sp. P1-5. Taxonomy (GTDB): domain Bacteria; phylum Actinomycetota; class Actinomycetes; order Mycobacteriales; family Mycobacteriaceae; genus Mycobacterium. The sequence continues at coordinate 169,556 of NZ_NPKT01000001.1, forward strand.
CAGCGAAGACGCCGTCGAACACACGTCACGCACCTGGTCCATGGCGGCGACCAATGCGGGATCGGCCGGCACCACACCGGGCTCCGGCCAGTCGGTCAGGTGCACCGAACGCTCGCCGGTCAGGCCGCGCCAGATCACCTCGGTGGCCATCGGCAGCAGCGGAGCCGTCAGCCGGGTGGTCACCTCGAGCACGGTGTGCAGGGTGTCGATCGCGTCGGGATCCTCTTCCCAGAACCGCGATCGTGACCGGCGCACATACCAGTTCGTCAACGCCTCGGTGAATTGGCGAAGGAGCTCACAGGCGCCGGAAATGTCGCAGACGTCCATCGACTCGGTGAGCTGGTCACGCTGTTCGGCGAGCTTGGCCAGGATGTAGCGATCCAGCACATTGGGAGAATTCGTGCGCCAGGTGCCGACTTTCGGTGCGTACAGGGTCAGGAAGCTGTAGGCGTTCCACAGCGGCAGCAACACCTGACGGACGCCTTCGCGGATGCCCTGCTCGGTGACAACCAGGTTGCCCCCGCGCAGGATCGGCGACGCCATCAGGAACCACCGCATGGCATCCGAACCGTCGCGGTCGAACACCTCGTTGACGTCGGGATAGTTGCGCAGCGACTTGCTCATCTTGGCGCCGTCATTGCCGAGCACAATCCCGTGTGCCACACAGGTTTTGAACGCAGGCTTGTCGAAGAGCGCACTGGCCAGCACATGCAAGGTGTAGAACCACCCGCGGGTCTGGCCGATGTACTCGACGATGAAGTCACCGGGGAAGTGCGTCTGGAACCAGTCCTGATTTTCGAACGGGTAGTGCACCTGGGCGTAGGGCATCGACCCGGAGTCGAACCACACGTCGAAGACGTCCTCGATCCGGCGCATCGTCGAATTGCCGGACGGATCATCGGGATTCGGCCGGGTCAACTCGTCGATGTAGGGCCGGTGCAGGTTATCCGGGCGAACCCCGAAATCGCGTTCGAGCTCATCGAGGCTGCCGTAGACGTCAATCCGCGGATAGACCGGGTCATCGGACACCCACACCGGAATGGGCGTGCCCCAGTATCGGTTTCGCGAGATCGACCAGTCCCTGGCTCCGGCCAGCCACTTGCCGAACTGACCGTCCTTGACATGTTCGGGATACCAGGTGATCTGCTGGTTGAGCTCGACCATCCGGTCCCGGAACTCGGTGACCTTCACGAACCACGACGACACCGCCCGATAGATCAACGGATTGCGGCAGCGCCAGCAGTGCGGGTACGAGTGTTCGTAGGTTTCATGGCGGATCAGCACGGGTGCGTTGACTGCTGCCGATCCCGTCCCGTTCTTCAGGTCCCGGATGATCTGTGGGTTGGCGTCGAACACGTGCTGGCCCTGATAGTCGGGCACGGTCGCATCGAAACGGCCCTTGGAATCCACCGGGGTGACCGGCACGATGCCGACGGTGTCGGTGGTGGCTTTGTCGTCCTCGCCGTAGGCCGGCGCCATGTGCACCACCCCGGTGCCGTCCTCGGTCGTCACGAAGTCGCCGCGGAGAACCTGAAAAGCGTTGGCGGACTCCATGAAATACGGGAAGGGCGGCAGATAGTGCAGGCCCAACAACTGCTCACCGGTGACGGTGGCCAGTAGCTCGGGCTCCTCCCCCAGCTCGCGGACGTAGGCGGCCAGTCGTGCCTGCGCCAGCACCAGCCGTCGGCCGTCCACCTGGACCACCGCGTAGGTGACATCGGGGTTGACGGCGACTGCCTGATTGGACGGCAGCGTCCACGGCGTGGTGGTCCAGACCAGTAGATAGGCGCCATCCAGGTCAGACTCGGCCTGATTGATCCGGAACCCGACGGTGATCGCCGGGTCCTGCCGGCTCTGGTAGACGTCGTCATCCATGCGCAGTTCGTGGGACGAGAGCGGGGTTTCGTCGTTCCAGCAGTACGGCAAAACCCGCACACCTTCATAGGCCAAGCCCTTGTCCCACAGCTGCTTGAACGCCCAGATGACCGACTCCATGAACGTCAGGTCCAGGGTTTTGTAGTCGTTGTCGAAGTCGACCCAGCGGGCCTGACGGGTGACGTACTCGCGCCACTCGCTGGTGTACTTGAGCACCGAGGCCCGGCAGGCGTCGTTGAACTTCTCGATGCCCATCTCTTCGATCTGGGCCTTGTCGGTGATGCCCAGCTGGCGCTGCACCTCGAGTTCGGCGGGCAGACCGTGGGTGTCCCAGCCGAAGCGGCGCTCCACCTTGTAGCCGCGCATGGTGCGGTAGCGCGGAACTATGTCCTTGACGTACCCGGTCAGCAGGTGGCCGTAGTGCGGCAGACCGTTGGCGAAGGGCGGACCGTCATAGAAGACGTATTCTTCGGCGCCGTCGCGTTGCGCGATGCTGGCCCGGAATGTGTCGTCGGACGCCCAGTAGTCGAGGACCTCGAGTTCGAGGGCGGGAAAGTTGGGTGAGCCACCGGCCGGCTTGGGATAGCCGGCGTCGGCCACGGGGTCGGTCACGGGCGCGTTCGTCTCCTGTGCCAGCTGTCTGGACACGGGGACGACGGACGCGCCGGTGCGCGAGCGCCGCGGTACCACCCCGCTTACGCACGTCGACGTGCGTCGCTCTTCACAGGCTGTGACGGGCCCACCCGTTCGGTTCTACTCGGTCGTTTCCGCGCCGCGGCGCGGGCCTTTCTTCCGAAGGCTCCCCGGTGATGGCCGGATCGGTGCCGCTGGATGAATTCTAGCCGTTAGACGGTGTCGTAGACCGCGGTGGCCTCGGACGTCACGCTGATCAGGCCCAAACGAAACTGATTGGTCAGTTCGTCGACCGTGCACTGATCCAACCGGCGCGAGTCGTACCACCAGTCCATCTGCATCTCGCCGTCGGCGCGGTAGGCGAGCACGCCCAGCGCAGGTCCGTCGGCAAGCTGCAGCGGCCCGAGGGACGGCTCCGGCGGCAACCCGAGGAACGAGAACGCGACGTCGGCCGGCGATGCGCTGAGCCGGGCTGGCATCAGCGCTTCGCGGACGGCGGTCAGCAGGGCGTTGGCGTCCATGCCCCGTTCATCGGCACAGCACAGCCGAAGTGGCTGAACTGTGGTCAAGCCACTGACCATCACGAACCCGACGCCGATGGTGCGGGCGATCGCCCGGCCGAGAGCGGCCAGGAGCATCTCCTCTACGCCGACCCGCGTAGCTTCGACTGCTCCGTCCAGTTCGGCGGTCAGTTCATCGGACAGGGGCGCCGACAATCGGACCAAATCTTCTGGTCGAGGTCGGCCGGGAATCTCATCATCGACTACCCGCACATTGCTAGACGGGTAGGTCACAGGAGCAACCATGCCCCCACCGTAGCGGTCGTGTCCCATAAATGGGAGTCCAATCCCAGAAGTGTGACGATGGTGTCAATAAACATATCAATTTGCCGTGCCTAGTGGCCGGTACCCAATACCGGGAGTTCGGGTTATTGTGAGTTGTGCCGAGGACCGATGAGAACGGACGCCAGCTCAAAACCCTGCTCGACTACCTACTCGACGGGGACATCGAGGCCAGGGACATCTATGACGCGCTGGGCACCTCCAGCAGCACTTATTACCGCCGAGTCAAGGAACACGACTACCCGAATGCCGAGGAGTTGCGACTCGTGGCCTCTCGATTCGGTCTCAGCTATCCCGACTTACAAGTGCGATTCGGACTCATGAGTCGCGAAGAACTTCAGCAATATATGGAGTCGGCGCCATTTACGGTGACGACAATTAATCCCGTAACTGCGACGCGTAATTCCGTGAAACTCTCAGAATTGAAGCCTCGACTCGACGCTCCTGCGCTGTAGTATTTGCTGAAGTTATTCGGGGGCGTAAGGCGACGACAGCATGGGTCTTGGGGCACTGATCACGATCACGCTCGCGTGCGTGGCGTGGAGCTTGTGGATCAGGCGGCTCACCTGGTCGTGCCGGTGGGAAGTTGCCGCCACCATGAACATCGCGCTACAGGGTGCGGCGGTGTTCCTGATGTCCCCATTCGCTTCGGAAACCATCGGTCAACTGCTTCACTCGCTGACCGGAGTGTGGAACCTCGAGGACTACATCGGCCATGACTGCTATGTCGTGGCCGCTTCCGCGATCGTCTACAACGCGCTGGGCCGGTTGCAGGACGACAATGCAACGCAGGCCGCATTCAAGCAATATGTCGAGCGTCCGGCGACGTTGTGCATTCCCTTGCTTTTGGCAACCTTTTCGATGGGCAACGGCGCGAATGTCTATCGCTCCGATTTCTTCACCGTGCCCACTGACTTCTGGCTGTCGGCCTACTGGCTGGTGCTGTGCGGGATGCTGATTTATCTGCTCGGCTATGGGTCCCGGGCGCTGTACGTCCTGCGCCAGGACCCGCGGTCCCGACGCATCGCCAACATCTACCTGGTGTCGTCGGCGAGCGGCATCCTGGCCTGCACGATCCGCATCATCACCGCCTACGTTCCCCCGCTCCAGCACATCGAGGGCGGCACCCTGGTCTGGTTCTTCGCCTGCTTCTGCGGCGCCGGCTTCGCGGTGACTTCGGCACATTCGTGGCGCATCAAGACCCGGTGGTTCACCCAGACACCCGGCTGACGCTCGCCCGGCGCCGACAGACCCGATAATGGGCAGCGATGAAGATTGCGGTGAGCATCCATGGCACCCGTGGTGACGTCGAACCCTGTGCGGCGGTAGGCCTCGAATTACAGCGCCGCGGGCATGACGTACACATGGCCGTCCCACCCAACCTTGTCGCATTCGTCCGATCCGCCGGGTTGCCGGCCACCGTCGCCTACGGACCCGACTCGCAACAGCAGCTGCGAGGCGATGTATTCGAACGACCGGATGCCCTCACCGCGGCCAGCCCGACAGACTGGCTTCGGCTCGGCAATCCGCTGATCGCACTGCGGAAGGCCCGCGCAGCCGCCACCCGCGGATGGGCTGAGATGAGCGACATGCTGCTGGCGATGACTGATGACGCCGACCTGATCGTGAGTGGTACCGCGTATCAGGAAATCGCGGCCAACATCGCGGAGTACCGCGGCCTGCCGCTGGCCGAGGTGCACTACTTCCCGGTGCGAGCCAATACTCAGGTGATGCCGGTGCACCTGCCTTCACGGGTGGTCGGCGCCGGCTATGCGGCCGGCGAATGGATGCATTGGCGGTTCTTGAAACCGGCCGAGAGCCAACAGCGACGCGCCCTGGGCCTGCCGCCGGCATCGAGTCGGCCGGTGGCCCGCATCGTCGCCGCGAAAACGTTGGAAATCCAGGCCTACGACCCTGTCTTCTTCCCCGGGCTGGCGCGCGAATGGGACGATCGGCGGCCGCTCGTCGGGTCACTGACGTTGCAGATGCCCACCGACGTCGACGAGGAATTGGCGTCATGGATCGCCGCGGGCACGCCGCCCATCTACTTCGGTTTCGGCAGCATGCCGCTCGACTCCCCCGCCGCAGCGGTTCGCCTGATCACCGACGTCTGCGGCCTGCTCGGCGAGCGGGCCTTGATCTGCGCGGGATTCTCTGACATCGACGCCATGACGGCCCCGCACGTCAAGGTCGTGGCCTCGGTCAACCACGCCGCCGTCTTCCCGTCTTGCCGGGCCGTGGTGCACCACGGCGGCGCGGGCACCACGGCGGCAGGCATACGCGCCGGTGTCCCCACGCTGGTGCTGTGGGTGGCAGCCGAACAACCGCTGTGGGGCAAACAGGTCACTCGGCTCGGTGTCGGCACGTCCCGGCGCTTCACCGCCTCCACGCGCGATTCGCTGCTGAGCGATTTAAGAGCCGTGCTTACTGCTGAAATAGCGGCACGGGCTCGTTTGCTCGCCACCCAGATGACCGCGCCCTCAGACAGCGTCGCGAAGGCAGCCGACCTTCTCGAAGCGGCCGCCGGCAACTCCGCCACCAGGTAGTCGAGCCACCCGGGCGAGCCGGCCTGCGAGGTAGGATTCGCGTTCGTGTGGACAACCGTCGTTCTGCTCGGCCTTGCGATAAGCATCGAACCGGCGCGGGTCGGCGCGATCGCCTTTTTATTGACCAAGCAACGACCCGTGCGCCAATTGCTCGGATTCATCTGCACCGGCCTGACAATCAGCCTCACCGTGGGCTTCGTCGTCCTGTTCGTTTTCCATCACAGTTTTCTGAGCAGCGGCAACGTCAACCCGGCCTTCATTCAGATCGGCATCGGAATCGTCGCCGTGTTCTTAGGTGCGGTGTTGGCCTCAAATATCAAGTTGCCCAAGGCTTCTGGTAAGTCGATGGCCGAGGTTCCCAACCGGGGGACGCCCGACGGTGTCGCCGGGCGAGAGGACCCGCCTCCAACTGGAGTCAAGAAATTCGTCCACCGCGTCGGCCAGTTCCTGAAGGGCGAATCGCCACTGCTATCAGGGTCGCTCGGCGCAACGCTCGCGATGCCGAGCGTCGATTATTTTGCGCTGCTCGCGCTCATCATCGCGTCGCAGGCCCCTCCGCTCGAGCAGGCAGCCGCGGTGCTCACCTTCCTTCTGCTGGGCGGCTTGGTCGCGTGGACGCCGCTGCTGAGCTTCCTTGTCGCACCCGCGAGAACCCGAATCTGGGTGCAGCACTTCAATAACTGGATCCGCACCCGCACCCGCAAACACGTCGGAGCCTTCCTTGCAGTCCTCGGCATCATCCTGATCGGGATCGGGCTGCACGGCCTATGAGTCCGGCTACTCGATGACCGCGTTGAGCCCGAACTCCGTCATCGTCGCAGCGGCCAGCTCCCGCAGTCGCTGCTTGGTGTTGTCCGCACCGATCTCGTAGGCCTCGACCGAGACGATCACCTTGCCGTTGAGTCGCGCGGACACCACGACAAGCTGGCCGTGCGAACGCTCTATCTCGCGGCGGGTCACGTTCTGATCGAGGGCACGCAACACAACCTTCTCCGCAGTCGTGCCGTCGACCTGGGCGATCTGCGGCGGCAGGTCGCCGAGATTGGAACATGACACCGGCAGGTCTTCGGAATAGGAGAACAGCAACTCGGCCACACCCTTGACGGCAGGTTTGGGCAACCAGGGCATCAGCGGAAACAGTTCCATGGCCGGGTCGGTCTGGTCCTTGGCCATCTGCCGTGACTCGCGCACGACGGTGCGCGCCTCGGTCAGGTCGACAGTCACCTTTTCCGGGTCGACGGTGGCGTTCGCGAAGGCCATCGCCAACGCACGGTCGTCGTCCAAGCTCTCGCGCAGGTTGATCGCGATTACCAACGTCACGGCGCCGTCGGACTTGCGGCGCCGCCCCATCCGCTCGGCGAGCTTCGCGGTGACGCCCACCAGCAGCGAATAGCCGTTCCCGCCAAGGCTTTCCGCGCGCGCATCCCACTCGGAGATATCGACGAACGCCGCCACCGAAGGGACGTGGACGAACTCTTCCTTCGACTCACCACCGGCGCGTGCCTTACGGGACTGGGCGAAGTCGCGCCGCTTGCTCCACACCAGCTTCGCACCCTTGGCCAGCGCGCGGCGCGCCTCGGGCAGGTCCCGCACGGCTTGGCGCGCGTCGGCGGCCAGCGCCTGTCGCCTGGTTCGCGAGCCAGGCCGGTCGTATCCCCCGTCGCGGACGTTCCCGGTGACCGCCTCGAAGATCGCCAGCCCGGCCGCGGTGCCGTCACCGATCACATGCGAAGCCACGATGCTGATCGCGGTGGCGCCGTCGCTCAGGGGTTGGACCACCAGGTACCACGTCGGGCCGTACTCGGGATCGATCGGCAGCGTGGCGAGCTCGTCGGCCCAGTCCATGAGTTCGTCACGCGGACGGGGCGTTTCGTTGATCCGGATCTCGGAGGGCGCATGGCCGGGTTGGACCCACCGCGGCCTGCCGAACGGCAGCGGTGAGCGCTCGATGCGCCGGCCGCCGAGCGAGTCGGCGATATTGCGGTGGAAGCGCCGGAGCCCGTCGAAGTCGACGGGGTGCTCGTAGACCCACACGCATTGCATGAGCTGGCCGCGCCCGGTGGCGCGCATCAGCTCGAATGCCGTCTGATCGAAGAACTCGAGCCGATGCTCCTGGGATTCAGTGCTCACTGCACAAACCTCACTCGATGGTGCCCGACAATTCGAACTCTGCCAGAGTTTGGGCAATCACCTCGCGTAATCGGGTGCGCGAATTGTCCGCGCCGGGCTGATAACTCATCACCGGCAGGATGACCTTCCCCCCGAGGCGCGCAGACGCCACCGTCATCAGGCCGCGCCGCCGTTCGAGGACATCAAGGGTGAGATTGCGGTCGACGCCGCCGAAGTAGAGGCGTTCAGCTTGCGTGCCGTCGAGCCGGAGCAGGTCGTCGGGGACATCGCCCATGTTCGAACAGGAGATCGGGACGTCGGCGGAGAAGTTGAAGGCCATGTCGGCCATCCGCCCCATCGCCCGCTTCGGCACAAAACGGATCAGCGGCAGCAGCTCGACCATCTCGTCGGGCGTCTCCCGTGCGGTCACCAGCCCGTTCTTGATCGCCGTGCGAGCACCGGTGAGATCGTTCGCGACCGGCTTCGGGTCGAACGTCACGTTCGCGATCGTCACCACGTTGCCACCGGTCTCACCGCCGGGGTTGTCCCGCTCGCTGACCGGGATCATCAACGTTGCCGCGCCATCACCGGGACGGGTGCGGCCGATGTTCCGAGCCAGCTTGCCTGCAAACCCGGCCACCAGCGAGAAGTAGTTTCCGCCTAATGCTTTCGCGCGTTCGTCCCACTGGTCGATGTCGATGACCGCAGTCGTGAACGCCGTCATGACCGGTTGACCGCGGCCCCGAGCCGGCGCGGACACCGGCTCGCTCGGGCGCACCAGTTCGTCCTTGCGCCGTGTTGCGACCTTCGCCGCCTTGACCAACGTTCGCCCGATCTCCGGCAGATCGGCACCCAATTGGCGCAGATCCTCGATCACCGCGCGTGTGCGGGTGCGCGAGTGCCGAGGCGGATAACCGAGGTCTTTACCGCCGCCGTGTACCGCGGCGATGACGGAAGCGACGACGCCGCCGCCGTCGACGATCGTGTGCGACACAACCAAGCTCACCGCGCTGGTTCCGTCAGTGAATGACTGGACGCCCACCCGCCAAGCCGGTGAGAACTCCGGGTCGAGCGGCAATTCCACCTGCTCGTGGGCCCAGTCCCACAACTCCTCGCGAGGCCGCGGCCGGTCGGCGATCTCCAGCGGGGCCTGCGGGCCCGCCACCGAAACCCAGCGGTGCCGACCGAACGGCAGCGGTGAACGCTCGATCAGGCGGCCGACCAACCCATGGCCGAAGTTCTGATGGAAGCGCCGCACCCCGTCGAGGTCGAGTTCATGCTCGTAGATCCAGATGAGTTGCATGACGGCCTCTTGGCCCGCGCCACGCAGTGCCAGCAACAGCGCCTGGTCCGCGTAGGGCACCACATTATCGACTGCAGACCGAACAGTCCGGCGCCGGAGGCGTGAGCCTCGGCGGCGATCGTCGCCCACGAAGATCAGACCGTCGCGGCGGGCACGCGAGACGACGAGACCAGCTCGGAACGGCCGTCGGCCACCCGAAGATAAATGCACTTCATCAGCTCGACGAACTCGGCGACCGACTCGCGCGCGATCGGGTTGTCCGGGTAGGCGACCGTGATGATCGTGCCCGTGGCACGGCGGTTCACCCACATGCCGACCTGATTGGCCGCACCCAGATCCGTGTAGATGTGCCCGTTGAGCGCATACCACTGGGACATGATCACCGGGTTCAGCGGCGGCAGACCCACGTCGAGGTAGGACAGCATCGGAACGCCGGGGCCGGCCGGGCGAATGCGCGGCGCCGCTTCGGACTGCGCGAGCTCGTAGACCCGCTCGATCGGCACGTTGGCCAGCGGCATCCCGCAGTCGAACGACTCCTGTGCTGCGCGGGCGACCTCGGCGAAGTTGCGGGCGGCAACCGGGACCGACAGCGGAACCACACCGGTGAACCAGCCCGTGGTCATGAACTCCGCGGGGGTGCTGCGGGTGGTGGTCGGGGTGATGACGTGATAGTCGTCATCGCCGGTCAACTGCCTGTGCGCGAGCGCCGCCGCGGCGAACACTCCACCGATGAAGCGGACACCGGCGGCTGTGCAGGCCGACTCGAAGCGGTCCGACTCGTGCTCGTCCATCAATTGGACGGTGAGCAGGTCACCGCTGCAGTGCACCGACGGATCGCCGAGCGGCAGCGGGAACGTCGGCATGGTGCCGCCGTTGCTTTCCAGGAAGTTGAGCCAGCCGCGGACGTCAGGCGAATCCATGGTCAGCTGCTTGGTGTACTCGTGCTGACGGGTGCAGTAATCCTGATAGCTGCCGGCCTCGGGTAGCCGCAGCGGTGCGCCGCCGCCGGCCAGTGCCTCGTAGTTCATGTGCATTTCGACGAACAGCGCCATCATCAGCATCGCGTCGGCGTGCAGGTGGTCCACGCTGACGTAGAACGTGAAGTGGTCCTCACGCTGGATCACACCGAATCGGAAGCAATCCCATTCCAGCGGGCTCGGGGTGTCGAGCACGTGCTTCTTCCACTGGGCAGAATTCATCTCGCCGTGCTTGGTGGCCACGAACTGGATGTCGTTCGGGTTCTCCATCGTGTGGCGGACGACCTGGTCGGCTGCGTTCTCATCAGCAGAGAACTCGAACCAGCTGTGGAACGTGTCGTGCCGCCGCAGGTAGGCGTTGATGACGAAGGTCATCGCGCGGACGTCGCATTTGCCCGGCATGTTCCACGTCGGGATCAGCAGCCGCGCCATCTCCAGGCCATTGGCCGTGTGATTGCGATAGCTGCGGATGTGCTGGGCCTGCTGATAGCTGGCAGGTGCTTCGCTGACCGGCGCGTCCTGAACTTTCTTCAGGCACCCCGGTGACGGGCTCCACGACACGACCTTGCCCGGCGCGTCTACCCAGTCATGGATTGCTGTTAGTGCAACCACCCTAATTTCCCCTTCGACCCTATTAGCGGGATGCAGCTGACGTTATGACGCCGGCCAGTGTTTCGCACAGGCTCTCGGCCAACGACCGGACAGTCGTTATGTCCATCGAACGAACCCGGATTCCCGTTTCAGTTTCAATCCGCGTCCTTAGTTCTAGGTTGCCCAACGAGTCCAGCCCGTATTCGGAAATCGGCCGATCCGGATCAATCGACCGTCGCAAAATCAGGCTGAGCTGCTCTGATACCAGCCGACGAACTCGCATCGGCCAGTCCTCCCGGGGGAGGTCGTGCAGCTCGGTCCGGAAGCTGCTGGTGTCTGCGGGACGATCCCCACTGGCTTTGAAGGCCTCCGCGAACCTACTGCGTCCAGCGAGTTCGGTCAGCCACGGCGTCCCGATCATCGGTGCGTACCCGCTGTAGGCACGGTCGTGACGCAGCAGCGCCTCGAACGCGCGGGCACCCTCCTCCGGGCTGATCATCGTGGTGTCGCCCGCGGCGGCCAGGTGCTTGCCCGCACCGATCTGGTCCCAGGCGCCCCAGGCGACCGCCGTGGCAGGCAGGCCCTGCGAACGACGCCAGTGGGTGAACCCGTCGAGCCAGCTGTTGGCCGCGGCATAGGCACCCTGGCCGGGCGAGCCCAGCAGGGCCGCCGCCGAGGAGAACGAGCAGAACCAGTCCAGCGGCTGTGCCGTGGTGGCTCGATGCAGATGCCAGGCTCCGTAGACCTTCGGAGCCCAGTCCCGGTCGATCAGCTCGTCGCTGATGTTGGGCAGGATGGCATCCTCGACGACCGCGGCAGCGTGCAGCACGCCGCGCACGGCCATGCCGGTCGCGGTGGCCACCGTCACCAGGCGGTCGACGGTCTCCGAGAGTGCGATGTCGCCGCTGACGACCTCGACCTCGGTTCCGGCGGCCCGCATGCGCTCGATCTCGGCCAGCGCGTCGGGCTTGGGCTCCGAGCGCGAGTTGAGCACGATCCGACCGCAGCCGGCCGCGGCCATCTTCGAGGCGAGGAACAAGCCCAGTCCGCCGAGACCACCGGTGATGATGTAGGACCCGTCAGCGCGGAACACCTTGGCCTGCTCCGGCGGTACGACGACGCTGCTGTGGCCCACCTTCGGCACCGACAGCAGCAGCTTGCCGGTGTGCTCGGCGGCGCCCATCACGCGGATCGCGGTGGCGGCGGCGGCCAGCGGGTAGTGCGTGGTCTCCGGCTGCGGCAGAACGCCCTCGGCAGTCAGCCGGTACACGGTGTCCAGCAGCTGGCGGATCTGCTCGGGGTGCGTGGTGGCCATCAGCGCCAGGTCCACTCCGTAGAACGACAGGTTCTTCCGGAATGGGAACAAGCCGAGGCGGGTGTCGCCGTAGATGTCCTTCTTGCCGATCTCGACGAACCGGCCGCCGAAGGCCAGCAGGTCGACACCGGCCCGCTGCGCCGCACCGGTCAGCGAGTTCAGCACGATGTCCACGCCGTAGCCGTCGGTGTCGCGGCGGATCTCCTCGGCGAAAGTGGCGCTGCGCGAGTCGTATACGTGCTCGATGCCCACTCTGCGCACGATGTCGCGGCGGTCCTCGGTACCGGCGGTGGCGAAGATCTCTGCACCGGCATGCCGGGCGATCGCGATCGCCGCCTGGCCGACACCGCCGGTGGCGGAGTGGATCAGCACCTTGTCGCCGGCCTTGATCTTGGCCAGATCGACCAGGCTGTGCCAGGCAGTCGCCGAGGCGGTCGACACGGCGGCCGCCTGATCGTCGCGCAGGCCCGCAGGCAGCGTGACGGCAACATCGGCGTCGCAGGTCACGAACGTGCCCCAGCAGCCGTTGGGCGACATTCCGCCCACATGGTCGCCGACCCGGTGCGAGGTGACGTCCGGGCCGATCGCGGTGACCACACCGGCGAAGTCGATGCCCAGCTGCGGGTGCAGACCCTCAAAGCTCGGATAACGGCCGAAGGCCAGCAGGACGTCGGCGAAGTTCAAGCTGGACGCGGTGACCGCCACCTCGATCTGCCCGGGCCCGGGCGGGATACGGTCGAACGCCGCCAGCTCCAGGGTCTGCATGTCACCGGGCGTACGGATTTCCAGCCGCATGCCGTCACGGGAGTGATCGACGACCGTGGTGTAGCGCTCGTCGGGCCGCAGCGGGTTCGGGAACAGGTGCGCGGTGTACCACTCGCCGGCGCGGAAGGCCGTCTCGTCCTCCTCCGAACCGGACAGCAATACGCGGGCCACCAGCTTGGCGTCGACATCGTCGTCGACGTCGATCTGGCTCGGGCGCAGTTCCGGGTACTCGGCACCGATCACCCGCAGCAGGCCACGAATGCCCGCCTGCTCGAGGTTGGGCCGGTCAGCGGCCAGCACGGTCTGGGCGTTGCGGGTGACCACATAGAGCCGTGGTGCCTCGCCTGCGGTGTCGGCCAGCTCACGAGCGACGCGAACGAGGTGGCGGACCTGCTCCCCCCCACGATGGGGCAACTGCTCTTCGGGGCAGCCGGCGATGCGGGCCGGGGACACCACGACGACGTTGTCGAAGCTGCCGCCGGTGAAGTAGGACGCGAGCAACTCGGCATTGGCGGCATGGTCAGCCTGCTGCGGCCAGGACATGGTCGACACGTCGGCGTCGTCGAGCTTGAGCGCGTCAGTGAGCGCCGAGGCCAGCATGTCGACAGTGTCCGAGGTACTGACCAGCAACCACGTGGCGGACGTGGTCTGGGTGACCTCGGCGAGCTGCTGCTGACGCCACTCGATGCCGAGCAGCCGCTCGTTGAGCACCCGGTCGCCTTCATTGCTCTCCGACATACCGCTGCCCATTCGCAGACCCTGGACGGTGAACAGCACAGTGCCGTAGTCGTCGAGCAGGTCGATGTCGGACGCAACGGTGGATCCGTCGAGCGAGGTGATCCGGGTCACGCAGTACCGGGCGTTGCGGACGGGGCCGTGCACGCGCAGGCGGTCCACGCCCAGCGGAAGCAGCAGCCCGCCGTTGCCGGACGACTGCACGCCCGGGTGGGCCGCGACCGACTGGAAGCAAGCATCGAGCAGGGCCGGGTGGACTCCGTAGGACGTCTGCTGGCTGCGGATCGACGTCGGCAAACCGATCTCGGCCAGCACGGTGTCGGCGTTCTCGTCGGCAGCGTTGACGGCATGCAGGGCGGTGAACGCCGGGCCGAACTGCACGCCGCGGCCGTCGAACCACTGCCGGACGCCGTCACCGTCGGCGTGGTTGGGGTGGGCGTCACGAAGCGCGTCCATGTCGTAGGTTCGCGGCGACTCGCCGACCTCCCCCGCGCTCAGCACGGCACTGGCGCGCCGCTCGCGCTCACCCTCGGCGTCGGTCTCGACCACGAAGTGCAGGACACCGGTGGTGTCCGCCTCTGCCGTGGCGCTGACCGGTGTCACGTCCTTGAGGAGCAGCATCGCGTCGAAGGTGACGTCACGGACCTCGGCGTTGTCACCGAACACGGTGCGCGCGGCGGCCAGCGCCATCTCGCAATACGCCGCGCCGGGCAGCGCAGGGACGTTGTTGATCTGGTGGTCCACCAACCACGGGTGTGCGGACGTTCCGACCTCGGCCGCCCAGGCGTGCCGCTCCGGCTCCTCCAGCAGCCGCACGTGCGAACCCAGCAGTGGGTGGGCCGATACCAGGTGGGTGCCGCGGGTCGGGTTGTCGGTGCCGTCCGGCATCAGGACCAGGTTGCGGTGCGCCCAGGTCGGCAGCGGTGCGTCGACCAGCTTGCCGACCGGGTACAGCACCGAGAAGTCGACCTGCGTACCCGCGGAGTAGAGGTCACCGAGGAATTCGCCCATGCCGTGCGGCACTTCCTGACCGCGTCGCATCCCGGCCAGCGCGGCGACGGACATGTCCAGCGTGGCCGCGGTCTGGTCGATCGCGCGGATCAGCAGCGGGTGCGGCGCCAGCTCGCCGAACACCCGGAAACCGTCTTCGAGCGCAGTCTGGACGGCAGCCGAGAATCGGACCGTGTGGCGCAGGTTGTCGACCCAGTAGTCGGCGTCGCAGTAGGGCTGCTCGCGCGGGTCGAAGGAGGTCGCCGAGTAGTAGGGCACGTCGGGTGCCATCGGGGTGATGTCGTCGAGCATCTCGGAGAGCTCGTCGAGGATCGGGTCGACCTGCGGCGAGTGCGACGCCACATCGACGTTGACCTCGCGGGCCATGATCTCGCGGGCCTCCCAGCCTGCGACGATCCGGCGGACGGTCTCGGTGTCGCCGCCGATCACGGTGGACTTGGGCGACGCGACGACGGCGACGACGACGTCTTCGATCCCCTGCTGTTCGAGTTCCTCGCGGACCTGCTGGGCAGGCATCTCGACCGAGGCCATCGCGCCCCCGCCGGCCAGCCGGAGGCACAGCAGCGAGCGGCGGCAGATTACCTTGACGCCGTCCTCCAGGGACAGTGCGCCGGAGACGACGGCGGCAGCGACCTCGCCCAGCGAGTGGCCGATCACCGCTCCGGGCGCAACCCCGTAGGACCGCATCGTGGCGGCCATCGCGACCTGAACCGCGAAGATGGTCGGCTGCACCCGGTGGATGCCCTCGACGGTCTCCGGCGCGGTCATCGCGTCGGTGATCGAGAAGTCGGACTCGGCGGCGATCAGCGGCTCGATCTCGGCAATCTTCGCGGCGAAGACCGGCTCGGTGGCCAATAGACCAGTGCCCATCGACGCCCACTGCGAACCCTGACCGGAGAAAATCCACACCGGGCCGCGGTCATCGTGACCGACGGCGGGTTGGAACGGGTCATCACCCTCGGCAACGTGGCGCAGGCCGGCGATCAGCTCGGTGCGGTCTTCGGCGATGACGGAAGTACGCACCGGGCGGTGTCCGCGCCGGCGGGCGAGGGTGTAGCCCAGGTCCGGCAGCGAGAGATCGTAGGCGGCCTCGACCCAATCGGCGAGGCGCGCAGCGGTGTTGCGTAGCTCCTCGACCGAGCTGGAGCACACCGGGAAGATCAGAAGTTCCTTGGCGGCGGCGTTCCCGGCATCGGCGACCACGGGCGCGTCGGGCGCCTGCTCGAGAATCGCGTGCACATTGGTGCCCGACATGCCGTAGGACGAGACGCCCGCGCGGCGTGGGCCGCCGTTCTTGGGCCACGGGGTGTTCTCGCACGGGACGAACATGCCGGTCTGGATCTTGGTGAGCGGCTCGGGCAGCTGGTTGAAGTGCACGTTCTGAGGCACAACGCCGTGATGCACGGCGAGGACGGCCTTCATCAGGCCCAGGACACCCGCCGCGGACTCGGCGTGGCCGAAGTTGCTCTTGACCGACGTCAGGGCGCAGGGCCCGTCGGTGCCGTACACGGTCGAGACACTGTTGAACTCGATGGTGTCGCCCACCGGGGTTCCGGTGCCGTGCGCCTCCACCATGCCGACGGTGGCCGGGTCGATGCCGGCGGCGGACAGCGCGGCCTGGAACACCGAGACCTGGGCGTCACGCGACGGCGTCAGGATGTTTTCGGTGCGGCCGTCCTGGTTGGAAGCGGTGCTCTTGATGACGGCGAGGACGCGGTCGCCATCTCGCTGGGCGTCCTCGAGGCGCTTCAGCACGACTATCCCGCAGCCCTCGGCACGCACGAAGCCATCGGCCGCGACGTCGAAGGAGTGGCAGCGTCCGGTCGGCGACAGCATGCCCTGGCCCGAGGAAGAGGCATAGAGGCGCTGGTCGAGCATCAGCATCACGCCTCCGGCCAGGGCCATGTCACTTTCGCCCTCATGCAGGCTGCGGCAGGCTTGGTGGACGGCGACCATGCTCGAGGAGCAGGCGGTGTCGGTGGTCAGTGCGGGGCCGTGCAGGCCGAGTGCGTGGGAGATGCGGCCCGACGCCATGCTGAACGGGTTGCCGGTGAAGGCATAAGCCTGGTCGAAGGCACCGGCGTCGCTGGTGACCATCGCGTAATCGTCGTGGGACATGCCGATGAAGACGCCGGTCGACGTACCAGACAGCGACGACGGGGTGAGGCCCGCTTGCTCGATGGCATCCCAGCTGGTCTCCAGCAGCACCCTGTGCTGCGGGTCCATCGCCGTGGCCTCGCGCTCGTTGATACCGAAGAAGTCGGGATCGAAACCGGTGACGTCGTCGATGAAGGCGCCCCACTTCGAAACCGAGCGGCCCGGCACCCCGGGCTCCGGGTCGTAGAGGTCGTCAGCATCCCACCGATCGGCCGGAACTTCAGTGACCAGATCGGCACCCTCGAGCAATGCGTCCCACAGCTTGTGAGGCGAGTCGATACCACCGGGCAACCGGCACGCCATGCCGACTACGGCGATGGGGGTGACAGATGTCTGACGCACGTCCGCTCACACCTCTCTTGGCACTGGGCAGGGCAACGTAACCCGACCATCTAGCTCACAACACCGAGTCAAAGTTGCCAATGTCCTCGGTAGCCTAGCCGTTTTTCGTTAAGTGCGCGACAAATGTTTCGACTTTTTGATTGGGGTTTGGACAAAGTGACCTTTGACCCTAAGCCCGCGCCCCGACCGGCGGATAACCGATAGCTGGTCTCCGCACCGGGCTTCCTCGTGAGATGTTCTCAGCGTCTCTGTTGGCCGAGCTAGAAAATGTCTTTGACCAGGCACTTTGATGTGGGTCCCAGTACCTGAGCAATCATCGGGACGCCTCCCCCGGCCCCCTTTTCGGGGCCGAGTTGGCAGTTGCAGGGTGTTTACTATCGCAATTCGGCCACAATTTGACATCAACAGCGTTATAGCAAATTCGAAATATGCACACTCCTAGAATGGACCATCGGCTACCTCAAATGGCTTGCCAGGCGTCTTTCGATAATCCCCGATGTCATACCAAAGGACACCGCTGGTCACCGTGATAGCGTGCCCATCCTGAGAATTTCCGCAACCGCGCCTCAGCATCTGAAATCGCTCTACCCTGCAAGTTTTGTTCGGGCACACAGGAGATGGCTACCAACCTGAGAATAGGCTGAGATTTCAGTACCAGAAACCAGAAAAACGTGACTCAGACCACATTCGTCCTCGCGATGAAACGGCGATTATCGGCGCGCTGATATTTCGTGGACAAAGTCAGCAAACGCCTCTGGATAAATGACCGGCTATTTGCAGACAATTGGCGAACTTTTTCAGAAAACCGAGTGAATTGGCGGTTCACCGAGCACCCCGTGACATTTGTCACCGGCTTAAGGGGGTCTTGTGAACTCCCTGTGAAAGTTAGCTGGAGCCCCGAGTGAGGACCTTTGGCGAGGTCGGCGATGGCGCCACCCAACGCTGCGATCAGGCAAGTTCCCGAAGACCGGGACGCCACAGCAAGGCTTCAGACCGGTGGTCTGAGTGCGGAGCTAACCCGCGACGACGCCCGACGAGGGCACACCGAACCGAGCGCCGAACTCGGTGACCGGCTTGAACCCGCGCTTACGGGCTGAGGCCGCACCTCGCCGGATCAGGGCGGCGGTCGTGACAAAGCCGGCCTGATCGGCCAGCACGAATGGGGTGAGTAGACGGTTATGCACAAAACTGAATGACAATCCCGCCTCGGGGATCGCCCAGCCCAGTGAGCCGCCCAGGCCGACGTGACCGAAGCCGGGCAGCAGTCCTGGGATTGGCAGCGCGTGATAACCGAGGTGGAAAGCCAGCGGCAAAATCAAATTGCGGTCCGGGGTCAGATTGCGCCGACCGGTGAGGCCCGCCACCAATTCGGCGGATAGATAGCGCTTTCCATCGATCTCGCCGCCATTGGCTATGGCGCCGTACATGCGAGCCAGGCTGCGTGCCGTCGCGACACCGTTGGCCGCGGGCATCTCGCTGTCGAGCAACGGCATCGCACCCTGCACCGTCGACCTCATGCCGGGGAAGTACATGGAGCCGAAAATGGCAGACAACTCGAGCGCCGCGATTCGGGGGGCGATGGTGTTGAAAAAGGGGTTGGGGATGTTCATCTGGGGGCCGATGATCGAGGCGGCCCTGGTCGGCGCGCCCGCCGGCGGCCGGCCGAGGTGGATCCCATCGGTGTTGAGCGGCTCGGCCACCTCGGTGCGGATCAGCTCACGCATTCCGATCCCGGTGACCGCGCGGCCCAGCCCGGACAACAGCCATCCGTAGGTGAGCGCGTGATATGCGGGCTTGCCGAGGTTCCGGCCGGCCGGTGCCGCCGCGATGCGCTCCTCCATCGCGAGGTGGTTGAGCAGGTCGCGTCTGCGCACCCCGCGTAGGTGTGCCAGACCCGCGCGGTGCTGCATCACGTCGCGGACGGTGATTCCAGCCTTGCCATTGGCGCCGAACTCGGGCCAATACTCGGCCACCGGCGCGTCGTAGTCGATCAGGCCGCGGTCCACGAGCCGGTGGATGACCGTCGAGGCCACACCTTTGGTCGCGGAGAACACCATCGCACCGGTGTCCGCGGTCCAACGTTGCCGCCCCCGCCGATCCGACCAGCCGGTCCACACGTCGACCACCGGCTGGCCGTCGAGGTAGACCGCCAGCGCGCCGCCCCCGAACCGGGGATGCGGGAACATGGCTGAGAAGTTGCGCAGTGCGCAGGCGAAGTGTGGATCAGCAGCACCCTGTAGCCCGTGGGGCAAGGCATCGCGTCCCGCAGTCGCCTGAGTCACACTGGGAATTTAACCGGGCTAAGCACATCTGTAACAAATCGTTGCCAATTTGTTAGCTTGACGCGCGGCCCGTCAGGTTGACTGCTCGGCCGCGTCGAGGAGTCGCTGCGCCGCCAGCGCCGGGGTGAGTTCCCCTTCGCGCACCTGACGCTCGATCTCGGAACGTTGGCTGCGGACGGCCGGATGATTCAGCACTCGATCGAGGACGGCGTCGCGCACCATCGACCAGGTCCAGTCCACCTGCTGCGCGCGCCGTCGGGCGTCGAACTCGCCGGCCTCGCTCAGCACGTCGCGGTGCTTCAGCACCGTCTCCCACAACTCGACCATGCCGGTGCCTTCGACCGCGCTCATCGTCAAAACTGGTGGGCGCCAGAGCGTTTCGCGCGGATAGATCAGCCGAATCGCGGCTGTGAGTTCACGTGCGGCGGCCTTGGCCTCTCCTGCGTGCTTGCCGTCGGCCTTGTTGACCACGACGATGTCGGCGAGCTCGAGCACACCCTTCTTGATGCCCTGAAGCTGGTCGCCGGTGCGGGCCAGGGTGAGAAAAACGAAGGTGTCGACCATGTTGGCGACGGCCACCTCGGACTGGCCGACGCCGACGGTCTCGACCAGAATCACGTCGAATCCGGCAGCCTCGGCAAGCACCACCGTTTCCCGCGTCGCCTTTGCTACGCCGCCCAAGGTGCCCGACGTCGGCGAAGGTCGTATGTAGGCGTCCGGATGCACGGCGAGCTTGGCCATCCGGGTCTTGTCACCCAGGATGGACCCGCCCGTACGGGTCGACGACGGGTCGACAGCCAGCACCGCGACGCGGTGCCCCTGCTCGATGAGGTACATACCGAGGGCCTCGATGGCGGTCGACTTCCCCACCCCGGGAACGCCGGTGATGCCGACGTGAAGCGCCGCGCCCGCGTCCGGCATCAGCTCGAGCAGCAGCTGCTGAGCCTGTTCGCGATGATCGGCACGGGTGGACTCGACCAGCGTGATGGCCCGCGACAGCGCCGCACGATCGCCGCCGCGGATCGCCTCGACCAGTCCGGGGATGTCTGGGGGCATCAGGACAGCGTGTAGCCGAGCCGCTCGGCGAGCTTGTGCAGCAGATCGACCGCGGCATCGGCGATCACCGTGCCAGGCGGGAAGATCGCGGTCGCTCCGGCGGCGTAGAGCTCGTCGAAGTCGCCCGGCGGGATGACGCCGCCCACGACCACCATGATGTCGGGGCGTCCAACCTCGGCGAGCGCATCACGCAGCGACGGCACCAAGGTCAGGTGGCCGGCGGCCAGCGAGGAGACGCCGACGACGTGCACGTCGTTGTCGGCGGCTTGGCGCGCAACCTCTTCCGGTGTGGAGAACAGGGAACCCACGTCGACGTCGAAACCGATGTCGGCGAAGGCGGTGGCAATGACCTTCTGCCCGCGATCGTGGCCGTCCTGCCCCATCTTGGCGACCAGAATGCGCGGGCGGCGACCATCGGCCTCGGCGAACTTGTCCACCAATTCGGTTGCGGTACTCACGTTGTGGGCCTTCCCGACCTCGTCGCGGTACACCCCGGCGATGGTGCGGATCTCGGCCTGATGCCTGCCGTACACCTTCTCCAGAGCATCGGAGATCTCACCGAGGGTGGCCTTGGCCCGCGCGGCGTTGACCGCCAGCGCCAGCAGGTTGTTGCCCAGACCGTCCTCGGCTGACCCCGAAGCAGCTGCGGCACGGGATAATTCGTCCAGTGCGGCCTGGGTGGCCGCATCGTCACGCTCGGCACGCAACTGCGCCAGCTTGGCGATCTGCTCAGACCGGACCCGGCTGTTCTCGACCTTGAGGACCTCGATGTCCTGGTCCTCGTCCACCTGGTACTTGTTCACACCGATCAGTGGCTGGGCGCCGGAGTCGATCCGGGCCTGAGTGCGTGCGGCGGCTTCCTCGATGCGCAGCTTCGGGATGCCGTCGTTGATGGCCTGCGCCATGCCGCCGTGCTCGGCCACCTCGGCGATGTGCGCCCGGGCCTTCTCGGCCAGCTGATAGGTCAGCCATTCCACGTAGTACGAACCGGCCCACGGGTCGATCGGCCGGGTGGTGCCCGACTCCTGCTGAAGCAGCAACTGGGTGTTGCGGGCGATGCGCGCCGAGAAGTCGGTGGGCAGCGCAAGCGCCTCATCGAGGGCGTTGGTGTGTAGCGACTGGGTGTGGCCCTGAGTCGCGGCCATCGCCTCGATGCAGGTGCGGGCTACGTTGTTGAACGCATCCTGGGCGGTCAGCGACCAGCCCGATGTTTGCGAATGTGTGCGCAGCGACAGCGATTTGGGATTCTTGGCGCCGAACTCGGCAACCAGCTCGCTCCACAGCAGGCGGCCCGCACGCAACTTGGCGACCTCCATGAAGAAGTTCATCCCGATGCCCCAGAAGAACGACAGCCGCGGGGCGAACTTGTCGACGTCCAACCCGGCGTCCCGGCCGGCCTTCAGGTACTCGACACCGTCGGCCAGCGTGTACGCGAGCTCGAGATCGGCTGTGGCACCGGCTTCTTGGATGTGGTAGCCGGAGATCGAGATCGAGTTGAACTTCGGCATCTTGGCGCTGGTGTAGGCGAATATGTCGGAGATGATCCGCATCGACGGCTTGGGCGGATAGATGTATGTGTTGCGGACCATGAACTCTTTGAGGATGTCGTTCTGGATGGTCCCGGCCAGCTTCTCCGGCGGCACACCCTGTTCCTCGGCCGCGACCACATAGAGCGCGAGGATCGGCAGCACCGCACCGTTCATGGTCATCGACACGCTGACGCCTGCCAGGTCGATGCCGTCGAAGAGCTGGCGCATGTCCAGGATGGAGTCGATGGCCACCCCCGCCATGCCGACGTCACCGGCAACGCGCGGATGGTCGGAGTCGTAGCCGCGGTGGGTGGCCAAATCGAAGGCCACTGACAGGCCCTTCTGGCCGGCCGCCAGGTTGCGCCGGTAGAAGGCGTTGGATTCCGCGGCGGTGGAGAAGCCGGCGTACTGGCGGATGGTCCAGGGCTGATTGACGTACATCGTGGGGTACGGCCCGCGGATGAACGGCGGTTCGCCTGGGAAGCTGTCCAGCGGATACCCCGCGGCGACGACCGCATCACGGTCGGCGCCGACGTAGACCGGTTTGACGGCAATGCCCTCCGCGGTCTGCCATTCCAGTTGCTCAGCGGTGTAACCGTGCGCCGATGCAGCGGCCGCGACGTGCTCGGCGACGGCGGCCTCGGTCGGAGCCGGCGCAGGCTGGTCGCCGTGCAACGGGACGTCGGCGAAGCTCGGCACGCTCGTGGTGGCAGTCATGGGTCAGGCCCCCAATCGGGTGAGCAGCGACGAAAGTGCTTCGACCGCATCGATTTTGGCAGTCAGATAACCGTCGGGTTTGGCGCTGGCGTCAGCGACCGCTTTCTCCGGGCCTGCCAGATAGATCTGGGCCACGCCCGCGGCTCGCGCGGCCGCCACCACATCGGAGGCATCGGTGCCATAGCGCGCGTCGGTGCCGCAGATGACCGCGACCGTCACGCCGTCCGCGGCCGCGGCGACACCCGCGGCGTCGACGGTGCCCGGGTTGATCGCCTCGATCCCGCCGGAGGCCAGCAGGTTGGCGGCAAACGTCGCGCGAATGTTGTTCTCGGCCAGCGGGCCCAGCGGCAGCAACAGCGCCTTGGGGCGCGCGCCGGTGCGGTCGAGGAAGGCGTCGGAGCGGTCCCGCAGCTCCTCGAAACCGGCCGCGTAGCGCCGCACGGTGTCCGACGAGTTGTAGTGCGGCAGCGGTGGTTCAGCGAGGTTCGGGAACTCATTGATTCCAGTCACCGGTGTCCGTCTGTGGGCGATGTCATCCGCACGGCGGGCCCGCACCTGCTCGATCTGCTCGGCGACGTGGTCGCCGGCGGCGGTGAAACCGCCCCGCGACTCGATGTCCTGGAAGTGCGACCAGGCTTGAGCAGCAAGGCCTTCGGTGAGTTCTTCGACGTACCACGAGCCGCCGGCGGGATCGAGCACCCGCCCGATGTGCGACTCCTCCAGCAGCAACAACTGGGTGTTGCGCGCGATACGGCGGGCGAAGCTCCCGCTGATCCCGGGGAAACCGCTGGGGATCGCGACGTCGAACGGCAGCACCGCCACGGTGTCCGCTCCCCCGACTCCGGCGCCGAACGCCGCCAGCGTGGTGCGGAGCATGTTCACCCACGGGTCGCGCTGGGTCATCATCGGGAGGGAGGTGACCGCGTGCACGGTCGCCGCCCCGCTGTCGGGCTGGCCGAGCACTTCGGCAACCCGGGCCCAGAGCCGGCGGGCCGCACGGAATTTCGCGATCGTCAGGAACTGGTCGTCATCGGCCACCAGCCGGAAGCTGATCTGGCGCAGCGCATCGGCGACCTGAATGCCTGCGTCGATCAGCGCACGCACGTACTCGACAGCGGCCCCCAGCGCGCCTGCGAGCTCCCATGCCGCGTTGGCGCCGCGATTGTGGAACGCCGGTCCGTCGACGGTGATCGCGCGAACTCCGGTGCTGCCGGCGATGTTCGCGGCGACCCGGGTCACCTCGTCGAGGCCGGGTGCGGGCAAGCCGCTGAGCGGCGCGGTGAGCGGATCGGCGCCGAGGTCGATCGACAGAGTCGCCCGCTGGGCGTCGTCAGTACCAGCCACCAACGCCAGCACGGCCTCGGCGGCGGCACCGAATTGCGCCCCGGCGTCCAGGATCACCGGCGCGAGCTCGATGAAGACGCCCTCCAGCAGCCGGTCCAGATGAGCCGCGGCGACACCGGTGTCGCCGACCCGCAGCACCAGCGCGCCGACGCCGTCACTCAGGGCTCCGAGCACCGCGGCGTTGCCGTCCGCGATAGCGCCGGAGGCTGCGAATACCTCGGCGACCTTCCAGCCCGCGACGACGTCGCGGTGGGCGTCGCCGCCGCGGACGAACGGCCAGACGCCAGGCAGCGGCGACTCGGGCAGCTCGTCGAGCGCGGTGTACAGGGGCCGGATCGGGAAGCCCTCGTAGGTGGGCGAATTCAGCAGTGTCTCGGGCTCGGCGGGCAGATCCGCCGGATCTTTCCGGCTGCTCTTGGCCAGCACGCCGGCCACCGCGGTCCGCCAGCGAGCGCGGCCTTCCTCAACCTCTACTGACACCGGCAACTCCTGTTGTCGCAGCATGGGGCAGCCCGTAGCAGGACCAGCCATCAGAACATCAGGCTAAATGATCACCTCGGCCGTGACGTGGCCGACTACGCCTACCCGCGGGTAACCCGGGTCGCGTCCGCCACACCGTCGCAGGCTTGGCCGTAACCTTGGTGAACGTGACGTCGAAGGCTCGCAGCACGTGGCGCAGTGTGCGCTCAGCGGTGATCTCCACCGTGCGCCAGGTGTCCCGGACGCGCCTCGTCGTCATCGCGACCGCCAGTGTGATCCTCGTCGCAGTCGTGCTGGTGGTTCCGCTGCCCACCGCCGTGCAGCTGCGGGATTGGGCGACGTCGCTCGGCCCCTGGTTCCCGCTGGCCTTCCTGGCCGCCCACGTCGTCGTCACCGTGTTCCCCTTCCCCCGCACCGCCTTCACGCTGGCCGCCGGCCTGCTGTTCGGTCCTGGTCTGGGCGTGGTGATCGCCGTGGTGGCCAGTGCGCTGAGTGCGGTGATCGCCTTGCTGCTGGTACGCGCGGTGGGCTGGCAGTTCAGCAAGCTCGTCAGCCATCCGGCTGTTGAGTCGGTGGACGCCCGGTTGCGTGCCCGCGGCTGGCAGGCGATCTTCTCGCTGCGGATGATCCCGGCCGTGCCGTTCTCGGTGCTCAACTACGCCGCCGGCGCCTCAGCTGTCCGGGTGATGCCGTATCTGTGGGCGACGCTGGCCGGATTGATCCCGGGCACCGCCGCCGTGGTCTTCCTCGGCGACGCCATGACGGGCAACATCAGCCCACTGCTGATTCTGGTGTCGGTCTGCACCGCGGCCGTCGGCGTCGCCGGCCTGGTCTACGAGGTGCGCACCCACCGGCGAAGCCATGCCAACTAGCGGGGCACGGCAGCCGGGTGTCCTCGAAGCAGCTGCTCGATTCGGTCCAACAATTGGCTCGGGTCAGCATCGGCGCCGTCTTTCCACGTCACAAGGGCGCCGTACAGATTGATCGGCTGAACGGTCAGTTGCAAGCCAAGCATCACCGTCGCGGGAGCGTCGGTAGTCGAATTTTCAGGACGATAAGCGATCTCAACCTGCAACGCCTTGACTCCGCTGACGGAGTTCGCAATCCACTTCGGGGTGATCGCCTCGATCTGATCCCGCGTGAGCTCCCCGGGATTGACCTTCGGATCGGCGACTCTGACCGTCAATGTCGACGGTGTAAAACGCAGCGAACATCGGTGCCACATACGGAAAGTGGCATAGATCATGAGGAGCGTCGCACCCAGCAGAAGCGCCCCACCAAATCGAAACCACCGTGGGTAGCCAGGATCGTAGCTAGCGGCGATCGTCGCGATAGCCATCAGCGGAAGGCCCATGTTCATGAGATAGGCAGTTGCCTCATACCATGGGACGTACCGGCAGATGATGTCCTCGGGCGTCCTGGTGACGCCCGTGCGCAATATCCGGCGTTTTCCGACGATGATGAAACTTGTCACGCAGAGGCCGATTACAGCCAAGTACCAGGGAGCGACGCCCCGCAGCGTCACGATGAGCGTGACCACACCTATCGAGCAACCGAAGATAACCCGGAGCAACCCCAACCAGCGGCGTTTCACCTCATCGCCCACTGGTACGGCCCGGCCTCGTATTTGCTGGCGCTACTCGATTCTGATCGTCCGAACCTCCGTCTCTCGGTACATCCCTACGAACCACCAGCCGAACGGGTTCGCGGACTACGGGTGAGTCGCGCAGCACGCTCGTGGTCAGTTGCACTATCAGGGTCTCCTCGTCCATCGCGACGATCCGGGACCGGCAGATACTGTCGAGGGCACCGAATTCGTGAGCGAACTCCATTGCCAGTGTGCCCGCGATACCCGACCCCTCCTCCGCCGCCGTGAGCTCTCGGCTTCGTTCGTGACATCCCGGTACCGACTGCAACTGCTGCTCGGCCAACATCATGAACACCGCACCGCAATCCAGTACGGACTGGACGCGATGCACGGTCAACACCGCATTGGCGCAAAATTCACTAGCGAGCGGGTCGCTCTGACTTACCCAGACTGCTACTCCGGGAGCAGAATCGAAGGGGACCCAACCCGGAGGCAATGCCACTTGAATCGCGCATCCGGGACATTGGTCGCCTGGGAGCACCGCAATGCCGGACTCCGCCACGAACTCATCGAATCGCACCGCGCCCACCCAGGATTCGAGGCCGATACCGTAGGCATGCCGTATTGCGCACTACCAGATCTCCTCAACGAACTTGGAAGTGACCAATGCAGCGATCCCTCCGACGACCGCCCCAGCCGCCAGGCCTACCGCTGTTCCGGCGCCGGGAATCACCGATCCGATCGCTCCACCCGCGACGACGTCCGCGAGGAAACCCCCAGCTGCGCCCCCGGCAACAAGCGCTGCACCGGTGCCTGCCGCCTCGCGGGTGACCGCCTCGGGTACCGAGTTGCCGTCGTGGATATCCGACATCACGGCAGGTACCGCGGTGACCGCGCCGACGACCCCGCCCACGCGCGAGATTCCCCGCAGTTCGACGCCACCGATCTTCATGTCCTCCAGCCACTTCAGCAGGCCTGGGTCAGCCTTGCCAGGACCGGTACCGGGCGACTGGTCGATCAAGTTCAGTGCCGCCTGACGTACTCCGTCGGCCGTTCCGCCCGCAATTGCACCGGCACCGCCGATCAACAGATCAGTCTTCGATGGAACCCAATGGTTGCCGTTTTCTGCAGCCGACTCGGCACTCTCCGAGGAGGTAGGTAGCAGCATGTCGCTGAGCGAGCGCGGCGGATTACCCGCCGTGGGCGTCGGGGCACCGGATCGAATCGGCGTCTTCCCTGCAGCCATGTTGATCGCATTAGCCAGCGCCATGTCGACGAGGTTCGCTTCGGCCACGATCTTGTCGAGCCGCGGTTGTAGCTGCGCCTCCTTCAGTTCGACCTCGATCGGGTTGCGAACCTTCGGGCCCGGCAGCACCGTGTCGGAGATCGGGTCGATTTCCATGTCCAGGGACTCGGCGTCGGCCTTCAGACTCGCCAGCTCGGATTTGACGCGTTCGATATTGTCCGCCGCGCTACGCGCCGCATCGGCCACCGCCGACACCTCGTTGCCATGGGCGTCGAGATCTCTGCGGGTCTGGCCGATCGACGCCGTCGCCGCCTCCGCGGCATGGCCACCCCAACTTTGAAACGCCGGCAAGCTCGCCAGCCCGTCCGCGGCGGCGAAACTGGCCTGCGCCCGACTGCTCGCGGCGTGAAATACCTCGCGCACGTCGCCGGCATTCCAGCGTTCGATATCGGCAACCGTCAACGCCACCGGCGGCTCACCCCCCGGCCTGTCGAGTAACTGCGTTTGCGGCCTCCGCCGGTGCCGCCAACGCCTCGCTGTGTCGCTGTTCCATCTCGGCAAAACCCTCAGCACTGGCGTGCAGCCCCTGAGCGTGAGCGCTGAGCCTGGTGCACAGCGCCGTCGTAGTCGTCAGCCATTGCTCGGAGAGGGCACTCATCGCGAGCGCCGAAGCGCCGCGCCAGCCGGTCAATGCCGCATCGATTCGACTGGCCACCGCCGCGTGCGTCGTCGCGACATCCTCGCCGTGCCCGATCACCGCGGCGGCTGAGGCCACAACATCACCGATGTTCACCTGAAGCGACATCACATCCCCCATCAGACGTGGACACTTCTGGATATCAGCAAACGACGCTGGGGTGCCAGCCACCCAGAGTGACCCGGCCAGAATCACAGCAAACTGACAGCGGGGGTCGCTGGCTCCGGAGCTACTGCTGCTCGGAGCCGTGCCGCGGCGCGTATCGCGGGTCGGCCGGTGGCGCCTGCTGTTCGGACAGTGGCGGATACGACACCGGCGGCGGGGCGATCTGCTGCGGCTGCGCCACCGCGGCGGTGCCGACCGGCGGCACGGTTGTCCGGGCCTCGGCCTCGGCCTTGGCCACCGCCTGAGCGATCGCCGGGTCTGTCTTGGTGTCGAACCAGTCGGCGACTTCGGCTGCGTCTTCCTCGTCGGACTTGGTCGGATGGTCGTCGACCGGCGACGGCGTGTACCGGAACACCCCGTCCTCACCGGGCGCGCCGAGCAGCTTGGTGAAGCCCTGCAGGGCCGACCCGAAGTCGCTGGGCACCAGCCACACCTTGTTGGCCTCACCCTTGGCCATCTGCGGCAGGGTCTGCAGGTATTGATAAGCAAGCATCTCCGGAGTGGGCCGGCCGGCCTTGATCGCGGCGAATGTCTTCTCGATCGCCTTGGCCTGGCCCTGGGCCTGCAGGTAGGAGGCGGCGCGCTCACCCTGGGCTCGCAGGATCCGAGATTGCCGCTCGGCCTCGGCGCCCAGGATCGCGGCCTGCTTGGCGCCCTCGGCAGCCAGGATCTGGGCCTGCTTCTGCCCCTCCGCCTGTTTGATCGACGCCTCCCGGCTGCCCTCCGCGGTGAGGATCATCGCGCGCTTCTCGCGGTCTGCCCGCATCTGCTTTTCCATCGAGTCCTGGATCGACGGCGGCGGGTCGATGCTGCGCAGTTCCACGCGGGCCACCCGAAGTCCCCAGCGGCCGGTGGCTTCGTCGAGCACACCGCGCAGCTGCCCGTTGATCTGGTCACGGCTGGTCAGCGTCTGCTCGAGGGTCATGCCGCCGACCACGTTGCGCAGCGTGGTCGTGGTCAGCTGCTCGACACCGACGATGTAGTTGCTGATCTGGTAGACCGCCGCCTGCGGGTTGGTGACCTGGAAGTAGACCACGGTGTCGATGTTGACCGTCAGGTTGTCCTCGGTGATCACCGGCTGCGGCGGGAAGGACACCACCCGCTCACGTAGGTCGACGCGGGCCCGGACCTTGTCGATGAACGGGATCAGCAACGTGAGCTGCCCGGAAACCGTTTTCGCGTAGCGGCCGAGCCGCTCGATGACGGCGGCCTCGGCCTGCGGGATCAGGGCGACGGACTTGGCGACGATGATGATGGCGAAGACCACCAGCACCGCCAGCAGGACCAGACCGGCTATGGCACCGTCCATGACGAGTTCTCCTTACTCGTTCTTCCAGACGACCGCGGTCGCTCCGTCGATGTGCATGACGGTGACGTGGTCGCCCGGCTCGTAGACATCGTCGTCGTTGAAGGGCCGCGCCGTCCAGACTTCGCCCTCGAGCTTCACCTGGCCTTCATGGCGCGATATCCGGTCCAGCACCAGCGCCGTCTTACCCTCCAGGGCTTTCACAGGTTCGGGCAGCCCGTTGCCTGCGGTCAACTTCCGTCGCAGCGCCGGGCGGACCACTACCAGTAGCAGTACCGAAACCAACAGGAACACCGCGCCGTCGGCCCACACCGGCCAGTCCAGCAGCCAACTCGATCCGGCGGCGGCCAGTGCGCCACCA
Organism: Mycolicibacterium sp. P1-5; assembly: GCF_008329565.1. GTDB lineage: Bacteria > Actinomycetota > Actinomycetes > Mycobacteriales > Mycobacteriaceae > Mycobacterium. Next base: position 199,528 of record NZ_NPKT01000001.1, read on the forward strand.
GACAGCATCAGCAGGAACATGTCGCCAGTCAGTGCTTCGGCACCGGCAAGGCCCAGGGCGAACACGAGCCAGATCAGCGCCGCGGGCATGGCGCCAGGATAGCTCGGCAAAATGCGCAGCGGTTGCAGAAGGCCGGTTCGGTGTCGAACCACTACACTGCGAGCATCATGTGGTGCCCAAGTGTTTCGCTCTCTGTCTGGGCCAATGCCTGGCTCGCGGGCAAGGCCGCGCCCGACGACGTCCTTGACGCGCTATCGTCCTGGGCGCCAACGCATTCGGTGACCGCCTACGATTCGGTGGCAGCCGGCCATACCGGCCTGCCGTGGCCCGATATCGACGACGCGGGTGCCGTCTCGCTGCTGCAGACGCTGCGGACCGTCGCGGGCCGCTCGATCGATGCCGGACCGCCCGCGATCAGCCTGGCACTGCCGGTGCCCGGCGATGTCCGCGGCCTGGCGCCCGGGACCCAGTTCCAGCGCGACGCCCTGGCCGTCGGTGAGGCGATCATCGTCACCAGCCCGTTCGGCGACACCATCGGCCTGGTCCCGGATTTCGAGTACGACGACACCGACGACGAGTTGCCCGACGGCGACCGGGTTCCCGAACTGTGCGCGCTGTCGTGGACGGTGTACTCGCTCCCGTCCCGGCCCATCGTCGATCACCTCGACCTCGGCGAGGCCGAATACAGCCTGCGGTCGGCGGTGCGGTCGGCCGCCGAGGCGCTGAGCGCGCTGCAGCTCGGCGCCGCGGGCGGAATCGACGATCCGCGTGGCCTCGTCGAGCAGGTGCTGGAGACCGGACGGCACCACCGTGCCCCCGATCACGCTCCGACGCGTGCACTTCGGGTGTTGGAGAACGCCGCGCACGTCGACGCGATCATCACCGTGAGCTCCGGACTGATGCCGATCGGCACGCAGAGCGCTTCGGAAGCTCAGATCGCCAGCGACGCGATCCGGCCGCTGGCAACGGTGGTCCGCTCGGCGCGCATCGCTGCGGTCACCGCGATCCTGCACTCGGCCTGGCACTAGCCACACAGTCGGCCGTGCAGAACGCGCCATCGAGGCTGGCGCCGTAGCCCGGAACCGGCTCGGCGCCAATCACTCTCGCAGGCTCGCGATCGTCACGCACTTCGGCGACGAGGTCGAGGACCAGCTGCGCGAAGCGACGCTGCGCATTGGGTGTCGACGCCCGCGCCAACGCGATCCCTAGCCCGTCCGCCTGCTCACGCAGCTCGTTATCGAGGTCCCAGACCACCTCGATGTGGTCGGAGACGAATCCGACCGGACAGACCACCACCGCGCGTGTCCCGGCCTGCGCGAGCTTTGAAAGATGTTCACCCACATCGGGTTCCAGCCACGGCACTTGCGGGGGGCCGGACCGGGACTGCCAGACGACATCGTAATCGGCGTAGCCGGCCGCGGCTGCGACCAGTGCTGCGGCGTAACGGACTTGGCGGGCATACAGATTCGGGCCGCACCGGTCGGCTGCACGCAGCGGTATCGAGTGAGCGGTGAACACCAGCCTGGCGTCGGCCCGCAGCGGTCCGGGCAGCGTCGCGGTCGCTGTCGCGATCGCGTCGGCGAACATCGCCACCAGCAGCGGATGGTCGAAGAACTGTCGCAGTTTCACCAATTGGGGCGCTCGATCACCGACCGCGGCACGAGCGCGGGTGATGTCCTCCTGGTACTGCGCGCAACCTGAGTAACCGCCCCACGCCGAGGTGGCGAACACCGCAGCGCGACCTACCCCGTCGGAAGCCATTGCGGCAACGGTGTCTTCGACGAGCGGATACCAGTTGCGGTTGCCGAAGTACACCGGCAACTGTTCGCCGCGCTCGGCGAGTTCGGCGCGGATTTCCTCGATCAACGCGCGATTGATGCCGTTGATCGGTGAGACACCATCGAAATGCAGGTAGTGCTCGGCGACGGCCGCCAGCCGCTCGGGCGGGATGCCCCGGCCGCGAGTGACATTCTCCAGGAAGGGCATCACCTGCTCGGGACCCTCTGGGCCGCCGAAGGACAGCACCAGCAGCGCGTCAAACGCGGTCATTTACAGCAGCTGCGTGCTGGCGCCGCCGTCGGCGAAGATGATCGTCCCGGTGGTGGCGGGCAGCCAATCGGACAGCAGCGCGCACACGGTCTTGGCGACCGGGGTCGGGTCCTTCATGTTCCAGCCCAGCGGGGCACGCTGATCCCAGCCCTGTTCGAGCAGCTGCATCTGCGCACCGGCCTCTTCACCGAGCGCACCACCCACGATCGCGCTCATCGCCAACGTCCGAATTGGGCCTGCCGCAACGAGATTGGAGCGCACGCCGACCTTACCCGCCTCGCGGGCGACGAACCGGTTGACCGACTCCAGCGCGCTCTTGGCGACCGTCATCCAGTTGTAGGCCGGCATCGCACGGGTTGGGTCGAAGTCCATGCCGACGATTCCGCTACCCGGGTTCATGATCGGCAGCACGGCCTTGGCCAGCGAGGCGTAGGAGTACGCCGAAATGTGAATACCCTTGGCGACGTCCTCGTAGGGCGCATCGAAGAACGGGTTGATACCCATCCCGGTCTGCGGCATGAACCCGATGGAGTGCACCACGCCGTCGATCTTGTTGCCTGCGCCGATCGTCTCGGAGATCCGGTCGGCGAGGGTGTCCAGATGCTCCTGGTTCTGCACGTCGAGTTCGAGCAACGGCGCTGGGTTCGGTAACCGGTCGGCGATCCGCTGGATCAGCTTCATCCGGTCGAAGCCGGTGAGAACCAGTTCGGCGCCGGCCTCCTGCGCCACCTTGGCGATGTGGAATGCGATGGACGAGTCCGTGATGATCCCCGTGACGAGGATCCGCTTGCCCTGAAGAAGTGTCATGTGAAGCCTCCCTTATCTCTTAGTGGCCCATGCCCATGCCGCCGTCGACCGGGATCACCGCGCCGGCGATGTAGCCGGCGTCCTCGGATGCCAAGAAGCTGACCGCACCGGCCACCTCCTCGGCCGTGCCGACCCGCTTGGCCGGAATGAAATCCAGAGCACCGGCCTGGATCCGCTCGTCGAGCGCGCGGGTCATCTCGGTGTCGATGTAACCCGGCGCCACCACGTTGGCGGTCACGCCGGCCTTGGAAAGCTCGCGGGAGATCGAGCGGGCCATGCCGATCAGGCCCGCTTTGGCGGCTGCGTAGTTTGCCTGGTTGCCGATGCCCCACATACCGGAGACCGAACCGATGTAGATGATCCGGCCGAACCGCTTGCGCTGCATGCTGCGTGACGCCCGCTGCGTCACCCGGAAAGCCCCGGTGAGGTTGGCGTTGATGACGTCGGTGAACCGCTCTTCGGTCATCCGCATGAGGAAGGCGTCTTTGGAGATGCCGGCGTTGGACACCAGCACCTCGACCGGCCCCTGATGCTCCTCGATCTCGGTGAACGCCCGGTCGATGGCCGCGGTGTCGGTGACATCGCACTCGACGCCGAACAGTCCCTCGGGCGCCCCGGAGCCGCGGTGGGTGACGGCCACCTTGTGGCCGTCGGCGGCCAGGCGCTGTGCGATCGCCAGCCCGATACCCCGGTTTCCACCGGTGACGAGCACAGAACGGGAGACAAACGGTGGTCTGCCGGCCGGTCTGGCGTCGGCCGATTCTGCGGCTGCGGTTTCGGACATGGGAGTCAACTTAGTGCCTGCCGTCGGCCGCACCGAAATCGCCCACCGGCGATCAGCCCGGCAGGCGGCGGTTGATCAGCAGCGCGGCAAGTGCGGCGACGGCCAGGACCAACGCGCCAAGCCGCAGCCAGCCGGTACTGGCGTCACCCTTGATGGTTTCGTACCCGATCTGGTCCTGCAGCGAGGTGAAGACCTCCTTGAGCTGCTGCAGGCTCGACGCGGTGTAGGCGTTGCCGCTGGACAGCTCGGCGATCTTTTTGAGCATCTCGTCGTCCACCGGAACCGGCTGGCGCTGATCGTTGATCTCGACGTAGCCGTACGGGGTGCCGAACGACACCGTCGAAATCGGCACGCCCTGATCCTTGGCCGTGCGGGCAGCGGTGAACGCACCCTTCGGATTGTCCGGATTGGACGGCACGGTTTCCTTACCGTCGGACATCAGCACGATGCGGGCGGGCGGCGGGGTGTCGCCGCCACCGATCACGGCGCCGACGGTCGCGATCGCCTGCAGCGAGGTGAAGATCGCCTCACCGGTGGCGGTGCGGTCGGCCAGCTGCAGCTTGTCGATCGCGTTCTTGGTGGCTTCCCGGTTCGTCGTCGGCGACACCAGCACGGTGGCGGTACCGGCGTAGGCGATCAAGCCGAGGTTGATGCCGGGGGTCAGCTGGTCGGCGAACTGCTTGGCGGCCTCCTGCGCCGCGGCCAGCCGGCTGGGCTCCACGTCGGTGGCACGCATCGACTGCGAGACGTCGATCGTCAGCATCACCACGGCGCGGTTGCGCGGGGTGCGCACATCGTGGGTCGGCCCCGCCATTGCGATCGTCAACAGCACCAGCGAGGCGATCAACAGGATCGCCGAGAGGTGCCGCCATTTGTTGGGCCGTTTGGGCGCAACGCTTTCCAGCAGTTCCATGTTGGCGAAGCGCAGGATCCGTTTCTGCCGGGCGAACTGCGCGACGACGTAGAGCGCGACCAACCCGACAATGACGAGCAGGAAGAGAAAGAACCACGGGTGTTCGAAGCCGCCTAGTGTCATCGGCCCGAGCAACGGCAATGTCATTGGCTGCCCGCCAGGGCACCGCGGCGACGGGACGCGACGAACCGCACGATGTCGGCGATCCAGTCGCGGTCGGTGCGCAAGGTCATAAGCGGCGCGCCGCAGCGGCGCAACGTGCGAGCCACCTCTTCGCGGTGCACTGCGGCGGCGCGAGCGAAGTCGTCGCGCAGCTGCTCGTCGATGGTGAATTCGCGGGTGACCCCGGACTCGGTGTCCTGCAGGATGACATCGCCGACCGACGGCAGTTCGACGTCCCGCGGGTCGAGCACCTCGATGCCCAACACCTCGTGGCGCGCGGCGATTGCGCGCAGTGGACGCATCCAGTTGATCGGACCGAGGAAGTCACTGACCACTACCGCCATGCCACGACGACGCTCGGGCCGACGCAGTGCGTCAATGGCGGCGGCCAGATCGCCGCGGACGCCGGCCGGCGCCTTTGGCATGGTGGCAATCGTCCGCAGCAGGGTCTGCTCATGCATGCGGCCGGACAGGGCCGGGACGCGGACGATCTTGTCGCCGTTGGCGATGATCGCGCCGATGCGATTTCCACCGCCGCTGTTGAGATAGGTGATCGCGGCTGCGGCGGCAACCGCCAGGTCACGCTTCTCGCAGCCGGTGGTGCCGAAGTCCAGGCTGGCCGACATATCGATCACCAGCCAGGTCTCCAGCTCGCGGTCGGCGATCATCTGCCGAACGTGGGGGTGGGTGGTGCGAGCCGTCACGGACCAGTCCATCCGGCGCACATCATCGCCGGGCTGGTACATCCGCGATTCTCCCGGCTCGGACCCCGGGCCGGGGATCAAACCGAGGTGGTCACCGTGCAGCACCCCGTCGAGCTTGCGCTTGACGGTGAGCTCGAGGGTGCGCAGCGCCGCCGAAAGCTTGGCGTCACCGATCTCACCGCGCTGAAACGACGGCGGGTGGATGGTTTCGGAATCACTCACCGACCGTTGGCACCCGCCCCGGCGGGAACCACCGGCGGCACCGAATGCCCTTGCTGCGGAACGGCATTGACCTGAGGCAGCGCGACGGTCTGCAGGATCCGGTTGATCACGGTCTCGGCCTTGATGTCGTCGGCCAGCGCGTCGTAGGTCAAGACCAGCCGGTGGCGCAGCACGTCGGGAATGACGTCGATGACGTCCTGCGGGATGACGTAGTCACGGCCACGAACCAGCGCCAGGGCGCGGGCGGCGGCGATGATGCCCAGCGAGGCACGCGGCGAGGCACCGAACGCGACCCAGGCCTTGACGTCGCTCAGGCCGAACTGCTCGGGCCGACGGGTCGCGGTGACGACGCGAACCACGTAGTCCACCAGCGCGTGATGCACGAAATTGTTGGCGGCGACGTTCTGCAGCCGCAGCAGGTCACCGGTCTCCAGGATCTGCTTGGGCTCCGGCGGGGTGACACCCATCCGGTAGATGATCTCGCGCTCTTCTTCCGGCGACGGGTAGTCGACATTGATCTTGAAGAGGAAGCGATCGCGCTGCGCTTCGGGCAGCGGGTAGACACCCTCGTTCTCGATCGGGTTCTGAGTGGCCATCACCAGGAACGGCTTGGGCAGCTCGTAGGTCTTGCCGCCGATGGAGATTTTGCGCTCGGCCATGACTTCCAACAGTGCCGACTGCACCTTTGCCGGGGCACGGTTGATCTCGTCGGCCAGCAGGAAATTCACCACGACGGGACCGAGTTCGATGTCGAACTCCTCGCGGCCCTGCCGGTAGATGCGGGTGCCGACGATGTCGGTCGGCACCAGGTCGGGAGTGAACTGGATGCGGGCGAAGGTGCCGCCGACGACCTTCGCGAAGGTCTCGACGGCCAGCGTCTTGGCGACGCCCGGCACACCTTCGAGCAGCACGTGGCCCTTGGCCAGCAGTCCTACAAGGATGCGCTCGACGAGCTGGTCCTGACCCACGATAATGCGCTTGACCTCGAAGATCGCCCGTTCCAGGGTGTGCACCTCGCCGGCCAGACCGTTACCGCCGGATGGCGGCGCGGCCGGGGCTCCACTCGGCCCGGCAAACGATCCGGGGCCTGCGGGCGACCCTCCTGGTGACGTCATCGACTTCCTCCACGAGCTGTTGGGTTTGGCGGGCACGCCGTGCCCTGCCACAACTATTCCAGGCGTTCTGAGATCCGTCGACGTGCCCCGGTTCGCTGGCGCGTCGAAGGTCCAGCCGTGCCGAGCAGCCCTACGTCTCGATGATGCGCGTCAGATAGGGCGCCATGCCCGCGGTGCGCACCGGGCTGACGGTGACGTGCCCGGCCGCCGAGGAGGCTTCGAGCATCTGCCCGTTGCCCAGATAAATGGTGACGTGCTGGGTCCCGCCGGGGCCGTAGAAGATGAGGTCGCCGCGTTTGGCCTGCGACGGCGGGATGTGCCGCCCGGCGTTGTACTGGTCGCCGGAGTACTTCGGAATCTGCACCCCGACGCCGGCAAAGGCGTAGCGGGTGAAGCCCGAACAGTCGTAACCGACCTTGCCGGCGTCTTCCTCCACCCCGGCACTGGGCCCGTTGATCGCGCCACCGCCCCAGGAATACGGCACGCCGCGCTGGGAGGCGCCGCGGGCGATCACGTACTCGATGGCCTGCGGACCGCGGACCCGTCCGCCGGGCAGCGCCGACGGTGAGCCGCCGAACCCCAGACCGGACAGGAACTTGCGGCCCAGGTCCATGGTTGCCTGTGCGGCCTGCTGAGTGACCTGCAGCGAGGCGTTGGCCATGGCGACCGGGTCACCGGGGGCGCCGGCACTCAGGACTTTGGGCAGCGTCGGATCCCACTCGCCCGGGTCGGCATTGGCCGGGCCGGCGATGCCGAGCCCCAGCGTCAATACCGTCAGGACCGTCCCGACGAAGAGCCGTCGAGAAGTGTTGCCAGACATAGGGATAACTCCTGAAAGCTGACTCAGTATTCGATGTAGCGGATGACGAACGGTGTCATGCCGCTGGTTCGGACCGGTGAGATCTTGACGCTTGATCCGGTGTAAGGAGCCTCGAGCATCTGGCCCTGGCCCAGGTAGAGCGTGACGTGCTGGCTGCCGCCGGGCCCGTAGAAGATCACGTCACCGCGACGCATCTGGGACGACGGGATCTTGCGGCCCATGTTGTACTGCGAGCCCGAGTAGTGCGGCAGCTTGATGCCGACACCCGCGAACGCATAGAGGATCAGGCCCGAGCAGTCGAACCCGACGGTGCCGGCGCCGCTGTCGATACCGTTGCTGGGGCCGGTGGCGGTGCCGCCACCCCAGGAGTACGGCACGCCCATCTGCGACATGGCGCGTTTGATGACGTACTCGGAGGCCTGGGCGCCATTTGCGTACGGAATGGCGCCGTTGGTGATCCCGGTCGAGTCGGGCTTGAGGATGCCCAGCTTCTGCAGGAAGGTCTTGCCCATCTGAGCGGTGGCCTGTGCCGAGGACGACGCGATCTGCAGTACCGCGTTGACGATCTGGATCGGGTCGCCGGAGACGAAGGCGCTGGGCACCATCGGCAGCGTCATGTCCCATTCCGAGGCGCTGCCGTAGGGCGGGACAGTGCCCCCGCCCGGCGCCTTCGGTGAACCGGGGGCGGCCGGATCCCAGCGATCCCCCGGGGTCGCCGGGCCGGTTGCCGCCGACTGCGGCACTGCCGCAGGCGAATTCGCCGGCGCCGACCACTGCCGGGCGGCGTCGAGTTTGTCCTGGGCCGTCTTGCGTTCGGCGGCCAGCCGGTTGATCTCGGCCTGTTGGTCGGTGAACGTCTGCTTGGCGGTGGTCAGCGCGCTGACCGCGGACTGCTGGCTGGCTTCGGCGTCGGCGACGGCCTTGTCGGCGTTGTCCTTGGCCAGCCGGGCCGCGGACGCCTGGTTGATCTGCTCAGTGCGGGCGCGCTGCAGATCGGTCATCACCCGCTGCGAGCTGACGGCCAGAGTCTGCCCGGCCGACGCGGTGGACAGGATGTCCCCCGGGTTGGTGGCCATCACCAGCGACGCCGACGGGCCGTTGACGTAGGTCGCCGCCGCGAAGACGTCGAATCGCTTCTGGGCGTCGGCAATTGCGGCGTTGGCCTCTTTGACACCCTGCGCGCTGGCCTCGACCTTCGCACTCGCCGCGGCCGCCGCGTCCCGCGCGGTCTGGACGTCGACCAGCGCCTTGTTGACGCTCTCCTGCTCGGCCTGCACCTTGGCGCCGATGTCCTGCAGCCGCTGGTTGGCGTCGGCTACATCGGCAATGAGGCCGGCGATCGCATTCGGAGCGGCACCGGGCTCGGCATGGGCCAGCCCGGGCATCGTGAACATCATGGCGGCACTGAGCGCCAACGGACACACCGGCTTGGCAATGCGAATGGCCTGCCGGAAAAGAGAGCCGCGTTGGGAACGTCTCATTCGACCCTGGTCTCCTCTGCTCCACACGTGCAGTCACGCCAGTAACAGATGTCACATCAGTCACATCAATAACAATGGCGACAGTTGCACCGTACGTCACATTTGTCGCAGAGGAAACTTCCGACAAGAATTACATCTTTGTCATTTACGGGATGTTGCCGAAAAGTAATCTTATGGATTTGCCAGGTAGGGCTATTTGCCCTGGTCAGCTGGGGTGGATGTATTTTGCGGTCGGCGTGCCCGAAGTTGCAGAACTCGGGTCAAAACAGCCGCTACAGCCACCCCGATGATGAGGGTGATCGTTAATCCCGTCCAGGGAAAGTCAGGTGTCTGCAACTGGTCGACAAATGCCTGCGTGCCGACCACCGCATTCGGGGCTGTCTTGGCGACATCCTGGCCCGCCTCCAGGATCACGCGGTCGTAGGTGCCGCTGTAGGTTCCAGCCCAACCCGGGCTGAGCACAAGCACCGTTGAGTCGGGGTTGACGCTCCCGATCTCGGTCGCGATATCGCGAAGCGGGGTATCGATCGCCGGACTCTTGTCCATCACGACAACCTTGAGATCGATGCCGTGTTCTTTGGCTGACGCCACGATCTTCTGCAGGCCCGCGACATCGGCAGCCGGGGCGGCGATGCCATCGTTGGCCACGTCGGCCTTCACCGCGGCCAGGCACTGGTCCACCGGAGTCGACGGCGCAAGCCCGGCACTGCTGCACACCTCCACCGGGATGAAGACCGGCGCGTGCGGAATCGTCACGATCGGAAACCGTACCTCGCCGTCCCGACGGGGGGTGGCACCACGCGCCGGAGAAGACGAGACTGGAACCCGGACTGGTAGCGCCCGCTCACGAGGAGCGAACGCCGATCCGCCCGCTTAGCAGGACAACCGTACTGTTAGTATGGACACCGATGTCGACACAGCCCGTCGGCACCGAGAACAACGCCGGGAGTTGATGTGAGCAGCGAAAATTCGTCGAATTCGACCCTGAACACTTTCGAAGCGCGCGACACCTTGAAGGTCGGCGACAACAGCTACGAGATCTATCGCCTCGACGCGGTACCCGGCACCGAGAAACTTCCCTACAGCCTCAAGGTCCTGGCCGAAAACCTGCTGCGCACCGAGGACGGCGCCAACGTCACCAAGGACCACATCGAGGCCATCGCCAATTGGGATCCCTCTGCCGATCCGAGCATCGAGATCCAGTTCACCCCGGCGCGGGTGGTCATGCAGGACTTCACCGGCGTGCCGTGCATCGTGGACCTGGCCACCATGCGCGAGGCCGTTGGCGAGCTCGGTGGCAACCCGGATCAGGTGAACCCGCTGGCCCCCGCCGAGCTGGTGATCGACCACTCGGTGATCATCGACGTATTCGGCAGTGCGGACGCCTTCGAGCGCAACGTCGAGATCGAGTACTCCCGCAACGGCGAGCGCTACCAGTTCTTGCGCTGGGGCCAGGGCGCCTTCGACGATTTCAAGGTGGTTCCGCCGGGCACCGGGATCGTGCACCAGGTCAACATCGAGTACCTGGCGCGCGTCACGATGACCCGAAGCGACGCGGAGGGAAACACAGTGGCCTACCCGGACACCTGCGTGGGCACTGACAGCCACACCACGATGGTCAACGGCCTTGGCGTGCTGGGCTGGGGCGTCGGCGGCATCGAGGCGGAGGCCGCAATGCTGGGCCAGCCGGTCTCGATGCTCATCCCCCGGGTCGTCGGCTTCAAGCTCAGCGGCGAGATCCAGGCCGGCGTGACCGCAACCGACGTGGTCCTCACCGTCACCGAGATGCTGCGCAAGCACGGCGTGGTGGGCAAATTCGTCGAGTTCTACGGAAACGGCGTCGCCGAGGTGCCGCTGGCCAACCGTGCCACCCTGGGCAATATGAGCCCCGAATTCGGCTCGACCGCAGCCATTTTCCCGATCGACGACGTGACCATCGACTACATGCGGCTGACCGGTCGCAGCGATGAGCAGCTGGCGCTGGTCGAGGCTTACGCCAAGGCGCAGGGCATGTGGCACGATCCCGAGCGCGAGGCCACCTACTCCGAGTACCTCGAACTTGATCTGTCCACCGTGGTGCCGTCGATCGCCGGACCGAAGCGCCCGCAGGACCGCATCGAGCTGACCGACGCGAAGTCGGCGTTCCGCAAGGACATTCACAACTACGTCGAGAACGGCAACCCCGCCCCGCAGACCAAGCTGGACGAGGCCGTCGAAGAGTCGTTCCCGGCCAGCGACCCGGCGGTGCTGTCGTTCGCCGACAACGGGTCCGCGCCGCTGCACTCGGCTGCCGTCGGAGCCGAAGGCCGGCCCACCAAGCCGGTCAAGGTGAACGCCGAGGCAACCGGCGAATTTGTGCTCGACCACGGCGCCGTCGCGATCGCGTCGATCACCTCGTGCACCAACACCTCCAACCCGTCGGTGATGCTCGGCGCTGCGCTGCTGGCCAAGAATGCCGTGGACAAGGGCCTGACCGCCAAGCCGTGGGTCAAGACGTCGATGGCCCCCGGTTCCCAGGTGGTCAGCGACTACTACGACAAGGCCGGCCTGTGGCCGTACTTGGAGAAGCTGGGCTTCTATCTCGTCGGCTACGGCTGCACCACCTGCATCGGCAACAGCGGCCCGCTACTCGAGGAGATCTCGAAGGCCATCAACGACAACGACCTGACGGTCACCGCAGTGCTGTCCGGCAACCGCAACTTCGAGGGCCGCATCTCCCCCGACGTGAAGATGAACTACCTGGCGTCGCCGCCGCTGGTGATCGCCTACGCGCTCGCGGGAACGATGGACTTCGACTTCGAGAACGATCCACTCGGTACCGATAAAGAAGGCAATGACGTCTTTTTGAAGGACATCTGGCCGTCGTCGAAGGACATCTCCGACACCATCGCCTCGGCGATCAACCAGGATATGTTCAAGAAGAACTACGCCGACGTGTTCAAGGGCGACGAGCGCTGGCGGAACCTGCCGACGCCGTCGGGCAAGACCTTCGACTGGGATGCCGACTCCACCTACGTGCGCAAGCCTCCCTACTTCGACGGCATGCCCGCCGAGGCGCAGCCGGTCAACGACATCACCGGGGCCAGAGTCCTTGCCCTGCTGGGTGATTCGGTCACTACCGACCACATCAGCCCCGCCGGCAACATCAAGGCCGGCACCCCGGCCGCGCAGTACCTCGAGAGCAACGGGGTGGACAAGTTGGACTACAACTCCTACGGTTCGCGCCGCGGCAACCACGAGGTGATGATCCGCGGGACGTTCGCCAACATTCGGCTGCGCAACCAGCTGCTCGACGATGTGTCCGGCGGCTACACCCGCGACTTCACCCAGCCGGACGGACCGCAGGCGTTCATCTACGATGCGGCGCAAAACTATGCGGCACAGGACGTTCCACTGGTGGTGCTGGGCGGCAAGGAATACGGCTCCGGGTCGTCTCGCGACTGGGCGGCCAAGGGCACCAGCCTGCTGGGCGTGCGCGCGGTGATCACCGAGTCCTTCGAGCGCATCCACCGGTCGAACCTGATCGGCATGGGTGTGATCCCGCTACAGTTCCCCGACGGTGAGTCGGCGGCGTCGCTGAAGCTGGACGGCACCGAGGTCTTCGACATCACCGGGATCGAAGAGCTGAATGACGGCAAGACGCCGAAGACTGTTCACGTCAAGGCCACCAAAGAAGACGGCAGCGCAATCGAGTTCGACGCGGTGGTCCGCATCGACACCCCGGGTGAGGCCGACTACTACCGCAACGGCGGCATCCTGCAGTACGTGCTGCGCAACATGTTGCGGGCCGGCTAGCCGGACGTGCCGAGGGTCAGCGAGGATCATCTGGCGGCCCGCCGTCGCCAGATCCTCGACGGCGCACGGCGCTGCTTTGCCGAGTACGGGTACGAGCAGGCAACCGTGCGCCGCCTCGAGCAGACAATCGGTCTGTCGCGCGGTGCGATCTTTCACCACTACCGCGACAAGGACACGTTGTTCTTCGCGCTGGCGCGCGAGGACGCAGCGCGGATGGCCGAAGTCGCCGCGCGTGACGGCCTCATCCAGGTGATGCGCGACATGCTGGCCGCACCCGATCAATTCGATTGGCTGGCCACACGATTGGAGATCGCCCGCAAGCTGCGCAACGACCCGGTCTTCCACCGGGGCTGGGTGGAGCGCTCAGCGGAGCTGGCGTCGGCGACCAGCGAGCGACTACGCCGTCAGAAGCAGGCGGGCCGACTGCGCGACGATGTGCCGCCCGACGTCGTCCAGTGCTATCTGGACTTGGTGCTCGACGGCCTGGTCGCGCGGCTGGCGACGGGTGAGGACCCCCGGCGACTGTCAGCAGTGCTGGATTTGGTGGAGGACTCGGTGCGCGCTAGCGACGCGTGACGTGGTTGGGTCCACCGCGGCTACGCATGGTGGTCCCCGACTCGCGCAACAACGCGTGGATCGAGCCGTAAGAACGTCCCGTCGACGCCACCAGGGTACGAATGCTGGCGCCGCCCTCATAGGCATTTCGAAGATTGTTCAACAGCTGGTCTCGAGCTTCGTTGGGCTTCCTCATGTCACCCTCCCCGGTGGATCGGCGCCGATAGCCCACAGACTAGGAGCGTGGGTCGTCGAGTTGGGAGAAATGACCGAAATCGTTTATGCCAGTTGTCAGGCGAGCTCGATGAGGTCCCGATACTCGTCGGACCAGAAGTCCTCGGTGCCGTCCGGAAGCAGTACCACTCTTTGCGGATTGAGCGCTTCGGCGGCACCCGGATCGTGCGTCACCAGCACCACCGCACCCTGGTAGCTGCGCAGCGCGTCCAGAACCTGTTCGCGCGAAGCGGGATCGAGGTTGTTGGTCGGCTCGTCGAGCAGCAACACGTTGGCCGTCGAGGCCACCAGACCGGCGAGGGCGAGGCGCGTCTTCTCACCACCGGACAGTGTGCCGGCCGGTTGGTCGAGCTGCGGACCGGTGAACATGAACGCGCCGAGCAGGCCGCGCAGATCCTGCTCACCGGTGTCGGGGGCAGCATGGCGGATGTTCTCCCACACCGTAGCGTTGTTATCGAGGGTGTCGTGTTCCTGTGCGAAGTAACCGATCTTGAGTCCGTGCCCGGGCTCCAGTCCACCGGCGTCCGGGGTTTCGGTGCCGGCGATCAGCCGAAGCAGCGTCGTCTTGCCTGCACCGTTGAGGCCCAGTACCACCACGCGCGAGCCGCGATCGATCGCGAGGTCGACGCCCGTGAAGACCTCGAGTGAGCCGTAGTTCTTGGTCAGCCCTTTGACGACCAACGGTGTCTTACCGCACGGCGCCGGCGTCGGGAACTTGATCCGGGCCACCTTGTCGGCCACCCGTTCCGCGTCCAACTCGGCCAGCATCCGTTCGGCGCGGCGCAACATGTTCTGTGCAGCAACGGCTTTGGTTGCCTTGGCACCCATCTTGGCGGCCTGGGTACGCAGTGCACCGGCTTTCTTCTCGGCATTGGCACGCTCCCGGCGCCGGCGCTGCTCATCGGTCGCGCGGGCGTCGAGGTACTTCTGCCACCCCATGTTGTATACGTCGGCCTCACCGCGGACCGCGTCGAGGAACCACACCCGGTTGACCACGTCGGCAAGCAGGTCGACGTCGTGACTGATCACCACGAGTCCGCCGCTGTGGTTCTGCAGGAATCCCCGCAGCCAGCCGATCGAGTCGGCATCGAGGTGGTTGGTCGGCTCGTCGAGTAGCAATGTGGTCGCCGAATTCGCCCCAGCGGCACCACCTTCCGCGGCCGCGAACAGAATCCGGGACAGCTCGACGCGCCGACGCTGTCCGCCGGACAGGGTGCGCAGCGGCTGGGTGAGCACCCGGTCCGGCAGGCCCAGGCTTGCACAGATGCGTCCCGCCTCGCTTTCGGCGGCATACCCACCGAGCGCGGCGAAGCGCTCCTCGAGCTGGCCGTAGCGGCGAATTGCTTTGTCGCGTGCGGAGTCGTCGACGACCTCGGCCATCAGCACCTGCTGCTTTTCCAGATCCGCCAGCAGGGTGTCGAGGCCGCGTGCCGACAGCACCCGGTCGCGGGCCAGCACGTCCAGGTCACCCTCGCGCGGATCCTGCGGCAGGTAGCCGATGTCGCCGGTACGCACGACGGTGCCCGCATACGGCTCGCCCTCCCCCGCCAGAATCCGGAGTGTCGTCGTCTTGCCTGCGCCGTTGCGGCCGACGAGACCGATGCGATCGCCGGGCTGGATTCGAAGCGCGGGGCCTTCGGCGAGAAGCAGCGTGCGCGCGCCGGCGCGGACCTCAAGGTCCGTTGCGGTGATCACGCGCACTACTCCTATTTGTCGTCAGTGAAGACCGGGGCTCGGTTCTCGGCGCGCGCAGCAACCGCCTCTTCGAAGTTGGCGGTGAGCAGGCGCACATAGAGCTGCCCGAGGCCCTCGGCCTGCATATGCCCTTCCAGGCTACCGGCGTCCAGTCCACTCCATAGCGTCCGCTTGGTCAATTCCGTGCCCGGGCGCGAGAACGCCGCGATGCGGCCGGCGATCTCGTAGCAGGCCGGCAACAACTCGTCTTCGGGCACCTGCCTGGACACCAGGCCGATCCGTTCGGCCTCCTGCGCGTCGACGTCACGCCCGGTGAGCATGATCTCGAACGCCCGCGACGAACCGATTGCGCGTGGCAGCAGGTAGCTCAGGCCCAGCTCACTGGCGGTCAGGCCGTTGTTGATGCCCGCGGCGCGGAAGTAGGCGCCGCTGGCGGCAACCCGGATGTCGGCGGCCAATGCCAGGCAGAGCCCACCGCCGATCGCCGCGCCGTTGACCGCCGCGATGATCGGCTGGTGCAGCTTGCGCATGGCGAGAATCACATCGTCGAGGACCTCCATCGAGCGCAACCCGAACGAGGGCCGGGTGAGCCCGGCGACGTGTGGTACCGAACCGGCCGACTTGTGATCGGCACCTGAGGAGAAGCCGCGGCCCGCGCCGGTCAGCACGACCGCGCGAACGGAGTTGTCGTGGCTCAGTTCGGTGAGCACTTCCCGCAGCGGCAGCATGACGTCGAACGCCATCGAGTTCATCCGCTCGGGCCGGTTCAGGGTGACCAGGGCAATGTTGGGCTGCGGGTTGTCGACGAGGACCAAACCAGAGTCACGAATCACCCGTGCACGGTAACCCGCGCAGGGCCCTACTCGGTTTGCGACTGAGACGAGATGGCCGCGTCGACGTCGAACTCCTTGACCTGGCGGATCAGGTCCTCGAGAGCGGCGGGCGGCAGAGCGCCGGCCTGATTGAAGATCAGCTTGCCCTTCTTGAACGCCATCAGCGTCGGGATGGAGCGAATCTCGGCGGCGGCCGCGAGCTCCTGCTCGGCCTCGGTGTCGACCTTGCCGTAGACGACGTCTGTGTGCTGCTCGGACGACTTGGTGAACGTCGGAGCGAAGGCACGACACGGTCCGCACCACGACGCCCAGAAGTCAACCAGCACGATGTCGTTGCCGGTGACGGTGTCGTTGAAGTTCTGTGCGGTCAGGTCTTGGGTAGCCACGTCAGTCCTAACGTCGGGTTGTCGATGTGTGTTCCCGGTAGCTCTCAATACAAACGGGACAGGGCGGCGGCCGCATCGAAACCGCCGAACTCGTCGAGCGTGCCGTACCGCACCCGATTGACCCATGCGGGATCGGCGAGCAGGGCGCGCCCGATCGCGACCATGTCGAATTCGCCTGCCCCGAATTGGTCGAGGAGGCGGTCGAGGGAGGCAGGCGGTATCGGTCCGCTGCCCTGGCCGCCGGGCCGGAACTCGGTCTCCAGGCCGACCGAGCCGACGGCGATGACCGGACGACCGGTCACCTTCTTGGTCCAACCCGCCAGGCTCAGTTGCAGGTTCTCGTCGGGGAAGCCGGGCAGCTGGTGCCGCCGTGTCGACGGGTGCAGTACATCCACGCCGGCATCGACCAGCGGGGCCAGCAGTTGTTCGAGTTCGCTTGCGCTGCCGGCCACCTGCGCGTCGTAGCGGTTCATCTTCCACTGCGAGAACCGGTAGATGATCGGGAAACCGGGGCCTACCGCCGCGCGCACGGCGGTGACGACCTCGGCCGGGAACCGGGTCCGCGCCGCCAGCGACCCGCCGTACCCGTCGGTGCGGCGATTGGTGTGCTCCCAGAGGAATTGGTCGAGCAGATAACCGTGGGCGCCGTGAATCTCGACGGCGTCGAAGCCCGCAGCCTTGGCGTTGGTGGCGGCCAGCGCATAGGCCTGCGCGAGCTCGGGCAGTTCCTCGATGCTCAGCGCGCGCCCGGTCGTGCCGCCGGCGATGTCGATACCCGACGGGCTGACCGGTGTGTGCTCGGGGCGGTCCCCGTCGTGCGAACCGCGTGCGACGCCCTGGTGCCAGAGTTGGGCGGCAATGGTGCCGCCCTCGGTGTGGACGGCAGCGGTGACCGCGCGCCAGCCTGCGAGCACGGCGTCGCCGTCCAGGTTCGGAATGCGGTCAGGCCAACCGGCGGCGGGGTGCGGGATGCGAACGCCCTCGGTGATGATGAGCCCGGTGCCGCCGGCGGCGCGACGGCCGTAGTAGGCGGCGACATCGGGTCCGGGAACGCCGCCCGGCGACGCGGTCCGAGTCATCGGGGCCATCGCGAACCGGTTCGGCACGGTCAGTGATCCAACGGTCAGTGGCGTGAAGAGCTCGTGCACGCGTGCATCATCCATGACTTGCTGCAACCGCACCGGGTGGCGTGTTGATTCCGTTCGGCTCACGTCGATTTTGGCGCTGCGCTCTCGATGAGGGCCACCGCGCGCTCGCGAGCCCGATCAGCGTTGACCAGCAACCGGTCTCGCCGGCCCGGCCACCAGAACAGCTCGAAACCCAGAAGCACCAGATACACGCAGGACGCGATCACGTCGCGAGTCGATCCGAACACCGCATCCCATACTGCGGTTCCGATCGCGACGACGAGGATCAGCGGCACCACCCACCGAAAGTGCCGGCCGGCCTCGGCGGACCTGCGCATCCCGTCGGCGTAGTCGACCACCGGCTGCGCCAGCACCGGATCACCGATCCGCCCGCCCCAGCGGGTGACTCCGGCTACTCGCACACGCTGTTCCCCGGTCAACGCTTTGGCGCCGGGCCAGTACTTGACCATCCGCCGACCGATCCAGATGCCGTAGAACACGGTCATGATGGCCAGCACTATCAGCCCGGCGAACCACAGCCCGGACTCCAGCCACGCCAGCAGACCGAGGAAGGCACCGCTGCCAAAGCCGACCAGGACTGCCCGGATGAACCCGCCGCCGCGCCACACAAAGGCGGGGACGGTGAGCATCAGCTCAGATTAGACAGTGAACCCCAGCGCACGGAGCTGTTCGCGGCCGTCCTCGGTGATTTTGTCCGGGCCCCATGGCGGATTCCACACCCAGTTGATCTTCGCCTCGTTGACCAGCCCCGCGCCGACGAGTGCGGTGAGCGTCTGATCTTCGATGACGTCGGTCAAGGGACAGGCCGCCGAGGTCAGCGTCATGTCGATCAGCGCCACCGTTCCGGTGTCGCCCTTCTCGACGTTGAGGTCGTAGACCAGACCGAGGTCGACGACATTGATGCCGAGTTCGGGGTCGACCACCTCGCGCATGGCTTCCTCGATGTCGTCCAGTATCGGATTGGGTTCGGTCATCGCTTATCCTCCAAGTCCTTTCGATGCGAAGCCTGGGCCACTGCGTCCTTGAACGCCAGCCAGCCAAGCAGTGCACACTTCACCCGGGCCGGATACTTCGCCACACCGGCGAAGGCCACTCCGTCACCCAGGACATCTTCGTCCCCCTCGACCGTTCCCCGCGACGACACCATCTCGGTGAACGACGCCACCGTCTTCAGCGCGTCCCCGACGGTCAAGCCGATCACCTGGTCGGTGAGTACCGAGGTGGCGGCCTGGCTGATCGAGCACCCCTGGCCGTCATAGGAGATGTCGGTGACCTGTTCGCCGTCCTCGGACAACGCCACCCGCACCGTGACCTCGTCACCGCACGTCGGGTTGACGTGGTGGACCTCGGCGACGAACGGCTCCCGCAACCCGCGGTGATGCGGGTGCTTGTAGTGGTCCAGGATCACTTCCTGGTACATCTGCTCGAGCTTCACGAGAAGAACTCCACCGCCCGTCGCACCCCCGCGATCAGACGATCCACCTCATCGACGGTGTTGTAGACGGCGAACGAGGCGCGCGCGGTGGCGGCGATACCGAACCGGCGATGCAACGGCCACGCGCAGTGATGCCCGACCCGCACGGCCACGCCTTCGTCGTCGAGTACCTGACCGACGTCGTGAGCGTGCACACCGTCGACGACAAAGCTCACCGGCGAACCCCGGTTCTCGAGCGTGCCCGGGCCGATCACGCGGACCTGCGCGATACCGGCCAGGCGTTCCAGTGTGGCGGCCACCAGTTCGTTTTCATGCGCTTCGACCGCGGCCATCCCCAACTTGTCGAGATACCGTGCGGCCGCTCCCAATCCGACGACCTGCGACGTCATCGGCGTGCCGGCCTCGAACCGCTGCGGTGCGGGAGCGTAGGTTGTGGCCGCCATGGTGACGGTCTCGATCATCGATCCACCGGTCAGGAACGGCGGCATCGCATTGAGTAGCTCGCGTCGCCCGTAGAGCACACCGATACCGGTGGGGCCCAACATCTTGTGGCCGGAGAACGCGGCGTAGTCGACGTCGAGGGCATGGAAGTCCACCGGCTGGTGGGGCACCGACTGGCAGGCATCCAGCACTGTCAGGGCGCCGACCGCCTTGGCCCGCGACACCAGTTCGTCGACCGGCGCGATCGCACCGGTGACATTCGAATGATGGCTGAAGGCGACAACTTTCACCCGCTCATCGAGCTGCAGCGAATCGAGGTCGATGCGACCGTCGTCCGTGACGCCGTACCAGCGCAGGGTCGCCCCGGTGCGCTGGGCGAGTTCCTGCCACGGAATCAGGTTCGCGTGGTGTTCCAACTCGGTGGTGACGATGATGTCGCCGGGACCGACCGCGTTATCGAACCGCCGGTCCCCCAGTGCGTACGACACCAGGTTGAGCGACTCGGTGGCGTTCTTGGTGAACACCAGCTCGTCGGTGTCGGCGCCGACGAACGCGGCGATATCGGCCCGGCCCTGTTCGTAGGCGTCCGTCGACTCCTCCATCAGCTGATGCGCACCACGGTGCACCGCGCCGTTGGAGGTGGTCAGGAACTCGCGTTCGGCGTCAAGCACCTGCAGCGGTTTCTGCGACGTCGCCCCGGAATCCAGGTAGGCCAGCTGATGTCCCCCCCGCATCACCCGATTGAGGATCGGGAAATCGGCGCGGATGCCGGTGACATCCAGACCCACCGAGGCGGTCATGTCAGGCTCCTGTCGACGCGGCCTGCTGGGTGAACCGCACGTAGCCGTGTTCCTCGAGCTCATCGGCCAGCTCGGCGCCGCCGGATTCGACGATCCGCCCGTCGACGAAGACGTGGACGAACTGCGGCTGGATGTAGCGCAGGATGCGGGTGTAGTGCGTAATCAGCAGGACACCGGCGTGCTCGGCCTCCGCGTAGCGGTTGACGCCTTCGGAGACCACGCGCAGTGCGTCGACATCGAGGCCGGAGTCGGTCTCGTCGAGGATCGCGATCTTCGGTTTCAGAAGACCCAGTTGCAGGATCTCGTGGCGCTTCTTCTCACCACCGGAAAAGCCTTCGTTCACACTGCGTTCGGCGAACTGCGGGTCGATCTCGAGGTCGGTCATCGCGGCCTTGACCTCTTTGACCCAGTGTCGCAGCTTGGGCGCCTCGCCGCGGACCGCGGTCACCGCGGTGCGCAGGAAGTTCGACATCGACACACCGGGCACCTCGACCGGGTACTGCATGGCCAGGAACAGGCCGGCACGGGCGCGCTCGTCGACGCTCATCGCCAGCACGTCCTCACCGTCCAGGGTGATCGATCCCGACGTGATGTGGTACTTGGGATGGCCGGCGATCGAATACGACAGGGTGGACTTGCCGGATCCGTTGGGGCCCATGACCGCGTGGGTCTCCCCCGACTTCACCGTCAGGTTGACGCCTTTGAGGATCTCCTTCTCGGTTCCGTCCTCGTTGGCGACGCTGACATGGAGGTCCTTGACTTCCAAAGTGCTCATGGCTGGGTTGCTTTCGACTCGGTGATGGCAAGTTCTCGTTCGATGGCATCGGTCAGGCGCTCGCGCACCTCGGGAACCGCGATCTTGGCGATGATTTCGTTGAAGAAGCCGCGGACCACCAAGCGGCGGGCCTGAGCCTCGGGGATGCCGCGGGCGCGCAGGTAGAACAGCTGCTCGTCGTCGAAACGGCCGGTGGCACTGGCGTGCCCGGCGCCGACGATCTCGCCGGTCTCGATCTCGAGGTTGGGCACCGAGTCGGCACGCGCACCGTCGGTGAGCACCAGGTTGCGGTTGACCTCGAAGGTGTCGGTGCCGGTGGCCTCCGCCCGGATCAGCACATCGCCCACCCAAACGGTATGCGCATCCGGTTTCTTGGAATCCGGATCCCCTTGCAGTGCGCCCTTGTACAGCACGTCGGACTTACAGTTCGGCTGGGAGTGGTCGACCAGGAGCCGCGACTCGAAGAACTGCCCGTCGTCGGCGAAGTACGTCCCGAGCAATTTGGCATCACCGCCGGGACCGGTGAATCGCACCGTCGTGGAGGTTCGAACGACGTCACCGCCGAGGGTGACGTTGACGTGGCCCAGCACCGAGTCCTTGCCGAGCTTGGCGTGATGCGCACTCACGTGCACCATGTCGTCGGCGAAATCGGCGATCCAGATGACACCAAGGGCGGCCGAATCGCCGACGATGATCTCGACGTTGTCGGCATAGGTTCCGCTGCCGCGCAGGTCGACGACGACGATGGCGCGGGACAACTCCTCGACCCGGATCTGCAGGTGACCGTAGGCCACACCACCCTGGCCGGGGCCGTCGACGGTGATCTCGATGGGCTCGGCGACCTCGGTGTCCCGCGCGACGGTGACCACCGTCGCCGAGTTGAACGACGAGAAAGCCTGGGCGGCAACCCGATCGCTGGGCACGCCGCCCTGGCCGAGTCGCTCGTCACCGCGGCGGACGGTCTCGACCGTGACACCGGGGCGCTCGGTCACCGTAATCGCCGCGGTGCCGTTCGCGATTGCCGAGCCGTCGTGCAGGCCGTGCAGCCGCTTGAGCGGGGTGAACCGCCAGATCTCGTCGCGACCGCCGGGCACCTCGAAGGCGTCGACGTCGAACGAGCTGAATTGCTCACCCTTGTTGATGGCAGCGAGTCGCGAACCCTCCACTGCCTCAGTCAGATTGTTCACTTAACCGACCGCGCCTTCCATCTGCAGCTCGATCAGCCGGTTCAGCTCCAGGGCGTACTCCATCGGGAGTTCCTTGGCGATCGGCTCGACGAAGCCACGCACAACCATTGCCATCGCCTCGTCCTCGGTCATGCCGCGGCTCATTAGGTAGAACAACTGATCGGCGCTGACCTTGGACACGGTGGCCTCATGCCCCATCGTGACGTCGTCCTCACGGATGTCGACGTACGGGTAGGTGTCGCTGCGGCTGATCGAATCCACAAGCAGCGCATCGCATTTCACGCTCGAGCGCGATCCGTGCGCGCCCTTGTTGATCTGCACGAGGCCGCGGTAGGACGACCGGCCACCGCCGCGCGCCACCGACTTGGACACGATGTTGCTCGAGGTGTTCGGGGCCAGGTGCAGCATCTTGGCGCCAGTGTCCTGGTGCTGACCCTCGCCGGCGAAGGCCACCGAGAGCACCTCGCCCTTGGCGTGCTCACCGGTCATCCACACCGCCGGGTATTTCATGGTCACCTTCGAGCCGATGTTGCCGTCGACCCACTCCATGGTGGCGCCGGCCTCGGCCCGCGCGCGCTTGGTCACCAGGTTGTAGACGTTGTTCGACCAGTTCTGGATGGTCGTGTAACGGCAACGGCCACCGGGCTTCACGATGATCTCGACGACCGCGGAGTGCAGGGAGTCGCTCTTGTAGATCGGCGCGGTACAACCCTCGACGTAGTGGACGTAGGCGTCCTCGTCGACGATGATCAGCGTCCGCTCGAACTGGCCCATATTCTCGGTGTTGATCCGGAAGTAGGCCTGCAGCGGGATGTCCACGTGCACGCCCTTCGGGACGTAGATGAACGAACCACCCGACCACACCGCGGTGTTGAGCGCGGAAAACTTGTTGTCCCCTGCCGGGATCACCGTGCCGAAGTATTGCTTGAACAGCTCCGGATGCTCCTTCAAGGCGGTGTCGGTGTCGAGGAAGATGACACCTTGGGCCTCCAGGTCCTCGCGGATCGAGTGGTAGACGACCTCGGACTCGTACTGCGCGGCGACGCCGGAAACCAGGCGCTGCTTCTCCGCCTCGGGGATACCGAGCCGGTCGTAGGTGTTCCTGATGTCGTCGGGCAGGTCATCCCACGTGGCGGCCTGCTTCTCGCTGGAGCGCACGAAGTACTTGATGTTGTCGAAGTGGATGCCCTCCAGGTTGGAGCCCCAGTTCGGCATCGGCTTCTTACCGAACGTACGCAGCGCCTTCAGGCGGATGTCGAGCATCCACTCGGGTTCGCTCTTCTTGCTCGAGATGTCGCGCACCACGGCCTCGGAAAGGCCGCGCTGCGCGCTGGCGCCCGCGACATCGGAGTCCGCCCAGCCGTAGCCGTAGCGGCCCAGTGTGGCGATGGCCTCTTCCTGGGTCAACGGCTGTACCGGCTTGGCTTCCGGGGTGAGTGTCATGGCGACGCTCCTTCAGCGATCGTGGTGGCTTCGGCGCGGGCAGAGCACCGAAGTTGTTCTCGTCTAGTGGGGTACCGGCATGAGCGGTACGTGGGTGGTGCAGGCGCAGTCGCCGTTGGCGATCGTCGCCAACTGCTGCACATGGGTGCCGAGGACCTCGGACATGGCCTCCTTCTCGGCCTCGCACAGTTCCGGAAACTCTTCGGCGACATGCGAAACCGGGCAGTGGTGCTGGCAGATCTGGATGCCCTGCATGGGTCCGCCCACTCGCGTCGTCGTCGCTGCGTAACCAGCCTTCGTCATTGCGTCGGCTACCCGCTCAGCGGTGGATTCAACGTCGTCGGGACCCTGCTTTACTCCCGCCAGGATCGCGTCGATCCGGCGGCGGGCGAAGGTCTGGACCGCCTCTTCCCCACCGATTTCGCGCAGTTGGCGGATCGCGGCCGAAGCGAGGTCATCGTAGGTGTGCTCGAGTTTGGCACGCCCCGCCGCGGTGAGCCGGTAGCGCTTGGCAGGTCGGCCGCGGCCGGCCTGCTGCCATGCCGCAGCCGCGTTGGCCTGAGCGTCGCCGGCCTCGATCAGCGCGTCGAGGTGCCGGCGGACACCGGCGGCGGAGAGCCCCAGCCGCTGGCCTATCTCGGCGGCCGTGATCGATCCCGACTCGACCAGAAGCCGCACAATGGCTCGTCGGGTCTGTCCGTCATGCACGACCGTACCCACTACGGGCACAGCGTCAGCATCGGACGGGAATTTCACAACACCAGTGTTACGCAATTCCGCAACCAGGTCTAGCAAGGGCACCCTTAGCACGCTGAGGGCGAAAAAGCCGCCGGATAGAGTGCTGTGGTGGCAGCCCGCCAGCTCTCGCTGAGTTCATCGATCGCCCGTTTGCACGGCGATGAACGCACCGTTGGCGCGCCCCTGAACAACGCCGAGTTTCGGGCGATGCGCCGGACTCGACTCTTCGGCGCCACCGGAACAGTGCTGATGGCGATAGGTGCGCTCGGCGCCGGCGCCCGCCCGGTCGTACAAGACCCCACCTTCGGGGTCCGGCTGCTGAACCTGCCCTCGCGCATCCAGACCGTCTCGCTGACGATGACCACCACCGGTGCGGTGATGATGGCCCTGGCCTGGCTGATGCTCGGCCGCTTCGCGCTCGGCAGCCGCCGGATGACACGCAGTCAACTTGATCACACACTGCTGCTGTGGGTCGTTCCGTTGCTCATCGCTCCCCCGATGTACAGCAAGGACGTCTACTCCTATCTGGCACAGAGTCAGATCTCGGCCAACGGCCTCAACCCGTACAAAGTGGGTCCGGCGCCCGGGCTGGGTCTCGACCACGTCTTCACCCTGTCGGTCCCCAGCCTGTGGCGCGACACGCCGGCGCCGTACGGGCCGCTGTTCCTCTGGGTAGGCCGCGGTATCTCTGCACTGACCGGCGAGGACATCGTCGCCGCCGTCCTCAGCCATCGCGTGGTGGTGCTCCTCGGCGTCGGGATGATCGTTTGGGCGGTGCCGCGACTGGCCCGCCGATGCGGCGTCGCCGAGGTCAGCGCGCTGTGGCTGGGTGCGACAAACCCGCTGCTGCTGATGCACCTCGTCGCGGGTATCCACAACGAGGCGCTGATGCTCGGTCTGATGCTCACCGGTACGGAGTTCGCGCTGCGGGGAATCGATTCCGCGGAGTCCCTGTGGCCGAGGCGAATGCAGTGGCCGCGCGGGCGGGACCAATGGGCGGAGTGGATGCCGCCGGCCATGCTGGTTTTGGGTGCGGTACTGATCACGATGTCCTCGCAGGTCAAGCTGCCCGGCCTACTCGCGTTGGGGTTCGTGGGCATGGCACTGGCCTACCGCTGGGGCTCTACCGTCAGAGCGTTCCTCCTGGCCAGCACGTTGATGACGGCGCTATCGCTGGTGGTGATGGCGATCATCGGCTGGGCAAGTGGTTTGGGTTTCGGTTGGATATTCACGCTCGGCACCGCCAACGTGGTGCGCAGCTGGATGTCACCGCCGACGCTGCTGGCCTTGGGCACCGGCCAGGTCGGCATCCTGCTCGGACTCGGTGACCACACCACCGCTGTGCTGTCGCTCACCCGCGCGATGGGCGTGCTGATCATCATGATCACCGTCACCTGGCTGCTGCTCGCCGTGATGCGGGGCAGGCTGCATCCGGTCGGCGGCCTCGGCGTCGCGTTGGGTGCGACCGTGCTGCTGTTTCCCGTCGTGCAGCCCTGGTACCTGCTGTGGGCGATCATCCCGCTGGCCGCCTGGGCCACCCGCCCCGGCTTCCGTATCGCGACCATCGCAGTGTCCCTCGTCGTCGGGATCTTCGGGCCCACCGCCAACGGCGACCGCTTCGCCCTGTTCCAGATCGTCGACGCCACCTTGGCCAGCACGGTGATCGTGCTGATGTTGATCGCGGTGACGTTCCACCGGTTGCCCTGGCGCAAGGTGCCCGGCACCAACGAAGCGTTCAGCGGTCAGGAGCCCGACACGCCGCCGGTGCCGGAGTCGTCGGGTCCGCCCACCGAACCACCGACGCCGCGGCCCGCCCCCGGCGCATACGCTGAGTCACCGTGAGTTCCGGCCGCGAAATCCCCGTGCGACTGCGCGGGGTGTCCAAGCACTATGGGCCGACGGTGGCCGTGGCGAACCTCGATCTCGAGGTGCATGCCGCCGAGGTGCTGGCGCTGCTGGGGCCCAACGGAGCCGGCAAGACGACGACGGTCGAAATGTGCGAGGGCTTCACGCGACCCGACAGCGGCACGATCGAAGTGCTGGGCCTGGACCCGGTGGGCGACAACGCGCGGGTGCGCGAGCGGATCGGGGTCATGCTGCAGGGCGGTGGCGGCTACCCGGCCGCCCAGGCCGGCGAGATGCTGAACCTGGTGGCCTCCTACGCCGCCAATCCACTCGATCCGGCTTGGCTGCTGGACACGTTGGGGCTGACCGACGCCGCACGCACCACCTACCGCCGGCTCTCCGGCGGCCAGCAACAGCGCCTGGCGCTGGCGTGCGCGCTCGTCGGGCGGCCCGAGCTGGTCTTTCTCGACGAGCCGACCGCGGGTATGGACGCACACGCGCGGCTGGTGGTGTGGGAGCTGATAGCCGCGCTGCGCCGTGACGGCGTGACCGTGGTGCTGACCACCCACCAGCTCAAGGAGGCCGAGGAGCTCGCCGATCGGATCGTGATTATCGACCACGGGTCGGCGGTCGCGTCCGGCACCCCCGCGGAGCTGATGCGGGACGGCGCCGAGGGCCAGTTGCGGTTCTCCGCGCCCCGCCAGCTCGACCTATCGCTGTTGACCATCGCCTTGCCGGAAGGCTATGTGGCCAAAGAGGTTTCGCCCGGCGATTACTTGGTGGAGGGAAAGATCGATCCCCAGGTGCTGGCGACCGTGACGGCATGGTGCGCACGGCTCGACGTATTGGCAACTGACGTCCGGGTGGAGCAGCGCAGCCTCGAAGACGTTTTCCTGGAGCTGACCGGTAGGGAGTTGCGGCCATGAGCGGCATGACGAGCGAGCTGTTCCCGCCGGGCACCTTCAGCCCCGACCCCCGGCCCAGCACCGTGCCACGGATGCTGGCCGCGCAGTACGGCCTTGAGCTGAAACTGTTGCTGCGCAACGGTGAACAGCTGTTGCTGACGATGTTCATCCCGATAACGCTGCTGATCGGGCTCACCCTGCTGCCGCTCGGGTCGTTCGGTGCGCACCGCGTCGCGGTGTTCGTTCCGGCGATCATGGCGCTGGCGGTGATCTCCACCGCCTTCACCGGCCAGGCCATCGCCGTTGCGTTCGACCGCCGCTACGGCGCGCTGAAACGGTTGGGCGCCACCGCACTTCCGGTATGGGGCATCATCGCGGGCAAGTCGCTGGCCGTGGTGACCGTGGTGTTCCTGCAGGCGCTGCTGCTCGGCGGCATCGGGTTGGCCCTGGGCTGGCGCCCGCAGCCGGTCGGCCTGTTACTCGGTGCGCTCGTGATCGCTTTGGGCACCGCGGGCTTCGCCGCGATGGGCCTGCTGCTGGGCGGCACACTACGTGCCGAGATCGTCCTGGCCGTCGCCAACCTGCTTTGGTTCGTGTTCGCCGGCCTCGGCGCGCTGACCCTGGAAACCAGCGCGATTCCGGGCGGGTTGACCTGGGTGGCGCGGCTGACGCCGTCCGGCGCGCTCACCGAGGCACTGACCCGCGCGATGGCGCTGTCGGTCGACTGGTTCGGCATCGCGGTGCTGGCGGCGTGGGGTGGGGTGTCGGCGCTGGCCGCGCTGCGCTGGTTCCGCTTCACCTGAGGCAGTCCGATGCTTCACCCGATCCCCTACTACAGAACGTAGTTAGGCGTCCTCTACGATCGGGCGGTGCCCGTCGGACGGTTTTTCCTGCGACTGGTGGACTTGCTGCCACTGCCGAGCCTGCGTGTCCAACGCATCATCGCCGCCGCAGTCATCCTGACCCAGGGTGGTATCGCCGTCACCGGTGCGATCGTCCGGGTCACCGCGTCCGGGCTGGGTTGCCCGACCTGGCCGCAGTGCTTCCCGGG
The DNA here is from genome assembly GCF_008329565.1 of Mycolicibacterium sp. P1-5. Taxonomy (GTDB): domain Bacteria; phylum Actinomycetota; class Actinomycetes; order Mycobacteriales; family Mycobacteriaceae; genus Mycobacterium. Next base: position 227,851 of record NZ_NPKT01000001.1, read on the forward strand.
CAGCTTCGTCCCGGTCCCACATGCCGAAGTGCCAGGCATCCACCAGGCCGTCGAGTTCGGCAACCGGATGGTCACCTTCCTGGTCGTGATCACCGCGATCCTGGCGGTGCTGGCGGTCACCCGTGCCCGGCGCCGGCGCGAGGTGCTGGTGTACGCCTGGCTGATGCCGGCCTCGACGGTGGTGCAGGCGGTGCTCGGCGGCATCACCGTGCTGGCCGGGCTGGCCTGGTGGACGGTCGCCATCCACCTGCTGGCCTCGATGGCGATGGTGTGGCTGGCCACCCTGCTGTACGTCAAGATCGGCGAGCCCGACGACGGCATCTCGACCGCCCTGGTGCCCAAACCGCTGAGGCACCTGACTGTGCTCGGCGCGCTGACGCTGGCGGCGACGCTGACCACCGGAACCCTGGTCACCGGCGCAGGCCCGCACGCCGGTGACAAGAGCCCGCAGCGGACGGTGCCACGGCTCGAGGTCGAGATCCTCACGCTGGTGCACATGCATTCGACGTTGCTGATCGCCTATCTGGCGCTGCTGGTCGGGCTGGCGGCCGGCCTTCAGGCGGTCTTCGCGCCGCGGTCGATCATGACCCGACTGGCCGTGCTCGTCGGGCTGGTTCTGGCCCAGGGCCTGGTCGGCGCGGTGCAGTTTTTCACCGGAGTGCCGGCCGCGCTGGTGGCCCTGCACGTGGCGGGCGCTGCGGCCTGTACGGCGGCCACCGCGGCGCTATGGGCGTCGATGCGACAGCGGACCGAGCCCAAGACGCTCGAGAGCTGACTCGACCTCAACCGCGAACGTGCGCTGCTGCAACTCGCGGGTGCGTTCGTCGAGCTGGCGCCAGCCCAGCGAGGGTTCGATCAGCTCGAGCTCCAACACCAGCGGATCCTCGGCACCACCGATGAGATCGACTCGGGCATACAGCAATTCACTGGCGTCGATGCCCAGATGGCGGGCGGCGACCGCCAGCGCGGCAACGCCGACGTCCCACATTTCGAAATCGGGATCGGCCGGGGCTAACGACTCCTCGACGTAGGTGCCCGACTCGTGGAGCTCGGGCAGCTCGCCTTCCGGGGGAAGCATCGGACCCTTCGTGAACGCGTGGGACTGCCGGCCGCCCAGGAACACCAGCGCGGTCTCCCCCTGCTCGACGCGGGCATCGTAGGGCTGGACCAACGCAGTGCGCCCGCTGTCCTGCAATGCGGCGACGTGCGCGCGCGCCGCAGCGGCGTCGACGAACCGGCCGGTGTCGATCGAACCTGCGCCGATCGCGGGCTTGACCACGATCTCGCCCTTGGGCAGTCGCACCATGTCTCCCGGTTCGAAGAAGAAGGATGCGACGGTGGGTACGCCCGCGTCGGCAAGATGCTGCAGATATCGCTTGTCGCTGTTCCAGGCCACCACGTCGGGCGCGTTGAGCAGGTGGCGCACTCGCTTGGTCCACGCCAGGAAATCCTCGCGACGTTCGGCGTAATCCCAGGCGGCCCGCAGGATCACCAGGTCGGCGGTCTCGGTCTCGGGGTCGTCCCACGACAGCCAGCGAGCATGCAGCCCGCGGGTGCGCAGGGCGGCGACCAATCCGTCGTCGTCGCCGTCACCTTCCACCAGTTGCGGGCATCCGGCGAGCACGATGCGCGGATGGAAGACGTCGGGACGAGCCAGATTCGGTCGGGCATTCACAGCGGGGATGATAGTGACATGCACGCAATCGAAGTCGCCGAGACGGGCGGTCCCGAGGTCCTGAACTACGTCGAGAAGCCGCAACCCACGCCCGGCCCCGGCGAGGTGCTCATCGCGGCGGACGCGATCGGCGTCAACTACATCGATACCTATTTCCGGTCCGGCCTTTATCCGCGGGAGCTGCCCTTCGTTCTTGGCACCGAGGTGTGCGGCACAATCGCCGCGGTCGGTGACGACGTCGCCGCCATCGCGCCGGGCGACCGGGTGGTGACCGCGGTGGCATCCGGAGCCTATGCCGATTTCTGCACGGCCCCAGCTGATTTCGTCGCCTATGTGCCCGACTCGGTGCCGTCTGACGCGATCGCCTCAGCGCTCCTCAAGGGCATGACTGCGCACTACCTGATCAAGTCGGTGTACGCGGTGCAGGCGCGCGACTTCGTGCTGGTGCACGCCGGGGCCGGCGGTGTCGGGCTCATCCTGACGCAGTGGGCCACGAGCCTGGGTGCGCGGGTGATCACCACCGCCTCCAGCCCGCAGAAGGCGGAATTGTCGCGACAAGCCGGCGCGGTGGAGGTGCTCGACTACCCCGATGAGCCCGGCGAGTTCGCCGACAAGATCCGCGACCTCACCAACGGTCACGGTGTCGCCGCGGTCTACGACGGCGTCGGCAAGACGACGTTCGACGCCAGCCTGGCGAGTCTGGCGGTCCGCGGCACCCTGGCACTGTTCGGCGCCTCCAGCGGACCGGTTCCACCGGTCGATCCACAGCGCCTCAACGCCGCCGGGTCGGTGTTCCTGACCCGGCCCAACCTCGCTCACTTCACTCGTACGCCTGACGAATTCGCCTGGCGTGCAGGAGAATTACTGGACGCGATCGCCAACGGTTCAATCACGATCACAGTCGGCGGACATTATCCGCTGGCCGACGCGGCGCAGGCGCACCGCGATCTTCAGGGCCGCAAGACGACTGGTTCGATAGTCCTGCTGCCCTGAATTAGCTGAAGAGGGTGGGGAGCGCCAGCGCGGAATCGACGGCCAGCGCCACGAAGACCAGCGCCAGATAGTTGTTCGATTGCAGGAACAACCGCAGTGGCTTGACCGGGTTACCGCGACGCACACCGGCATGCAGGCGATGGGCCATGATCAGGAACCACACACCGGCCACCGCCGCCACCGAGGCGTACAGCCAGCCGGCGGCCGGCGCGAGCGCCAGCGTGGCGATCACGGTCAGCCAGGTGTAGATCAGGATCTGCTTGGTGACCTGTAGCTCGGTGGCCACCACCGGCAGCATCGGCACCCCGGCAGCGGCGTAGTCGTCCTTGTATTTCATGGCCAGCGCCCAGGTATGCGGCGGCGTCCAGAAGAAGATGATCGCGAACATCACCAGGGCCGGCCAGCTGATCGTGTCGGTAACGGCCGACCAGCCGATCATCACCGGCATGCAACCGGCCGCGCCGCCCCACACCACATTCTGCGAGGTCCGGCGCTTGAGCAGCAGAGTGTAGACCAGCACGTAGAACGCGATCGTGGCCGCGGCAAGGTGCGCCGAAAGCAGGTTAGTGGTCCACCACAACCAGAAGAACGAGCCGACCGACAGCGTCAACCCGAACACCAGCGCGTGGCTGCGCGGCACTGTGGCCCGCGCCAGCGGCCGCCGCTCCGTGCGCTTCATCACCTTGTCGATGTCGGCGTCAGCCACGCAGTTCAGCGTGTTGGCGCCCGCTGCAGCCAGCAGCCCACCGAACAGGGTGTTGAGAATCAAGGGCAGGTCGACGGTGCCGCGCCCGGCCAGCAGCATGGCCGGAATGGTGGTGACGAGCAGCAGCTCGATGACGCGCGGCTTGGTCAGGGCGAGGTATCCGAGGAGCCGGTCGCGGAACCGAATGGGCGCTCCGTCGACGAGGTGCACTTCGCGAACTCTCACGCAACTGACTCCTGACCCGACGATCTACTACGACCGATGGTAGTCGTCCGTGTGAGCGCCTCGGCACCGGCGGGTCGGTTCACGGTGATTCCACCGTGATGACACAGTTCCAGGTGTAGAGCTTCACCCGCGGGTAACGCTGGTAGCAGCACTATGCAGCCACCCACCTCGCAGCACTAGGGTGAAGAGGACCACCCCAGCTTGCCGCCTTATTGATCACCCAGGAGCGAGTTTGTGACCACTGTCGAAGAGATCGCCACTCTGACCCAACCCCACCACCCCGAGGACTGGACGGAGACGGATTCCAAGGCCGTCGACACGGTGCGGGTACTGGCCGCCGATGCGGTGCAGAAGGTCGGCAACGGGCATCCGGGTACGGCGATGAGCCTGGCTCCGCTGGCCTACACGCTGTTCCAGCGGGTGATGCGGCACGATCCGAGCGACACCCACTGGCTGGGCCGCGACCGGTTCGTCCTGTCCTGCGGGCACAGCAGCCTCACCCTGTATCTGCAGCTGTATCTGGGCGGGTTCGGCCTGGAGCTCTCCGACATCGAGTCGCTGCGTACCTGGGGGTCGAAGACTCCCGGTCACCCGGAGTTCCGCCACACCAAGGGTGTCGAGATCACCACCGGCCCGCTGGGCCAGGGCCTTGCCTCCGCGGTGGGGATGGCGATGGCCGCACGTTACGAGCGTGGCCTGTTCGACCCCGACGCCCCCGCCGGCACCAGCCCGTTCGACCACTACATCTACGTCATCTGCTCCGACGGTGACATCGAAGAGGGAATCACCAGCGAGGCCTCGTCGCTGGCCGGAACCCAGCAGCTGGGCAACCTCATCGTGTTCTACGACAAGAACCAGATCTCGATCGAGCACGACACCGACATCGCGCTGTCCGAGGACGTACCCGCGCGCTACCGGGCCTACGGCTGGCACGTTCAGGAGGTCGAGGGCGGCGAAAACGTCGTCGGTATCGAGCACGCCATCGCCGAGGCCCAGAAGGTGACCGACAAGCCGTCGTTCATCGCGGTCCGCACGATCATCGGCTATCCGGCTCCCACCAAGATGAACACCGGCGGGGCGCATGGCGCAGCGCTCGGCGACGACGAGGTGGCCGCAACCAAGAAAGTCCTCGGTTTCGATCCGGACAAGAAGTTCGAGGTACACGACGAGGTCATCGCGCACACCCGCAAGCTCGTCGACCGCGGCCGTGAGGCGCACGAGAAGTGGCAGGGTGAGTTCGACGCCTGGGCGCAGCGAGAGCCGGAACGCAAGGCTTTGCTCGATCGGCTGCTGGCTCAGGAGCTGCCTGATGGCTGGGATGCCGATATCACGCACTGGGAGCCCGGCTCCAAGGCCGTTGCCACCCGTGCGGCCTTCGGTCAGGTGCTCAACGACGTCGCGCCCAAGTTGCCCGAATTATGGGGTGGCTCGGCCGATCTCGCGGGAAGCAACAACACCACGATCAAGGGCGTGAAGTCGTTCGGGCCGCCGTCGATCTCCACCGACGACTTCAGCGCCGACTGGTACGGCCGGGTGTTGCACTTCGGCATCCGTGAGCATGCGATGGGCGCGATCCTGTCCGGCATCGTGCTGCACGGCCCGACGCGCGCCTTCGGCGGCACGTTCCTGCAGTTCTCCGACTACATGCGCGCGTCGGTGCGACTGGCTTCGCTGATGGACATCGACACCATCTACATCTGGACGCACGACTCGATCGGCCTGGGTGAGGACGGCCCCACTCACCAGCCGATCGAGCACCTGGCCGCGCTGCGGGCGATCCCGAAGCTCTCGGTGGTACGTCCCGGCGATCCGAACGAGACCGCGTACGCCTGGCGCAGCATCATCGCCCGCGGAAATGGCGCAGGCCCGGTCGGTTTCATCCTGACCCGCCAGGGAATTCCGGTACTCGAGGGCACCAGCGCCGAAGGAGTCCAGAAAGGTGGCTACGTCCTGGGCGGTGGCAACCCGGCCGACGACGCGGACGTGATCATCATCGCCACCGGCTCGGAGCTGCAATTGGCCGTCGACGCTCAGAAGCTGTTGGCCGCCAAGGACATCAACGCCTACGTGGTGTCGATGCCGTGTGTCGAGTGGTTCAACTCCCAGCCCCAGGAGTACCGCGACAGCGTGCTGCCACCCGACGTCTCGGCCCGGGTTGCGGTCGAAGCCGGTGTGGCACAGAGCTGGTACCGGTTCGTCGGCGATACCGGCGAGATCATCTCGATCGAGCACTACGGCGAATCCGCCGACGACAAAACCCTGTTCCGCGAGTTCGGCTTCACCGCCGAAAACGTCGCCGACGCCGCCGAACGCGTGATCGACAACTAAATCCACACGACCAATTTGAAGGGAACGTCATGGCACAGAATCCCAACCTCGCCGCACTGTCCGCGGCAGGTGTATCCATCTGGCTCGACGACCTGTCCCGGGACCGGCTGCGGTCGGGCAACCTGCAGGAGCTGATCGATACCCGCAGCGTGGTCGGCGTCACCACCAACCCGTCGATCTTCCAGGCCGCGCTGTCACACGGAAACTCTTATGACGCACAGGTTTCCGAGCTCGCCGAGCGCGGCGCCGACGTCGACGCGACAATTCGCACCGTCACCACCGACGATGTCCGGGAGGGCTGCGACGTGCTGCGGCCGCAGTGGGAGGCCTCCGACGGGGTCGACGGCCGGGTCTCGATCGAGGTCGACCCGCGATTGGCCCACGACACCGACAAGACCATTCTGCAGGCCATCGAGCTGTGGAAGATCGTTGACCGGCCCAACCTGTTGATCAAGATCCCGGCCACCGAGGCGGGTGTACCCGCCATCGCATCCGTTCTTGCCGAGGGTATTTCGGTCAACATCACCTTGATCTTCTCCGTCGAACGCTACAAGTTGGTGATCGACGCCTACCTCCAGGGCCTGGAAAAGGCCAAGGAAGCCGGCCACGACATCGCCAAGATTCATTCGGTGGCGTCGTTCTTCGTATCCCGGGTGGACACCGAGATCGACAAGCGCCTGGAGAAGATCGGCTCCGAGGAGGCACTCGCCCTGCGCGGACAGGCCGGCGTTGCCAATGCGCGGCTGGCCTACGCCGCCTACGAAGAGGTGTTCCTCGGCAGTGACCGCTTCCGCGCACTGGCTGACGCCGGTGGCCGGGTGCAGCGGCCGCTGTGGGCGTCCACCGGCGTCAAAAACCCCGACTACTCCGACACCCTCTACGTCACCGAGTTGGTCGCCCCCAACACGGTCAACACCATGCCGGAGAAGACGATCGACGCCGTCGCCGACCACGGTGTGATCACCGGTGACACGGTCACCGGCACCGCGGCGGCCGCCCAGGAGCTGTTCGACAAACTCGACGCGATCGGCATCGATCTGCGCGACGTGTTCTTGGTCCTGGAGAACGAGGGCGTGGAGAAGTTCGAGAAGGCCTGGCAGGAACTCCTCGACGCCACCCAGGAACAGCTCGACACCGCGGCCAAATGACGGACCGTCCCGTTCCCGGGGTGATAGCTCCCGCCCCGGCCTCCTGGCACAACCCGCTGCGCGACAAACGGGACAAGCGGATGCCGATGATCGCCGGCCCGTGCGGCGTGGTGATCTTCGGTGTCACCGGGGATCTGGCACGCAAGAAGCTGATGCCGGCGATCTACGACCTGGCCAACCGGGGCCTGCTGCCGCCGTCGTTCTCGCTCGTCGGTTTCGCGCGGCGGGATTGGGCCGATGAGGATTTCGGTGCCGTCGTGCACGATGCCGTCTGCCAGCATGCCCGCACTCCCTTTCGTCAGGAGGTGTGGGACCGGCTGGCCGAGGGGTTCCGCTTCGTTCAGGGCTCGTTCGACGATGAGGCGTCGTTTCAGCGGCTCGCGGAAACGTTGGAGAAGCTCGATGTTGAACGCGGCACCGGCGGCAATCACGCGTTCTACCTGTCGATTCCGCCGAAGTCGTTCCCGGTGGTGTGCGAGCAGCTGAAGAAGTCCGGCCTGGCCCGCCAGCAGGAGGGCCGCTGGAGCCGCGTGGTGATCGAGAAGCCCTTCGGTCACGACCTGCAGAGCGCCATCGAGCTCAACAAGGTGGTCAACAGCGTCTTCCCGGAGGAGTCGGTGTTTCGCATCGACCACTATCTCGGCAAGGAGACGGTGCAGAACATCTTGGCGCTGCGGTTCGCCAACGAGCTGTTCGAGCCGATCTGGAACAACCATTACGTCGACAGCGTGCAGATCACCATGGCCGAGGACATCGGTCTGGGCGGGCGTGGCGGCTACTACGACGGGATCGGGGCGGCCCGCGACGTCATCCAGAACCACCTGCTGCAGCTGCTGGCGCTGACCGCGATGGAAGAGCCGGTCAGCTTCCATCCAAGCGAGGTCAGGGCCGAGAAGATCAAGGTGCTCTCGGCGACCTCGCCTGTCCAGCCGCTGGACCTGACCACGTCTCGCGGTCAATATGCCTCGGGCTGGCAGGGTGGCGAGAAGGTCGTCGGACTGCTCGACGAGGAAGGCTTCTCCAATACCTCGACCACCGAGACGTTCGCCGCGATCACCCTGGACGTCGACACCCGCCGCTGGGCCGGTGTGCCGTTTTATCTGCGGACCGGAAAACGGTTGGGCCGCAGGGTAACTGAAGTGGCGCTGGTGTTCCGGCGGGCACCTCACCTCCCGTTCGACGCGACGATGACCGAGGAACTCGGCAAGAACGCGCTGGTGATTCGCGTTCAGCCCGACGAGGGCATCACGCTGCGATTCGGGTCCAAGGTCCCCGGCAGCGCGATGGAAGTCCGCGACGTGAACATGGACTTCTCCTACGGGTCGGCCTTCGCCGAGGACTCGCCGGAAGCCTACGAGCGGCTGATCCTCGACGTGCTACTCGGTGAGCCGTCGCTGTTCCCCGGCAATGCCGAGGTCGAAATGTCATGGGAAATCCTCGATCCCGTGCTGGACTACTGGGCTGCACATGGAAAGCCCGACCCCTACGAGTCAGGCACCTGGGGTCCGGATTCGGCTTTCGAAGTTCTGCAGCGGTCCGGTCGTGAATGGAGGCGTCCGTAATGATTGTCGACCTGCCCGATACCACGACGAACGAACTCAACAAGAAGATCACCGCGCTGCGCGAAGAGGGCGGGGCGATCACGCTGGGACGGGTGCTGACGCTGGTGGTGGCACCCGACACCGAGGCCCGCGTGGAGGACTCCATCGAAGCCGCCGTGGCGGCGAGCCGAGAACATCCCTGCCGCATCATCGTCGTGGTCCCGGACGACCGGCTGGCCACCAACGCAAGGCTGGACGGTCAGCTGCGGGTAGGTGCCGACGCCGGGGCAGGCGAGGTGGTGGTGCTGCGGATCTCCGGGCCGCTGTCCAACCACGCCGCCAGTGTGGTGCTGCCATTCCTGTTGCCCGACACCCCGGTGGTGGCCTGGTGGCCTGGCGTCGCGCCGGCAAACCCTGCCGAGGACCCGTTGGGCCGCTTGGCTATTCGCCGAATCACCGACGCCACCGGCAACGACGATACGTTGGCGGCGATCAAGAGCCGGCTGCAGGGTTACACCGACGGCGACACCGACCTGGCGTGGAGCCGGATCACCTACTGGCGCGCCCTGCTGGCGTCGGCGGTGGACCAGGCCCCGTACGAGCCGCTCTCCTCGGCGCTGGTGTCCGGCCTCAAAGACGAGCCGGCCCTCGACATCCTGGCGGGCTGGCTGGCCAGCCGGATCGACGGCCCGGTGACTCGCGCGGTGGGCGAGTTGAAGGTGGAGCTGGTGCGGCCGTCCGAGACGGTCACGCTCGCCCGCCCGCAGGATGGCGTGACGGCCACGCTGACCCGCACCGCACGCCCGGAGGCGCTGCTGCCGTTGCCGCGCAGAGAGACCCGGGAGTGCCTCGCCGAGGATCTTCGCCGGCTGGATCCCGACGAGATCTACCACGAGGCATTGGCGGGTATTGAGAAGGTGCAATACACCTAGGCGAGCCGAGTCGAAAGGTCGCGATGTGAACCAGATAGTCGAGACGTACCCCGATTCCTCAGCACTGGTGGCCGCCGTCGGCGACCGGCTGGTCGAGGCGATCACCACCGCGATCGCTGCGCGCGGGCAGGCGTTCATCGTATTGACCGGTGGTGGAACAGGAATCAACATGCTCAAGCATGTCGGAGCGCACGACGAGGCGATCGACTGGTCGAAGGTGCATGTGTTCTGGGGGGACGAACGCTACGTGGCCGCCGACGACGGCGAGCGCAACGACAAGCAGGCCCGCGAGGCGCTGCTGGACCACATCGACATCCCGGACAGCAACGTGCATCCGATGGCGGCCAGCGACGGCGAGTTCGGTGACGACCTGGATGCAGCCGCGCTGGCGTACGAGAGCGTGCTCGCCGCGAACGCCGAATCCGGCGAGCCCACACCGGTTTTCGATGTCCACCTGCTCGGCATGGGGCCGGAAGGGCACATCAACTCGCTGTTCCCGCACACCCCTGCCGTCGCAGAGACCAAGCGTCTGGTCGTCGGCGTCGAGGACTCCCCCAAACCCCCGCCCCGGCGGATCACGCTGACGCTGCCTGCCGTCACCCGCTCGCGCGAGGTGTGGCTGATCGTGTCCGGTGAGGGCAAGGCCGAGGCCGTCGCGGAGGCCGTCGGCGGCGCCAAACCGGCCGACTGGCCGGCAGCGGGTGCCAAAGGCCGCGAGGCCACGGTTTGGCTTCTCGACGCCGAGGCGGCCAGCAAGCTGCAAGACTGAGCCCATGGTTGACAAGCCGCCCACGCCGCGAACTGGCCGCGACCGGATCAAGACCCTGGCTCAGGCCGCGCTCAACGCCGACGTCACCGTCGACCAGCTCGACACCATCCTGACTCAGATGAGCGAGTCCCTCACCGACCTCAACACCACGATGAGCGGGATGAACGGCACCCTCGAGTATTTCGAGGAGACACTCGGTGTGTTCAATTCCACGCTGGCCCGCATCGACGAGTTGGCGCCGCGGCTCATTGCGGTCGTCGAGCGGATGGAGGGCGTCGTCGGCCGCGTCGAGCGGATCGTGGGTATCGGCGAGGCGGTGATGTCACCCCTGGCCGCCACCGAGTCAGCGGTGCGCGGGGTGGTCAACGCCATGCGCCGCAGCGGCCGTTAGCGCTCACCACCAACCATCGGCGGGGTCGGTAGCTGTCCAGTCGGCCAGCACGGGTGGCGCGACCGGTGGCAGCGGTCCGATCAATTCGGCGGTGTTTTCCAGCGAGCAGTCTGGTTGCGTCATACCGGTTTTGACGTTATGGATGCACCGTTGGTTCCCTATCGGACCAATTTTGGCCGCAGCCGCTCCCGGTCGATCGTCGCGCCCGCAGTGAGATCGTCGGCCAGCGCGGTTGCGGCCGCGGTCAGACCCGCCACGTCGATGCCGTAGGGGGCGCCGGCGACGCCGGCCAGAAGCTCCGAGCCGCGACGCAGCAAAGTCGCGGCGCCCCGGTGATTTTCGCGCTGAATGTGGGTGATCCCGACCGCGAGTTGAGCCAGCCCCTGCCACAGCGTGCGCTCGCCGTCGGGACCATTCTTCCACGCCGCCTCGAAAACCTCGTGGGCGTAAAACGCCCGGCCCTGATTCAGCAGATCCTGCGCACAGGCCAGCGTTTCGGCCGGCGAGAGCTGCATGTCCTCGGGTATTCGCGGCACTCCTTCGGCGCCTTCTGGCAGCGGCCGGCCCAGTTCGTCGCGGGCCCTGGCGTTGCGGGGCCTGCCTGATTCGTCGCGGTCGCGATCCATGATTTACCTAGGTTAGCCGCTGTTGCGCAGTGCCGACGCCAGCCCACTCATGGTGAGTAGGATGCCGCGCTGCACCAGCTCGTCGTCGTCCCCGGACCGGTAGCGGCGCAGCAGCTCGACCTGTAAGTGGTTGAGCGGCTCCAGGTATGGAAAGCGGTTGAACACCGAGCGAGCCAGCGCCGGGTTGTCGGCGAGCAGATCGTCCTGACCGGTGATCAGCTGGTGGATCCGCAGGGTCCGGCCGTGCTCGGCGGCGATCTTGTCGAACACGCGCGCACGCAACTCCTCGTCGCCAACGAGCTCGGAATAGCGGGCAGCCAGCCCCATGTCGGCTTTGGCCAGCACCTGCGCCATATTCGACAGCACGGTCGCGAAGAACGGCCACTTCTTGTAGAGCTCCTGTAGTACTTCGAGTCCACCGTCATTATCGGCGATCCAGTCCTCGACCGCGGTCCCCGTGCCGTACCAGCCGGGCAGCATGACGCGCGACTGGCTCCAGGACAGCACCCAGGGGATTGCCCGCAAATCGGAGATCGACGTTGTGGGCTTTCGCGATGTCGGCCGGCTGCCGATGTTGAGCGAACCGATCTCGCTGACCGGTGTGGACTCCTTGAAGTAGTCGACGAAACCCGGTGTCTCGTGGACTAATTCGGAATAGGCCCGTTGGGCGCGGGCGGCGAGGTCGTCGAGCACCTGGTAGGCCTGCTCGGCGAGGTCACCGAGTCCCTCGGTGTCCAGCAGCGTCGACTCCAGTGTGGCCGCCAGCAGTGTCTCGAGGTTGCGGTGCGCAATGCGCGGCTCGGCGTACTTGGCGGCAATCACCTCACCCTGCTCGGTCAGCCGCAGCGAGCCGTTCACTGCGCCGGGCGGCTGGGCCAGGATGGCGTCGTAGCTCGGGCCGCCGCCGCGGCCGACGGTGCCGCCACGACCGTGGAAGAGCCGCAACCGGATCCCGGTCTTGCGGGCCGATTCGACGAGATCCAGCTCGGCCCGGTAGAGCGCCCAATTGGCCGCCAGGTAACCACCGTCCTTATTGGAGTCGGAGTAGCCCAGCATGACCTCCTGGCTCTCCTCGCGGGCGCGCACGATCGCGCGGTAGAGCGGCAGGTCGAGCACCGACTCGAGGATCGTCGCACCCCGCTGCAAGTCGTCGATGGTCTCGAACAGCGGCACGATTCCGACGGGTGCGTATCCGTCCTCACCCGAAACATCCAATAGCCCAGCCTCTTTCAGCAAGACCGCGGCCTCCAGCATGTCCGAGACCGACTGGCACATCGAGATGATGTAGTTGGGTACCGCCTCGGAGCCGAACACCTTGACCGCGCGCGCGGCGGCGAAGACGATATCGAGCTCCTTGCGGGCCAGCTCCGACACCTCGGAATCGTCGCGGACCAGGGGGCGGCGGGTGTTCAACTCTGCGGTGAGCACCTCGACCCGCTCCGGCTCGGACAGCGACCCGTAGTCCGGACACACCCCGGCCCAGGACAGCAGCTCGGCGATGACCTCCTCGTGCACGTCAGAGTTCTGCCGCATGTCCAGGCTGCTGAGGTGAAACCCGAAGACGTCCACCGCTTCTCGCAGCCTGGCCAGCCGGTCGTCGGCCAACAACGCGCTGCCGTTGGTGCGCAGCGACTTGTCGATGGTGTTGAGGTCTTTCAGCAGCTCGTCTGGTGTCTCGTAAGGCTCCATGCCGAGATCGAGGGTGTGCTGCGATGTTCGGTCCAGGATGTGCTGACCGGTTGCCGTGAGTCGGGCGTGGACCACCCGCAGCGCCCGCCGGTAGGGCTCGTCCATGCGGGCCGGCTCGTTGCAGGCGTCGGCCAACGCGACGAGGTCGTCGGTCGTCTTCACCAGCCGCGCCGACATCGACAGTTCCTGCTCGAGCTTGGTCAGCTCGGTGAAATAGTGCCCCAGCGCGGTGTAGGCGGCGCTGCCGGTGGCCAGCCGCACCACGTCGGCGGTGACGTTCGGATTGCCGTCGCGGTCCCCACCGATCCACGAACCGGGCCGCAAGATCGGCTCGGGCAACAGGTCGGCATCGGGCCAGCGCGCCCGCAGTGCGTCGCGCACTTCGGCATTCACCTTGGGGATCACCTCGAAGAACGCCGCCGGGTAATACCGCAGACCGACTTCGATCTCATCTTGGATCTTCAAGCGGGACAATCGGATCAGCGCGGTCTGCCAGAGCGTCAGAATCTGGCGGCGCAGCTCGGTCTCGACCGGCCGGTCGTCCTCGGTCTCGTCCTGACCGTGCAGCCGCACCCGCATCAGCTGGGTGATCCGGTGTTGGGTGTCGAAGACGGTCCGTCTGCGGGTCTCGGTCGGGTGCGCGGTGATCACCGGCGCAACCAGCGCACCCCTGAGTGCGTCCGCCACGGTGGCCGCGCTCAGGTGCGCGGCGTCGAGCTTCTCGTAGGTGGCAGCGAGGGTGCTGTCCTGCGGCGGTTCCCCGGCAGCGACGTGGATGGCCCGACGCCGCTCGCGGTGAATGTCCTCGGCGACATTGGCCAGCAAAGCGAAGTGAGTGAAGGCGCGGATCACCGGAATGGCCTGATGGACGTCGATGCCGTCGAACAGCTGAGCCAGCTCAGACCGGTCGATCTCGGATCGCCGCACCCGGAAGGACTCGACGCGGGCCTTCTCGACGAGGTCGAACACCTCGTCGCCACTCTGTTCGCGCACGGTGTCGCCGAGGATCGCGCCGAGCAGCCGGATGTCCTCGCGCATCGGTTCGGTCGCTTCCCGCCCGACCTGAGTGCGCTGTACTGCGCCAATCGGTTCCAGGAACGCGTCGTCAGCCATCCCTCAAGTATTCCGGTGCCAGGTGGGCACTGCAGGGCGTGGGGTCGCGGCGCCGGCCTATCACCGCTTGCCGGCGCCGTCGAGACGGCGGGACAGCTCTCACCGGTCCACGAATGACTGCTGCGAATCTGGTGGGAGAATCCCTGCCCCATGGACCTTGCGGCCGGCTTCAGCTACTGTCCAGGAATGCCGTGGGGGTCGGCAGTTCTGCCGAATCGGGGGCCGTATCGTCGAGCGCTGAGTTTGCTCGTGCCGGCGGGAGCCACACGCCGCTCCAAAGCCGATTACGTACTGGTACTCGTTCTCGTCGCCGTCGCCGTCTTGATTTATCTACCGAAACTCATGGCCGTCGTGCTGGTCGATCACGATGACGTCATCAGCATCATGACCGCGACGTGCAATCAGGGGAATTTCATAAACTCCCCGCTGAAAGGCCAGTGGGCGGATGTCTCGCAGTGGCAGCAGTACTGGCGATTGGACTCCCACTGGTGCTTCGGCCAGATCGAGAGCGACATGGTCCATTACGACATCCACCCGCCCTTCTACTTCTGGGTGCTGCATTGCTGGTTCGTGCTGTTCGGGGTCTCACTTGTCAGCGGTCTGGCGCTCAATCTCGTCGTTGTATGCCTGACTGCGGTGATCATCTACGTCACCTGCCGAGTGCTGGCGGTGTCGGGTCCCCTGAGCTTCCTAGCAACGTTGGCCTGGACGGTGAGCCTGCCGTCGCGGACCGCGGTGGGCGTCATCCGGCAGTACTCACTGTTCACAATGCTCGCGGCGGTGTTGTTGCTCGTGGCCATCCTCTGGCTCGAGAAGAAGCAGTTGCGCTATCTGTTCGGGCTTTGTGGCGTGCTGGCCGTCGGATTCCTTACGCACTTTCAGTTCCCGATACCCGCTACCGTCACCGTTTTTTGCGTGGCGGCAATTCTGTGGCGGCGTCGCGCATTCGTGAAGATCGCACAGTTGGTGCTCGCTGTCGTGGTGGCGGCAGTGGTGTTCTATGTCGTGGAGCCAGGCTTCATGGAATCGGTTGGGCGGGCCCATGACCAGGCGCAGTCCTTCACGTTCCCGCAACTGTTCCAGCGCACCGCTGCGTTCATACCGACGGCGCTGCAACTCTTCAACCCCCTCAACTGGTCGCACCCGTTGCCCTACGGTCTACTCGATTGGGCGCAACCCCGGTACGTTGTGATCAACCTGCTGAGTATCACCATCGGCGTGGGCGCGGCATATCTGGTGGTCAGCACCGTCGTGCGGGCCATCCGATCGGGGCCGCGTGGTCTGGACCGTTGGTTGACGGTCCGGCGGCTGCCGATCTGCGCGGGCGTGTTGTGTCTGCTGACAATCTTCGCCATGTACGTCTCGTTCATCAGCCCCGTGCATGCGATAGGTCTGCAATATCTGCACTTCGTCACACCCTTTTTGTTCGTCGGCGTGGCGCGGATGGTTCAAGACCGCCAGGATGCCCAAGACAGCCCGGACTTCAGGTGGCCGCGGCTGGTTACCGGGCTACCGGTGGTGCTGTTGATGTGTGCGGTTCTCTCGTCGGCGTTGTTTGTGGTTCACCGTTCGGAACTCGAACCGGTTCGCGATATCGCGCATGCCGACGCGTTGATCGTGGACTCCGACCACGAGGGCGTGCTGCCCGCGATCCTCTGGCATGCCGATCCGAGCACCAAGGTGTTCGCCGCCTCCCAGGATGTCATCCTTGCCAAACATCCCGACGCCGGTCCGGCCGTGGCAGCCCACGAGTGCTACTACGTCAGTTCGACGGCATACGAGAACAACCGCGCCAAGCAAGAGCAAATTCGGCAATGGCTGAGAAGTCTGGGGCACGGCGACGAGGCCGCGCTGCGGCAAGGCGTCGTTCCGCTGATCCCGCTAGGCGGCGACATTTACCGGTTCACTCGCTGACCCAGGAGCCCGCTGGCGCCGGCGGCCGGATTGCCTGGCGTGACGGCACCAGGCCTACATATCAGCTGTACTTGATCTGAAGCGCCATGCCGATGATGGACACCACCCAGATGCCGGTGACGAACAGCGTGAGGCGGTCGAGGTTCTTCTCGACCACGGTCGACCCGGACAGGCTGGACTGCACGCCGCCGCCGAACAGCGTCGACAGGCCGCCACCCTTGGCGCGGTGCAGCAGCACCAGCAGCACCACCAGCACGCTGGTGACCACCAGGATGATCTGCAGAGTCAAAACCATGGCGACCAGACTACCTGGTGGAAAGGCGAGTCATGGCAGGGGCCCACCTGCGGCGATGGCCGACAGGATGGCGAATTGCTCGCCATCCAGCGACGCCCCGCCGACCAGCGCGCCGTCCACATCCTGCTGCGCGACGATCTCGCCGACATTCTTGGCGTTCACCGAGCCGCCGTAGAGCACGCGGACGCCGTCGGCGATCTGCGGCGAGGCGAGGTTGCCGAGCTCAGCGCGGATGGCTTCACAAACTTCCTGGGCGTCGGCCGCACTGGCTACCCGTCCGGTGCCGATCGCCCACACCGGCTCGTATGCGATGACGATGTCGGCCAGCTGTTCCTTCGTCAGTCCGGCCAGCGAGCCGCGCAGCGAGTTCACGTTGAACTCGACGTGGTTGCCGGCCTCGCGGACCTCGAGCTGCTCGCCGATGCACACGATCGGCGTCAGGCCGTGCCGGAACGCCGCGGCCGCCTTCTCCGCGACCAGCGCGTCGTCCTCTTGGTGATACGTGCGGCGCTCCGAGTGTCCGACCACCACGAACGTGCAACCGAGCTTGGCCAGGAACGCGCCACTGATGTCACCGGTGTACGCGCCCGCATCGTGCTGCGACAAATCTTGCGCACCGTACGTCAGCCGCAGCTTGTCACCGTCGACCAGAGTCTGCACACTGCGCAGATCGGTGAACGGCGGAATCACCGTCACATCGACCTTGTCGAAGTACTTGTCGGGCAACGAAAACGCGATCTTCTGGACGAGCGCGATGGCCTCGAAATGGTTGAGG
The DNA here is from genome assembly GCF_008329565.1 of Mycolicibacterium sp. P1-5. Lineage (GTDB taxonomy): Bacteria > Actinomycetota > Actinomycetes > Mycobacteriales > Mycobacteriaceae > Mycobacterium. The sequence goes on from NZ_NPKT01000001.1 coordinate 244,971, forward strand.
TTCATCTTCCAGTTGCCCGCGATCAGCGGTTTACGGGACACAGGACTCCTAATTCAAGACATCAATGCCGGGCAGTGCTTTGCCCTCAAGGTATTCCAGCGATGCGCCGCCGCCGGTCGAAATGTGCGAGAAGCCGTCCTCGGGTAGACCCAACTGCCGCACCGCGGCCGCCGAATCGCCACCGCCGACGACGCTGAACGCACCCTTGGCCGTCGCCGCGACAATCGCCTCGGCAACACCCTTGGTGCCCGCGGCGAACGCCGGGAACTCGAACACGCCCATCGGCCCGTTCCAGAAGATGGTGCGGGCGTTGGACAGCAGCTTGGTGAACCGCTTCACCGACTCGGGACCGATATCCAGGCCCATCTTGTCGGCCGGGATCTTGTCTGCCCAAACGGTTTCCGGCGCGGAATCGGCGGCGAACCTCTCGGCCACCACGATGTCCACCGGCAGGTGGATCACGTCACCGTAGGTCTCCAGCAGCTGGCGGCAAGTGTCGATCATCTCCTCCTGCAGCAGCGAGGTACCAACCGGAACACCTTGCGCGGCAAGGAATGTGAAGCACATGCCGCCGCCGATGACGATGCTGTCCGCCTTGGTCGCCAGGTTCTCGATCACGGCCAGCTTGTCCGAGACCTTCGAACCGCCCAGCACCACGGCGTACGGTCGGTCCGTCGAACTGGTCAGCTGCTCGAGCACCTTGACCTCGGCCGCCACCAAGGTGCCCGCATAGTGCGGCAAGAGCGTAGCCACGTCGTACACCGAGGCCTGCTTGCGATGCACCACGCCGAACCCGTCGGAGACGAAAGCGCCGTCCTCCCCGACCAATTCGACGAGCGCCTTGGCCAGTTTGAGCCGCTCGCTGTCGTCCTTGCTGGTCTCCCGCGGATCGAACCGGATGTTCTCCAGCAGCAGGATGTCGCCGTCGGTCAAGCCCTCGGCGCGGGCCAGCGCGTCGGTGCCGACCACGTCACCCGCCAGCTGGACATGCCGGCCCAGCTGCTCGGACAGCGCGGCGGCGACCGGCGCCAGCGAGAACGCCGGGTCGGGCCCGCCCTTGGGCCGGCCCAGGTGCGCGGTCACCACGACCTTCGCCCCCGCGTCGGACAGCGCCTTCAGCGTCGGGACTGACGCGATGATGCGACCCGGATCAGAAATCCGGGCGGTGCTTCCGCCCTCGCTTTCCAGCGGGACGTTCAGGTCGGAGCGCACCAATACTCCCCGACCCGAAACACCCTCTGCCAACAGGTCGTCGAGCGTCTTGACAGCCATCGCTGTTACAGCGACTTGCCGACCAGCGCGACCAGATCCACCAGACGGTTGGAGTAGCCCCACTCGTTGTCGTACCAGGAGACGACCTTGGCCTGATTGTCGATCACCTTGGTCAGGCCGCTGTCGAACAACGAGCTGTGCGGGTCGGTGACGATGTCGCTGGAGACGATCGGCGCGTCGTAGTACTTGAGGATGCCCTTGAGCGGACCCTCCGCGGCGGCCTTGAACGCAGCGTTGATCTCGTCGGCGCTGGCCGACTTGCTCAGTTCGGCGGTCAGGTCGGTCACCGAGCCGGTGGGGATCGGCACCCGCAGCGCGTACCCGTCCAGTTTGCCCTTCAGCTCGGGCAGCACGAGGCCGATGGCCTTGGCCGCACCGGTCGAGGTCGGCACGATGTTGATCGCCGCGGCGCGCGCCCGGCGCAGGTCCTTGTGCGGGCCGTCCTGCAGGTTCTGGTCCTGGGTGTACGCGTGGATCGTGGTCATCAGGCCCTTGACGATGCCGAACTCGTCGTTGAGGACCTTGGCCAGCGGGCCGAGGCAGTTCGTCGTGCACGACGCGTTGGAGATGATGTTCTGGCTACCGTCGTACTTGTCGTCGTTGACGCCCAGCACGATGGTGATGTCCTCGTCGGTGGCCGGCGCGGAGATGATGACCTTCTTGGCGCCCGCGTCCAGGTGGCCCTTGGCCTTCGCGGCGTTGGTGAAGATGCCCGTCGACTCGACGACGACGTCAACACCCAGGTCGCCCCACGGCAGCGCCGCCGGTCCCTCTTTGACCTCCAGCGCCTTGATCTTGGTGCTGCCGATGACGATGGTGTCCTCGCCCTCGAGGCTGACGTCCTGGGGCAACCGGCCCAGGATCGAGTCGAACTTCAGCAGGTGCGCCAGAGTGGCGTTGTCGGTGAGGTCGTTGACGGCCACGATCTCGATGTCCTTGGCCTTGCCTTCGGCCTGCTGGGTTGCCAGAGCCCGGTAGAAGTTGCGTCCGATGCGGCCGAAGCCGTTAACGCCAACCCGGATGGTCACGTTGTCTCCTCTGATTTCTTTCCAGTACCCGCGCCCAGCCTAGTGGCGCGCTCAGCGGCGCGCGGCACCGGCTGGAACCTCACGAGATCTGTGGCCCGCTCTGGTCGGCGCGGGGCGAGCCGGTCCACCGTTCCCGGATCGCCGCCAACGTGCCGTCCTCCTCGAGAGTGGCCTGCGCGACGTTGATCCGGCCCAGCAGGGCCGCGTCGCTCGTGGGTACCGCGATCGCGATCTTCTCGGTGGTGATGCCCCGCTGCACCACCGCCACGTCCGGCGTCCGCTCAGCCAGCCAGGTCAGCACCGGGTCGAGCTTCATGAACGCGTCGCACCGGCCGGTGGACAGATCGCGCAGTGCACTGCGGATGCTGCCGTAGTCGTACACCCGGACCCGGGCGACCCTGCCGTCGGCGAGCAGCCGGTTGGCGATCGGTTGGCTGGTGTTGCCCTGTTGCACGCCGATCGTCAGCCCTTCGAGATCCTCGATCGACACGACATCGGGCAGTCGGGTGCCGTCCACGGCCAGTGCCTGACCGGAGATCAGATACGGGTCGCAGAACGCCGCCTTCATCGCCCGAGAGCCGGTGACCGTGGTGCCTGAAGCGACGCAGTCGAAGTCGCCGGAGTCCAGCGCGTCGAAGATGCCGTTGAAGTCGCGGCCCTCGAACCGGGTGAACTCCACGGCGGCGCCGAGCTGCTCGCCGATCGCGTGCATGAGTTCGATGTCCAGCCCGGAGTCCTGCACGGCGTTGAACGGCGGGTCGGGAAACGCCGCCCCGACACGTAGCACTTCAGGCATTACCCAACGTTAGCGTAACCACAATCACCACAAGGCATTTCACCTGCGGTGAGCTTGGTCTACCGCGCGGCCACTACGCTGTGGTGGTGGCAAGTGTGCTGTCAGTGAACCTAGCCCGCGTCCGCGCCAACCCGGACAAACCGTCGAGGCGTACCGGCATCGACAAAGTCGCGACGCCCGAAGCGGTGATGGTGCGTGCGCCCGGTCCGATGCGCAGTGGCCTGGGCAGCGGTCTGGTCGGTGACACGATCGGCAACCAGAAGCTGCACGGCGGCGACGACCAAGCCGTCTACGCCTACGCCCGCGAGGACCTCGACGAGTGGGCGGCGCGCCTCGATCGCCCGCTGACCGACGGGATGTTCGGCGAGAACCTCACCACCTCCGGCATCGACGTCACAGGAGCCCTCATCGGCGAACGCTGGCGGGTGGGCACCGACGGGCTGCTGCTCGAAGTCTCCGCGCCACGCACCCCATGTCGCACGTTCTCGGCGTTCCTGGACATCGAGGGCTGGATCAAAACGTTCACCGCGGCGGGTAAGCCCGGCGCGTATCTGCGGGTGATCTCGCCGGGTACCGTGCGCGTCGGCGACGCCATCGTCGTCGAGGACAAGCCTGATCATGACGTGACGATCGCCTTGGTCTTCCGCGCCCGGATGTCGGATCCCAGCCTGCTCCCCCAGCTGCTGGCCGCCGACGCGCTATCGGCCGAACTCAAGGCCTATATCGCGAAGAAGGCTACGCGTCTTCCAGCAGATCGGGTGTGACGGCGGACTCGGTATCGGGGATGCCGTCCTGCTTGGCCTTACGATCCGCCATCGACAGCAGACGCCGAATACGCCCGGCCACAGCATCTTTCGTCATCGGCGGTTCAGCCAGCCGGCCCAGTTCCTCCAGCGACGCCTGACGATGTTCGACGCGCAGCTTGCCTGCGGCCGCCAAGTGGTCGGGCACGGTGTCGGCCAAAATCTCCAACGCGCGCTCGACGCGGGCGGCCGCGGCGACCGCAGCGCGGGCCGAGCGGCGCAGGTTCGCGTCGTCGAAGTTCGCCAGCCGGTTGGCAGTGGCTCGCACCTCGCGGCGCATCCGCCGTTCCTCCCAGGTGAGCCGGGTGTCCTGGGCGCCCATCCGGGTCAGCAGCGCACCGATGGCCTCGCCGTCGCGCACCACCACCCGGTCGGTGCCCCGTACCTCGCGCGCCTTCGCGCTCACCCCGAGCCGCCGGGCTGCGCCGACCAGGGCCAGCGCGGCTTCCGGTCCGGGACAACTGACTTCGAGTGCCGACGACCGCCCGGGCTCGGTGAGCGAACCGTGCGCCAGGAACGCGCCGCGCCACGCGGCTTCCGCATCGCCTACGCTGCCGCCCACCACCTGCGCGGGCAGCCCGCGTACCGGCCGGCCGCGCATATCCAGCAGACCCGTCTGGCGCGCCAGCGCTTCACCGTCCTTGGCGACCCGCACCAGGTATCGGGTGCTCTTGCGGATGCCGCTGGCCGACAGCACGTGCACCACCGCGTTGTAGCCGTAGAGGTCGTAGATGTCCTTGCGTAGCCGCCGGGCGATGATGCCCAGGTCGACCTCGGCTTCGACCACGACCCGGCCCGACACGATGTGCAGGCCGCCGGCGAAGCGCAACAACGAGGCCACCTCGGCCCGGCGCGCACTCACGGAGTTGACGGCCAGCCGGCTGAGTTCGTCCTTCACCTCGGCAGTCATCGCCACGGGTCGTCACCTCTCGGTCCATTGGCTGTCGGTCCCTGCACCCCGTCCCCCTGTCGCGCTCCACCGGCCTGCGCGGACGCAGCAGATGGAGGGGAAGGCGGCGCCGTAACCGTATTCCGGGTGCGCACACCGTCAAGCGCTGCAGCCAGCTTCGCCGGGTCATGTAAAGGTGTACCAGGTCTCGACACGTCGGCAAACTGAACTGAGGCTTCCAGCAGGCTTGCGGTACGCCGCAGCTGGTCGCGTTCCCGGTCAGACGGGACCCGGGTGGCGTCGACGACGATCTCGTGGACCGAGAAGCCCGGCGCGTGCTGAGCGAGAACGTGCAAATGCCGCTCGGCCGAGAAGCCGGCGGTCTCCCCAGGCTCGGCGGCCAGGTTGAGCACCAGGGCCCGCCGTGCGGAGGTGGCTTTCAGCGCTGCCGCCAATTCCGGCACCAAGACGTGCGGGATCACGCTGGTGAACCACGAACCCGGCCCGAGCACCACCAGGTCGGCGGTCATGATCGCGTCGACGGCCTGGCGGGTGGCCGGCGGGTCACCCGGCAGCAGACGCACCCGGCGGACCTTGCCCGGTGTGGTCGCGACGGCCACCTGACCGCGGATCACCCGGCTCATCCGCGGATCGCCTTCCAGGCCGGCCACATCGGCTTCGATCTGCAGCGCGATCGGGCACATCGGCAGCACCCTGCCCTTGACGCCGAGGACGCGGCCCAGCTCGTCGAGCGCGGCCACCGGATCGGCCAGCAGCTCGTTGAGACCGGCCAGCATCAGGTTGCCGATCGGATGCCCGGCCAGTGCCCCGCTGCCGCCGAACCGATGCTGAATGATGGTCGCCCACAGCCGACCGTGTGGGCTGTCAGATGCCAAGGCCGCCAACGCCATTCGCAGGTCACCGGGCGGAATGACGTCGAGTTCGCCGCGCAGCCGGCCGGAGGAGCCGCCGTCATCGGCCACGGTGACCACCGCGACGACATCGTGGGTGAGCCGGCGGGCCGCGGACAGCGTCGCGTACAAACCATGGCCACCCCCGAGGGCGACGATACGGGTCATTCGCGACCCAGATCGCGATGCATGACGCGGACGGTCAGGTGCTCGTGGTTCTCCAGGAGACCGGCGAGCGCTTCGGCCATGGCGACACTGCGGTGCTTGCCACCCGTGCAGCCGATGGCCACGGTCATGTAGCGCTTCCCCTCCCGGCTGTAGCCGTCGACGACGAGCCTCAGCAGCTGATGGTAGGTCTGCAGGAACTCAGCGGCGCCGGGTTGAGCAAGGACGTACTCACGGACGGCCGGGTGCTGACCGGTGTGCGGCCGCAGTTCGTCGACCCAGTGCGGGTTTGGCAGGAATCGGACGTCCATCACCATGTCGGAATCCATCGGCAGGCCGTACTTGTACCCGAACGACTCGACCGTCACGCTCGTCAGCGCCGCGGTCCGGCCGGCGAAGGCACGTTCGATGCTCTCGCGCAGGCCGTGCACCGACAGGGTCGAAGTATCGATGACGAGATCCGCCGAGGCCCGTACCGGGGCCAGCATCGCCCTCTCGGCGGCAATACCTTCTGCCAGGGTCTGGTTGCCCTGCAGCGGATGACTGCGCCGGTTGTTCTCGTAGCGGCGGACCAGGATGTCGTCGGAGGCCTCCATGAACAGCACCCGCGAATGGATGCCGCGGGTTGCCAGCTCGTTGCGTACCCAGTCCAGGTCCCCGGTGAATCCCCGGGACCGGACGTCCATGACGACCGCCAGCTGGGTGATCCGCGAACCGGCGGCCAGGCCGAAGTCGACCATTCGGGCAATGAGTTCAGGCGGCAGGTTGTCGGCCACGTACCAGCCCAGGTCTTCGAGCACCTTCGCCGCGGTGCCCCGGCCGGCCCCCGACAGCCCCGTGACCAACACCACGTCGATACCCGATTCCTCGCCGGTCTGACCGGTGCGCATGTCCTCGCCTGTGTTGTGATCTGTCATCGCGTCGCCTGTTCAGCAGACTGATCTTTGCCGACGGGCTCATCCTGCGCAGGCGATACCGGCGAATCCACCGTCACCCCTAGCGCTTCCAGAACCGCGGCGGCGGTCGCGGTGCCGATTCCCGGCACCGCGGTGATCTCGTCGACGGTGGCCTGCCGCAGCCGGGCCACCGATCCGAAGTGGGTTACCAGTGCCTTGCGCCGGATGTCGCCGAGCCCTGGCACCGAGTCGAGCGCCGAGGCCGTCATCCGCTTGGAGCGCTTGCTGCGGTGGTAGGTGATGGCGAAGCGGTGGGCTTCGTCGCGCACCCGCTGCAACAGGTAGAGACCCTCACTGTTCCTGGGCAGGATGAGCGGGTCCGGCTCGGCAGGCACCCACACCTCCTCGAGTCGCTTGGCCAGACCTATCACGGCGACGTCCGTGACGCCGAGGTTGTCGAGCACCGCCTGCGCGGCGTTGACCTGAGGGGCGCCACCGTCGACGACGTAGAGGTTCGGCGGATAGGCGAACTTGCGGGACTTGCCTTCCGCAGAGAATTCCTCGATCGGCTGTTGCTGCTCGTGCACGTGGCGCGCGAACCGCCTGCGCGTCACCTCGGCGATCGATGCGACGTCATCGGAGCGACCCTGACCGGCGGCTTCCCGGATCGCGAAGTGCCGGTAGTCGGACTTGCGTGGCAGGCCGTCCTCGAACACCACCAGCGAGGCCACCACATCGGTGCCCTGCACGTGGCTGATGTCGACGCACTCGATCCGCAGCGGCGCGTCGGCCAGCCCGAGTGATTCTTGAATGTTCTGCAGCGCAGCCGATCTGGCCGTGAAGTCACCGGCACGCTTGAGCTTGTGCTGCTGCAGCGCCTCCTTGGCGTTGCGGTGCACCGTCTCAGCCAGGGCCTTCTTGTCGCCGCGCCGCGGGACGCGCAGTATCACCCTGGACCCGCGCAGCCCGGACAGCCAGTCGGCCAGCTCGTCGGCATTCGGCGGCAGGCACGGCACCAGCACTTCGCGCGGCACCGGATTGGTGGATTCATCTGCGCTGCCGCCCAATTCGGCCTGGTCGCCGTAGAACTGGGTGAGGAACTGCTCGACCAGCCGAGCCTCAGCCGATTCGCCTGGGTCGCTGGGCTTTTCGACGACCCAGCCGCGCTGGCCGCGCACCCGGCCGCCCCGGACATGGAACACTTGCACGGCTGCCTCGAGGTCGTCGTCGGCGAACGCGACGACGTCGGCGTCGGTGCCGTCACCGAACACCACAGCCTGTTTCTCCAGCGCCCGTTTGAGCGCGGCGATATCGTCGCGCAGCCGGGCGGCCCGTTCGAAGTTCAGCTCGTTGGAGGCCGCGTTCATCTCGAGTTCGAGCTCACGGGCGAAGCGGTCGGTCTTGCCGGACAGGAAGTCGCAGAAATCTTCGACGATCTTGCGGTGTTCCTCGGCGCTGACCCTTCCGACACATGGCGCCGAACACTTGTCGATGTAGCCCAGCAGGCACGGCCGCTCGATTTGGCTGTGCCGCTTGAACACTCCCGCCGAGCAGGTGCGGGCGGGGAACACCCGGGTCAACAGATCCAAGGTCTCGCGGATGGCCCAGGCGTGCGAGTAAGGGCCGAAGTAACGGACCCCCTTGCGGCGCGGCCCGCGGTAGACCGACAGCCGCGGATACTCCTCGTTGAGGGTGACGGCGAGCACCGGGTAGGACTTGTCGTCGCGATAGCGGACGTTGAACCGCGGGTCGAATTCCTTGATCCAGTTGTACTCCAGCTGGAGCGCTTCGACCTCGGTGTTGACCACCGTCCACTCGACCTTGGCGGCGGTGGTCACCATCTGACGGGTGCGCGGGTGCAGGGCGGAGATGTCCTGGAAGTACGACGTCAGCCGGGGGCGCAGGCTTTTGGCTTTGCCCACGTAGATCACCCGGCCGTGCGGATCCCGGAATCGGTAGACGCCCGGTTCCACCGGAATGGACCCGGGCGCCGGGCGATACGTCGACGGATCGGGCACGTCTCTTAGATTAGTCGGGGCTCCGACAGGCACTACCGTCGACAGCGTGCCAGTAGCGCGCGTCACCCGGCTAACCGAGTCGAACTGGGAACAGTTCGCCCAGCTTCGGCTGCGCGCGCTCACCGACGCCTTCGGCACGGCTGACAAGCAATACCTCGCCGAAGCCCGGTTCACCCCGTACGACTGGCGCCGCAGACTGCGCGACCACGCGCAGTTCGTGGCGATGCTGGGCGGCCGGCCCGTCGGCATGGTCGCCGCATATCAGGAGACTCCGGAGGCGGTTTACGTCTACTCACTGTGGCTCGAGCCGGAGGCGCGCGGCCACGGGCTGGCCGTGCCGACGCGGGGTACGCACCGCGACGCTGCGGATGGCCCCCGACAATGCGGCGGCACGAACGGTCTACGAAGGCCTGGGATTCACCGAGGTGCCCACCGGCGGCGCCAAATCAGAAGTGGTGATGCGACTCACGCTCCCGTGAGGTCGGGCCGGTACTTGGCAAGTTGGGTGCGCAGGGTGTCCATCGATTCCACTGCCCGTTCGCCGTCTACCGCCTGGATCGCCAACACCGCGCAGTACTCGTAGTCGGCAAGGTCAACCCTGGCCCATCGGGAGCCCTGCGGGAACGACACCCCGACCACGTCCTGCCAGGGAATCAATCGCTCGAGAAGGATGTTGCGGACCCCGAGCCCGGCCGGCCCGATGCGCAGCCTCGGGGTGGCCAGCAGGAGGATCGCGGCGGCCAGGATCACTCCGAGCAGAGCCATCGCGACCTGATCGGCGGTCTGCAGGATCACCCCGGTGTAGCGGATCTTCAGCAGGAGGCCGACCACGATCCCCGACGCCGCGACCGCGACCGCGGCCACGTAGGCAACCAACGGCGTCAGGCGGGGCCGCATCACGACATCCCAGTCGCTGTCGCTCATGCTCCGCGCAGGTGCCGGAGCGTCAGCGCGGTGGACAGCGCGGCGGCGGCGGCCTGGGCGCCCTTGTCCTCAGCCGAGCCGGGCAGTCCCGCGCGGTCGAGCGCCTGCTCCTCGGTATTGGTGGTCAGCACTCCGTTGGCCACCGGTGTGGAGGCATCCAGCGACACGCGGGTCAGGCCCTGCGTGACGGCATCGCAGACGTAGTCGAAATGTGGTGTCTGGCCACGGATCACGACGCCGAGCGCGACGACGGCGTCATGGGTGCGGGCGAGTTCCTGTGCGACGACCGGGATTTCGATGGCCCCCAGGACACGGACGACGGTCGGATTGGGCACCCCAGAGTCGTCGGCGACCCGGCGGGCACCGTCGAGCAGAGCGTTGCAGATCTTCGAATGCCACGTGCTGGCAACGATGGCCAGCGACAACTGCGAGGCGTCCATCTCCGGAAGTTCCGGGACGCCGGGGCCACCGCTCATTCACTCGCTCCGCAAGCGTCGCTCCTGGCCCTCACAGAGCGCCGCCGAGATCACCCGGCATGACCTCGTCGTAATCGTCGAGCCCGGTCAGGTCGTGGCCCATCCGATCGCGCTTGGTCATCAGGTAGCGGATGTTCTCGGCGTTGGCACGCACCGGCAGCGGCACGCGCTCGATGATGTGCAGTCCGTAGCCGTCCAGCCCGACCCGCTTGGCCGGGTTGTTGGTCAGCAGCCGCATCGAGCGCACTCCGAGGTCGACGAGGATCTGGGCACCGATGCCGTAGTCCCGCGCGTCGGCGGGCAGACCGAGCTCGAGGTTGGCGTCGACGGTGTCAGCGCCGGCATCCTGCAGCTGGTAGGCCTGCAGCTTGTGCATCAGGCCGATGCCGCGGCCTTCGTGCCCGCGCATGTAGAGGACGATGCCGCGATCCTCACGGGCCACCATCGCCAGCGCGGCGTCGAGCTGCGGGCCGCAGTCGCAGCGGCGCGACCCGAAGACGTCGCCGGTCAGACACTCGGAGTGCACACGCACCAGGACGTCGTGGCCGTCGTTCTCCGGTCCGGCGATATCGCCCCGCACGAGGGCGACGTGCTCCACCTCTTCGTAGATGCTGGAGTAGCCGACGGCACGGAACTCGCCGTGCCGGGTGGGGATCCGCGCCTCGGCGATGCGCTCGATGTGTTTTTCGTGCTTGCGCCGCCACTCGATGAGATCTGCGATCGAGATCAGGGCCAGGTTGTGCTCGTCGGCGAAGACCCGGAGCTCGTCGGTCTGGGCCATCGAGCCGTCGTCCTTCTGGCTGACGATTTCGCAGATCGCACCCGCCGGTTGCAGGCCGGCCAGCCGGGCCAGGTCGACGGCGGCCTCAGTGTGGCCGGGGCGGCGCAGTACGCCGCCGTCCTTGGCGCGCAGAGGCACGACGTGGCCAGGTTTGGTGAAATCTTCGGCAACGCTGGTCGGATCGGCGAGCAGCCGCATGGTCGTTGCCCGGTCGGCAGCCGAAATGCCGGTTCCGACACCGATTTTCGCGTCGACGGTGACGGTATAGGCGGTGCCGTGCTTGTCCTGGTTGACCGCGTACATGGGCAGCAGGCCCAGCTTGTCGCAGATCTCGCCGGACAGCGGCACACAGAGGTAGCCCGACGTGTAGCGGACCATGAACGCGACCAACTCCGGCGTCGCCTTCTCGGCGGCGAAGATCAGGTCACCCTCGTTCTCGCGGTCTTCGTCATCGATGACGACGACAGCCTTCCCCGCCGCGATATCGGCGACCGCCCGTTCGACGGTGTCCAGCCTCGTCATCCTCGCCGCCTGCCCGTATCCAATGTTGCTGCTACCAGACAGTATGAACCACCTCAGGTGCGCCAATATTGCCCGTCCTGTTCAGCGGTCCGCTCAATCGAGACGCGACCGCCTTGACAGTTGATATATGCAGGCCAGGACGTGGTGTGACGTACGTGACAGGACGGGCCAACGCGCTGCTGCGGTGGGCCTACCGCAATGCCGAGGGCGCCCCGCAGCACTCGTACCGACGCAACCGACCAGGCGATCGGATCGCGGACACCTGTGCGCAACCGGTGGTAGCACCCGTGCGGCTTCACTGCACCCGGAAATAGCCGTCGGTGTTGGGGTGGATCAGATCTGCTTCTGGCCCGGCGTGCTGGTCACCACGCCGTTGGAGGTCCTCCAGTACCCGTCGTAGACGGTGATGGTAAAGGAGGAGAACTTGGTGAGGGAGGCGGTGCCGAGGTTGAGACTGCCGGCCAGGGAGTCCCCGGTGGAGACGATGTACCCCGAGCCGGGGTTGGCGTCACTGGGCGGGGAGCTGAGTTTCGTGGTCGAGATCGTCTCGCCATCGGGATCGGTCGCTTTTATGGACGTCCAGCTATTGCCGACCTTGACGGCGCTCGTAACCGGGTCCCTGTTCTCGGCGTAGATCGGGATGACCACCGTGACGGTGCTGGTGCCGCCGTAGCCGTCGGTGACGGTGAAGTTGAACCAGTCCGTCTTCTGCGCCGTGCTGGCCCCCATCTTGGCCGCGGCGTGGAAGTAGGCTGCGCTCTGGCTTATCGAGTACGACATGGTGCCGTTGGAGTTGACGGTCACAGTGCCGCCGTTGGCGGTGGTGATGGTGCCGCCGCTGGCCAGGGCGAAGGTCGTGCCGGTGCCATCGAACTTGTTGTTGATCAGCAGTGCGTCGGAGTCGGCGTCGCCGGCGACGAATGTCATGCCGGTGACCGTCTGGACCCCGGCCGCGTTGGGGTTGGTCTTGGCTCCCGGACCGGACAGCGTGACCGTCCCGGAGCTGCCGTTGACCGTCACCGTGGGCGCATTGTTGGACACCGAGGGGGCCACGTTGATCGTCGCGATGATCACCGACTTTCCGGTGGCATCGGTGGCCTTGATGGTGAAGAAGTCGTTCGGAGTGGTGGTGTGTCCCAAGCCTGCGGTCCGCGTGTAGGTGTACGTGCCGTTGGCGTTGACGGTCACGCTGCCCTTCGACGGTCCGTTGCCCAGGCTGTAGGTCAGCCCCAGGCCGGTATCGCCGGCGGGGACGTTCAGCGAACCGTTCGCGACTCCGGCCACCCCGTTGGTGTTTGTCTGCGGAGATGGTGTCGTAAGTCCGTTCAAGGTGACCGTCGCCGTGGTGACACCACCGTGGTTGTCGCTCACCTGCACCTGGAACGTATCTGACGTGGTTCCCACCTTCGGGATATAGGTGAACGAGGTGCCGCTCATCGTGATGATGCCGCCACTGGTGCCGTAGACCGAGCCACCCGTCGCGCCGACCAGGGTGTAGGTCAGGCCGTCGCCGTCGCCGTCAGAGCCGCCGGCGATGTTGCCGCGCACGACGCCAAGGCCGCTGGTGCTCGAACTGCTGACATTTCCGCTCAATGTCGGTGCGGCATTCTGCTTTTCGATCGGAATCCCGTACGTGACCGCCGTGGTGCCACCGAATGCGTCGCTGACGTTGACGGTGAACGTGTCGCCGGGGTCACCGGTGACGGCGTGGTCGTGCCAGTAGCTGTCCGACACGCCGAACCACGCGTACTTCTGGATCGTGTAGCTGAACGTGCCGTTGGCGGCAACCGTGATCGTCCCACCCTGGGCGGTGCTGTAGGTGCCCGCCGCCCAGGTGATCGCATCGCCGTCGGGATCGGTCGCCCTCAGCGTGCCGGTCGTATCCTGCTGGTCGTTCGGGCCGACCACCCGGCTCAGCGACGAACTACCCACTGTCACACCGTTACCCACCGGAGCAGCGTTGGTGACCGTCGGGGTGACGGCGATCGTCGCGACCGTCACCGTCTTGCCGGTGCCGATCTCCGTCGCGACGATGGTGAACGAGTCGTTCGGCGTCGTCGTATGGCCCAGACCTGCTGTACGGGTGTAGGTGTAGGTGCCGTCGGCATTGACGGTCACGGTGCCCTTCGACGGTCCGGTACCCAGGCTGTAGGTGTACAGCCCACTCTCACTGGCAGGGATGCCGAGCTGCCCGGTGACCTTGCCCGGGACCGCCGTGCTGACATTCGTTGTCGGCGACGGAGTCGTGAGTCCGCTGAGGGTGACGGTCGCCTGCGTCGTGCCGCCGTGGCCGTCGTTGACGAGGACCTGGAACGTATCCGACGTGACCCCCACGTTCGGGGTGTACACGAACGAACCGTCCGAATTGATCTTGATGATGCCGCCGCTCGAGCCGTACACCGAGCCGCCCGTGGCACCGACCATGCTGTAGGTCAGGCTGTCGCCGTCCCCATCGGAACCCGCGATGTTGCCACGCACCACACCCATAGCAGAGGTGGTTCTGTTGTTCACCGTTCCGGTGTTCACCGTGGGCGGCGCGTTGAGTTTCGCGATCGGGACCGAGTACGTCACCGCCGTCGTAGCGCCGTAGCTGTCCTTGACGTTGATGGTGAACGTGTCGCCAGGATCACCGTCGACGGCGTGGTCATGCCAGTAGCTGTTGTGAACACCGAAGGGGGCGAACACGTTCTTGTCGTAGGTGAAGGTGCCGTTCGCGTTGACCGTGATCGACCCGCCCTGGGCAGTGGTGTACGTGCCGGCGGTAAACGTCACCGGATCGCCATCGGCGTCAGTCGCGTGCAGCGTGCCCGTGGTGTGCTGCTCGTCCCGCGGACCGCCACCCGCGTTATAGGTGGGCGCGCCAACGGGTGAGTCCGTGGTCAGACCCGTGCCCACTGGCGCGCTATTGCCTAGCGTGGCATTGACGTTGACCACAGCGATGGTCACCGTCTTCCCGGTGCTGTCGGTGCCCAAGATCGTGAAGGAGTCCGTCGTGGGCTGCGATCCGGCCGTCGACGACCTGGTGTAGACGAAAGTGCCGTCGGCATTCACCGTCACCGAGCCCCTGGCGGGGTTGGGGCCGGTGCCCAGGCTGTAGTTCATCAGCCCGACGTCGGCGCTGCCCGTGGGGATGGCCAGCTGGCCGGTCACAGTCCCGGTCCGGGTGTTGAAGGTGGTCACCGGCGACGCGGAGCTCACCGGCACCGACACGGTGGTCGTGTAGGTATGGCCGAAGCTGTCAGTACTCGTCAGCTGGAACGAATCGGTCGTCGCGCTCGATGCGCGGTTGGGGGTGTAGACGTACGCGCCGGTCGCCGGGTTGAGTTTGACGATGCCGCCGTTGGCGGTGTACGCCGATCCCCCGCTGGCACCGTAGAGCGAGTAGGTCGTCGGGTTGTCCGGGTTCGCCGGTGAGGAGACCACACCGCGAACCACGCCCAGCCCCGAGGTGCCGGTGACCGTGTTGGTCATCGTCCCTACTGCCTGGTTGTAGTAGACGGTCACCGTCACCGTCTTCTGCGTCTCGTTGCCGTTCGGCATGTACGGCTTCGACACGCTGATCTGACCGTCGCCCTGCGCGAGGACTGTCAGAGTGAAGGTCAGCGTCTTGGGGGTCGAGGGGCCCAGCGGATTCCAGTCCCACACTGTCCAGTTCATCCGCCCGTTCGTGCCATCGACGACGGTGACGGTGAAGCGGCTGTCGTTGGGTTCGGTAAAGCCGTACGAAGTGATCGGGTCGCCGTCGGCGTCGTAGAACTGGACAAAGCCCGAGACCGTGGTTCCGCTGGCACCGGGGAGGTGCTGACTGGTCTGTTGCATGTCAGTCACCACCGGTTGGTGATCGGTGGCCACGTCCGCGAACCGTCGGAAGATCGCGACCACAACGACATACATCGCGAGCGAGACCGGATTCGGTGCGGGGCCGAGATCGACGGTCATGTCCAAGACGGTCTTCGGCGAAAGGAAGGCTCCCCTCGCCGCGCCGATGACGCCGTCCAGGTCGTTCGCGGTGAGGCCGTTGATGACCGGATCCGCGGCGATGTCGCGCAACGCCCCGGCGAGGCTTATGGCCTCATCGATCCAGTGCGGTATATCGACGGTCTGCGAGGTGTTCAGCAGCACGATCGCTCCCGCGAGGAACGCGGCCGTCACTGATGCAGGCGTGATCGTCGAAGGTGCGCCGTCCACCATCTTGAACGGCGGCACGAACTCGTCCATCAGGGTGGCCAGGCCGTTGAGCCCGTAGGAGAGCCGGTCGACCACGATGGATGGCGTGAAGAACGCGTTGAGGAACGTGAGCGGAAACTTCAGCCAACCGTTCACCTGCGTGAGCGGGGCCGCCATGAGAGCGTCCAGTTGCGCGGCCCACGCGTCGAGTGTCGTCTGGATGGCGTACTGCGCCGGTGTGGTGATCGGACCAGCGCCGTCCTGGACCGCCGACAGATCTCCATTCATGGAATACGCGGCGGCCGACGGTGCAACCGCAGCCCTGGCGGTGGTGGACTTGTGTGCGGTGAACGGCGTCGTAACCGGTGTGGGGGTCTCGGCAGCGCGAGTCGCCGGCGTTTCGCTGGCATCCGCCGAAGATGTTGTCGTGGAGGATGATTCGGGTTGCGCCGTCGCGTCGGGTTGAACCGTCGCATCGGGGTGAACGGTCGTGTCGGCTGCCACTTTGGTGCCGGGAAGCGCTCGGCCCGAAGTCGATGACCGGACGGCCACCGAGGAACCGCTGTTGGAGTCCGACATCGGCTGCTTACCCGCCGAGCGGGTGCGCGCAGGTCCGGCAGTCTTGGTGCGATTGGGATTCGCGGAGTGGCTCGAGATACCCCCGGAATTACTCGCTGAGTGCGAGGCCGAGCCGGCATCCGACGAGCCGTCGTCGGTTGAGGCTGCGGCCATGCCGTTTCCGACGCCGACGGCCAGTCCGAAACCTACTGCGGCAGCCAGAATTCCATTGCGGGCGACATGCCTGGTGTTGCCCGCAGCGCGCTTGCGATGGCGCCCCGCCCGTTTTCTGTGGCGAGCCGCGTGCTTCTTGGAACTCAACCAATCTCCCGACGGCGTGTCCTGTGTGACGGGACTCGCTCAATCCGGCACGGGAGAGGCACGTCACTTCTTGACGCCCGCAACGTAACATCACTTACAGCTTTTTGCCAACGTTTGCCTCAGTCAAGTTTGCCAGAACTTTTCCCACCTGGCGTTTTAGTCAGAAAACGGCAACGGCGTGTCGCCCGAAGATGCTGAGCAAATGCACAGCAGAGCTGTTATAGCAAATATTCGCACAAGTAAACGCAGATCAGATACGACGTTAAGCGTTCTGCTGCGCAGTGAGGGTGACCGAGTAGCTCGCAGGGGTGCCGGTCACCACACCGTTGCTGACCACGTAATAGCCGTCGTACACCGCCAGTACGGTGGTGTCGCCGGTCTGAGTGCCGCTGGTGTTGACGACGTTGAGGAACGAGTCGTAATTCGCACTGCCGTGCGCCGGCTGCTGTGTGATCGCGTAGCTCAAAGAATCGCTGTCGCCGTCACTGCCCGACACTGATGTCCACGAGGTGTACGTACCGAGGAGATTGCTACCTGCCCACCGCACGCCACTGCTGAGCGTGGGACCGGTGTTGGTCGCATATATGGGAACCACCGCGGTGAAGGTAGTGCTGGCGCCGAAGGCGTCGCTGACCGTCACGTTCACCGAGTCCCCGACCGCGTTGCCGATCGCGCCGATCTTCGCTGCGTCGTGGTAGTAGGAGCTGAGGAGCCCCTTGCTGATCGTGTAGGTGAACGAACCGTCGGCGGCCACCGTGATCGATCCGCCGTTGACCGTCGAGAACGTCCCGGCGGTGAACGTCAACGCATCGCCGTCGGGGTCGGAGGCATGGATGACGCCCGTCGTCGTCTGGTCTCGGGTGAAGCCGGTCGTCAGCGAGGACGACCCGACTGTCACCGACCCGCCGGCCGGCAGGGCGTTGGCCACCGTCGGAGTGACGTTGACCGTCGCGATCGTCACCGTCTTGCCGGTCGCGACCTCCGTGCCGACGATCGTGAACGAATCGGCGGGCGTCGTGGTGTGCCCGAGACCAGCCGTCCGGGCGTAGCTGAAGCTGCCATCAGGATTGACGGTCACCGAGCCCTTCGACGGGCCGGTGCCGAGGCTGTAGGTCATCAGTCCGTTGTCGGCGCCGGGGATGTTGAGCTTGCCGGTCACCGTGTTGAGCGTCGCGGTGTCGACATTCGTCAGCGGCGAGGGCGTACCCAAGGGCACGTTCACCGTGGCGCTGGTGGTGCCGCCGTGGCCGTCGGACACCGACACCGTGAATGAGTCCGATGTCGACGCCGACTTGGTCGGAATGTAGGTGAACGTGCCGTCCGAGTTGAGCGAGACGATGCCACCCTTGGTGGTGTACGTCGACGTGGCCGTGCCCCCGCTCGGATTGCCAACGCCCGCCAGCGAATACGCGAAGGAATCGCCGTCGGTATCCGACCCGGAAACGGATCCGCGCACGACGCCGAGTCCGTCGGCGCCACCGACCGACGTGCTCGAGGATGGCGCGTCGTTCTCGGTCCGCAGCGCAATCGCGAAGGTGACTGCGGTGACTCCGCCCAACGAGTCGGTCACGTTGATTTGGACGGTGTCGAATTTGTCGGTCACGGGCGCGTTGTCCGCGGCGGCCTTGTGCCACGCGTCGCCGAACGAGGTGAACGAGTAGAGGAAACCGCCGCCCGATAGAACGGTGACCGTTCCGCCCAGGGACGTGCCGTAGATGCCCGCGGCGACGGTGACCGGGTGCCCACCGGCATCCACCCCACTGAATGTGCCGGTCGTCGTCTGAGTGCCCGGCAGAATCGCGACGCCGCCGACGACGGTGCGTGGCGTAAACGTCCCGCCCGAGACAGCGGTCGCCGGCGTGACGTTGACCAACGGAGGTGCCACCGAGACCGACGGCAGCGTCACCGTCTTGCCGTTGGCATCGATGCCGATGATTGTGAAGGTATCGGAGGTGCTGCCGGTGGCTGAAACGCTGCGGGTATAGGTGTAGGTGCCGTCGGCGTTGACTACCACTGTGCCCTTGGCCGGGCCTGTGCCGAGGCTGTAGGTCAACAGCCCGGCATCGACGCTGGGAACGTCAACCTTGCCGTTCTCGATGGAGGCGCTGGTGCTCGTTGTCGTCGTGCCGGCGGTGAGGTTCGACAGCACCACCACCGACGCCGTCGCCGTGCCACCCTGACCGTCCGACACCTGAACTTGGAACGTGTCGGTATCCAGCCCGGGCAGGAAATCGGTCGAAACCTTTGGGATATAGGTGAATTCGCCGCTCGTGCTGTCGAGCTGGACGATACCGCCCTCGGTTGTGTAGATCGAGCTGGTCGTCGCACCCGAGGTACCCGGATTGACCAGGCTGTAGGTGAGCGCGTTGCCATTCATATCGAAGGCATTGATGCGGCCGCGCACCACACCCATTCCGTCGGGCAGCCCGGCCGACCCGACGGCAACAGGCGCGGTGTTCGTCGTGCCGGTGTAGTTGACGTTGACGGTCACGGTGACGCTGTGGCCGTCGGGCGCGTATGGATGGTCCAGTCCCAGAGTCGTTATCTGACCGAGGCTGTCATCGATGGCGATCGTGAACGAGTCGGTGTCGGACCTCGACCAGTCGGAGGTGCGGGTGTAGGTCCACGTGCCGTCGGGGCCAACGGTGACGAAGCCCTTGGCAGCCTGAGTGGCCGTATAGGTCAGCGGATCTCCCTCGGGATCTGTGGCGGTGACTTTGCCGGAGACCGTGATCAGCAGCTGACCGGTTTGGGTGTTACCGGTCACCACCGGTAGGTGGTCGAGGGCCACCCACTGGAAGCGCTTGTACACCGCGACCAGTGCCACATAAGCCATGAGCGAGAACAGGTTCGGCTGGGCACCGGTGGTGAAGGTCATGTTCAGTACGCTCGCCGGGTTGGTGAGCCCAGCGGTACCGCCTTCTATCGCCGCGTCGCGCCAATGCGTCGGGTCGAAGTCCCCGAGCAGCAACCTGTCGAGAACCTTCACCAGCGCGCCGACCGCAGCGGCCGCCACCTGCGTCTCGGTGAGGGTCGCGCTCTGCGGATCTCGGATCTTGTAGGGCGGCACGACGCGGTTCAGCAGGGAGCCAAGGACATTGAGGCCATCGGAGAATGTGTAGTTGGGAACGAACGGCTGAAAGAACAGATGCACGAGGCTCATCAGGTCGGGAATCCACCTGGTGGCCGGCGTGGGATTCGCGTAGACGAGGTCGATCATGGCGTCGTGTGCGTCGAGCGCTTGGTCCAGGAGATAGTTGGCAGAGGTGACGAAGTCGAAAGTGGGCGGTTCCGGCCAGCCGACCAGCTGGTTCAGAACCGTCTGCAGCGTCGACACGAAGAATTCGGGTGTCCCATAAGCAGGCGTGTCAGCCGCGGATGCGGTCTTCACTGCAGCCGCGGACTTCATCGCGGTGTTGCCTGCGCCGGTCAAAGAGTTGATGAAATCAGTTGTCGCATTGTTGATTCCGGAACTGACTGCATGGAGGAATGCAGCACCCTGCTCCGACACTTCGGTGGCGAAGTGGACGGCATCGGTGACCGCATTCTGCAGTGCGGTCACCATGTCGTTCGGCAGTCGCGGTGGCGCCGAAGTCGTGATGACGTTCGCCGGACCATGCGCGGCGCCGGCGTACTGACTCTGCAGGGCGGCCAACCACGCCGATTCGTCGAAACCTGCCACGGGGACGCCCGGCACCGCGAAATGCGGCAGCGGCCCGATCTTCATTCCGCTCAAGACGTCCTGGACGGCGCTGGCAAGGCGGGTCGGTACCGCCTCGATCGCGTCGAGGACGCTGGCGGGATTCGGTGACGATGGCATCAGAGAGTCGACGACGGGCGCTGCGGATTCACCGGCCAGCGCGGTCGACATCATCGCCTGCGACGGCGGCGCATGGCTGCCCGACCGCTTGCCTGGGCCGACGCCGGCTGGTTGTACCGGTGCAGATGCTTCGCCTCGTTGCGGGGACGCTTTGGTCGCAGTGGGCCGTTTCGACCCCGATTTCCTTGCGGGCACCGACGGTTTCGCCGACTCTGCGCGCTCACTCGCCTTGGGCGGCCCTGCCGTGGCCTCGTCGGTACTGGCCGAGGCGGTCCCACCGCCGCCGGCGACCGCCGCTGCCGCCAGGCCGAAACCGACAGCTCCGACGCCCAGCCATTGGGCGCAGGCGGTGACGTGGAAAGTGGACGACTTGCGATGGCGACCTGTAGTCGCACGCGGTTTCCGCGGACTTGCGGCGGCCATCGCTACCCCTTCGCTCGGTATGTCTACGCAGACACGAAGCGCCCTGGCCGAATCCTGCTGAGGACCGGCCGTTGACACACGTGACGCGACTCACACACATTGCTTGGGAGAGACGCACGGTACTTCAGTTCCGCAACCTAGCATCGAGCAGCGTTTTCGCCAAGGACAATTAGTCTTACTTATGTAAGCGGGCCGCTGAGCAGCCAATACGGCACGATGCCGCGATGTGGGGCGAACTTACGTCTCGGTCAGCAGCAAATGCTCAAACTGATCGATTGATTAGTCACCGGGAGGGGTCGAGCGTTCGCGTTCGCCGAGCAACCGCTCCACATACTTGGCGATCACATCGACTTCGAGATTCACCGGCGTTCCGGCCGGCGCGCGACCCAGCGTGGTCAGCGCCAGCGTGGTCGGGATCAGCGACACCTCGAACCAATCGTCGCCCAGCCCGGACACCGTCAGCGAAATGCCGTCGACCGTGATCGAGCCCTTTTCCACCACGTAGCGGGACAACTCTGGTGGCAGTGCTATCCGCACGATCTCCCAATGTGCGGACGGCGAGCGGGACACCACATGGCCGGTGCCGTCGACGTGGCCCTGCACGATATGGCCGCCAAGCCGGCTGTTGACCGCGGCGGCGCGCTCCAGGTTCACCGCGCTGCCGACGTCGACAGCGGCCAGGCTGGACCGGTTGAGCGTCTCGGCCATCACATCGGCGCTGAACTGACCACCGGGCAGCACCTCGACGACGGTCAGGCAGACGCCGTTGACGGCAATCGAGTCGCCGTGGCGGGCATCGGCAGTGACGACCGGCCCGCGGATCACGAATCTGGCGGAGTCGGCCAGGTCATCCTTGCCGACGATCTCTCCCAATTCCTCGACGATTCCGGTGAACACGGGCCCAATCTAGCCGTGGTGTGACGACACACGCCCTCCCCTGCCAAAACCCCAGCTCAGATAGCGCGAGACCAGACCTGTGCAGGCTTCTGGCGCAGGTCTCGTCATCCAGACCCTCTACGATGCACCTATGCCGACGTGCCGCCGAATGTTTGCCGTCCTTGCCGCCCTCTTTGCAACCGCAGCGTTGTTCGTCGCGGGCTGCTCGTCCTCGTCGAAGCCCGCCGAACCGCTGCCCGACGCCGCCGGGCTGCTGCAACAGTCCATCCAGGTCACCAAGGGCCTCAAGAGCGCCCACCTCGACATCACTGTCGGCGGCAAGATCGAGGGTCTGCCCGTCAAGAAGCTGACCGGCGACCTGACCAACGTGCCCGCGACCGCGGTGTCCGGGAACTCGACGATTTCGATGGGCGGCTCGGATGTCGACATCCAGCTCGTGGTTCTCGAAGGCACCCTCTACGCCGCGCTGACCCCCAACAACTGGCTCGACATGGGCCCGGCCAAGGACATCTACGATCCCTCGGTGGTCCTCAACCCGGACAACGGGCTGGCCAACTGGCTCGCCAACATCAGCGATGCCAAGTCGGAGGCCAGCGAGACCATCAACGGCGTGGATACCGTTCGTATCACCGGCAAGGTCAGCGCCGACGCGATGAACAAGCTCATCCCGCTCAAGGCGACCAGCCCGCTGCCCGCCACCGTGTGGATCCAGAAGGCCGACCCGCATCAGCTGGTTCAGGCCAAGGCCGATACCGGAAATGGCAGCAATATCCAGATCACGCTGTCGGAGTGGGACAAGCCGGTCACCGTCACCAAGCCCGCCGTCTGACGGGCCCGGCGATGGCTGAGTCTCTGGACACCGCCGCCCACCGGGCGGGAACCTCCGGCCGCAGCCGCCGGATCGCGATCGGCGCCGGCAGTCTCGCGGTGCTGCTCGGGGCGCTCGACACCTACGTCGTCGTCACGATCATGGTCGACATCATGTCGACCGTCGGCATCCCGGTGAACAAGATCCAGCAGGTCACGCCGATCATCACCTGGTACCTGCTGGGTTATATCGCGGCCATGCCGCTGCTGGGCCGGCTCTCTGACCGGTTCGGCCGCAAGCTCGTGCTGCAGCTGTCCCTGGTCACCTTCGCGGTCGGTTCGGTGGTGACGGCCATGTCCACGGACCTGACGATGCTGGTGGTCGGCCGACTCATCCAGGGCATCGCCAGCGGCGCCCTGCTGCCGGTCACCCTCGCACTCGCCGCCGACCTGTGGGCCGCGCGCAGCCGCGCGGCGGTGCTCGGCGGCATTGGCGCCGCCCAGGAGCTGGGCAGCGTGCTCGGCCCCCTGTACGGCATCGGCGTGGTGCTGCTGCTGGGCAAGTGGCAGGACGTGTTCTGGATCAATGTGCCGCTGACCGTGGTCGCGATGGTGCTGATCCACTTCAGCCTGCCCTCCCACGACCGCAGCGCGAACCCCGAGAGGGTCGACCTGGTCGGTGGCATCCTGCTCGCGATCGCGTTGGGCCTGGCCGTGATCGGCCTGTACAACCCCTCGCCCGACGGTAAGACGCTGCTGCCGCCGCACGGCCTGATCCTGGTCCTCGGCGCCGTCGTTGCGGCGATCGCCTTCTTCGTGTGGGAGCGCTTCGCCCGCACCCGGTTGATCGAACCGGCCGGCGTCCGATTCGTGCCGTTCCTGGCCGCGCTGGGCACCTCGCTATGCGCCGGTGCTGCGCTGATGGTCACGCTGGTCAACGTCGAGCTGTTCGGCCAGGGTGTGCTGGGCAAGGACCAGACTCAAGCCGCGTTCCTGCTGCTGCACTTCCTGATCGCGCTGCCGATCGGTGCGCTCATCGGCGGCTGGATCGCGACCAGGGTCGGCGACCGGATCGTTGCTGTGGTCGGCATGCTGATCTCCTCGGGCGCGTACTGGTTGGTGTCGCACTGGGGCACGAATGTGGCCACCACCCATCACGATCTCGGCTTCGTGTCGCTGCCGGTGATCGACACCGACCTGGCGCTGGCCGGCTTCGGGTTGGGTCTGGTCATCGGCCCGCTCACCTCGGCCGCGCTTCGGGTGGTCCCGGCCGCACAGCACGGCATCGCATCCTCGCTGGTGGTGGTCGCCCGCATGACCGGCATGCTGATCGGCGTCGCGGCGCTGAGCGCCTGGGGCCTGTACCGGTTCAACCAGATCCTGGCCACCCTGCCCAGCCCGGGAGGGAACAGCCTGGCAGCCAAGATCGCCGGCGAGGCCGAGCGGTACCGCACCGCGTTCGCCATGCAATACGGCTCGATATTCTTCGTCACCGTCATCGTGTGTCTGGTCGGCGCGGCACTGGCCGTGTTCATCGGCGGCAAGCAGGCACACGCCGACTCCACCGAGACCGAGTCGTCGCTAACCGCTTCGCGCTAGCGGCTTTTCGCGCATCTTCGAAGGGGGGGTATCGACCTAGGGATCGGCGGGTACCCGACCGAGCATGAGCAACGAACTTTCCGGCAAGAAGATCGCATTCCTGGTCGCCCCGGAGGGCACCGAGCAGGTCGAGTTGACCAAGCCGTGGGAGGCCGTAGAGCAGGCCGGCGGCACCCCGGAATTGGTGTCGACCGAGGTCGGCAAGATCCAGGCGTTCAACCACCTCACCCCCGCTGACACCTTCGAGGCCGATAAGGCCGCCGACGCGGTCTCGGCCGCCGATTACGACGGACTCGTGCTGCCCGGCGGGGTTGCCAACCCCGATCTGCTGCGGACCAAACCGGCCGCGGTCAACCTCGTCAAAGACTTCTTCGAGGCCGGCAAGCCGGTGGCAGTCATCTGTCACGGACCGTGGACGCTCGTCGAGGCCGACGTCGTCGAAGGACGCCGGATCACATCGTGGCCCAGTGTGCAGACCGATCTGCGCAACGCCGGCGCGGACTGGGTCGATGAGGAGGTCGTGGTGTGCACCGGCGGGCCGAACACATTGATCTCCAGCCGCAAGCCCGACGATCTGCCGGCGTTCTGCGGAAAACTGGTGGAAGCTTTCGCCGGATAGCCCGGCGTCGGTAACGTCGTATCCATGCGCGGTTCGACATGCTGATCGCCGCCTTGCGAGATTTACAGTGGCGCAAGCGACGTTTCGTGATCGCGATCGTCGGTACCGGCCTGGTGTTCGCGATGACTCTGGTTCTGACCGGACTGGCCAACGGTTTTCGGGTCGAGGCCAACCGCACGGTAGATGCCCTCGGCTTCGGCAGCTATCTGGTGAAAACTGGTGCGCCAGGGCCGTTCCTGGGCTCATCGCCGTTCCCGGCATCCCAGCTGCAGCAGGTGGTCAAGATACCGGGCCTCACCGCCGCCGTGCCGCTGGTGTACGGCAGCGCCACCATGCCTGATGGTGGATCGGCCCGCAACGTCAACGTGTTCGGCACGTTTCCGCGGGGGCCGGGCATGCCCGTGATGTCGGCGGGCCGGACGCCAACCCTGCCCTACGAGGTGGCGGTCTCCAGCACGATGGACCGTCCGGTCGGGGCCCGAATCGAAATTGGTTCGCGGACAATGGAAGTCGTTGGCGTCGTCGATGACTCGACGGCGCTGGCCGGTCAGCCGAACATCTTCCTGACGGTGGAAGGCGCGCAGCAGCTGCTGTTCTCCGGCCAGCAGTTGCTCTCGGCGATCGGGTTGAACGGAAACCCTGCGTCGATTCCCAACGGTTTCCGCACGGTCGATCGTGCCGGCGCCGTCGAG
The DNA here is from genome assembly GCF_008329565.1 of Mycolicibacterium sp. P1-5. Classification (GTDB taxonomy): domain Bacteria; phylum Actinomycetota; class Actinomycetes; order Mycobacteriales; family Mycobacteriaceae; genus Mycobacterium. The sequence goes on from NZ_NPKT01000001.1 coordinate 270,355, forward strand.
GATCTGTCGCGTGCGCTCAAGGGTGCTCGCCAGGCGATGACGCTGATGGCCGGGCTGCTGTGGGTGGTCGCCGCGCTGATCGTCGGGTCGATGATCTACGTCTCGGCGATCGAACGCACCAGGGATTTCGCGGTTTTCAAGGCCGTCGGAGTGCCGGCCCGCTCGATTCTCGGCGGACTCGCCGTGCAGGCGGTGATCGTGGCCGTTCTGGCCGCGCTGCTCGGCGGTGTGCTGTCGGTGGTTCTGGGTCCGCTGTTCCCGATGCGGGTGGACATTCCGACGGCGGCGTTCGTGGCGCTGCCGATCCTCGCGCTGGCGATCGGTCTGCTGGCCAGTGTCGCGGGCCTGCGCCGCGCGGTGACAGTCGACCCGGCGCTGGCGTTCGGCGGGCCCTGACGTGGCCGACCTGCAGATCAAAGACCTCGTCGTGGAGTACTCCCGCGGCGAGTACGCCGTGCGCCCGATCGACGGGCTGAGCCTCGAGGTCAACGCCGGTTCGCTCGCGATCCTGCTCGGGCCCAGCGGATGCGGGAAAACCACCCTGCTGTCGTGCCTCGGCGGGATCCTGAGCCCGTCGGCAGGTCGCATCGAGTTCGGCGACGTGGACCTGACCAAGCTCGACGAGCGCGAACTGTCGCACTACCGCCGCAACACCGTCGGGATCGTGTTCCAGGCGTTCAACCTGGTGGCCAGCCTGACCGCGCTGGAGAACGTGATGGTGCCGCTGCGGGCAGCCAAGGTACCGCGCACCGAGGCCCGGCGGCGAGCCGAGGAGCTGCTGTCGCGAGTCGGGCTGGCCGACCGGATGCGGCACCGGCCCGGCGACCTCAGCGGCGGCCAGCAGCAACGGGTGGCCGTCGCCCGCGCCATCGCGCTGGACCCGCCTCTGGTGCTGGCCGACGAGCCCACCGCTCATCTGGACTACATCCAGGTCGAGGAGGTGCTGGGCCTGATCCGCGAGCTGGCCTCCGGCGATCGGGTGGTGGTTGTCGCCACGCACGACACCCGGATACTGCCGATGGCCGACCGTGTGGTCGAACTGATGCCACACCTGCCCTACACCGAGCACGAGCCGCAGAAGACCGAACTCAAACCTGGCGACGTCCTGTTCGAGCAGGGCACCCTGGGTGACTGCATCTACGTGGTGTCCAGCGGTGAGGTCGAGATCGTCCGCGAATTGTCAAGCGGCCGTGAAGAATTACTGAAGATCGCCGGACCGGGAGATTATTTCGGAGAAATGGGACCGGTATTCGGACTCCCCCGGTCGGCGACGGTACGAGCACGCAGTGATGCGACAGTGGTCGGCTACACCGTTCAAGCGTTCAGGGAGAAGTTGGGCGCCACCGGTTCTCGCGAGATCGTCGAGCACAGGAAACTCGGCGAAGGCAGTTAACCAGGCACCAGGGACAGCAGCAGGTCCGGACCGATCCGATCGACGCCGTCGTAGCGCCACCGCAGCGCCCGCGCGATGCTGGGCACACCGACATCGTCGACCGCGGTGACCGGACCGCCGAGCAGGATCGGCCCGACGTAGGCGAGGATCCGGTCTATCACGCCGGCGCGGAGGAACGCACCAGCCACCGTCGGGCCGCCCTCGAGCAACACGTCGGTGCGGTCGGACAGCGCCCGGATGACCTCGTACGGGTCGTGGGTGCGGATCACCATCGTGCGCGAATCATCGTTGAGCACCTTGGCGTCCGGCGAGATCTCGCGCTTGCCGACGACTACCCGCAGAGGCTGACGGTCGGCCAGTCCCCCGCCGGGCAGCCGGGCGGTCAGCGTCGGGTCGTCGATGTCGACAGTGCCGGTACCGACCACGATCGCGTCGCACGCCGCCCGGCGCACATGTAGATCGGCACGCGCCGCATCGCTGGTGATCCACTGCGACGAACCGTCGGCGGCCGCACTGCGCCCGTCGACGCTGGTGGCGAATTTCCAGGTCACGTGTGGGCGTCCGGTCTGCTGCTTGTGCAACCATTCGCGCAGCGGACCGCCCGCCACCTCCTCGGCGCATGGCCCCTCTGTGACGGCAATCCCCTTCTGCCGCAATCGTTCTGCACCACCTGCGGCCACCGGATTGGGATCGGCGACGGCGTACACAACGGCGGCCACCCGAGCCTGGATCAGGGCGTCGACACACGGTGGGGTGCGCCCGTGATGGTTACACGGCTCGAGGGTGACGACGGCGGTGCCGCCGGTGGCACGTTCCCCCGCCTCCCGAAGCGCCACCACCTCGGCGTGCGGGCCGCCCGCAGGCTGGGTGCCGCCGACTCCGACGACTTTCCCTTCGGCATTCAGGATCACCGCTCCCACAGGCGGATTCGGATATGTCGTGCCCTTGACCCGCTGTGCCTCATCGACGGCCAGCCGCATCGCGGCGTCGACCTCGGCAGGCGTGGGTGCCGTCATATCCGCAGATGCTGGGATGCGGTGGCGGCCTGCCGGCGCAGCGCCTCGACCGCGGCTGCCGGGTCGCCTGCGCCGTAAACCGCCGAGCCGGCAACAAAGCAGTCCACCCCCGCTTCGGCGGCCTGCTCGATCGTGTCGGCGTTGATACCCCCGTCGATCTCCACCAGGATCGTCAGCTCACCTGAGTCGACCAGCCGGCGGGCCGTCGCGACCTTGGACAGCACCTCGGCGATGAAGCTCTGGCCGCCGAAGCCCGGCTCGACCGACATCACCAGCAGCGTGTCGAAGTCCCGCAGGATGTCGAGGTACGGCTCCAGCGGCGTGCCCGGCTTGACCGACAGGCCCGCCTTCGCGCCGGCTGCGCGGATGTCGCGGGCCACCGCGACCGGGTTGTCGGTCGCCTCGGCGTGGAACGTCACGTTGTAGGCGCCTGCCTCGGCGTAACCGGGCGCCCACCGGTCCGGGTCGTCGATCATCAGATGGCAGTCCATCGGGATGTCGGTCGCCTTGAGCAGACTCTCCACCACCGGCAGGCCCAAGGTCAGGTTGGGCACGAAGTGGCCGTCCATGACGTCGACGTGCAGCCAGTCCGCGCCCTCGACCGCGGCGGCCTCGTCGGCCAGGCGGGCGAAGTCGGCGGACAGGATCGACGGGGCGATCAGCGGTTTCATGGCAGCCATTAAACAGTCTTCTGCAGAGCGGCCGCGAACATGGCGTCGGTGCCGTGCCGGTGCGGCCACAGCTGCACATGCGGCCCGTCGCCGAGCCGCTCGGCCGGGGCGAACAGCGGTCGGGTGTCCAGCGCGGTGACCGGATGACGGCGCAGGGCATCCGACACGACCCCGACGGTCTCGGCCAGATGCGGCGAACAGGTCGCGTAGAGCACCACTCCGCCGGGGCGAACCAGAGCGATTGCGGCGGCCAGTAGCTCGCGCTGCAGCTTGGCCAGCACCGGCACGTCGGCCGGCGTGCGTCGCCAGCGGGCCTCCGGGCGGCGGCGCAGCGCCCCCAGCCCGGTGCACGGCGCGTCGACCAGTACCCGGTCGAAGCTGCCCGGCTCCAGCGTCGATTCGCGGCCGTCGACCCGCAGCACCTCGACCGGGAGACCGCGGGTGTTCTGCTCGACCAGGTCTGCGCGCCGCGGCGCCGGCTCGATCGCGGTGACGCTGCCGCCCTGCTGTGCGGCGATCGCGGCAATCAGCGCGGTTTTGCCGCCCGGCCCCGAACAGAGGTCCAGCCAGCGCCCGCCGTCATCACCGACCAGCGGCGCCAGCGTCAGCGCACAGGCCACCAGCTGGCTGCCCTCGTCCTGCACCAGCGCCTTGTCCTCGCGCACGGCAGCCAGCCGGCCGGGGTCGCCGCTGCCGAGGTAGACCGCGTAGGGCGAGTACCGTCCGACCGTCCCGTCGACCGCACCGGCCAGCTCCTCGGCGGTCAGTACGCCGGGCCGGGCAGCCAGGTGCACACCGGGGCGGGTGTTGTCGGCGGCCAGGGCGGCATCCAGCTCGCCGGCGTCGGCACCGAGTGCGTCGGCGAACGACTGAGCGATCCAGCGTGGGTGGGCGTTGACGAACGCCAGGTGACCGACTGCGTCGGTGGCTCTGGCCGGCGCCAGCTCGGCCACCCAACCGGCCTCGTCGCGCCCGGAGATGGTGCGCAACACACCGTTGACGAAACCCGCCCGGACAGAGTCGAATTCGATACCGGCCTGTTCCACGGTGGTGGACACCGCGGCGTGTTGAGCGACGTTGGTGCGCAACAGCTGGTAGCTGCCGAGCCGCAGAAGGTCCAGCAGCACGGGATCGATCTGATCGGTGGGACGGCCGGCGGCGGCGGCGATCACGGCGTCGAGCAGGCCCATGGTGCGGCAGGTGCCGTACGCGAGTTCGGTGGCGAATGCGGCGTCGCGGCCGTGGATTCCACGCTCGGCCAACATCCCGGGCAGCACCAGGTTCGCGTAGGCGTCGCGTTCCGACACGGCGCGCAAGACGTCGAACGCGGCCTGGCGGGCCGGATCCAGCGGGGTGCGCCGGGGCCGGCGGGGCGGGCGTTGCTGGGCGCGGTCCCGCCCGGGCGGCGCACCGGTCCGATCACGCTTCTGGCCCGATCCCTGGAAACGCTTGCCGCCGTTCGGCTTTCCCTTGCCGGCGCCACGTTGTGGACGCTCGCTCATGATGCCCGCACCGCCTCGTCGAGCCGGGCGCCGCGCGCCCAGTCGGCGGCGTTCATCAGCTTCTTGCCGGGCGGCTGCACCTGCCCGAGCAGCACCGGCTGCGACGCCGTCCCGACCCGGACCCCGGACCGGTCCACTGTGATCTCCCCCGGCGCCAGCGCAGGAGCCGACTCGTCGATACTCACCGGACCCACCTTCACGCGCAGGTCGCCCACCATCGTCCAGGCACCGGGATTGGGGGTGACCGCGCGGATCCGGCGGTCGACGGCGTGAGCGGGCAGGTCCCAGGAGATCCGCGCCTGCTCGACGGTGATCTTCGGCGCCACGCTGACCCCGTCGGCCGGTTGGGGCACCGGCGTCAGCGTGCCATCGCCGATGCCGTCCAGCGTCGCCTCCAACAGACCGGCACCCGACACCGCCAGCCGCTCGAGCAGGTCACCGGACGTGTCGGTGGGCCGCACCGCCTCGGTCACCACGCCGTAGACCGGCCCAGAATCCAGGCTCGGCTCGATCAGGAAAGTCGTTGCTCCGGTGACGGAATCGCCGGCAGCAACGGCGGCCTGCACCGGCGCCGCGCCCCGCCAGGCCGGCAACAGCGAGAAATGCAGGTTGATCCAACCGTGCTGCGGCACCGCCAGCAGTGCCTCGGACAGCAGGGCTCCGTAGGCCACCACCGCGCAACATTCCGGCGCCAGTTCGGTCAGCTCGGCGATGAACTCCGGTGAGTTCGGCCGGGCCGGACGGAGCACGGGGATGCCCACCGCGTCGGCGAGGCGCGCAACCGGCGAGGGCGCCGGCTTGCCGCGGCGGCCGGCGGCGGCATCCGGGCGCGTGAGTACCGCGATGACATCGTGGCGCGGTGATTCGATCAGCCGCTGCAGCGACGGCAGTGCCGGTTCGGGTGTGCCGGCGAAAACGATTCGCATACCTTTACTTTGGCACCTGGTAGAACTCGCGCTGCGACACCCCGGCCATCCCGGCGACGAACATGGTCGGAATCGTGGTGATCAGCCGGTTCACCGTCGCCACCGCGTCGTTGTAGTACTGCCGGGCGAACGCCAGCTTGTCCTCGGTGTCGGCCAGGTTCTGCTGCAGGTTGAGGAAGTTGTTCGAGGAGTTCAGCTGCGGATAGGTCTGGCCCAGCGCCAGCACCTGACCGACCGCGTTATCGAACTCCTTCTCAGCCGAACTACGTTGCGCGACAGACTTTCCCGTGGTCGCGGCAGCGAGTGCGGTCTGCGCGTCGGCGACGTGGTCGAGGATCGCCTTCTCGTGCGCGGCGAAGGACTGCACCGTCTGCACCAGGCTCGGGATCAGCGATGCCCGCCGGGTGAGCTGCACATCGATGCCGCCCAGCGCCTCGTCGACCCGGACGTCGGCCGCGCGAACTTTGTTGTAGCCCAGCACAAACCCGATCAGCACCAGGACCGCGAGCACCAGCACCACGATCAGCACGAAGCTCACCATGATCCGCCTCCTCCTCCGCCTCCGCCACCGCCTCCGCCGCCACCGCTGAACCCGCCGCCACCACTGCTTGACGACGACGAGGACTGCGAGGCGGTGTAGGCACCGATCGACGACGACAACGCCGACTCGAAGCTGTCGAAACTAGCACCCCCGCTGCTCGCGGCGTGCCAACCGGTACCCGACGACGAGTGATACCAGCCGGGCTGCGGATCGATCTCACCGGTCGCGGTCTGGTACTTGCGCGCCCACAGCGCGGCCACGCCGCCGGCGACCGCGAACGGGATGTAAGCGGTGTAAAGGTCCTTTCGGGCGGCGAAGTCGAAACGCGCTTCGGCGGAGTCAGTGGCCAGCATCCGGTGGAAGCCACCGGCCTGCGACCACAGTTCGCGACCGGCGGCGGTGCGCCTGCTGCCCACGCCGGCGGTCCATGACCTGGCGGAGAACACGAAGAACAACGCGAACGGCAGACCCCACAGCGTGATCGGGAAGAAGAACCCGAGGAAGCCGCAGACGGCCAGCAGCAGGGCGATGACGTTGAAGAGTCGCAGCCACAGCTCCTTCGAACGTTTGACCATCAGGCCGTCGAATGCCCACTTGTGGACCTCGGTGGCCATGTCCGCTTTGGCTTTGGACAGCTTCTTACCGGCCGCCACGGTGCCGTTGGCGTCGAACCTGGCGTCCGGGCCGGTCACCTTGAGCGCCCCGGCGATCTCCACACTGACCGGATCAATGCCTTTCCAGGCGCCATGCGGGGCGCTGCCCGTGATGGTCCATTTCTTGTCGCTGACCTGGTGCAGGCTGATCAGCTTGCGTTCGGCGAGGTAGAACAGGGTCGCGGCCAGCCCATTGGTCGGCACCTTCTCGGTGCGGATATATTCGCACTGCACCGGCCCGAGGCCCGGCGGTGGCGCGTACTGCAGCGGGAACCCGGGTGGAGGTTCGACGGTCGTCCGCCACCACAGGTACGCGCCCAGACCGGCAGCCAGGGAGGCGCCGAGCAGCCACAGCACCGCGGGCAGCGACTCGCCGAGGATCGGGTCCCACCGATAACTCCACGGCAGCTCGGCGCGCGACGGGGTGGGCACATCAACGCCGGCGCGGACCGTCACCGGCGTGCGCGGGTCCAGGTTGCTGGCCGACAGGTGCACCCGATCGCCGTTGACCGTGAGGTTGTCGCAGGCGCGCCCGAGGTCGTAGCCGACCGAGCATTGGGCGCCGCTCACCCCGCCGGGCAACGAGACCGAGATGTCCGCCCGCTGAATGACGTTGTTCCAGCCCGGGGCGACGACATTCCAGAAGAACGTCGACCGCGCCGACGGGTCACCGGTCGAGGTCGCGAACTTCTTCGCCGCGCCGGTGCCGCCCGGGTCGAGCACGCCGTCGATGCTGTAGCGGATCCGGTAGACGTGGGTGCCGTAGTCCAGATAGCTGTCCGGATCGCCGATCTTGGCCACCCGGAAGCGCTTTCCGTTCTCCCATGACAGCTTGAACGGCACCGGGTGGTCGTCGAGGAGGATCTCGGTCACCTGAGGTGGCTGGCGGACGTGGGCGCTGTTGAGGTTGGCGACGTCCCAGTACCGGAAGATGCCGTGTCGCCCGCTGGGGAACTCGCCGGTGATGATTTCGGTGGCGTCCAGCCGGCCGTCGCGGTCCACGACGAATTCGGCGCGGTAGTCGGTGATGACCACCGGATCCGACGACGGGCCGCCCTGCGAACCGCCGGTGAAGACCAGCGGCCACAGCAACCCAAACACAATGAGCAGCAAAGTGATCGACAACCCGATGACCCGGCCGGTCACCTTCATGTTCGCCTCCGCTGCTTGGTCGTCCGCTCACCCTATGTGCAAAGGATCGATCTGTACTCGAACTGCCTCCTGGTCGTGCCGGGCACTCTGGATCGCGATGGCGCTGCGCAGTGACGCGGCCAGCGCCAGGCCCTCGTCCCGGCCGACCCGCACCAGCATCCGGATGACCGGTTCGCCAGGTGCGGTCGCGGGCGGGCGGCGAACTCCCGGTGGCAGGTCGACCGGTCCCAGCTGGTCGGCGTCCTCGGGCAGCTCGGCGTGGCCCAGCAGCGCGTCGACCGCGGCCGCGCCGCCGTCGACGGCGGCCATGTGCACACTCGGCGGCAGCCCGACCTCGGCGCGGGCCTCAAGCTCGGCTTCGGCGTGGCCTACCGGATCCCACTTGATCAGCGCCTGCACGGTCGGGATGGCCGATTCGGCGACCACCGCCACCACCCCGCCGTCGCCGCGGGGTCGCACCTGCGCGGCTGCCGCCATCCAGCGTCGCAGGGTGTCCTCGGACGCCCGCAGGTCCTGACGGCCCAGCAGCGCCCAGCTGTCCAACAGCAGGGCGGCGCCGTATCCGCCCGGCACGTGTGGCTCGGCGCCGGGGGTCGCGACGACGAGGGCCGGTCCCGGCTCGATCTCGGAGTGCACGGCGTCGCCGGCCGAGGTGATGACGGTCGTGCCCGGGAAGGCCCGACCCATCTCCTCGGCGGTGCGCCGCGCCCCGATCACCACCGCGCGGATGGCGTCGGAGCCGCAACGCCGGCAGCGCAGCGCGGTGTCCATGCGCCCGCACCAGCGGCACACCGCCCCGGCGGCATCCCGCTCGGACAGCGACAGCGGCCCCATGCAGTGCCGGCAGCGGGCGATCGTGCGGCAGCGGGCGCACGCCACCGATGGCACATAGCCCCGCCGCGGCACCTGAATCAGCACCGGCGTCTCGCGCTCGAGTGCGCTGCGCGCGGCGCGCAGCGCCAGTGACGGCAGCCGCGCCGAGCGGGCGGCGGCGTCCCGCTCCTCGGCGTAGCCCTCGTCGTCGAGTGCGACCACCCGAGGGGCGGCCGCGCGGACCAGCGGCCGGGCCGCCACCAAATCGTGGGCCCAGCCGCTGCGCACCAGTGCGTGCGCCTCGGCGGTGCGGGCGTAGCCGCCGATCACCGCAGCGCAGCGCAGTTGATGGGCGCGCAGCATCGCCACCTCGCGGGCGTGCGGGTAGGGCGCGCGTGGTTCGGCGAGAGTGTCGTCCCCGTCGTCCCACACGATCACCAGGCCGAGCCGCTCGACTGGGGCGAACACGGCGCTGCGGGTGCCGATGACCAGCCGGGCGTGCCCGCGCAGCGCCGCCAGCCAGCGCCGGTAGCGCGCCGACGGACCGAGCCCGGCCGACAGCGCGACGACGGCGGACGGGTCGATCCGAGCCGTGGCGGCCTGCCACAGCGCGTCGATGTCGCGCTGGTCGGGAACCACGGCCAGTACGCCGTAGCCGCCGCCGACCGCGGCCGCCGCGGCTTCGGCGATCCGGTCACACCACTGCTCACCGGGCAGCGCCTGCCACACCGCGCGCGCGGCCCGGCCTTCGCGCAGCGCGGTCAAAAATTGGTCACCGCGGGCATATCGGGCCCAGCCGGCCGGGTCGACCGGCTCCACGACCGGCAGCAGCGGCGTGTCGGCCTGAGTCTTCTCGGCCCTGGCATGGCGTGGCGGGATGGCCAGCCGAAGCACATCGGGGCGGGTGCCGGCGTAGCGCGCGGCGACCGCATCGACGAGCCTGCGAACCTCCGGGGTGAGCACAGGCTCGGCCGAGATCACCCGGTCCAGCCAACCCAGTTGACCGACATGGTCGGTGTCGGAACGTCGTTCGAGTACGAAGGCATCCACCAAGCGGCCGTGGAAACGTACCCGCACCCGCACGCCGGGCTGGACGTCATCGGACTGTTCGGCCGACACCAGGTAATCGAACTCGCGGTCGAGGTGCGGGACGGACAGCATCGGCAGCACCCGGGCGATGGGTTCGTGCTCGGCGGCGCGCCGGATCGGCATCGTCGAAGACTAACGACGAGGCCGACAAACGTTTAGTCAGCCGCAGCCCGCCCGAAAAAGAAACCCGCGGTGATCAGCACCTGCGAGGTGGCATACGCCCACCAGATCGGTACCTCGAGTGCCTGCGAGTCCAGCACGAACCGGCCGATGCCGATCATCCCGTCGGAGACCGCGAAGCACACCGCCCCCACCGCCGTCCACGGGGTGGGCAGGCGAGCGACCAGCGCCGCACACACCATCGCGGCCAGCACCGCCATGTAGACGATGACCGGGATGGTCAGCCCGTCGGACACCAGCCGCGGCCAGAACCAGATCAGCAAACCGACGCACGCGAGTACGACGACAGCCGAGGCGACCAGGCGAGGCGTTGTCGGCCCGCGAAGTGGCAACAGCGCGCCCAGGTAGCAGAGGTGGGCCACCAAGAACGACCCGAGGCCGAGCACGAACGACGGCTGCCACCAGGGCATCGCCAGAAAGAAGTCGCCGCCGGCCGAGAACACCAGCGCTGCGACCAGCCAGCATTTCTCCCGCACGATCGGATGCCACAGCGCGGCCACCGCCAGCAGAACGGCCATCAGCGCCTTGACGGCCGGCTGGCCGGGGAACCGACCGGTGAGGACCGCGTTGTCGGGCAGTCGCAGTGCCGCGACGGCCAGAAAGACGCCGTAGCCGATCGCGACCACGGCACCGGCGGCCCACCACGATGTCAGCGTGCGTAAGTACGGTGACGTCATGCCCAGCTTCCAGAGACCGCCGGTGGACGCCATCCTGCAGAAGGTACTCGAAGCGGTGCCCTTTCAGTTGACCGTTGACGGCGGAATCGACGAGGCACGCCGTCGGCTGCGCGAGCTGCCACGCCGCCCGGTGCATCCCGACCTACGCGTGGAGAATCATCAGATCGATGGGCCCGTGGGCCCGATTCCGGTCCGGGTGTACTGGCCCGACGCCGCCGACGCTGATCCGCCCCCGGTCACCATGTACTTCCACGGCGGCGGGTTTGCGGTCGGCGACCTCGACACCCACGACGGCACGGCCCGCGAGCATGCCGTCGCCGCAGGCACGTTGGTGGTGTCGGTCGACTACCGACTGGCCCCGGAACATCCCTACCCGGCGGCGGTCGACGACGTGTGGGCCGCCACGAGGTGGGCGGCCGAGAATGCCGCCGCCCGCTTCGGCGCGGACGCCTCGCGGCTGGCAGTGGCCGGCGACTCGGCGGGCGGCACGCTCGCCGCGGTCGTGGCTCAGCTGGCCCGGGACAACGACGGGCCGCCGATCGCGTTTCAGCTGCTGTGGTACCCGTCGACGATGTGGGACAACTCGCTGCCGTCGTTCGCCGAGAACGCTGACGCGCCGGTACTCGACAACGCCGCCATCGAGGCTTTCACCAGGTGGTATGCCGGCGATGTCGACCTGCGTAACCCACCTGCCGGACTGGCGCCGGGCCGAGCGGCCGACCTCTCCGGTCTGCCGCATACCTACGTCGCGGTCGCCGGTCACGATCCACTGCGCGACGACGGCGCCCGCTACGCAGAATTGCTTTCCGCCTCAGGTGTAACAGTCGAGCTGCATTTGGCCGACACATTGGTGCACGGCTACCTCGGTTACGCCGGGGTGGTGCCGGCCGCCACCGAGGCGACCGAACGTGGATTATCCGCGCTGCGCGCAGCGTTGCACGCTTAGCGGACGAAGACCACGGCTAGCAGTGAACCTTGTCGGGACCGTCCGGACTAGGCCACAATGGCACCAATCGCCACTATCGGGAGGATTTACCCATGAACATTGCTGAAGCCGCCAAAAGCCGGCGCACGCTCGGCATCTGTCTCGGCGCTGTCGCGGCCGGTCTGGCCTCGGCCGTCATCGCCGCTCCGGCCGCCGTCGCTGCACCCGACTGCAGCAAGCCGGCCATCGATGCCCAGGTCGCCCAGTCGCAGGGCGCGATTCAGGGCTACCTCAACTCGCACCCGGACGGGCAGCGGATGCTGATGACCGCGGCGATGCAACCGCGCGCCCAGGCCAGCGCCACCCTGCAGGCCTACGCGCAGTCCAACCCGCAGGAGTACCAGGAGTTCACCTCGCTGCTGGCCCCCCTGGGCACGCTCCAGAAGCAGTGCGGCGTCCAGGTCATCCCGGCGCAATACCAGTGGGCGTTCGACCAGTTCGTCGGCTGATCACCTTCGACTCACCAGCACAGCCCGGCCGTTACGACTCAACGGCCGGGCTGACTGTTTGATGCCGATACCTTGATGCTGATACGACGGGCACGTCGCGTCCTGGAGTGGCTCACCCAGCAGAGCGCTCAGGCATCGGACACGCCGGAGTATGGCTCCTGGCTGCTGGGGCGTGTTTCGGAGAGCCAGCGCCGCCGGCGCATCCGCATCCAGATCATCCTCACGGTGTTCGTGGTGGTGGCCAACCTGATCGGCGTCGCGGTCGCGATGTCCGTGATCACGTTCGCCATCCCGGTGCCGAACATTTTCCAAGGCCGTGCTCACCCGATCATCACCATCGTTGCTCCGGTCTACGTTGTCGTCGCGGTGATCATTGGCTGGATCTGGGCCACCCGTCGCATCCTCGACGCGCTGCGGTGGGCGATCGAAGACCGCGATCCGACCCCGCGCGACCAGCGCAACACCTTCCGCGCCCCGTGGCAGCTGACCGTTATCCCGCTGGTGCTGTGGAGCGTTGGAGCGGCGCTGCTGACGACCCTGTTCGGTTTGGTCGACACCGGATACATCCCCAAGATGTTGTTCGGCATCACGTTCAGCGGGATCGTGGTGTCGGCGAGCTGTTATTTCTTCACCGAGTTCGCGCTGCGACCGGTAGCAGCACAGGCACTCGAGACCGGTATGCCCGAGCACCGGGGTGGTCCGGGGGTGCTGGGTCGCACGATCATGGCGTGGGTGCTGGGCTCCTGCGTCCCGGTTGCCGGAATCGCTTTGGCGGCAGGGTTCACCTTGACTCTGCGCAACATGACGGTCACCCAGCTCGCCTTCGCCGTGCTGCTATTGGCCGGTGCCGCAGCGATTTTCGGCTTCATCCTGATCCTGATCGCCTCTTGGCTGATAGCCACGCCAGTGCAAGTCGTGCGTGCCGCGATGCAGCGTGTCGAAGACGGCGACCTCGACGCCCATGTGGTGGTCTTCGACGGCACCGAACTCGGCGAATTGCAGCGCGGTTTCAACACGATGGTCAAGGGCCTGCGCGAACGTGACCGCGTCCGCGACCTGTTCGGGCGCCACGTCGGACGCGACGTCGCGCTGGCTGCAGAACAGCGCAATATCAACCTCGGCGGCGAAGAGTGCACCGCCGCAGTGCTATTCGTCGACATCGTCGGCTCGACTCAGGTGGTGGGCAGCCGGCCACCGGTAGAAGTAGTCGAACTGCTCAACGAATTCTTCGGTGTCGTTGTCGAGGAAGTCGAGCGCTGCGGTGGCCTGATCAACAAGTTCGAAGGTGATGGCGCGCTGGCGGTGTTCGGTGCACCCGTGGCACAGGAACAACCCGAGACCAACGCCCTGGCCGCTGCCCGCGCGATCGCGGAACGCCTGCAGCGCGAGGTCCCCGAGATCGAAGTGGGCATCGGAGTCGCCGCAGGCATCGTGGTGGCCGGCAACATCGGGTCGCACCATCGTTTTGAATACACCGTCATCGGCGACCCTGTGCACGAAGCGTCCCGGCTGTGCGAGATGGCCAAGAAGTCCGGCGCCGGACTACTCGCCTCTGGTACCGCGCTGGAAGCCGCCGACGCAGGAGAACAACGCTTCTGGAAGCTCGATGACGAGGTCGTTCTGCGCGGTCGTTCGACGCCCACCAGGCTGGCTGTTCCGGCGGCAACCACCGCACCGGAATGATTCCGGCTCTCGTTCGTTTGTCCTAGTTGGCAATTCAAACGAAGCAACGGAGGACCCGATGACCACTCCCCTGGCCGGCCGACGCGCACTGGTCACCGGCGGCTCGCGCGGTATCGGCGCCGAGATCGTGCGGCGCCTGGTCGACGACGGCGCCGCGGTGGCATTCACCTACCAGTCCTCCGCGCAGACGGCTCAGGCACTCGCCGACGAACTGGTCGCCGCCAGGGGCAAGGTGGTGGCGATCCAGGCCGACAGCGCCGACCCGGCCGCCGTCACCGCCGCTGTCGACGAGACCGTCGCGACGCTTGGCGGTCTGGACATCCTGGTCAACAATGCCGGTGTCGCGGCGGCCGCACCCATCGAGGACTTCCCGCTCGAGGAGTTCGACCGGTTGCTCGCGGTCAACGTCAAGGGGGTGTTCGCGGCCATCCAGCGGGCGGTCCCGCACCTGGGCGACGGGGGACGGATCATCACCATCGGCAGCGTCAACGCCGACCGGGTTCCGATGAACGGGTTGGCGGTGTACGCGCTGACAAAGGCGGCAGTCGCCGGCCTCACCCGCGGTCTGGTTCGCGAGCTCGGGCCGCGCGGTATCACGATCAACACCATCCAGCCGGGGCCGGTGGCCACCGACATGAACCCCGAAGTGGGCGGGTTCTCTGACGAGGTCCGACCCTTCATCGCGGTCGGACGCTATGGCCAGCCACGCGATATCGCCAGTGCGGTGGCCTATCTGGCATCCCCGGAGGCCAGCTACGTCACCGGCGTCACCTGGAACGTCGACGGCGGTTTCGTCATCTAGCTGTCGGCTCGACGCAGAACTAGACCGAGTTCTTCAGGTCGTCCACCTTGTCGAGGCGCTCCCACGGGAGGTCGATGTCGGTGCGACCGAAGTGTCCGTACGCCGCGGTCGGCGCGTAGATCGGGCGCAGCAGGTCGAGGTCGCGCACGATCGCGCCCGGGCGCAGGTCGAATACCGCGGTGATGGCCTTCTCGATCCGGGCCGGGTCGACGGTCTCGGACCCGAAGGTCTCGACGAAAAGGCCCACCGGAGCAGCCTTGCCGATGGCGTAGGCGACCTGCACCTCGACGCGCTCGGCCAGGCCGGCGGCGACGACATTCTTGGCCACCCAGCGCATCGCGTACGCCGCTGAGCGGTCCACCTTTGACGGGTCCTTGCCGGAGAATGCACCGCCACCGTGGCGGGCCCAGCCGCCGTAGGTGTCGACGATGATCTTGCGGCCGGTCAAGCCGGCGTCACCCATCGGGCCGCCGAGGACGAACTTGCCCGTCGGGTTCACCAGCAGCCGGAAGTCCGAGGTATCCATCGTGTCGTGACCCAGATCGGCCAGCACGGTGTTGACGACCTTCTCCCGGATGTCCGGCGCCAAGGTGTTTTCCAGGTCGATGCCTGCGGCGTGCTGGGTGGAGAGCACCACCGTGTCCAGCCGCACCGGCGTGGTGCCCTCGTACTGCACGGTGACCTGCGTCTTGCCGTCCGGGCGCAGGTAGTCCAGCACTCCGCTCTTGCGCACCTCGGTCAGGCGGCGGGCCAGCCGGTGTGCCAGGGCGATCGGCAGGGGCATCAGCTCCGGAGTGTCCTTGATGGCGTAACCGAACATCAGCCCCTGATCGCCGGCGCCCTGCAGGTCCAGCGGGTCGCCCGCACCCTCGACGCGGGTCTCATGGGCGGTGTCCACACCCTGAGCGATGTCGGGCGACTGGCGGCCGATTCCGATGTTGACGCCCGCGGTCTCGCCGTCGAAGCCCTTGTCTGAGGAGTCGTAGCCGATGTCCAGGATGCGCTTGCGAACGGTGTCGTTGATGTCGGCGAACGCTTCCTTGGCCGACGTCGTCACCTCGCCGATCACGTGCACCTGACCGGTGGTGACGGCGGTTTCCACCGCGACGCGCGACTTCGGGTCCGCAGCGAGCAACGAGTCCAGGATCGAATCGCTGATGGCGTCACAGATCTTGTCGGGGTGTCCCTCGGTGACCGACTCGCTGGTAAACAGCCGACCTGTGCTCACAGTGTCATTCCTTTCAAGAACTTAGTTCGGCGAATCATATCTTCGCCCCTGACAGACCAAACCGGCACGGTACGTCCCGCGCAAGGCTTATGCGCACTTTTCTTCTATAGCGACGCTAAGCCTCGCGTCGTAGGAGCGTCGCGATCGCGTCCACGATACGACTTGCCATCAGCGTCTTCGACCCGTGCTCCAGCGCGGACTCGGTGCCGTCGGCGCCCAGCAACCACCCGTCGTTGTTGTCGACCTCGAACGCCCGGCCCTCGCCGACCGCGTTGACGACGAGCAGATCACAGCGCTTGCGGGAAAGCTTGGCCCGCGCGTGGAACAGCACGTCACCATTGGCGTCACCGGTCTCGGCGGCAAAACCGACGATGGCCCGCATATTCGGCAGCTGCCCATCAGCACGCTGACGCACCGCCCCGGCCAGCACGTCGTCGGTGCGCACCAGCTCGATCGTCGGCCCCTCGGTGACGTCGAGCTTCTTCTTGATCTTGCTGGTGGCCACGTGCGCGGGCCGGAAGTCGGCGACGGCGGCTGCCATCACCAGCACATGGACATCCGGCGCGTGCTTGGTGACCGCCTCGTGCAGCTGCTGAGCGGAGGTGATGTGCAAGACGTGCACGCCCGCCGGATCGGCGAGCCCGGCAGTGTTGCCGGCGATCAACGTGACATCGGCGCCGCGCTGAGCGGCGACCCTGGCCACCGCGTAACCCTGCTTGCCGGAGCTGCGATTGCCGATGAAGCGCACGGGGTCGATCGCCTCGCGGGTGCCGCCCGCGCTCACCAGCAACTTGATGCCGCTCAGGTCGTAGGGCATCGCGTCAGAACGGGCGAGCAGCAGCTCCGCAAAGGTGGCGATTTCCTCCGGCTCGGGCAGCCGGCCGGGGCCGGTGTCGGCGCCGGTGAGCCGCCCGGCTGCCGGTTCCAGCACAACCACCCCGCGACTGCGCAGTATCTCCACGTTGGCGACGGTGGCCGGGTGCAGCCACATCTCGGTGTGCATGGCCGGAGCGAACAGCACCGGGCAGCGTGCGGTGAGAAGAGTCGCGGTGAGCAGATCGTCGGCGCGGCCGGCGACGGCGCGGGCCAGCAGGTCGGCGGTCGCAGGCGCAACGACGACAAGGTCGGCTTCCTGGCCGAGCCGGACGTGCGGGACTTCGTCGACATCTTCGAAGACGCCGGTGCGGACCGGTTGCCCGGACAAGGCCTCGAAGGTCGCGGCACCGACGAACCGCAACGCCGATTCGGTGGGAATCACGCGGACGTCGTGGCCGGACTCGCTGAGCTGGCGAATGACCGAGCACGCCTTGTACGCGGCGATGCCCCCGGCGACGCCGACGATGATCCGCTTGCGGTTCATCAACTAGCCCTGACTGGTGGGCTACTCGCCTTCGGTGTGCTCGAGCAGGTCACCGTGGATCTCACGCATCGAGATCGACAGCGGCTTCTCCTGCAGGCCCGGCTCGACCAGCGGGCCGACGTATTCGAGGATGCCGTCGCCGAGCTGGTTGTAGTAGTCGTTGATCTGACGGGCGCGCTTGGCGGCGTAGATCACCAGCGCGTACTTGCTCGACACCCGGTCCAGCAACTCGTCGATGGGCGGGTTGGTGATGCCCAAGGGCGTGTCATAGGCGGTTGCGGCACCCGGGGCCGGATCGTAGTGATCCGTGCTGGCTTGCGTCACGTAGAACTTCTTCCTGGCGGATGTGTGTGTCTGACTCGGTGTGCGAGGCGGGTTAGCGACGTCTCACGCCGGCTTTCGGGGCGTCGATCTCTCTTAATTCTTCAAGCCCACCAGCAAGGATACCAATTCGGCGCACGCCGACTCCAATTGACTGTTCACGACGACGACGTCGAACCTGCCCTGAGCTGCGAGCTCGGCGCGGGCGGTGGCCAGGCGACGCGCGACCTGCTCGTCAGTTTCGGTGCCGCGGCCGACCAACCGCTCCTCGAGTACCTCCCAGCTGGGCGGCGCGAGAAACACCGACAACGCCTCGGGCATCGCCTGTTTGACGGCCTCCGCGCCGGCCAGGTCCACCTCGATCAGCACTGGATGACCGGCCGCTGCAGCCTCGGCCACCGGCACGGCGAGCGTGCCGGAGCGGTGCAGGCCGCCGTGGATCTCCGCCCATTCGAGCAGGTCACCGCGGTCGATCATCTGCTGGAACTGCTCGGCCGTGACGAAGTGGTAATCGACGCCGTCCACCTCACCCGGGCGCGGGGCCCGGGTGGTGGCCGACACACTGAAGTGCAGGTCGGGCAGCCGCTCGCGCAAGCGGCGGACGACCGTCGACTTTCCTACCGCCGATGGCCCGGACAGCACCACCACTCGGCCACGGCCGCGGTGGTCGGGCTGAGCGCCCGCGCTGTCCGGCCCTCCGCCGGCATCCACCTAGGCGGTGAAGTCGAACTTTTCCAGCAGTGCCTTGCGCTGCCGATCGCCGAGACCACGCAGGCGGCGCGTCGGGGCGATCTCCAGCTCGGTCATGATCTCCTGCGCCTTGACCTTGCCGACCTTGGGCAGGGCCTCCAGCAGCGCGGAAACCTTCATCTTGCCGAGAACCTCGTCGGTCTCAGCGTCCTTGAGCACCTGCTTGAGGTTGGTGCCACCACGCTTGAGCCGATCCTTGAGCTCAGCTCGTGCGCGACGCGCGGCGGCAGCCTTCTCCAAGGCGGCTGCGCGCTGCTCGTCGGTCAACTGGGGAAGGGCCACGGGTTCCTCCGTCTCATCACCATCATTGTTTTGCCTGGGCCGGGTACTTCAGCCAGCGACGCCGACCGTACCCACGCTCTCTGACGAAATCTAACCCCACCCCCTACTTACCGGTGCAAAGCCGCAGGATATGGGCCAAGATCAGCTTGTCCGGACACCTGTCGGGACAGCCGTCCGCGGCGTCGGCGGCGGCGCGCCGAACGTCACAATCGCCCCAGGAAACACCTCCCCACCTGCACGTTCGTGAGCGACTCCCACTTCGCACGGGGCCTGGTGCCCGGCCCTCGAGGCAGGCCAGGGCCAAATTTCACTCCCACGGCAGGTCGCGGCGTGTCGGGCGTGTCGAAACAACGCTGAGCGACCACTCAGCCCACACGACTCAGCGAAGGATTTTGCATAGCCGCACTACCTAGCCTGGGGCGATGTCGGGGATTCGGCGCTGCCAGGGACCGCGTCAGCGCGGCGCGGGCGGACCAGAAGGCACCGCCGCGGGTCGTTGTCCTGCCAACCCGCGCCGCGGCCCTGGTGGCGGGCCTGGCGGCCCGCAACGGCGCGGTGGCGACGGCGTTCGACCACGGCGGCAACTGGTCAGCCCGGGGGTCAGGCGAGGTACGCGACCTGGTCGCGCAGCCGCTCAGATGCCGCCCGGACCGCGGCGACGTCCGGTCCGGCTCGCAGGACCTCGCGGGACACCGCGGGCAGTACCTGCCCACGTCCGGCGCCTCCGAGACCGCCGAGCGCTTCTGGGCGTCCCCCCTGGGCGCCGACCCCGGGCACGAGCACCGGCCCGCCGAGCCGGCTGAGGTCAGGCACCACGTCCAGCGTCGCGCCGACGACGACGCCGACCGAGCCCGGCCGGGGATGCTCGGCCCGGTTGATCGCGGCGGCATCGTCGACGACCGCCTGTGCGACGGTCCGACCGCCCGCGACCGCCCGCTGCACCGAGGCGCCTTCCGGATTGGATGTCGCAGCCAGCACGAACACTCCACGCCCGTTGGCGGCTGCGAGCTCGAAAAGTGGCTGCAGCGAGCCGAACCCGAGATACGGCGACGCGGTAACAGCGTCGGCGGCCAGTGGTCCGTCACCCGCCCACGCCTGGGCGTAGGCCGCCATCGTCGAGCCGATGTCGCCGCGTTTGGCGTCGGCGAGCACCAGCACACCGGATTCCCGCAGCGCGGCGATCGTGGTCTCGAGCACCGCGAAACCCGCTGAGCCGTAAGCCTCGAAGAACGCCACCTGCGGTTTGACGATCGCGAAGCCGGCGTATGCCCGCACGCAGATCTCGCTGAACCGCGCCACGCCGTCTGCGCTGACCGGCAGGCCCCAGGCCCGCAGCAGCTCCGGGTGCGGGTCGATGCCAAGACACAACGGACCGCGCTCGGCGATCGCGTCGGCCAGCCGGCCGCCGAACCTGTCAGTCATGGTTGAGCGCGGCATGCAGTTCCTGCAGCGAGCGCACATCGATATCGCCGCGGATGCCGGCCTCGATACCCTGCACGGCCGCCGAGGCGCCCTGCACCGTGGTGATGCACGGGACGTTCATCGACACCGCGGCCGACCGGATCTCGTAGCCGTCGATGCGTGGCCCCGAGTTGCCGTACGGGGTGTTGATCACCATGTTCACGTCACCGGCAAGGATGGCGTCCACCGCGGACGACGCCGGGCGGCCCTCCCCGGGTTCCTCGAAGTGCTTGCGCACGACGTCGCAGGGAATCCCGTTGCGGCGCAACATCTCCGCGGTGCCCTCGGTGGCCAGCACCCGGAAACCCAGGTCGGCCAGCCGCTTGACCGGGAACACCAGCGAGCGTTTGTCGCGGTTGGCCACCGAGACGAAGATCGTGCCGGTGCTGGGCAGTGAGCCGTACGCGGCGGTCTGGCTCTTGGCGAACGCGCTGCCGAAGTCGCGGTCGATACCCATCACCTCGCCGGTGGACTTCATCTCCGGGCCGAGCAGAGAATCGATGCCGGAGCCGTCGGCCTTACGGAAGCGGTGGAATGGCAGCACCGCTTCTTTGACCGCGATCGGCGCGTTCGGAGAGGGCGTCGCGCCGTCCCCGGTGGCGGCCAGCACACCTTCTTGACGCAGCTGAGAAATGCTGGCGCCCAGCATCACCCGTGCACAGGCCTTGGCCAACGGCACCGCGGTCGCCTTGGAGACGAACGGCACGGTGCGGCTGGCCCGCGGGTTGGCCTCCAAGACATAGAGGATGTCGTCCTTGAGCGCGTACTGCACATTCAGCAGGCCGACTACTCCGACGCCGTGCGCGATGGCCTCGGTGGCCCGCCGCACGGCCTCGATATCGCTGCGCCCCAGCGTCACCGGCGGCAACGCGCACGCCGAGTCGCCGGAATGGATACCGGCCTCCTCGATGTGCTCCATCACGCCGCCGATGTAAACCTCGGTGCCGTCGCAGAGCGCGTCGACATCGATCTCGATGGCGTCCTCGAGGAACCTGTCGACCAGGACGGGATGCTCGGGCGAGAGCTGGGTGGCCCTGGTGATGTAGCCGTGCAACGTCTTCTCGTCGTACACGATCTCCATGCCTCGTCCGCCCAGCACATACGACGGCCGCACCAGCACCGGATAGCCGATCCTAGACGCGATCTCGCGGGCCTGCTCGAAGCTGGTGGCCATGCCGAACTTCGGTGCGGGAAGACCCGCTTCGTGCAGCACCTGCCCGAAGCGGCCGCGGTCCTCGGCCAGGTCGATGGCCTCGGGCCGGGTGCCGACGATCGGGACGCCGGCATCTGCCAGCCGCTGCGCCAGGCCCAGCGGCGTCTGCCCGCCGAGTTGCACGATCACCCCGACCACCCCCGGACCGCCCTGGCCGGACTGCGATTCGGCGTGATACACCTCGAGAACGTCCTCGAAGGTGAGCGGTTCGAAGTACAGCCGGTCGGCGGTGTCGTAGTCGGTGGACACCGTCTCGGGATTGCAGTTGACCATCACGGTCTCGAAGCCGGCCTCGCTCAGCGTGGTCGCGGCGTGCACGCAGCTGTAGTCGAACTCGATGCCCTGACCGATCCGGTTCGGCCCCGAACCCAGGATCAGCACCTTCGGCCGCTCGGTCTGCGGGGCCACCTCGGTCTCGGCGGCGGGGTCCAGCTCGTAGCTGGAGTAGTGATAGGGCGTCTTGGCCTCGAACTCGGCCGCACAGGTGTCGACGGTCTTGAACACCGGGTGAATCCCGAGACGCTGCCGAAGCGTCCGCACTCCGGCCTCACCGGCCAATTCGGTGCGCAGCGAGGAGATCTGGCGATCCGAGAGCCCGCTGTGCTTGGCCCGGCGCAGCAGATCCTCGTCGAGGACCGGGGCGTCGAGCAGCTCCTGGCGCAGGGCCACCAACCCATTGATCTGCTCGACGAACCACGGGTCGACGCCGGAGGCCGCCGCGACCTCTTCCACACCCGCACCCAGCCGCAGCGCCAATTCGATGTCGTAGAGCCGGCCCTCGGTCGCGATGCGCAGCCGGTCGAGAACGTCGGTCACCGAGCCGTCGTCGTCTCGCCCGGTCCAGAAGCCGGCGCGAGTGGTCTCCAGGGACCGCATCACCTTGCCGAGCGCCTCGATGAAGTTGCGGCCCAACGACATCGCCTCGCCGACCGACTTCATCGTGGTGGTCAGCGTCGGATCGGCGCCGGGGAATTTCTCGAAGGCGAACCGCGGCGCCTTGACCACCACGTAGTCCAGCGTCGGCTCGAAGCACGCCGGGGTTTCCTTCGTGATGTCGTTGACGATCTCGTCGAGCGTGTACCCGATCGCCAGCTTGGCGGCGATCTTGGCGATCGGGAATCCGGTGGCCTTCGACGCGAGCGCACTGGACCGCGACACCCGCGGGTTCATCTCGATCACGATGAGCCGGCCGTCTTTCGGGTCCACCGCGAACTGGATGTTGCAGCCGCCGGTGTCGACGCCGACCTCGCGCAGGATCGCGATGCCAAGATCCCGCATGGTCTGGTACTCACGGTCGGTCAGCGTCATCGCCGGCGCTACGGTGACCGAGTCACCGGTGTGCACCCCCATCGGGTCGAAGTTCTCGATCGAGCACACCACCACCACGTTGTCGCGATGGTCGCGCATCAGCTCGAGCTCGAACTCCTTCCAGCCGTAGATGGATTCCTCGATAAGAACGTTGGCGGTTGGTGACGCGGCCAGTCCATCGCCGGCCATCCGCTCGACGTCCTCGACCGAGTACGCCATGCCCGACCCGAGGCCGCCCATCGTGAACGAGGGCCGCACGACCACCGGCAGGCCGAGCTCGTCGACGGTCTCGCGGACCTCGTCCATGGTGTAGCAGACCCGCGACTTCGCCGACTCACCACCCACTTTGGCGACGATGTCCTTGAACCGCTGCCGGTCCTCACCGCGCTGAATCGCGTCGAAGTCGGCGCCGATCATCTCGAGGTCGTAGCGCTCCAGCACGCCGTTCTCGTACAGCGCGACCGCGGTGTTCAGTGCGGTCTGTCCGCCCAGGGTGGCGAGCACGGCGTCGATCTTGTTGCCACGCGCGGCCTGCTGGGCGATCACCTTCTCGACGAACGCCGGGGTGATCGGCTCGACGTAGGTGTGGTCGGCGTACTCCGGGTCGGTCATGATCGTCGCCGGGTTGGAGTTGATCAGGGTGACCTCAAGACCTTCGGCGCGCAGCACCCGGCACGCCTGGGTCCCCGAGTAGTCGAATTCGGCGGCCTGCCCGATCAGGATCGGACCGGAGCCGATGACCAGGACATGCTTGAGGTCGTCGCGACGTGGCATCTACTTCTCCCCCGCCATCAGGTCGATGAATTGGTCGAACAGGTAATTCGCGTCATGTGGACCGGCCGCGGCCTCGGGATGGTATTGCACCGAGAAAGCCCTTCCGTCAACGAGTTTGATGCCCTCGACGACGCCGTCGTTGGCGCAGGTGTGGCTGACGATCGCCGGGCCGAAGTCGGTATCAAACTGTTCGCCGGCTTCCCCTTCCAGCGCGAAGCCGTGGTTCTGCGCGGTGATCGCGACGGTGCCGGTCTGGTGATCGATCACCGGCACGTTGATCCCGCGATGGCCGAAGACCATCTTGTAGGTGGACCGCCCCAGCGCCCGGCCCAGGATCTGGTTGCCGAAGCAGATGCCGAACAGCGGGATTCCGGCGCCGAGCACCTCGCGGGTGACCCCGACGATGTGGTCGGCGGTCGCGGGATCACCGGGCCCGTTGGACAGAAACACCCCGTCCGGTCGCAGGTCGGCGATCTGCTCGAACGTCGCATCAGCGGGCAGGACGTGAGTCGCGATGCCGCGCTTGGCGAAGTTGCGCGGCGTGTTGGTCTTGATGCCGAGGTCGATGGCGGCCACGGTGAACCGTTGCGCCCCTACGGGATCGACGGTGTAGACCGCGTCGGTGGACACCTGGCCGGCCAGGTCGGCGCCCAGCATCGAGGCCTGGTTTCGCACACGGTTCAGCAGCTCCTCGGTGTCCGCCAGCGCAGGGCCGGAGAACACCCCGGCCTTCATCGAGCCGCGGCTACGCAGGTGCCGCACCACCGCGCGGGTGTCGATGCCGGCGATCCCGACGATTGCCTGCCGTTTGAGTTCGTCGTCCAGCGTGCCGGTGGCCCGCCAATTCGATGCGCGCGGTGAGGGGTCACGGACGGCGTAGCCCGCCACCCAGATCTTGTCGCCGCGGCTCTCCGCGTCCTCGTGATTCCAGCCGGTGTTGCCGATCTGCGGGGCGGTCGCCACCACGATCTGGCGGTGATAGCTGGGATCGGTCAGGGTCTCCTGGTAGCCCGACATGCCGGTGGAGAACACCGCCTCACCGAGAGTCTCTCCGGTCGCACCGAACTCGGTGCCGGTATAGACCCGCCCGTCCTCGAGTACCAGATGGGCTTTACCCGTCACGCTGCTTCTCCTGTTGTCGTCCAGCGGGCGTAGTCGCGGCGGTCGTCGCCGCGAAAGCCCGTATCAATCTCGGTGCCTGACGGCAGCCGCCACCGGATCGCCAAAATGCCTGCCGGTGATTCAGTCTTGTTCCGACCACCCGGGATGACTTTCCCGGCCAGTCCACGCTCGGTGCGGATTGCGGTGATGGCATCCTGCGGGATCCAGATCGGCGTCGCGCCGGAGCGCTCGATCAGGATGCCCTCGGAGTAGCGGGTCAACACCGCCTTGGACCGATACCCTAGGTCGCCGGCGGCTATGCGTTCCAGCCAATTCGGTGCCAGCGTGCTGCCGACGTAGAGGCCGCGGGTCGGCGCGACGGTGGCCGAGCTGAGCAGGTCGGGCAGCGTGGGCAATTCGCCGAGCAGGTCCATCTGCCGTCGCGCCCGCCGCTTCCAGCCACGCAGCATCCGTCCGATCAGCACGCCGATGATGACGACGATCACGACTGCGAAGGCATACGACGCGATCGCCGTACCGGTATTCATACGGGGCTTTTCCCGTCCCGCGCCGTGACCGTCCCGCGCAGCAACGTTGCGGTGACGGTCGCGGGCAACGTCATTGCAGCGAACGGGGTGTTCGCCGAGCGGCTGGCCAGCTCGGTGCCGTCGACCACCCAGGTGGCATCGGGGTCGACGACGACGAGGTTGGCCGGCTCCCCCACTTCCAGCGGGCGGCCCTGGTCGTCCAACCCCACGATGCGGGCCGGGTTCTCGCTCATCACCCGCGCGACGCCGCGCCAGTCCAGCAGTCCGGTCTGCACCATCGCCTCGACCACGACCGACAGCGCGGTCTGCAGGCCGAGCATGCCAGGCCGGGCACGGGAGAATTCACAGCACTTCTCGTGCTCGGCGTGCGGGGCGTGGTCAGTGGCAACACAGTCCAGAACTCCGTCGGCCAGCGCCCGGCGCAGCGCCTGCGCGTCACTGGCCTCGCGCAGTGGCGGGTTCACCCGGTTGATCCCGTCGTAGCTGGCCAGCCGGCGATCGTCCAGCAGCAGGTGGTGGGGGGTGACCTCGGCCGTGATCGAAATACCTTGTCCCTTAGCCCATTTGATGAGCTCAACGGTCCCGGCCGTGGAGGCGTGGCAGATGTGCACCCGGGCGCCGGCATCGCGGGCCAGCAGCGCATCGCGGGCCACGATCGACTCCTCGGCGGCCCGCGGCCAGCCGGAGAGTCCCAGCCGCGCAGCATTGGGCCCCTCGTGCGCGACCGCGTCGACGGTCAGCCTTGGCTCCTCCGCGTGCTGGGCGATCAGCACGCCCAGCCCGGTGGCGTATTCCAGCGCGCGGCGCATCACCAGCGGGTCGTGCACGCAGATGCCGTCGTCGGAAAACATCTTCACCTGCGCCACACCGGCGGCCATCAACCCCATCTCGGTGAGCTGCTTGCCGTTCAAGCCAACGGTCACCGCACCCACCGGGTGCACGTCGACCAGGCCGACCTGTTGACCGCGCCGCCAGACGTGGTCGGTCACCACCGGGCTGTCAGCCACCGGATCGGTGTTGGCCATCGCGAACACCGCGGTGTAGCCACCCAAAGCAGCAGCGGCTGAACCGGTTTCGATGTCCTCGGCGTATTCGCGGCCGGGCTCACGCAGATGGGTATGCAGATCGACGAAGCCGGGCAGCAGCACCTGCCCGGTCGCGTCGATCACGTCGGCATCGTCGGGCACCGAGAGCTCGGCGGCGATCTCGGCAATTTGCCCGTCGGCGACCAGGACGTCGACCTGGTCGCCTTCGCCGTATAGCCGCACACCGCGGATCAGGACCCCACTCATACCGACACCGCCTCGTCCGTGCCGACCAACAGATGGAACAGCACCGCCATCCGGACGTGCACACCATTGGAAACCTGTTGCAGCACAGCCGATTGCGACGAATCGGCCACCGCGTAGGAGATCTCCATACCGCGCAGCATCGGACCGGGGTGCAGCACCACCGCGTGACCGGGCAACACGGCCTGTCTGCGATCAGACAGCCCGTACCGGATGGAGTACTCGCGCTCCGAGGGGAAGAATCCGCCGTTCATCCGCTCGGCCTGCACCCGCAGCATCATCACCGCATCGGCGGCGGGCAACTCGGCGTCCAGATCGTGCGACACCGTCACCGGCCAGTCCGAGACGCCCACCGGCAGCAGCGTGGGCGGCGAGACCAGCACCACTTCGGCGCCCAGGGTGGCAAGCAAGTTGACATTCGACCGCGCCACCCGGCTGTGCAGGATGTCGCCGACGATCACCACCCGGCGGCCCTCGATTTCGCCGAGCCGCTGCCGCAGTGTGAGCGCGTCCAGCAGCGCCTGGGTGGGGTGCTCATGGGTGCCGTCGCCGGCGTTGATCACGCAGGGCCCGGTGCCGTCGTCGGCCAGGGTCCACTCCGCCAACTGCTGCGCCGCGCCGGAAGCAGGGTGCCTGATGATCAGCGCATCGGCGCCGGCGGCACGCAATGTCAGCGCGGTGTCGCGCAGGGATTCGCCCTTGGCCACCGAGGACCCCGAGGCGCTGACGTTGATCACGTCGGCGCTCATCCACTTGCCGGCCACCTCGAACGACACCCGGGTGCGGGTGGAGTTCTCGTAGAACATCGTGATGATCGTGCGCCCGCGCAAGGTCGGCAGCTTCTTGACCTCGCGACCCAGCAGCGCCTGCCGGAACCGGTCGGCGTCATCAAGGATCGCGGTGGCCTCGTCGCGGGTCAGGTCGCCCGCCGAGAGTAAGTGTCTGATCGTCACCTAGCGGGCCCTCCCTGCGGTGCGATCCAGATACCCTCCACGCCGTCGTCCTCCATGAGTCGCACCTTGACGTTCTCGCTGCGCGACGTGGGCACGTTCTTGCCGACGTAATCCGCCCGCAGCGGCAGCTCGCGGTGGCCGCGATCGACGAGCACCGCCAGCTGCACCACCGTGGGCCTGCCGATATCGCGCAAGGCGTCCAGGGCCGAGCGAACCGACCGCCCGGTGTAGAGCACGTCGTCGACGAGGATCACCAGCGCGCCATCGATTCCGCCTGCCGGAATCGAGGTGTCCTCGAGCGCACGCGGAGGCTTGAAGTCCAGATCGTCGCGGTAGAGCGTGATGTCCAGGCCACCGCGCTCGACGGTGACGCCGGCGAATTCGTGGATCCTGGCGGCCAGCCGGTTGGCCAGGGTGACACCGCGGGTCGGGATGCCGAGGAGGATGACACGAGGTGCATCGGGGCCGTCGAGCGCGGTCTTCTCGATGATCTGATGCGCGATGCGGGAAACGGTTCTACCGACGTCCGCATCGGACATCAATTCGCGGTCGGTGGAGCCCACGAGCTTTCCGGACCTCCTTCTCCGCCTCTCTGGACGGATCGTTAAAGGATGTCGAACTGCCGGGCAGCTTAACAGGTGTATGCCGACGATCGCGAAAGACGCCGTCAGTAGAGTTCTGAGGGTGAATCTCGGAGACAACCGCACCTCCGTCGTGCAGGCAGTCGATTCCGGAGTGCTGGCCGGAGCCGTCACTCTGGCATGGCAACGTGGAAACATCCTGCAGGTCAACGAGATCGGCCACCGGGACGTCGAGGCCGGCCTGCCGATGCAGCGGGACACGATTTTCCGGGTCGCCTCGATGACCAAGCCGGTGACGGTGGCGGCGGTGATGAGCCTCGTCGACGAGGGCAAGCTCACACTGACCGATCCGGTCGCCCGCTGGCTGCCGGAGCTGGCCGACGTCCACGTGCTGGTCGATCCGACCGGCCCACTGGATCGAACGGTTCCGGCCCGCCGGCCGATCACGATCGACGACCTGATGACGCACCGCAGCGGGCTGGCCTATGTGTTCTCGGTGCTCGGTCCGATCAGCCGCGCGTATGGCCGGGTGTCACTTCGGCAGGACCAGGATCACTGGCTCGCCGAGATCGCCCAGCTGCCGCTGGTTCACCAGCCCGGCGAACGGCTCACCTACAGCCACGCCACCGATATTCTCGGCATCGTCGCGTCCCGAATCGAAGGCAAGTCCCTGCACTCCGTGCTCACGGAGCGGATCTTCGAGCCCCTCGGCATGGCCGACACGGGATTCTTCATCTCCCCCGACAAGCGAGCCCGGGCGGCCACGATGTACCGCCTCGACGACGAATCCGGCCTGCAGCACGACGCAATGGGTCCGATTCCGGTCACCGAGCCGCGCTTCTGCCAGGGCGGCGCAGGTTTGGTGACGACCGTCGACGACTACCTACGTTTCGCTCGAATGCTGTTGGGCGGCGGCGAAGTCGACGGCGTGCGGGTGCTTTCGCAGGAGGCGGTGCAGCTCATGCGCACCGACCGGCTCACCGACGAGCAGAAGAAGTTCCCGTTTCTCGGGCTGCCGTTCTGGATGGGACGCGGCTTCGGCCTGAATCTGTCGGTGGTCACCGATCCGGCGAAATCCGCGCAGTTGTACGGCCCCGGCGGCCTGGGCACATTCAGCTGGCCGGGAGCGTACGGGACCTGGTGGCAGGCCGACCCGGCCAACGATCTGATCCTGATCTACCTGATCCAGAACTATCCGAACCTCACTGCACCGGCTGCCGCGGTGGCCGGAAACACCTCGCTCGCCAAACTGCAGTCGGTACAGCCGAAATTCGTCCGCCGCACCTACGGGGCTTTGGGCCTCTAGGAGGCTCTAAACCATCGCGATCGGCGAAACCGGCGCGCCGATCTCGAGCGCACCTGCCAATTCCCGGCTGACGTCGTAGTCGAACACCACGTGGCCGGAGATCACGTCGATGTCGCGCTTGGCGCGCTGCAGCGGGTTGTGCAGGAAATGCGCACTGGCGCCCGAGGATTCGAGAAGGTCGGCGACGACGGCCCGGGACTCGTGCACGATGTGCGCGGCCGCGACCCGGGCCTGGGCGCGCACCGCCCGCGGAATGCGGACACCCTCGTCGACCATGCCCTCGATCGTCTCGACGGTATTGCCCAGCAGTCCGTGTAGCGCACGCAACCGCACCCGGGCATCGCCGAGGCGGATCTGCGCGGCGGGCTGCTGCTTCTGCGCAACGCCGGAGTAGGCCAGCACCCGTTCGCCGAGCCGGGTCGCGAACCCGTCCGCCACCGCCTCGGCGGCACCGAGCGCCGGCATCGCCGCGAGCAATGAGAGCGCGGGCACCATCGGCCACCGGTAGGCGCTCCCATCGTGCAGCGCGGCACCTGGTGCGGTGCCGCCGTAGACATCGATGACGCCGACCAGCCGGTGCTCGGGAACGAAAACGTCATCCACCAACACGTCGTGCGATCCGGTCCCCCGCATCCCGTCGGTGTGCCAAACATCCTCGACCACAACGTCTTCGGCGGGCAGCAGAACCAGTGCCGGATACATCCCGTCGTCGGGGCCGCACAGTGCGCCGACCATCACCCAGTCGGCGGCCATGATCCCGGTGGCCCACGACCACCGCCCGGACAACCGCACCCCGCCGTCCACCGGCACCCCGCGCCCGGTCGGCGCCAGCGGCGCCGGGCACAGCACCGGACCGTCGGCGAACACCTCGTCCTGCGCCTGCTCACCGAACAGTGCCAGCATCCAGTTGTGCAGTGTGTAGAACCCCAGCGTCCAGGCGCTCGACGCGCAACCGTGCGCCATCCGGCGCACCGGTTCCAGGATCGCCGGGAACGGCGCCTGCTCACCGCCGTAGCGGGCCGGCAGCAGCAGCCGGGCCAGACCACTGGCGCGGAAGTCGGCGATCGTGGCCTCGGGCAGCCGGCGAATCTCCTCAGCCTCTGCCGCCCGCTGCGCAAGACACGCCACGAAGCCGTCGTCGATCATCGATCGACGCTACCATACCTTTTAGTATGGTCTTAATGCCGCAGCATGATGTCCAGGAAACGCTGTTGCTGCGCCGCGACTTTCGGGCCTGGCGCCGAAGCCGACAAGTGCAGGAATCCGACACCGGCCGCGAACGTCGCATCCGCGCGTACACCGGCCTCCTCGGTGCTGAACCCGTCGTCGAGATAGGCCTGCCGCACCGCGCGGCGTACCCACCGGTCGGAGGCGGCCACGGCGGCTGCGACGTCGGCATCCGTGCGCGCCCATTCCCGCAGCGCCCGCTCAAGCATCCAATGCCGTTGGCCGAGAAGGGCTCCCATCATCCGGACGAGTCGCTCCCGCGGCGGCAGCCCGGCGAGCCCGGTGAACTCGGCGCGGTCGGTGTCGTTCACCTCTGCCCAGGTGTCGGCCAGCGCTTTGCGGTAGGCACCGAGGTCGGTGAAATGCCAGTAGAAGCTGCCTTTGGTAACCCCGACCCGATCGCAGAGGCGGCCGACAGTCAGCGCCTTGACACCGTCGGTGGCAAGCAACGAGAACCCGGCCTCCACCCAGTCGGCAGCGCTGAGCCGACCCGCCGCCCCGGCGGGCATCAGTGCCGCCGTGCCGTCAGACACCACGATGCGGCCGGGACCAGGTAACCGGTCGGGCTGCGGTATTGATCCAGTGCGGCGACGACACCGTCGACAGCCTCCCGGCGCCTGGCCGCATCGGCCGACAGGAACGCCGGGCCGAGCGGCCCGACGCTCAGCACCCGCTCCACCGCCGCGCGACCGTCGTCCTCGAACAGGAACGGCGCAGCGACCGGGCGAATGTCCACGTCGATGAAGCCCGCGCCGGTCAGCAGCGCGGTGGTGGCGTCAGGATCGGCCATCGAGAACGGCCCCGGCCGCCCGGGTTCGGGCAGCGGTGGCCGATCGCCGCCGAGTATCGGCATCGCCGTCGCGGTGGTGAGCACCATCCAGAGATTGCCCATCAGCTACTGCCACACCGATGCAGCCAACCGACCACCCGGACGCAATGCCCGAAAAATGTTGCGCAGAGCCGCTTGTGGATCATCGAAGAACATCAACCCGAACCGGGCGTGCACGGCGTCGAACGGAATTCCGGAACCGGCTACCGCGACAAGGTCGGCGGTGCCGGCGTCGGCGGTCACCGCGACACCGGAAACACCGGCCGCGGACAGTCGCCGGGCGGCGGCGGCCGCCATCTCGGCCGCCACGTCAACCGCGGCCACCCAGCCGTCGGCACCCACCTCGGCGCCCAGCGCCACTGCCGAGAGCCCAGCCCCACAGCCCACGTCGATGACTCGTTCCCCGGGTGCGGCGGCCAGCGCCGCGCGCGCCGCCCACGCGTGCTTGCCCATCGCGCCGTCCATGGCTTCGGCGTGGGTGTCCCAGACCGCGGCCAGAGTTGCGAAGTGCTCCTCGGCGTCCATCCCGGGCAGGTTACGCCTCCGGGCCGGCGCCCCTGACCGCAGCGGCGGCCGCACGGATCTGCGGGGTCACCAGCATCACCTGGCCCAGCACCCCGTTGACGAAGCCTGGCGACTCGTCGGTGGACAGCTCCTTGGCCAGCTCGACCGCCTCGTCGACGGCCACCGGCTCGGGAACATCCTCGGCATGCAGCAGTTCCCACACCGCCACCCGCAGGACGGCGCGGTCCACCGCAGGTAGCCGCTCAAGCGTCCAGCCCTGCAGGTGCGAGGTGATGAGCTCGTCGATATGAGCCGAGTGGGTGGCGACGCCCCGTGCGACGGTCACCGTGTATGGATTGAGCGCCGACACCTCGGAGTTGGTCTCGGCCAACGCAATACGCGCATCGGCTACCTCGGCCGGCGTCAGGCCGCGGGCTTCGGCCTCGAACAACAGATCGACGGCGCGTTTACGCGCCTGGTGCCGACCCTTGTCGGCCTTACGGTCGGCCATATTTAGGCGTTCACACGACCCAGGTAGCTGCCGTCGCGGGAATCCACCTTGAGCTTGTCGCCGGTGTTGATGAACAGCGGCACCTGGATCTCCGCCCCGGTCTCCAGCGTCGCGGGCTTGGTGCCGGCGCTGGAGCGGTCGCCCTGCAGGCCGGGCTCGGTGCTGGCGACCTCGAGCTCGACGGTCACCGGGAGCTCCAGATACAGCGGGGCACCCTCGTTGAACGCGATCTGCACGGGCATGCCCTCGAGCAGGAAGTCGGCCAGCCGGCCGACCAATGCCTCCGGCAGCGGGTGCTGCTCGAAGTCCTCGGAATCCATGAACACGAAGTCCGAGCCATCCCGGTACAGATAGGTGGCGTCACGCCGGTCGACGGTCGCGGTCTCCACCTTGACCCCGGCGTTGTATGTCTTGTCGACGACCTTGCCGGAGAGCACGTTCTTGAGCTTGGTGCGGACGAAAGCCGGGCCTTTGCCTGGCTTGACGTGCTGGAACTCGGTGATCTGCCAGAGCTGGCCGTCGATGTTCAGCACAAGACCGTTCTTGAAGTCGGCGGTGGATGCCACGTTTGGTCGTTCTCCTAGGTCAAGATCGCCAGTTCCTTGGGGAACCGGGTGAGCAGTTCGGGACTCCGTTCGCCGACGACCAGGGTGTCCTCGATGCGCACACCCCCACGGTCGGGCAGGTAGACACCGGGTTCCACGGTCACCACGGAGCCAGCAAGCAGTGTACCGGCGGCGGCGGAGTTGATTCCCGGCGCTTCGTGGACCTGCAATCCGACGCCGTGCCCCAGGCCATGGCCGAAGAACTCGCCATACCCGGCGTCGACGATCACCTGCCGGGCCGCGCCGTCGACGTCCCGCAATTCGGCCCCGACATCGAGAGCGTCCCGGCCGGCCCGCTGTGCCGCGGCCACCAGCTGGTAGATCTCCAGCTGCCAGTCCGCCGCTGCCCCAAGCACGAAAGTGCGGGTCATGTCGGAGTGGTAGCCGCCGACCAGCGCGCCGAAGTCGATCTTGACGAAGTCGCCGGCGACCAACACCGCGTCGGTGGGCCGATGATGCGGGATCGCTGAACTGGCTCCGGCCGCCACGATCGTCTCGAACGACGGACCGTCCGCGCCGTGTTCGAGCATCAGCGCCTCGAGCTGGCGGCCGACCTCCCGCTCAGTGCGGCCCGGCCGCAGCCCGTCACTGCTCACCAGCACCGCCAGCGCCGCATCGGCGGCCTCGCACGCCAGCCGCAGCAGCGCGAGTTCGCCCGCGTCCTTGACCTCGCGCAGCGCTTCGACCCTGCCGGAGGCCCGCACCAACTCGGCGGCAGGCTGCTCGTCGATCTCACGGGCCAGGACGTCGAAGCCGTCGACGGTGACGACGTGGCTCTCGAACCCGATCCGGCGGGCCCCGTCGGCCACCGCGCGCCCGACCAGATGACGTCCGCAGGCCCGCTCGATGACAGTTTTCAGGTCCGGCGCCTGCTGCGCCGCCTGCGTCCGATAGCGAGAATCGGTGGCCAACACGTCGGGCGTGTCGCCGGCGAACACCAATAACGCCGCGTTCGACCCGCTGAAACCGGACAGATAACGCACGTTGACCAGGTCACTGACCAGGATCGCGTCCAGTCCGTCGGCGGCCAGCCTGGCGGCCAGTCGGTCCCGACGTTGGGAATGTGTCACGTTCGCTGACGGTACTCGCTACGCTGGTCACTCATGACTACGTGGTTGTTGCGCGGCCTGGCGTTCGCTGCCGGCATGGTGATCGTCCGTCTCGTGCAAGGCACGCTGATCAATATCTACGAGACGAAGGCGGCACTGATCAGCATCGTGCTGGTCGTGCTGTTCGGAATCGCGTCGTTCCTGTGGGGCCTGATCGACGGCCGCGCCGACGCGAACGCCAACCCGGACCCTGACCGCCGCCGTGATCTGGCGATGACCTGGCTGCTGGCCGGACTCGTCGCCGGCATCCTCAGCGGCCTGGTCACCTGGATCATCTCGCTGTTCTACAAGAACGTGTATGCCGAGGGTCTGATCAGCGAGGTCACCACCTTCGCGGCGTTCACCGCGCTGATGGTGTTCGTACCGGCCATCGCCGCGGTCGCGATCGGCCGCTACCTGGTCGACCGCAAGCGACCGCCCCAGGAGCGCCGCCGTGAGGACGGCAGCACCGGCGACGTGTTCGACGCCGCGCGCGAGGACGACCGCACCGGACCCATCCAGGGCCTCGGCCACCACGAGTCCGCCGCGACCGAGGCGCATACATCGCCAGTCGCCACCGCCGAGCGCGACGAGCCGACTGAGCAGATCGACATGACGGGCAAGTCCGACAAGGCCTAGCCCGCTATCCCGCCGAACGTGCGGGTCGTCGTCGAGATTTTTCGATGTATCGCCGGCAAGCCGCACGCTCGATGCCTCTTAGATCGCGTCTAGCCCCGCCCAGTTGCTGACGTCGAAAGCGTCGCCGATCGCGACGATCACCGGTCCCCCGTGCCCGGGATAGTGCGCGGGAAATACCGTAGCGCGGGCCTGCGCCGCCTCGGCGAACACGCGCCGGCGGGTGCCGCCCGCGGCGACCGGGTCGACGTCGAACGCGCACGCGTCGTCGGGCCGCCGGATCTGGATCGGGCAGTGCGTCAGATCGCCGACGAACACGGCGGGGCTGCCCGCGTCGAGCCACAGCACCGACGAGCCGGGCGTGTGTCCGGCAGCCGGGCGCAACCTCAGTGAGGGGCTCAACTGCAGGTCGTCGGACCACAGCTGGATCTGATCGGTCACCGGAATCACGCTGTCGGCCAACACTGTTCGCATACCGTCGTTCTCACCGTCGCCGCCGGGACCGAAGAAGCGGTGGTCGGCTTCGGGCACCACGTAGCGCGCATTGGGGAACGTCGGCACCCATCGGCCGTCGACGAGGTGGGTGTTCCAGCCGACATGGTCGGTGTGCAGGTGCGTGTTGACCACGACGTCGACGTCCGCCGGGTCGAACCCGGCCGCGCTGAACTGTGCCAAGAAGTCGGTCGACAGGTGATGCAGCGGCGGCATATGCGGCCGGTCACGGTCGTTGCCCACCCCGGTGTCGACCACGACGAGCAGACCGTCGGCCTCCACCACCCACGATTGCATCGCGATGCGCCACAGCTCGCCGTCGCGGTCCCAGAAAGACGGCTCGAGCAGATCAGCGTTGTCGGCCCACGCGTGCGCCGGTGTGTCGGCGAACAGCGATGTCCGCATCTGGATGTGGGTTTCGACGACGCGCGTGACGCAGGCCCCGCCCAACGTCAACCGGTTGTTCACGACTGATCGAGCGTCGTTTCCAAGGTCGCCAGGTAACGCAGCGCCAGCAGGTAACCCTGAATTCCCAGCCCGACGATCACCCCGGTCGCTACCCCGCTCAGGTACGAGCGGTGCCGAAAATCTTCTCGCGCATGCACATTCGAGATGTGCACCTCGATCAGCGGCGCCTTCAGCTCGGCACAGGCATCGCGCAGCGCTATCGAGGTGTGTGTCAGCGCCCCGGCGTTCAGGATCACCGGGTCGCCGGCGTCCGCGGCGGCATGCAGCCAGTCCAGCAGCTGGCCTTCGCTGTTGGACTGCCGCACCACCGCGGCCAGGCCCAGTTCGGTCGCCTGCCTTTCCACCAGTGCGACGAGGTCGTCGTAGGTTGTGCTGCCGTAGATCTCGGGTTCGCGGCGACCGAGCCGGTCGAGGTTCGGACCGTTGAGCACGAGAACGGTTGTCACTTGGCCACCTCCGCATAGGCCGCCGCCAACAGCGCCGGATCCGGACCTTCCAGCCGACCCGGCTTGGCCAGCCCGTCGAGCACCACGAACCGCAGCACGCCCGAGCGGGTCTTCTTGTCGCCGGCCATGCTTTCCACGAGTTCGGGCAGGGCGTCGGCGTCGTAACTCACCGGCAGGCCCAGTGACGTCAGCACTGCGCGGTGACGGGCCGCGGTGTCGTCGTCGAGCCGTCCGGCCAGCCGGCCCAGCTCCGCGGCGAACACCAGGCCCACCGAGACCGCCGCACCGTGGCGCCACTTGTAACGCTCGCGTCGTTCGATGGCGTGGCCCAAAGTGTGTCCGTAGTTGAGGATCTCGCGCAACGCCGACTCTTTCTCGTCGGCGGCCACCACCTCGGCCTTGACGGCGATCGCCCGGCGAATCAGCTCGGGCAGCACCGCGCCGGCCGGGTCGACCGCAGCCTGCGGGTCGGCCTCGATGAGGTCGAGGATCTTCGGGTCGGCAATGAAGCCGGCCTTAACGATCTCGGCCATCCCGGCGACGAGTTCATTGTGCGGCAACGTCTCCAGCATCGCCAGGTCGACCAGTACGCCTGCCGGTTGGTGAAAGGCGCCGACCAGGTTCTTGCCCGCATCGGTGTTGATCCCGGTCTTCCCGCCGACGGCCGCGTCGACCATCGCCAGCAGCGTCGTCGGCACATGCACGATGTCGACACCGCGCAGCCAGGTCGCCGCGGCGAAGCCGGCCACATCCGTCGCCGCACCGCCACCGAGGCTGACCAATGCATCCTTGCGGCCGATTCCGATGCGGCCGAGCACTTCCCAGATGAACCCGACAACCGGCAGGTCCTTACCGGCCTCGGCGTCGGGGATCTCGATGCGGTGCGCCTCGACACCGGAGTCCGCCAGATGCGCCCGGATGGCCTCAGCGGTCTGCGCCAGCACCGGCTGATGCAGGATGGCCACCTTGTGTCGGCCACCGAGCAGCTCACCGAGCTCACCGAGCAGGCCGGTGCCCACGATCACCGGGTATGGCGGATCGACGGCGACCTCGATGGTCACCGGTGATGGAGACTCTGTCATTTGCGAACTCCGGCGCGGCGGGCGGCCATCGCCGCCGGGGTGGCGGGCGTGACCGGGGTGGACTCCACTGGCTCATCCGGTGGTGTTGGGGGGGAAGGCTTTTCGGACGTCGCCGGCGAACGCCGCCACGGCGGCCTTCGCCGGCGCGGTGGCTGCGGATTTTCCAGCCTCGAAACGATATGCCGCACAACGGCACCGGGGTTGCGGCGGTTGGTGTTGATCCGGACCGTGGCGACCTGCCGGTAGAGCGGCACCCGCTCGTTCATCAGCGAGCGGTATTTTTCGGCGTGATCGGGCCCGGCCAGTAGCGGGCGCACGGTGCTGCCGCTGGTCCGCCGCACCCCTTCGGCCGCGCTGATCTCCAGGAATACCACCGTGTGCCCGGATAGTGCGTCGCGCACACCGGGCGTGGTGACCGCGCCGCCACCGAGGGACAGGATGCCGTCATGGGTGGCCAGCGCATCGCGAATGACCTCTTCTTCGAGGCGGCGGAATTCCTTCTCACCGTCGTTCGCGAAGATGTCGGCGACGGTGCGGCCGGTCTTCTCCTCAATGGCGGCGTCGGTGTCCAGCATCGCTACGCCCATCGCCTTGGCCAACCGCCGCCCGATGGTCGACTTCCCGGAACCGGGCAGTCCGATCAGTACGGCTTTCGGCGCCACCGCGCTACCCCGACGCCCGCACTGGTGATTCTCGAGTTTCCCCGGGCATGCGCCTACTGACTGCCTGCAGGTAGCTCTCGACATTGCGGCGGGTCTCCTCCAGCGAGTCACCGCCGAACTTCTGCAGCGCCGCACGGGCAAGCACCAGGGCGACCATGGTTTCGACGACGACGCCCGCGGCGGGCACCGCGCACACGTCGGAACGCTGGTGGATGGCGACAGCCTCGTCGCCGGTGGCCATATCGACGGTGGCCAGGGCTCGCGGCACCGTGGAGATCGGCTTCATCGCCGCCCGCACCCGCAGCGGCAAGCCGTTCGTCATGCCGCCTTCCAGGCCGCCGGCCCGGTTGGTGGACCGCACCACGCCGTCGGGACCGGGGTACATCTCGTCATGCGCCTGGCTGCCGCGGCGGCGTGCCGTCTCGAAGCCGTCACCGATCTCGACGCCCTTGATGGCCTGGATGCCCATCACCGCGCCGGCGAGCTGGCTGTCGAGCCGGTCCTCGCCGCTGGTGAACGAGCCCAGCCCGATGGGCAGCCCGTGGACGACGACCTCGACGACGCCGCCCAAGGTGTCGCCGTCACGTTTGGCGGCCTCGATCTGGGAGATCATGTCGGCTTCGGCGTCGGAGTTCGAGGCGCGGACCGGGCTCTCGTCGATGCGGTTCAGGTCGCCGACGACCGGCGGCGGGCCGTCGTAGGGCTTCGACGCTCCGATCGAAATGACGTGCGAGAGCACCTCGACGCCGAGCGCCTGGCGCAGGAAGGACCGGGCGACGGTGCCTGCCGCGACCCGGGCGGCGGTCTCTCGGGCGCTGGCGCGCTCCAGAACGGGGCGGGCATCGTCGAAGCCGTACTTGAGCATGCCCGCGAAGTCGGCATGTCCGGGCCGCGGTCGGGTCAGCGGCGCGTTGCGCGCTGAATCCAAATCCTCGGCGGCTACTGGGTCGGAGGCCATCACGGTCTCCCACTTGGGCCACTCGGTGTTGCCGATCTCGATGGCGATCGGGCCGCCGAGGGTTTCACCGTGACGGACGCCCGCCAGAACGGTGACCTGGTCCTGTTCGAACTTCATCCGGGCGCCACGGCCATAGCCCAGCCGGCGGCGGGCGAGCTGCTCGGCGATGTCGGCGGACGTCACACGCACACCGGCGACCATGCCTTCGACCATGGCTACCAGCGCGCGGCCGTGAGATTCACCGGCAGTCGTCCATCGCAACACGCGTCCCATCTTCCCACGTCGGCCACGGCAGACCCAATCTGCTTTCCCACCACCAGGGTGTTCGCCGCACACGCAACGGGTAACCCCCAGCCAGGAGGACATCATGCGCAATGCGGTCATCGTCGCCGCAGCGAGCTGCGTGATGTTCGTGGTGGCCCTGATCAGCGGCAGCGTCTGGGCCGCGGCCGGGGTGATCGTGCTGGCGCTCGCCGGGCTGTTTCTGCTCGCCAGAGACGTGCGCGCGGAACGCCGCGAGGAGCGCAACGAGGAGGTGGCCGACGGTGCGCGGTCGTTGGTGCCGGACGACTTCGTTCCCGACATCGCCGACGGTGACGAGGCCGACGACGAGGCCGACGTAACGGGGTCGGCGGTCGTGGCGGATGAATACGGTGAAGACGACTTCCCGTTCGGTGAGCCTTTTCCCCCGCCGGAAGACCCCGCGGAGGCAGATCCCGATCACCGTCCAGACCCGGCGGATGACGACATTGAGATGCGTACAAGTCCCGAAAGGACTCGATGACCACCGCAGGACTGCATACCGATCCACGCTCGCTCGATCAGGCTCGACGCACTGTTGATGCGGTATCGGCCGCGTTCTCCTCGACCGTGGTCGGCCAGGACAATCTCCGGGAATCACTGTTGATCGGGCTGGCCGCCGGCGGCCACGTGCTGATCGAGAGCGTGCCCGGGCTGGCCAAGACCACCGCCGCGCGGGTGATCGCCGAATCCGTCCACGGTGGCTTTCAGCGCATCCAGTGCACCCCCGACCTGCTGCCCAGCGACATCATCGGCACCCAGGTGTACGAGGCTGCGACGAACAGGTTCGTCACCCAACTCGGCCCGGTGCACACCAACGTGGTGCTGCTCGACGAGATCAACCGCTCCAGCGCCAAGACACAGAGCGCCATGCTCGAGGCGATGGAGGAACGCCAGACCACGATCGCCGGCACCGTGTACCCCATCCCGGAACCGTTCCTGGTGGTCGCCACCCAGAACCCCGTCGACCAGGAGGGCACATATCCGCTGTCGGAGGCCCAGACCGACCGGTTCATGCTCAAAGACGTCGTGGCCTACCCGTCGGTGACCGAAGAGGTCGAAATGATCCACCGAATGGACGCCGGGCTGTTCGACAAAGACCGTCGGCGCGGTGCGGTGGTCGGTCTCGACGACATTCGCAGCCTTCAGCAGGTGGTGCGCTCGGTGCAGATGGATCCGGCGCTGATGCGGTACGCCAGTGAATTGGTCGCCGTCAGCCGCAACCCGCAGGTGTACCTGGAACCCAAGCTGGCCCGGCTCGTCGAATACGGCGCCAGCCCACGCGCCACGATCGCGTTCTGCCGCGCCGCCCGCGCGCTGGCTGTGCTGTCCGGGCGTGCCCACGTCATTCCCGACGACATCGCCAAACTCGCCCACCGCATCCTGCGGCACCGGTTGATCCTCGGCTTCGAAGCGGCCGCGTCCGGCATCACCTCGGAAACGGTGATCGACGCCATTCTCCATGCGGTCCGAGTGCCCTAAAGGCATGAGCCAGCACCTCAACCGAGCGAGACGGTTCTTCGGTAATGACACCCGCGGGCTCCTCGAAGGTGGCCGCTACGCGCTACTGCACACCCGCAGCATGGAATTCGATGACCTGCGGCCGTACGTACCGGGGGACGACGTCCGCGACATCGACTGGAAGGCCACCGCGCGATCGGGCACTGTTCTGATCAAACGTTTCGTGTCCGAGAAACATCACAAGATCCTTCTGGTCGCCGACGCCGGCCGGAACATGACCGCACTGGCGGCCGGCGGGGAGACCAAACGCGATGTGAGCGAGGCGATTCTGGGCGCGTTCGGCTTGATCACGCTGGGCCGCTCCGACGAGATCGGAATGGTCTACGGCGACGCCAGGGGAAGCGCCAGCATCCGGGCCGGCCGCGGCGAAACACATATCGAAGGCATGCTCGCCCATTTCTATCGGCACACCATGACCAATCCTGGCCCCAGCAGCATCGAGGCTCAATTGCAGTATGTGGCAACCCATTACCGTCGGCGCATGCTGCTGGTCGTGGTGTCGGACGAACCGGATGTGATCGCCGGGCTCGACGAGGTCACCGGCCGGCTGGCCGCCCGCCACGACCTGTTGTGGACTTTTGTCTCCGACATGCCCGCGGTCAGCGGTGACAGCGATGGCTACGACGTGGCGACCGGTGCGGTGGTGCCCAGCCGGACCCGGCTGGGCCGGCGGGTCGAAGTAGCATATCGCCGCGCCGAGCACCGTCGCCGAGCGCGACTCGAGGCATTCCTCACCTCCCACGCGATCCCCTTCACCACGATCGGGCGCAGCGACGAGATCCGGCCCCGGCTCACCGCGATGGCGGAGGTGTTCGCCCGTGCCGGGTGACCTGCTGCGCTTCGTCGGCGGCCCGACTCCTTACTCATCATGGTGGTTGTGGCTCGCCGTCGTGCTCCTGCTGATGGTGATCGTCTGGTACGCAGCAGTTTTCGTAGCTACTCTGCCGAACGCCCGACTTCGGGAGCTTCCTGCGCTCGGTGATCTTCACGCCTGGCTGACGCGGCGGCGCTTCGCAGGCAGCATTCGGCACATCACCGACCGCCGGCGCCGTGGCGAGTTGTCCGACGCACAGGCCTATGACCAGATGAGCCACACCGTCCGCAGCTTCCTGCATCAGACCACCGGAGTGCGGGCGCAGTATCTGCACGTCGACGAGATCGCTGCGGGGACGCTCGCGCCGGCCGCACCACTGATCGCCGCGCTGCGTGACGCCCGGTTCGACGCCGGCACCGACGCCGACCCCGACCGGCTCGGCGCACAAGCCGAGGAGTTGATCCGCTCGTGGACCTGAGGTGGTGGCCGATTGCGCTGGCCGGGGTGCTGGCCCTGGCCGTCTGCGTGGTGTTGGCAATGGCCCTGCCCAGCGCGCGGGCCGACCGGACGCTGCGGCCGCTGGCACACGTCGACCGGCTGACCGCACTGCCCGAGTATGCGCGGATCCGGCGGCGGGAGACAGTGCTGGCGGTCACGACGATCGCGCTGCTGGTCGTGCTGTTCTTGAGCGCCGCGCTGACCGCCGCGCGGCCGTCGGGCTCGGGGCGCGAGTTCGAGGCGCTGCATCCCAAGGACGTGATGCTGTGCGTCGGCGCGCCGGTCACTGACGGGACCACCTCACAATTCCTCAACCACTTCGCCCGGCAGGCAACGACATACGATGCCCAGCGGATCGGGCTGACCTCCCCGACCGTGCGGGTGCTGCCGCTGACCCGCGACTACCAGTACGCCGCACAGCGGCTCGGTGAGTATGGTGCGCCGAACGCTGCGCAGGCCGCCGAGTTCGCCAAGACGGTCAGCTACACCGACTATGCGCCCAGCCTGCGGGACACGCTCGCGCTGTGCATGACCGGGTTCGGCACCGAACCGACCAGCCACCGCAGATCGCTGATCTATCTGGGGCCCAGCACGTTCAGTCCCGGCGACGAGCGCTCGTTGTTCAGCGGGCAGCAGGTCGCCGATATGGCGGACAAGGCAGGCATCCAGGTGAACGCCATCGCACGGGTGGACGTCAGCGATGCCGCGCAGCGCGGCGACACCGAGCTCAGCACGCTCGCCGAGCGCAGCGGAGGGCGGTTCTTTCGCTATCACGCCGGCGATTCGGATCCCACGCTGACCGACGACGTCGACGCGATCCGCGCCAACCCCGCACCGGTGGTCCTGCCCGGCGGCGCACGGATCACCGGGCAACTGCCCGACGAACCCGGCCCGCTGCTCGTCACAGGACTGGCGGTTGCCGCCCTGCTGGGCGTCGCCCTGGTGGTGGTGCGCCGATGAGTGTGCATCCGGTGCTACCGCTGGCGCTACTGCTGGTGTTGGCCGCCGTCATCGTCGGCGTCCGGGCCGTGACGTTGTCGGCGGTGCTGGCGCACACCGGCGACAGTCGCCGGATAGCACTGTTTCGCTGGAGCACAACGACATTGGCGATGGTGCTGTTGGTCGTCGCGGCCGCCCGACCCGGCATCGAATCGCCCGCCCAGCCGCAACCCGACCGCGATGCGGCAGCCGTGAGCCAGGGCGCGAACACCAACGTGTTCTTCGTCGTCGACCGTTCGGTGGACTCCCGGGTGTCCGACTATGGCGGAGCGACCCGGATGTCCGGCATCCGCACCGACATGACCGCCATAGTCGACACCTACCCGAAGGCGCGCTTCGCGGTGATCGGCTTCGCGACGGCTCCGGCGATCGACTGGCCGCTGTCCGAAGACGTCTGGAGCCTCAAGGCGGTCATCGCGGGTCTCTCGCCGTACGTCAGCGTGACACCAGACGCCGCGTTGCGGGTGGACGCCGGCGCGGCAGCCAATCTGCTGCGCTATCAACTCATTCAGGCCGACCAGCAGTATCCACGGGCGCGGAACCTGGTGTTCTATCTGGGCGAGGGCGCCGGCGGGTCGACGGCACCGCAGGGCAGCTTCTCGGTCGGCGACCGGGTCTCCGGTGGTGCGGTTTTCGGTTACGGCACCGCGACGGGCGGTCCGATTCCGGGTGCGTACGTCGACGGCGCGGTGACGTATCTGTCCGACGCCCGGTCCGGCGCTCCGGTGATCTCCGCACTCGACGAGAGTCGATTGCGCGGTGTCGCAGACGAACTCGGCGTGCAGTACGTGCATCGTGACCCCGCTGCGCCGGTGACCGGCGCCCTGCCACAGCTGAAACCGGACAGCGGTTCGCAGAGCGCATCGTTGACCTCTATCCCGGTCCCCGACCGTGCCGAGCTGTACTGGGTGTTCGCACTGCTGGCGGCCGGCCTGTTACTGCCCGAGATCTATCTGACGGTGCGCGAGTTCTGGCGTAACCGCGCATCGCGACGGGAGCCGCGTTGACCACGGGAAGGTTGCGCTTGCGTCGCCGGTTGCTGCTGTGGTCAGCGCCCGTGGTGCTGCTGGCGGTGGCCGTGGCTGTCAAGATGATATCCGTTGTACTGGTTGGTGATTCAGCTATTTCCCATTTCGCTCGTGGTGATGGCGCAGCGCTGCACGCCGACGCCTCCAGGCTGGGCGTGCTGAACCTGATCGAGCCCGCGAAGGCGCCGTTCGCGGGCGGATCGGCCGCCGTCCTGGAGGGCCGCCTCGGTGATGCCGACGACGAGTTCTCCCGTGCGCTGGCCGGCGACCAGTCCTGTCCGGTGCGGGTCAATCTGGAACTGGTCCGTGAGACGCAGGGTGACGTGGCAGCGGCTGCGGGGCGGACGGCGGCGGCCGAGGAGCGCTACCGCAGCGCGCTGGGAATCGTGACCGAGGCAGCCGCGGGCTGCTTCGCAGGCAATGACGATGCCCAGCCCGACCGGCGGGTGGTCCGCGCGGAGGCCCAGGCGCGCCTGAACGCCAAGATCGCGTGGCTGCATAGTGTTCCGCCGCCACCGCCGCCGGGGATGGCCGCACCCCCACCGCCACCGCCACCTCCCCCGGCCGGTGCCGCGCCAGCCGAATCTGACACGACACCGCCGGCATTGGGCCCATCAGGCCAGGGGCTGTCGGACATCTCCCCCGACCGGCTGCCCAGCCCCGGAGTCCAGCCGTCGGCGCCACACCAGCTGGGTGGTGGCGATCCCCTGGACCGGCTGCGCCAATTGCTCACCGATGCCGCATCGTCGGGTAGTGACGCAGGCTAAACCCGCTCGCGACTGTGCAGGTTATGCCTGGAAATCGACGAAA
Organism: Mycolicibacterium sp. P1-5; assembly: GCF_008329565.1. Classification (GTDB taxonomy): domain Bacteria; phylum Actinomycetota; class Actinomycetes; order Mycobacteriales; family Mycobacteriaceae; genus Mycobacterium. Next base: position 314,840 of record NZ_NPKT01000001.1, read on the forward strand.
ATCCGTGCATAAGGCCCACACTCGCGGGTCGCTGGCTCTTCAGAACACCACCAGCGCCGCCGCGGCCAGACTCGCCAGACACATCGACGGTCCATGCGGCACCGTCGAAGTCCGATGCCGCACGGCGATGACGACGGCCACCAACGCGGTCAGCACCGGCGCGCCCAGCGCGGCCAGCAGCCACACGTCAGGCCCGAACGCGCCCGTGAGCCCGCCCGCACCGAGCGCCAGCTTCACATCGCCGGCGCCCAGCCCAGCCGGAACCACCTGGTGGACAATCAAATAGAGCGCCGCCAGGCCGAGCGCGCCTGCCAGCGCCGGCAGACCCCGGCCGCAGGCGGCCGCCACACCCAACACCGCGACGGCCCCCGGCAACGTCAAAGAGTTCGGCAGCCGCCGCTCGCGGACATCGAACACGGTCAACGCCACCGTCCAAGCCAGCACGATCCCAACCACAGCAACCCGCATGCGCGGACGTTAACCCAGCGCGGCCGCCATCTGCTCTCGCGGCGCCGGTCGCCCTGTGAATTGTTCGACCTGACTGAACGCCTGGTTCAGCAGCATCTGCACCCCGCTGATCACCTCACCGCCCGCATCGTGCACGGCGGCGGCCAGCGGGGTGGGCCACGGGTCGTAGATGGCATCCAGCAGCACCGGAATTCCGGCGAACACTGCGGCGTAGGCGGCCGCGGCGTCGGCGGGAATAGTGCTCACCAGGACGTCGGCGGTGGCGACCACCTCGGGAAGCGCAGCATCGGTGAGGTCGCAGTACTCCGCGGTGACGCCGACCGCGCGGCTTAGCTCCAACAGCCGAACGGCCTTGTCCCGGTCGCGGGCGACGACGGTGATCTCGGTAGCGCCGAGATCGGCCAATGCCACCACTGCCGCGGGTGCGGTTCCACCCGAGCCCAGCACGATCGCACGCCGCAGATGGCGGATGTGCGCCAGCGCGCCCCCGACCCCGTCGATGTCGGTGTTGTCCGCTAGCCAGCCGCGGCCGGTCCGAACCAGCGTGTTGGCCGAGCCGACCAACGCAGCGCGTTCGGTGTGCTCGTCGGCGGTCTGCAGCGCGGCGAACTTACCCGGCATGGTCACCGACACCCCGACCCATTCCGGGCCGAAACCCTTGACCAGAGAGGGCAATTCATCGGAAGTACACTCGATGCGCTCATAGGTCCAGTCGGTGAGCCCGAGCGCGCGATAGGCGGCCAGGTGTAGCTGCGGCGACTTGGAATGCGCAACCGGCGAGCCGAGCACCGCCGCTTTACGCGGACTCATCAGCGCGCGGAATCCAGCACGCCGTTACGTCGCGCCAGATCGATATTCGCCAGGTGCTGCTGATAGTCGCGGGTGAACAATGTGGTGCCCTCGGTGTCCACCGTCACGAAGTACAGCCAGTCCCCTGCCTCGGGCCGCTCTGCCGCCGCCAACGCGTCCTGGCCGGGCGAACAGATCGGCGTGGCCGGCAGGCCCTCCATCGCGTAGGTGTTCCACGGTGTCACCTGCGCGCGGTCGACGTCGGTGGTGGCCACTTCCTGGCGGTCCAGCGGATAGTTCACCGTCGAATCGAATTCCAGCTTCTGCGGCACGGCCAACCGGTTGTAGATCACCCGCGCGACCTTCGAGAAGTCGTGGGGTTTGGCCTCGCGCTGTACCAGCGAGCTGACGATCAGGATCTGGTAGGGCGACATCCGCATTGCCGCCGCGGTGTCCAGCAGCCCGACGCCGACGTACTGGTCGGCACTCTGGCCGACCAGCTTGGCCAAAATCTCCTGCGGTGATGCCGCCGGGTCGACGTTCCAGGTGCCCGGCGCGATCAGCCCCTCGAGCCGGCGATGGTTCCTGCCGAGCGCGGTCACCGGTTGTGTCGCCCACTGCGGCACGTTCAACTGCGCGGGCGGCGCCTGCTCGGCCACCCGACGCAGATCCTCGGCTGCAACGCACTTCTGCTGACCGTTCGCCGGGACACAGGTGGACTTGGAGATCAGCGTGAAGATGCCGTCGGTGACCTTGCCCGAGCCGACCTCGGCGATGTCGTCGAGTTGCCGGCCCTCCGGAATCACCAGCTTGCCCACCCGGTTGTGCGGGTCAGCCAGCCGACCCACCGCCGCCGACGCCGACATCTCGGTGCGCACCGTGTAGTACCCGGGCTGGATCGCGGCGATCGCCCCGTTCTTCTTGGCTGCGTCGACGAATCCCTTGATGTTGGCGATGACGTTCTTGTCGCGCAGCGTCTGCCCGATTTGAGTGGTGGAATCACCGTCGTGCACCTGGATGACGACGTCGTCCTTGCCTTCGCCCGCATAACCGCTGTCGCCACTGAACAGCTTGGCGCCGAGGTATACCGCGGCTACCACGATCACCACCAGCAGGGCTGCTGCCGCGGCCCCGATCATCTTGCGCCGGTTTCGGTTTCGCTTGGCACGGACCCGTTCCAAGCGGCTCATCTTGCGCCGCGGCGGACCGACTGCCACCGGGCCTGAGCGATCGTCGTAGTCGTCAGACATCGTCGCTCCCGTGAGTCACATTGCGGCGCTGGTCAAGCCAGCCTTGAAGTATCCCCACCGCGGCGGCCTGGTCGATCACCCCGCGCTGAGACTTGGCACGCACACCGGCCTCCCGCAGCGACCGCTGCGCGACCACCGTCGTCAATCGTTCGTCGGCCAGCCGCACCGGCACCGGCGAGATCCGCTCCGCCAGCGCGTCGGCGACGTCGACCGCGTCCTGAGCCGATGCTCCGGCCCGGTCGGCCAGCGTGCGCGGCAGCCCGACCACCACCTCGACGATGTCATGTTCGGTGACCAAGGCGGCGAGCCGCCGCAGATGTTTGCCGGTCCGTTCCCGCCGCACCGTCTCGACCGGGGTGGCCAGGATGCCGTCCGGGTCGCTGACCGCCACACCGATCCGCACCGTTCCCACGTCGACACCGAGCCGACGCCCCCGACCGGGATCGTCTGCGCCGGGCCGGTCCGGGACACGATTCTGTGCGGAGAGCACTGAGCCTAGCTCCGCGCGATCTCTGCGCGAACCGCCCCCAGTGCCGCATCGATTCCGGCCGAGTTCTTTCCTGATCCCTGCGCCAGATCAGCCTTGCCGCCGCCCCGTCCGTCGACCGCCGACGAGATCTGCTTGATCAGTTCGTTGGCACGCACCCCCGCGTCCTGCGCAGCCGTGTTGGTTGCCACCACGAACGGAACCGTTCCTTCGGGCCCTTCGCTGATGAGCACCACGACTGCGGGCTCGGAGCCCATCTTGCCGCGAATGTCGCCGACCAGCGAGCGCAGATCACCGGCATTCATCCCGGCCGACATCCGCTGCGCCACGAGACGGACATTACCTACCTGCTCCGCTCCCGCGGCAGCGTTCGCCGCCGCGGCCCGGGCAGTGGCCAGCCGAACCCGGTCGAGTTCCTTCTCGGCGGCCCTGAGCCGTTCGACGAGGTTCGCCACCCGTGCCGGCACCTCGTCCGAGGGCACCTTCAGCGACGATGCCAGCCCGGCCATCAGCGCGCGCTCCTTGGCCAGGTGACGGAACGAGTCCAGGCCGACGTAGGCCTCGACGCGGCGCACGCCGGAGCCGACGGACGACTCACCCAAGATGGTGACCGGACCGATCTGGGCCGAATTGTGCACGTGGGTGCCACCGCAGAGTTCCAGCGAGAACGGTCCGCCGATCTCGACAACCCGAACCTCGTCGGGGTAGGACTCACCGAACATCGCCATGGCGCCCATCGCCTTGGCTTTCTCCAGCTTCTCGTTGAAGGTGTGCACCTCGAAGTCGGCCTGCACGGCCTCATTGGTGACTTCCTCGACCTGAGCCCGCTGCTGGTCGCTCAACGCACCCTGGTAGTTGAAGTCGAACCGCAGATAGCCCGGGCGATTCAGCGAACCGGCCTGAACGGCATTGGGCCCCAACACCTGTCGCAACGCCGCGTGCACCATGTGTGTGCCGGAGTGGCCCTGGGTGGCGCCGTGGCGCCACTCCGGGTCGACGGCGGCGGTGACGGTGTCGCCTTCGACGAACTCACCGGACTCGACGTTGACCCGGTGCACCCATAGCGTTTTGGCGATCTTCTGCACATCGGTGACCGCGGCCTTGGCCGAACCGCTGCCACCGGTGCCGCTGATCCAGCCGGCATCGGCGATCTGCCCGCCGGATTCGGCATATAGGGGGGTGCGGTCCAGCACGATCTCGACGCGCTCGGGTGCGTGCTCACGGCCGACATGCGCGGCCACGGGCACCCGCTTGCCGTCGACGAAGATCCCGAGAATTCGCGCGTCAGAGGTTAATTCGTCGAATCCGGTGAACTCTGTCGGCCCGGCGTCGACCAGCTCGCGGAACGCCGAGAGGTCGGCGTGGGCGTGCTTGCGCGCCGCGGCGTCGGCCTTGGCGCGGCGACGCTGCTCAGCCATCAGCTCACGGAAGCCGAGCTCGTCCACACTCAGGCCGGCCTCGGCGGCCATCTCCAGCGTGAGCTCGATCGGGAAGCCGTAGGTGTCGTGCAGGGCGAACGCGTCTGACCCGCCCAGAACGTTCTTGCCCGCGGATTTCGTTGCGGCAGCGGCCTCTTCGAACAGCTTCGACCCCGACGCCAGCGTCCGGTTGAACGCGGTCTCCTCGGCCACCGCGATGCGCTGGATCCGGTCGAAATCGGTGACCAGCTCCGGATACGACGGACCCATCGCGTCGCGGACGGTGACCATCAGCTCCGCCATGATCGGCTGCTCGACACCGAGCAGCTTGGCCGCGCGGATGATGCGCCGCAGCAGCCGGCGCAGGACGTAGCCGCGGCCCTCGTTACCGGGGGTGACCCCGTCGCCGATGATGATCGCCGCGGTGCGGCTGTGGTCGGCGATCACCCGGTAGCGGACGTCACTGGCATGGGAGCCGTGGGTTCCGTACGGAATCGGCGCGTACTCGGCGACCTTGTCGATGACGGGTCTCACCAGGTCGGTCTCGTATACGTTGTCGACGTTCTGCAGCAGGCAGGCGATGCGCTCCACACCCATGCCGGTGTCGATGTTCTTGCGAGGCAACGGCCCGAGGATCTCGAAGTCGTCCTTGCTGGTGCCCTCGCCGCGCTCGTTCTGCATGAACACGAGATTCCAGATTTCGATGTACCGGTTCTCGTCGGCTTCCGGTCCGCCCTCGACGCCGTACTCCGGGCCGCGGTCGTAATAGATCTCCGAGCACGGGCCGCAGGGGCCGGGGATGCCCATCGACCAGTAGTTGTCGGCCATGCCCCGACGCTGGATCCGCTCGATCGGCAGGCCGGCGACCTCCTGCCACAACTGCACGGCCTCGTCGTCGTCGTAGAAGACCGTCGCCCACAACCGCTCCGGATCGAATCCGTAGCCACCGTCGGCGACCGGATTTGTCAGCAACGTCCACGCCAGCTCGATCGCGCCGCGCTTGAAGTAGTCACCGAACGAGAAGTTGCCCGCCATCTGGAAGAAGGTGTTGTGGCGGGTGGTGACACCCACCTCGTCGATGTCAGGGGTACGGATGCACTTCTGGACGCTGGTCGCGGTCGCGTATGGCGGGGTGCGCTGCCCGAGGAAGAACGGCACGAACTGCACCATGCCCGCGTTGACGAACAGTAGGTTCGGGTCGTCGAGGATCACCGAGGCACTCGGCACCTCGGTGTGGCCTGCTTGCACGAAGTGATCCAGGAATCGCTTCCTGATCTCGTGTGTCTGCACTGGGTTTCCTTGCGTTCGGGGTGCGGGCTCGACGGACGCTTCGACCGCACCACATTACCGGGCGCCTAGCGGTCACCCGCCGACGAAGCTCAGGCGAACCGATCTGCGCGGATTGTCCCGGTTCAGGTCGACCAGCACGATGCTCTGCCAGGTGCCCAGCAGCGGCTTGCCGTCGGCCACCGGGACCGTCACCGACGGCGCGACGATTGCCGGCATGACGTGGTCGGCGCCGTGACCAGGTGACCCGTGCGAGTGTCGGTAGCGGTCGTCGCGCGGCATCAGGCGTTCGAGGGTGTCGAGCAGGTCGTCGTCGGAGCCCGCCCCGGTCTCGATGACGGCGACGCCGGCGGTGGCATGCGGCACGAACACGTTGAGAAGTCCGTCACCGCGGCCGCGGCAGAACGACCGCACCTCGTCGGTGAGGTCGACGATCTGCCGCCGCGAGCTGTCGATGTCGAGCACGTCGGTGTCCACCTTTTCCAGCGTAGGTGACCATTGCCAGCGCCTATCGGGTGGAGGAAGGTGAAGAGTGCCGGTGGCGCCACCGGGGCGCTGCCCCGAGTCGAAGGAGGTGGACCGTGCACGCACGCTCTACCACGTTTGCCGCGCGCCCGGAATCCATCGACGCCGGAATTGCGGTGTTCCGCGACGAGGTGATGCCGGCTTTGCACGGCATGACCGGATGTGTGGGCATGTCACTTCTGACCGACCGCGAATCGGGCCGGTGCATCGTCACCACCGCTTGGGAGGACAGCGCGGCGATGCAGGCCAGCGCTGCGGAGGTTCGGCTGTTTCGGGATCGGGCGGCCCAGGTGCTCGGGACCACCGCGTCAGTGGACGAATGGCAGATCGCAGCCGTGCATCGCGATCACCGCTCCGGCGACGGCGCCTGTGTTCGGACCACCTGGCTCCAGGCGAGGCCCGAACAGTTCGACCACGCCGTCGAGTTCTACAAGACGACGGTGTTGCCGGAGATCGAACAGCTCGAGGGGTTCTGCAGCACCAGCATGATGAGTGACCGCGCATCGGGTCGAGCCGTTGTGTCGACGACCTACGACAGCCAGGACGCGATGGAACGCAGCCGCGACGCGGCACGGTCATTGCGGACCGCATTACTGCGGGATCTGGGTGCTGACCAGCTTGACGTCGGTGAGTTCGAGTTGGCGATCGCGCGCCTGCGCGTGCCCGAAATGGCATGAGCTAACGGCATTTCGGCAAAAGCCGTCAGCTGGTATCGCTTCGGGTACGGCGGTTCTTGATGCGTTGAGCGCGGGTGGCTTCGCGGGTACGCCGTCGGCGCGGCATCCGCAGGACTCGATCGACCGGTTCGGTCGGCCGTCGCACGCCGGACAGTTCGGCGGCGGTGGTATCCCAGTCGGGGAAGTACATGCGGGCGCCCGGGTGCGTCGTGTAGGTGTGCCCCGACGGCGCGGTCCAGATGATGGTGCCATCAGGAAACTGCTTGTCCGACCATCCGTCCTCGCCGACCCAGAACGTCCGCAATAAATGGTGCTTACGACACAAGCAACGCAGGTTGGACGGATGCGTGCCGCCGGCCGGATAGGCGATGGCATGGTCGATATCGCAGACCTCCGCCGGGGCGTCACAGCCCGGGAAGCGACACGTCAGGTCGCGGCAGCGCACGAAGCGCTGCAGTGTCACCGACGGCCGATACCGCGGTTCACCGTCCTCGCACGGCGCGGCTAACCCGACCACTTGTGCGCCTCCGCGGATCAACTCGGCCAACAGCGGAGTGGGGACGACGCCACCGCCGGCCATCAGCGCCGCCGACCGCCGTGTGGGCCGTTTCTCGGTCGTGGCCGGCGTCTTGGCCTGCTCGACCGCGGCGTGGTCGGCGACCACGTGGATGACCACCGAGCCTTTCAGTGCGTCGCTGGTGGGATTCGGGCAGTCCGCACGTCCACAGAGACACGCGATGCGGTCGGCACCGGCGAAGACCGCCCCCATCGCCTCGGCACGGCGCTGCCCGACAGTGCGCGGGTCGCCGTCGCACACCGCACGGGCGATCGCTGTCAGCCGTCGCTCGATCAGTTCGGCATGGGTCGAGTACAGCCGACCCCACATCGAGCGGGTTCCGTTGGCATCGTCGGGCTTTCCGAATTCCACATCCATGCCGCGGGCCGCCTCCTCGAACCAGTGCCGAGCGTCCGGATCGTGGGCATCGACAAGCGCATCGATCAGCGTCTCGACTCGCCGGTCCGACAACGGACCCCACGCCTGGGCAGCCTCGGCGATATCCGCATCCAGTGCTGCCATCGCCGCGTCATCGATCACCAGGTGAGTGCGCCACGATATCGTCGACACCAACCGCGCCCCGATCCGTCCGGCCATGAAGGCGGCATTGACCTTCGGAAGTCGTTCGCGAAGCGAACGAGCCAGATACATCTGCGAAGACGCACGCCGCGCGCTGATCCCCAGCGCGGCCCCGACCTCTGCGGCCACCGCATCCCAGCGATCGCATGCCCACCGCGCCCGTCCGTCGACCTCGTCGGGGTCCTCGTCGTCGGGTGCGCAGCGCCGCGCCACCAATTCCGCGATCGACGCCAGCCGCCGCGCCTCGGCCGCCGCCTCGCCGCGGGCCCACCCCGCTACCGCACCGACCACCGCGGCATCATCGGCGGTGGGCAGCGCGTCCGGCTCGAGGTCATCGAACATACTTTCGATGCTATCGCCACCCACTGACAGGAGTGCCCGTCGCCGACCGTTACCTCAGCGCTTGCGCCGGATGATCGCCCGCAGCTTGTCCAGCCGGCTGGCGATCTCGCGCTCGGCACCGTGATTGGTCGGCTTATAGTAGTCGACACCCACCACCTCGTCGGGCGGATATTGTTGCGGCACAACACCATCGGGGTCGTCGTGTGGATATCGGTAGCCGACGGCGTTGCCGAGCTTGGCCGCCCCCGCGTAGTGCCCGTCGCGCAGGTGCGGCGGAACCAAACCGGCCTTGCCGCTGCGGATATCGCTCATCGCGGCGCCGAGCGCCGTGGTGACCGCATTGGATTTCGGGGCGGTGGCCAGATGCACGGTCGCGTGCGCGAGGGTCAGCTGTGCCTCGGGCATGCCGATCAACTGGACGGTCTGCGCGGCAGCGATCGCGGTCTGCAGCGCCGTCGGATCGGCCATCCCGATGTCCTCGCTGGCCAGGATCACCAGCCGGCGGGCCACGAATCGGGGGTCCTCCCCCGCGACCAGCATTCGCGACAGATAGTGCAATGCGGCGTCGACATCGGAGCCGCGGATCGACTTGATGAACGCGCTGATCACGTCGTAGTGCTGGTCGCCGTCGCGGTCATAGCGGACGGCGGCCTTGTCCAGCGACTGCTCGACGGTGTCCACGGTGACGTGCTCGCCCGCCTCGGCCGCCACTTCCAGAGCCGTGAGCGCGCGGCGGGCATCTCCGGCGGACAGCTGTACCACCAGCTCGACGGCGTCGTCGTCGACCGTGACCGCCCCGTTCAGCCCGCGCGGGTCGTCGATGGCGCGCAGCACCACGGTGCGGATGTTGTCGGCCGTCAGCGGCTGCAACTGCAGGATCAGTGATCGGGACAGCAGCGGCGCGACGACCGAGAACGACGGGTTCTCGGTGGTCGCCGCCACCAGCAGCACGACCCGGTTCTCCACCGCGGCGAGCAGCGCGTCCTGCTGTGTCTTGGAGAATCGGTGCACCTCGTCGATGAACAGCACGGTCTGTTCGCCGTAGGCCGCGGCGCGGCGGGCGTTGTCGATGACAGCGCGCACCTCCTTGACGCCTGCGCTCAGCGCCGAGAGCGCCTCGAAGCGCCGCCCGGTCGCCTGTGACACCAGTGACGCCAGCGTGGTCTTGCCGGTCCCGGGCGGGCCGTAAAGGATCACCGACGCAGCACCGGAGCCCTCGACGAGCCGTCGCAACGGCGATCCCTGGCGCAGCAGGTTCTCCTGGCCGACGACCTCGTCCAGGCTCGCTGGGCGCATCCGGACCGCGAGTGGAGCCGACGTCGGTGCCGCCGACGGTTTACCGTCGGCGTCGCCGGGCACGTCGAACAGGCTGTCGGACACGCCCTCAGACTTACCACGTTCGTAATGTGGTCGTCGTGACTGCGCGCGGCTGGGCACTGTTTGCCGCGATGAGCGTCATCTGGGGCATCCCGTATCTGTTGATCAAGGTGGCCGTCGACGAGGTGTCGGTGCCGGTGCTGGTGTTCACCCGCTCGGCGGTCGGTGCGGTGCTGCTGTTGCCGCTGGCGGTGTCGCGCGAGGCCCGCGCGCTGCTGCGCCGACATTGGAAGGCCGTGGCGGGGTTCGCGTTCTTCGAGATGATCGCGGCCTGGCTGCTGCTGTCGGACGCCGAGCGGCACCTCACGAGCTCGCTCACCGGGCTGCTGATCGCCGCCGCGCCGATCATCGCGGCGATGCTGGACCGGCTGACCGGCGGTGAGCGACTCGGACCTTCCCGACTGGCCGGTCTCGGGATCGGATTGGCCGGCGTTGCGGTGCTGGCCGGTCCGGGTTTGTCGGCCGGCGGTGCGTGGCCGGTGATCGAGGTGCTGTTGACGGCGACGTGTTACGCGATCGCGCCGTTGATCGCCGCGCGTTATCTCGCCGACGTGCCGGGTCCCGCGTTGACGTCGGCGTGCCTGGGCCTGGCGGCGTTGGTGTATCTCACCCCGGCTGCATTCACGTGGCCGTCGCACGGGCTCACCGGCCACGCGTACGCGGCGATCGCGGCATTGGCCGGCATCTGCACCGCGCTGGCATTTGTGGTGTTCTTCGCCCTGATCAGGGAGGTGGGCGCTACCCGTGCGCTGCTGTTCACCTACGTCAACCCCGCGGTGGCGCTGATCGCCGGGGTGGTGCTGCTAAGCGAACCGGTGACCTGGTTCCACATCGCCGGGCTGGTGCTGATTCTGACCGGGTCGGTGCTGGCGAGCCGGGTCTCAGAACACGTCGCCGACAAGTAGGCGGCACGCCACGTCCACATCGGCCAGCGCATCCTCGGGCCGCAACGCACCGCCGACCGTCCACGTCAGGATGCCGAACGCGGCCTGCTGCACCAGGCGCGAGCGGCGCAGTTGTTCGTCGGTGGGCTTGTCGACGCCGGCGATCTTGAGGATGAGTTCGCGCAGTGTGGGGTCGTCGGGCGCGTCGGCCTGAGCGCGCACGATCTGGGTGGAGGTGATCATCGCGTGCGCAAGATGCTTGTGGCGCAATAGGTTACGGCAGGCGGCGACCATCAGAGCGGCGATGTCGTCGGCCGGGCTACCACTGGCTGCTGGCGGACGGAAGCCGGACACCTGAGCGTCGAGCACCGCGGCGAACACATGATGTTTGGACGGGTAATAGCGGTAGAGGGTGCGCAGCGCGACGCCGGCGTCGGCGGCGATCTCCTGGGCCTGGATCCGGTCGATGTCCTTGACCGCGCCCAGCCGGGAGGCGGCGGACAGGATGGCGCCACGACGATTCTCCTGGTCATCGGTCGCCGGACGGGCCGGCGCCCGGGGCTCTCCGATCCGCGGCACGCCCTCAGTATCGGGCATCTGCTGCGCGACCGCGCAGCGGTACCGATCAGCGGGACCCTCATCGCCGCCGCGAGCGACACGCGTCACGATCGATGTGTGGCGTATGAGAAGTACGGTCCGTGGGCGGTGATCGCCGGTGGTTCTGAAGGCGTGGGCGCGGAATTCGCCCGCCTCTTGGCCGGTGCCGGCGTCAATCTCGTTCTGGTGGCCCGCAAATCGGAGCCGCTTTCGGCGACGGCGTCCGCTTGTCGAGATCTCGGGGTCGAAGTGCGGACCGTGGCAACAGATCTCGTCGCCGCATCGGCGGTCTCCGAATTGACTGCGCTGACCGACGGGCTTGAGGTCGGGCTGTTCATCTACAACGCCGGCGCGAATACCTGCAGCGCGGAATTCCTCGATGCCGAGTTGGCGGAGTTCCAGCGCGTGATCGATTTGAACATCACCACGATGATGGCGTTGACACGGCACTACGGCCGGCTGATGCGCGAGCGGCGGCGCGGCGGCATCCTGCTGGTCGGTTCGATGTCGGGATACCTGGGTTCGGTGCGCCACACGGTGTACGGCGGGGTCAAGGCCTATGGGCGGATCTTCGCCGAGGGACTCTGGCTGGAGCTGCGCGACTACGGCGTCGACGTGCTGGAACTGGTGCTCGGTGTCACCCGCACGCCGGCGATGGAACGAGTGGGCCTTAACTTCGACGTGCCCGGGATGCGGGTCGCCGACCCGGCCGACGTCGCGCGCGAAGGGCTCGAGCAGCTGCCGAACGGCCCGGTGTTCGTCGCGGGCGGCAACGCGGAAGACGTTGCACGGCGCAATGATCCGGACCGCACCAAGGTTGTGGCCGGCGCGCATCGGATGATGAAGAAGCTGATGGGGTTGACGTAGTCATCGCCTGCCCACCGGACAACCAACTCGTCGAAACCGGCGGCTGGAGCATCCGCAAACTCCCCAACGGCGATACCGAGTGGATCCCGCCACCACACCTTCCGATGCTCATCGGCGGGATCAACACCTTCCACCACCGGAGAACGCTTCCTACCCAAAAGCGACGAAGGCGGCTAGTGCGCGGCGCGCTTCGAATGCGCTGCGGGAGTTGAATGTGCTGCGGGAGTTGACTTTCTCGTTGCCTTCTCACTTGGCCGAGTAGCGCCCGCCGGCTTATCACTGTTGGCGGCCGCAGCGACCCCCGACGTGGCCAATGGGTTATCGGTGAACGGCTTGATGGCGCCTGCGATCGAATCACGGAAATTCAATACCGAGGCAATGCTTCCGGTTTCCGGTGTGAGCAGACCCGGATGAGTGCAGTTCGTCGCGCCGCATCGTCCGTTCACGGCTGCATTCACCAGGACACCTGGCGCATCGACGATCGCTTGGGTTAGAGAGACCAGATCCTGAGTGTTCACCGCCTCGGCGATGTCATCAGCGATCACGCGGGCACCGTCGCCGGCGGCACGCAACGGAGTGGTGAGCGCATTGCCGATCACAGAACCCGCGGTCGGCAGCTGCGCTGCCACGGCCGAGAGATTGTCATTGACCGCCGTACCGATCTCTTGCCCCGTCTGCGTCACGTAGGAGCGGATGAAGAACGGGATTGCGAGCACGACGACGTCGTACCTGCCCTGAAGCATGGCCACAACGCCGGCATAGAGGCCTGTCCACACCCCGACGAAAACCGATTCGCCGAGCCAGCGCGCATACACACCCTGGTTGGTCGCGATATTCGCCAGAATGGGCGAAGGGTCTTTCGCCAGTCGCGTGACCACGGCCGCCGCGTTCATGGCGGTCTGATTGAGCAGATCGCCGTACACCGCGATGGGGCTCTGCGCGGCCGCCAGACCCACCGTCTCAACAGCGGGCGGCGAGACCGCCAACGCCTCATCAGACGGCACCACCGGCGACATAATGATCGCCCATGCGGTCGTCGACGCCACTGCGGCGCCGCCCAGCGAACGGATCCCGACCCCCATGACAGCCTCCCCCGAAGCGCCACCAATTACGTATACGTAAATTACACGGGTTTACCGGAGGGAGGAAGAACGGCTCGCGAATTAGTTGTTCGCGCCCGCCAACACGCGGGCGATCCGGGCTGCAGACGCGGCGACCAGCGGCTGACATCGCTGCGCGAGTATCCGGTCGGAGGTCACGATCCCGATCGCCGCGCGTGAGCCGACCGTCGCCGCCACCGACACCATCGGGCCGGCGTAATCGCCGTGGCGCACCACGACCCGCCGGCGGACCTTGTGCAGTTCACCCCACCAGATTGCATCGGGCTCCCAGCCCTGGACATGGCTCAGCTCGGCCACCACATCCTCGGGCGACAGCCCGGCCAGCGCAGCGACGCCCAGCGACACCCGGTAGGACGGGATTCGCACCCCGACCGATGTCGGCACCTGGCGCGCCGACGGACCGCCCAACTTGTCCAGGTGAACGACTTCGCCCCGGTCCAGCAGTCCCAGGTGCACGACCGCGCCGGTCCGCACCTGCAACTCGTGCAGCACCGGTGCCGCCACCGAGCGCAGCCGAACATCAGCGCTGTCCCCCGCGCCCCAGGCGGACGTGCGCGCGCCGAGCCGGTAACCGCGGCCGGAATGCGTCAGCCACTGCAGCCGCACCAACTGATCGAGAATGCGGTGCGTGGTCGAGCGCGGCAGATGCGCCCGCGCCGCGATCTGGTCCAGCGTGAGTCCCGCGGACGTGTCTTCAAAAGCGTCGATGATGGCCGTGAACCGGTCGAGCATCGAGGCGGGAGCGGTGTCGCTCAGAGCCGCGGTCATCAGCACTCCTGTCCGCTTGGGGAGAATTCGTTCTACCGCACCGTAGCGGTCTCGATCACCGGGACGCAAGCATTCAGTCGGTGTGGCGCCGGTTAGAACAGCACAGTGCGGATCGGACTGTCGACGCCCATGGTGATGCAGCTGCCCGGGGTGTCCTCCGAGTGGGAGACCCACGCAGGAGTCGACGACCTCGCGCGCATCGCCCGCACCGCCGACGAGCTGGGCTTCGATCACCTCACCTGCGCCGAACACATCGCCGTCCCCGTCGGGGAAGGCGACCAGCGCGGCCTGACTTACTGGGACCCGCTCTCGACATTCGGTTTCCTGGCCGCCCACACCAGCCGCATCTCGCTGGCGACGTCGGTGGTGGTGCTGGGCTATCACCACCCGCTGGAGATCGCCAAGCGGTTCGGCACGCTGGACCGGCTCAGCGAGGGCCGGCTGGTGCTCGGCGTCGGCGTCGGCTCACTGCAAGAAGAGTTCGAATTACTCGGCGCGGAATTCGACGGCCGCGGCGAACGCGCCGACGACGCCATCCGGGCGCTGCGCGCATCGCTGTCCACCACCAGACCCGCCTACCGCGGCAGCCACTACGCGTTCGACGGTCTCGCCGTCGAACCCTGCGCCGTACAGAAGCGGGTTCCGATCTGGGTCGGCGGGCGCACCTTACGTTCACTGCGCCGGGCGGCACGTCTGGCCGACGGCTGGATTCCGTTCGGGCTGAGCACCATCGATATCGAGGCGATGCTGGCCAAAGAAGACCTCCCGCCCGGATTCGAGGTCGTGCTGTCCACCGGCCATGGCGTCGATCCCATCGCCGACCCTGACCGAACCACCAAGCGCCTCAGCGCTTTACGCGACGTCGGCGCCACCGCTGTCACGTGTTCGGTGAGCGCCGACTCCCCCGACCACTACTGCGGCCAGCTCGCCGCATTGAAGGATCTGGCCGGCGCACTGTAGAGAGGAAGCCGTGAGCGACACCCTGGAGAACCTCGAGAAGCGATTGAAAACCCTTGAGGACGAACGTGATATCGCCCGGCTCATCGCCTCCTACGGGCCACTCGTCGATTCCGGTGACCCTGACGCCGTTGCCGCGCTCTGGGCGGTCGACGGCGATTACGACACCGGCGACTGGCAGATGTCGAGCCGCGACGATGTCGCCGCCATGGTGCGTTCCGAGGAACACCAGGGCTTGATCGCTCGCGGCTGCTGTCATTTCTTCGGGCCGCCCGCCGTCACCGTTGACGGTGACCAGGCCGTCGCGATCTGCCAGTCCATGCTGTTGGTGCGCCGCGAATCCCGTGGCTTCGCCGTCGCCCGCGCCGGTGTGCACCTTCTCCGCCTGCAACGCAATGACGGCGGCTGGGAGATCCTCAGCCGCACCGCCCGCCAGCTCGACGGCAGCGGTCACGCCGCCGAGCTGATCGCTGCCGCGTTCGGGGCCGCCCGATGAGCGGCGCGCTGGACGGCAGGGTCGCGCTGGTCACCGGTGCCGGTGCCGGAATCGGTGCGGGCATCGCCCGGAAGTTCGCCGACGAGGGCGCCCGCGTGGTGGTGGCCGAATTCGACTCCGCAGCAGGAACTTCGGTGGCGGACGAGATCGGTGGACTGTTCGTCGCCACCGATGTCTCGAAGCGCGACCAGGTGGAGAACGCCGTCGCCGCAGCGGTTTCCGAATACGGTTCGATCGACGTCCTGGTGAACAACGCCTGGGGTGGCGGCGGAATCGGGCGGGTGGAGAACAAGACCGACGACGAACTGGCGCACGGTCTCGCCGTCGGCTACTACGGCCCGTTCTGGGCGATGCGAGCGGCCTTCGGGCACATGAAGGAACGCGGCTGGGGCCGGGTGATCAACATGTGCAGCCTCAACGGCGTCAACGCCCATATCGGCTCGCTGGAGTACAACGCCGCCAAGGAGGCGCTGCGCACACTCACTCGCACCGCCGCGCGGGAATGGGCGCCGACCGGGGTGACCGTCAACGCGATCTGCCCGGCCGCCAGGAGCAAGGCCTTCCTGGCTGTGGCCGCGCAGCACCCCGAGATCGAGGCGATCGCCGATGCTGCCAACCCGATGGGTCGGATGGGCGACCCGTACGACGACATCGCGCCGGTCGCGGTGTTCCTGGCCGGTGAGGGCTCGCGCTACCTCACCGGCAACACACTGTTCGCCGACGGCGGCAGCCACATCAACGGCGTGGCCTGGGCACCCGACTTGGGTGATTAACGCAGCGGCAGACCGGTCAGCGCGCGTGCGATCACCAGCCGCTGAATTTCGCTGGTGCCCTCGAAGATCGTGAAGATCTTGGCATCGCGGTGCATCCGCTCGACCGGGTAATCGCGGGTGTAGCCGTTGCCGCCGAGGATCTGGATCGCCTCGTCGGTGACGTACACCGCGGTCTCGCTGGCGAACAGCTTGGCCATCGAGCCCTCCGCCGAGGCGAACGGCTTGTTGTTGCGCATCATCCAGCCGGCCCGCCAGATCAGCAACCGAGAGGCGTCGATGCGGCTCTTCATGTCCGCAAGCTTGAAGCCGGTACCCTGGAAGTCCCCGATCGGACGGCCGAATTGCTCACGCTGGCAGGCGTATTCGAGCGCGTACTCGTAAGCGGCCCGGGCGACGCCCAGCGCCATCGCACCGACGGCCGGCCGGGTGCGCTCGAACGTCGCCATCGCGGCCTGCCCGGAGGTGCGCTTGCCTTCGCGGGCGCGGGCGACGCGCTGCTCGAATTTCTCCATTCCGCCCAGGATCAGGTTGCCGGGCAGGCGCACGTTGTCCAGCACCACCTCGGCGGTGTGCGAGGCGCGAATACCGTGCTTCTTGAACTTCTGCCCCTGCGAGAAGCCAGGGGTGTTCGGCGGGATGATGAAGGTGGCCTGGCCTCGCGTGCCGAGCTCGGGATGCACCGAGGCGACCACGATGTGGACGTTGGCGATGCCGCCATTGGTGGCCCAGGTCTTGGTGCCGTCCAGCACCCACTCGTCGGTGGCCTGCTCGTAGCGGGCGCGGGTGCGCACGGCGCCGACGTCGGAACCGGCCCCCGGCTCCGACGAGCAGAACGCCGCCAGGTGCGGATCGCCGGGCGTACCGAACATCTCGGGCAGCCAGTGGCCGAGCTGCTCGGGGGTGCCATTGGCGGCCAGCGACGCGGCGGCCAGCCCGGTGCCCAGGATCGACAGCGCGATGCCGGCGTCGCCCCAGAACAGCTCCTCGAAAACGGTGATCATCCCGAGGCCGGACGGTTCAGCCGACATCTCGGCGAACAGCTCAGGGGTATACAGACCGACCTTGGCGGCCTCTTGGATCAACGGCCAGGGGGTTTCCTCGCGCTCATCCCACTCGGCGGCCGCGGGTCGCACCACGTCGGCGGCGAACTGATGCACCCAGTCGCGGACGTGGACTACTTCTTCAGGCAGTTCAAGGGAGAAAGTCATGGCTGTGCAGGCTCCGGATCAAGTCGTGCCGCGGCGGCGGTAAATCTCGTACAGTGAACGACTGTACACCGAATGCGTCGCGATCGGACCTGCGACGTTCGTCACACAGCGGATCAGGCGGGTTGCGTTACGAAATCGATGAGTTCCTCGACGCGCCCTATCAGCTCCGGCTCCAGGTCAGCCCAATCCCGCACCGAGGAGCGGATGCGCTGCCATGCCCGGGCGATATCGGCCTGTTCCCGGTGCGGCCACTTCAGCGCCGCACAGATCCCGTGCTTCCACTCGACATTGCGCGGGATCGACGGCCACGCCGACAGCCCCACCCGCTCGGGCTTGACGGCCTGCCAGATGTCGACATACGGATGGCCGACCACCAGGGTGTGCTCACCGCCCGGCCCGCGCCGGACTTCCTCGGCGATGCGGGCTTCCTTGGAGCCGGCCACCAGATGGTCGACCAGGACACCGAGCCGGCGGCCGGGAGCGGGCCGGAACTCTTTGACGATCCCGGCCAGGTCGTCGACGCCCCCCAGATATTCGACGACGACGCCTTCGACGCGGAGGTCCTCGCCCCAGACCTGCTCGACGAGCTCGGCGTCGTGGCGGCCCTCGACGTAGATGCGGCTGGGCATCGCGATCTTGGCGCGGGCATCGGCGACCTTCACCGAGCCGGATTTCGTGCGTTGTCCAGCCGCGGGCGCCGATCGTCGAAGACCGGTGAGGATCACCGGCTTGCCCTCGTAGAGGAAGCCGGGGCCGAGCGGAAACACCCGTCGGCGGCCCTTGCGGTCCTCGAGTTCCACCCGAGATCCCTCGACGCCAACGACGGCGCCGACGAACCCCGACTGCGGGTCCTCGACGACCATCCCTAGTTCGACGGCCTGTTCTGTCGAGCGGGTTCGGTTCGAGTTGTGCGGGTTGTTGGCCAGTACGTCGGCGCCATAGCGATCAGCCACCCGGCGATCGTAGGGGCCGCCGCCCCGAATCTGGCCCTGCGGCGCGGCGCGTCGACATATCCTCTCTCCCAACAGGAGGGTCGACCGTGCTCAAAGTCGCAGTGCCGCCGGACATGATGGGCGGTGACGTCGCGGAGGGGTACGGCAAGGTCGCCGACGCCTTCCGGGCGAATTTGGCCTCCGGCAAGGAAATCGGCGCCGCAGCGACCGTCTACCGGGACGGCGTCAAGGTTGTCGACCTGTGGGGCGGTTACCGCAACGGGCTCACGAAGACGCCGTGGCAGGCCGACACGATGGTCAACATGTTCTCCACCACGAAGGGCATCACCGCGCTGACCTTCGCACTGGCGGTGTCGAAAGGCCTGCTGTCCTACGACGCCAAGGTCGCCGACTACTGGCCGGAATTCGCTCACGCAGGCAAGGGCGAGGTGACCGTCCGCCAACTGCTCGGCCATCAAGCCGGGCTGTGTGCGCTCACCCCGCCGCCGAGCCTGGCCGACATCGCCGACCCGGACCGGTTGGCAACGATGCTGGCCCGCCAGGTGCCGGCATGGCGGCCGGGCACCCGCCACGGTTACCACGCGATCACGCTGGGCTGGTACCAGTCCGAGTTGATCCGGCGCACCGACCCGGCCGGCCGCACGGTGGGCCGGTTCCTGGCCGACGAGATCGCGGTGCCGCTCGGGTTGGACCTGCACATCGGGCTCCCGGCCGACGTGGATCGCAGCCGAATCGCGCTGTTACATCAGTGGAAACGAGCCGAATCGTTGCTTCACCTGAACGTGATGCCCGCGGGCTTCGCGATCGCCGCGCTCAACCCGGTAGGGCTGGCCGCGCGGACCACCGGTGTGCCCAGCGACGTCAAGCCGTGGGACGGCGACTACAACCGCGACGCAGTACGCGCGGTGGAAATGCCGTCCAGCAATGGGATTGGGACGGCACGGGCGGTGGCCCGGTTCTACGGTGCCGCGGCCACCGGCGGCGCCGACCTGGGCCTGACCGAGGATGTTGTGCGGGAACTCGAGGCGCCGGCCAGACAACCAAGCGGCGGTATCCGCGACAGGGTAATGAACGTGAAGGTGTTGTTCTCGCTGGGATTCTGCAAACCCTTGCCGCCTATTCAGTTCGGCTCGTCCGACAAGGCTTTCGGCACACCAGGCTTCGGCGGCTCGTTCGGATTCGCCGATCCCGACACCGGGGTGGGCTTCGGCTACGTCATGAACCGCCTGGGCTTCCACCTGGCCAGCGACCCACGTGAGCTCGCCCTTCGCCAGGCGGTGTTCCGGGACGTGCTGGGCGCCCGGCCGCAGTCTTAACCGGACGCCACGTCGTCGATGACGGTGTGGATGAAGCGCATCTTTTCCAGCACCGGCACCGGCAGCACGAAAGGATAGAGATCGTCCTTGCCCATCGACCGGTTCACCATGTTCAACGACCACGCCAGCGGTAACCACATCTCGAGGATGTTGTCGAAACCACTGGGCCCCAGCACCCTTCGTTCATATGTGGCATTGGCCGGAGCAATGCCGAATGCCGCGGCGGTGTCCAGGGTGTCGCGGATGTGCAGGTAGTGCGCGAATGTCTCGGCCCAGTCCTCGGCCGGATGCATGGTCGCGTAGGAGGACACGTAGTTCTCCTCCCACCCGGGCGGCGCACCCTCGCTGTAATGCCGGTCCAGTGCGGCCTGGTAATCGGCATCCGGATCGCCGAACAATTCGGTGAACCGTCCGAGGTGCTCCGGTGAGCTTCCGACAAGCCGGTAGAAGAAGTAGTGACCGATCTCATGACGGAAATGACCCAACAGGGTGCGGTACGGTTCGTCCATCGAGGTCCGCAACTGCTCGCGATGGACGTCATCACTCTCCGCGAGATCCAGTGTGATCAAACCATTGTCGTGCCCGGTGAACACCTTCTCGTTTGCGCTGGACAACAGGTCGAAAGCCAGCCCGTAATCCGGGTCTTCGTCACGGCCGACGATCGGCAGCTTGAGTTCGTGCAGTTCGGCGATGAGGCGCCGCTTGGCGCGTTCCGCCAGCGCGAAGGCGGCCAGTGCGCCGGTGTCGCTGTCACTTGGCCGGGTGCGTGTGAGCCGGCAGGACGCGCAGAGTTGCCGGACCGGCTCCACGTGAACGAGCCAATTACATTCGGCAAGATGAAGATTCGCACACAGCTGGAACTCAGCGGCGTCGACCGCCCCACCGTGCTCACTCTCCTCGCCGGAGGCGATAACCAGGAACGCCATGTCGTCCAGTGAGAAACCGACTGAGCTTCCGCACGACAGGCAAACCGAGTTCTCGAACGCCAGATGCTGGCCGCAGTTCGGACAGATGAAATCACGCACGCGAAACACCCCCGTCGTATGGTGCGACGTCGACCGAGACGTCAATCACACTGTGGTCGGACTCGGTGTAGATGATCCCCCGCAACGGCGGAATATCGGCATAGTCCCGCCCCCAGCCGACGGTGATGTAGCGTTGGTCGACCAGTTGGTCATTGGTGGGATCAAGGCCGAGCCAATCGTTTTGCGGGGTCCACACCGCGGCCCAGGCATGAGTGGCGTCCACGCCGTGCATCCGTTCCCTTCCCGGCGGTGGGTCGGTGGCAAGGTAGCCCGACACGTAACTCGCCGCCAGTCCGTTGGCACGCAGGCAGGCGATCGCCAGCCGGGCGAAGTCCTGACATACCCCTTCTCGAGCCACCAAAACCTGGCTCACCTGGGTGGACACCGTCGTGGACCCCGACTTGTAGGTGAAATCGGAGAAGATCCGGGAGTTGAGGTCACGCAGCACATCGACGAGTGGACGGCCCGGCTCGAAACTTGGTGCGGCGTAGTCACGTACCGCGGCGGTGATCTCAGGCGGGCGCAGGTCGAGGCTGAACTCGGAGGCCAGCGCTCCGTTGTGGCCTACTGGCCGGACGGCTTCCCAAGGTGACAACGCCCAGGCTGCCTCGTACCGCTCGGTCGGCGGCGGATCGACCTCGACGACCGAGCGACTCGTCACGATCAGCGCCCGGTGGTGTTCGGTGACATGGAAGTAGGAGCTGATATTGCCGTAGGCATCCAGGCTGGTGGACCGGTCCGCCGGTACCGGGTCGACATCGAGTTCGTATGCGAGGCAACGTTGTCCGACGGTGTCGCGGGGGGTGAGATGGCCCCGGCCGTAGGAACTGGTGACCACATCGGAGTAGCCGTACTCGGTTCGATGGGTGATCGTGTACACCCTCGATTCCCGGATCGCTTCGCTCTCCCCCTCGCCTTCGGCCGGGCGGTGCCCCCAGCCCACCGGCGTGGTCATGGCACCACCCGCAATTGATCGGGTCCCCACAGCGGCTGCATCCCGCCGGGCAGCGACAGCTGGGTTCGGCTGATCACGTCGGAGAGGTCTCGCAGCGCGCTGTGCATTCCACTGAGCAGCCCGTCGAGCTCGCCTCGGCGGCCGCCGTCGTCGACACGCTCGAGGTCCTTCGGGTCCAGCCGTCTCAGCCGGGTGCTGATCTCGTCGACCAAGCGCTCCGGACGCGACGAACCCGAAGACCCGGGCAGCACGCGCAGATTCGACCGCAGCCGTTCCAGTTGGTACACCAGCGATCTGGGATTCTCACCGTCGAACAGCACCAGGTCGGCCACCGCGGCGACACTGACCTGGCCCAGATTGCGTCTGCGGTAGATGACCGACGACTCACACACCACCAGAGCGGATTCGGTGATGGTCTGTTCAGCGCCGGGACTGCGCACGGAAGTCAGGGTGGCACGCAGCAATGCCGACAGCGCCAGCCCACGCTCGATGCGCTTGCCGATGTCCATCATCGTCCATCCGGCGTCACGCACCATCGACTCGGCCGCGACGCCGGACAGCGCCAGCATCCCGGCCAGCGTCTGCTGCTGGACGGCGGCAAGCTGGGTATCGTCGATCCGCGCACCGCGTGCCGATCCGGCCGGCCCGGCCAGCGCTCGCTCGACGGCGCCGAGCACCATCCACGTGTCGTTGGACATCTGGTCGCGCACCGAGCGGGCGGCCAGTCCGAGCCGTTCCACGGAATGGGCCAGTGAACCGGGGCGCTGCCGGTCGACTGTCAACGACCTCAGCGTGCGCGCAGCGGCGGACCCCGCATCGGCATACGTTCCGGCGGCATCGGTCTCGATACCGGTCACCGAACCGAGGGCTGCCAACAGGACCGGGACGCATTCGCTGCCCTCCATGTCCTGTCGATAGCGATATTCGTGGTAGCGCTCGCGAGTCACGATCAGCAGCCGGGCCAGGTTTTCGGCCCGCTCGCCGTAGCGGCCCATCCAGAACAGGTCGGACAAGACGCGGGGCGAGCTGATCGACCGGGTGCCGCTGGACAGCTCCACCGACGGCACGGTCAACGTATCGGCCGTGGTGCGGGTGGGTGGGCGAATCCAGACATCTTTGGCTGCAATGGTTTTCAGGGTATAGGCGGAATTACCCGGCGCCAGCAGATAGCCCAGGCCGCCGATCATCGGGGCATACCCGCCCCGCTGCGACACCGTGAACAACCGCAAGCCGACGCTGGCCGCGGACAACCCGCCGGGATAGTAGTCGGTGGGCGCAGAGGAAAACTGAGGCAATTCCTGTCCCACCCATTGCCAGGGCTGATGCTGAATGCGCGCGGCCATTTCCTCCCGCTGCGCCGACGACAGGGCAGGACCCACGATCGTCTCGCCGCCAACCGTCGACTTGATCAGTAGGTTGTCCAAGCGCGCCAATAGATGCGAACGCTCCCGTTCGAAACCCCCCCAGTACAGCGCAGGGGTGTCCAACAACGGCTTCTCCCCCAGTAGCCGATCCGCCAGCTGAGGCAGAAAGCGTTGCAGCCCGGGACTTTCCAAAATTCCGGCACCGAGAGTGTTGACCACCGTCACCGCGCCGCGCCGCTGCACCTCGACCAGGCCGACCACACCGAGACGGGAATCGGGCCGCAGATCCAGTGGGTCGGCGTATTCGGCATCGACCCGGCGCAGTACCACGTCGACCCGCTTCAGCGTGCCCAGCGACCGCATCAACAGCTTGCCGTCCCGCACAACCAGGTCAGCGCTCTCCACCAGTGGAAAGCCGAGCACTGACGCCAGATAAGCCTGGTCGAACGCGGTTTCGGAGTGGATGCCGGGACTGAGGACCACCACGACCGGATCTTCGGCGGCCTCGGGCGCGGCCTCGATCAGCGCCAGTCGCAACGCCTGGGCGAACGGCGAACTCGGGCGCGGACCGATGCGCTCATAGACGTCGGGCACGGCGTGGGCGACCACCCGGCGATCTGCCAGTGCATACCCGGCCCCCGACGGCGCCTGCGCCCAGTCAGCGTTGACCATGAACCGGCCGTCCCCAACCCTGCTGACATCGCAGCCGAGCATGAACAATTGATGCCGGCCGGGGTTCTCGATGCCGCGGGCGACGCGGATGTAGCCGGGGTGACCGAACAGCAGCTGTGGAGGCAGGATCCCGGTGGTGATCGCGCGCCGCTCGCCATACAGGTCGGTCAGCACGGCGTCGAGGACCCGGGAGCGTTGCAGCACACCGGCTTCCAGCGTCTCCCAATCGGCCGCAGAAATCACCAGCGGTATTCCGTCGAGGTGCCAGGTGCCCGGCGTCGCGATTCCCTCACCGTCGATCTCGATGTAGGTGATTCCGTCGTTGTCGACCAGTCCGCGCACCACTGCACGCTGCCGATCCAATCCGGCGCGGCCACGCTCCTCGATGAGATCGGCGAGTTCCTGCCACGACGGACGGATGGCGCCGGTGGCATCGACGAACTCGTCGTATCCGGTGCCCCCGAACGCTCCTGCCCCGCCGCGTGGGAGATCGAACAGGGCATCCTGGGCTCGGGCGGCGCGGTACCCGGCGAGCAGACGGTCCGGGTCGTGGCTGGGCCGGCTCAGTCCAGAACCGGCAGCGGGCAGCGACAACGGCCCACCTCCTGATTCTGAAGAGCTTCTGCAAACACCGGGCCGCCCCAAGCATATTCGGGCCGGCGGTGGCGATCAGTGCTGCAGCACCGGGCGGGCCCGGCGCACATCAAGAATCCCGGGCGCACCGACGTCCGTGGCCTTTCGGGCCACCACTTTGATGCCCATAGGCAGCTAATCCCACCACCAGAGCGCAGGTCGCGCGATCAACGGCCCGGTACTACTGCACCGTTCCGAACCGCCGTCCGCCGTTCGGCAGCAGGGTGGGGTTGGTGCTTCGAGGGACCGGGGGCACCGTGGATGTCGGGGGTGCGCTGGATGACGTCGGAGGTGCGCTGGAAGTAGGCGTGTCCACCGCGGTGGGCTCTTCGATGGCTGTGGGTTCCTGCGTGGGAATGAATGTCTGCCGCGTTACCGGCGGCGCAGTGGTTGTCGTGGGCTCCACCGTCGTCGATGTGGGGGTGTCAACCGTCGGAGTGACGACAGGGATCGGGGGTGGCAGGGGAATGACCACGGGAGCCGTCGTTCTCTGGGCGGGCGAGGGAGCACCTACGTCGGGGGGGCTCGGCTGATAGCGCAACGTCGCGATCGCCAGACCGGCGACCACGACGGTCATCAGCGTCATCACGATCCCGCGAAGTGATATGCGGGCCTTCAACTTCTCGATATTGGTCACCCCCTCCACAGGGCCTAGACATTAGTCGGTTGTCACGGGATCTCCGGCATCACCCGGGCGCTCGGGACCCGTGTCGGCGGCGCACCGCCAGCACCACTACGCCGGCCAGAGTGATGCCCACGAGGTTGACCACCAGCTGCGCTGCGGACTGGACGGCGACGTCCCACTCCCCGACCGATGCGGCGACGACCGCGAAACCGGCGGCGGGCACCGTGGTCACCGAGATGAACACCCCGACCAGCGCCGCGGACTTGGCCGACACCAGCGACAGCATGCCCGCCGCACCCGCCAACAGCGCGACGACGAACGAGAGCGGGCCGACCTGGAAGATGAAGTCGACGTCGGTGAGCTGGCGGGTGCTGCCCAGCTTGATCCAGCCGACTGCCTCGCCGGCGAGTACGAACACGGCCGTGGCGGCCATCGCGACCGGGAACCCGACCAGCAACGCGGTCGACGCACGCCGGACCAAGTCCAGCCGGCGGCGGACCAGCGCCACCGCCAAAGCCGCCAGCGGGCCGAATTCCGGGCCGACAACCATGGCGCCGACGACCGTCACGGGCGAATCTGTCACCACGCCGACCGCAGCGATCATGCACGCCAGGCAGAGGAACAGCAGGAAAGTGATGTTGAGCGTCGACTCCTCGCGGGTGCGGGCAGACAACTCCTCCCACACGATCGCGTCACCGGGGTCACCGTCGGCCTGCTTCTCCGCCCGGTAGGCCGCATTGGACACCACGGTGTCGACCAGGTCGAGCGTGATCGCACCGCGACGCCGCAAGTCCAGCGCCTTCAGTCCGTCGATGACATCGTTGGCGCTCTCCCGTGCGATGTCGGCGGAAATTTCGTCACCCGGCGGGTCCAGCGCTGCGCCCGGATGCACCACGAGGTGCGTCACTCCCGCCTGCCTCCGAAGGACCTCGACCACCTTGTCACGAAGGTCGTCGGGTGCGATCACGCGCAGATGCAGCACAACCGCGAGACTACTTCGCCAAGGGTGCGAGAATCCCCGATGTGGATCGGCCGAAACCGCGCTGGATACCCGCCTCGTCGCAGCCGTGGCTCAGCAATCGCTGGGTCAAGGCCGTACTGGTCGTCGCGGTGTTCGCGCTCATCGGCGGGATCTTCATGCTGACCACGGACCGCAAGGACGCCGGCTTCTGGAACGGCTACACAGACGGACAACGCTGGGTCGATGCGGGTGGTTACAAAGCCCACAAAGAGTCGATCGCCACATACTGCGCCGACCAGGCCGCGAACAAGAGCGCCAGCTATAAACGCGGCTGCATCGATGGCGCCACCAATGCCATGGATGACATGAAAACGCTTCGCTAGGACTGGGATTCGACCCGGATCGGCTCGGTGTTCGCCGCCGGCGACGACGGCCACGGGCTCGGCACCGGACGCGGACGCACCCGCTGCGGCCACCAGAACCACCGGCCCATCAGTGCGGCGATCGACGGCGTCATGAACGAGCGGATCACCAGCGTGTCGACCAGCAGACCCATACCGATGGTCGTACCGACCTGCGCCAGGATGGTCAGCTCACTGAAAGCCATCGCCGCCATCGTCACCGCGAAAACGAGTCCGGCCGAGGTGACCACCGAACCGCTGCCACCCATCGCCCGGATGATGCCGGTCTTGAGTCCCGCTGGGATCTCCTCTTTGAGGCGGGCCACCAGCAGCAGGTTGTAGTCCG
The DNA here is from genome assembly GCF_008329565.1 of Mycolicibacterium sp. P1-5. GTDB lineage: Bacteria > Actinomycetota > Actinomycetes > Mycobacteriales > Mycobacteriaceae > Mycobacterium. The sequence goes on from NZ_NPKT01000001.1 coordinate 341,517, forward strand.
AACCGACCGCCAGCAGGATGATCACCGCCATGATCAGCACCATCCAGTGCAGCGGCCGGCCGATCAGGTCCTGCCAGATCAGCACCGACAAGCCGAACGACGTGCCCAGCGACAGCACCACCGTCCCGACGATCACCGCCGAGGCCACCACGGCCCGCGTGATGATCAGCATGATGATGAAGATCAGGCACAGGGCAGCCACACCGGCGATCAGGATGTCGTAGTCGGCGCTGTCCTGCATGTCCTTGAAGCTGGCCGCGGTTCCGGCGAGGTAGATCTTCGAGCCCTCCAGGGGCGTGCCCTTGATCGCTTCGAACGCGGCGTTCTTGATCGGCTCGACGTGGGTGAGACCCTCCGGCGACATCGGATCACCCTCGTGAGAGATGATGAACCGCACCGCTTTTCCGTCCGGCGATATGAACATCTTCATGCCGCGCTTGAAGTCCGGATTGTCGAACGCCTCCGGCGGGAGGTAAAACGAGTCGTCGTTCTTGGCCTCGTCGAAGGCCTTGCCCATCGCGCTCTGGTTTTCCTGCTGAGCTGCGATCTGGTCCTGCTGACCGGACTGGGTGCTCTGCATGGTCAGCTGCATGGTCCGCATCGAGCGCATCGTGTCGATCATCGGCGGCATCAGCGTGCGCATCTGCGCCGTCAGCAGATCGAGCTTGTGCAGATCGGGCACCAGGGTCTGGAAGTCGTCGGTCATCGTGTCGATGCCGTCGAGGGTGTCGAACACCGACCTGATCGACCAGCAGACCGGGATGTCGAAGCAGTGCGGTTCCCAGTAGAAGTAGTTGCGGATCGGCCGGAAGAAGTCGTCGAAATCGGCGATGTGGTTGCGCAGCGTCTGGATGTCGGCCAGCGTCACGTCCATCTTGCCGACCATGCTGTGGGTGACGGCGTTGAGCTGACCCAGCAGGTCGTACATCTGCGTCATCGTGGCGATGGAGACGTTCATGTCGTCGCCCATCTTCAGCAAGTCCTTCATGCGGTCCTGCATGTAGGACTGATTCAGTGTCTGATTGGTGCCCTGCATACCCAGCAGGAACGGGATCGAGCTGTGCTCGATCGGGGTGCCCAGCGGCCGGGTGATGGTCTGCACCCGGCCGATGCCCGGCGTGTGGAAGATGGCCTTGGCCACCCGGTCGATCACCAGGAAGTCGGCCGAGTTGCGCAGGTCGTGATCGCTCTGCAGCATCAGCAGCTCGGGACTCAGGCGAGCCTCCGGGAAATGCCGCTCGGCGGCCGCGAACCCTTCGCTGGCAGGGATGTCTGGCGGCAGGTAATGCCGGTCGTTGTAGTCGGTGTGGTAGCCGGGCAGCGCCAGCAGCCCGATCAGGCAGACGAACGTCGTCGCGACCAGGATCGGCCCGGGCCAGCGGACGACAGTGGTGCCGATGCGGCGCCAAAAGCGTTCGCGCGACGCACGTTTGGGCTCCAGCAGATTGAAGCGGCCGGCCGCGGTGACGACGGCGGGTCCGAGGGTCATCGCGGCGGCGACCACCACGACCATGCCGACGAACAACGGGATGCCCATCGAGCTGAACATCGGACTTCGGGTGAAGTGCAGGCAGAGCAGGGCACCGGCGATGGTCATGCCGGACCCGACGATCACGTGGCCGGTGCCGTGATACATCTCGTAATAGGCCGCCTCCCTGGTGGCGGCCTTACTTCGAGCCTCCTGGTAGCGGCCGAACAGGAAGATCACGTAGTCGGTGCCGGCCGCGATCGCGATCATCGTGAGCAGGTTGACCGCGAACGTCGACAGGCCGATCAGGTGGTGGTAACCGAGAAGGGCCACCACGCCGCGAGCCGCCGCCAGCTCGAGAAACACCATGAACAGCGCCAGCAGCACCGTGACGATCGAGCGGTAGACGAAGAGCAGCATCACGGTGATGACACCGAAGGTCAGGCCGGTGATGATCTTGAGGCTTCGGTCGCCGGCGATGTGGGTGTCGTTGATCAGCGCGGCGGATCCGGTGACGTACGTCTTGAGCCCGGGCGGGGTTGGCACGCTCTCGACGGTCTTCTTGACCGCCTCGACCGACTCGTTGGCCAGTCCCTCACCCATGTTGCCGGCGAGGTACGCCTGTACGTACGCCGATTTACCGTCGGCACTCTGCGAGCCGGCCGCGGTGAGCGGGTCGCTCCAGAAGTCCTGAATGTGCTCGACGTGCTTCTTGTCGGCGTCGAGCTTCTTGACGATCTCGTCGTAGTACTTGTGCGCGGCGTCGCCGAGGGGTTGATCGCTTTCCAGCACGATCATCACCGAGGTGTTGGACTTGAACTCCTGGAAGGTCGCACCGATGGTGCTCATTGCGATCGACGATGGGGCGTCCATGGCCGTCATCGGCACGGACTGCTCCTGGCCGACCACCTCGACCTGCGGCACCACGATATTGGTGATGACCGTCAACGCCAACCAGCCCAGAATGATCGGGACCGACAGCCAGCGGGTCCAATGAGCGATATGCGGACGCTTACCCGGTTCGGCCTGCGGCTTTTCGTCCTTGTTCAGCAGGATCATGCGGACTTGACCAGGCAGAAGGTCTGCGCGCTCACGCCGGTGTTGGTCTTCTCGTCCTTGATTTCACCGTTGACCGTGATTCGGCAGCCGATGGTGTCGCTGTCGCCCTGAGCGACGATGTTGGCGGAGGCCGCCGGGGCAGTGGTCGTCAATGTCAGCGACCACGGAAGGGTGACGTCCCGCGCGATCTGCGGCTGGGCGTCCAAGTCGAGGTAGTTGATGGTCGCGACGGCTCCCGGCGGGCCGTAGATCTCGTACACGACGGTCTTGGGGTTGAACGGCTTGGTGTCATTGGCCAGGCCGCTGCCGGGCCGGGTGGTCTCGGTCTTGCCGAACACCCCATGCAGGCGGTAGACGCCGAACGCCGCGATCAGAACCACGAGGATGATCACGATCGGCAGCCACACTTTGCGCAGCGCCTTCATGGGGCCGCCACGCCGTGCCGCGGCGCGCTTCGCGCGTCGGCCACCGGGCTGGTTTTCCTGCTGCGCCGGGTCGGCCAGGGCGTTGTCGCCTGCCGTCTCGCCTGCCGAGGTGTAGGTCTGGCTTTCCAGCGTCACGACCGGACCCCCTTCTGGCCTTGCAGTTCAGCGTGTCGCTTCACCGCGGCTGCAATTAGCACCGCTACATAGTAGGACTAACGGATCTCGTCAGCATAACCCGTGTGATCAGCCTCATGGGTCATCGAAAAATCTGACAGGCGTCACACCGATCCGGCTATTCGATGGTCGCGGTGAGCCCGAAATCGTCGAGCACCTGACCAACCGATTCCTTCAGCAGGTTTTTGCTGTTCGGCCCGCCGGGCCGCCACGCCGCCGCCGACAGTGATATCTCGCCGTTGACCTGACCGGATGCCAGAAACATCGTGCCGCCCATCCGGTCGAGGATCTCGGCGGTGATCCGCGACTCGAACTGCCGCAGGATGATGTGGTCGGCGTCCGTGCCGTCGGGGCGGTTCACCGCCGGGTCCAGCTTGCCGAGATTTGAGCATCCGATCGGTGCCCCTGCCCCCAACGCCATCCCCTCCAGCCGGCGGACCAGCCCGGGCGGGATCAGCGGAGCCAGCGCGACCGGACCCAACAGCTCGAAGCGGCTCTCGGAGAGCGCGGCCAAATTCTTCTTCAGTTCGGCACGCACGTCACCCAAGGTCTCGGTGACGTTCGCCGGATCGATGGTCACTGTCATCCCAGTCAATGCGTTGGCCCGAGTGTCGCCCTCGGTGCGCTCGCTGACCGGGTATTGCAGACGCACCCGACCGGTGTCATCAACCCGGCCATAGGCCTGCCCCAACTTGGCGGCGATGCCGGCGAACAGCGAATTACTGGTCCCACCAAGGCTTTCCATGCGGCTGCGCCACTGAGATTCGTCGATGTAGGCGACCACGTTCGGCACGGTGACCAGCCGGGAGTCGTCCAGCCTGGCTCGCGCCGGCGCCGAGCGGGCCGCCGAGGACATCAAGTCGCCGCGGTTGTTGCGGGCGAGCTTCACCGCGGCGCCGACCGCCTTGACGAAGTCGGGGACCGAGCGGGCCAGCTCCGCGGCGTCTTCGCGCAACGCCCGACCGCGGGTGCGGGCATTCGGTCGCGGATAGCCGAGATCCCAGGTCTCCCCGCGGGCGGCCTGGCCGGCGGCCTGGGTGATCGCCAGACCGTCGCAGATCGAGTGCGAGCCGATCAACGTGACGACAGCCCCGCCCTCCGTGAACGGCTGGACCGCCAGTCGCCAGGACGGACCAGCCTCCGGGTCGATCGGGACGCGGATCTGCTCGTCGAGCCAGTCCAGCGCCTCGGCGCGCGGGCGGGTGGCGGCCGCCAGATCGATGTCCGCGGGTCCGGTCCAGGCCACCCAGCGGTCGCGGCCGAAAGGCAGGGGCGATCGCTCGATGCGGCGACCGAGCAGGCCGCGCCCGAGGTTGCGATGGAACCGCCGCAGCCCGTCGAGGTCGACCTGATGCTCGTAGATCCAGGCGTACTGGGCCAGCGGACCGCGACCGAGCGCCCGCAGTCCGAGGAAGGATCCCTGATCGATGTAGGCCAGCGCGGAGTCCACGTGGCCATGTTAGGCGGGGCAGCGCTACTTCGAAGTAGGTGCGGTACCGCTTTTTCGGCTGAGCTCCACCCCGAGCTCGTCCGGTGGCACGAGATGGCCTTGCGCACATCGTATTTCGACGGTTGCGTCAGCCCCACAGTCCAGGTGGGTCAGCCGTAGCCGGCTGTCGTGGGTCAGGTGCCGCCGACCCCACTCGAACATCGACCACACCACCGGCATGAGCTCGGTACCGGCGTCGGTGAGCACATATTCGTCGCGAACCCGCTGCCCCGGCTCGCGATACGGTCGCCTGGTCAGAAGTCCGGCGTCAACCAGTTCGGTGAGCCGCGCCGAGGTGGCGGCTTTGGTAATGCCCACCCGGCGGGCGAAGTCGTCGAACCGGGTGGTGCCGTAGTAGGCCTCCCGCAGGATCAGCATCGCCGACTTGGTCCCGATGACGGCCATGGTTTTTTCGATCGGGCATTTACCGACCGCCGACCAGGCGTCGCGATCGGCCAGAGGGCCCTGCAGCACTGTCACGTAAGTCACTCCATTTCTGAGTTGTTTTCACTATACCTAGGTGTTATAGCTGAGTACATAGAGGAATACTCAGCGACGAGTTCAGGAGGACAACATGGCCGGTTACTCAGGACGGGACGCCGTCATCGTCGGGGCAGTGCGTACCCCGGTCGGTAAAGGCAAGCCCGGCGGCGCACTGCACGGGGTGCTGCCCGCTGATCTGCTGGCGCACAGCCTCACGGAGCTGGTAGCTCGCACCGGTGTCGACCCGATCGAGGTCGACGACGTCATCGCCGGCGCGGTATCGCAGGTCGGCGACCAGGCGGTCAACATCGCACGCAACGCACTGTTGGGAGCGGGGTTCCCGGAATCGGTGCCCGGCACGACCGTCGACCGCCAGTGCGGTTCGAGTCAGCAGGCAATCTCATTCGCCGCCCAGGGTGTCATCGCAGGCGCGTACGACGTGGTGATCGCCGGCGGCGTGGAGTCGATGAGCCGGGTACCGATGGGTTCGTCGGTGGTGCCGGGCAGCGATCCCTTCGGCACCCGGTTCGCCGAGCGCTATTCCGAGGGACTGGTGCCGCAGGGCATCAGCGCTGAGCTGATCGCCGCCCGTTGGGGCCTGTCGCGCACTGAGCTCGACGACTTTTCTGCAGCCAGCCACGATAAGGCTGCCCGCGCCACCAAGGATGGCTTGTTCGACAACGAGCTGGCTCCGATCGCGGGCCTGCATTACGACGAGATCGTCCGCCCGGGCACGACGGTCGAGACGCTGGCCGGGCTCAGGCCGGCGTTCTACAACGAGGCGTACGCGGCGCGCTTCCCGCAGATCAACTGGGAGATCACGCCGGGTAACTCCTCGCCGCTGTCCGACGGCAGCGCCGCGGTTCTGATCACGTCGTCGGAGGTGGCGCGCAAGCACGGCTGGAAGCCGTTGGCGCGCATCCACACCACGACCGTGGTGGGCTCCGATCCGCTGTACATGCTGACCGGGGTCATCCCCGCGACCGAGAAGGTGCTGACGAAGGCCGGACTGACGCTGGCTGATATCGACCTGTTCGAGGTCAACGAGGCCTTCGCGCCGGTGGTGTTGAGCTGGGCACGCGATACCGGAGCTGATCTTTCCAAGACCAACGTCAACGGCGGCGCGATCGCGATCGGTCACCCGTTGGGTGCCAGCGGTGCACGGATCATGACCACGCTGGTCAATGCGTTGGAGCAGCGGGGCGGCCGTTATGGCCTGCAGACGATGTGTGAAGGCGGCGGCATGGCCAATGCCACGATCATCGAGCGGCTTTGACCGTGTCGACCGAGACCCGGTTCGACGGGGTCCGGGTGCGCTACGACAGCACCAAGAGTTACGACGAACTGGTTGCCGCGCTGCTCGCCGATATCGGCGAGCAGCCGGTGCCGATCAACGACATCGGCGCTGCCGGCGGCGATTGGCAGGCATATCAGGAGCGCGTCGAAAAATACGTCGGGCCAAGCGGATTCATGCTCTTTGCGTTACTTGACCATGGCGCGTGGATCACGAAGGCGGGCATCGAGCGCAAGGTGTTGCGAGTCATCCTCGGCAACCCCCTGATCGCGATCACGATGATTCGGCATGACGTGACCGCAGGCCTGTTCGCCCCGGTCGAGTTGTTGATTCTCGACGAGGTCGGTGGCAGCAGCCTGACCTATGTCCAGCCGTCGTCGTTGATGGTCGTCGAGCCGAACCCGGCCCTGCTCGAGGCCGCCGAGGGACTCGACGCGAAGCTGGCCGCGCTGGCCGCGAAGGTGACCCGGTGAGCCCGGCGATGGTCCGCACGGATGACGCTCGCGCTCAACAGCTTCGAGCGATCGTTGCCGACGTCGTCGTCGGTGACCTGCTGAACCTCCCGGATGTTCGGACGGCACTGGAGGGCGTCGGCCGGGCGTACTTCAACTTTCCCGTCGGCGAAGGCCTGGTGGAGGCGGCGGTGAACCGGCTGCAGACCGTCGAGAAATTCGTCGAGAAGCGGCGCTCCCTTTTTGAGCCCGAGTGATTTCGGCGCGTTTTCGTTCGCTCAGCGGCGGATAACGCGCCCAAATCGCGTGGGTCAGGCCCGGGTGAGCTCGAACAGCGGGATGACCCGGCTGGTCTTCTCCTGGTATTCGCCGAACCCGGGCGCCTCGGCCACAACCTTCGGATAGAGGTCGTTGCGTTCGTCCAGAGGCAGTTCGCGAGCCACGACATCGTAAGCGTCCGTACCGATCTCGATGTTCGCCTGCGGGTTGACCCGCAGATTGTGCACCCAGTCCGGGTTGGTGTCCGCACCGGCCTTGGACCCGATGATGATCAGCTTGCCCTCGACATGGAAGTAGGCCAGCGGCGCCAGCCGCGGCTGACCGGACTTCGCACCGGTGGTGTGCAGGAGCAGCAGCGGTCGGCCTTCGAACGGCCCGCCGACGACCCCGGCGTTGGCCCGGAATTCCTCAACGATGTTCTTGTTGAACTCGTTCATGTACGCGGCGTCAGGGGTATTTGTCATGGCTTGTCCAGCTTCTCGGGCTTGAAATCTATTCCGGATTCTTTGCGCTGCTGCGCCGTGATCGGGGCCGGTGCATCGGTCAGCGGGTCGACGCCACCGCCGGACTTCGGGAACGCGATCACCTCGCGGATCGAGTCCACCCCGGCCAGCAGCGCGACGATGCGATCCCAGCCGAAGGCGATGCCACCGTGAGGCGGCGCGCCAAAGGTGAAGGCGTCCAACAGGAATCCGAACTTGTCGCGGGCCTCGTCATGGTCGATGCCCATCATCGCGAACACCCGCTCCTGCACGTCGCCGCGATGGATACGGATCGAGCCGCCGCCGATCTCGTTGCCGTTGCACACGATGTCGTAGGCGTTGGACAGCGCGCCGCCGGGATCACTGTCGAAGGTCGCCTCGGACTCCGGCTTGGGTGAGGTGAACGCATGATGCATGGCGGTCCAGGCGCCCGAGCCCACCGCAACGTCGCCGGAGGCGGTCGCCTCCTCGGCGGACTCGAACATCGGCCAGTCCACCACCCAGGTGAACGCCCAGGCATCCGGGTCGATGAGGTTCAGGCGTTTGGCGATCTCGATGCGGGTAGCGCCGAGCAGCGCGCGGGCACCCTTCAGCGTGCCGGCCGCGAAGAACACGCAGTCCCCCGGCTTGGCACCGACGTGGGCGGCCAGTCCGTCCCGCTCGACGTCGGACAGGTTCTTGGCGACCGGGCCACTCAGTTCACCGTCCTCACCGATGAGCACATAGGCCAGCCCCTTGTGGCCGCGCTGTTTGGCAAATTCCTGCCAGCCGTCCAATGTCCGCCGGGGCTGCGACGCGCCGCCGGACATCACGACGGCACCGACGTAGGGCGCCTGGAACACCCGGAACGGCGTGTCCTTGAAGTACTCGGTGCACTCGACGAGTTCGACGGCGAAGCGCAGATCCGGCTTGTCGGAACCGAACCGGCGCATGGCGTCGGCATAGCTGATCCGCGGGATCGGGGTGGGCAGGTCATAGTCGATCGTCGACCAGACCGCCCGCAGCACCTCCTCGGAGACCGCGATGACGTCGTCGGCGTCGACGAAGCTCATCTCCATGTCCAGCTGAGTGAATTCCGGCTGGCGATCGGCGCGGAAATCCTCGTCGCGGTAGCAGCGTGCGATCTGGTAGTAGCGCTCCATACCCGCGACCATCAGCAGCTGCTTGAACAGCTGCGGGCTCTGCGGCAGCGCATAAAACGAGCCGGGCTGCAGCCGCGCGGGAACCAGGAAGTCGCGCGCACCCTCGGGGGTTGAGCGGGTCAGCGTGGGGGTCTCGATCTCGACGAAGTCGTGGGCCGTCAGCACCGAGCGTGCGGCCGCATTCACTTTGGAGCGCAACCGAATTGCATCGCCGGGGCCGCCGTGCCGGCGCAGGTCGAGGTAGCGGTACTTCAGCCGAGCTTCCTCGCCTGCCTGCTCGTCGAGCTGGAAGGGCAGCGGGGCGCTCTCCCCCAGCACGGTCAACGATGTCGCGTTGACCTCGATCTCGCCGGTGGGGATCTCGGCGTTGGCGTTTCCCTCAGGGCGGATACCGACCACGCCCTCGACGGCGATGCAGAACTCCGCGCGCAGCCGATGCGCTTGGGCAAGCACGTCGGCATCATGGAACACCACCTGCGAAACACCCGACGCGTCGCGCAGATCGATGAAGATGACGCCGCCGTGGTCGCGCCGGGTGGACACCCAGCCGGCCAACGTGACCGTCTGTCCGGCGTCGGAGGCCCGCAACGAACCGGCGGCGTGACTGCGCAGCACTGAAAACTCCCTGCACTAGAAGACTAGAAGAATTGAAATCGAGGCATCAGTCTATGAGGTGGACCCGACCGGACATTCGTCACCTCGGTGTATGGTCTCCCGCGGAGGTAGCCGCGATGACCACGATGTATCCCTGCGAACGCGTCGACGTGAACTGGATCAAGGACGCGCCGTTCCGCTTCTCCAACAGTGTGGAGCTGGCGATCACACCCGAGCAGCTGTTCGACGTCCTCGCCGACGCCGACTCCTGGCCGCAGTGGGCGAAGGTCATCACACGAGTCACCTGGACCAGCCCCGAGCCCTACGGTGTCGGCACCACCCGCACCGTCGACATGCTGGGCGGCCTGGTCGGCGACGAGGAGTTCCTGGCCTGGGAACCGCTGCGCTACATGGCATTTCGGTTCAACACCTGCTCGAACAAGGTGGTGGCCGCGTTCGCCGAGGAGTACACGGTGGTGGAGACGCCCGGCGGCTGCCGGCTGACGTGGACCCTGGCGCAGAAGGCCAACGGCCCGGCCCGGTTCGGGCTGATCTTGGGCAGGCCGCTGATGAACCTGTCGTTCAAGTGGTTCCTGGCGAACCTCCGCCGCTACACCGACAAGCGCTACAACTAGTAGATACCGGCCCAGGCCTCGCGGCGCAGGGCGTCGGGGTCGTCGACGGTGACGTCGCGGCTCGAGCGGATGACGCGGGTGGCTCGTGTCGCCGAGTCGTAGCGGGGCCAATCCTCCAACGCACCATGGGTGGCGAACTTCAGCCAGGTGCGTTGCATCCGACGGCCCACCGCGGGCTGCACCCGCCGGCCCAGTGGATGGATCTTGCGGCCCAGGTACGAGCCGTAGCTGTGCTGGATGTGCACGATCTCGCTGCCGTGCGTGGCGCCGAGCCCGAGCATCCGCAGCGTCCAGGTGGTGTGGTCGAAGCGGTAGACGTGGGTGGTGGCGTGCGAACTGTACGCATCGGCGAACGCCCACGTCGGCGCCCCGAACATCACATCGGAGCCGACCGCCACCTGCGCTCGCCTGCGTGGATAGGCGGGGTAGCCGGCCAGCACCCGGTCCCGCGCGTGCGGTGCGACCCGGTCGAAGTAGGCATCGATCCCTTCGGCGGTGGTCGGCAGCATCGGCGGTTTGGACCACGCGAACATCGACGCCTCATGGTTGTTGGTGCCGACGATCAGCGGCACCGGATTGACCTGCCCGGCCCGGGCCGCCTGGATCGGATGCAGCGGCAACAACTCGACTCCGTAGGTGAGCCCGTAGGCCAGCGTGGGCGTGGCCTCTGCGCTGCGGCGTTGCATCTCCCCGGCGGCGCGTCGCAGCACCCGCTGCGGCAACACCGAGAACGCGGCGGGGTCGGCGCCGACGAGGTCGACGAACTCGTGTGCGCGCTTGGCCCGGGTGGCGCGGTCGGTGATCAGTGGCAGCGCCGGGCTTTGGGCGATCGCCCGGGCGAACAAGCCCTCGCCGGCCGGGCTGGCCAGCAGCGCCAGCACCGAGGTGGCTCCGGCCGACTCCCCGAAGATCGTGACGCACTGCGGGTCACCGCCGAAGGCGGCGATGTTGTCCCGCACCCATTGCAACGCCGCGATCTGATCGCGCAGGCACAGGTTGTCGGCGAATCCGGCGCCGAGGTCGCCGAGCTCGAAGCCGCCGAACACCCCGAGCCGGTAGGTCACGTTGACCACGACGACGTCGCCGTTGGCGGCGAGCCGCGAGCCGTTGTAGAGCTGCAGCTGTCCCGCGCCGTAGACGAAGGCGCCGCCGGGGATCCAGACCATGACGGGCAGCGGCTTATCAGTCTCAGGCGCCCAGACGGTCAGGGTCAGGCAGGCTTCGTCGCGGATCTTCGGGTCGTCGCGTCCGCCGCCGACGAACGAGCGACCCTGCGGTGGCACCGGTCCGTGGTCGACGGCGTCGCGCACACCCGCCCATGGCGTCAGTGGCGCGGGCGCCCGGAACCGGCGCTCCCCGACCGGTTGTTCGGCGTAGGGAATGCCGCGCCAGACCCGCACACCGCTTTCGGTGCTGCCGCGCAGAGCACCAAGGGAGGTGTGAACCACGGTCGACGGATCCGCGACGACGGTCACGGGCGAATCGTAGTGTGGCAAGGTGAACGAGTTGGGTAACCGCTGCGTGAGTCCCGATCTCGAGGAGTGCTGATGACCTTCAACGAAGGAATGCAGATCGACACCAGCACCACTTCGACCGGCGGCGGCGGCGGTCGAGGCATCGCGCTCGGCGGGGGTCTCGGCGGCCTGGTGGTCGTGCTCTTGGCGGTGTTTCTCGGCTTTGATCCCGGCAAGGTCACGACATCCCCGCAAGCGCTGCCACCCGGCGCCGAACAATCGGGCTATGACCTGAGCAAATGCAAGACCGGTGCCGACGCCAACCAGTACGTCGAATGCCGCGTGGTGGCCACCGGCAATTCCGTCGACGGCGTGTGGGCCGACCTGCTCAAGGGCTATACCCGGCCCAAAATGATGCTGTTCAGGAATCAGGTGCAGACCGGGTGCGGACCGGCGACCAGTGATGTCGGACCGTTCTACTGCCCGGTCGACAAGACCGCGTACTTCGACACCGACTTCTTCCAGGTTCTGACCGATCAATTCGGTTCCAGCGGTGGACCATTGGCACAGGAGTATGTCGTTGCCCACGAGTACGGCCACCACGTGCAGGACCTGCTCGGCGTGCTGGGCCGCGCTCAGCAGGGCGCACAGGGAGCCACCGGCGGCAGTGTACGCACCGAGCTGCAGGCCGACTGCTACGCCGGGGTGTGGGCGCACTACGCCGCGGTGACCAAGCAGCCGGGCACCGATGTCACCTACCTACAGCCGTTGACCGATAAGGACATTGCCGACGCGCTGTCGGCTGCGGCGTCGGTGGGCGACGACCGGATCCAGAAGCAGGCCACCGGCCGCGTGAATCCCGAAGCGTGGACCCACGGTTCGTCGGCCGAGCGGCAGAAGTGGTTCACCACCGGCTACCAGACCGGCGACCCCAAGCAGTGCGACACGTTCAAGTCCCGCGATCTGGGCTAGGCAGCTCGGCGCTCACGTCGACTCGGTCGGGGTCGAAGCTGAAATAACCTGTGATGGGCCGGGTTTCGGGTAACGGATCGTCATAGCTCCAGGCGATGTCGTCGACATCACCGGCGGCCCAGTACGTCGCGTACCCCTTGTAGTTGCAGTAGCTCGAGGTGCTTGTCGCACGCAGCAGGTCTGTGCGCACATGGTCAGGCGCGACGTAAAGCCTTGGCGCCAGGGCGGTTTCGAACACGATTACGGTGTCGTCGGTGTCGACCAGCAGTTCACCGGCGACCGCCACCCGAAGGCGCCGCCGGGTCGGCCGGCAGTCCACCCGGTGGTACGGGTTGGGCGGATAGTGCACGAGGGTGCGTCCCTCCTCCAGCCAGGTGTCGACAGCACCCCAGGGCACCCGCACATAGCCGGGCGCATCCGGCTCGGGTTCGGTTGGCAGATCAGCTGTTTCGCCGACGGGGAACGCGTAGCTCAACGCCGTGCCGGCTCGGTGGACCAGCAGCGCGTTCTCGGTGTCGATGACGATCTGCCCGCGATGCACCGCCTGCACCCGGCGCGGGTGCGGCTCGACGTAGACGATCGGGTCGGCCACGGGCGCCGAGAACCAGCCCGCCCGGTCCGGGCCGAGCGGGCCGCGACCGGCGACCAGACTCATCGGCGGACTAGATCCGTGCTTCCGCGGCGATGGTGTTGTCGGTCGTCCGCAGCGGCCGGATCAACGCGTCCTGGGTGAATGATGCGATCAGTTCGCCCTCCTGCGTATGCACCGCGCCGCGAATGTAGGACATGCCGGCCCCGACCTGCGTGCTCTCGTGGGTGTAGAGCAGCCAGCCGCTCCAGCTGACCGGTTCGTGGAAGCTCACCGTGACGGTCATCGGCGCGGTCGACACCGTGAAGTGCGACTGCGCCGTGCCGATGCCTTCGTGCGCGCGCATGGTCGTCGAGATGCCGAGATGCCCGGTGAAGTAGGCGATCAGGGCCTTGGCCAGATCGTCGCGCGACGGGATGGGGTCGTAGTGCAGCCAGGCGTAGACCTCCGGCGGCCCGACCTCGTCGGGGCTGTTGATGTCGATGACGTCGACGAGCTTGACTTGCCGTCCACCCATGGGCATTTCGCAGACATTGGCCTCGTCCGGGCCGGCCACCTCGGGGCGCGGCAGGTGATGGCGGATCACGTCGGGGGTAGGCACATCGGCCAGCACCGTGAACGTCATGCACTTCTTGTCGTTCTGTGAGGCGGTGATGATCGCCGACGCCGTCGAGCGGCCCTCGGAAACGACGTCGATGTCGAGGATCACCGGCGGGCCCACCAGGACTGCGCGAGCAAACACGCTGTGCACCGAACGAATCGACTTGCCGCCGAAGCGCTTTGCCGCCGCGACGATCACCTGGGCGAGCACCTGGGTGCCCTCCACGACCTGCCGCTCGTCGGCGTCGGCGATGCCGGTGGGAGCGATGTAGCGGTCCCGGCTCTCGGCTTCGACGTCGAACAGTTCAAGCAGGCGCGCCACTGTCCAGTGGTTCGCAGGGGCTTCCCCGGGATTCGCAGTCATCTGTTCCTCACCTTGTTGCATTCCAAGACGGTAACGTCATTCTCGTCACTGTAACCCGACCGATAAGCTGACCCGATGGCCAAGGCCAACGAACGATCCCCCGAGGCGGTGCGCGCCGATCCGGACTCCCGGGAGAGCCGCTTCATGCGGTCGGCGCTGTCGATACTGGCCGAGACGGGCCGTACCGACTTCACCGTCCTCGAGGTCGTCGAGCGCTCAAAGACTTCGCTGCGGTCGTTCTACCAGCATTTTTCCACCAAGGACGAGCTGCTGCTGGCGTTGGTCGACACGATCATGGCCGAGTCGACCAAGCACTGGCGCAAAGAGACCAACGACCTTCCCGCCGCCGAGGCGATGCGGGTGCTGATCGACCGGATCTGCACCCCGGCCGAATCCACCAAGCAGGACAGCATCAACCGCGGCCTGACCTACTACAACGACCACCTCGCGGAGTCACTGCCCAAGGAGTACTCCCGGGTGCTCTCACCGCTGCACCAGTTGATCGGCGAAATCCTCAAGCGCGGGATCGCCGAGGGTGCGTTCCGCGCGGACCTCGAGCGGGAGACCACGGCCGCGCTCATCATGCAGGCGGTACTCGGTGCGATGCGGCTGCGCAGCTTGGGCGCCGAACTCAACGGCGTGCCCATCGACGGGGCACATATCTACAACTTCTGTGTCCGCGGCCTGCTGCCCTGACTCGTCTCACCTGGTAGATCGGTCTTTCCTGGCCGAGCTGTCTACCCAGCTACCATCGTGGTAACGTCATTACCGTTATCGACCAATCAGACTCTCTGGAGGCGGACATGCCCTCGCGCGAGCTCCCCTACCCCGTGTTCGACGCCGACAATCACTTCTACGAGCCGAAGGAAGCGCTGACGCAATTCCTGCCGGACAACCGCAAGGGCGTCATCGACTACATCGACGTCCACGGCCGCACCAAGATCGTCGTGCGCAACACGATCAGCGACTACATCCCGAACCCGACCTTCGAGGTCGTCGCCCGCCCCGGCGCGCAGGAGGACTACTTCAAGCACGGCAGCGGCGGCAAGAGCTTCCGCGAGGTCATGGGCAAGCCGATGAAGGCCATCCCCGCCTTCCGTAACCCCGAGGCTCGCCTCGAGGTGCTAGACGGGCTCGGCCTGGACTACACGATCATGTTCCCGACGCTGGCCAGCCTGGTCGAGGAGCGGCTCAAGGACGATCCGGACCTGATCCTCGACATCATCCACGCGCTGAACCAGTGGATGTACGAGACGTGGCAGTTCGACTACGAGGGCCGGATCTTCTCGACGCCGGTCATCAATTTGAGCGTCGTCGACCGCGCGCTCGAAGAACTCGAATGGTGCCTGGAGCGCGGCGCGAAGACCGTCCTGGTCCGGCCCGCGCCGGTGCCCGGCTACCGCGGATCACGGTCGCTCGGCCTGCCCGAGTTCGATCCGTTCTGGGACGCCTGCGTCAAGGCCGGTATCCCGGTCTGCATGCATGCCTCGGACAGCGGCTACGCCGAGTACCTCAACGACTGGGAGCCGGCCGCGGAGTTCACTCCGTTCAAGCCGACGTCGTTCCGGATGGTCGCGATGGGTAAGCGGCCCATCGAGGACACCATGGCTGCGCTGGTGTGTCACGGTGCGCTGACCCGTAATCCGGATCTGCGGATCCTCTCGATCGAGAACGGTGCGTCCTGGGTGCCCTACCTGTTCTACCAATTCTCCGACGTCTACTCGAAGATGCCGCAGGAGTTCCCCGAGGACCCGATCCAGGCGTTCAAGCGCGGCGTCTATGTCGCACCGTTCTGGGAGGACGACTTCAAGAAGATGTCGGAGTTGTGCGGTGTCGATCGCATCATCTTCGGCTCGGACTGGCCGCATCCCGAAGGTTTGGCCGATCCGATCAACCTCGTCGACGACCTGGCGGCCCAGGGGTTGACCGAGGAAGAGCAGCGAAAGGTGATGGGCGGCAACATGGTCGACCTGTTCAAGGTCCCCAACGAGTCGGTCCACAAGCCCGACGTGCCCGCGCTCGTCATCGCATGACAGACGTCTCCTCCCCCGAACAGCTGCTGTTCTCGTCGACGACGCAGGCGTTCCTCGAAAAAGAAGGGTCGCTGAGCCGGGTCCGCGAGCTGCACGCCGCGGACACGTCCTTCGACAGCGCATGGTGGCAGCGGGCCGCCGAGCTCGGCTGGGCCGGCCTGCTGGTTCCCGAAGAGCTTGGCGGCGGCAGTGTTTCGGGTGACGGCGTGGCCGATCTGGCCTTGGTGGCCGAACAGATCGGGCACAGCGTGGCACCGGGTCCCCTGCATCCGGTCAGTGTCGTGCTGGCAGGGCTGGTCGAGGCGCCGGACGGGCACGGCGACACCATCGACGCGCTGGTGGCCGGCGAACTGATCGCCTCCTGGGCGGTGTACGAGCCGCGCCGGCCGTGGTCGTCCCCGCTCCAGCCGGGCGTGACCGCGACGCGCACCGAATCCGGCTACCGCATCGACGGCGTAAAGGACCGTGTCGAGGCGGGCACCGAAGCCGGGGTCTTCCTGGTGGTGGCCGATCTCGACGGCAGTCCCCGCCAGTTTCTCGTCCCCGCCGACCGCGCCGCGGTCAGCAAACAACACGCCGTCGACATGGTGAAGCGTTACGCCCGGGTGGAATTCAACGGCGCCGAAGTCGACGAGTCCGCTGTGGTCGGCGATGCCGCGCAGACACCCGCGATCATCGAGCGGCAGCGGCAGGTCGCCCTGGTGCTGCAGTGCGCGGAGATCGTCGGGATCTTGGACACCGTGCTGGCGATGACGACCCAGTGGATGTTCGACCGCCACAGCTTCGGCAGGCCGCTGGCGTCCTACCAGGCCCTCAAGCATCGGCTCGCCGATATGAAGATGTGGTTCGAGGCGTGCCGCGCGACCACCGCGGGTGCGGTGGCTGCGGTGTCGGCGCGCTCGGATGACGCGCCCCTGCTGGCCAGCGTCGCCAAAGCCTATGTGGCCGAACGTGCTCCGGTGATACTGCAGGATTGCGTGCAGCTGCACGGCGGCATCGGTGTCACCTGGGAGCACGACCTGCACTTGTTCCTGCGCCGTACCGTCCTCTACCGCGCGCTCTTTGGCACACCCGACGAGCACCACCGCTTGGTGTACGCGGCGAGCGCCAAGAATGTTCGACAGGAGGCCTCGGCATGACCGACGTTGCGATCTCGGCCACCACCGAATCGGTCGCCGACTTTTCCGCCCGCGCTCGGGCGTGGCTCGCGGACAACATGCCGCGGGTCGACCCCGACAACCTTCCGGTAGCCCTGCGCGCCGAACAGTCTTCCTGGGACCGCGCCAAGGAGCTCCAAAAGCGCTTGTACGACGGCGGTTTCGCCGGCCTGTGCTTCCCCCGCGAGTACGGCGGACAGGGCCTGCCGCTGGCCTACCAGAAGGCTTTCACCGCCGAATGCCGCGGCTATGAGATGCCGCTGATCCTCAACGTGCCGTCGCTGACCATCTGCGCGGCGACGATTCTCGACATGGGCACCGAAGCTCAGAAGACCGAACGCATTTCGGGCGCCATCCGCGGCGACGAGATCCTGTGCCAACTGTTGAGCGAACCCAGCGGCGGATCCGATCTGGCGGGCGTCATCACGCGTGCCGATCGCGTCGGCGACAAGTGGATCATCAACGGCGCCAAGACCTGGAGCACAAGCGCGTTCGCCGCTGACTACGGCCTGTTGCTGGCCCGCACCGACTGGACCGTGCCCAAGCACCAGGGTTTGACCATGTTCCTGGTGCCACTGAAATCGCCCGGCATCACCATGCGCCGTATCAAAGAGGTCAACGGCAACGAAGAATTCTGTGAAGAATTCTTCGACGGGCTCGAACTCGGTGACGACGCCGTCGTCGGCGAGGTCAACAACGGTTGGGAAGTGGCGTCCCGGCAGCTGCACCACGAGCGCCGTGCGGTCGGCGGTGGGTCGGAGTTCGCCAGCGGCACCGACTCGGACAACGCCGAAGAGATGCCACCGGATCACGTCGCCTATGCAGAACTCACCGGCCAGGGCGACGACCCCGCCGTGCAGGCGCTTGCCGGTCAGGCGTTGGTCCGCCGCATCGTCAGGAACCAGCTGATCGATCATGTGGGCAGCGCGATCGGCAACGGTTCGCTGCCGCCCAACGCCGGCACGTTGATTCGCCTGTTCCATGCTGAGACAACTGAATTGGAAGTCGACACCGCACTGGCGATCGCCGGGACCGCCGGGGTGGTCGACGAAGGCGAAGAGTTGTCCGGGCTGCTGGACAGTATCGGCGTGCGCTATCTGTCGCGACAGACCGGGTCCCTGGGCGGCGGAAGCAGCGAGATGGCCCGCAATGTGATCAGCGAGCGCATTCTCGGGTTCCCGCGCGAGTTCGCCGCGGATAAGGGCGTGCCGTTCAATCAGGTCAAGCGGGGCCGCACCTAGACGCCGACGTTCACACTCGCAGGCTCGACACACCGAGGCCGGCGACGCCGTCGTGCGCGAATGACGACCAGTAGCCACGGAGGCGCCTGGCCAGACCCACGTCAACGGCGTGGGGTGCGGAGCCGAGCATCGGCGCATCGGCCCAGCGGTCAGCGGAGAACAAGAGTGGCAGTTCGATGCAGTGACAGGCGCGCAGCGGTGCGCCGGGCGGTGACCAGTCGACGCGATACGTCGCGGCGTTGCCGCCCTTGGATGTCCACGTCCGGGCAAGTTCGTGCGCGGGCTCACCGAAGATCCGCCGCGTCATGACTGCACTGGCAGGCCGGGTTAGGCCGAGCCGCTGGAGTTGTCGCGTACGCGGGTTCATGGCGATGAACGGGCCGGCATCGTTGCGGGTGTACCCGACGAGGATCTCTACATGGGACGCCTTCTCGGCGAATCGACGGCTCGTATCGCCGGTGGCGGGCAGTGGTTCCAGACCTGCAATGGGCGCGAACGGCAGTCCGCCGGCCAGACCGAAGGGTCGTGCGGCTGTCACAGCGGCTGTCTGCGCCGTGAGCAGCGTCTCGACACCTGAGTCCGCGGGTGCGACGTCGCCGACCACGCCCGCTGCCGCCTCTCGCATCGCCGCTGTCATCGCCTCCCTGCCGGAGCGCAGACCGAGCGGGGCGCTCTGGAGAATGGCGCGCTGGAAAAGGCCGGCCGTCCCGTCACTGAGAATCACGGCGAGAACCGAGTCTCCCCCCGCCGACTGACCGAAGATCGTGACCCTCGAGGGGTCGCCACCAAAGGCAGCGATGTGCTGCTGAACCCAACGCAGCGCGACGATTTGGTCGCGCAGACCCAGGTTGTCGTCACCTTCCGCGCTGGGATTGAGGTAACCGAAGATGCCGAGCCGATAGGTGACCCTGACGACAACGACGCGCCCCTCTGCAGCCAGCAGGTCGGGATCGTACTTGGGCGCCTCGCCGCTGCCCGACATGTACGCCCCGCCGTGAAACCACACCATCACCGGAAGTTTGTGGGCGTTGCTCGGCGCGGTGACGCTGAGTACTTGGCACGCCTCGCTACGAGCAAGCTCATCGATGACCGGACCCGTCACGAAGTCCAAGCGCGACGGCAGCTGGGGACACGCCGCTCCGCGCAGCGTCGCATCGTGTACGTCGCTGTGCTGCGGAGCAAGGACGGGTGCGGCGAATCGTTCGGCGGTCGCATAGACGATCCCGCGCGCGTTGACCAGCATGCCGTCGTCCTCGACGAGTAACGGTCCGCAGCTGGCATCGACGACCCGGTGTGTCACTGAATAACCGTACATCCGAAGGACTTAGAACAGTGTGGGCTGCGACTCCGGCTGCGCGGTCGGCTCCGGTGGCGAAGCAGGCGTGAGCGATCGACGATCGCCGGCCAGCTTGTGCTTGGCCACCAACGGCGCGGCCCGCTGCCGCAACATGTCCCGGTAGTCGGCAGGCAGGTAGGCCCCGCGCCGGTACAACTGCCGGTAGGAAGCAACGAGTTCCGGATGTGAGCGCGCCAGCCAGCTCATGAACACCCCGCGCGTCGAGCTCCGCAGGTGCAGACCGAATACCGTGACACCGGTGGCACCGGCCGCGGCAATCTGGCCGAGCAGGTTGTCGAGATGGTCGGCGGAGTCGGTGAGATACGGCAGCACCGGCGCGACCATCACGTGACAGTCCAGCCCGGCGTCGCGGACCGCGGTGATCAGCCCCAGCCGCGCCTGCGGTGACGGTGTGCCGGGTTCGACATCACGGTGCAGATCGGCGTCGCCGACAGCCAGCGAGATTGCCACTGACACCGGAACCTGTTGTGCTGCAACCGCGATCAGGTCCAAATCACGGCGCAGGAGGGTTCCCTTGGTCAGAATCGACATCGGGGTGCCGGCATCGGTCAGCGCCGCGATGATGCCCGGCATCAACGTATAACGACCCTCAGCCCGCTGATACGGGTCGGTGTTGGTGCCCAGCGCGACGGTTTCCCGGCGCCACGACCGGCGGCCCAGTTCCCGGCGCAGTACATCGACGAGGTTGGTCTTCACCACGATCTGGCTGTCGAAGTCCGCGCCGGCGTCGAGTTCGAGGTACTCGTGAGTGGGCCGGGCGAAACAGTAGCGGCAGGCATGGGCACAACCGCGGTAGCCGTTGACCGTGTAGGTGAACGGCAGCATCGAGGCGGCGGGAATCTTGTTCAGCGCCGACTTGCACAGCACCTCGTGGAAAGTGATGCCCTCGAATTGCGGCGTGCGGACGCTCCGGACGAACCCGATGCGCTGCAGGCCGGGCAACGCACCGTCGTCGACCGCTATCCCCTGGCCGCTCCACCGCATCACTCTATTCGAACGCACGTTCGATGATCTGTCAATGCCGTATCAGTCGTCGAGCTCGCCGGCGATGCCGCGTTCAAGCGCGGCCGTCGTTCGATCCGGCAGCACGAGGAGCCCGTCGAGCTCGCCACGGGCCAGGTCATAGGCCCGTTCGCGCTCCTGTGGGGTGGCGCCGCGGTCGGCGGCGACGCGCAGCAGGCTCTGCGCGCGAGTCATCCGCTGCTGGTCTTGCGGGGAGAAGTCACTGCGCCGGCGCCGGCGCGCCTCGTTCTCCGCGGCCTCGAACGCGGTGACGTAGGCTTCGACGGCGTCGAGATACTTCTCCGCGGCCTCGGAGTCGCCGGACAGGTCCTCGGCCTTGCCCGGGCGCAACAGTTCCGCACGCAGCTTGGCCCGGTGGAAGGCCACCGTCACGGGGTCTCGCATGTCGGTCATCACCGGGAAGTCGAGCAGTTTGGCGGCGTCGAGTTCGTACTCCAGCCAACGGGCGTCGGTGCGATTGTGCTCGTCGATCACCCGTGTGATCGTGCGCCAATGTGCCCCTTGACTTTTCGGGCTACCCGAAGGCGCGATCGGAACCCGGTCCCCCGGCTCGTTCTGCCGCTTGAGCGCTGAGACTCCCTTTACGGCGGCATAGATCGCACCGGCGAGCGGCACGATCACGAGCAGCAGCTCTACCAACCGGAATATCAGGCCCACCTGGCCAGGATGCCACCTGGTCAGGCGGGTCCGTCGTCAGGACCGCTTCGACCGGGCGTTCTTCACGACGCGGCTATGACGTCCACTTCGAGAGGTAGCACTGCGGGCTGTACGGCGCGTCCTGCGAGGTCGCGACCTGTCCGTCGATGGAAACCTCGCAGTGTGCGTTCGGGGCGCCCTGTCCGCCATGCGTAGTACTCGCCACCTGCAGGAATGCCCACTGCGGGTCGGCAAGGGTGGTTTGGAATACCCACGGCGCATCCGGGGACACCGTGATTGTCTCGCGCTTCATGAACGGGGTGGAGTCGGCGTTGAAGGCATCTTTGCTGGGCGGTTGGGCCGTCAGGTAGGTGATGGTGAAGTCGTAGCTTCCACCTGTTGCGAGCGTGTAGGTCACCTGGTGTCCGGTCGCCGGATCGGCGCTCGCCACCGCGCTGGTGCCCGCAACACCGGCAGCCGCCAATACCAGCGCCGCCCCGACCCTTGCTGTCACATTTCGCATATCGGCCATATCGACCACGCTACCGACTTCGTTACCCGTGTCGGCCGCCACCGGCGATGGCGAATGACTAGCAGGTTAACGAGTTCGTCATACACAGATATGTCACAGAAACTTATGGGTCCTAACGTCCGGATCGACATCAACGGTGGGTTCGGGGGCTAATAGCCTGTCGAGACCCAATGCTCTTCCTTCCCAACATGAAAGGGCCGCTATGCAACTCCGGCGTTCCGCATTGAATCGATCGTTCTTGGCGGCGACAGGCATGGCGGTGACGCTGGGGCTGGCACTGTCCGGCTGCGGCAGTAAGGCCACCGAGAACGACACAGCAAAGTCGGATTCATGCGTCGACACGTCCGGGTCCAACATCAAGGTGGGTTCGCTGAACTCGTTGTCGGGCACCATGGCCATCTCCGAGGTCACGGTGCGGGACTCCATCAAGCTGGCGGTCGACGAGATCAATGCCAAGGGCGGTGTACTGGGCAAGCAGGTCCAGATCGTTGGTGAGGACGGCGCTTCCGACCCGGCGGTGTTCGCGCAGAAGGCTGAGAAGCTGATCAAAAACGATTGCGTAGCCGCGGTGTTCGGCGGCTGGACCTCCTCGAGCCGCAAAGCCATGCTGCCGGTCTTCGAGAGCAACAACTCGCTGCTGTACTACCCCGTCCAATACGAGGGCCTCGAATCGTCGAAGAACATCTTCTACACCGGCGCCACCACCAACCAGCAGATCGTGCCGGCCCTGGACTTCCTCAAGGAGAAGGGCATCACGTCGCTGTATCTGGTGGGCAGCGACTACGTGTTCCCGCAGACCGCGAACCGCATCATCAAGGCGTACGCCGCCGCCAACGGCATCGGGATCAAGGGCGAGGACTACACCCCGCTCGGCTCGACCGACTTCTCCACGATCGTCAACAAGGTCCGCTCGTCGAATGCGGGTGCGGTGTTCAACACCCTCAACGGTGATTCCAATGTCGCGTTCTTCAAGGAGTACACCAACGCCGGGCTTACGCCGCAGAAGATGCCGGTGGTCTCGGTGTCGATCGCCGAGGAAGAGGTCCAGGGCATCGGCGCACAGAATATCGCCGGCCAGTTGACCGCGTGGAACTACTACCAGACACTGGACAATCCGGTGAACAAGGCGTTCGTGAAGGCGTTCAAGGACAAGTACGGCCCGAATCGGGTGACCTCGGATCCGATGGAAGCCGCCTACGTCTCGGTGTACCTGTGGAAGAACACCGTCGAGAAGGGGAAGTCCTTCGACGTCAAGGCGATTCAGGACAACGCGGGCGGCGTGACGTTCGACGCCCCGGAGGGCCTCGTCACCATCGACGGCGAGAACCACCACATCACCAAGACCGCCCGGATCGGCGAGATCCATCCCGACGGACTGATCTACACGATCTGGGAGTCCCCCGGCCCGATCACCCCGGACCCCTATCTGAAGTCCTACCCATGGGCCAAGGGCCTCTCGGCGTAAGCAGGGGCGAGCGAAGCGACGGGGAATCAGCATCCGATGGAGGTCCTTGTCGGACAGCTGGCGACAGGATTGAGCCTCGGCTCGATCCTGTTGCTGGCCGCATTGGGACTGGCGCTGACATTCGGCCAAATGGGCGTCATCAACATGGCGCACGGCGAGTTCATCATGGTGGGCTGCTACACCGCCTTCGTGGTGCAGAAGTTGATATCGAATGCCGGTGCATCGCTGCTGGTTTCGCTGCTGGTGGGATTCGTGGTCGGCGGCCTGCTCGGGGTACTGCTGGAGGTCACGTTGATCCAGCGGATGTACGACCGGCCATTGGACACGCTGTTGGTGACGTTCGGTGTCGGGCTGATCCTGCAGCAGGCCGCCCGCAGCGTCTTCGGCGCTCCCGCCGTCAACGTCACCGCACCGACGTGGCTGTCGGGGGGAATCGAGATCCTCGGCGCGGTGGTGCCCAAGACGCGCATCTTCATTCTGGTGCTGGCGGTGGTTTGCGTGGTGGTACTGGCGGCAGTGCTCAAGATGAGTCCAATGGGCCGGCGCATCCGGGCCGTCGTGCAGAACCGTGATCTTGCTGAAACCAGCGGTATTTCCAGCCGACGAACCGATATCACGACGTTCTTCATCGGTTCCGGGCTGGCCAGTGTGGCCGGGGTGGCGCTGACGCTGATCGGATCCACCAGTTCGACCATCGGACAGAGCTACCTGATCGACGCCTTCCTGGTGGTCGTCGTCGGTGGGCTCGGCCAGATCAAGGGCACGGTGATCGCCGCATTCGCACTCGGGTTGATGAACTCGTTCATTGAGTACAGCACCACCGCGTCGCTGGCGAAGGTGATCGTGTTCGTGATCATCGTGATCTTCCTGCAGGCGCGCCCGCAGGGCTTGTTCACGGTGCGGACAAGGAGTTTGGTATGAGCGGAGACATCGCGACCGGCCGCCGCCGGTACGAATTGCTTGGCCGCTGGCAGACCTGGGTGGGGTTCGCGGTCGCCGCCGTCGTTCTGTTCGGCGTGGCGCCCGCGGTGCTGTCCAGTTTCCGGCTGGGCTTGCTCGGGCAGTACCTCTGCTACGCGATCGTGGCCGCCGGTATCGGATTGGCCTGGGGCCGAGGCGGCATGCTCACCCTGGGCCAGGGCGTGTTCTTCGGGCTGGGTGCCTACATGATGGGCATGCACCTCAAGATCGCCGACGCCGAGATCCGTAAACAGCCCGTCCCGGACTTCATGCAGATCGCGGGAATCCCTGCCCTGCCGTCGTATTGGCAGCCGTTCTCGTCCGCCGCGTTCACGATGTTCGCGATCGTGGTGATCCCGACAGGCATCGCAGCGTTGCTCGGGCTCGGCGTGTTCAAACGTCGCGTCAAGGGCGCCTACTTCGCGATCCTGTCCCAAGCCCTGGCCGCGGCGTTGGCGATCCTGCTCGTCGGACAAGCGACGGTGGGTGGTAGTAACGGGCTCAACGGCTTTCGGACATTCTTCGGCTTCCGGCTCTCCGATCCGGTCAACCGGCAAATGCTGTACTTCATCGCTGCAGGCACCCTGCTGGTGGTCGTCGCGGTGGTGCGCCAGCTGATGCAGAGCCGCTACGGCGAGCTTCTGGTCGCGGTGCGCGACGGCGAGGAACGGGTGCGATTCCTCGGCTACGACCCGGCCACCATCAAGGTGGTCGCCTACACCGCAGCGGCGCTGTTCGCCAGCATCGCCGGTGCCCTGTTCGCCCCGATCATCGGCTTCATCACCCCCGCTCAGGTTGGAGTGGTTCCATCCATCGCGTTCCTGATCGGCGTCGCGATCGGCGGCCGCACCACCCTGCTCGGACCCATCCTCGGGGCCGTCGGCGTGGCGTGGGCGCAAACCGCGTTCTCCGAACGGTTTCCGTCCGGCTGGACGTACGCCCAGGGAATCCTGTTCATCGTCGTAGTCGGCTTCTTCCCCGCCGGGCTGGCGGGGATCGGAGCTCTGCTGCGCCGGCGCCGCCGAGCGAAGGACGACCGGCCGTCGGCTGACGTCGCACAGCTGGAGGCCGAAACCGTCGGAGCCGCACCATGACCGAGCTCGCCGAACCGGTAGCCGGCGGCAATGTCGGCATGGGCACCGAATACCTCGAAGTCCGCGGACTGACCGTCGACTTCGACGGGTTCAAAGCCGTCACCAACGTGGACCTCACCCTGTTTCAGGGCGACCTGCGGTTCCTGATCGGTCCCAACGGTGCCGGCAAAACCACCGTCATCGACGCGATCACCGGTCTGGTACCGGCCACGGGATCGGTCAACAAGTCCGGCGTGGACCTGATCGGCAGGAAGGTCCACCAGATCGCCCGCAGTGGCGTCGGCCGAACTTTCCAGACGGCCAGCGTGTTCGAGCAGCTGACCGTGCTGCAGAACCTCGACATCGCTGCCGGAGCGGGCCGGTCCTGGTGGACGCTGCTACGCCGGCGGCGCGGTGTGCTGCCGGCGATCGAGGAAGCGCTGGACACGATCGGGCTCACCAAGCTGGCCGACCGTCCGGCCGGTGTGCTGGCACACGGCCAGAAGCAGTGGCTGGAGATCGGCATGCTGCTGGTGCAGCACGCCGACGTGCTGCTGCTCGACGAACCCGTCGCCGGAATGAGTGGCGAGGAGCGCGAGGAGACCGGAAACCTGTTGCGCCGCATCGGATCCTCCCGCACCGTGGTCGTCGTCGAGCACGATATGGATTTCATGCGGGCGTTCGCCACGTCGGTGACGGTGCTGGCCCGCGGCCAGGTCATCGCCGAAGGGTCGGTCGCCGAAGTGCAGGCCAATCCGAAGGTGCAGGAGGTCTATCTCGGCACCGCCGCGGCGGGAGACTTGGAGGCGGTCGAATAGTGTTGCAGCTCATCGATGTCCGCACCGGATACGGGCGCTCGCAGGTCATCCACTCGGTCAGCATCGAGGTGCCCGCCGACGGGGTGGCCGCGGTCATGGGACACAACGGCGCGGGCAAGACCACGTTGCTGCGCGCGGCCGTGGGGTTGTTGAGATGCAGCTCGGGCCGGGTCCTGCTGCACGGTGAGGACGTGACCCGCTCGCGGCCCCATGCCCGGGTGGCCCGCGGGCTGGCCTATGTGCCGCAGGGCCAACAGTCCTTCGGGCAGCTGACGACCGCCGAGAACCTTCAGGTGGTCGCCGACGGCCGAAAGAACGGCAAGCAGCTGATCGACGAACAGCTCGACCTGTTCCCCGCGCTCAAGGAGTTGCTGACCCGCCGGGCCGGTCTGCTCTCGGGCGGTCAGCGCCAGCAGCTGGCCATCGCACGAGCGCTGATCACCAACCCGAAGATCCTGATCCTCGACGAACCGACCGAAGGCATCCAACCGTCGGTGGTCGCCGAGATCGAGGCGGCGATCACCGCGCTCACCCGTCGCGGGGATCTCGGCGTGCTGCTGGTCGAACAACACATCGGTTTCGCGCTGGAATCGGCACAGCGCTATTACATCCTCGAAGCCGGGCGGGTGACATCCAGCGGTACCGGCGGCTCGGCGTCCGAGTCTGATGTCCGCGCGGCGATGGCGATCTAGACTTCCGATCGTGAGCTCAGTCACGCCAGTGAACAGATGTCCATCCCGATGCGTCCGTATTTAGGTGACCAGTCGTCCGCGTTGGGGAACGCATACCGCCGTCAACCGTAGGTCGGTCCTGGTCGGGATCGGGGCGGTGGGCGCCTTCCTGGCCGTAGACCTCGGAGCCGTCGCCTACGCCAACAAATGGATCGGATCCGGCACCACCCGAAAGACGTTCCTGGACGGGTTCCTCGATGTCTATGGGCGCCACCTCGGCTTCCGTAAGAACCACGCCAAGGGAGTCGTCGTCACCGGCTACTTCGACAGCAACGGCAAGGGACAAGAACTCAGCCGTGCCGCGATGTTCCGCCCCGGGCAGTACCCCGTCGCAGGCCGGTTCTCGCTGGCCGGCGGAAACCCCACCGTCGCCGATACCCCCGGCGCGGCGCGAGGGCTCGGGCTCGCGTTCGGCTTTCCCGACAGCCGGCAGTGGCGCACCGCGATGCTGAACCTGCCGGTGTTCCCCGACAATTCCGCGCGCGGGTTCTACGACCGGATGCTGGCGTCCAAAACTGTGGCGGGCACCGGAAAGCCGGACCCCGCCGCGATGAAGGCGTTCCTCGCCGCCCACCCCGAGACCGCCGCCGCCATGGCCGTCATCAAGCAGCATCCGCCGTCAGCCGGCTTCGGCGACAGCACCTTTCGCAGTCTGAACACCTTCTTCTTCGTCAACGACGCCGGCGCGCGTTCGGCGGTGCGGTGGTCGCTGGTGCCGCAGCAAGCCGCGCCCGGACCGCGTTCCGGGGACGCCAACGGACTGTTCGACGCCGTGGTCCGCCAACTGCGTGACGGCCCACTGCGATGGCGCCTGCTGGTGACGGTCGCCGACCCTGGTGACCCACTGACCGACGCAACGCTGGCCTGGCCCGATGACCGGCGCAGCATCGAGGTAGGCACGCTCACCCTGACCTCCGCCGCGACCGAAGCCCTCGGCAACGCCCGCGACATCAACTTCGATCCGCTGGTTCTGCCCGACGGCATCGAACCGTCCGGCGACCCACTGCTGTCCACCCGCTCCGACGTCTATGCGGCGTCCTACCGACAGCGCACCGGCGAACCGACGTCGCCCTCGGCTATTCAGGTGAGTGAGGTCAGCGCATGACCTCCGTCGAGCGCTACCCGGTGCGCACCCGAATCCTGCACTGGCTGACCGCCGTCGGCGTGTTCAGCGCGTTGTTCATCGGCTTCGTGATGGTCAACTCGCTGGGCGGCTACGGCGTCCTGGTCGGCGTGCACATGACACTCGGAATCGCGATCCTGGTCGTCGTCGTCGTCCGTGCGGCGAACCGCTTCACCCACCGCACGCCGCCGTTACCGGCGACCGTGGGGTCGATCGAGCACCTGCTTGTGGTCGGCTCCGAAATCGGGCTCTACACCCTGTTGCTGGCCCAGCCGCTGGTCGGCTGGGCGATGGTGTCGGCAAGCGGCCGGCCGGTGGTGCTGTTCGGATCCCTGCCCCTGCCGCGGATCGCGCCGTTCGACGCCGACTTGTTCTTCCTGCTGCGGCAGACGCACTCGGTGCTCGCCTACCTGCTGGTGGCCGTGATCGCAGCGCACATCTCGGCGGTGCTGCTGCACACCCTCACGCTGCGCGACCGGATGCTGAGCCGGATGACCTTCGGTGGCCGGCGGAAGGTGACCGAACCCGTCGATTGACAGGAGCCACGATGCGCCCGCCACGGATCATCGCGTTGGCGGCCGCGGGCGGGGCGATCTGGTTCGTCGCTACCGGCGCTCAGCCCGCTGAGGGTTCAACCCTTCGCCGGTAGGCCGAGAATGCGCCGGCCGGCTTCAATCAGCTGGGCGCGCAGAGTGTCGTCATCGAGCTCCGGCAGTGCTGTCGCAGCGCCTCCGGCGAGGCCTGTCAGTGTCACGGCCGCGTTGAGGATGCCGGCCGGCGATCCCTCGTCCGTCAAAAGCGCCAGCTGACGGTCGATGA
This sequence comes from Mycolicibacterium sp. P1-5, assembly GCF_008329565.1. Lineage (GTDB taxonomy): Bacteria > Actinomycetota > Actinomycetes > Mycobacteriales > Mycobacteriaceae > Mycobacterium. Next base: position 370,440 of record NZ_NPKT01000001.1, read on the forward strand.
CGGCCGCCCACTCAGGTTGACTGCGCAGCACATCACGCACGCTGGGATCGAAGGTGGTCACCGCGGCCAACCTACGATGTGTGGCCACGATTCCGGCATAGCCGGCAAGCATTGCCTCGGTGCGGGCGCGTCGGCCACGCCGGCGCTCGGCCGCTACGACCACGTCCGCGATCTCGGCGAGGATCGGTTTCATCAGAGCGAGCAGGAGTTGCTCTCGGGTACGGAAGTGGTAGTAGATCGCCGCTTTGGTGAGGCCCAACTCGTCAGCGATCAGCTGCAACGATGTGCCCGCGAAGCTGTACCGGCTGAACAGTTCGAGTGCGGTGTCCAGCATCCGACGCCGAGTTGTGGGTGCCCATTTCGTCTCGCCGACCGCAGATCTGGTCATCGCCCCTGACGCTACCCGGAGTCGACAGACTGTACTGGTCAATCAGAAAGTATTCGTAAAGCTTTACTTTTCAGTCAGCGAGGTATTACTTTACGATCAGCTAGATATTCTTATCTCGCACTCGATACCGAGTTATGTTCCTGTGGGGCAGGTGGACTCGAGAAGGGCTGCTCCCCACATGGACAATCGCGAAGTCGGAGAATTGGTCGATCGGGAGTCAATTCGACACTGCCTTGCCCAGCTGGCCCGCGGCGAAGACCGGCGCGACGCCGCGCTGATCGTCGGCGCATATTGGCCTACCGCGGTAGTCGATTACGGCATCTTCACCGGATCCGTCGACGAGTATCTGGCGTGGGTTGTGCCGGGATCTCCGAGCATCCGCAACACCCAGCACGTGCTTGGCCAGAGCTTGATCCAATTGCGTTGTGCTACCGCATTCGTCGAGACACATGTACTCGCCTACCACCGAATCGCCGGGCCGGCGGAGGACGGCGACATGATCATCGGCGGGCGCTACCTGGACCGGCTGGACACGGTCGACGGCCAATGGCGAATCACCCGGCGCGCAATGGTTTACGACTGGCAACGGGATCTCGGGGTCGCGGTCGATTGGTCGTCCGGACTCATGGGTGCGCCTGTCGACACGGCCCGCTACGTCGGCCGTGCACTGGGCGACCCCAGCACACCGATGCTCGGCGAGGGAGCGAGATGACGTCGATGGCAGGTAGCGTCGCCGTCGTCACGGGGGCAAGCCGCGGGATCGGCAAGGGCATCGCACTGGCGCTCGCAGATTGCGGCGCCGTCGTCTATGTCACCGGACGCACCGCCACCGCGGGCCAACACGATCTCCCCGGCACCATCACCGATACCGCGGCCGAGGTCACCCGTCGCGGCGGCACCGGGATAGCGGTGCAAGTCGACCATTCCGTCGACGCAGAGGTCGAGGCGTTGTTCGATCGCGTCCGTGCGGACCACGGGCGCCTGGACGTGCTGGTCAACAACGCGTTCGCCTTACCCGAGAATCTGACCGACCCCGAACCCTTCTGGGAGAAACCGGTGTCGGACTGGGGCATGGTCGACGTCGGTGTCCGCTCGAGCTTCGTGGCCGCGCGTCACGCCGCCCGGATCATGGCCCCCCAGGGCTCCGGCTTGATCGTGGCCACGTCGGGGTACGTAGGCGTCACATACACCTACGGCGTCGTCTTCGGACTTTGCAAGACCGCTGTCGACCGCATGGCACGCGATATGGCCATCGAACTGGCACCACACCGCGTCGCCTCGATGTCCCTGTGGCAGGGCTTGACGATGACCGAACGCGCTCAGCGGAACCTCGCCGCCCGGCCCGAGCTGACCCGGTCCGTGGCCACCATGCCAGCCGCAGGCAGTTCACCCGAGTTTCCGGGCCGGGTCATCGCCGCACTGGCCGGCGACCCCGACATGATGAGCCTCTCCGGCGGCACGTTCATCACCGCCGAACTTGCCGCACGCTACGGGATCACCGACGTCGACGGCCGAACCATCCCGTCGCTGCGCTCCGAGCGCGGCTCGCCGATCTGGCGTCCCATCACCGCGGAGCGCACCCGGCCATGACCCAAGCTGATGACCCCTCGCGGTTACGTACGATGCTCGACCGCCAAGACATCACCGACTGCCTGAGCCGATTCAGCCGCGGCATGGATCGCTTCGACCGAGAGCTGTTCGTTTCGGCCTTTCACCCCAGCGCCGTCATCGCGGCCGGAGACTTCGTCGGCGGACCTGACGGCCTTTATGAATGGGCACATGCCATGCACGAACAGGGCCAGGTCTCGACGCAGCACTACCTGTTGAACCACAGCTGCGACATCGAGGGCGGCGTCGCGCATTGCGAAACCTATTATCTGTTCGCTGCCCGTAACCGTGACGGCACCAATTGGCTCGCCGGCGGCCGGTACCTGGATCGCCTCGAGCGTCAAGCCGGCGAGTGGCGAATTATGTTTCGCACCAATGTAATCGAATGGTCAGGGGCGCTGCCGACGATGCCGATTCCATTTGCCGACAGCGCCGACAATTTCCTGCCAGCGCGCGATCGCACCGATCCGTCGTACCAACGGCCGTTGCTCAACCGACGTCCACCGACGCACTGAGCTTCAGCCCGCGTCACGCAGGTGGGTGTCGTCGGACGACGCCACCGCGGCCCGCAGCCGACCGAACAATTCGATCGCCGACTGAACGGTCTGATCGACGAAGGGACCGAACTCGCCGTCCCCTGCGCGATAGCGCCGCTCGGCGACCACCCCGACCAACTGCGGATCGGACGACGAGACCAGCGTGGCGACCGCGCGCGAATCGGCGTCGTTCCACCGCTGCACCAATGCCGCGACCCCGGGCCGGTGCTCGGCCGGGTAATAGCGCTCGGCGGAGATACTGATGTGCACCGCAGATCCGCACGGCTGCAAGTGCACATGCAAACGACCGGGGTACGCGTTGACGAAGAAAAAGAACTCGTCGTCGTGGTGACCGCAGAAATGCCGTATTTGCCGGCTTTGCAGGTAGCCCTCGATGAGGTGGGCGCCGACTACGCCGTTTGCGGTGTTCATACCCGTTCAACGGGCCAGGCGAACGACACGGTTCCCGAAACGGCCAAGGTTGCGCCAAGAATCTGGTGAGAATTGGTTAAATGGCGCGTAGCACTCCCGCAACTTCATATTCATGTCCCGAAAGCCGAAGGTTCGCGCTCGAATAACTGCGCCGGAAATCTTCGGGCTTTTACGTGCACGTCAGGTCACGAGGTAGTAACTTCTGCCGCAGCCGTAACTCCAATGCACACAAGGGACAAGACAATGATCAAAGGTTTATTGACGGCGGCTGCGGCCGCTGGAGCTATCGCGCTCATCGGCGCGCCGTCGGCAGGGGCCATCACAAACGCCGAGTCCGACTACATCAAGGATCTGACCAGCGCCGGGATCGCTGGCGACCAGGCGGCGTTGGTCGCCGACGGCCATACCATCTGCAACGCGCTGACCCAGGGTGCGGACCCGAATGAATTGTCGCAGACCTACTTCAAGAACTCCGGTCAGATCAGCCATGCTCAGGCGGATGCGGCGATCAACTTCGCCAAGACCGATCTGTGCCCCGCCGGCTGACAGCCCCCGGACTACCGAGAGCGCGGCTGGCCTGATTCAGGCCAGCCGCGTAATCACTTCGGCGACAACCGAGTCGACCGGGATGTCGAGCTGCGTACCGGTAGCCAGATCTTTGACGCCGACGGTGCCCGCCTCGATGTCCCGGTCGCCCGCCACCAGCGCGATGCGGGCGCCCGAGCGATCCGCCGCGCGCATCGCGCCTTTGAGTCCGCGGTCGCCGTACGCCAGGTCGACCCGCACCCCCTCGCCACGAAGGCGCGCCGCCAGGCTCGCCACCATCAACTTGGCTTGCTCGCCCAGCGGTACGCCGAAAACGTCGCAGCGGCTTGGCTTTCCGACTGTCTTTCCCTCGGCTCGCAGCGCCAGCACGGTGCGGTCGACCCCGAGCCCGAACCCGATGCCGGACAGGTCCTGGCCGCCGAGCTGGCGCATCAACCCGTCGTAGCGGCCGCCGCCACCGATCCCGGACTGCGCGCCGAGGCCGTCGTGTACGAACTCGAACGTGGTCTTGGTGTAGTAATCGAGGCCCCGCACCATCCGCGGATTGATCACGTACGGAACCCCGAGTGCGTCGAGGTGTGCGAGGACGGTGTCGAAGTGCTGCTTGGCCGCATCGGACAAATGGTCGAGCATCACCGGCGCATCGGCGGTCGCCTCGCGCACCGCCGGGCGCTTGTCGTCCAGGACGCGTAGCGGGTTGATCTCGGCCCGCCGCCGGGTGTCCTCATCCAGGTCGAGCTTGAACAGGAACTCCTGCAGGAGTTCCCGATACTGCGGTCGGCAGGTGTCGTCACCCAGTGAGGTGATCTCGAGGCGGAATCCCTTGAGCCCCAGCGCACGGAAGCCGGCGTCGGCGACAGCGATCACCTCGGCGTCCAGCGCAGGGTCGTCAACGCCGATGGCTTCAACCCCGACCTGCTGGAGCTGCCGGTAACGGCCGGCCTGCGGGCGCTCGTAGCGGAAGAACGGGCCCGCATAGCAGAGCTTGACCGGCAGGGCGCCGCGGTCCAGTCCGTGCTCGATGACCGCGCGCATCACACCCGCGGTGCCCTCGGGGCGCAGCGTCACCGACCGATCACCGCGGTCGGCGAAGGTGTACATCTCCTTGGAGACCACGTCGGTGGACTCCCCCACCCCGCGCGCGAACAGCGCGGTGTCTTCGAAGATCGGCAGCTCGACGTCGCCGTAGCCGGCCAGCCGAGCGGTCCGCAGCAGTTGATCGCGGACCGCGACGAACTCGGCCGACTCGGGCGGCAGGTAGTCAGGGACACCCTTGGGTGCCTGGAATTCGCTCACTTCAGACCTTCGAGGAATGGATTGGTACGGCGTTCGAGGCCGATGGTGGTGGATTCACCGTGCCCCGGTAACACCAGGGTGTCATCGTCGAGCACCAGCAGTTTGTCGACGATCGAGCCGAGCAGGTCTTTGCCGCTGCCGCCGGGCAGGTCGGTGCGGCCGACCGTCTGCTTGAACAGCGTGTCGCCGGTGAAGGCCATCGGATCGCGCCCAGCGCTGCGATCCACCCGGAACACCACCGAACCCTTGGTGTGACCGGGCGTGTGGTCGACGGTCACGGTGATACCGCCGAGCTCGATCTTGTCCCCGTCGCGGTCCAGTTCCACCACCTGTTTCGGTTCTCGGAACAGCGCTCCCAGCGCGATCTGGCCGAATCGGGGGCCGAAACCACGGATCGGGTCGGAAAGCATGAAGCGGTCGTCGGGGTGGATGAACACCGGGCAGCCGAAAGTGTCGCCCACCTTCTGCGCCGACCAGATGTGGTCGATGTGCCCGTGGGTGAGCAGGACCGCGGCCGGGGTCAGCCGGTTGTCGTCCAGAATACGGCGCAGATTGCCCATGGCACGCTGGCCCGGGTCGACGACGAGGGCGTCGGCCCCGGCGTGTGGGGCCAGCACGTAGCAATTGCACGCCAACATGCCGGCCGGAAACCCGCTGAGCAACACGTCGTCCAGTTTCCCATCCCCTGTTGGCGAGGGTCGTGCCCCCTGGCTTCAGCATGAACTGGCACACTCGGTGCCGACTCAACCGCAACTCAACGGAGGACCACCACGGTGCCCACCAACGAACAGCGACGTGCGACAGCGAAGCGCAAGCTCGAGCGGCAGCTGGAACGCCGCGCTCAACAGGAGAAGCGTCGCCAGATGTTCGTCGTGATCGGCGGGATCGTCGCCATCGCGGTGGCCGCCGCCCTGGTCCTCACGTTCGTGCTGACCAACAAGGACGGCAAGGACAACAAGACGGCATCGGGCGCCACCAGTACCGCCCCGGTGGAGTCCGGCGGACCGACCACCGCTCCGCCTGCCACCGGCGGTCTGCCACCGTTCAAGGCCGCCGCGAACCTCGGCGCAAACTGCCAGTACCCGGCGTCCCCCGAGCCGGCCAGCAGGAAGGTCGAGCCGCCGCACACCGGCAAGGTGCCGACCACCCCGCCGACGGTGAGCGTCAGCATGAGCACCAACCAGGGCAACCTCGGCCTGGTCCTGGATAACGCGAAGACCCCGTGCACCGTCAACAGCTTCGCCAGCCTCGCGCAGAAGGGCTACTTCAACGACACCCCCTGCCACCGGTTGACCACGTCACCGTCGCTGGCCGTGCTGCAGTGCGGCGATCCGACCGGCAGCGGCACCGGCGGGCCGGGTTACGAGTTCGCCAACGAGTACCCCACCGACCAGTACCCGCCGAATGACCCCGCACTGCAGCAACCGGTGGTCTATCCGCGCGGCACGCTGGCCATGGCCAACGCCGGGCCGAACACCAATGGCAGCCAGTTCTTCCTGGTCTACAAGGATTCGCAGTTGCCGCCCAACTACACCGCATTCGGCACCATCGATGCGACGGGCCTGGCGACGCTGGACAAGATCGCCGCGGCCGGGGTGGCCGGCGGTGGCCAGGACGGCAAACCGGCGACCGATGTGCGGATCAAATCGATCCTGCTCGACTAACCGGCGATGAGCGACGCTTGCGGAGCGAATCAACAGCGGACATGCGGGATCCGAGCCTGCGAGGGGACCGCATGAGCGCACCTCCGCCGTATTACCCGCCTCAGCCGCCGCACTACGGTGCGCCGTATGGGCCCGGGCAGTACCCCTATCCGGCGCCACCGCCGACCAACGGGATGGCGATCGCGTCACTGATCTGCGCGTTTGTTTTCGCCCCGCTGGGCATCGTATTCGGCCACATCTCGCTGTCGCAGATCAAGAAATCCGGCGAGGAAGGCCGCGGGCTGGCGATCGCCGGGCTGGTCATCAGCTATCTGGTGACGGTCCTGAGCATTGTGGTGATCGTCGCCGGGGTGGCCTTGCTCTCCTGGGTGGGTCGAGAGCTGGAGAAGACCGGCGGGGCCGGTATCCAGCGGACCATGCCGGGGGGCAGCGGCCAGCTGCCCGCGTTCAACCCGCCGGCCACGCTCGGCGCGAACTGCCAGTACCCGACGACGGCAACCCCGGCCGACAAGCCCGTCAAGCCGCCGGTGACCGGTAAGACGCCGACCACGCCGGCGACGGTGGACGCGACGGTGGTCACCAACTCCGGGCCGATCGTCGTGCACCTCGACAACGCCAAGGCGCCGTGCACGGTCAACAGCTTCGAGAGCCTGGTTCGGCAGAACTACTACGACAACACCCCATGCCATCGACTGACTGACGCGCCGTCGTTGTCGGTGCTGCAGTGCGGCGACCCGACCGGTCAGGGCACGGGCGGACCCGGGTACCGGTTCGCCAACGAGTATCCGACGAATCAGTTCCGGCCGTTCGACCCGCAACTCAAGCAGGCCGTCAAGTATCCGCGCGGGACGCTGGCCATGGCCAACGCCGGGCCTGACACCAACGGCAGCCAGTTCTTCATCGTTTACCGCGATTCGATGTTGCCGCCGACCTACACGGCCTTCGGCCAGGTCGACAAGACCGGGTTTGCGATCATCGACGACATCACGGCGATGGGTATCGCCGGCGGTTCCGACGACGGTAAGCCAGCGAAGCCGGTGACGATCAAGTCGATCCGACTGAACTGAGCCCGGCCCTCAGCCGGGCAGACCCTGCTCCTCGGTCGGAAGCGGCGCGGGACCCTTGATGGCGGGCGTCGCGACAGGGAGCTGGCCGGCGGTCTGATTCGGCGACTGCGTGACCGTGACCCCTGTCGACATGTCAGAGCTGACAAACGAATCGGATGTGTGCGCATTGGCCGCCACTGCGGCAAAGCCCCCCAGCGAGATCAGGGCGCCGGCCCCGAGGGTGGCGGACAACACGTGAAAGCGCTTTATAGGCAATCCCTTCCAAGTAGGTCTTGGCACCTTTTCAACACATCGAGATACAAGGGCGTTGCTCCAGCGGATTATTCCCACACCTTGCGACGAAACAATTTGCGGCGCAGACACCTTGCATGCCCGGTATGTCAACCGTGGGCCGTAACCGCACCCGCTGAGCTACCGCACCCGTCCGGTCGTCAGGTCAGGCCGCGCTGGTCACCCGGTAGACGTCGTAGACACCTTCGATATTGCGGACCGCGTTGAGCACATGACCCAGATGCTTGGGATCGCCCATCTCAAAAGTGAAGCGGCTCACCGCCACGCGATCGTTAGAAGTGGTCACCGAGGCCGACAGAATGTTGACCCGCTCGTCGGCCAGCACCCGGGTGACATCGGAGAGCAGCCGGTGCCGATCCAGCGCCTCCACCTGGATGGCCACCAGGAACACCGACGTCGGCGACGGCGCCCAGTTCACCTCGATGATGCGTTCCGACTGTTGTTGCAGCGATGTGGCATTGGTGCAGTCCGTGCGGTGCACGCTGACCCCACCGCCGCGGGTGACGAAGCCCATGATGTTGTCGCCAGGCACTGGTGTGCAGCACTTGGCCAGCTTGGTCAGCACGCCGGTGGCGCCGGGCACCGCGACCCCGGTGTCGTCGGTGCTGCGCTGACGCACCGGCATGGTCGCCGGCGTGGAGCGTTCGGCCAGTTCATCTTCTGCGCTCTCGGCTCCCCCGAGCTGAGCCACCAGCCGCTGCACGACGTGGCGCGGCGAGACGTGCCCCTCCCCGACCGCGGTGTAGAGCGCCGACACGTCGGTATACCGCAGTTCTTGGGCCAGGGCGGCCATCGCCTCGGCATTGACCAGCTTCTGCAACGGAAGCCCACCGCGGCGGACCTCGCGGGCGATCGAATCCTTGCCGGCCTCCAGCGCCTCATCGCGGCGCTCCTTGGCAAACCACTGCCGGATCTTGGCCTTGGCGCGTGGCGACACCACAAAGCCCTGCCAGTCGCGCGACGGGCCTGCGTTGGGCGCTTTGGAGGTGAAAACCTCCACCCGCTCGCCGTTTTCGAGCTTGCGTTCCAGCGCCACCAGGCGGCCGTCGACCCGGGCACCGATGCACCGGTGTCCGACCTCGGTGTGCACGGCGTAGGCGAAGTCGACCGGCGTCGACCCGGCCGGCAGGGTGACCACGTCCCCCTTCGGGGTGAACACGAAGATCTCCTGTACCGCAAGGTCGTAACGCAGCGACTCCAGGAACTCGCCGGGGTCCGCAGCTTCCCGCTGCCAGTCCAGAAGTTGGCGCATCCAGGCTGTCTCGTCGATTTCGGCAGCGGAGTGCGGATGCGGAACGCCGTTGCGGCCCTTGGATTCCTTGTACCGCCAGTGCGCCGCGATACCGAATTCCGCGGTGTCGTGCATATCGCGGGTACGGATCTGCACTTCCAGCGGTTTACCTTCCGGCCCCACGACCGTAGTGTGCAGCGACTGGTAGACCCCGAACCGGGGCTGGGCGATGTAGTCCTTGAACCGGCCGGGCATCGGCTGCCACAGCGAATGCACAACGCCGACAGCGGCATAGCAGTCGCGGATCTCCTCGCACAAGATCCGGACACCTACCAGGTCGTGGATGTCGTCGAAGTCGCGGCCCTTGACGATCATTTTCTGATAGATCGACCAGTAATGTTTGGGCCGGCCTTCGACGGTGGCGTTGATCTTCATCCCGCTCAACGCGGCGTTGATCTCGACCCGGACCTTGGCCAGGTAGGTGTCGCGCGACGGCGCCCGGTCGGCGACCAGTCGGACGATCTCCTCGTAGCGCTTCGGGTGCAGGATCGCGAAGGACAGGTCTTCCAGTTCCCACTTGACAGTGGCCATCCCCAGCCGATGAGCAAGGGGGGCAATCACTTCCAGCGTCTCGCGGGCTTTGCGGGCCTGCTTCTCCGGCGGCAGGAACCGCATCGTGCGCATGTTATGCAGCCGATCGGCCACCTTGATGACCAACACCCGGGGATCCCGCGCCATCGCGATGATCATCTTCCGGATGGTCTCGCCCTCGGCCGCGTTACCCAGCGCGACCTTGTCCAGCTTGGTCACCCCGTCCACCAGGTGGGCGACCTCTTCACCGAAGTCGGTGGTCAGTGTCTCCATGGGGTAGCCGGTGTCTTCGACGGTGTCGTGCAGCAGCGCGGCCACCAGCGTGATGGTGTCCATGCCGAGCTCGGCCAGGATGTTCGCCACGGCCAGCGGGTGGGTGATGTACGGGTCGCCGGAGCGGCGCAGCTGATCGGCGTGCTTGACCTCGGCCACCTCGTAAGCACGCTGCAGGATCGACAGGTCGGCCTTCGGGTAGAACTCACGGTGCACCGCAACGAGAGGTTCGAGGACCGGGTTGACGGTGCTGCGCTGCGATGTCATCCGACGCGCCAGCCGAGCCCGCACCCGTCGCGATGCGCTGCTGGTGGTCTTGGGGGTCTCGGCCCGCGGCTCCGCCGCCGGGACGTCGGAGACCGGCGGCGGTGACGCGGTCAGCGCGCCGTTGTCGTCTGCCACGCCGTCACCTCCTCGCCATCCGGACCGACTTCGAGGATATCTCGCCCCAGGCGACCGGGTCGTGAGCCTGGGAGTTGACGACGTTCAGATGGTTTGCAGGCTGGTCACCTGCAGCGGCGCGACCTTCTCACGGCCGCCGAGCCCGGGCAGTTCCAGCACCACCGCGGCGGCAGGCACATCCGCTCCGCTGGCAACCAGCAGCGAATGCGCCGCCGCCAGGGTCCCGCCGGTAGCGAGGACGTCGTCGATGATGACTACGCGGCGACCCGCCAGCTCGATGCCCTCGGCGGGGATCTCCAACGTCGCCGTGCCGTATTCGAGGGTGTAGGTCTCACTGTGCACCGGCGGCGGCAGCTTGCCGCCCTTGCGGACGGCCAGCACGCCGATACCGAGACGGTGGGCCACCGCGCCGCCGAGCAGGAACCCACGGGCGTCGATGCCGGCGACCAGATCGGCACCCTCGGCGATCTCAGCCATCGCGGCGGTGACGACGGCCAGCCCGTGGGCGTCGGCCAGTACCGGCGTGAGGTCCTTGAATTGGATGCCCGGTTCCGGGAAGTCAGGCACCTGCCGGATGAGCGCCGTGAGGACATCGGCTACAGCCGAGGCGCCCTGTCGCCGGCCTCCCGGCTCCGTCGAAGACCTCACTTCTCGAACACCCACCTGTCCATGTTCCAGCCCGCGCCCCACTTGGTCGGATTGCCTTCGACGGCGTACACCTTCTTCGATGCCAGCACCGTGCGCTGCTGACGGTACAGCGGCAGGGTCGGCATGTCGCCCCACAAGATAGGCGAACTGTCGGCCAGCAGCCGGGCCTGTTCCTTGGTGTCGGAGGTGATCGCCAGCGCGGAGATGATGCCGTCGATCTGCGGGCTGGAATAGCGCGGAAGGTTGTTTCCGTTGCCGGCGAACAGCGTGTAGGCATCCAGCGCCGACGATCCCGTCGAGCCGCTGCCGGTGGCGCCGCCGGTACTGGCCAGCAGGACGTCGAGCTTGCCGTCGCGCAGCGCCTGCGGTCCCGCCGAGTCCGAGGTCGCATCGACGACGGTGATGCCGGCGGCGGCGCACGATTTGGTGATTGCGCCGACGGTCGCCGCCAGCCGCGGGTTGGGCGCCTGGTAGCCGATCCGCACGGTCAGCGGCTGGTTACCCAGCGCGTCTCGGGCGGCATCGATGTTGGCGGGCCCGAACTGAGGCGGGACGATCGCCACCCCTTCGATGCCGCTGAGCGCGTCGTCGCTGGCGGGGTTGAGCCGGACGTTGGAGATCGGTGACTCGGCGTTCAGCGCGAGCAGGTCGCGCGGGGTGCACAGCGCCACCGCGCGCCGGGCCGGCGTCGCGGCCAGCGGTCCGTCCGGCGCGAAGATCAGCTGCTCGATCCCGCCGGACGGCAGTTCGTGGCGCTCGAACCCGTCGGGGGTGGTCAGCGTGCCCGACGATCCGGTGGCGACGTCGACAACCTGGAACGTGCCGTTGTTGATGCGGTCCTGCACGTCGATGCCGCGCGGCCACACCGTGATCCGTTTGGTGATCGGCTTGGCGCCCCACCAGCGATCGTTGGCGGTCAGCACCACCGCCCCCTCGGGCAGCACCGAGTCGATCTTGTAGGGGCCCGATGAGGGGAACCGCTTGAGGTCTGGAGCACTCAGGCCGGGCTTGAGGTCCCACGTCGTGTTCCACGCCTGCGCGATGCGGTCGACGGCGGCCGGGTCGCCCCCCTGGATGGTGCGGGTGACGTCGACGCCGAGCACGTCACCCAGCACGTGCGACGGCATCATCGACGTCGCGGTGAACAGCTGCAGGTAATCGGTGACCGCTCGGCCGGGAAAGTAGGTCACCCGGGCCTTCTTCTGCCCTGGCTGACAGTCGATGGTGTCGATGTCGAGGTAGCCGGCGCGGCTGGCGGCGTCGAAGGCCGGGAACCGCCCGGACTGTGCGGCCCAGGCCAGCACCATGTCGTCACACGTCACCGGCTTGCCGTCGGAATACACGGCATTGTCGGCGATCTGGTAGTCGAGCACCAGCGGGTCGCGACCGACCACCGACACCGACCCGAAGTCGTGATCGGCCAGCACCTGCCCGTCCGGCCCGTGGAAGTTGAACCCGGTGAGCACCCGGGCGAACGCCTGTGGGCCCGCCGAGGCCGCCCCGCGCACCGTGTTGGTGTTGTAGGTAACCAGCATGCCGTCGACGGCATAGTTGATCTGATCAGCCGGGCTGCCCGAACACGAGGTCAGGACGGTCGGCGCGATCAACCCCAGAACAGCCACCACTGCGACAGCGGCGGCGCGCCGGCGCCTGACTGCCATGGCGCGCTATCGCCCGCGGGGGCTGCGTTTGCCCGTCGGCCGGCCTGGGCGGGCCGGACGGGCACCCGGCGAAGGCTTGCTGCCCACGCTCGGCGTGCCCCCGATGGCGGCTTCGGCCGGGACCGCGTCGGCAGCCTCACCCAAATCGGTGGCGCCACCGGTGATGATGTCGCTTGCCGTCGGCGACGGCTTGCGGCGGTTGAGCACTCGGCGAGTGTGGGTGCGCACCAGGTCCGTGCGCTCGCGCAGCGACACCAGCAGCGGGGTCGCGAAGAAGATCGACGAGTAGGTGCCGACGATGACACCGACCAGCTGCACCAGCGCCAGGTCCATCAGCGTGCCGACGCCGAGCAGCCAAACCGCGACCACGATCAACGCCACGATCGGCAACACCGAGATCAGGCTGGTGTTGATCGATCGCATGAAGGTCTGGTTCACCGCGAGGTTGGCTTGTTCGGCGAACGTTCGCCGGGTGGTGTGCTCGAAGCCGTGGGTGTTCTCCTCGACCTTGTCGAACACGATGACCGTGTCGTACAGCGAGAATCCCAGAATCGTCAGCAGGCCGATCACCGTCGCCGGCGTGACCTCGAATCCGACGATCGAATACACCCCGGCCGTCACGACCAGGTCGAACACCACCGTCAGCAATGCCGACATCGCCATATACCGCTCGTAACGGAAGGTGATGTAGATGGCGGCGAGCACCAGGAACACCGCGAGCGCGATCAGCGCCTTCTTGGTGATCTGGTCGCCCCAGGTCTCCGAGACCGCCGAGTCGCTGATCGTCGCCTTGTCGGGCTGACCATTGCCGGCCTTGGGCTTGAACGCGTCGAACAGCGCGTCGCGCAGCTGCTCGGTCTGCTGATTGGTAAGCGCCTCTGAGCGGATCTGCACGGTGGCCGAGCTGCCGTTGCCGACCAGCACGACCGACTCCGGCGCCCGCCCCAGCGCCTTGCTGAAGACGTCTTCCACCTGCTGGGTGGTCGCAGTGCCGTGCTCGCCCGCGACCGGCATGCCGACCTTGGTACCGCCCTCGAAGTCGATACCGAAGGTGAAGCCCTTCAGCGCGATGCTCAGGATGCAAACCAGCACGATCAGGCCACTGATCGCGTACCAGAGCCTGCGCTTACCGACGACCTCGAAGGCACCGGTGCCGGTGTAGAGGCGGATGAAGAAACCGTGCCTGGGCGCGCCGGCGCCGGCGGCTTCCAGATCGGGTGCTTCGACGGCGGTGGACGTCGTATCTTCTGCAGCGTCGTCAGAAATTTTCTCAGCCATGGGAGTTACCTCCGTCCCGTCGCAGTGGCGGCGGCTCGACGTTCCCGGGCGATCTGCTGCACTGCGCCGAGACCGTTGAACGCCGGTTTGGCCATCGTCGGCGACTTCGACGCCACGTACACCAGCGGCCAGGTCACCAGGAACACCACGACGACGTCGAGGATGGTGGTCAGGCCCAAGGTGAACGCGAAGCCCTTCACCTGCCCGACGGCCAGGAAGTACAGCACCGCGGCGGCCAGGAAGGTGACCGCGTTCCCGGACAGGATCGTCTTACGGGCGCGCGCCCAGCCGCGTGGCACCGCCGAGCGGAACGAACGACCTTCACGGATCTCGTCCTTGATGCGTTCGAAGAACACCACGAACGAGTCGGCGGTCGTGCCGATACCGATGATCAGACCGGCTATACCAGCCAGGTCGAGGGTGTAGTTGATGTATCTGCCGAGCAGCACCAGGATGCCGAACACCATGGCGCCGGAGGCGACCAGCGACAGCGCCGTCAACAACCCGAGCACCCGGTAGTAGAGCAGCGAGTACAGCAACACCAACGCCAAGCCGATGGCACCGGCGATCAAGCCGGCGCGAAGCGACGCCAATCCCAGTGTCGCCGAAACGGTTTCGGCCTCCGAGGATTCGAACGACAACGGCAGCGAACCGTATTTGAGAACGTTGGCCAGCTGTTTGGCGGTGTCGGCACTGAACGGCGGGTTGCCGCCGCTGATCTGGGTGCGCCCGCCGGGGATGGCCTCGCGGATCTGCGGGGCACTGACCACCTGGGAGTCGAGCGTGAATGCCGTCTGGGTGCCGATGTTGGCGGCGGTGAAATCAGCCCACGTGGTCGACGCCTGGTCCTTGAACTCCACGTTGACGACATAGGCACCGCTCTGCTGGTCCATGCCGGACGTCGCGTCCTTGATCTGGTCGCCACTGATGATCGACTTGTCGAGCACGTAGATGTACTTGCGGTCCTGCGAGCAGGCGACCAACGGGAGGTTCGGGTCGTCGTTTCCGGCCAGGATGTCCGGCTGGTCGCACTTGCCGGCCATGTACTGCACCGCGATCAGTAGCAGGTTCTGATTGGTGCTCTGTCGCAGCTGCTTCTCGAAGCTGATGCGCGCCGCCAGGTCCTTGCGCGGGTCCGGCGGGGCCGGCTGGCCGGGCGCGGGTCGCTGGCCGGGCGCGGGTGGCGCCGGGGCCGCCGTGGGCGGCTGGCCCGGGCCGGGGGCAGGTGCGGGCGGTTCCGGAGTCGGCGAGGGAGCCGGCTCTTCCGGGTACGGACGTGGTTGCGGCGCGGGAGCGGGTGCGGCGGGTGGGGCGGCCGGCTCACCGGCCGCCGGTGCCGGTGCGGGTGCCCCGGGTGGCGGTGCCCCCGGTGCCGGCGCTCCCGGCCCCCCGCCGCCTGGCGCAGCGGCCTGCATCTGCTGCTTGATGGCCTCGACCGGGATCGGCTGACCGATCACGGGGCGGATGAACAGCCGCGCGGTCTGGCCCAGGTTGCGGGCTTCGTTGCCGTCATTGCCGGGAACGGTGATGACGAGGTTGTCGCCGTCGATCACGACTTCGGAGCCCGACACGCCCAAGCCGTTGACGCGGGCACCGATGATCTGCTGCGCCTGATTCAGCGCGTCGCGGGTGGGACGGGATCCGTCCGGGGTGCGCGCCGTGAGCGTGACGCGGGTTCCGCCCTGCAGGTCGATGCCCAACTTTGGACTGGTGCGCTTATCCCCGGTGAGGAAGACCAGAAGGTACACCCCGATGAGCAGGACCAGGAACAGCGCCAGCCAGCGGTAGGGATGCACCGGCGCCGAAGACGATGCCACGTTGTTGTCTCTCCTAGGTTTGTGCCGCGTGCCGCAGGGTCGTCGTGCCGCGTCCCGCGGACGCGATCCTCAATCAACTCCCGCTAGAGGGTACGTGGCGGGCCTGGTGATCAGTCTTTGGTGAGGCGGTCCGCATCGGAGGCGGTGAGCTCGGTGGCTCCACTGACCTCGTCGGCGTCGGCGTCGGTGTCGTCGGCCTCGTCCTCGATGCGGTCGCGGATGGCCAGCTTCATCCACGTGGTCACGATGCCGGGGGCAATCTCCAGGTCGACGGTGTCATCGGTCATCCCGGTGATCGTGGCCTGCAGGCCGGAGGTGGTGTGCACCCGGTCGCCGATGGTCAAGGACTCGTGCAGGTCGATCGTGGCCTGCATGGCCTTGCGCTGGCGCCGGGAAGCGAAATACATGAATGCGCCCATGATGACGATGAGGGGCAGGAAGACGAGCAGGTCCATGGCGGAACAATTCTTTCGTATCGGATGCTGGGTTCAGCGCGCCGCGACCGTCGGGTCACGGGCTTCATAGCTGCCCAGTCTGCCATTGTGCCGGTCCGGCTCCGACCGGCACCGTCGGTGGAAGATGGTCGGATGGACCTGATCGATGCCCTGCGCAGCACCGGGTCGGTGCGCGAGTTCACTGACGAGCCGATCGCGGACGCAGTGCTGGGGCGCATTCTGGACACCGCACGCTTCGCCCCCAGCGGAGCCAATGCCCAGGCCTGGCGGCTGGTTGTGGTCAAGGATCCGGCGATCCGGGCTCGCCTGCGCGATCTGTATCGCCAGCCGTGGGTCGACTACCTGACGCTCACCGCCGCAGGGCTGCGGCCGTGGTCGCCGGTCAACGACCCCGCCGCGGAGGCGGCTGCGCTGGCTGCCGGGGCCGGGCAGGCGGAGGAAGCCGCGTCCTCCGGATTGGCCCCCCACCTCGACGAGGTTCCCGTGCTGCTGGCACTGTTCGCCGACCTGTCCCAGCTCGCGGCCGTGGACCGCGACCTCGACCGCTACTCGCTGGCCGGCGGCGCGTCGGTCTACCCGTTCGCGTGGAGCATCCTGCTGGCCGCCCGCGCCGAAGGACTCGGCGGCGTGCTGACGACAATGCTTGTCAGGGAAGAAGACCAGGTCAAGCGGCTGTTGGGCGCGCAAGACCCGCTCGTGCTGGCGGCAGTGATCGCGCTGGGGCACCCGGCCCACCAGGTTCGTCGGCTGACTCGCCAGCCCGTGACGTCGTTCGCCACCGTCGACCGGCTTGACGGCGCGCCGTTCCCAGCCGCCAGTAGCGACTGATTACGTTGATTCAGTCATCTCTGACAACGTAATCCATTGCCGATTAGGCAGTTGAACCGAGTTTTCAGTTGGGCTGCATGTCGACGCGACTAGGCTCGAAGTACCCGCTTCGCGCCATGCCAGTCGTCTAGGAGACCATCAGTGACCACCCTCGAGCAGAGCCGCAAACTCGTCACCGAGATCCCGGGCCCCGGGTCCGTCGAACTGAGCAAGCGCAGGGTCGCCGCGGTGTCGCACGGGGTCGGCGTGACCATGCCCGTCTACACCGCGCGGGCGGCCGGCGGGATCATCGAGGACGTCGACGGCAACCGGCTGATCGACCTGGGTTCGGGGATCGCGGTCACGACCATCGGCAACGCCTCACCGCGCGTGGTCGAGGCGGTGCAGGCACAGGTCGCCGACTTCACCCATACCTGCTTCATGGTGACGCCCTATGAGGAGTACATCGCCGTCGCCGAGCACCTCAACCGGCTCACCCCCGGCTCGTACGAGAAGCGCTCGGCACTGTTCAATTCCGGATCCGAAGCCGTGGAGAACGCGGTAAAGATCGCCCGCTCCTACACCCGCAAGACCGCGGTGGTGGCCTTCGACCACGCCTATCACGGGCGCACCAACCTGACGATGGCGCTGACCGCCAAGTCGATGCCCTACAAAAGTGGCTTCGGCCCGTTCGCGCCGGAGATCTACCGCGCTCCCCTGTCCTATCCCTTTCGCGACGGCCTGATCGACAAGGAGTGGGCCACCGACGGTGAGCTGGCTGCCGAGCGGGCGCTGAGCATCATCGACAAACAGATCGGCGCGGCCAATCTGGCCGCCGTGATCATCGAGCCGATCCAGGGCGAGGGTGGCTTCATCGTTCCGGCGCCCGGCTTCCTGCCGGCGCTGCGGGCGTGGTGTTCGGACAACGATGTGGTGTTCATCGCCGACGAAGTGCAGACCGGGTTCGCCCGCACCGGAACGATGTTCGCGTGCGACGACGAGGGCATCGAGCCGGACCTGATCGTGACGGCAAAGGGCATCGCAGACGGCCTGCCGCTGTCCGCGGTGACCGGACGCGCCGAGATCATGGACGCCCCGCACGTCAGCGGCCTCGGCGGCACCTACGGCGGCAATCCCCTGGCCTGTGCGGCCGCGCTGGCCACCATCGAGACCATCGAGCTCGACGGCCTGGTGGATCGCGCCAAGCAGATCGAAGCGCTGATGAAGGACAAGCTCGGCCGGATGCAGGCCGACGACGACCGGATCGGCGACGTCCGCGGGCGTGGCGCGATGATCGCCGTCGAGCTGGTGAAATCCGGTACCGCCGAACCGGATCCGGAGCTCGCGAAGATGATGGCCGCGAAGGCGCACGCCCAGGGCGTGGTGGTGTTGACGTGTGGCACCTACGGCAACGTGCTGCGGTTCTTGCCGCCGTTGGCGATCAGCGATGAACTGTTGACCGAAGGCCTCGGTGTGCTGGCCGATATTCTCGCCGAACTCTGATGGTCCAGAACTTCATCGACGGTGAGCTCGTCGACTCGGCGAGCGGGGCGACGATGCCGATCGTCGATCCGGCCACCGGTGAAAAGTACGGCACTGCACCCATTTCCAATGAACAAGACATCGACAACGCCTACGCGGCGGCGAGCCGAGCATTCGCCGACTGGAGGCGCACCACCCCCTCGCAGCGCCAGAAGGCGCTGCTTGCGTTCGCCGATGCCGTTGAAGCGAATGCGGAAGCCCTCGTCGCCGCCGAGGGCCGCAACACCGGTAAACCCAACCACGTCACGCTGGCCGAGGAAATTCCTCCGATGGTCGACCAGATCCGGTTCTTCGCCGGTGCGGCAAGGATTCTGGAGGGCAAGGCAGCCGGTGAGTACCTGGCCGACCACACATCGTGGATCCGTCGCGAGCCGGTCGGGGTGATCGGTCAGGTCGCGCCCTGGAACTACCCGATGATGATGGCGATCTGGAAGTTTTGCCCGGCCATCGCCGCGGGCAACACCGTCGTGCTCAAGCCGAGTGACACCACCCCGGTCACGACGGTCATGCTGGCCGAGATCGCCGCACAGCACTTCGGCCCCGGTGTACTCAACGTCGTCTGTGGCGATCGCGTGACCGGTGCGGGCGTCGTCGCGCATCCCACCCCGCAGATGGTGTCGATCACCGGATCGGTCGCCGCGGGCCGCGCGGTTGCGGTCAGCGCCGGTGGCCATCTCAAACGCACCCACCTCGAACTCGGCGGCAAGGCACCGGTGATCGTATTCGACGACGCCGACATCCTCACTGCCGCAGAGGGAATCGCGGCGGCCGGCTACTTCAACGCCGGTCAGGACTGCACCGCGGCCACTCGAGTGCTGGCCCACGCCGGCATCGCCGAGGACCTCACCGCCGCGCTGGCCGAACAGGCCAGGGGCGCGGTCACCACATTCGGCCGGGCGGCCGATGACGAAGGTGCCTGGGTGCCGCCGGTGAACAACAGCAATCAACTCGACCGGGTGCTGGGCTTCTTGTCTGACGTACCGGCGCATGCGACAGTGCCGGCTGGCGGAAACCGACAGGGCGACAAGGGCTTCTACGTCGAGCCGACCGTGATCGGTGGCCTGCGCCACGACGACCGACATGTCCGGGATGAGATCTTCGGCCCGGTGATCACTGTGCAGTCGTTCGCCGACGAAGACGAGTCCATCCGCTTGGCCAACGGCACCGAGTACGGCCTGGCCTCCTCGGTATGGACTTCACATGTGTCGCGGGCGATCCGGGTGTCCAATGCGTTGGACTTCGGCTGCGTCTGGATCAACACCCACATTCCATTGGTCGCCGAGATGCCGCACGGCGGCTTCAAGGCCTCAGGGCACGGCAAAGATCTGTCGATGTACGGGTTGGAGGACTACACCCGCATCAAGCACGTGATGGCCTACACCGGCTGAGTTTCCACCGCGGATCACCTTTGTGGGGGATATCGCAGCACAGCGACGCCGATTACGCACGAAACCACCCACCGCGCGATGGCGGTGGGTGGCTTCAGATGAAATTCCTAGTGCGCGACGGGCGTCCGGCGCGAACCACCGAACATGTCACGCCAGCCGCGGTGGCGGCGCGGCTCGCCCTCAACCCGATCGGCGACGCGATCATCGTGACGGCGATGGCCCTCGACCACCGGCTCGCTGGTCTCGGTCGCGACAGGTGCGGCGCCAACCGGCTCCGCCGCATAGGGTTCGGCGCCGACCGGACGGGTGGCGTAGCGGGCGTCACGCAGGCTGTGCACCGACACGCGGCCCAACGCCATTGCGCCGAAGAAGATGATCAGCGCACCGAGCCCGCTCCAGAACGTCAGCTCCAGCGCGACCTGTCCTGCGGTGCTGCTGGCCACCGGTCCACCGAAGTCACCGAGACCCCAGGGGCTGGCGAACAGTCGGCCGACGACGAACCAGGCACCCGCGATCACGGCCAGCCAGCCGCCGACCACGGCGGTCGCGCGGTTGCGCGACATCAGCAGCAGCAGGCCGCCGACTACGGCGACCGCACCCGGCAGGACCTCGAGCCAGCCGCGGGCCGTCGTCCAAGTCCACGGCGTATCCGGGTCATAGGCAAAGTTGAAATACGGCCCGACGAACGGAATCAACGCTCCCCACAGCCCGAGCAGAACAAGCAGAAAACCACTGGCCGCGCCTCTGCTACGCGCGATTTCCATCCGGCCCGCTCGCGGATCCAGGCGGGTGTCTACGTCTCTCATGACGCCTCCTTGACTCATGGGTCGATCCCGTGATGAATCTCGGGTACCCCCGCGCCGCGAGGCTCTAACGAAGCGATGGCACCCGACAGAGAGCAAGTTCACAGGCCCGATTCCTAGCATGGGGGACCAACCGGGGAATAACGTTAGTTTTGCTAACGTAGTTTTCTTTGGGCGCAACGAAGCGCCCGCCAACTTTTCTTTCTCTAGCTTGTTGATGGAGTCTCGTCATGCCGACTGATACTCGCGAAGCCCGTTTTGAGCAGCGCGTTGCCGATCTCTATGCGAACGACCCGCAGTTCGCAGCCGCCGCACCTGACCCGCAAGTCACCTCGGCCGCCGACCAACCCGGACTGCGCCTTCCCGACATCCTCAACATCATCTTCGACGGCTACGGCGACCGCCCCGCGCTGGGCCAGCGGGCGGTGGAACTCATCGAGGGCCCGCAGACGCAGCGCACCTCCGCCGAACTGCTGCCCCAGTTCGACACCATCACCTACCGCCAGCTCTCGGAGCGTGTGGCGGCCGTCGCCGGCGCCTGGTCCACCGGCCCCGTCGCTGCCGGCGACCGGGTGGCCATCCTCGGCTTCACCAGCGTCGACTACACCGTCCTCGACCTCGCACTGGCCCAGCTCGGCGCGGTGTCCGTGCCGCTGCAGACCAGCGCTGTCGTCGCGCAACTGCAGCCGATCATCGCTGAGACCGAACCGGTGGTCATCGCGTCGAGCGTCGACTACCTTGATGACGCCGTCGAGCTCGTGTTGGCCGGCCCCGCCCCAAAGAGGTTGGTGGTCTTCGACTTCCGGCCTGAGGTCGACGACCAGCGTGACGCGCTGGCCACCGCCAAGGAGCGCCTGGACGGTGTCGAGGTGGTCACTCTCGGCGAGGAAATCGACCGCGGCACCGGCGCTTCCACTGCGACCGCCGGCACCGGCGAAGATGACCCGCTGGCCCTGCTGATCTACACCTCCGGCAGCACCGGCGCCCCGAAGGGCGCGATGTACCCGGCCCACAAGGTGGCCGACATGTGGCGAGCGGGCGCCGGGCATTGGGATGACAAGCAGGGCGCGTTCCCGGCGATTGTGCTGAGCTTCATGCCGATGAGTCACGTCATGGGACGCGGCGCCCTTTACGGCGCGCTCGGTGCCGGGGGCACAGTGTATTTCGCCGCCCGTCCCGACCTGTCGACGTTCCTCGAGGACCTGGCTCTGACCCGCCCGACCCAGCTGAACCTGGTGCCGCGGGTATGGGACATGATCCATCAAGAAGTCCGGACCGAGATCGACCGCAGCGGCGCCGATGAAGCACAGGTGCTCGCCGAGAAGCGAGCCAGCCTGTTGGGCGGCCGATACGTCTCCGTGATGACCGGTTCGGCGCCGATCGCGCCCGAACTCAAGTTGTGGGTCGAGGACTTCCTGGACATCCATTTGGTCGAGGGCTACGGCTCCACCGAAGCCGGCGCGGTATTCGTCGACGGCGTGGTCCGCCGCCCACCGGTCACCGACTACAAGCTGGTCGATGTTCCCGAATTGGGCTACTTCGGCACAGACCTGCCGCACCCGCGCGGTGAGCTGCTGGTCAAGTCGACGCAGCTGTTTCCCGGCTACTACAAGCGGCCCGAGGTCACCGCAGCGATGTTCGACGAGGACGGCTACTACCGCACCGGCGACATCGTCGCCGAGACCGCGCCCGATCACTTGCAGTACGTGGACCGACGCAACAACGTCCTCAAGCTCTCGCAGGGCGAGTTCGTCACAGTCTCCAAGCTGGAGGCCGCGTTCGGCCGCAGCCCGCTGGTGCATCAGATCTACCTCTACGGCAACAGCGCCCGGCCGTACCTACTGGCCGTCGTCGTTCCGACCGCCGAAGCGGCGGCTGACCACGACGCCGCGGAACTCAAGGTGCTGATCGCCGAGTCCTTGCAGGAGGTGGCCCGTGGCTCGGGGTTGCAGTCCTATGAGATCCCGCGCGACTTCCTCATCGAGACAACGCCTTTCACAATGGAGAACGGTCTGCTGACCGGCATCCGCAAGCTGGCGTGGCCCCGGCTGAAGGAACGCTACGGCTCGGCACTCGAGCAGCTGTACATCGATCTGGCCGAGGGGCAGGCCGATGAACTGCGGGCGCTGCGGCGCAGCGGTGCCGATGCACCGGCGCTGGTGACCGTCACCCGCGCGGCCGGCGCGCTGCTGGGGGCGACGACCGCCGATCTGCAATCCGATGCCCACTTCACCGATCTCGGCGGGGACTCACTGTCGGCGCTGACATTCGCCAATCTGCTCGACGAGATCTTCGGCATCGAGGTCCCGGTGAGCGTGATCGTGAGCCCCGCCAACGACCTGCAGGCCATCGCCGGCTACATCGAGGCGCAGCGCACCTCGGGCAGCAAGCGCCCGACGTTCGCCTCCGTCCACGGCGCCGACGCCACCGAAGCGCGTGCCGGTGATCTCACGCTGGATCGCTTCATCGATGCCGCCACCCTGGCCGCCGCACCGCAGTTGCCGGGTCCGGCCAGCGAGATCCGCACCGTGTTGCTCACCGGCGCAACCGGTTTCCTGGGGCGTTACCTGGCGCTGGATTGG
The DNA here is from genome assembly GCF_008329565.1 of Mycolicibacterium sp. P1-5. Lineage (GTDB taxonomy): Bacteria > Actinomycetota > Actinomycetes > Mycobacteriales > Mycobacteriaceae > Mycobacterium. The sequence continues at coordinate 393,746 of NZ_NPKT01000001.1, forward strand.
CTCGAGCGGATGGACCTCGTCGACGGCAAGGTGATCTGTCTGGTTCGCGCCAAGGACAACGACGCCGCCCGGGCGCGACTGAATGCCACATTCGACAGCGGTGATCCCACGCTGCTGGCGCACTACCGGCAGCTGGCCGCCGAACACCTCGAGGTGATCGCCGGTGACAAGGGCGAGGAGAACCTCGGGCTGGATCTGCAGACCTGGCAACGGCTGGCCGACACCGTCGACCTGATCGTCGATCCGGCCGCCCTGGTGAACCACGTGCTTCCCTATCGGGAGTTGTTCGGGCCCAATGCAGTTGGCACTGCTGAGCTCATCCGGATCGCGTTGACCACGAAACAGAAGCCGTTCGTCTACGTGTCGACGATCGGTGTCGGCGCCGGTATCACACCGGGCCACTTTGTGGAGGACGGCGACATCCGCGAGATCAGTGCGACGCGGACGGTCGACGACTCGTACGCCAACGGCTACAGCAACAGCAAGTGGGCCGGCGAGGTGCTGCTGCGCGAGGCCAACGACCTGTGCGGCCTTCCGGTCTCGGTGTTCCGTTGCGACATGATCCTGGCCGACACCACCTATGCCGGTCAGCTCAACCTGCCCGACATGTTCACCCGGATGATGCTGAGCCTGGTGGCCACCGGCATCGCGCCCGCGTCGTTCTACGAACTCGACGCCGACGGCAACCGCCAACGCGCCCACTACGACGGACTCCCGGTGGAGTTCATCGCCGAGGCGATCTCCACGCTGGGTGCACACGTCGCCGAAGGGTTCGAGACCTACCACGTGATGAACCCCTACGACGACGGCATCGGGCTCGACGAGTTCGTCGACTGGCTGATCGAGGCCGGCTACCCGATCCAGCGGATCGCGGAGTACGGCGCGTGGCTGCAGCGGTTCGAAGGAGCCATGCGCGCACTGCCCGACCGGCAGCGTCAGGGCTCGTTGCTTCCCCTGCTGCACAACTACCAGCACCCGGAGCGGCCGCTCCGGGGATCGATCGCCCCGACCGACCGGTTCCGCGCCGCGGTCCAGGATGCGAAGATCGGTCCGGACAAAGACATTCCGCACGTTTCAGCGGATGTCATCGTCAAGTACATCACCGACCTGGAGCTGCTGGGCCTGCTGTAAGCGCCAACGAATACGCCACCAGGGTCGCGATCGACCAGGATCGACGACCCTAGTGGCGTGTTGGCGAATTGACGTTGCAGTAACATCGGCACGCGTGGGTATGGCGGCGGGGGCTCGGAAGCGGTGGCGCCAGCCCGATCAATACGACTGGATGTCGGGCTATGTGGCGTCGCGCGGACTCCAGCCCTTCAGCCGAATCCTCATCGCGTCGGTCGTGATCGCTCTTGGCGTGGTGCCTCTTGTGATGCTGTTCAGCCCCTCGGGTCCACAGGGTCAGGCCCACAGGACTGCCGCGGTCCTGATGTCGATCCTGTCTTTTGGCGGGGCATGCACCTGGCTTGTGGGCTGGCCGAGCCGCCGTCAGTCCATGCTGTTCGCCATCGGCGCGAACGCAGGCGTGACCCTTGCCTGCCTGATAGCCGGGACGCCGGCGACCGGCTTGCTGGCGTGCGTCACCTTTGCCCCTATTGCGGGCTACGTCGGGTTGTACCACTCCGGCCGACTGCTGGCTGCGACGCTAGTCAACGCCGTTGTCACGACCATTATCGCCGGGGTTCGGATCGCTGCCACAGGCGACACCGCGATGGCGGTCGGGCATGTGCTGGGTGTGTTGATCGCAGTGCTCGCCGTTCCGTTCGGAAGTCAGTTGCTCCTGCATCTGCTCAGCCTTGACGCGAGGATGTCGAACACCGATCCGCTCACGGGGCTGCGCAATCGTCGCGGTTACGACCAGTCAGCGCTGAAGTTGATCGCCGCGGCGGACGGGCCGCAGTCGCAGTGGCTGGCCGTGATTCTGGTCGACCTGGACGGGTTCAAGCAGATCAACGACACCCACGGCCATGGATACGGCGACGCCGTCCTGGTCGCCGTCGCCGACAACCTGCGCCGCGCCAGCGCGATGAATTCGGTGGTGGCCCGTCTCGGCGGTGAAGAGTTCCTGGTGGCAGAACTAATCGAGCCCGAGGAGGCCGAGGGCGCCGCCGAACGATTCCGCGCGGCGGTCGCGACCGCGCCGGGCGAGGTGACCGCCAGCGTCGGCGTCGCGTCGATCCCGCTCACCGACATCGGCGCCACGGCGCACACCGAGCTGGTTGGTGCGGCCGATGCCGCGATGTATGAAGCCAAACGGGCGGGCGGCAATCAGATTCGCTGGAGTCAGATGAGCGCGATCACCAACAGCACGACGGCCACCAACGGAAACGCTCCCTGAGTAACCGCGGCGCGCGCCTTGTCCGGTGACGACGCCAGCAGCACGACCGCCGCGGCGAGCATGGACCCGACACCGGCGAATACCAGGGCAGCACCGATGCCAGTGTCCCCCTGTGCAATTGCAACGATGCCGACGGAGCTGACAATAGCCAGGAACAGGTTGTAGAAGCCCTGGTTGAGCGCCAGCAGTTTGGTCGTCTCGGCTTCCTCCGGGGTGGTGCCGAACACTTTGCGGGTGCGCGGCGTCGTCCAGGTCAGCGATTCCATCGTGAAGATGTAGACGTGCAGCAGCGCGGCGAGGCCGGCGAAAACCAGTGCGGCGGTGACCATCAGGTTCCCATCACTCGAAAAGGCCGGACTGACCGAGCCCGCTGGCCCGCGGCGGTGGAATCATGCCGAGGTGGGTCCAGGCTAGCGGCGTCGCAACCCGGCCGCGGGGAGTCCGCGCGATCATCCCGGCACGAACCAGGAACGGCTCGCACACCTCCTCGACCGTCGTGGCTTCCTCCCCCACCGCAACGGCCAATGTCGACACCCCGACCGGACCGCCGCCGAAGCTCTTGGTCAGCGCCGTGAGCACCGCCCGGTCGAGCCGGTCCAGGCCGAGTTCGTCGACGTCGTAGACGGCCAGCGCCGCCTTGGCGATGTCACGAGTGATCACGCCGTCGGCGCGCACTTCGGCGTAGTCACGCACGCGCCGCAACAGCCGGTTGGCGATGCGCGGCGTGCCGCGCGAGCGACGGGCGATCTCGGAGCCGGCCTCGGCGCCCACCTCGATGCCCAAGATGCCGCCCGAGCGGGCCAGCACCCGCTCCAGTTCGGCGGGCTCGTAGAAATCCATGTGCGCGGTGAACCCAAAGCGATCCCGCAGCGGGCCCGTCAACGCGCCGGAGCGGGTGGTGGCCCCGACCAGGGTGAACGGTGCGACCTCCAACGGAATCGAAGTGGCCCCAGGGCCTTTGCCGACGATTACGTCGACCCGGAAATCCTCCATCGCCAGGTACAGCATTTCTTCAGCCGGCCTTGCGATGCGGTGGATCTCGTCGATGAACAGCACGTCGCCCTCGACGAGGTTGGACAGCATCGCGGCCAGGTCCCCGGCCCGCTCCAACGCGGGCCCGGAGGTGACCCGCAGCGACGAACCAAGTTCGGCGGCGATGATCATCGCCAGCGACGTCTTACCCAGTCCCGGCGGCCCGGAGAGCAGGATGTGATCCGGTGTGCCGCCGCGGTTCTTGGCGCCTTCGAGAACCAGCTGCAACTGTTCCCGCACCCGCGGCTGGCCGATGAACTCGCGCAGCGAACGGGGCCGCAGGCTGGCGTCGATATCCCCTTCGCCGACGGTCAGTGCGGCCGAGACATCCCGCTCGGACGTCTCGTCCTCGTCGTCGTCGCCGTCGAATCGGCTCATTTCTTACCCAGCATTGACAGCGCCGCCCGCAGCGCGCTCGACGTGCTCGCCTCCGGGTCGCCGGCCAAAACCTTGTCGGTGGCCTCCTCGGCCTGTTTGGCGGCAAAGCCAAGTCCGACAAGGGCTTCCACCACCGGAGCCCGCACGGCGTGCCCGGTGGCCGCGGCCACGCCCGCACCACCGGCGACCGCGCCGATCTTGTCCCGCAACTCCAGCACCATCCGTTCGGCACCACGCTTGCCGATGCCCGGCACCCGCGTCAAGGCCGTCACGTCGCCGTCGGCGAGCGCCTGACGCAACGCGGTCGCGTCGTACACGGCCAGCGTCGCCAGCGCGATCTTCGGACCGACCCCGGACACCCCGAGCAGCGTCGAGAATAGGTCGCGGGCATCGGAATCGGCGAAGCCGTAGAGCGTCTGGGAATCCTCGCGCACGATCATCGCGGTGATCAGCCGGGCCTCGCTGCCGCGCCGCAACGTCGCCAGCGTCGACGGGGTGGCCATCACCTTGTAGCCGACACCGGCGGCCTCGATCACAACATGGTCGAGCGCGATGTCGATGACCTCGCCGCGGACCGAGGAGATCATGCGCGAGCCGCCTTCAGCTTGGCCTGATAGAGCTTCTTCTGCGCCTCGGCCTTCGCCTCGGCCTCGGCCATCCGGGCGATCATCGGGGCGCGCCAGCAGTGGCAGATCGCCAGGGCCAGCGCATCGGCGGCGTCGGCCGGAGTCGGCTTCTGCTGCAACTGCAGGATCCGGGTGACCATCGCGGTGACCTGAGCCTTGTCGGCGCGGCCATTGCCGGTGACGGCGGCCTTCACCTCGCTGGGCGTGTGGAAATGCACGTCGATCCCGCGGCGGGCGGCAGCGAGCGCGATCACTCCGCCGGCCTGCGCGGTCCCCATCGCGGTGTTGGCGTTCTGATTGGCGAACACCCGCTCGATCGCGACGACATCGGGCAGGTGAGTGTCCATCCAGTGGTCGACGGTGTCGCTGATGGTCAGCAGTCGGCGCTGTAACGGCTCGTCGGAGGGGGTGCGCACGACGTCGACGTCCAACGCGATGACGCGGCGGCCGCGGCCGCTCTCGATCACCGAGAGCCCGCAGCGCGTCAACCCAGGGTCGACTCCCATCACCCGCACGCCAGCCCCTTCAGATAAGAACACGTGTTCGATAGCGTAGCGGCCGGAACCGACACAACCCGACAGGACACGCTCGGATCCACATCACGCGTGGCTCCGTAGGCTGAGTCGATGAGAGTCGTCATCGCGGGTGGACACGGCAAGATCGCGCTGCTGCTGGAGCGGCTGTTGGCGGACCGCGGTGACACCGCCCTCGGACTGATCCGAAACCCTTCGCACATCGACGATCTGACGAAGGCGGGCGCGCAGGCGGTGGTTCTGGACCTGGAGAAGAGTTCGGTCCGCCAGGTCGCCGACGCCCTGGCGGATGCCGATGCGGTGGTGTTCGCCGCCGGGGCCGGGCCGGGTAGCGGGGTGGCCCGCAAGAAGACGGTGGACCGCGACGCCGCGATCCTGCTCGCCGATGCCGCCGAGGCCGCAGGCGTGCGCCGTTATGTCATGGTGTCTGCGCTCGCGGCCGACGAGAGCCTCGACGAGAGCCACAACGACGAAGTCCACGACGAGGTGTTCCGCGCCTACCTGCGGGCCAAGTCCGAGGCCGACGCCGACGTCCGGGCCCGCGCCGGGCTGCAGACGACCATCGTGCGGCCGAGTGGGCTCACCGATGATCCCGGCACCGGGCGGGTTCGGATCGCCCAATCCACCGGGCGCGGGACCGTCCCGCGCGCCGACGTCGCAGCGGTGCTGCTCGCGGTGCTGGACTCGCCGGCCACCGCCGGCCGGACCTTCGAGCTGATCAGCGGTGACACCCCGATCGGCGCGGCGCTCTAGCCGGTCGACAGCTTCTCGCTGAGTTCCCACAGCCGCTGCGCGGATTCCGGGTCGACCGCGTAGCGGGTGACCCCCACGGTGGTCTGCAGCGGCTCGGACCCGAAGGTGTTGCTCAGGGGATGGTCGATGTCCTCCAGCGGCGCGATGTCGTTGTTCTGCAGGAACACCCCGCCGACGCCGTCGAGCAGCGGACTGGTCGCGGCCCATACGCTGGTGGAAGCGCCCTGCTGCGGGGTCTTGAAGTCACGGTCCGGGTCGATGACCACGTTGCCGTGCTCGTCGATCAGCCCCATCTGCCGCCACTGTTCGTGGGTGATCGACGGTGCGAGGTTGGTGCCGAGGATCCCGCCGGGGTGCAGCGCGTAGCCGCGGATGCCGTCCGCGGAGAAGCGCCGGTCCAGTTCGACGGCGAACAGCACATTGGCCGTCTTGGACTGGCCGTAGGCCACCATGCCGTCATACGCACCGGTCTCGAAATGTGGATCATCCCAACGGATATCCGATATGTGATGGCCCCACGAGGACACTTCCACGACCCGCGCGCCGGCCGCCGCTCGCAGCGCGGGCAGCAGTCCGGTGGTCAGCTGGAAATGACCGAGATGGTTGGTGGCGAACTGCGCTTCGTAGCCGCGGCCGTCGCGGACCAGCGGCCCGCCCATGATCCCGGCGTTGTTGACCAGAGTATGCAGTGGCCGTCCCGTGTCGAGGTACGCCTCGGCGAAGGCATCGACCGACCGCGGGTCGAGGAGGTCGAGGGGGTACACCTCGACCCCGGGCAGGTCCGCCACCGCGGCCGCCGCGCGTCCGGGTGAGCGCGCACCGACCAGCACCGAGGCGCCGGCCCGACTCAGTGCCCGCGTGGTCTCGAGTCCGAGCCCGACGTGCCCGGCGGTCACGATGATCTGTCGTCCGGTGAGGTCGAGGCCGGCCAGTACATCGGTGGCCGTCGATGCTGCGGTGAAGCCTGTACCGAGAGGGTGTTGTCTGCTTGTCATGCCCGGAATAACGTCCGGCCGGGCGGGCTTCTCATCATCATGAGTCCGGAACGCATGCGCGATCGTCCGGAAGTCGCCGGAGACCCCCTCTCCACGGTGTTGCGCCTCGTCGAGGCGCGCGGCGCGGTCTCGGGTGCGCTCGCGGCTGCCGGCGCCTGGACCACCAGCGCCGAGATCGCCGAGCCGCTGAAGTTCACCGCCGTCGTGCGCGGCGAGGTCCGGGTGCAACCGGACGGCGTCGCCCCGATGCACGCGACGGCCGGTGACGTCCTGATCCTCAACCACCGCCGGCGGGTGACCCTGTCGAACGTCCCCGACGGTGCCGTCCCGGTCGCGTTCGAACTGAGCGCGACCGAACCGCTGGTGCGGATCGGCCGCGGCGATCGGGACGTCATCCTGGGCGGACACATCGACGTCAACGAGGTGGGCCGCCAGCTGCTGCGCACCGCGCTGCCGCCGGCGCTGCACGTGCGCGCCACCGCCGCCGATGCACCCGCGCTACACGGCCTGACAGCACGCATATACACGGAGATGAACGCAGACCGGATCGGCAGTGACTTCGCCGTCGCACAACTCGCTCAATTGCTGGTGCTTGCGGTGCTGCGCATGCATCTCGATCGGTCGGGTTCGGTACCCCCGGGCCTGCTGCGGCTGCTCACCGACGAACAGCTGCGACCGGCAGCCGCCGCCATGCACGCCGATCCCGGCAGGCCGTGGCAGTTACCCGAATTGGCGCGGATAGCGGCGATGTCGAGGACGTCGTTCGCCGAGCGGTTCCGCGCGGCCGCCGGTGTCCCACCGATGACCTACCTGAGCAGCTGGCGGATCCGGCTGGCGCAGCGCGCCCTGCGGGACGGGGACATGACGGTCGGGGCGCTGGCCTACGAGCTCGGGTATGGCGCCGAGAGCGCGTTCTCCAATGCCTTCAAGCGCGCGGTCGGGATGTCGCCCCTGCACTACCGGCGGGCCGCCAGGGCCCGGCCGGATCAGTCCTCGTCGAGCTCGGCGAGGACATCGTCGGGGATGTCGGCGTTGGTGTAGACGTCCTGGACGTCGTCGCTGTCCTCCAGCGCGTCGACGAGCTTCATGATCTTTCGGGCGCCGTCGGCGTTGTCGTTGGGCACCGAGGACTTCTTGGCCTTCTGACTACGAACATCTGTTCGATCACAGTAGCGGGCCGGGCCGACACGATCGGTCAGGACACGCGGTCCGCGGCGCGTGGCTATCGTCGGCTCATGAGCGGCCTCGACGCATTCCATCCCGATCGGTCCGGAACCGAGCCGGCTGATGACATCTTCGCACCGCACCAACCGCCATCCCGCGAGGCCGTCGCGGTCGATGTGGATCGGCTGTACCCGCTGTGAGCGTCGAGGGTATTGCCGGCCCCAGGCCCGGACGACCACGCAGCGAGCAGTCCCGTTCGGCGGTGCTCCGTGCGACGTCGGAATTGTTGCACGAGAACGGGTTGCGGTCGATGACCACCGAGCAGATCGCGGGCCGTAGCGGTGCCAGTAAGGCCACGATCTACAAGTGGTGGCCCAACAAATACGGGGTTGCGATCGATGCGTTCTTCTCCGAGATGCAGGCCGACTCCCCCGACCCCGACACCGGGTCGGCCCGCGGCGATCTCATGGTCTGGCTGCGCGGCTTGTGCCACTTCTACACCGGCCCGAGCGGGCGCGTGTTCGCCCAATTGTTCGGCGAAGCCCAGTTCGATCCCGAGGTCGCCAGCGGGCTCCGTGACGGGCTGATCCGGTCGCGGCGCGCGACGCTCGAAACCATCTGGGGCCGCGGCGTGGCCCGCGGGGAGTTGCGCGACGACATCGACCCTGACGTGGCAATCGACCTGATCATCGGGCCCGCCCTGTACCGGCTGATGGCCGGCCACGCGAGTCTCGACGATGCCGACGCCGACGCGATCGTCGACGCGGCGATCCGCGGCCTGTCCGCGTGAGCGAACTCACCGCGGCGTCGGGACTACCGCGCGACCCGCCGGCGCTGCATATTTCGAAACTGTACGTTCAGTTTCGGAGGAGCAATGATGAAGATAAGAATTCGTTTGGCCGCGGGCCTGCTGGCCACCGGCATCGCCGCCGCCGTCGCCGCCGCACCCCTCGCCGCGGCCGCTGACGATCCGCATCTGGTCTGCACCTATATCAGCGACGGCAACAGCCAATGCGAGACACCGGGCAACGCCCAGCTCACCGCTTCGCCACAGGACGTTCCATATCCCACGCTGTACCCGTTCCTGCTGGGTGGCGGGCTGATCTTCCACGATGGGCCGCACCACGGGATGCACTGATTCGGACGATCTCGTCGATGCGGGCTGAGACATCGTCAACTCCGATTTGCTGTCGCAGCGTACGTTCACTCCATGGTCACGGGCGGTTCCCGAACAGTGCGGAGTTTTTGCCGGGTGTGCCCGTCGGTGTGCGGCATCCTCGTCGAAATCGACGACGACCGGGTAGTCGCCGTTCACGGCGACCGGGATAACCCCTTCTCCCGCGGCTACACCTGCCCCAAGGGCCGCGCACTGCCGCTGATCCACCACCACCCGGATCGGCTCGAGCGGCCGATGATCCGCACCGGTGGGGAGCTGACCGAAACCAGCTGGGAGGCTTGCCTTGACGACCTCGGCACCCGGCTGCAGGCCATCATCGCCGAGCACGGCCCGGCGGCGATTGCCGTCAACTTCGGCACCGGCATCGGGATGGACGCCGCCGGCTACCGCATCGCCGAGGCGTTGCACCGCGCGATCGGCACACCGGCGAAGTTCAGCCCGCTGACCATCGACGGCACAGCGAAGGTTCTGGTCGCGGAGTTGATGGGCGGATCTGCGGGCCTGACCGGGCGGCCCGACTACGAGAATGCCGCACTGGTCATATTGATCGGCAGCAATCCCGTTGTCTCGCATGGCCATACCGTAGGAATGCCCAACCCGCGAGGATTTTTTCGCGATCTCGCCGCGCGCGCTCAGCTCTGGGTGCTGGATCCGCGCCGCACCGAGACCGCCCGGTTGGCGACCCGCCATCTCGCGCCCCGGCCGGGCACCGACTATGCGGTACTGGCCTACCTGGTGCGCGAGATCCTGCGTGACGGCGTCGGTCCCGATGTGGCGGTTCAGGACCTCGACGTACTGGCGTCTGCGGTCGAGCCGTTCACCCGGGAACATACCGCCACCCTTGCCGACATCGGTCCAGCCGACCTCGATGATCTGCTCACCGCCGTCCGCCAGGCCGGGCACATCGCGATCGACACCGGCACCGGTGTCACGATGTCGGCGAGTGCCAATGTCACGCAATGGCTTTCCTGGGCGCTGTTGATCCTGACCGGCTCGATGAACACGCCCGGCGGGGAATGGTTCCATCCCGGCTACGGCTATCAGCTGGAGATGTTCGAGCTGCCGATCGCACCGCCGGAGGGCAAGTCGCGACCTGGACCGCGCAGCCGCCCCGACACGAAAGCGTTCATGCGCGAATGGCCTTGCGCCACACTGTCCGACGAGATCGAGGCAGGCAATGTCCGCGCCTTACTGAACCTCGGTGGCAGCCTGCTCACCGGTTTCCCGGCCACCGATGCCTTGCGGGCGGCGTTGCCGAAGCTCGAGGTGCTGGCCACCACCGAGATCCTGCCGACCGAGACGACGGAGTTGTCCACTCACGTGCTGCCCACCACAGGTCAGCTCGAGCGACCGGATGTCACACTCTGGGACTTCATGAGTACGTGCATCTCCGCCCAGCACACTCCTGCGGTGATCAACCCGATCGGCGAGCGCCGCCCGATGTGGTGGGTGCTCGCCGAGATCGGCGCACGGTTGGGCCACCACATCGCCGACACCACGATGACCGACGAGGAGATACTGGCCAAGCAAAACGCAGGCGGCCGCAGCAGTTACGACGACCTCGTCGCCACCGGTTGGGCGCAGACCGAACGGGAGCTACCGGCAGCGTGGATGCAACGTCACGTCGAACGACTCGGCGGCTGGCGGATGGCCCCGCAAATCCTGGTCGACCAATTGCACGGTCTAAATCACACCACCGGCCCGGTGTTGGTGCCGCGGCGCCAATTGCGAAGAGTCAACGCCCAATTGGACTACCTGGGCGAGCAGCCCGAGATCCTGGTGAACCCTGAGGACGCCGCGGACGCCGGCCTCGTCGACAACCAGAAGCTGGTGGTGCGCACCGAGCACGGCGAGGTCACCGGGATCGCGAAACTGGACCCGTCGGTGCGCAGCGGCGTGGTGTCGGTGCCGCACGCGCACGTCGGCGCCAACGTCAACCAGTTGACCAGTAAGGACGACCTGGACCCGGCAACCGGGATGACCCGCTACTCCGGGGTGCCCGTCAGCCTGCATCCGGCCTGAGCTCAGTCGTCCTCGAGCTCGGCGAGGACATCGTCGGGGATGTCGGCGTTGGTGTAGACGTCCTGGACGTCGTCGCTGTCCTCCAGCGCGTCGACGAGCTTCATGATCTTGCGGGCGCCCTCGGCGTCCAGCGGAACCGTCACCGACGCCTGGAAACCGGCCTCGGCGGAGTCGTAGTCGATGCCGGCATCCACCAGCGCGGTGCGCACCGCGACCAGATCGGTCGGTTCGGATATCACCTCGAAGCTGTCGCCGAGGTCGTTGACCTCTTCGGCGCCGGCATCCAGCACGGCGAGCAGCACGTCGTCCTCGGACAACTCGTTCTTGTCCAGGGTCACCACGCCCTTGCGGGAGAACAGGTAGGCCACCGAGCCGGGGTCGGCCATGTTGCCGCCGTTGCGGGTCATCGCGACGCGGACCTCGCCGGCGGCGCGGTTGCGGTTGTCGGTCAGGCACTCGACGAGCACCGCAACGCCATTGGGGCCGTAACCCTCGTAGGTGATGTTCTGCCAGTCGGCGCCGCCGGCTTCCTCGCCACCGCCACGCTTGCGGGCGCGCTCGATGTTGTCGTTGGGCACCGAGGACTTCTTGGCCTTCTGGATGGCGTCGTACAAGGTGGGATTACCGGCCGGGTCACCACCGCCAACGCGCGCTGCGACCTCGATGTTCTTGATGAGCTTGGCGAACATCTTGCCGCGCTTGGCGTCGACGACGGCCTTCTTGTGCTTGGTGGTAGCCCACTTGGAATGGCCGCTCATCGGGTTCTTCTCCGTACTGTCCGTTCTGCCGTAACCCGACGAGTCTACTGGCCGGTGACCGGCTCCGGCCTATCCGTCCAGGCTGCGCGCCTTCCGGCCACCAAGAGCGAGGCGGGCAGTCAGATCGAGGAGGTAGCCGACGACGCCGATCACCAGCACGACGGCGACGACCTGGTCGTAGGCCAGTTGGTCGCGTGCGTTGAGAATCTGGTAGCCCAGGCCCGAGCGCACCCCGAGCATCTCCGCGGGCACCAGGACCACCCAGGCGATGCCGAGCGCCAGCCGAAGACCGGTCTGAATGTGGCCGCGGATGGCCGGCAGCACGACGGCGGTGAGCAATTCGGTGCGGGTGGCGTGGAACGAGCGAGCGACGTGAAGAAAGCCGGGTTCGATCGCGTGGACGCCGGCAACCGTGTTGAGAAGGATCGGCCAGACCGCGGCAGCCGCGATCAGGAAGATCACCGGCTGGTTGCCGATCCCGAACACCGCGAGGGCGATCGGCGTCCACGACAGCGGAGAGATCATCCGCAGGAATTGCACCAGGGGCGTGGCCGCCCGCTCGACGGTGGTGTTCAGCCCGATCAACAATCCGACCGGAATGCCGATCACGGCGGCGACCAACAGACCGACCACCAACCGGTAGAGACTGTATCCGGTGTCGGACAACAGCACCCCGCGACTGAGCAGCTCGCCGACGGCAGGCAAGGCCTTCTGCGGTGCGGTCTGGCGCAGCAGCGACGTCGGTGCGGCCAGCACCGTGGTGGCCAGCCACCACAACCCGACTGCGATGACGACGGCGACCAGTGGTGGCCATGCCCGGTTCCACCATGAGCGGCGGCGGCCCGGGGTGACGGGCCCAGAGCTGTCGACAAGCGTCTCGCGGTGTGCCTGGGTGGCGGTCATAACGGTTGCACCTCTTCGATTCTGGTGAGGTCGGAGGGTAGCCCGAAGGCGGCCGGCCCGCCGTGGGACGACAGGGAGTGGCGCACGAACTGGTCGTCGATCAGATCGGTGTGGACTCCAGCGGGGTCGAGTCGCTCCAGGAAGCGTCGGTCGCCGTCGACGACGGTCTCGCCCATCGCTTCCAGCAACCGCTGAGTGAAGCTGGGAAAAGGGAAGGGCTGGAAGCCAAGTCGCTGCGGCTGCCAGTCGGGATGTGCAAACGGGTACGGCGCGTTCGGATAGGTCAGGGCCGTCTGCACCGCCGGAAGCGGCTGTGGCAGGTAGCGACCGGCCAGCGCGGCCGCGGCGGTCTTGCGGTCGCCGTTGATGCGCAGTTGTGCCGCCACCACCGCATCGGTGACCGCCTGCACCGCGGCCGGGTTCTTCGCGATCACGTCGTCACGGGTGATCAACACGCAGCAGGCGTGGTCGCGCCACACATCACCCAGGAAGGTGTGGATGCGGCCGATCTTCTTGATCTGAGCCATCGCGTTGAACGGGTCGGCGACGACGTATCCCGCGATGGACCCGTTGGCCAGGCCCGGCACCATGTCCGAGGGGCTCATCACGATGAGTTCGACGGTGCGGTCGGATTTGGTTGCGCTACGGCGCACCACCGGTCGTATTCCGTTGGCCCGCAAAAGCTGTTGCAACACAATGTTGTGGATCGACCACCAGCCCGGGATACCGATCTGCCTACCGGCGAGGTCCGACAGATCGTGGATGTTCGGAGCAACGGTCAGTGCTGAGCCGTTGGTGTGGTTCCAGCCGAGGATCCGCACTCCCCCGCCGAGCCCATAGCGCAGTTGCACCGCCATCGGCATCAGCAGGTGCACGACGTCGACCTGACGGCTGATGAAGGCTTCGGCAAGAGCGGCCCAACTGCGGAATAGCACGGGCTTGGCGGAGCTGACCACGCCTGCCGGATACAGCGCAGCGCTGTGTGCGATCAGAAGTGGTGCGGCGTCCGTGATGGGCAGATAGCCGACGCGCAGTTGCCCGGTGACGTTGGCGGCGTTGGTGGTGGCACTGCGGGTCAGATCCGCGATCCCCAGTAACCCGCCGGTGGCGGCCAGCCCGGCCGCCCCGGTCAGCAGCCGCCGCCGCGAAAGTCCGCTCACCGAACCGGTTCCGCGGTCTGCTGATAGCGGTCCAGGATTTCACGGCGCACCCCGGAGGTCCCGGCCGAATCCGCTTCACCCAGGTGCCACCGACCGTGCAGGGCCCCGTCGGAGCCGAGGAGCACCACCCGGTCCGCCAGGCCGAGGGCCTCGTCGACATCGTGGGTGACGAGCACGACGGTGGTCGTCAGGGTGGCGGCCAGGTCGGCCAGCCACCGCTGGAGATCGCCTCGGGTGGCCGGGTCCAGCGCGCTGAACGGTTCATCGAGCAGCAGCAGTACCGGGTTGGTGGCGACGGCGCGCAGGATCGCCACCCGCTGGGCCTGACCGCCGGAAAGCTGGTCCGGGTAGCGCGGCGCCAGGGAGTCGATGCCGAAGCGCTCCAGTAACTGCGCCACGTGCTCGTCGTTGAATGCGTCGCGATGGGCCGCGAATCGCCCTGCAAAGGCGACGTTTTCGGCGACCGTCAGCCACGGCATCAGTAGCGGCTGCTGGAACACCACCCCGGTCCGGGGCCGGCTGCCCGCGCCCGACCAGGTGATGTCTCCTGACGACAGGGTGTCGAGCCCGGCGAGCACCCGCAGCAGAGTCGACTTTCCGCTGCCGCTGCGGCCCAGCACCGCCAGGAATTCACCCTCCTCGATGCTCAGGTCGATATCGCGCAACGCGGTGCTCACCCCGAACCGTTTGGCACCGGCGCTTATTCGTACCGACTCAGTTCCCACCGCAGTTGTCCTTCCGAAGGTGATTGAACGGGCAGGAAAGCCGCTTCCCTGAACCGTCTGTTGGCACTGTTGCCACGTGCATAGCCGGCACCGCCGACCAGTGTGGATTCCAACCGGGTGGCGGCCAGCGCCGCACCGGCCGCATCGAGGCGCAACCGGATCAGGTCGGCGATGCCCGCGCGGGCGGGCTCGCCGGCGAACGCGTAGAGCCGGGTGCGCATCACACGGCTGCGCTCCCCGAGGTCAGCGAGGTCGTGGGCGAAGGGGTCTGCCAGCACGCCGCTCGCGCGGCCCGCACCCGCGAGTGCGGCGCGGGTGACACCGACGCAGAAGGACGTCTGCGCCAACAGGAATGCGGGTCGGATGCCGGCGCAGAAGCCCACCAGATCGGTGCTGATGATCTGGTCCGGCTCAACGTTGACGTCCTGGAAGCGCAGCGAACTCGAGACCGTCGCACCCAGTGCCATCAGGTCCGGCGCCGGGTCGACGGTCACACCCGGCGCGGCCGCCTCGACCGCCACCACGTAATTGGTGCCGCTGTCGTCACGGGCCGGTAGCACGATCACCGCATCTTCGAATAGGTTGGAGGCCCACCGAATTGGTCCGCTGATCGTCAGGCCGGCGTCCTCCGGGCGGGCGATCACCGGTACCTGGCCGAGGCCGGCCACCTGCTTGAGCCCGGTGGCCATGGCGGTGACGCCGATGCGCGCACCGGTGCGCAAGGCGTCGATGTGGGTATCGCGAAGAGGTGCCGAACCGTAACCCAGGTAGGTCAGTGCCATGACATGCGCCCAGGTGCTGAACGCGACGGTCAGGCTCGCCGTGGCGATTTCGTCGATGAGCGCGACGATGTGGGGCAGACCGGAGTCCGACAATGCGGCGTCGAACAGGCCGGCGCCGCCGAGGTCGGCCAGATCAGCACGCACGTCGGCGCCCTGCTCGTCCAGGACGGCGGCGCGCCCCGCGACCGACTGAACAGCCGCGGCGAGGGCCGCCTGCCGGTCGGCCAACGCCGTCGTCACCGACGATCCTCGTCGAGGCGGTGCAACCGGTCGATCGGCGTCGAGACGGCGTCGCGCGCGCGGCGCACCGCATCCTCGTCCGGGGCGTCGTAGAAGCACAGGCACTTGACCGTGTCCTCGCGGACATAGGTGCGCAGGAAGCTGACCTCGGGCACGTCGGCGTAGCGGGGGGCGTTTGCCTTCTTGCGGGCGAGGTAGGAGTCCATGTCGATCTCGGCCGGGATGTCCCACTCGACCAAATATCCCGCCGCGGGTCGGACCGCTTTGAGGTCATCGAGGTCCGCCCCCACCAACCGGACCTGGTGCGGACCGGTGACTTCAGCGCCCCCCAGTGCGGCCGATTCGAGAGTCGGCGCCTCGTCACCTGCGAACTCGGTGATCGCGAAGATCCGCTGCGCAGAGGTGATCTGGGCTTCGATCAGGTCGCCACCCAGGCGGTGCGTGAGGGCGTCAATCTCTTTGAGCACGAGGTCGGTGGCGGAATCGACGGAGGTGATCTCGTAGAGATAGAGGGGCACGGTGGCTCTTTTCGTCGTCGGGCAGTACGTCGGCGACGCTTCCACGGACAGACCGGTCTGTCTATGTGCGGAAGTGAGCTACTCTGCTGCTATGGGTTCGACCGCGCAGAGGTTCGCAGCCGAAGTGCTGCAGGCCGAGCCGAGCACCCGGCCGGCCGATCGGCTTCTGCGAACTGCCGCGAAACTCTTTGCATCACAAGGAATCAGGGCCGTCGGAATCGATCAGATCCTGCGCGAAGCCGGGGTCGCCAAAGCCAGCCTCTACAGTACCTACGGTTCGAAGGACGCGCTGGTGTTGGCGTACCTGACCGATTTGGATCAGGTTGATCGCAACCGCTGGCTGCAGGCCGCCACGGAACTGACCGACGAGGTTGGCAAGGTGCTGCTGTTCTTCGACCTGGCCGCCAGGGCGGCATCCGCGCGGGACTTCCGCGGCTGTCTCTATGCCAACGCCGCCACTGAGTTCCCCGGGGTTGAATTCGAACCGGTTGTCGCTCATCGGCGTTGGCTGGTGGAGACCGTTGCCGATCTGTTGGCCGAGGCGGGGGCAGCGGATCCAGAAGGGCTGGCCGGGCAGATACAGCTGCTCTACGACGGCGCGCTGGTGGGCTCCAAGATCTCGCGGTCCACCGAGCCCATCACGAAGGCGCGGGCCTGGGCTGCGCAACGGATCGCCACGGCATTGACCTGACCGTCGTTCCGATCGTCGTGCGCGCAAAGCTGTTCGGCAGCCATTCAGGCGGCTAGATGTTGATGCGTGACCGCAATCGCCGAACCACCCGTCGACACTGACGAGTCGTCGCAGAAGACGCTCCGCACCGCGTTGCTCTCCAGTCTGATCGGTACGACCATCGAGTGGTACGACTTCTTCCTGTATGCCACCGCGGCGAGTCTGGTGTTTAACCAGGCCTTCTTTCCCCACCAAAGCTCGCTGGTCGGAACGCTATTGGCGTTCGCCACCTTCGCGGTCGGCTTCGTCGTGCGTCCGATCGGCGGCTTCGTGTTCGGCCATATCGGCGATCGCATCGGCCGCAAGAAAACCCTGGCACTGACCATGTTCCTGATGGGCGGCGCCACCGCCCTGATGGGGTTGCTGCCGACCGCAGAGCACATCGGTCTGCTGGCACCGATCCTGTTGCTGATTCTGCGTATCGGCCAGGGCTTCGCACTCGGCGGCGAATGGGCGGGCGCGGTCCTACTCGCGGTCGAACACAGCCCCGCCAAACGCCGCGGCCTGTTCGGCAGCGTGCCGCAGGTCGGGCTGGCGTTGGGTCTGGCGCTGGGCACCGGCGTGTTCGCGCTGCTGCAGATTGCCCTACCGGCGGGGGCATTTCTGAGCTACGGCTGGCGGATCGCGTTCCTGTTCAGCCTCGTGCTGGTGGTGTTCGGGGTCGTGGTACGTCTCAAAGCCACCGAGACGCCGGCGTTCCAGAAGCTCAAGGAGCAGGACCGTCGCTCCTCGATACCGCTGCGCGACGTCTTCCGCCCACCGATCGTTCGCGCGACCGTGCTGGGCATGCTGTCGCGCTGGGGTGAGGGGGCGGCCTTCAACACCTGGGGCGTGTTCGCGATCTCCTATGCGACCGCCACCCTGCACCTCGGGAGGGTGCCGGTACTGATCGCTGTGACGGGGGCGGCACTGGTGATGGCTGTGCTGCTGCCGGTGTCGGGCCTGCTGGTGGACCGGTTCGGCGCCAAAGTGGTGTATGCCAGCGGCATTGCGGCCTACGGGCTGGCCGTGTTCCCGGCGTTCGCACTGTTCAACACACGCAGCCTCGCCGCCTATGCGATCGCGCTGATCGTGGTGTTCGGCGTGATTCATGCGTGGTTCTACGGCGCGCAGGGCACGCTGTACGCGTCGTTGTTCCCCACCCGGGTGCGCTACACCGGCTTGTCGACGGTGTACCAGCTCTCCGGGGTGTACGCCTCGGGTCTGACCCCGTTGATACTGACGGGTCTGATCGCGGCGGGCCACGGAAAGCCATGGCTCGCTTGCTCTTATCTCGTGTTCACCGCAGTGGTGAGCGTGATCGCGACCCGGCTGCTCAAGCCAGGAGACTTCGAGGACGAGCCGACCGCCTAACTCAGCTCGCCCTCGATGTAGCGCTGCAGATTCGGCGCGACGGCCGCGACGAGCTCGTCCTCGCTCAGCGACGCGATGGGCTCGATCTGCCAGATGTACCGCATCATCGCCAGTCCCATGATCTGCGAGGACACCAGGCCGCTGCGTATCTGACGGTCGCGGTCATCGACCCCTAAACCCGACACTCGCATCAGCTGACCTTCCACAACCCGGCGCAACTTCTCGCGGGTGCTCGGCTCGTGGGCGGCGGTCTGCAGTACCGAGCGCAGCACCGGACCGATCTCGTCGTCGGCCCAGGCGCTGAGCATCAGGCGCAGTAACGCGCTGCCGAGCTGCGGCACCGGCGTCGTCCAGGTCTTCGCGACGTTCTCCAGCCAACGCTGCGGCGGATTCGTCGCCGCATCCAGCAGACCATCCTTGGAGCCGAAGTAGTGGTAGACCAGCGCCGGGTCGACGTCGGCCGCCCGCGCCACCGCCCGGATCGTGGTGCCGGCCGAACCGTTCTGGGCGAACTCACCGCGCGCTGCATCCAGGATTCGTGCAGCCAGCACGCCCTTCTCGTCGCGGGGCCCTGGTGCCGTCACCTTCTTCGCCATGCGTGCCACCTAACCACGAGTTTCACCTTGCGTTGAGACTAGTTTCATCGTAGCGTGAATCTAGTCTCAACAGAACGTGAAAATAGGAGTCGGCATGACATCCACCGGCGTTTCGGGTATCGACGCAGGTCAGCGACGACTGAACGGGCCGCAGACGACCGGCCGCGACTACCGCAACCTCAGCACGCCGGACTACCAGATCACCACAGACATCAATCTCTGCGTCCCGATGCGCGA
Source organism: Mycolicibacterium sp. P1-5 (assembly GCF_008329565.1). Taxonomy (GTDB): domain Bacteria; phylum Actinomycetota; class Actinomycetes; order Mycobacteriales; family Mycobacteriaceae; genus Mycobacterium. The sequence continues at coordinate 412,769 of NZ_NPKT01000001.1, forward strand.
CGGTGTCATGTTGATGGCCGACGTGCATCGCCCCGACGGCCCGGCGGTCCAGGGCGCGCGCTTCCCCGCGCTGATCGCCGCGTCGCCCTATCCACGACAGATCCAGGACCTCGGGGCCCCGGCCGGCTTCATCGAGGCAGGGGCCACCGACTTCTGGGTGCCGCGCGGCTACGCCCACGTCATCGCCAACCTGCGCGGTACCGGCGGGTCAGGCGGCAGGTTCGGTTTCTTCGATGCCCAGGAGCGCCGCGATTTGTACGACCTCGTGGAGTGGGTGGCCGCGCAACCGTGGTGCGACGGCAACGTCGGGATGATCGGCATCAGCTATTTCGCAATGACGCAACTGGAGGCCGCGGTCGGACGCCCGCCACACCTCAAGGCGATCTTCCCGGTGGCGGTCACCGCTGACCTCTACGAAGGCGCGGTCCACCACGGTCTGTTCAGCTCATCGTTCATCACACCGTTTCTGTCGATGCTCGGACTCACCGCCGCCCGCAGCGACACGTTCTGGCGCAGCCGCCCTCTCGGCCTGGCGCGGTGGGCACTCAACACCCGGCCGCTGCACCACAAGTTCGCGACGATGAACGGCGAAGCCGCCCTGACGATGATGCGCGGGCTACTGAAGTTGCCGCACGACCCGCATCCCTGGGATGAGCTGTGGCTCAACGCGGCGGTCAAGCACCCCACCCGCGACGCCTGGTGGGACGAACGCAACCTGCTGCCGCTACTCGAAAACATCGACATCCCAGTCTATCTGGGATGCGACTGGCAGAACGCGCCGCTGCACCTGCCGTCGACGTTCTCCAGCTACGCGGCGCTGACCAACAGTCCGGCCGTGCGGATCGGCATGCTCGGCGAGTACGGCCTGACCTGGCCGTGGGAAAGTCTGCACGTCGAAGCACTCGCCTGGTACGACCACTGGCTCAAGGGCGGCGACACCGGAATCCTCGACGGCCCGGCCCTCCGTTACGTCCTGCCTGGCGCCGACGGGTGGCGGACAGCCGAATCCTGGCCGCCGGCAAGCACATTCCATGAGCTGGCGCTACGCGCCGACGGTATGCTCGACGGCGACGAAGGCGACCCCGGGGTACGCGAGCTCATGACGCTCGGTGCTGGGCTGGGCCGGGTCAAGCCCAGTGCAATCGATCCCCCGGCCGCACTGACCTGGATCAGTCAACCACTCGACGAGCCGCTGGACATCGTCGGCGACATCGAGCTGCGGTTGGTCGCCAGCGCCACCGCGGCCGACACCGCCTGGATCGTCACACTGTCCGACGTCGGTCCCGACGGGACGGCAGCGCCGGTGACCGCCGGATGGCTGCGGGCCAGCCTGCGCGGCGTTGACGAGGCCGCGAGCCGCCCCGGCGCCCCGGTGCTGCCGTGCCGTAGCGCGGCGGCGGTGCCCATCGGCGTCGACGTCGAATATCGAATTCCCTTGGTGCCCAATGCCCGCCGATTCGACACCGGACATCGTGTCCAGGTGACGATCACGAGCGACGACCGGGATCCCGACACCCCGGCCATCATGAACTTCCGGCACGCCAGCGTGGGAACCAGCAGCATCAACACCGTGCGCTCATCGTCGCGGTTGCTGCTCCCCGTTCTATAGCGATTTCGGCGCGGTACCGTTCGCCTAGCGGCGGATTGCGCGCCGAAACCACGGTCGGGCGACCGCCTGCGATCATGAACGGCATGGATCAGGCGACATACGACAAGGGACGACAAATTCGCGCGGCGGTACTCGGCGAGGAGTACGTCGCCGACGCCGAACGGCAGGCCGACGAGTTCAGCAAGCCACTGCAGGATCTGCTCACCGAATACTGCTGGGGTGCGGTGTGGGGCCGCGAAGAACTGCCGCTCAAGACCCGCAGCATGCTGAATCTGGCGATGATCTCGGTACTCAACCGCCCGCATGAGCTGAAGACCCATGTGCGCGGGGCGATGACCAACGGTGTCACCCGTGAGGAGATCCGCGAAATCCTGCTGCAGGTGGCGATCTACGCGGGCGCACCCGCCGCCGTCGACGGCTTCCGAGTCGCGCGGGAGGCCTTCGCCGAACTCGACGCCCAGTGAGTCAGAACGTGAACGTCGGCTTTATCGGCTTGGGCAATATGGGCTTCCCGATGGCCGCCCGCCTGATTGAGGCCGGTCACCCGTTGGTGGTCTTCGACACCCGCCACGAGAGCGTCGACAAGGCCGTCGCTCTGGGTGCGCAGGCGGCCTCCTCACCCCGTGAGGTCGCCGATCGCGCCGAGACCGTGCTGGCCAGCCTGCCGTCGGTACAAGCCTCCCGCGATGTGGCGACCGGGCCGGCCGGCGTGGTCGAAGGGCAGCGCGTCCGACGATTCGTCGACCTTTCCACGGTCGGCAGCACCGCCGCCAAGGACATCCAGGCTCAACTGTCCGCGCGCGGCATCGCGATGCTCGACAGCCCGGTCAGCGGCGGTGTCGGTGGGGCCACCAAAGGCACCCTGGCGCTTATGGTTTCGGGCCCGCGCGACGAGTTCGAGGTCGTGGAGCCGATGTTGGCCCGGCTTGGCACACCGTTCTTCGTCGACACCAAAGCCGGTGCAGGCCAGACGATGAAACTGGTGAACAACCTGCTGGCCGCCACTGCGCTGGCGACCACCTGCGAGGTGGTCGTGATGGGTGTGAAGGCCGGGCTCGACCCAGCGGTGATGATCGACGTGATCAACGCCGGTTCCGGCGCCACCAATGCCAGCCGCGACAAGTTCCCGAACTCGATATTGCCGCGCAGCTTCGACTACGGCTTCGCCACCGGCCTGATGGTGAAGGACGTCCGGCTCTACCTCGAGGAGGCTCAGTCGCTCGGTCTGCGGACCGAAGTCGCGGCGGCCGTCGGACGGCTGTGGGAACTGGTGATGCGTGAAGAGGGGCCGGAATCGGACTTCACCTCAGCGATCAAACCCATCGAGGCGGCCGCGGGCGTGATCGTGGACGGGCGGGGAGACGGTTAGAGCGCGCGCCACCAGCTGATCGGCCGCTCCGCAGCCGGATTGCTCTGCCAGGCAGGGCGCCACAGACCGGCGGTGGCTTTCGTGCCCTGATGCTCGAGCACTTGATGAACCCGCCGACTCAACCAGTTGCGTGACATCATCACCGACCTCCTACCGTCGCGCCGCGCGCCGAGATATCGAGTATGGGCAATTGGCCCGGCAAACCGGGACTGCCCAGATTGACGTCATCTAAACGTCGTGCGACGAATCGGGGCGCTATCCGCCGAAAAGCAGGTACAGGCCGGTGAATGTGTAGGCCACCATGGTCAGCATCATCGCCAGCTGCCCGGTTATCTGATGTCCGGCAGGGAGCAGCCGGATGGCGGCGTCGTGCGCGGCGATCACCCCTGCGATGTGTCCGGCCACCACGAAGCACACCTTGAGGGTGGCCAGCACGCCCGGGTGTGCGGACAGGACATAGGCCACCTCGACGTCGTGCAGGCCGAACAGCGCGATCACGGCCTGCTGCCCCTTCTCGACGAGGTACGAAAGATAGTGCGCGAACACGTATCCGATCACGATCGGGATCAGCGAGTGGGCCATCAGCCCGGGCAGCTCATGGCGGCGCGCCCGATCGATCCCGCCGGTGGCCTGCGCCGCACCCCAGAAGGTGGCCGCCACCACGAACACGAATACCAACAGTCCGATGCTGCGCGTCAGGGCCGAGCTGACGCCGAGACCATCCGCGAAGTTACGCCAGTCCGGACTCGCCGAGAAGCTGTCGAACGCGGTCGAACCGAGCAGAATCGCCAGCACCGCAAGGGTTCCCGGCCGCACGGGCAGGGTCCGCAGATGGTTGAAGGGGTTGACCAGCGCGAGCTGTCCGCTGTCGCGGTTGCGGCCGAACACCGCCAGCCGGGACGCGACCACGCTATACACGTCGAACGGGTCGGCCCGGGACAGCCAACGCGGGCCGCACAGCAGTGCGCCGCCGAGGGTGATGACGACGTAGCACCCGAGCCAGACCTTGATGGCAGTCAAGGATCCCGGGTTCGGGCTGGCCAGTTCCAGCCACACGAACGCGAACAGACCCACCGCCCCCGGCCAGTATCCGAGCGACTCCGGGTAGGTGCGAAACGCGCGGTCCGGCAGCACTTTGCGAATGGTGCGCAGTGGTGAAATGACGCGCCACACCGGACCGATGAGCACCGACAACGCCGGGACACCCACCCACAACAACACATAGAAGGCACCGGGCAGCGCATTGCCTGCGTCCTGCGGCCCGACGATGCCGGCGACGACAACCCAGACCGCCAGCGCCAGCGCCAGCCCGGCCACAATCGATCGGGTGATCGGTGAATCGACCAACGTCGTCACCCAGCCCGGCAGCAGGCGGCCCGGCCGGTCAGGGTCGAACCGCGGTGTGCGCCAGGCGAATGCCACCACCGCGAAGGTGAGTGTCAACGCCCACGCCGCACCGATGAGTGCGTACGAGTATGGGATCGGCAGGTCGGTCGAGCCACCGAGGCCGTGAGCCACAAATACGACGGTCGGCTGACTCACGGCTGGACTTGAATGGTGGCTACCGTCCGGTCGAGGTGATGCAGTTCGACGGCGACGCTGCCGGGAACGCCGACGGTGAACGAGAACTCCTGATCGGGTTTGGGCTTGACCTCGAACTCGTGGTCGGGGGTGGAGTGCACGTGCAGTTCGTCGTCGACGTCGCTGGTGACCCGCAGCGTGATCGGCTGGTTCACCTTGGCGGTCAGCGTCGCGTTGGTGGGGGTGACGGTGCCGTGCGCGATGGTGATCTCGACGACCGGACCGGCGGCCTGCGGGACCGGCGGCTTGCTCGAGCTGCACGCCACCGCAGTTGTGAATACGGCAGTGGCCGCAATCAGCCGGAGCACCTTCACTTTTCGTCCCTTTCCGAGTCAGCGCCCATCTCGCCGCGACGACGGTCGCGAATGGCGATGTACAGCACCACGCCCACCAAGATGACAGCCGGCGTCAATGCTGGCAGTGCCAGCACCAGCGCATGGTGAGCTTCGTAGGTGACCATCACACTTGCGGCCCGACCGTCGGCCGCGGCTCCTCGAGACGCGCGGGCTCCTCATCGGTCCGGTTGATTCGGCCGCCGCCCCACGTGAGCGCGGCGATCAGGATCAGCGTGCAGATCAACACCACCACGCCGGCCGCGGCGAACAACCAGGTCGGGTGGTTCAGGTTGCGTTCGCGCTGCAAAATCGTGATCTCCGGAACGAACGGGCGGGTGCTGGTCATTTCGGCGGGCACCGCTGGGGCGTTGATGCCCGGGTCTGCCGGCAGATAGATCGGGACACCGGCCATCAGGGTGCCGTCCTGCACTCGCAGCAGCGTCTTCCACTGTCCCCAGATCGGGACCGGCTGGGTAGACCGGTAGTGGCCGGGGCCGACCCGCTCCAGCCGGTCGACGACCAGGCCACGATCATGGGCCAGGCCACCCTGCCAGGACAGGATCGTCACCCACTCCGGGTTGTCGCTGACGAGGTCGGGCGGGTTGATCCGCACGTCGGCCTTGGCCATCCGCTGCCCCGCCGGGCTTGGCGCGTCGGTCAATGTGATTGTGGCCGTGTCACTGTGCGGCACCTCCGTGCGCAGTCCGTTGAACACCGCACCGCCGATGGCCAAGACGGTGACGACCACGATGGTGATGCCGATCGCAGGCCGAGGCAGGCGCTGGCCATTGAGGACCATCGACAGCAGCGCCCCACACAGGCCCATCATGATCGCGACGGGGATTGCCATGGCCAGCGCTTCGGGCCACATGCTCGTCGGCCACGAATAGTGGTACACCGCACCGATCCACAGCGATTCCAGCCACAAGCCGATGGTGCCGACGCCCAGACCGGCCACCGCGCCGAACACGATGGGGCGCTTGACAAGTGGCGTGAGAGCAAGCAGTTCGACGACAACCGCACACCCCAGGTAGAGCGGGAACCAGCTGTGCGGTGCGCCCAGGATCGGGCCGACGACGAGGGCTACGCCGCCGCGCAGGCAGATCGCCAGGATCGCAGCGATGATCGCCGCCCCCCGGCCGAGCGTCAGCCGCGCGGCCACGAGTGCCATCGCGCCGGCCGCGCCGATCATCATCGGCTGCAGCACGAGGCGGAACTGTTCGACACCGAAGTCGTATTCGATCTGGAATACCGACAGACCGACGACCAGACCGCCGAACGACAGGTACTGCAGGAACGTCACGAACCGGCTGTCCGGCGGCGCGTCGGCGCCCATCGCCCGGCGTCCCTCATACTCCAGGTACAGCATGGCGATCAGGGACAGGCCCGCACCGCCGATCAGCATCAGGTGGGTGGGTCCCCAAAGCGTGACGTCCTGCCCGAAGATCCGGTGCCAGACATCGTCGAGCGGGAAGCCGATGAGCGCGTAGAGACCGCAGCCGGCCATCAGCAGGCCGCCGACCGGGGTGTACCAGTGCCGGGTGATTCGCACGGCGGCCGAACCGGGCTTGTCGTAGGGCAGGACGACGGCCAGGACGCCCGCGATGAACAGCAGGAACAGTCCGAACAGGATGAAGTAGTGCGCGGGGTTGGCCAGCGGTCCCGGATCCCGGCCCTTGCCGATGTGCAGACTGACATCCCAGATGAACCCGAACAGCGCGGTGATCAGCGTCGCGGAGAACAGCATCGTGCTCACGGCCACCCACGGTGGCCGCTTGAACCTGTCGCCGGCGCGAACGGCGATGGAATTCAGCCAGGTGATGCGCTTGGAGCGGTGCTGATAGCCGATCCACAGCAGCACAGCGGTGACGATCGCCGCCACCACGGACAAGCCGATCACCTGATCCAGCGCGGCGCCACCACCCTCGGCGCTTGCAGCCAGAATCGTCGTACGTTCCCCACCGATCATCGTTGATCCACTCCGCGGTCGAAGTCATGCCAGTCGGCCTGAAACTGTCCGCCGGAATACCCAGTACCGGCGGTTTCTATGCGGAGTGTTTCATGCCGCTAGGCGCGGCGGGCCACCACGTCGACGAACAGCTTGTGGACCCGGCGGTCACCGGTCATTTCCGGGTGAAAAGCGGTCGCAAGGACGCGGCCTTGGCGGACCGCCACGATGTGGTCGTCGGCGCGCGCCAGAACCTGAACCTCGGGCCCGACCCGCTCCACCCACGGCGCCCGGATGAAGACCGCGTGTGCCGGACCGTCGAGCCCCTCGAAGGCGATGTCACCCTCGAACGAATCCACCTGTCGCCCAAAAGCATTGCGGCGCACGGTCATATCGATGCCGCCAAGGGGCACCGCCTCGCGGCCCTCGGCACCGGCGTCGAGGATCTCGCTGGCAAGAAGAATCATGCCCGCGCATGAGCCGTAGGCCGGCATGCCGTCGGCCAGACGCTTTTGCAGCGGCTCCAGTAGGTCCAATTCGCGCAGCAGGTGGCTCATCGTCGTCGACTCGCCACCGGGAATGACCAGGGCGTCGACGGCGTCGAGCTCACTTGCGCGGCGCACGGTGCACGCCTGCGCCCCGGCCTCGCGCAGAGCGGCGAGGTGTTCGCGGGTATCACCTTGCAGGGCCAGCACGCCGACGCGGGGAGCCGCGCGACCAGTGACATCGGAGCTGGTCACGGCCCGGCGTATCCACGCTTGTAGCGGGTCAACCCCTCCTGCATGACCGCCGCGACCATCTCGCCGTACTGGTTGAAGATCTTGCCCTGCGTCAGCGATCGGCCCCCGCACGAGGACGGCGAGGACTGGTCATAGAGCAGCCACTCGTCGGCGCGGAACGGCCGCATGAACCACATCGCGTGATCCAGTGAGGCGACCATCAGGTGCTTGCGTTCCTCGACATGGTTGACCTGCGCCGAACCGAGCAGCGTGAGGTCGCTCATGTAGGCCAGCGCGCAGATGTGCAGCACCGGATCGTTGGGCAGCGGGTCCTTGTGTTTGAACCACACCTGCTGCTGAGACGCCTTGCCCGGCAGCCGCGTCACCTGGTCGCGCGGGACGATGCGGACGTCCCACTCCTCGAACTGGGCGAAACCCGCGTCGTCGAAGACCCCGCCCTTGGAGATGAACCCGGGCAGGTCGTCGGGCGGCGGCGCAGCGGGCATCTCGTCCTGGTGCTCGATGCCGCTCTGGTCGATCTGGAACGACGCCGACATCGAGAAGATTGTCTCGCCGTGCTGGACGGCGTTGACCCGCCGGGTGACGAACGAGCCGCCATCGCGCAGCGCCTCCACGAGGTACACCGCCGGTGCAGTGGCATCGCCTGGGCGGAGGAAGTACCCGTGCAGCGAATGCACCTGGAACTTGGGGTCGACCGTGCGGACTGCCGAAACCAGCGACTGCCCGGCCACGTGACCGCCGAAGGTGCGCTGTAGGAACCCGGAGTCCGGGCTGAACACCCGACCGCGGTAGATGTTGACCTCGAGCTGTTCCAGGTCGAGGATTTCTTCGATTGCCACCGTCGGTTACCAGCCGCGCTGAGCGAGTCGGTGCGGCTCCGCGATCTCCTCCACGTTGATTCCGACCATGGGCTCACCCAGCCCCCGCGATACCCGCGCGAGCACGTCGGGATCGTCGAAGAAGGTTGTGGCCTTGACGATGGCGGCGGCCCGCACCGCGGGGTCGCCGGACTTGAAGATGCCCGAGCCGACAAACACGCCCTCGGCGCCGAGTTGCATCATCATCGCGGCGTCGGCGGGGGTGGCGATACCGCCCGCGGTGAACAACGTCACCGGCAGCTTGCCCGCCCGGGCCACCTCGACCACGAGGTCGTAGGGGGCTTGCATGTCTTTGGCGGCGACGTACAGCTCGTCCTCCGACAGCGACGTCAACCGGCGGATCTCGGCACCGATCGACCGCATGTGGGTGGTCGCGTTGGAGACGTCGCCGGTGCCGGCCTCACCCTTGGAGCGGATCATCGCCGCGCCCTCGGTGATGCGGCGCAGCGCCTCGCCAAGGTTGGTGGCACCGCAGACGAACGGGACGGTGAACTTCCACTTGTCGATGTGGTGGGTGTAGTCGGCGGGGGTCAGCACCTCGGACTCGTCGACGTAATCCACTCCGAGGCTCTGCAGGATCTGCGCCTCGACGAAGTGCCCGATCCGAGCCTTGGCCATCACCGGAATGGTGACCGCGGCGATGATGCCCTCGATCAGATCGGGGTCGCTCATCCGGGCCACGCCGCCCTGGGCGCGGATGTCGGCCGGGACGCGCTCGAGTGCCATCACAGCCACTGCCCCGGCGCCCTCGGCGATACGCGCCTGCTCAGGGGTGACGACGTCCATGATGACGCCGCCCTTGAGCATCTCTGCCATGCCGCGCTTGACCCGAGCGGTACCCGTCTGCGGGCTGGCCGAGCCGTTGGATCCAGCCGCGGTAGCTCCGGTTTCCACTGTCAGTCCCTTCGTTTGATACGGATCCAGTCTAAAGGGCGAATCCAAACTAAATATTTCGCCGTTCAGTGGATCGGGTGCAACTCCTTGTCGGTCCCGCCCCGGCCGTCGGCCAGCAGGTTCGCCTCTTCGAGCAGTTCCCCGAGCTGCAGCGGGTACACCGTCTGCCCGTTCGCGGCCAACTGGTCGATCGTGGCGGAGTCACACCATCGGTGGCCGTGAATGTACCGCAGTTCCAGGGGGGTGCGTCCGGCCGTGGTCGGTTCGAAGCGGGTGGCGCGGTGCACGAAGTAGAACTCCTGGCTGGCCACGACCGTGCCGTTGAAGTCGATCAGCTTGTCGCGGCGCCAGACCGGACCGACCATCGCGGTCGGGTCCACCCTCAGCCCGGTCTCCTCGCTGATCTCTCGCACGGCGGCGTCCACCAGCCGCTCCCCCGGCCAAACAGCGCCGCCGACAGTGAACCACCAGCGCGGCGCCTCGCCCTCGCCCGCGAATGCCGGGTCGGACCCGCAGAACAGCAAGACCGCTCCCTGCTGGTCAAGCAGGACCACCCGCGCCGACGTCCGACGGTCCACCTGATCCACGTCCGCCGGGGCGGCGTTGGACGCGCGTTCGGCGATTTCGAAATAGGTGGGCAGCGGCGCGGTGCCGGCCAGCCGCAGCCACCGGACCGGACGGCGTTCGCGCAGTGCGAGGGTGTCGCGCACAGCGTCGTTGTGGAATCGGCGGCCCAGCAGCACGCGGGCTTCGGCATCGGCGAGCTCGGCGACCAGCGACACCGGCATCGACGTCGGATCGACCATCGCCAGCGCGGCGGACAGCTCGTTCTCGGCGGCTTCACGACCGGCTCGGGGTGCCCGCTCGGCGGCGTCGGCCAGCGCGGCGAGTCGCTTGCCTTCCGGACGCCCGCGGTAGGTGTCGGCGGCCACCGCGCGCGCCACCACTGCCCGCCGGGCCAGCGCGCCGTCGAGCGCCTGCCAGGACAGGTCGTAGCGGATGTGCAGCCGGTCCAGCCGGCTGGCGGTCTGCAGGGCGAGCATCGCGCTGACCACCAGCGCGACGATGAGGAGCGCGGTGAGCGACCAGTACAGCAGCGGTGCCACCTCAGGTCACTTCCCGAGTCGCTTCGCTTTTGCCCGCCGAACCCATCCCCCGAGTCGCTTCGCTCCTGCCCGCCGAACCCGCCGCCCGCACCTTGATCCCGGCGCCCGCCACGGTCTCGTACACCCGCATGATCTGGTCGGCCACCACCGGCCAGTCGTAGCGGCGGACCGCAACGTCCGCGGCCTCCACGTAGCGGTTGCGGAGCGCCTCGTCGGCCAGCACTTCGATCAGCGCCACGGCCATCGCATCGGAGTCGTCGACGGGAACCAGCCGGCCGGCCTTACCGTCGAGCAGCACCCGCCGGAATGCGTCGAGATCGCTGGCCACTACCGGTGTCCCCGCTGCCATCGCCTCGACCAGGACGATGCCGAAGCTCTCGCCGCCGGTGTGCGGGGCGCAGTAGACGTCGGCACTGCGCAGCGCGGCCGCCTTCTCCGCGTCATCGACCTGACCGAGGAACTTCAGGTGGCCGGCCAGGTCGCCGCACTCCTCCCGGAGCTTGTCCTCGTCGCCGCGGCCGACGATCAGAATCTCGACGTCGTCGAATTGCTCGACCAGCCGCGGCAGTGCGCCCACCAGTACCGCCATTCCCTTGCGGGGCTCGTCGAACCGGCCGAGAAACAACACCGTCTTGCCGGGACGCGGATAGCCGTCGAGCCGTGGCGCCGACGCCAGTGCCGTCACGTCGACGCCGTTGGGGATCTCGACCGCGTCGGAACCCAGCGCCTCCATCTGCCAGCGGCGAGCCAGGTCGGACACCGCGATCCGGCCGACGATCTTCTCGTGGTATGGCCGCAGGATGCCCTGAAACACGCTGAGCGTCAACGACTTTGTGGTCGACGTGTGGAATGTGGCGACAATCGGACCTTCCGCTGCCTGCAGGGCCAGCATCGAGAGGCTGGGCGCGTTCGGCTCGTGCAGGTGCAACACATCGAATTCGCCGCCGACGAGCCACTTCTTGACTCGACGGTGGGTGGCCGGCCCGAAGCGGAGACGGGCCACCGAGCCGTTGTAGGGAATCGGCACCGCCTTGCCACCGGAGACGACGTAGTCGGGAAGCTCCACGTGGGGCGACGACGGTGCCAGCACGCTGACCTCGTGACCGCGGTCGCGCATCACCTCGGCCAGCTGCAGGATGTGCGACTGCACCCCGCCGGGAACGTCGAACGAGTACGGGCAGACCATCCCGATCCGCATCAGCTGGGGCCTTCTCCATCCCTCAGCCGCGCCCGTCGCTCATCGGACAGGTCGGCCAGCCACTGTGGCTGCAGCATGTGCCAGTCCTCGGGGTGTTCGGCGATGTTGGCGCCGAAGCGGTCGGCCAGCGCCTGGGTGATCACGCCGACATCGCCGCTGGAGCAGTCCAACTCGGGGTAGAAGTCGACGACCCAGCCGTCGTCGGTGAACCAGGAATGCACCGGCAGCAGCGCGGCGCCGGTGTCCAGAGCCAACTTGGCTGAGCCGGCCGGCATCCGGGTGGCCTCACCGAACAGGTCCACGGGCACGCCCGAGCGGCTCAGATCGCGTTCGGCCATCAAGCACACGACGCGATTCGCTTGCAGTCGCTCGACCAACACCTCGTACGCCGGCCGTTCGCCCCCAGTCAGCGGCAACACCTCGAAGCCCAGGCTCTCGCGGTAGTCGAGGAACCGCTTGTAGAGCGACTCGGGCTTGAGGCGCTCGGCGACTGTGGTGAAGGTGCCGTTGGCCTGAACTAGCCAGACTCCGGCCATATCCCAATTGCCGCTGTGCGGCAGCGCGAGGACCGCACCGCGGCCGGCCGCCAGCGCGGCCTCCAGATGCTCCTTGCCGGTGACCGCTCGGTCGATCTGGGCGCCCAGCGCCATGTGGTCCATCGTGGGCAACCGGAATGCTTCCCGCCAGTAACGGGCGTAGGAGGCCAGCGACGCTCGCATCAGCGAGTTCGGCACCTCGTCGGGGGCGGTTCCGATGACCCGGGCCAGATTCTTGCGCAACTGCTCGGGGCCGCCACCTTGGGCCGCGTACCAGGCTCCGGCGTCGAACGCGTTGCGCGCCAAGATTTCCGGCATCGCCCGAACCAGCCGCCAGCCCGCCGCATAGCCGAGACCGCTGAGGTCCTCGGGGCGCGGCATCCGGTTACGGCCGGCTGTCCACAGCTGTCCCGGCGTGGTGATCACGGCTCACGGCTTTCGGGTTCGTCACCGGCCGGCCGCGCGGTGGCGGACGGAATCTTGTCCATGGCACCCGGGCTGGAGCGCACCGAGTGCACCCGCTGGCCTACCGTCACCAAGCTGGTCACGGCCAGCAGCCACATCGCGATGGGCAACACCACCGGCATCGGGAAGAACGGCAGGTCGGAGAATCCGGCGCCGACCAAGGCGATGATCAGCCGCTCGGGGCGCTCGATCAGGCCGCCGCCGCCTTCCAGCCCACTGGCCTCGGCACGGGCCTTGACGTAGGAGATCACCTGCGAGGTCACCAGGCAGATCATCGTGGCCACTGCCAGCGATGAACTGTGCATGCTGAAGACCACCCACCAGAGCAACCCGCAGAAGATCGCGCCGTCGCTGATGCGGTCACAAGTGGCGTCAAGGACCGCACCGAACCGGGTGCCGCCGCCACGTTGCCGCGCCATGGCGCCGTCGAGCATGTCGGCCAGCACGAAGACGAACACGGCCACCGAACCCCACCACAGCTGACCGATCGGAAACATGATCAATGCAGCCAGCACCGAGCCCGCGGTGCCGATGATCGTCACCATGTCCGGGGTCAACCCGACCTTCAGCGCGGCCTTGGCCACCGGCGTGCTCAGCTTCGCGTACGCCGCGCGGGTCATCAGATAGAAGTCGCTCATGACTGCGCCGCCCACTCGTCGGCGAGCAGCTTGCGGGTGTCACGCAGCAGCTGCGGGATGACTTTGGTCTCACCGACGACCGTGATGAAGTTGGCGTCGCCCGCCCAACGAGGCACCACGTGCATGTGCAGATGCTCGGCCAGCGAGCCGCCGGCCGACCTGCCGAGGTTGAGCCCGACGTTGAAGCCGTCGGGGCTCGACACCGATTTGATCACGCGAATCGCCTTCTGCGTTAAGGCCATCAGCTCGGCGCTCTCGCCCGTGCTGAGATCCTCCAGTTCCGACACCCGCCGGTAGGGCACCACCATCAGGTGGCCGGGGTTATACGGGTAGAGGTTGAGCACGACGTAGACCAGCACGCCGCGGGCCACCACCAGACCGTCTTCGTCGGGCAGGGTAGGGATAAGGCTGAACGGGGCGGAAGATCCGGCTGATCCCGCTGACCCGCCTGCCGCCTTCTGCGCGGGCACGTCGAGGATGTAGCTCATCCGGTGCGGTGTCCACAGCCGCTGGAGGCGGTCGGGCTCACCCGCGCCCCGATCGATGTACGCGGCTCCGTCGTCAGCCACCGTCGACCTTCACCAGTTCGGCTGTGGGCGTCGCGTTCTCACGATCGGCGATCCACTTCACGATCGTCTCGATCGCCTGCTCGCGAGGCACCCCGTTGATCTGCGTGCGGTCACCGAACCGGAAGCTCACCGCGCCGGCCTCCACGTCGCGGTCGCCCGCGAGCAGCATGAACGGCACCTTCTGGTTGGTGTGATTGACGATCTTCTTGGCCATCCGATCGTCGCTGGTGTCGACCTCGATCCGCACGCCGCGTGACTTCAGCTCCGCGGCAACGTCTTCCAAATACGGCACATGGGCTTCGGCGACGGGGATGCCGACCGCCTGCACCGGCGCCAGCCAGGCCGGGAAGGCGCCGGCGTAGTGCTCGGTGAGCACTCCGAAGAACCGCTCGATCGAGCCGAACAGCGCGCGGTGGATCAGGACCGGTCGCTGCCGGGAACCATCGGCCGCGGTGTACTCCAGCTCGAAACGGTCGGGCATGTTGAAGTCCAACTGGATGGTGGACATCTGCCAGCTGCGCCCCAAAGCGTCCTTGACCTGAACGGAGATCTTGGGCCCGTAGAACGCCGCTCCCCCCGGATCGGGCACCAGATGCAGACCGGAGGCCTCGGCGACCTCGCGCAGGGTCTCGGTGGCCTCGTCCCACATCTCGTCGGAACCGACGGCCTTCTCCGGATTTTTCGTTGAAAGCTCCAGGTAGAAATCGTCGAGGCCGTAGTCGGCCAGCAGTTCGAGCACGAACCGCAGCAGCGAGGCCAGCTCGTCCCGCATCTGCTCGCGGGTGGTGTAGATGTGTGCATCGTCCTGGGTCATGCCGCGCACCCGGGTCAGGCCGTGCACCACACCGGACTTCTCATACCGGTACACCGACCCGAACTCGAAGAGCCGCAAGGGAAGTTCGCGATAGGAACGACCGCGTGACCGATAGATCAGGTGGTGCATCGGGCAGTTCATCGGCTTGAGGTAGTAGTCCTGCCCCGGCTTGCGCAGCTTGCCGTCCTCGTCGAACTCGGCGTCAATGTGCATCGGGGGGTACATGCCATCGGCGTACCACTCGAGGTGTCCCGAGGTGATGTAGAGCTGTTCCTTGGTGATGTGCGGGGTGTTGACGAACTGGTAGCCGGCCTGCTCGTGCTTACGCCGCGAGTAGTCCTCAAGCTCGCGCCGGATGATGCCGCCCTTGGGATGGAAAACGGCCAAGCCCGAACCGATTTCGTCGGGGAAACTGAACAGGTCCAGCTCGACCCCGAGCTTGCGGTGATCGCGGCGCTGCGCCTCCTCGATCAGTTCGAGGTGGCGATCCAGCGCCTCCTGCGATTCCCAGGCCGTACCGTAAATGCGTTGCAAGCTGGCGTTGTTCTGGTCGCCACGCCAGTAGGCCGCCGAGCTGCGGGTGAGCTTGAACGCCGGAATGTAGCGCGTGGTGGGGATGTGCGGTCCGCGGCACAGGTCACCCCAAATCCGTTCGCGGGTGCGGGGATTGAGGTTGTCATAGGCGGTCAGCTCGTCGCCACCGACCTCCATGATGTCAGCGTCACCGGACTTGTCGTCGACCAGTTCCAACTTGTACGGCTCGCCGGCCAGTTCGGCGCGGGCCTGATCCTTGGACTCGAATACCCGCCGGGAGAACAGCTGACCGTCTTTGACGATCTTCTGCATCCGCTTCTCGAGTTTCTCCAGATCCTCGGGAGTGAACGCCTCGGGCACGTCGAAGTCGTAGTAGAAGCCGTCGGTGATCGGCGGCCCGATGCCGAGCTTGGCCTGCGGGAACAGCTCCTGCACCGCCTGGGCGAGCACGTGCGCGGCCGAGTGCCGGATCACGCTGCGGCCGTCCTCGGTGTCGGCGGCCACGGGGGTGACCTCGACATCGGCATCGGGTGCCCAGCTCAGGTCGCGCAGTTTGTCCTCGGCGTCGCGGACGACCACGATCGCGCCGGGTTCACCACGGCTCGGCAGTCCCGCGTCGCGCACCGCAGCACCCGCGGTAGTCCCGGCAGGCACCCGGATCGGGGCTGCTGGGGCAGGGTGTGCAGGGGCGCTCATCGCGGGCCTCTTTCGGCTAGTTGGACGGATCTGATTCTCCGCCGGCGCGGCGACTAATCGCCGACCATGCTATCGGGGTGCTGGTCAGGCGCCGAGGCCGATGGGGCTGTCCAACGCGGGATGGTCCACGCCGAAGAGTTGCGCCGACCAGCCCACCGCGCCGAACAGCCACAGCGTGGCTACCACCACCGCGGCGGTGAACACCGCGCCCAGCGCTTGCACCCACCTTCCCTGCCTGCGGAACCATCCCATGACACTCTCGTAGCGGTTGCGGGTGAACGACAGGGTGCGATGCGCCCAATAGAACTCGCTGGCCAGGATCGCAAGACCGAGGAAGACGATCGCCCAGCCGGGGCCGGGGTACGGAATCGCGAGGACTCCGACCGCGAGAACGGCGAGCCCCACGACGCCCACCAATGCACGGTAGGCGAAGTCGGCGACCGGCCGCTCGCGCAACCGCTCGCGCCGGTGCTTCCACTGCTGGAGCCACCTCTTCACGGTTGCCCCGGTTTCAGCAGAACGAACAACCCTTCGCCGTCGGCCAGCAGGTCGTCGCCGTCACAGAGCCGGATGTCGACGAAGATCTTGCGACCCTCGGTGCGCAGCACCCCTGCCTCGACCTGGAGTTCCTTCTCGATAGGCACGATCGCGCGGTAGTTGACGTGCAAATATGCGGTGCGCTGGTAGGGGCCGCCGGTCAGGACGAACGATGCCTTGCCGAGCACCGAGTCGAAGAGGTGGGCGATGAGACCGCCGTGCACCGCCCCATTGCGGCCAAGGTGATAGCGCCGAAACCGGGCCCAGCCGCGCAGTCGTCCGTCCTCGCCGATCTCCGTCTCATTGGGAATGGACAGGATGTTGCCGCGCATCGGCAGGTCGGTGCGCCGCCCCGATGGTGTGGTCCATTCGTCGGCGTCATACGGCGTCAGCAGCGCCGACACTTGCTCGAGAAGATCGGCGGCCCGGGTGATTACGTCGTCGGGGGCATCGACGGCACGGGCGTGGTCCTGCACATCGCGCACGGCGTCGATGAACCGACCGTAGTCGGGGCCGCCCCTACCCGTCGGCACTGGCGGGTTGAATCCGCCACCGGGATGGACCGCCGCCGTCATGTCCTCTACCACCTGGTTACCGTATGCCGCCGGATGCGAGCCACTCACGTCGAGCGTACGTAATGGGCGTAATGGGAAGGTGTAGCTGTGAAGCTCAGCGACCTGGCCGGCCGTCCGCTGACCTATGCCGAGGTCGGCGCAACGGCGACGGAATTGCCTGCTGGCTACCGCCACGTGCGACTGTCCTCACCGATCGGCAGCGGACGAGACCGGTTCGACCGAGCGGCCGATGCGGTGATGCGCTACGGAATGCTGCGCGGTGCCGGCCTGCGGGTCTCTGCCACCACCGCGGTGGCACAGGTGGGCACGGACGTACTCGGTCGGCTGGGACCGTTCGTCGCGCCGTGCCGGGTGGTCTACGTGGTCGACGAACTCAACCGCCGCGGCTTCGCCTATGGCAGCCTGCCCGGCCATGCGGTGTCCGGCGAGGAGATGTTCGGGGTGCGTTTCGAGCCCGTTGACGAGTCCGTACACGCCGAGGTGGTGGCGTTCTCCAAACCGGCGACGTGGTGGAGCCAGGTCGGATCGCCGATGGCCGCACTGGTTCAGCGGGTGATCACCCGGCGCTATCTGTCGGTGGTTTAGGGGCAGCCCGTTCGCTGCGGCGACCTTCAGTCAAGCCGTCGGCGCTTGATGGTGTGCCTTCGGTCGTTGCGGGTATGGGAACTGGCATGCCGGTCGACGATGACGTAGATGTCGGCGATGCGGCGGCCCGCATCGCCGAAGTCGCCCGAAACCTGTACGAACGGCGAAGCCTCGACGGCGGTGCGGTCGCCGAACTGGTGGAGCATGCGGCGGCGGAATTGCCCGGAGCCGAGTACGCCAGCGTCACTCTGACGGCAAGCCACAACGAGATCGATACGCCCGCGGCGACGCACGCGTGGGCGGTGCGGATCGACGACATCCAACGCCACACCGGGGAAGGACCATGTCTGTCGACGGCCGGGAAGCACAGGGTGGTGCACGTCGAGGACCTTGCCGCCGAGACCCGCTGGCCGAAGTTCTGTGCGGAGGCACTGAAGACCACGCCCGTGCGCAGCATCATGGGTTTCCAGCTGTTCTTGACCGGCAAGTCGATGGGGGCCCTGAATGTCTTCGCCGAACGCCCTCACGCGTTCGGCGAACGGACCCGGCAGCTGGGGTCGCTGTTCGCCGCGCACTCGGCCCTGGTGTGGGACGCGGCGCGGCGCGAGTCGCAGTTCCGCGAAGCACTGGCCAGTCGGGACATCATCGGGCAGGCCAAGGGCATGATCATGGAGCGCTACAGCAAGGACGCCAACCAGGCGTTCGAAATGCTGCGCCAGCTGTCCCACGACGCCAACGTGCCGCTGGCCGAGGTAGCGGCCAAGATCGTTGATGCGGCGCAGGCGAATCCACGTTGACGTTGTTTTTCGCGACCGCCCGGGTATCCGCAGCACCTACGACCCGTCAGGAGTGACATGGGATTTCCCCGACAACAACAGACGCCACCGGGTACCCAGTCCCGGATGAACCCGGTGCCCGACTGCGGTGAACAGAGCTACCGCGGATCCGGCCGGCTGACCGGCAAGCGGGCAGTGATCACCGGAGGTGACAGCGGCATCGGACGCGCCGTCGCGATCGCGTACGCCCGTGAGGGCGCCGATGTGTTGATCGCTTATCTCAACGAGGACGGCGACGCCGAGGAAGTCGCCGAGTTGGTCGAGCAAGCCGGCCGGCGTTGCGTGCTGGTGGCCGGTGACCTCGCCGATCCCGCACACTGTCGCGCCGTAATCGACCGTGCCGTCGAGGAATTGGGCGGCGTGGACATTCTGGTCAATAACGCCGCCTATCAGATGGCGCACGAGAGCCTCGAGGACATCACCGATGAGGAATGGGACTACACGTTCCGGGTCAACATCGGCGCGTACTTCTACCTGGCGAAGGCCGCCCTGCCGCATCTGAAGCCGGGCGCGGCGATCATCGGAAGTTCGTCGGTGAACTCCGACATGCCCTCGCCGACCCTGGCGCCCTATGCGGCGACCAAGGCCGCGATCGCCAACTTCTCCGCGAGCCTGGCACAGTTGTTGGGCGAGAAGGGTATTCGGGTCAACAGTGTTGCTCCCGGTCCGATCTGGACACCGCTGATCCCCGCGACGATGCCGCCGGAGAAGGTGGAATCGTTCGGCGAGAACACTCCCCTGGGCCGCGCGGGTCAGCCTGCCGAACTGGCGCCCGTCTACGTACTGCTGGCTTCCGACGAGGGCAGTTACATCTCCGGCGCGCGGATCGCCGTCACCGGCGGTCGCCCGGTCCTGTAACGAACCTCATTCGTAGGCAGGGTAATTGGACTCACGCAGCAGTTGAGCGAGGTGCACGGCGTTGCGCGCGGCGGTGGCGGTCACCGACGCCACCGACTCTGGCACCTCGTCGAGGTCCTTGTAGTCCGTGGACTGCATCGCCTCGCCGTTCCAGTAGGTGCAGCCCTGGGCGGGAATGCTGTATCCGACATCGTTGAGAGCCTGAAAAAGGTCGGCGACGATCTTGTGGGCACCGTCCTCGTTGCCGACGACACTCACGATTGCCACCTTGCCGACCATGGCCGGGCGGCCGTCGTCGTCCTTGTTCGAGAGCTCGGCGTCCAACCGCTCCAGGACACGCTGTGCGACGCTGGACGCATGCCCCATCCAGGTCGGGGTGCTGATCAACAGAATGTCGGCGTCGAGCACCTTGCTCCTGATGCCGGGCCATTGGTCACTGTCGCCCATGTCGGCCTCGACGCCGGGAGCGATGTTGAAGTCGACGGCGCGAACCGCCTCACAGTGCACCGACGATTCCCGCAGCGTCGCGAACATGTGCTCGGCGATCAGTTCGCTGCTGGACGATGCCGGGGTGGGCTTGAGGCTGCACACCAGCGCGAGCGCTTTGAGGGTTCCTTCGGTGGTGGTCACCTGCGCCGGGATGCCCTGCACGGCGGGGGAACAAACCTCAGCCGACGACGTTGAGGTTCGGCAGCGGCGGCAGCCCGGGGATCTGCGGCGGGGGCGGCAGGCCGGGGATCAACGGCCGCCGTGTCGTCGTCGTGGTGTCCCAATTGGTCGTGGTCGGCGGAACCGTGGTGGTCGTCGTCGGAACCGTGGTGGTCGTCGTGGTTGTCGGCGTCGTTGTTGTGGTGGGTGTGGTCGTTGTGGTGGTGGTTGTCGTCGTGGTGGTCGTAGTGGTCGTCGTCGTCGTCGTTGTGGTAGGCGGCGTCGTGGTGGTGGTGGTCGCCTCGGTGACGACGGTGGTCGGGGTCTGCGGGGCCGGCGCCTGCTCGGTGACGGTCTGCACCGGCGGCGGATTGGTCATCGTCACGGTTTCGGCCGCCGGCGGGGGGCTGCTCACGAGCGAGGTGACCGCAGTGGCAGGAAGGGGCTTGACCGATGGCGTACTGGGCGTGCTGCTTCCGGTGAGGGTGTAGGCGAAGCCTCCGATGGCCACGGCGGCGACCGCCGCCGCCCCGCCGAGCAGCAGTGGCACGCTGCGAGTCAGACCCGACCCGCGTTTCTGGCGTCGTTGTCCGCCGAGGATCGACAGGTCGTCGTCCTCGTCATCGCTGTAGCCGTGGTAGTCGTCTTCGCGGTAGCCGTAGGACTCGTAGCCGCCCGTCTCTTCAGGCGCCTCGTCGTCCGACCATGCCAACGCCGCAGCCATCGTCGCCGACTGCGGACCGACGTCGGCGATCAGCGGTGCCGGAGCCATACCGGTCGGCGCATCGGCGGCCAGTTGGCGAGCCGCGGCCAGACCGGCGCCCAGCGCGACATCCAGATGCGGGTGCGCCGAGACAGTGACCGGAATCCGCAGGTGATCGGAAAGTTGTTGCACAACAACCGGGGTCGTAGATTGGCCGACGGCGACAACTGCGCTGATTCCGGTGACTCCGGCGCGCTCCAGAACACCGTCCAGTGCAGCCAGGAACTCCCGGGTCACGCCGGAGTGGTCCGCGAAGCGCAGCGTCTCGCCGATCTGGCGGTAGTCCGCCGCGCCGTCGGCCAGCGTGACGGAAGTGCCCGCGGCGTCGAAGTGGCACATCACGATCACTCCGTGGCGCGGAAGGCCGGGGTCGATCTGCAGGGAGCGCAGCGCGGCCGTCGCGTCGGAGAGCAGCACCGGCGGGGCCTGGGCCGAGGCCAGCGCCGGCAGGTCCCACAGCGCATCACGCAGCGCGTCGCGGCGGCCCGGACCCCAGTGCGCAGGAACCGCTACAGCCGACACGGCTCCAAGCCCGGAGCCCTCGGTGTCGGCCAGCCCGGAGAGCGCCGCGGCCAGCAACTGTTCGGCGCGGTAGGCGAATCCGTCGCGTGTCAACGGTGTCGGATCGCCCACGCGGTCGACGAAGTCGACCCACAGCTGATCGCCGATCGTGACTTCGGCGGGACAAATGACCGGTACCGACCCGGCACGCACGGCGACCAGGCTGGTCGTGCCCACGGAGATACCCAGCGGTTCGGTCATCCGGTCATGATCACCACGGCTCGCCGCCGAAGTCACTCAGGCGCGCCGAGTCGGAACATTGCTATGACCTAACTGTGACTTTGCTTGGTGCTCATTGTGTTTGCGCATGTCGATCGAGGTATGAGCAAATTACGTCGACCAGTGCGATCAGCTCGCGATTGTCATGCTGCGGCCCGGCCATGACCAGCTGGGTGATCACCAACCCGCGCATGGTGGCCCAGATCAGATCACCGACCGCCGCGGCGTGCGGGGTGTCCAGCCCCTCGGCAATATCACGACTCAAATCCGATATGGCCCTTTGCAATTCGACCAAGTGGCGGGTGCCCCGTTTGTCGCGCATGGCCCTCGTGCCGATGAGAATCTCCAGTGAGGCGCGCGACGTCGGGCTGGAGAACGCTTCCCACGCGGCGTGGACCAGCAATTCGACCCGCTTGCGGCGGGTCTGTGCGGCCGACGGGGGCGGCAGGTTGCGCAGCAAGTCCAGCAGCCCGGTAAACCCCCGGTCAACGACGGCCATCAGCAGCCCGTCGCGGTCGCCGAAGTGATACTGCACCACGCCCCAGGTCACGCCGGCTCGTTCGGCGATGTGCTTGGCGCTGGCGGCGGCGAACCCCTCCTCGACCACGCAGCGCACGGTCTCGTCCAGCACCGCCTCGCGGGTGCGATCGGCGCGCAGTTGACTGCCACCCGGCGGTCGCCGCGGCGCAATCTTGGGCTGCCCAATCCCCGGGTCGCTTCGCTCCTGCCCGCCGATCACCACATCGCCGTGTCGGCATGCGTGACGGGTAAGTCCTTGACGGCCAATACACCTGGCGGGGCGGCGCACACCGCGCCGATCGCGTTGACGGCGCGCGCGGCCGTCGAGATCACACCGCCGTCATTGTGGTCGACTCCGTCCAGCCCGAGATGCGTGTTGAGCTCAACCCCGGGGTTGCCGTGCACCACCACCCGGTGCACACCGAGCCGGCCGTCGGGCGGATAGGGCCAGTCCGGTGCGGTGACCGGGGTGAGCCGGTTGACGTGCTCCATGGTGATGACCGGTTGCCCGTCCCGGATTCCCTCGACCGCGAACCGCACGGCAGCGACGCGGCCGGGTTGCACGTTCATCATGGTGCACTCGATCGGCTCGGGGGTCACCCACTTTTCGTGCCGTTCGCGCACCTCGTCGAGGCCGACACCGAGGATCTCAGCCAGCGACCGGACCTGGCCGCCCCACAGCGAGGACAGTACGCCGGGCGCGAACATGATCGGCGTGTGTTCCGGTGTAGCGCCGAAACCGAAACTGACACCGGTGAATTCGGCGTCGTCGTAGCTGCCGTAGTCGCAGATCTCCGACACCGTGATCGCGGTAGCCCGCCCGGCCAGCGTCAAGGCCGTGTAAACCAGGCTGTCCCCGGAATAGCCGGGGTCGACGCCGTTGATGTAGAGCGAGGTGCCGCCGTCAGCACACGCCTGGGCCAGCGGTTCGCGGATCCACGCGTCAGCGTGCTGCGGCGCGACGAGCCACACCATCGAGGTGCCGACGACATTGGTGCCGGCCCGCAGGAAGCGGCAGATCTCCTCGATCGCCTGCTGCGGACGCATTTCGGCCTGCGAGGTGTACACGACGCAGTCGGCGCCCAGTGCCACCAGGGCGTCGATGTCGTCGGTGGCAATCACGCCGGTGGGCTCAGGTCGCCCGCAGATCTGCGCGGCGTCCCGGCCCACCTTGTCGACGCCGTGGGCGTGCAGGCCGACCAACTGCAGTCCAGGCCGGTCGATGATCATCGGCAGCGCGTGCTTGCCGACGTTGCCGGTGGAAAACTGGATGACGCGCTTCACAGCAGATCCGTTATCGTCTTCAAGCCCGCCTCGTACAGCACGCCGGGCATCATTCCGCCGTCGATCTCGATCGTGGTGCCGTTGATGAAATCAGCTGTGCCACTGCATAGGAACACCACGGCGCGACCCACCTCCGCCGGCTCACCAGCTCGGTGCATGGGCACGGCGTGGAAGTACCTCTCCCCCGTCGGATCGTCCTTCGGCAGAACGAACGACTTGAAGTTGTCGGTCATCGTCGGCCCCAGCGCCAGGCAGTTCACCCGCACCTTCGGTCCCCATTCCTCGGCCAGCGACCGGGTCAGATGATTGAGGCCGGATTTGGCCGCACCATAGGACACCAACGTCGGCGATCCGGCCGGATGCCCTGCACCACTGGAGATGTTGACGATCGAACCGATACCCGCCTGTTCGCGCATCTGCCGAAAAACCCGGATGGCGAACCACATCGGGCTGATCAGATTCATTTGAATGGCGAAGGCGTGGAACAACACTGTGCGTTCGTACTCGTCGTCCGCCGTCGGCGCGCCCTGGATATGTGAGACGAGGCTCGGGATGCTTTCGACGTTCGGGGCGGGCACGGTGCCGCCGGCATTGTTGACCAGGATGTCGATGCTGCCGTAGTCGGCCACCACCGCGTCGACGAATTCGTCGATGGCCCGGTAGTCACCCTGATCACACACCCGCTGCGAAGATCGGGCCAGCCACTCGGGATTGTCGGCGACCCCGGGGATCGCGTCGAGGGGTTTGCGTGAACACCCCACGACAGTGGCTCCGGCGCGCAGTAATTCGTGTGCGATACCGAGGCCTACGCCCCGACTGGTGCCGGTGACGACGGCGACCTTGCCGTCCAACGCCTGCGGACCGTTCACTGTGAGCTACCTCTCGCCGTACCGGATTTTCATTAAGCGCTCAATATGATTACATCCTCAATGTTATTGAGGCAATGACTTGGAGGACAACGGCATGGGCTTGCGCGGAGAGGCCGCGATCGTCGGCTACACCGAACTCCCCTCCACCAAGCGACCGACCGGCCCGCTGGAATTCACGCTCGAACAGTGGGCGCGGCTGGCGGCCGCAGCCCTGGACGATGCGGGATTGTCGGCATCGGATGTGGACGGAATCTGCACCACACACTTGCAGGAGTCGCAGATCTTCGTACCGTCCACGGTCATCGAATACCTGGGCATCAAAGCCAATTTCGCCGAAATGGTCGATCTCGGTGGGGCCAGCGCGGTGGCGATGGTGTGGCGCGCCGCGGCAGCCATCGAGCTGGGCCTGTGCAATGCGGTGCTGTGCGTGATCCCGGCCACTCCGCTGACGCCGGTGAGTGCGCAGAAGCCGCTGGACGTCAGCGAGCTGATGTACTTCGGGGCGTCGAGCAACCGGTACGGGTCGCCGCAGGCAGAATTTGAGATCCCGTACGGCAATCTCGGACAGAACGGTCCCTACGGCCAGGTCGCGACGCTGTACGGCGCGACCTACGGCTATGACGAACGGACCATGGCCAAGATCAGCGTCGACCAGCGGGTCAACGCCAATCACACGCCGGGGGCGATCTTCCGGGACGCGCCGATCACCGTCGACGACGTGATCAACAGTCCTGTGATCGCCGCGCCGCTGCACATGCTGGAGATCGTCATGCCGGTGATGGGCGGCGCGGCGGTGCTGGTCACAGGAGCCGAATTGGCCCGCCGCAGCGCCAACCGCCCGGTGTGGATCAAGGGATTCGGCGAGCGGGTGCCGTACAAGACGCCCACCTACGCCCAGGAGCTTCTGCAGACGCCGATGCTCAAGGCCGCCGAGTCGGCATTCTCGATGGCCGGGTTGACCCCGACCGATATGGACATGGTGTCGATCTATGACTGCTACACGATCACTGTGCTGCTCAGCCTGGAAGACGCGGGGTTCTGCCAGAAGGGCAAGGGGTTGCAGTTCGTCGCGGAGCACGACCTGACGTTCCGCGGCGACTTTCCGATGAACACCGCGGGCGGGCAACTGGGCTATGGGCAGGCCGGCACGGCGGGCGGCATGCACCACATCTGTGATGCCACCCGACAGATCATGGGCCGCTCGGGCGCCACCCAGGTCAAGGAGTGCAACCGCGCGTTCGTCTCGGGCAATGGCGGCATTCTGAGCGAACAGACCACGCTCGTGCTGGAAGGCGACTGACCATGGGCGACTTCGACAAACCGGTGCCGATCCCGACGCCGACCACCCAGCCGTTCTGGGACGCTCTGGCCGAACACAAGATACGCATCCAGTACTCGCCGTCCGCCCACCAGTATGTGTTCTATCCACGGGTGCTGGCGCCGGGCACGTTGGCCGATGATCTGGAGTGGCGAGAGATCTCCGGGGCGGCCTCGCTCTACACCTTCACCGTGGCTTACCGGCCTGTGGCACCGCACTTTGCCACCGATGTGCCCCAGCTATTGGCGGTCGCGCAATGGGACGAGGGCCCGCGGTTCTCCACCGAGATCGTCAACGCCGAACCGGCGGACCTGAGAGTCGGGATGCGCCTGAAGCCGGTGTTCTCCGACAAGCCCGAGCCGGGCGTCACGATGCTGCGCTACGAGCCGGCCTGAGAGCTATCCGACTTTGGCGTCGTCGGACTGCTGGACGGCCTGAAACTGCTCGAAGCGCAGGCACACGGTGGTGCCTAACGCGGAAGAGTCGATCGTGACATGGTCGGCAAGGGCGCGCATCAGCGGGATGCCGCGGCCGCGCGTCCGGCTCTGCGTGGCCGGCGTGGACTCGCGCCAGTGGCCCTGATCAGCGATCGTCACGGTCAGGTTGTGACCGTCGCGCACGGCTTCAACGTCGATGGTGCCTATCCCGCCTTTGAGCAGGTAGGCAAACTCGGCCGTATTGGCCAAGGCCTCGTTGACCGCGAGCACGACGTCGCTGAAACGGACTCGGTCGATGTCACCGCATGCCCGCAGCCACGTCGCGAACTCATCGCGGACTCTGGCTGCGCTGTGCGCGTCCGCGACGACCTCGTTGCGTATAAAGCGGTCACCGTCGGCTGAGGGACTGGGGTAACTCGGTGTCGTCATGGCAAATCTCTTATACCCAACTTCCGAGAATTACTCACCGAGTGCGACGCGCGCCTCATCGAGTGTCGCGTAAAGGCCGATGATATCGGCCAGACCGACCAGTTTGAGCGGCCGGCTTGTCGCAGGCCCGCTGGCCACGACGCCGAAGCCGATCTCCGCCGACGCCTTGTCACGGGCAGCGACCAGAACACCCATTCCCGCCGAAGCCAGGAAGTCGACCTCGGACAGGTCGACGATGATGGCGGCCGGGTTCTTCGTCAGCGAGGTGGTGATGCTCGTCTCCAGCTGCGGTGACGTAAGCATGTCGACCACACCGGATGCAGATATGACGACCGTCCGCCCGAACCACTCCTCGGTGATCACGCAGCCGGTGTTGGCAGCGGTCGTCGTGCCGGGGGCGGCAGTGGCTTGTTCGTCCAAAATTCACCTCATTACGCGCGCCGGACGGCGTGCTCGCAATTAATCATGCCTGCGAGGCTGCCGTCTGAACCTGGCAAGAACTTACTAGCTCTTTGGCGCCGATCTTCTTGCGGCGCGCTGTCTACGCCCTGATTCTACCGGGCCGACCGCTCAAGGCTAACCCACCGCGCCCTCAGACGCCGCAACGACAGTCAGCGCCAGGAACGCCACGTCATCGTCGGGACGCAGCGCAGCGCCCAATTCGGCCAGTTCAGCGA
Source organism: Mycolicibacterium sp. P1-5 (assembly GCF_008329565.1). Lineage (GTDB taxonomy): Bacteria > Actinomycetota > Actinomycetes > Mycobacteriales > Mycobacteriaceae > Mycobacterium. The sequence continues at coordinate 439,794 of NZ_NPKT01000001.1, forward strand.
CAAGCTGGGTGGCCGGCATTCCGGCCCGCTCAGCCAGGAACAGTCGCAGCGCCGGCTCCCCGAACGTGGTGTGCCCGTCGGGCCGGGCCTCGACAATGCCGTCGGTGTAGAGCAGCAGGGTCTGACCGGGGGTCAGCAACGTCTCGCACGCCTCGAACGTGGCGTCTGCGACGGCACCGATCAACATGCCGCCAGACGAGCGAACCGGTCGGATGGATGCACTCTCGCGATCCAGCAGCAGCGCCGGCAGATGCCCGCCGGTTGCCAGGGTGATTCGGAAGCCGTCGGCTTCGGGTCGCAACTTGCCCGACAAGACTGTGCAGAACCGTCGCTCGTTCGGGTCCGAGAGCAGCGCCGCGTTGAGTTCGTCGAGGCCGTCGGTGGGGTCGTCGTAGTGCAGCGCCGCCGCGCGCAGGGTGTGCCGGACAAGTGCGGTGACAGCCGCCGCCGCGGCCCCGTGGCCCTCGACGTCACCGAGGAAAAATGCCCACTCGCCGGGAGCAACACCGAAGACGTCATAGAAGTCGCCACCAACCTGACCGGAGGCGGCCGGGTGGTAGTGCGCGGCCATCGACAGGCCAGGTATCACCGGCAGTGCCGACGGGAGCAGTGCGCGTTGCAACACCGAGGCGTACTCCTGGGCGGTGTCGCGCAGCTCGCGTTCGGCGCGCACGGTGGTCAGCGCCGACAGCCGCAGCTCGAGTGCGTTCATGACAATCGCGGCGAGGTCCTTCAATGTGGCCAGCTGATCGTCGGTCACGTCGCCCGGTTCGGTGTCGAGGACGCTGACGGTTCCCAATTGATGGCCGTCGGCCGTCGTGATGGGCGCAGCGGCATAGAACCGAATTCCGAAGTTGCCTGTCACGCTGGGACTTTGAGCGGCGTACGGGTCGGCAGCGGCATCGCGCACCACATAGGTCCGATTGTCGCGGATAGCCAGGTTGCACAATCCGGCATCGCGCGGGATCTCCGGGAGGCCCTCGACGCCGTACATCGCCTTGAACCAGATGCGGTCCTCGTCGACGAACGTGATCGAAGCGATCGGCTTGTCCAGGGAGCGAGCGGCCACTCGTGCGATGCGGTCGAACGCCGCGTCGGGATCGGTGTCGAGGATCTCGTAGCGGTACAGGGCTCGCAGTCGTCCAGCCTCGCGGTCTTCGGCGCTGCGCATCGTGAAATCAGTGGTCACCATGGGCTTTCCGCCGTCCGGCTGGTTGACCTCTCAACCCTACCCTTCGCACCAACCGACAAACTGCCGAAGAACTGCCGAGCGAACCGCCGATTCGTCAATGCCGGCGGTCGCGCAGGGCCGGTGTTCCTATACTGGACTCATGTCTAATAAGCCGACGTCGACGCTGCCGCCGGGACCTCCGCTGCCACCCGCCATCCAGGCCGTACTGATGCTGCGTTTCTGGCCGCGCTTCGTGTCGGCCTGCCGGCGCCGATACGGCAAGACGTTCACGCTGCGGATCGCTCAGATGGGCACGCTCGTGTATCTCGACGACCCCGCCGACATCAAACAGGTGTTCGCTGGCGATCCCGCGATTTACCATGCGGGCGAGGCGAATTCGATGCTCTCCGGCCTCCTGGGCCCGGCGTCGGTACTGGTTGTCGATGACGAGGTTCACCGCGACCGACGGCGGTTGATGCTGGAACCCTTCCACCGGGACGCGGTCGCACGGCAGACCGACGTGATGGCCCAGATTGCGGCGGACAACATCGCGGGCTGGCCGGTCGGCAAGGCGTTCCCGGTGGCACCGAAGATGTCACAGATCACCCTGGAGGTGATCATGCGCCTGGTTATCGGTGCCAGCGATCCGACACGCCTGGCCGCATTGCGCGAGGTGCTGCCGAGGCTGTTGAACCTGTCAGCGTTCGAACTGCTGGCCATCGGCACACCCAGTCTGCAGAAGAAGCTGCCGTGGCGCGGGGTGCGCCGGCGCATCGATGAAGCCGACCGCCTGCTGCGTGCCGAAATCATCGAGCGTCGCGCGGATCCGGACCTGGCGTCGCGCACCGATGCACTGGCCATGCTGGTGCGCGCCGCTGACCAGGACGGCCGCACGATGACCGACGCGGAGTTGCGCGACCAGTTGATGACGCTGCTCGTGGCCGGCCACGACACGACGGCAACCGGCTTGTCGTGGGCTTTGGAGCGGCTGACCCGGCATCCGTCGACGTTGGCCAAGGCGGTGCGCGCCGCAGAAGCCGGCGACGACGAGTACTTGGACGCGGTCGCCAAGGAGACACTGCGCAACCGGCCCGTGGTGTTCGAGGTCGGCCGGATCCTCAAGCAGCCGGTGGAGATCGCCGGGTATCACCTGCCGGCCGGGGTCATGGCGGCCCCCGGCGTCGGGCTGGTGCATTCCGATGACCGGATCTATCCCGGCGCCAATCGTTTTGACCCGGACCGGATGATCGGCGCCACCTTGAGCCCGACGACGTGGCTGCCGTTCGGCGGCGGGGCGCGCCGCTGCTTGGGCGCAACGTTCGCGATGGCCGAGATGCGGGTGGTACTGCGCGAGGTGCTGCGCCGGGTTGAGCTCGAGACGACGACGGCACGCGGCGAAAGCCAGCGGGTCAAGCATGTGATCTTGGAGCCGAAGCAGGGCGCACGAATCACGGTGTCGCGGATCAAGACACCGCGACTTTGAGCCAAACCCTGCGCCGGGTTTGGATTTGCCTGATTCTGTGAATCACCTGCGTGTCGTTCCTTCAGCGAAAGAGGTTCCCAGTGAGGCGAATCGTGCACTCCGTCCTTGCGGCATCGGCCGCGGCGGTGGCCCTGAGCAGCTGCTCGGCATCCCAGATCGTCAACACCGGCGGTGACACCAAGTGCAAGGACTTCGTCACGCAGGACGAGAAGAAGCAAAACGACGAAGTCAGCAAGATGCTCAAGGACAAGAGCGGGCAGGACCCGTCGAATCTGGAAATCACTGCCACCAAGACCTCGGTAACCCTCTATTGCCAGACGGTCGGCAAGGAAGACACAAAAATCTCTGAAGCGCCGCACGGCTGAGCCTCGGCGTCGGCATAGCGGCGACGCCGAAACTTCTTCGTATACATGGCAACTCGCCGCCGGGCTAACAACACGGCGGTTTTGACACGCGCAGAGTTCCGCTTGGCCAGGCATCGAACGTATGTTCTACTGGACGTCTTGCCAGCTGTTGTCCAGGAGGAGATCGACGTGACCATGACTGTAGACACCCACGTGCCGTCCGCCGAAGCCGAAACGCCGGACATGTCGCTCCGTCCGATCGCGGCGACAGCGCCCGGATCCTCGGCGCCCTCCTCTTCGGAGCGGTCCGAGCCCGCGAAGGCCCCGGCCAAGAAGGCCGGCAAAAAGACCAAGACGCTCGAACTCACTCTCACGGTCACCGGTTCGGCCGACGGTGAATGGCGTGCCGAACTCAAGCGCGGCACGACGTACGTGGTTCGCGACCTCGCGATCGCCGCAGCCGCCGTCTCCCGGGCCGCCAAGGAACTGCACGAAGATCTCGCCGTCCCGATCGACGAGGTCATCGAGGCTGCACGCGTGGAGCAGGCCGCCAAGGTCGCTGCTCTCGAAGCTGAACTCGAAGCTGCCCGAAAGGCGCTCGCCGATCTGGACTAGCCGACGCTGCCGCGGTGACAATCGGGGTCAAAACTCTAAGTGACCGGTCGACTACTATCGATCGCATGCCGCGTCCCGCGAATCCCGACGTCCGGTTGCGCCTGCTCGCATCCGGACTCGCCCTCGTCCACTCGCACGGATTCACGGCGAGCGGCGTCAAGGACATCACCGACGGGGCCGGGGTGCCGAAGGGTTCGTTTTACGCCTACTTCCCCAGCAAGGAGGCGTTCGCGGCGGCGATCCTCGAGCACTACTGGGCCGATATCGAACTCCGGCTCCTGCCCATTCTCGAAGCGGACGCTTCGACCCAGGAACGCATCACGCGCTTCTTCCACTCCCTCGCGGACGAACACGAGGCCAGCGACTTCCTGCTCGGCTGTCTTGTCGGCAACATGTCGCTCGAACTCGGGGGCTCGAGCGAGCCGGTGCGCACCGAACTCAACCGCATCCTCGGCCGGTGGGACAGCGCGCTCGCGGCCTGCGTCCGCGCCGGCCAAGCCGCTTCGGACGTGCGTTTCGACGTCGATCCCAATCAACTCGCATCGCTGCTGATCGAGGCTTGGGAAGGAGCGGCACTTCGTGGCAAGGTCACGCGAAGCCGCACCCCGTACAACCGCTTCGAGGACATCGTCGTCCCTGCGTTGCTTCGCTGAACAACGGAAATAAGCCGGCTGAGGAAGATCGTTCCTATTCCTAGCCGACCGGTCGTCTATAGTCGGTGTATTCCCTCGCCGAAGGATCGCCGATGACGGACCGCACGGACTACGCAGCCAATCTCTGCGTCGAAGGGCACGTCGTCGTCGTGCCCTTACCCGATACAAGAAAGCCTGAACGACATGACACTGATCGACAATCCACGCGGACACCACTTCGTTCTCAACAGTGGCGACAAGATGCCCGCCCTCGGATTCGGCACGCTGCTCTCGGACAGTAGTCAGAGCCGGGCGGCCACGAAATCCGCTGTGGTGGCGGGCTTTCGCCACCTCGACTGCGCCGAGCGCTACCGCAACGAGGATGAGGTCGGCCTGGCGATCAAGGAGTTGCTCGCCGACGGGACCGTCCGCCGCGAAGACCTCTTCGTCACGACGAAGCTCTGGAACAACAACCACCGCCCCGAACGCGTCGAACCCGCGCTGCGCGCCAGCCTGGACAAGCTCGGCCTCGACGAGGTCGACCTCTATCTCATGCACACGCCGTTCGCGTTCAAGCCCGGCGACGATCAAGACCCCCGGGACGCCAACGGAAACGTCATCCACGACGACGGCGTCACGCTGGAGGAGACCTGGCGCGCCATGGAGGCACTCGTCGACAAGGGACTGACGCGGGCCATCGGTCTATCGGACATCGGCGTCGAGGACACCAGGCGGATAGTCGAAATCGCGCGCATACCACCGGCAGTCGTAGAGGTTGAATCGCATCCCTACCACCCGCAGTGGGATCTGTACGAATACTGCCGGAGCGCGGACATCATCCTGCTGGCGTTCGCACCGCTCGGGCATGCGTTGACGCCGCGCCTGCTGGACGACCCGCTCGTTGTGCAGATCGCCCGCCAATTCGACAGGACACCCGCTCAGGTCCTGCTGGCGTGGGGGGTGCAACGCGGCACCGCAGTCCTCACATCGACGGTCACGCCGGCGCGCATAATCGAGAACATCGACGTCGCAGCACTCCCCGCGAGTGCGATCGACGACATAAGCACACACCTGCGCACCCGGCACCGCTTCAACTCCGTGGTCGACGCGGGTGAGCCGGGCTTTCACGAAGTCCCACAAGGTGTTACCACGAAGGGATAGATCTGATGTCACGAGTTGCGATTGTCACCGGTGCCAGCAGGGGAATCGGCGCCGCGACGGCGCGGGCCCTCGCCCAGCGCGGCGACCGAGTGGTCGTCAACTACCGATCCAGCGCCGCGGAGGCAGAGAGCGTGACCGCCGAGATCGCTGCTGCCGGCGGTGAGGCGATTTCGATCAAGGCAGACGTCACACAGGCCGACGAGGTGGCCGACATGGTCGGCGACGTCGAGCGCCGGTGGGGTCCTGTCGACGTCGTCGTGCACAACGCGATGATTCCGTTCGATGTCACCTCGTACGCCGACCTCACCTGGCAACAGCTGGGCGGCAAGTTGGATCAGGAACTGCGCGCCGCGTATCTGATCACCAAAGCTGTTACACCCGGGATGATTTCGCGCGGGTATGGCCGCCTGGTCTATCTCAGTACGGGGCTGTCGCGGCGACCGCGTGAGGGCATGATCGCGCTCGGCACCGCCAAGGCCGCGATGGATCAGTTCGTTCGCTACATCGCACTGGAATTGGCTCCTCATGGGATCACCGCCAACCTCGTCGCGCCGGCCACGGTAGACGAGACAGCGATCACGGCGCAGCTCGCTTCAGAAAAGCTGGAGCGTCTGCGCGCAACGAACCCCATGGGTCGCTTGGTCCGGCCCGACGAGGTAGCCGCCACCGTGGCCTTCCTGGCAAGCGACGACGCCGCCTTCACGACCGGTCAGTACCTGCCGGTCAACGGTGGCCTGGCGATGGATTGAAAGATGGAAACCATTGATCTCGCATATGTGGGCCGTGGCGTCCACGAAGAGCTCGTCGCTCACGTCGCCGACCAAGAGGGCTATTTCAGCGACGAAGGTGTCCACGTCGCCGTCCATGACGGAACCGGCTGGGATGAAGAACGCCTGCGCTCGTGCGCGACGATCGGACTCGGTAGAGGCGTGCTGGCGCGGCTGACCGATGGCATTCCGTGGACCGTTTACGGCGTCAACACCAATCGTCCGCTGTTCTGGTTCATCGGGCGCGGCCCCATCACCTCGATGGCCGATCTGCGAGGTCGACGACTCGCCGTACACGCGCCGCACACCGCTCCGGGATGCTTTGCGCGGATAGTGCTGCGCCGGCACGGGATCGACCCCGATCGCGACGTCCTGTGCGTGGTACGCGCGCCGGGCGATTATCAGATGGATCTGCGTCGGTTACGCGAGGGCTCGATCGACGCTGCGTACGTCGGTAGCACCCTCGGCCCGGAGCAGGTCGCCCGAGAGGAGGGCTGGCACGTCTTGGCGTGGGTGGGTGATCACTTCCAGATCCCGACCGTCGGCATCGCCGCCGACGCCACGCGGTTTCCTGCCGACAACCTCGCATTGCAGGCGCTCATCCGAGCCAATCAGCGTGCCCTCAAAGCACTTTCCGATCAGCCTGACCTCGCCATCGACTACCTCGGATCGTTCATGAATCGTCTGACGCGTGACGAGGTCGTGAGCTACTACGAACGTTACATCGGGCCCTACTACACAGCTGACGGCAAAACCGACATCGCTGCCGCACAAAGCGCGCTCGACACGGTGGCCGCCGAACTGGGTGTCGAGTCCAGATCCGCCGACCACATCTATCAACTCCACCGCTGACGGGTCCACGCTCGGGCCAAGCACCTTCATTGACGAGGGCGCTGCCTCACCGCGCCTTCGCCTCGACTAGGCTGTGTAGCGCCAATGCCGTCGGGGGCGCTTTGCTGGCGTGGTTCACCTTGATCTTTGGTCGCGGCGCACGCCGCGTGTGCTTGGAGGTATTACCCATGCGTTCTTTCAGCGTGGCAGCGGTTGTCGCGGTTGCCGCCGTGTCCCTTTCTCCTGGGCTGGCCTCGGCGGCCCCGAAGGATTACTGCGCCGACCTCAAGGGCGCCAATACCGGTAGCTCGTGTGAGATCCAACTCTCTGATCCCGCCTACAGCGTCGACATCAGCATCCCGCTCGATTACCCCGACCAGAAATCGGTCGCCGACTACGTATCCCAGGCGCGTGACGCGTTCATCAACACAGCCAAGTCCGGTGCGCCCAGCAGCACTCCGGCCAAATTGAGCATCAAGCCGGCGGAGTACAACTCGGCGGTTCCCCCGCGCGGCACGCAGGCCGTGGTGTTCACCGTGAACCAAAACGTCGGCGGCACCCAGCAGCCGACGACGTACAAAGCGTTCAATTGGGATCAGAGCTACCGCAAGGCGATCACCTACACCGCCGCACCCGACGACAAGCTGAACACACCGCTGTGGCGGGTGGACGATCCACTCAAGACCGTCGCGCCAATCGTCCAGTCCCAGTTACAGCAGCAATTGGCACCGCCGCCTCCAGCCGCGCCACCGACGCCGCCCGCGCAACCCGGACAGCCGGTGACGACCACACCGACCAGCACGCCGCCACCTCCGACGCCACTGCCGTTCGTGCCGACCGCGCTGTACAACGCTGCCAACTATCAGAATTTCGCGGTGGTCAACGACGGCGTGATGTTCTTCTTCGACCAGGGAACGTTGTTGCCTGCGTCAGCCGGTGCGTTGCATGTGCTGGTACCTCGTTCGGCGATCGACCCGATGATCGCCTAACACTCACACTCTGGATCGTCAGTTCGGCGCTGGCTCCGGCGGCGGCGCGGCGCTGCCGGTTTGATCCTGCTCCGGCAGGTCATCGCCGCCAAGGGCACTGATCGCCTCGTCCATGGTCTCGAACATCGACACGAAATCGTGAAGACCAATGAGCCTCATCGGTCTGCTGGTGATGGCGTCGGGGGTGACGACGCCGAAACGGGTGTGTGCTGAACACTGTTCGTCTGCGGTGATCAGCACGGTCATTCCTGCCGAGGCCATGAAGTCCACGGATGACAGATCTGCGATGACAGCCGGCGGCCGTTGCGAAATGACGGCTTCAAGGGCGCGCATCAGCTGCGGTGTGGTGCGCATGTCCAAGGTTCCAGTGAAGCTGACCACGGCGACCGCGCCGATCCAAGAGGTGGTGACCTCGACCGGCTCAGGATCGTACCGACCTGATTCGCTAGATCCTTCGACCACGGTCATATCTCCTGTCAGGGCCCGCACGCTACGGCGCAGGGACGCACTGGCCGCATACCGGGCAGGTGTGCGATGAGTTTCCATCGATCTCGCCATGACGCTTACACGACCATAGCGGGCGTCATTGCCGAAACCACCCCAACGCGCCCGATTCGCCGCAGGCCACGGTGAGCGCGACGGTCGGGAGGATCAACCACGAGCGGCGAATCGCGTTAAGCGCGCGGCGAAGTGGTGATCTGTCGCAGCGCCATGTCGACGGAGTCGGATGCGCAGCCCGTCGTCAGGAAGATGGACACCACTCATTGCGAGAACTTCCAGGAGCGGGCAACACGCTTACGACGGTTGCGGTCCGTTCACACTCGCAGCGGTGAATGCTCAGATGTCCTGAAGACTGCCTAATCGTTGCCTTCCGACAAGCGTTCAAACCCCGCGATTATTTGGCTGAGCGAAACATCCCTGGGAGTGAGAGCAGTCCGTCGAAGCGTCACGAGGCGAGTGCGGTCGCTGCGGGTGAGCTGACAGCATTCGCGCACGCCAGGCGGCGCGGCGCCCGCTTGCGCGGTTGTTGCGCCTCCAGCGCCCGCGTGGTTTGCGCAGACTCAGCCTCCACCGGGGCAGCCTGGCTGCGCAGCGTCTCGAGGGTCCGGTTGAGCAGACGGGAGACGTGCATTTGCGAAATGCCGAGGTGGTCGGCGATCTGCGTCTGAGTCTTGTCCCCAAAGAATCTCATCATCAGTACGGTGCGTTCGCGCTCGGGCAATGCGGCGATGAGCGGGCGCACGGTTTCCACGTCGACGACCTTGGCCAAGCCGGAATCAAGGCCACCAAACGAACTCAACAGTGTCGCGCCGTCATCTTGTGCGCCCATCGGCGCATCCGTCGACAACGTCGAGTAGTTGCTGCCGGCGATGAGGGCGTCGACCACGGTCTCGCGATCGACGTCCATGTGTCGCGCAAGTTCGGATGGTGTCGGTGCGCGGCCACTGAGCTGCGTTAATTCTGAACGGGCTTGCGCCAGTTGTCCCTGCATTTCTTTTAGCCGGCGCGGTACTTTCAATGCCCATCCGCGATCGCGGAAGTGCCGGCGGACCTCACCCATGATGGTGGGGACGGCAAAAGGCAAGAACTCGCTGCCTTTGTCGGGGTCGAAACGGTTGACTGCGTTGATCAAGCCGACGGAAGCGGCCTGGAAGAGGTCGTCGTGGTCCTCGCCGCGACCGCGAAAGCGCCGCGCCACGTGCTGGGCCAACGGCAGCGTACGTTCGATGATCGCCTCGCGTTGACGCGCGAATTCCGGGCTGTCGTCGGCAAAGTCTTTCAGACGTCGAAACATATCGCCGACGTCGGCATACTCGTTGACAGAATCAGCCGTACTCACTGGGTTACCTCGATCCGCTCCGCTTGCTCATCTGGCCGCGGCTCGCGTCTGAACCCTTGCGGGGGGTACCCCCAACGATGCACAACGCAAACATCTTGACCCAGCCGCGCCACCCAGTCAGACGAAGGTAAGTCGACGACGTAACCCCGATAGGTTGGGCGGCTGACACCGCTCAACGAACCTCGGAGGGCTCCGCGCAGGGCGGATTATCGCTCAGCATCTTTGTGAGACAACAGATTTGAGGAGGTACGTCATGTCGGCCACTCCGATCCGGCCCTCGACGTTGCGAGGCTCCGAGAAACGGCCGGACCCCTCAGCTCGGGAATCACGGTCCCGCTACCGGTTTGGAAAATGACCGATCCGGCAATTCCGAGCCGACAGCACATCAGTGCATACGCCTACGGATCGGATGAATCATGATCGTGCTCGGCATCATCTTGCTTTTGATCGGCTATTTCACCAGCCTGTCGATCCTCTACACCATCGGTGGCATTCTCGTCGTGGTCGGCATCGTGCTGTGGATTCTGGGGGCGGTCGGGCGGCCGGTTGGCGGCCGAAAAGTTTGGTTCTAGCGCGACGTCGCGGACCTTTACCTATCGCCCACCAGAGGGCCGGATCATCATCGAGTTCACCGACCGCGTGCGCAATAATGCGTCGCGCGCACCGGTGGCACTGGGCGACAGGTGGGTAGGCGAACCCAACCCTCCGGAGTGGTGATTCTGTGTGGTGGTCCCGGCTGGTATCGAACCAGCGACCTTCCGCGTGTGAGGCGGACGCTCTCCCACTGAGCTACGAGACCCCGTGCGCGCGCACCGTAACGGTGGCGATTCGCCGACCAGGAACACTAGCACGGCAAAGCCATCCGCCCGGAATGCGCCAGCGGCAACACAGGTGAACAGTGGGGATTTGTGCGCCTTCGCTTGCGTCGACTATTGTCGTGCATCGCAGCGGGCGACGATCTCGTCCGAAGCGCGCGGATGTAGCGCAGTTGGTAGCGCATCACCTTGCCAAGGTGAGGGTCGCGGGTTCGAATCCCGTCATCCGCTCGAAGGTGCAAGTGCGGCATCAGACCCAACGGTGGAGTGGCCGAGTGGTGAGGCAACGGCCTGCAAAGCCGTGCACACGGGTTCGATTCCCGTCTCCACCTCCAAGAGATCTGCCCCGCGCGATTAGCTCAGCGGGAGAGCGCTTCCCTGACACGGAAGAGGTCACTGGTTCAATCCCAGTATCGCGCACCACGCTTACCAGCAATGGCCAAGAGGCTCCGCCTCGGGACCTCAATGGGACCTGAGCAGCAGCGAGGCCAAGGTGACCGCAGCCCCTGAACCCGAGTACGACGTAGCGCTGTCGTTTGCCGGGGCTGCCGTCGCCACGGGTTACGCCGCGACGTCGATGGTCACGACGCGGGCTGCGTCTGCTACGACGGCTCCGAAGCGCCACGTGGCACGGATGGCCACGCTGTCGGAGCTGAAGTAGAAGTCCTCGGAGCGGGCGACCAGTAGGTTGCCGTAGGCCGAGAGCACTGCGGACTTGTCCAGCACGACAAGCGATCCGGCAGTGACGTCGCGGTCGACGGTCACCAGCACCGAGAGCAGTTGGCGCTCGGGTGCATCGGTACCGGCACCGACCAGTGACTGTGCTGAGCCGGTTGCGGTCTTGAGCTTGCTCCCGCGGCCCATGCGGACGGGCTGGCAAGGATATTGGTGGCCGTGCCGCCAGCGTCCTCGATGGCCGCGATGGCATCGACCAGACCATCGAGTTCTGAACCGAGCGCACCGCCATCGGTGATGGTCTGGTTGATGATGCCAGCCGGTGGACGGGTAGCCGGTGCGACAGGCGCGACCTGGGCTAGGTAGGCGCGGTTGGCCTTGCGGGTCATCGCCTTGCGTACCGCGGCGTTGAGCAGCTGCGCGGCGTCGGGCTGAGCCAGGATCTCCCGGCTGACCGGACCCGGTAACGCATCCATCGACGAAATCGTCTCGACCGTCTGGGTTTACGTTCTGCTCGACCACAGCAAGTTTGAACAGATCGGCGCATCCAGCGGACGAACCGCCGAGGGCGCTCGGCGACCACCCTTGAGACAGTCCTAGCCTGCATATCGGATGTCAGCCGCTGACCGTTTTGCTAATCAGCGGGACCTTGAACGACATACCTGAAGATTGGTGAACACCCTTGGACCACCGACGATCTGGTGATCGATGCCGTTGACACGGAGGATGCCATCGGCCTGAGCGGCGAGGATTTCGGGCACCGTTGGAGCGGCGTACTACGATCCCCGCACCCGCCAAATGTGCCGGTCTACCGACCGTGGTAGAAGATGTGCAGGATTTTCCCGATGGGGTGGCCGGGCAGGTGCGGACACGGGTTACGATGCCCCGCGTGCGTTCCACCCGAGCCGCCGCTGTCCGGCCCGCCGGGGGTGCCTCCCCCGTGGGTCGGTGGCGCAGCCAAGACGGTTGCCGCCGGGGCGGCGAACAACAGTGCGCCCGCCGCCAAGGCACCCCCGATGACAGTTTTGACGCGAACGTGAGAATTTGCGCGATGCTTGGACATGAGTTCCTCCCCTGGAACTGTTGACTGAAGCTACAGATAATCAGCCAGTTCACAGCGAACTGTACGCTGCTCCACAGCGTCCCAGCAAGACTGTCTTTGTTTGCTCGAACAGTGAAAGACCGGTAACTCGCCAGCATGGAAGTGTTGTCGCGACACCACTCTGAAGGGGAATGTGAATGGCCCTCGCCCTTCGGCGATCAGTTCCACCGCCGGATCCTTCGAGTCGGCCTTTGCCCGACGAAACTGGGCCCCCACATTTGTTAACGACAGGCGTATCCCTGACCGAGTAGAGCTTTAAGCCCCTGCACGAACATCACCGTCGTAGGTAAGGGTGGGGGCCGGCCCGGCGCTGGTACCGCATCGGCGTCACAAGATGTGCGCCCAGAGTTGACGGGTAGGCCGCCGCCGTCAGTTCTTGACGTTACGGGCCATCGATGCAAGCGCTGAATCGCTGGCGGCTATCACGCTTGAAGACATCTCCGACAATTGGCTCAACCGGTTCATCATCTCTTGCATCGCCAACATATCTCCCTGGCTTACCGAATCGGCTGTTTTCAGCTGGTCCAGCTTGGCCTGAGTTGCGTCGGTTTCGGCGGTAATCAGCGCGGACAGATCCAGTTCCTTCGTCATATTTGTCGATAATGCATCTTCGTCCGCGCGTAACGCCTCCAAAGACGTCTGGGCGCCCCCGGAACTACTGAGCCCCTCGGTTGGTTCACTTCCCAACTTGGACGTCGGCCCGTCGCTCGTATCCGTCGAAGAGCCCGCGGCGGTGGAGTCCGAGGGCGAGGCGGCAGGTACCGAAATAGCGGTGGACGCGTCGGAAGATTCCGCTGCCGGAGCAGGTGGTGGTCCTCCTGTCCCCGAGCCTGGGTCAGCCGACGCAGCACCCCCGCCCCAAGACATTGCGACCACAACGCCGACTGCTGCCCCTACCGCCCGAAATGTTGAAATCATAATTGCCCGATCTTGTTGATAATCGCTGCCGACTGCACTGAACTTCGAGACTTCGATATGGACACGGCAGCAAAACACTTTGGGTCTTTGGTGACGGCCTTCAACAGCTTAGAACGAACGAGCTTAGAACGAACGCAAATTGCCCGCGTAGATGCGCCCTGCGTTCGGCGCAGCTACTACAAATTGCTTATTTTGGGCGAACTTTGCAGACGATGGTGAACCTGGATCACCAAGCCACCGAGTCGCTGCGCCAACGGCCACCCACTCGGCCCGAACCAAGTCTTCGTCGGCCACCTCGCCTGCCTCGGACACGGAGCGACGGACACACCACCTGGCATTGCCGAAACTGCGAAGTCGTCGTCTACGGGCCGCCGCTCGACACTCACTGCACGAAGCTTGAAGGGCCAGTCTCACTGCCACTCGCAGTGTCGTGGTCAGGGTCCACACATCACGAGTCTCGGGCCACGCCTCGGTAGCGCTGCATCGCCGGACCCGTCTCGATACGGACCCCGCAGCATGCGCATATAACCGCGCCTCCACAGCTTTGCGAGGACCAGCGACTGGCCGGCGTACGGGTTGCGGTCGCCAGGCTCCGCCAGTGAGCCGGCATAGAGCGCGTAGATGTATTCCGCACGCGTCGTCATTCGCCAAGCTTTGGGCACGCGGGCCCGCAGCGGTGGCTCCCACGCCGACGACCGGGACCGCGACGGAACCAAAATGAACTCGGCCCGCCACCGCAGGGGGTCGGTGACGGGCCGAGGAGACCAGTAACGAGCTGGGTAATGGATTTCAACCGCCTCGCTTGCGGAGTAATTCCTTCGTGATGGTCATTCGTCGATCACCTCTTCGCAAGCCTCGCAGTCCTTGTGGTTGGGGTCGTACCCGGGGGACGGCGGAAGGGCCGACCCCAAGGCGGATTCGGTTGAATTCGGGACGGTCGATGCCGGCGGAGGCGAGGGCTTGAAGCCCGGAATGAAGTGAGTCGGGATCACCGGCTCCTGACCAACAGGCGGGGCCGAAGGAGTGAAGCCCGGAATGAAGTGGGCGTGGACTTCGGCGTCACCATGTCCGGCGGCCGGTCCGGCCTTCTCGGATGATGCCGGGGGCTTCGGGGCGGGAGTGTGGGCAGGTGCTGCTGCCGCCGCACCGGCCGCGCCGAGCGCACCCAGGCCCAGGGCCCCCATCATCGCGGCAGCGGTGGCGAATTTCTTGATCGCGCCGACGGTGGTGATCGTCGCTGTGGTCTTGGTGGACGCGGTCTTGGTCATCGAACTTCCTTTTCTCGGATCCACAGTGTCTCTGTGGTTGAGAAGAGAATCGCGCGGTGTCCTCAACAGATTCTCAATGCACGTTCAGGCCCCCACACAGGTCACCGAGTGTCCCGGGATGTGCTGCCGGCCCTAAGCAGGTGCGGAGGGTGACCGCTGCTTGCTGGAGCAGCAGTTTCACGCGGCGCAAGGCTGCCAACGTGGGACATCGTTGTAGGCCTCATCGCACAAATGGCGGACGGTGAAGAAATCACTCCCGACGACGCTGAAAGTTGTTTTGAGAAAAGAAGTACGGCTAATCCGCGCATGTGACGACGCGTTGAATTGATCGCTGCGGTTGAGGTTCCGCGACGGGCTTAGAACGGCTTAGAGTTGCACGTGGTGAACCGTGCGGACGCGGATCAGAATTTCGCAAGAACGAGCTTCTTCAACACCGTGAGCGACACGACGTGGGGTTGTCCGCCGCAACGGCTGCCTGGTCTCGTTCGTCCGCCCGCGCGTTGGCGCAGCGATGGATCCACGCCGACGACCGAGGACCGCGACGTCGACCAGGCTCGCCCGACGGCGCGTGACTGTGGCTGTCTACTTGCCTCATCCCGCCGCACGAAAGCTAGCTCGGCCCGCCACCGTGAGGGTCGGTGACGGGCCGAGGTATTGATACGGAAGCGAACTGGCTATTCGATTTCAATCACCTCGCTTCCAAAGGCAGTCCTTCGCGCCAGTCATTCGTCGATCACCTATCCGCAAACTGGGCAGTTGGAGGGAACCCGGTCGGGGCTTGGCGGGAACCCCAGGGTGGGTGCAGGAACGGCCGATGCCGGCGGGGTCACGGGCTTGAAGCCGGGAATGAAGTGAGCGTGGACGACGTCGTCACCCTTCTTGGGTCCGGCATTCTCCGATGATGCTGAGGTGTTCGGCGACGGGTGGTGGGCAGGTGCTGCTGCCGCCGCGCCGGCCGCGCCGAGCGCACCCAAACCCAGGGCCCCCACCATGGCGGCCGCGGTGGCGAACTTCTTGATCGCGCCGATGGCGGTGGAGGTCGTGGTGGAAGTGGTCTTGGTCATCGATGTTCCTTTCTCAAAGCCACAGTGTTTCTGTGTTGAGAAAAGAATCGCGCGACGTCCTCAACAGATTCTCAATGCGCCTTCAGGCCCCACTCGGGTTGACCGAGTACGCGAGGATGCGCCGCCTGTCCGGGGGTTGCTGCGTTGAGATGACCGGCTAGTGAATGAACGAGATCTGTTTGAACACAATGTGATTCGTCCGCACAGACCAGAGGTCGCCGTACCAGTTTCGACCCTCGCGCAGTTCAGCCCTTACTGAGAACCCGCTTCGGCGCCAACCGGGCGATCCCCCGCACGAACCACGGCGCGCGCCCGGCTGGCAACGAGCCACCGGCGACCAGCTCTCGATGGGCACGTCGCCGAATACTTGATAGGCCAGGCTGAGGTCCCCAGCTGTGCATATGACGTCTCGGCCACGTACGCAGCCCACGCTTGCATGCGTCCGTCGACGCCACTCAACGACACTCGGCCAACGCCCGGTGCCCGTCCCGTCCGACATATCTGCCGGACGGGACGGGTGCTGTGACACAGCCGATTTCAACGGCCTGACCGTCACTGGTCGACGATGTCGCTGCACCCGGCACTGCCGCAGATACTCGGAATCGGCGTCCATCCCGAGTGGGGCAGGTCTGCACGGGGCGACGGCGGAAGAATGAGGCCCGGCGCCAGATCGCCGGGGACGACCGAATCCGGGACGGCCGCCGCCGGGACGCCGGACGCCGGTGGGACCACGGGCTTGAAGCCCGGAATGAAGTGGGCGTGGACTTCGGCATCAGCATGTCCGACGGCTGGGCCAGCGTTCTCCGACGAGCCGGAAGTCGTCGACGGCGCGTGGTGGGCGCCAGGTGCGGCGACCGCGGCACCCGCCGCACCGAGCGCACCCAGACCCAGGGCCCCCGCGATGGCGGCAGCCGTGGCGAATTTCTTGATCGCCTGGGCAGTGGTGGTCGTCGTTGCGGTCTTGGTGGACGGGGTCGTGGGCATCGGAGTTCCTTTTCTCGGATCCACAGTGTCTCTGTGGTTGAGAAGAGAATCGCGCGGTGTCCTCAACGGATTCTCAATGCGCCCTGCGGCCCTCACACTGAGGGCGCGCCAAGAAACGGGCGGGCAGCCTGCACGCCGACGAGCAGAGCCCCGACAGCTAAGCGCGCTCGGCGACCATATTCATGTCGACAGTGCCCTGGCATGCGCCGCTCGCGATCTCGGTGTGCATTGTCCCGGACAGAGATCCATCAGCTTGAGGCGTGTACCGCACATCGGCGTGGGCCGGATTCCACTGGGTCGTCCCGTCGGGCATCATGCACTCCCATTGGAAGTCGCTGGCTTGCCTCCACGACGACCCATCCCAGGTGAACTGCACAGGCTGCGGAACCGTCGGGTTACTGGGCGCAGGACCGCTGATGATCGTGGCGGTGCACTTGCCGCTCGCACAGCTCGATTGAAGTCCATAGGTCTCGGTGTGCTGCTGTTCGGGCTGACCGGCCGCCATACTCGTTCCGCCTTTTGGACCAACGATGAACGTGATCGTGTACTCACCGTTCCAAGAGGCGGGGTCGGCGGACGCAGCGACAGGAATCCATAACGCGGTCACAACCGACGCGGCACACAAAGCGAGCACCGCACTCGTGCTGCGACGATCCGGACGGTTCACAGCCCGATGCTAAAGCCGGCGGGGAGTCGGCAGGTCACGTTCGATGCAAACAAGATGGTTGGAACCGGTAGCGGTTACCTGCCGCGCTGCGACTTGACGAACGCCAGGCGCTCTTTGAGCAGCACGTCGAGTTCTTCGATTGTGCGCCGTTCCAGCAGCATGTCCCAGTGTGTGCGCGGCACTTTGACCTTTTTGGGCTCAGCTGGCTCGCGCCCCGCAATGACGGTTCCCTCCAAGCCGTTGCGGCACTGCCAGGTGGCCGGGATCTCGGCGTCGTCGGCGAAGGGCACATCGAACTCTTCGCCGTTCCCGGTGCGATACCGCGCAACCGAACGGGGCGCCAGGTTGTCTTTGCGGTCAGTCTCGTAACTCACGGAGCCGAGCCGACTGCCCCTCATCACGCGGTTAGCCATCGTTTAACGTCTTCCTCGAGTGCACACCTAAAACGGTGTAACAGGTCAGGGCCGGCCAAGCGGGGCCCCAGATGGCTGTGAACCTTCACTCCAGAGCGTACTCGTAGACGAGGACTGTTCGGCGTAACCACCAACAAGACCAATAGTCTCAAAAGTCTTCTCACTCGGCGTCGAACAGTCGTACGCTCCAACCATGACCGCGCCCGCGCAGCTGCCATTCCGTCAGAGTCATCCCCTGCACTCCCCCGACGACCTGCTTGCGCTACAGGGCACCGGGCCGATCCACAAAGTCCTCACCTCCGTCGGCGACGAGGCCTGGCTGGTGACGGGGTACTCGCTCGTGCGCCGGCTGATGGACAACGAGCTGCTGGGTCGAACCCACCGCGACCCGCCCAACGCCCCGCGCAGCCGGACTTCGGCACTATTCGGCGGCCCCATCGGCGATTTCGACTCCGAGCCGACCGACCACGCACGCTTGCGTCAGCTGCTGCAGCCGCACTTCGGCCCCCGCCACATGCGCACGCTGCAGCCCAAGGTCGAGGGACTGTGCGCCGCTGCAGCCCAAGGTCGAGGGACTGTGCGCCGATCTGCTCGACGACATGGAACGTCAAGGCCCCTCCGGCCGACCTGTTGACCGGCCTGGCCCAGCCCCTGCCCATCCTGGTGATCTGCGATCTGCTCGGCGTGCCCTATGCCGACCGGCACCGCTTTCGGGTCTGGGTCGACGACGCGGCCTTCTCACCCGACGACGACGTCTCCCTCAAGGGCCTGGAATCACTCCTCGGCTATGGCATGGAATTGGTGAGCTCCAAGCGCGCCCACCCCGACGATGACGTCATCTCCCGCCTATGCGACGAGCCCGACCTCGCCGACTTCGAGATCGCCACCCTCGCGATGCAGCTGCTCTTCGCCGGGCACGAGACGACGGTGACCCAGATCTGGGTCGGGTCGTTGGTGTTATTGAGCAACCCCGCCCAATGGCAGGCGCTGCTGCACAACCCGGACCTGATCCCCAAGGCTGTCGAAGAGATCCTGCGCGCGGGCATGACCGGCGGTGTCGGAGTCCCGCGCTATGCCCGCGGCGACATCGACGCCGACGGCGTGATGATCCGGCAGGGCGACCTCGTCCTACTGGACCCGGGTGCGGCCAACCACGACCCGGAATTCTTCGCCGACCCCGACCGAGTCGACCTGTCCCGCACCGGCGCGGCCCACGTCGGCTTCGGATATGGCCTGCACTACTGCCTCGGCGCAGCGCTGGCACGACTGGAACTCAAGACCGTCTACTCGCAGCTCATCCCACGCTTCCCCACGCTGCAGCTGTGCACCGACCCGTCGACCATGAACGCCGGCTTCCATTCCCTCTCGCACGGGCTCGTCGAACTGCCGGTGACGTGGCAGGCACGAGCGGGGGTCGCTGCGCCACCGGCGCTCCCACAGCCCCCTCTTACTTAATCGTCAATTTTGCGTGAAAGCGGCCGCTGCGCGCCGCCTTGTCGTACATTTCTGACGAAGCTGAGACACAGCCGACCGGTCGGGGTCCGGTTTGATTACACCGAAGTCCGACCGTCACAAGCGGGTCTCCAGGGGTGGGCTACGCGAAGTGGCCACCCCCTTGGGTCACCGGCCCACCCGCCCCTGGGGACCACTTGGCCTGCAACCCCACGTTGTCGCCTTCGACCGCCCGCCAGACGCAACCATGTGCCTACCCGATCGCCGGCGGCTGATCCTCCGACCACAGACAGTCACCGTTCAATGTGATGGTGAACAGCTTGGGCAGCACGTCCAGCTGCAGCGGCCGGCCTGCGTCACTCTGCGAAAGCACAACGGGCGCAAGCTCTCCGGGGCCGATCACGGTGACCTGCCCAGCGCCGCACACCGCGTTGGGGTCGAGCGGTGTGGCGGTCCAGCGCCCCGAGCGGAGGTTCGGGTTACGAAACCCCTGACCGTGTAGCGTGATTCCGGAGCCATAGCTCAGCCATCGACTGACCGGATCGAACGGATCGAGAACCGGCGTCCAGTTGCCGGAATGCTGACACACCAGGAATTCACCCACGTTGGGCAGTCGGGTCATCACATCCGCGAGATCCGCCGGGCACGGCGTCCCGGCTTGCGGCACTGGGACGTCGGCGTGCGCGGGCACGATCGCGAACGGCAGTGCGACGCTCGCCGCCGTCGCGGCCAACAGCGCGCCACAACGCCACACGGTCAGCCGTACAGCTCGTCGATGTTGTCGTGAAAGTTCTCGACGACCGTCTTGCGCTTGAGCTTCAGGCTCGGCGTCAGATCGCCTGCCTCGATCGTCAACTCGCGATCGATGATCGCGAACCGCTTGACCTGCTCCCAGCGGTTGAGATGTTTGTTGAGGGTTTCCACGTACCCCTCGACCATCTTCCGGGTCTTCTCGTCGTGCGCGACCTCTTCGAAGGACTTGCCCTCCAAGCCATTTCGGTCGGCCCACTCTTTGATCGACTCCGCATCCAAGCTCACCAGTGCCACGCAGTACGGTTTGCCCTCGCCGTAGACGATGATCTCGCTGGCGAACGGGCAGATGCCCTTGAACGCCGCCGAGATCGCCGAGGGCGCCACATATTTGCCCTGCGAGGTCTTGAACATGTCCTTCTTGCGGTCGGTGATCCGCAAAAAGCCCTCTGCGTCGAGTTCCCCGATGTCTCCCGTGTGGAACCAGCCGTCGGAGTCGATAGCCTCAGCGGTCGCTTCGGGCAGGTCGTGGTACCCGCTCATCACGCCCGGACCCTTGAGGAGTACCTCGCCGTCGTCGGCGATCTTGACGTCGGTGTACGGCAAGGTCCAGCCGACCGTGCCAAACCGGTAGGCGTGTAAGCGATTCAACGACGACGCCGCCGACGACTCGGTCAGCCCGTACCCTTCCAGGACAATGGTGCCGACGGCGTCGAACCACTGCGCGATGTCACGGTCCAGCGCTGCCGAACCGGAGATGAAGAACCGCAGTCGTCCACCAAATCGCTGCCGGATCGTGGTGAACACCAATCGGTCGGCAAGCTTGTGTTTCAACGCCAGCAGGGGCCCGACCCGGTGGCCGGCCTGCCGGGCGCGAGAGACCTGCAGGCCGACGTCGCTCGCCCAGTCGAAGAGCTGCTTCTTGACGCCGCCCTCTTCGGCCATCATCTCGGTGATGCGGCCGTGCACCTTTTCGAAGATGCGCGGCACCGCACCCATGAACGTCGGCCTGATGATCGCCAGGTTCTCGACGATCTTGTCCACCCGGCCGTCGATGACCGTCGGGAAGCCAATCACCAGCGGCATGGCCAGCATCACCTTGCCGAACGAGTGCGCCAGCGGCAGCCACAGGTAGTTGAGGTCCTTGTCGGACAACACATTCAACGAATCCAGCGCCGCCGCGGTGTAGGTCCACGCCTCGTGGTGCAGTCGCACACCCTTCGGCTTGCCGGTGGTACCGGAGGTGTAGATCAGGGTGGCCAGTTGCTCGGGTGGGATCGCGTCGATCCGCTCGGTCACCGCAGCGGGCTGGTCGGCCAGAAGCTGCTTGCCCAGCTGCTCGAGATCATCGAGCGTGATCACCCAGTCGTCGTCGCTCGTGCCGTCGATGATCACCACCTTCTCGACGGCGGGCAGGTCAGCACGATTGGCGATCAGCTTCTCGACCTGAGCCTGGTTCTCGGCCACCACAACGCGGCTGCCCGAGTTGGCGACGATGAACGCGGTGTCCTCGGCGTTCGTGCTCGGGTAGACCGTCGTCGTGGCCGCCCCCGCGGCCAGGATGCCGAAGTCGACGACCACCCACTCGTAGCGAGTCCCTGACGCCAGTGCGACCCGATCCTCCGGGTTGATCCCCAAGGCAATCAGCCCGGCGGCAATCAGTTCGACCCGTTCACCCACCTGCGCCCAGGTGACACTGGTCCACCCGTCGTTCTCGGGATATCGGAATGCTTCGGCGTTGGGGGTGGCCGCGACACGATCCAGGAACATCCGCGGCACCGACGGCGCCCGATTGTCGATCCTGCTCAGGTCGGGCCGCTCTTCGGATTTGCGCGGGCCTGCCATGGCGCGAGTTTATGTCGCGTCTCGCCCGCCGTGGGGGAATCGAGAAGCGCGGGCAAAGCGATTCGTCACCGGCACCGTGGGTACGTGCCCCGTATGGACCAAGCGCAAGCGCCGTTGTTGGAGGCGATCCAGGACTACCGCAAGAACAACCGCTACGGATTCACTCCGCCCGGACACCGACAGGGACGCGCTGTCGATCCACGGGTACGCGAGGTCCTCGGTGAACAACCCTTCGCCGATGACTTGCTGGCCTCCAACGGTCTCGACGACCGACTCTCGAGCAATGAGTACCTGCTGCACGCCGAACAATTGATGGCCGAGGCGGTCGGCGCGGAGGATGCGTTTTTCTCCACATGTGGAAGTTCGTTGTCGGTGAAAGCCGCGATGCTCGCGGTGGCTGGGAATCAGCCCGGCGGACTCCTACTCAGCCGCGACAGCCACAAATCGGTGGTCGCCGGACTCATCTTCGGCGGCATCCAGCCCCGCTGGATCACGCCGCAATGGGATGCCGAGCGCCATCTGTCCCACCCGCCCTCGCCCGACCAGGTCGAGGCGGCGTGGCAACAGCACCCCGACGCCGCCGGCGCGCTGGTGGTCAGCCCGTCTCCCTATGGCACCTGCGCAGACCTGGCCGGCATCGCCGAGGTGTGTCACCGCCGCGGCAAACCGCTGATCGTCGACGAAGCCTGGGGTGCGCACCTGCCGTTCCACGATGACCTGCCGACATGGGCGATGAACGCCGGGGCCGACGTCTGCGTGGTGAGCGTGCACAAGATGGGGCACGGGTTCGAACAGGGCTCGGTGTTCCACCGTCAGGGCGACCTGGTCGACTGGCGGCATCTGGCCGCCTGCGCCGACCTGCTGATGACCACCAGCCCCAACGTGTTGGTGTATTCGGCGATCGACGGCTGGCGCAGACAGATGGTCGAGCAGGGCGACGCGTTGCTCGGCGGCGCGTTGAAGCTCGCCGACGGTCTGCGCACCCGCATCGAGAAGATTCCCGGCTTGGCCGTGATGGATCAGGAGCTGCTCGGCGAGCAGGCTTCCCATGATTTGGATCGGATGCAGATCTTGATCGATGTGAGCGAACTCGGTGTCAGCGGCTACCAGTGCCAGAGCTGGTTGCGAGACAACTGCCATCTCGACCTCGGCCACAGCGACTACCGCCGCATCCTGGCCACCATGTCGGCGGGCGATCACGACGACACAGCCGCGCGCCTGGTCGATGCCTTGACCAACCTGAGCGCGACGGCGTCGGATCTGCCTGTGCCACAACCCGTCTCATTACCCAGTCCGGCTGAGCTTCAGCTGGAGACCGCCACGACACCGCGGGAGGCGTTCCTCGGCCCGGCGAGCCTGGTACCCGCCGAGCACGCGGCCGGCCGAGTTGCCGCCGAACAGCTGACGCCCTACCCGCCAGGCATCCCAGCAGTGGTGCCCGGCGAGCGCCTGAATGAGGCCGTGATCGACTACCTGCGCAGCGGCAAGGCCGCGGGCATGGCCATTCCGGATGCCACCGACCCGTCACTGGAGTGCTTTCGGGTCAGCGATGCCGACTAGGTCTGCTCGATTTCGGCCGGCTCGCGGTCCGCAGCCAGGTTGGCCAGCCGCCAGGTGGATTCGCGATTGCGAGGCCAGAATCCGGCGAGCTGGATCCGGTCGGGTACGAACTTCATCGGCCCCTCGACCGCCACCTCGACCATCTCTAGGCGGCAGCCGCCCTCGATGTCGCTGAGCCGCAGGGTGATTCGGGCCGCCCCTGCGGGACCGAGCTTTGCCAGCAGCACCAGTTCCTCCTGTGGAGTACAACTGAGCACGACCGTCTCGTCATCGATGACGGCCGGCCACACGCCGATCGAGTGCAGGATGCGGGTGCCCGGCGCCGGCCAGTCGGCGTCCACCGCGCGCATGCGGCTGTTGCCGACCACCCATTGCGAATAGGTCCACCCGTCGGCCAGTACTTCCCAGACTCGTTCTCGTGGCGCGTCGATATCACGCGTAACGCTCGTTGGCATGGAGCGCGAATACCCGTTCCGACGGAAGTAAATCGTCAACCATTGGTTGACGGATCGCGATCGTCAACCTACGGTTGACGCATGGAAGACACCACCCGCATCGCCTATCCCGTCCGGCTCGATGACCTCATCGACGCCATCAAGCGTGTACACACCGATGCGCTGGATCAGCTCGCCGACGCCGTGCTGGCCGGCGAAGCCCTCGGCGACATCGCGGATCACTTGATCGGACATTTCGTCGACCAGGCCCGCCGATCCGGTGCCTCCTGGACCGATATCGGTAAGAGCATGGGCGTGACAAAACAGGCGGCCCAGAAGCGCTTCGTCCCGAAGATGACGAATCTCGACGCCAACGACCTCGACCCGGAACAGGGCTTCGCCCGCTTCACCCCGCGGGCCCGCGCGGCAGTCGTCGCCGCCCAGAATGCCGCCCACAAGGCGGGCAACACCGAGATCACCATCGATCACCTCCTGCTGGGACTGCTCACCGATCCGGCCGCACTGGCCACTCCCCTGCTTGGCGCCCAACAGATCAGCTCCGAGGCCGTGCGCGCTGCGATCACACTGCCGCCGCGGGCGGCGGAACTGCCGGCCCTGATCCCGTTCGACACGGGCGCCCGCAAGGCGCTGGAGCTTACTTTCCGCGAAGCGCTTCGGTTGGGCCACAACTACATCGGGACTGAACACATGCTTCTGGCGCTGATGGAGGCCGAGGACGGTGGCGGCACGCTGCACCGGCTCGGCTTCGACAAGGCCCGCGCTGAGGCCGACATCGCCGAAATGCTGGCTGCAATCACGTCGGCCACGGAGGCCTAGACGGTGTTCGTTCGGTAAAGATTCGCTCAAGACCCGAACGCGGCACCGCGGCGCGGCACGATGAGGGTATGGATCTCAGAGCGCAGGCGGCTGCACAAGGCGCTGACCTGGGTTATCGCGCCTTGGTGGTCGACGACGAGAAACCGTTGGCCGATGTGGTCGCCAGCTACCTGGAACGCGAGCACTTCGAGGTGACGGTGTGCCTCTCAGGAGTCGATGCGTTGGACGTCGCGCGCGAGGTCGACCCGGATGTCGTGGTGCTCGATCTCAACCTGCCGGGAATCGACGGCCTCGAAGTATGCCGACAGCTTCGGACCTTCTCCGATGCCTACGTGGTGATGTTGACCGCCCGCGACACCGAAGTCGATACCATCGTCGGACTGTCGGTCGGCGCCGACGACTATGTGACCAAACCGTTCAGCCCGCGCGAACTCGTCGCCCGAATCCGGGCGATGCTGCGCCGGCCACGCTTGGTGAGCACACCCGCGGCACAGGTAACCGAACAGCACACTGAATTGCCGCCCCGAGTGTTCGGCCCACTGTCCATCGATGTGCCCAGTCGCCAGATATTTCTGGACTCCGAGCCGATCTCGTTGACCCGCACCGAGTTCGACATTCTGGCCGCACTGTCCTCGCGGCCCGGCGTGGTGTGGAGCCGCCGTCAACTGATTGACGCGGTGTGGGGTGAGCCGTGGGTGGGCAACGACCACCTCGTCGACGTCCATGTCGGACATGTGCGACGCAAACTCGGTGACGACCCCGCCGAACCAAAGTTCGTGTTGACGGTGCGAGGCGTGGGCTACCGGATGGGAGCCGGACGGTGAGGGAATTCACCGGATTCAGCATGCGCCGGCGGCTACTGCTCGCCCAGAGCGTCGTCCTCATCGCAGGCGGTGTGACGACGTGGGTCGTTGCCTCTGTGGTCGGACCACCGTTGTTCCGTAAGCATCTCACCATGGCCGGTGTCGCCCACGGATCCAACGAGCAGTATCACGCCGAGCAGGCCTATCAATACGCAACTGCGCTGTCCATCGCGGTCGCGATCACGGTCGCTGCGCTCACCGCGCTGATCGTCACCATCTACCTGAGTCGGCGCGTGCAGCATTCGATCGCCGAGGTCTCCGCCGCCGCGTCCGCAGTGGCCGAGGGGCGCTACGACATCCGGGTCACGCCTCCTCGGCTCGGTCGCGAGTTCGACTACCTTACAACGGCTTTCAACCAGATGGCAGAGCGGCTGCAAACGGTGGAGTCAACCCGGCGCCAGTTGTTCGGCGATCTGGCTCACGAGATCCGCACACCCGTGGCGGTACTGGAGGCATACCTGGAGGCCGTGGAGGATGGTGTGCGCAGTCTCGACCAACCCACGATCACGATGTTGCGTGACCAGACCGGTCGCCTGGTGCGATTCTCCGCCGACGCCGCAGCCCTGGCTCAAGCCGAGGAAGCGAACGCCACAATTTCGGCGGCGTGGATCGAGGCCGGCGAGATCGCCCGGTCGGTCGGCGCGGCAATGGCCGACCGCTTCGCCGCGAACGGCGTGGCATTGGACATCAATGTCGACGACGGAACGCGTCTCTGCGCCGACCGGCAACGGTTGGCACAGGTGTTGGGAAATCTGCTCGACAACGCATTGCGTCACACGCCTGCCGGTGGCCACGTCACCGTCACCGTCACGGCAGCCGGTGACGAGGTGGCGTTCAAGGTTGCCGACGACGGCGAGGGCATCGCGGCAGAGCATGTGCCGCACGTCTTCGATCGCTTCTATCGCGCCGATCTCGCGCGCGACCGCCACCGAGGAGGCTCGGGCATCGGACTGGCGATCGTCAAGGTGCTCACCGAGGCCCACGGGGGCCACGTCAGCGTGGCCAGCCCCGGACTCGGAGAGGGCACCACCTTCGTTGTAGCGCTGCCGATCCTGCCGCCGGTCGCGGCGCGCGACCAGTCTTCCGGCTGCTGAGCTTCGACAGATCGCCGCCGTGTCACGTGCCCTCGACGAGGGTCAGCGCCAACCGTGGGCATCGGGCGACCGCACGGCGGGCGTGTTTGACCATCCGGGTGGGCACCGACGGTTCCCGCGAGCGGTCACGGACCAGCGGATATCCCCATTCGTCACGGCTCAGTAGCTGCGGCAGAAGTTCGCTGCAGAGCCCGCGCCCGTCACACCGTGTCCAATCGATGTGCAGGCGCAGCGTGGTCGCCGGCTTGGCCGTCACCGCGCTTCTCCAACGGCGATATCCCGCGCCGCCTGACAACATCCGCGCCGGTGATGGTCGATATCGCTTTCGAAGACGGCGAGCGCGGAACGAACGAATCGCGCGGTGCCGTCCGGATGGCGGCACGATCCGCGGCCGTCGACCAGCCCGACCATCCGGTGCAGCTCGCCAACGAGATCGTCGTCGACCTCGCCGAAGGCGAGTTCATCCAGCAGCATCGATAACTTGGGCAGGCCATAACGGCACGGACCGCACTGCTGGGCGCTCTGGTCAGCCAAGTAGGCCGCGACTTCAGCGGTCCGCGCCAAGCCACACTCATCGCTGCCCAACAGGTGAATGACGCCAGCGCCCGGGGCTGCTCCGAACGCGGCCAGCCCGTTCTTGGACAGTCGCGCCTGTCCCACGACGTCGGCAGGAATCCAGCTGCCGTGATACCCGCCCACAAGCAGTGCCTGGAGCCGACGCGGGTCGGTGGATTCAGTTCGAGCGACGAGGTCGCCCAAAGCAATTCCGGTGGGTACTTCGACCACCGTGGTCGGCATGAATGTGGCCGACACGGTGGCCAGCATCGTGCCCGGTTGTGTCGAGTCACCGACGGAGCGAAACCAGTCTGGGCCGTACCGCGCGATCAGCGCAACGTGGGCGAAGGTTTCCACATTGCTGACCAGTGTTGGTCGGCCACGAACGCCGGATCTCGTGGGGAGTGCCGTTCGGTCGCGCGGCAGCGCCGGTCCGCCCTCGATGCGACTGACGACGGCCGATTCCTCGCCGGCCAGGAAATCATCTGGTGCCTCGACAACAGCGATCCGGCATCGGTCCGCCGCCGTCTGCTGTCGCTCGCGCAGTGCGGCCTGCACGACAGCCGACGCCTGCGGTGGTACATAGAGGAATACCGATTGGGCGGCAAGCGCATTGGCGGTGAGGGTCAGGCCGTCAAGGACCAGATGCGGCGCCCGAGCGAGCAGCGTCACGTCCTTCGCACTGAGCGGCTCACCTTCGGCGCCATTACCGATCACCACCGGCTGCTGCCCACTCAGAGAATCGACCTTGCGTCCGGTCGGGAAGCCTGCGCCGCCTCGGCCGGTGAGGCCGGCCTCGTCCAGACACCGGACGAGGTCGTCGCGAGCCACTGCCGGAAGTTCACCGAATTCCGCTCGATGGTCGGCGATGCTCGTGCCCGCGGCGGCGAACAGCCGCTGTGTCGTCATGCGTCGACCGAGGTTCGGGCACGGGAATATTCGGTGAACCCGGCGCGCAGACGCCAGGCCAGGGCGCCGGCTACGGCCACCGCGCAGCAGCCGGCGAATACGCGGAACCACAGCTGGTCGGTATCGGTTCCGTTGCCCAAAGCATGCGCGAGGGCGACGGGCCACAGTGCGTAGGAGGTCCAATGCACGATACGAAAAGCGCGTAGCCCCAGCCGTTGTCGGAGCAAGCTGCTGACGACAACGATGATCAGGAGGTCGAGGGTCAGGGTGCCCAAACCCTGCCACAACGGCCGATAGGCCCCGAGGAATGGCACTATGAAATCGATGACCCTCAGCTGCGCGTAGGGGTCGGCGAACAGCAGGCCGACATGCAGTGCTACGAGCAATGTTCCGGCCAGCGCCGCGAATCGATGCACCTCGGCAACGGCGAATCTCGGCAACGCAGGCAGCGGACGACCCGACCGGGTGGCGATGCCGAGAGTCATGGAAACCGTGAGGAATCCCAGCGCGGTAATGCCGCAACCGCGGCCCAGTGCCCACAGTGCCTCGCTCGTCATCGCGACTCGCAAGCAGCGTCTGGCGGCCACCCGCCGATGGTGTGCACGATCCGGTCACTGTCGACCAGCCGGGCGGAAACGGGCTGGGCCCGAATCCATTCGACGGCCTGCCAACCCCGGATCACCGCGGCGGTGCTGACCGTGTTGGCAGCCAAGCAGCTCTGTGCCGCCACGCTGACCGTGCGCCACACCGGGTTGGCCGACCAGTTGGATCGGGGATCGACGATGTGGTGCAGCATCTGGCCGCCACATCGCCAGCGGCGGCGGAGAGTACTCGATGTGGCCATCGCCGCCCCCGCCGGCAGCGCGACCGTCGCCGTCGGCTCGTCGTCACCGTCACGCACCAGGACCTGCCATCCCCCGTCGGGTGCCTCGCCCGCCGTCGCGATGTCACCCCCGAGGTTCACCAACACACCCGCACCGGTGGCTCGGTAGGCGCGCGCGGCGCAGCGATCGGCAGCGACAGCTTTGGCTGTCGAGCCGAGGTCGAGTACCACCCCGCGGGGCACGGCCGCCACCCGGCCGGTGAGGCTGATCATCGACCAGTGGGCCGGCTGGGTTCCCGACGTGGCAAGTGGCATCTGCGAATTGGTGACTCCCAGCTCGCGGTCGTAGCCGAGCTCGATGAGCCTGGCACCGATCGTCGGGTCGATGTCTCCATCGGTCTGCTGCGCTGCCAGCAGTGCCGCACCGAGCAGATCAGCGAGTAACTCGCTGATCTGCGTGGACTCGCCGGACCGTGTCAGGGCGTTGATCTCCGAATCCGGATTGAACCGCGAGGCTGCCGCATCGATGGCATCGAGCTCCATGTCGACGGCGCGGCGCGCAGGACCAAGTGCCTCCGCGTCCGTGACGATGATCTGCATGTCCATCGTCCAACGCTGCCAATGGGTTTCCGCGGTCGAACGCTCGCTCTCGGCGGCGCGGCGTAGCCCCGAACTGGGTGAGTTCACGGGTTGAATGCTCACACCCGATTTTTTGAATCTTCGAAGAATTCTGCCGGCAGCCGCTGCTAGCCGACCGGGGCGGCGGGAAGGGTCAGCGTGAAAGTTGCGCCGTGACCGGCAACGGACTCGACGCTGACGTCTCCGCCATGGGCGTGCGCAATCTCGCGCACCAGCGCCAACCCGATCCCGTACGACGGTCGACCCGTCCGGGTGGTGTGCTCAGCGCCGTGCGCGAAGCGGGTGAACAGCGTCGCCATGGCGTCGGCGTCGATGCCGACGCCGTCGTCGGCGACCTCGGCCGTGATCATCGCGCCCTGCCGACGCAGTCGCATGTCGACCACGCCGCCGGCGTGTTCATGACCGAGGGCGTTGTCCACCAGAGCGGTCAGCGCCCTGCGAAGCGCAGCGCCGGATCCGATCACCTCGAAAGAGTCAGTGCTGCTTGGCTCTTCGAATCGAAGACGTACCCCGAGCGCGTCGGCATACGGCGCCAGGCTCTGCTGCACGTCGGCCACCACCGAGGCCAGATCAACCCGATCGCGTGGTGCCTGCCCGGCTGCCATCGTCGCCGAAGCCAGCAGGTCGTCGACGATATCGCCCAGCGCTCTGGTATCAGTGACCAGCGCCTCGGCGTCCGCGCGAATTGCTTCGGGGTTCGCAGTACCGGCCCGCTGTGCCAACATTTGGGCCCTGGTGTGCAACACCGTCAACGGGGCTCGCAATTCGTGCGATGCGTCAGCGACGAACCGGCGCTGCAAAGCCAGCGCCTGGGCAAGCGGCCGTACTGATCGGCGGGTGAAGAGCACCACCACCGCGATCGACGCGAGAATACCGGCCAGCTCGGCGAAGGCCACCGACATCAGCAGACGGTTACGGCCGGCGCCGTAAGGCGCCAAGTCCATCATCGCCACCACTCGGCCTTCAGTCCGGTCCACCACCAACGTCCGGTAATGCCGCCCATCGGTGTGAAGGTCGCCGAATCCCGGCCGGCCCGACAGCAGCGGTACTCCGGGCTGGCCGCCATCGCTGGTCGACACCTCACCGCTGTTCTCGCGCAACGCCAGTTCCATGTCGGGGGGCGGGTCGTTCGCGTCGTCGGCCGACATCGCCAAGGTCTGCAACTCGGTGTCGATCTGGCGGTTCTGCGCGCGCACGTACACCGTGAAAAGCACCCCGCCCACGACCAGCAGCACCACCGCCAGAGCCACGGACGCCTGGACGGCAGCGACGCGGCCCGCCCGCCGCACTACAGCGAGGTCGTTCGCGGAAGTCATTCGAGCCCGAATCGATAACCGGTGCCGTGCATTGTGCGTATCACCTGCTTGCCGAGTTTGCGCCGCAGATAGTGGACGTAGAGATCCACCGCTCCACCGGATTCGGCACCCTCGAACACCACATCGAGTAATTGCGCGCGGCTGAAGACCCGTTTGGGCGCGGCCATCAGTGTGGCCAGTAGCGAGGCTTCCCGCTCGGACAACTCGACGTCGTCGTCGCTGGCTCCCGCCACCCGGCGGGTCACGCGGTCCAGCCGCAAGCCGCCGGCCGCGATGACGGTGGCCGAGTTGTCAAGGCGTCGCAGCAGTGCGCGCACCCGGGCCAGCAACTCGGGGATTTCGAACGGTTTGACGAGGTAATCCTGTGCACCCGCATCGAGGCCTTCGACTCGGTCATCCACTGCTCCGCGTGCCGTCAAGATCAGGGCCGGCGTCGTGACCCCTTTCGACCGCAGCAGCGCGATCAGTTCCGAGCCGTCCATCACGGGTAGCCCACGGTCCACGATGAGCGCGTCATATCCACCGGTCAGACCACGATGCAGGCCCTGTTGTCCGTCGAATGCGGTGTCGACGCGATATCCCTCCTCGGTGAACAGCGTCGTCAGCATCGCACTCAATGCGCGGTCGTCCTCGACCACCAGAAGCGCAGGAGCGACGTTTGGCGAGGGCACCCAGCGAGAGTGCCACGCGGAGAGCCACATCGCCGCCGAACACGGCTTCTTTCAATACTCAAAGAAGATGACTTTGGCCTCTTACCGCGCAATGCTCAGGTCGTCACGATGGCGGGACGACGGTCGAGGAGCGCGGTGGACTTACAGCAGATCGAGCCATTTCTGGTGGCATTGGCCATCGGCTTGTTGCTGGGCTTCGAACGGGAACGCAGCCACATCCGCCGATTGCCCGCCGGTTCACGGTCGTTCGCGCTGCTGTCGCTCGTCGGCGCGGTGGCGGCCAGCTTCAACGCGTGGACACTGGTGGCGGGAATGCTGGCCGTCGGTGCGCTGTTGGCGCTGGCCTACCTCCGCTCCAACCGGGACGACCCGGGAACCACCACCGAGATAGCGGGCCTCGTCGCCTATCTGCTCGGTGCGCTCGCCTACACCCGGCCCGCACTTGCCGTCGCCTTGGCCGTGATCGTGACGCTGCTACTGGTGTCGAAGGCCAAGATCCACCGGTTCGCCCGTGAGATCGTCAGCGAAATCGAACTCGAAGATGCGATCAAGTTCTTCGTCGTCGCATTCGTGATCCTGCCGCTGCTGCCCGATCGACAGGTCGGGCCCTACGGAGCCCTCAATCCGGGGAAGGTGTGGCTGCTGGTCGTGCTGCTCACCGGTATCGGCTGGATCGGCTACATCGGCGTTCGCGCGCTCGGGCCGCGGCGCGGTCTACTGGTCACCGGTTTGGCCGGCGGGTTCGTGTCGGCGAGCGCGACGACGGCGTCGATGGGTCGCGCGAGTCGCACCACGAGTGGCCTGCGCGCTCCGTTGGCGGGCGCGCTGCTGGCCAGCGGCGCCACCTTTGTCCAACTCCTGCTGGTGATCGGTTTGGTCGATGCCGACGTGCTGCGCAGGCTGTGGCCGCCGGTCACTGTCGGGGCCGTCGTGCTCGCCGGCGTCGCATTGTCGGTCTACCGACGTGCCGGCGACCACCGCCACCCCGAGCCCGAGTCCGAGTCCGACGGACAAACCGGATCCGCGCCGGCCGCCCGACCCTTCGCGTTGCGGCCCGCTCTCGTCTTGGCCGCGGTTCTGACCGCCGCCCTGCTCGTCGGACGTTGGGGCGCCGACGTATTGGGGCCGCAAGGCGCGGTTATTGCCGCTTTCGCTGCCGGGCTTGCCGACGCACACGCCGGTTCGGTCGCGGCGGCAAGCCTTGCCGCCAGAGGCAATATAACCGTGGACACTGCGTTGATCGCGATCGCAGCGGCGCTCGGCTCCAACCTGCTCGTCAAGATCGTGCTGGCCTTCGCCGCCGGCGGACGACGTTTCGGACTCGGCTTCCTGGCCGGTATAGCGCCGCCGGCCATCGCATTCGGTGCGACACTGACCGCAGCGGTCATCCTCGGCTGAGCCGGGAAGGTCAGCCTGTTGCGCCACCGTGGGCGGTGACCGGTTGATTGTGAGCTTGCCGGTTGAGGCGTTCCCGCTGCGGGACGACCGTGTATTTGGGGTCGTGCGCTGAGGCAACCCCGGCGTAGAAGATGGCGAAGCGCGTGCACGCCGACCCGGCAAGTGCGGCCACACCGGCCAGCACCGCTGCGCCTCGCGACCGCTGACCAGCGGCCGCGGCCGTCAGTGCGGCAGTGAGCGTGAGGGCCTTCGCCACCTTGTCCAGCCGCCCTGCGGTGCCGGTATGCAGCGCTTCGGCGCTGAATCCCATACTGCGGGCCATGATCTCAGAGGCGGCGAGTTCGACGGCTGAGCCGATCATCACCGCGCGCCGGGCCGGGCCGGCTTCGCCCAATGGGGCGGCGACCATGCCCATCCCGCCGGCTGCCGCAGCCGCCGATCCGACGAATACGAAAGGCATCTCGCGGTGGCCGTCGTGCCACGCCGGCACCGCGGTGTCGGCGATCAGCGCCGCGGTGTACGAGGCCACCGCCGGGCCGAGTAGGCCGGCGCCCACTGTGGCCACCCGGCCGGTGCGCGGGAACAGTCCGGTGACCGCGCAGGCCGCCGCGAGACCGACGTTCGGACCGTAGGCCGACAACACCCACGACCCGACGCTCATCGGCGAACTGGGTTTGAAGACCCGGAGCATGTTGACGAACCGCCCCGGCCGACCGAGGTCGTGGACCAGCGCCACCAACGAGGTCAGGATCGCCCCCAGTGCAGCGAGCTTCGCCGACATGGCCAGCCGCCGACGCCCGGTCAGCTCGGCCCCGGCGGCCAGCACCGATGATCCGCCGGCCAGTCCGCCGAGGAACAGGTAGCCGGCGATGTCCAGCGGTGACCACGTCGGTCCGTTGAGAATCGGTTTGCCGTAATAGGATTCGAATGTCGCGTCCGGCACCAGAGCCCGCTCGCCGCGCCGCCCCCGCCTGCGTCGGCCCGGCACCCGCCCGGCTGCGCCGGTGACCGCTTCGCGGTCCGGCGGATCGGTGTAGTCGCGGCGAACGTCGGTCTGGTCGCCGGGGCTCATTGCCGTCCGCCCAGGAATGTCGCACCCAACGCGGCCAGCATGCCGACCGCCGCGATCCCGACGTTGCGCCAGATACCCGGTAGGGATCGAGTCGGGACCACCGGATCCGGTGGCAGGCCATAGACTTCCGGCTCGTCGAGCAGCAGGAAGAACGCGCCGGCCCCGCCGACTCCGTCACCGGGGTCCTCGCCGTAGAGCCGTGCGTCGGTCACACCGGCGGTGTGCAGCTGCTCGAGTCGACGCTCCGCGCGCTCCCGCAGCTCGGACAACTCACCGAACTGGATGGAGTCGGTCGGACAGGTCTTGGCACATGCCGGCTCCAGGCCGTCACCGATGCGGTCGTAACACATCGTGCACTTCCACACCCGGCCGTCGTCGGCACGTTGATCGATGACGCCGAACGGGCAGGCCGACACGCAGTATCCGCAGCCGTTGCAGACGTCCTCTTGGACCACCACGGTGCCGAACTCGGTTCGGAACAGCGCACCGGTGGGGCAGACGTCCAGGCATGCCGCGTGGGTGCAGTGCTTGCAGACATCCGACGACATCAGCCAGCGGAACGCGCCGGGCTCCGATGTCGCTGTCTCCCCTGGTTTCTCCGATCCCGGCATGCCGAGATCTACCCGGCCTGCGGTCTGCTGGTTGCCCAACGGCTTGCGTTGCTCGATGAAGGCGACGTGGCGCCACGTGTCCGCACCGAGGCCGACGCTGTTGTCGTAGGACATCCCGGTGAAGTCGAGACCGTCGTCGGGCACGTGATTCCATTCCTTGCACGCGACCTCGCAGGCCTTGCAGCCGATGCACACCGAGGTGTCGGTGAAGAATCCGTACCGGGGCGTGGTCTCGGAGTAACCGCCATCGCCGGGCGGATCACCTTGCGTCAGCATCGAGTTGAGGTCCATCTCGATCACACCTCCGTTCCCGTCAGGTCGGTGATTCCGGCCCGTCGCTGGTAGTCGGCAACCAGGGCGTCGGACGCCGCGCCGCGCGGGCGCCGTCCCGGGCGGATATCGGCGGTGAACGCCTTGACCTCCTGGATGTGCGAACTGGGATCGAGCACGATCGCCGACAGTTCATTGGCGGCGTCTCCACTGCTGACCCCGTTGGGTCCCCAGTGGTAGGGCAGGCCGATCTGATGAACCACCCGCTCTCCCAACCGAAGCGGAGCGATCCGGTCGGTCACCAGCACCCGGGTTTCGATGACCCCGCGTGGGCTGACCAGGGTGGCCCAGCCGCCGTTGTCCAGTCCACGCTCGGCGGCCAGTTCCGGAGAGATCTCACAGAACATCTCCGGCTGCAGTTCGGCCAGGTACGGCGACCACCGCGACATACCGCCCGCGGTGAAATGCTCGGTGAGCCGGTAGGTCGTCACCACATACGGATAGACATCGGCACCATCAGCATCCGGTCCGGGCGTGTAGCGATTGCGCTTGTCGGAGAACGTGAATCGCACCGGGTTGCGCTGCTGACGGTAAAGCGCGTTGGCCACCGGCGAGTCCTGCGGCTCGTAGTGAGCAGGCAACGGCCCGTCGACCACTCCGGCCGGAGCGTAGAGCCACGCCTTGCCATCGGCCTGCATGATGAACGGGTCGATACCCGACAACGCCTCGATACCGCTGGCCCCTTCCGGCGGTCGGTAGTCCGGCGACTTGTCGACTTCGAAGTCCGGGACGTCGTACCCGGTCCACTTGCCCGCGTCGGCATCCCACCAGACCAGCTTTTTGCGCTCGCTCCACGGTGTCCCGTCCGGAGCCGCCGACGCGCGGTTGTACAGCAGCCGCCTGTTGGCCGGCCAGGCCCAGCCCCACTCAGGGGCGATCCAGTCCTGCTCGGTGTGCGGCTTGCGCCGCGCCGACTGGTTCACCCCGTCGGCGTAGACACCGCAGTAAATCCAACAGCCGCAGCGGGTGCTGCCGTCATTGCGCAACTGGGTGTAGGCGCTCAGCGGCTTTCCGTCGCTGTCAAATCCGTTGATCTCAGCCAGCACCGCTTCGGCATCCGGCTCGTCCAATGCGCCGACGGTGGGATAGTCCCAGGTGAGGTCAAGGACCGGTCGATTGCGGGGATCGGTTGAGCCGAGCATCCTGCGGCGGATGATGCGGCCCAGGTGATACATGAACCACAGCTCACTGCGAGCATCACCGGCCGGCTCGACCGCCTGCTCATGCCACTGCAGCATCCGGTTGGTGTTGGTGAAGCTGCCCGACTTCTCCGTGTGCGCCGCGGCCGGGAAGAAGAAAACCTCGGTGGCAATATCCTCAGTTCGTAATTCGCCGGATTCGATCTCCGGGCCATCCTTCCACCAGGTGGCGCTCTCGATCAGCGAGAAGTCGCGCACCACAAGCCATTCCAGGTTCGCCATACCCAGCCGCTGCATCTTGGCGTTCGCCGAGCCGACCGCGGGATTCTCGCCGAGCAGGAAGTAGCCCTTGCATCGTCCGGCGAGCTGCTCGAACACCGTGTCATACGTGCTGTGCGAACCGGTCAGCCGCGGTAGGTAGTCGAAGCAGAAATCGTTGTCCTCCGTGGCCGCATCCCCCCACCACGACTTGAGCAGGCTGACGAAGTAGGAGTCCATCTGCGACCAGAAGCCCTTGCGGGCGGCATCGGCGGCGACGAACTCGGCGCGGCTCTGCTGGTGCTCGGCGTATGGCATCGGCAGGTAACCCGGCAGCAGATTGAAAAGTGTTGGGATATCGCTCGATCCCTGGATACTGGCGTGGCCACGCAGAGCCTGGATGCCGCCGCCGGGGCGGCCCATGTTGCCGAGCAGCAGCTGCAGGATGCAGGCCGTGCGGATGTACTGCGACCCGGTGCTGTGCTGGGTCCAGCCGACGGCGTAGACGAACTCGCTGGTGCGTTCCGGCCCGGAATTCTCGGTCAGCGCGTCACAGACTCGGGCGAAAACGTCCGGGGCGATCCCGCACACCTCGGCCACCATCTCCGGGGTGTAGCGGGCATAGTGACGCTTGAGAATCTGCAGCACGCAGCGTGGGTGTTGCAGAGATTCGTCGCGCTGCGGCG
This sequence comes from Mycolicibacterium sp. P1-5, assembly GCF_008329565.1. Classification (GTDB taxonomy): domain Bacteria; phylum Actinomycetota; class Actinomycetes; order Mycobacteriales; family Mycobacteriaceae; genus Mycobacterium. The sequence goes on from NZ_NPKT01000001.1 coordinate 476,775, forward strand.
TGCCCTCCATCGCGGCGCCGCCCGATCCGTGCTGCTCTCCTCGTCCACTGGAGCGCACATCTCCTCCCGCGTGACCGCGCTTGCCCGAGGCCGCGGCCACGCTCATGCCCTCGTACTGCCAGTCGGCGCTGTCGTAGTGTCGGTCATCGGCATCGAAACCGCCGAACAGGCCGTCGAGTTCCTCGGTGTCGGTGAACTTCTCGTCGACGATGGTGGCCGCGTTGGTGTAATTCACCACGAACTCGCGGAAGTACTTGTCCTGCGAGAGAACATGATTGATGATGCCGCCCAAGAAGGCGATATCGGATCCGGCGCGAATCGGCACATGCAGATCGGCCAGTGCGCTGGTCCGGGTGAACCGCGGGTCGACGTGGATCACCACCGCGCCGCGGGCCTTCGCCTCCATCACCCATTGAAAACCGACCGGGTGGCACTCGGCGAAATTCGAGCCCTCGATCACGATGCAGTCCGCGTGCGGAAGGTCCTGCAGGAAGGTCGTGGCCCCGCCTCGGCCGAACGAACTGCCCAGCCCGACGACCGTGGAACTGTGGCACACCCGCGCCTGGTTCTCGATCTGCACCACCCCGAGCGCTGTGAGCAGCTTCTTGATGAGGTAGTTCTCCTCGTTGTCCAGCGTTGCGCCGCCCAGGCTGGCGATGCCCATCGTGCGCGCGGTGCGTTTACCGTCGACCTCCTCCTGCCAGGTCTCGTCCCGGGTGGCCAGAATCCGGTCCACCACCATCTCCATGGCGGTGTCCAGATCGAGCGGCTGCCAGTCGGTGGCATGCGGGGCCCGATACAGCACCTGATGCATCCGGCTCTCACCGGTGGTCAGCTGCAGGCTCGCCGCTCCTTTCGGGCAGAGCCGGCCGCGGCTCACCGGGCTGTGGGGGTTGCCCTCGATCTGGATGACCTTCTCGTCGCGCACGTAGACGTGCTGCGCGCATCCGACCGCGCAATACGGGCACACCGAACTCACCACCCGGTCGGCGGTCTTGGTCCGGGGCTGCAACGTTGCCGATTTTCGGGATTGCACGGCTGCTGCCTTACCCATCGGATCGGATCCGGTGAACTGCCGGTACACCGGCCATTCTTCGATCCAGCGTCGAATGCCCACGAAGCTCTCCGTCCACCCGCCGTTCCGGTCGAGCGGACGTACCCGCTGCCGAGGCGGCCAAACTCGCACCGCCCGCCTTGACAGCGATCCGACAGCAGGCCCCGGACAGCGCCGGGTGTGCCATCATTCCTGTGGGGGTGAGGAGGAACTCGTGCGTTCACTACTGTCCGTGACGATGGTCGTGTTGACCCTCCTGGCGGTGAGCAGCACCGCCCCGGCTACGGCGGTCGATGCCCCGATCGGACGCCTCGGGGACACCCTGCGGGTGCAGACCAACGGGATCGTCGCCGACGTAACCGTCACCGATATCCAGCCCTCCGACGTCCCGCCGGGATTTGGCTACCCGCCGCACTCCCCGCGTCACCAGATCTACGCCGGCACCGTGGTGTTGCGGCCGGTCACGGTGCCCAGCCCGTCGGTGCTCGCGACGACGTTCTCCTTCCGCGGTGTCACGCAGACCGGCGACGCCTACCTACCGCGCAACTCCGACGCACCTGACGCTTTGCAATACGCGTTGCAGAACGCACCCCAGGGCTCGACCGTCGGCGGCCGGGTGTTCTGGGACTGCTACCGCGATCTGGTGTCGACCGTGGTCCTGATCAATCCGCACACCGGTGAGCACCTCGCCCAGTGGAACGTGTGAACCCGGCCGCCACCAACAGCTTTGAGGACATCGAGATAGCCGAGAGCGTCGACACCGACGCCGGCGAGCTCGCCGAACTGGCCGCCGCCACCTTCCCGCTGGCGTGCCCGCCGACCTCCCCGCCGGGCGAGATCACAGCCTTCATCGCCGCCAACCTGTCACGCGAGCGCTTCGCCGGCTACCTGGTCGATCCCTCGCGAGCCGTGCTCGCCGCCCGAGCCGGCGGCCGAATGGTCGGCTACGCCATGCTGATCGACGGTGCCGGCACCGACTCCGACGTCGCGCAGGCGGTGACACTGCGGCCCGCGGTCGAACTCTCCAAGCTGTATGTGCTGGCCGACAGCCACGGTTCGGGAGTCGCAGGGGCGCTGATGGACGTCGCGGTGGAGCGCGCGGCCCGTGCCGGGGCTCGCTGCGTCTGGTTGGGTGTGAACCAGAAAAACCATCGCGCGCAACGGTTCTACGGCAAACACGGGTTCGCCGTCACCGGAACCAAGACGTTCCGCATGGGGACGCACACTGAACACGACTATGTCATGGTGCGCCCGTTGTGGTCTCGCACCACAGTCGCGCACTTCACCGAGTAAGCCGCCGGGTTTAGCAACGGGGCCGTAAGGTGAACTACGTTGGCTGATCACCTCAGGCCGGATCTAGCCGAAAGGACGTTTGGTGGACGTTGGATCGGCCTCCGGCCCCGACGATCACGTCGGTCACGATCTGGCCGAGGTTGACTGGGCGGCGACTCCGCTCGGCCCCGGCGAGGACTGGCCGCAGAGTCTTCGGACCGCCGTCAGCATTCTGCTGTCCACACGTTTCCCCATGTGGATGGCATGGGGTCCCGACCTGACATTCTTCTGCAACGATGCCTATCGGCGCGACACCCTGGGCCGGAAATACCCGTGGGCACTCGGTCGGCCCTCCCGCGAGGTATGGGCCGAGATCTGGGAAGACATCGGCCCGCGCATCGATCGGGTGCTGACCACCGCCGAGGCGACGTGGGACCAAGGCCTTCTTCTGTTCCTGGAACGGTCGGGCTACTCCGAGGAGACGTATCACACGTTCTCTTACAGTGCGCTGCGCGACGACTCCGGGCACGTCGTCGGCATGCTCTGCGTGGTGACCGAGGAAACCGACCGGGTGATCGGCGAGCGACGGATGGCCACGCTGCGTCATCTCGGCTCGGATCCGTCGGTGGTCCGCACCGAGCACGAGATGCTGGCCTTCGCGGCCCGCCAGCTCGCGGACAACCTGCGCGACCTGCCTTTCAGTCTCACCTACCTGTTCGACGAGGACGGCGACGCACGGCTGGCCGGAGTCAGCGGCATCGCACCCGACCATCCTGCTGCGCCGGCGGTGCTCTCCGCCGACGGCTCGGCGCTCTGGCCCGTCGAGGAGCCCGCCAACGGCCGATCCGTAGTGGTCGACCTCGTCGGCGGACCGTTCACCGACCTGCCGACCGGAGCATGGCAGGAGCCGCCACAGCAAGCACTCGTGGCGCCCCTGTTGGCCCAGGGTGGTACGCCGTCGGGTGTTCTGGTTGCCGCACTGAACCGCTATCGGCCGCTTGATGAGGAGTACCGCGGCTTCATCAACCTGGTCGCCGGCCACATCGCCACCGGGGTGTCCAGCGCCCGCAGCTATAGCGAGCAGCAGCGGCGGGCCGACGAACTCGCTGAGCTGGACCGCGCCAAGACCACGTTCTTCTCCAACATCAGCCACGAGTTCCGGACTCCGATCACCCTGATTCTCGGCCCGGTGGCTGAGCTGCGCGCGCATGCGCCGACTCTCGACGAGCGCGCGCAGCGAGAGATTGACGCCATCCAGCGCAATGGGCTCCGGCTGGCCAAACTGGTCAACACGCTGTTGGACTTTTCCCGGATCGAGGCCAACCGGGTTCAGGCGCACTACGAGCCGGCCGATCTGGGCGAGGTGACCGGCGAACTGGCCAGTGTGTTCCGCTCGGCCACAGACCGCGCCGGCTTGGAGCTGATCGTGGAATGTCAGCCTCTGGACGAGCCGGTGTATCTGGACCGTGACATGTGGGAAAAAGTCATCCTGAACCTGTTGTCGAACGCGCTGAAGTACACCTTCGAGGGGTCGATCACGGTGCGGGTAACTCGTCAGGACGACGAAGCGGTGGTGATCGTCGCCGATACCGGTATCGGAGTGCCTGCCCACGAGATGCCCCGGCTGTTCGAGCGGTTCCACCGGATCGAAAGCGCTCGCGCCCGATCCAGCGAGGGCAGCGGCATCGGGTTGGCTCTGGTGAAAGAACTTGTCGGCCTTCACGGCGGCAGCATCATCGCAGAAAGCGTCGAAGATGTCGGCACGACGTTCACAATCCGGCTGCCGATGGGAGCCGGTCATCTGCCCGCCGATGCACTCAGCCCGGCTACGACGGGCCGAACGACGACGTCCGGGATCGCCGAACCCTACGTGCAGGAGGCACTGCGCTGGCTGCCCGACGGCGACGACGGCCAGTTGTTCGCCGTGCCAGACCCGCCGCCCGCCGTCATCGCGCCACGTCGAGTGCTGGTCGCCGACGACAACGCCGATATGCGCGAATACCTCGTCCGACTGCTGCGCGGCGCCGGCTATCGCGTTGACGCGGTCTCCGACGGACAACAGGCGTTGAGCCGCATCCGCGCTGAACGGCCCGATCTGGTTGTCAGCGACGTGATGATGCCGCGCCTGGATGGGCTGGCGTTGGTGGCCGCCCTTCGCAACGATCCCCACACCGTCGGTGTTCCGGTGCTGTTGTTGTCAGCCCGAGCCGGACAAGAGGCATCGATCGAAGGTCTGCAGGCCGGCGCTGACGACTACCTGGTGAAGCCATTCGTCGCCGCCGAACTGCTGGCCCGTGTGCGGGCCAACATCGAGTTGTCCCGGTTGCGCAACCACCACACCCGGTGGCGAACCGCATTGGTGGAGTCCCTGCAGGAAGCGTTCTTCGTCTGCGATGAGGTCGGCGCCGTCATAGAGATCAACAAGGCGTTCACCGACATCCTCGGCTTCGGCCCCGAGGAACTGCCCTACGACCCGGTTCACCCGTGGTGGCCGGACGCCGACACCCAGCCCGAGGCCAATGCGCAGATTGTCGACGCGTTCGCGAGCATCCCGGAGCATCCGCACGGCAGCTACACGATTCCGGTTAATCACCGCGACGGGCACCGGGTGTGGATTACCGCGAACATCGCCCACGCCCAAGATCCCGAGACCGGGCGCGGCGTCATGGTCGGCACGTTCCGCGACGTCACGGCTGAGCACTACAGCGTGCAGCGTCAGACTGCGCTGGCCACGCTGAATCAGCAACTGGCACAAGCTGATGCCGTGGACGATGCGCTGCACGGCGCGCTGGAGCAGATACGTGGACAGTGGTCGGCGCGTCATGTGCTGGCGGCGATTTTCCCCGTGCGGGACAGCACAGCTGCCACCGTCCGTCCGGAATTCGCCGGTGACGCACGCGATGCACAGTGGGATGCCCTGCCACCGCACGTGCGGGAGCGGATCATCGCTCTTGGCAGCAGTGGCGATCTGCTCACGCCCGACGTCAGCATTGCCGGGTGCGCGGGCATTGCGCTACAACACCCGCGCGGCATTCTGGTGGTCTGGGTCGACCTTCCCACCGAACGGCCTTTCACACCCGAGGACATGACGTTGCTGACGGTGCTTGCGGGCCGCCTCGGGCAGGGTCTGCAGCGGGTCCACCAGGTGGATCAACAGCGTGAAACCGCTCTGGCACTACAGCATTCGATCTTAGGTCCAGCGAACCTGCCCGCCGGATTCGCGGTGCGGTACCAGCCGGCATCGCACCCGCTGCAGGTGGGCGGCGACTGGTATGACGTGATCGCACTCGACGACGGCCGAATCGCCCTGGTCGTCGGCGACTGCGTGGGTCACGACCTGGCCGCGGCAACGGTGATGGGACAGTTGCGCAGTGCCTGCCGCGCACTGTTGCTCGAAAGATCTAGTCCCGCAGCAGCATTGGCAGGACTGGACCGCTTCGCTGCAAGGCTTCCCGGCGCACAGTCCACCACCGCATTCTGCGCGGTCCTGAATCCGGAGATCGGCGAGCTCGTGTATTCCAGTGCCGGACACCCGCCGCCGATCCTGGTGTGCGCCGACGGCGGCAGCACCTTGCTCGAGGGTGGCCATTCCCTCGCGCTGGGTATCCGACCGGATCGAGAACGTCCCCAGGAAGTGGTGACCATCCCGCCGCAAAGCACCCTGTTGCTCTACACCGACGGCCTTGTCGAGCGCAGGCGTCGCTCGCTCGACGACGGAATCGAGCATGCGACCAACGTCGTTCGCGATGACAGCGCCTTGGACCTCGATCCGTTGGCGGACCAGATAATGACAAGCCTGGCACCCCCAGGCGGATACCAGGATGACGTCGCCTTGTTGATCTACCGACATCCCCAGCCACTCGAAGTGACCATCCCGGCCGATGCCATGCATCTGGCCCCGGCCCGCGCGGCCCTGCGTGACTGGCTGACCTCAGCCGGGATCGATCACGACCAGGCACAGGACGTGCTCGTCGCCGCCGGCGAGGCGGTCACCAATGCCATCGAGCACGGTTACCGCCAAATCGACGGTGGCACAATCACTCTGCAAGCCACTTCCGAGGTCGACCTGCTCCGGCTGACGATCACCGACGCCGGATCATGGAAACCCAAGCAGACCGGCTACACGCACCGCGGCCGTGGCATCCAGATCATGGAGGCGTTGATGGAGGATGTCGCGATCGTCCCCGACGCCACCGGCACCGTCGTCCGCCTGTCGACGCGGATCCGCCGATGAGCACACCGCTGACCATCCGCATCGAGCGAGCGACCGACGGGCAGCCCGTCTTGCTCGCCTCAGGTGAGATCGACGCCAGCAACGTCGACGACTTCGCCGAGGCACTCAACACCGAAGCCAGCGATGGCACCGACAGCATTACGGTCGACCTCAGCGCCGTGGACTACCTGGACAGCGCAGCAATCAATGCCCTTGTCCCCCACGCGGAATCCCTGCAGATCATCGCCAACCCGATACTGATGCGGGTGCTGTTGGTCAGTGGCCTCGGCGAGCTGGCCAAGATTCGGGCGGCATCCGATCTGGACGACTGAGCTACAGACCACCGGGACTGGTCAGCGCGAGCAGCCGCGACGTCGCCCGCAGGTACTTCTTGCGGTAGCCACCGGCCAGCATCTCCTCGGAGAAGATGGTGTCGAGTTTCGCGCCCGAGGCCACCACCGGGATGCCGGCGTCATAGAGGCGGTCGGTCAGCGCCACCAGCCGCAGCGCGACATTCTGGTCGTCGATCGGGTACACGCCGGTCAGGTACACCGACGACACCCCTTCGATGAGCGTGAGATAGCGCGACGGATGCATGGTCGCCAGGTGCATGCACAGCGCGTCGAAGTCGTCGAGGGTCGCACCGGGGGTCTCGGCTGCCTTCGCGGAGACCGCCTCATCGGACAGTGGCTGTGGCGCCGGCGGCAGACCGCGGTGCCGGTAGTCCGGGCCTTCGATCCGTACAGTCGTGAAAATGCTTGCCAGCGTGTTGATTTCACGTAGGAAATCCTGGGCGGCGAAGCGACCCTCGCCCAGTTGCTCGGGCAGCGTGTTGGATGTCGCCGCGATCGAGACTCCGCGTTCGACGAGCTGAGACAACAGGCGCGAGATCAACGTGGTGTTGCCCGGGTCGTCGAGTTCGAACTCGTCGATGCAGACCACCACGTACTGGGCCAGCAGGTCGATGCACTCCGCGAACCCGAAGACCCCGGCGAGCTGGGTCAGCTCACCGAAGGTGGCGAACGCCTTGGGGTGCTCGGCCGACTCAGGCAGCCGGCGGTACGCGGACGCCAACAGATGCGTCTTGCCGACTCCGAACCCGCCGTCCAGGTAGATCCCGGTGCCCGGCAGCGTTTCCCGCTTGCCGAACCAATTCTTCTTCCCGGCCCGTCGGCGCTCGGCTTCCTCGCAGAATGTCTGGCAGGCGTCGACCGCGGCGGCCTGGCTGGGCTCGGTGGGATCGGGACGGTAGGTGGCGAAGCTGACGTCGGCGAATGTGGGCGGTGGAATGAGCTGAGCGATGAGCCGCTCCGGGGACACCGTCGGGTGCCTATCGACGAGGCGGTCCATGACAGGCACTGTATCGAGCGTGCTAATCCCCCGGTCGCTTCGCTCCTGCCCGCCGTGCTAATCCCCCGGTCGCTTCGCTCCTGCCCGCCGTGTTAATCCCCCGGTCGCTTCGCTCCTGCCCGCCGTGCTGCAATCATTCCCATGCCCATGCCAAGCAGCACCGACCCTGATGGGATGCATTTCACCCTGCTGGGAGAAGCGGCGCCGGCCGGGCCCGTCGGCGACGACCGGCTCTACGAGCTCTACGCGTACCCGGAACATCTGGACCGCTGCCTGGTCCGCGGCAACGCGATCATCAGCCTCGACGGCGGTGCCGCTACCGATGGCACGTCGGGCGGACTGGGCGGCCCGGGTGACCGGCGGTTGTTTCGGGTGCTGCGCGAGCTGGCCGACGTCATCGTCGTCGGCGCCGGAACCGCACACGCCGAGAACTATTCGGGCGCACAGATGACGGTCGCGCAGCGCGGCAACCGGCAGCGGCGCGGTCAGAGCGAGGTCCCGCCTATCGCGCTGGTCACCCGCTCCGGACGAGTCGACAACGACTGGCCGGTGCTGGCCCGCACCGAGGTGTCGCCGCTGGTGCTGACCTGTGACAACGCCGCCGCCGAGGCGAGCACTCGGCTGGGCGGCGCGGCCGAGGTGATCGCCTGCTCTGGCGACGACCCGGCGGAGGTGGACCCGGCTGCGGTGCTGACGGCGCTGGCCGGGCGCGGGCTGCGCCAGGTGCTGTGTGAAGGGGGACCCACCCTGATGGGCACCTTCGTCGACCACGGCTTGCTCGACGAGCTGTGCCTGACAACCGCTCCGATGCTGGTCGGCGGTGACGCACCGCGGATCGCGGCGGGCTCAGGCCACGTGCTGACCGCGATGCGCCGCGAGCACTTGCTGTCCGACGCCGACGGCTATCTGTACGGGCGGTATGCGCGCGTCGGCTGAGCTATCCCCACCATCGGTGTCGCTAGGGTGGTGGCTATGCGCGATCGTCGGGTCTGGGCCTCCCGAGCCATAGTCAGCCTCGGCACCGCGGCGTTGACGGTTCTGCTGACCGGATGTGCCCCGTGGTTGGCCGCAAACCCCCAGTTCGCCAGCGGCCATGCCCACAATCCGCCGGGTCCGGCCACGACCAAACCGGGCGGCGGCCCACCGACCATCGCGGTACCCAAGAACGAGTTGGGGTGGAAGGACTGCACCTCCAAGGTCTTCGGTGACGCCGGGACTCCGCCGGCGCCCGGCGTGATCCTGGAGTGCGCCAATTACGACGCCGACCTCGATCCGATTGCCGGCGCCAACGGCACGGTGAGCATCGGTGTGGTGCGCGCTCGCTCGGTGCAGACCCCGCCCGATGCCGGCCCGCTGGTGTTCACCACCGGCACCGACATCCCGTCATCGATGCAGTTGCCGGTGTGGCTGTCACGGTCGGGCGCCGACGTGCTCAAGGGCCATCCCGTCGTCTCGGTGGACCGTCGCGGAATCGGTATGTCCAGTCCGGTGGACTGCCGCGATTCGTTCGACCGCCAGGAGATGCGCGACCAGGCCCAGTTCGAGTCCGGTGACGACCCGGTGGCCAACCTCGGTGCGATCACCATGACCGCGACGACGAGCTGCACCGACACCATCGCTCCAGGCGACTCCGCCTACGACAACGCCCGCGCCGCCGAGGATCTCGAGCGGCTGCGCAGCACCTGGGATGTGCCGGCCTTGGCGCTGATCGGTGTCGGCAACGGCGCGCAGATCGCCCTGGCCTACGCAGGGTCGCACCCCGACAAGGTGGCCCGCCTGGTGCTCGATTCCCCCGTGCCGCCCGGCGTCAACGCCGAAGCCGCCGCCGAGGAACAGGTCAAGGGACAGCAGGCCGCCCTCGATGCATTCGCCCAGCAGTGTGTAGCCGTCAACTGCGCGCTCGGACCCGATCCGAAAGGTGCCGTCGACTCGATGCTGGCCGCCGCCCGCGCCGGCGGCGGACCGGGCGGTGTGTCGGTGGCGGTGCTGGCCAACGCCATCGTCACCGCGCTGGGCTTCCCCAGCGGCGACCGGGTCGGCAGCACCGTCAGCCTGGCGAACGTCCTCGCGGCGGCCCGCGGTGGTGATGCCAACCAGCTGAACAGCCTGATCAATCGGGCCGAAGCGATGCGTGACACCGACGGCCAATTCATCAACTCGTGCAGCGACGCGCTGAACCGCCCGACGCCCGATCGGGTCCGTGAACTCGTCGTGCAGTGGGGCAAGCTCTATCCCCAATTCGGTACAGTCGGCGCGCTAGGCCTGGTGAAATGCCTGAACTGGCCCAGCGGCGCGGCACCCAAGGAGCCGAAGGACCTTAAGGTCAACGTGCTGCTGCTGGGCGTGCAGAACGATCCGATCGCCGGCAACCAGGGTGTGCCGGCGTCGGCGGCCACCATCATCAACGCCGGCGCCGCCAGCAAGCGGGTGATGTGGCAGGGCATCGGGCACGGCGCCAGCATCTACACCGCCTGCGCACTGCCGCCCATGATGAGCTATCTGGACAGCGGCAATATGCCGCCGACCGACACCTACTGCCCTGCCTGAACAACTGACGGACATCGTCGGTGTACGGTTCCGACGTGGCGCTAGCTGACTCATCGCGACCCGGCCTGCTGGCCGCGTTTCGCCCCCGGACCAGCCCGCCCGACGCGGCGACGATCCTGCGTTCGGTGCTGTGGCCCATCGCGATCATGTCGATCATTCACCGCAGTTACGTGCTGTCCTCCAACGGTTACATCACCGACGACTTCGGCCCGGTCTACCGCGCGGTGTCCAACTTCCGCCGCGGTCTGGACATCTACAACGAGCATTTCGATCACGTCGACCCGCATTACCTGTACCCGCCCGGCGGCACCCTGCTGATGGCGCCGTTCGGCTACCTGCCGGTGTTCGCCTCGCACAACTGGTTCGTGTTCTTCAACACCGCGGCGATGATCATCGCCGCCTGCCTGCTGGTCCGGTTGTTCAAGTTCCCGCTGACCTCGGTGGCCCTGCCCGCGCTGCTGCTCGGGATGTTCTGCACCGAATCGGTGACCAACACCCTGGTCTTCACCAACATCAACGGCTGCATCCTGCTCTGCGAGGTGCTGTTCTTCCGCTGGCTGCTCGACGGCAAGGTCAGTCACCAGTGGTGGGCAGGTGTGGTGATCGGGCTGTCGCTGGTGGTCAAACCGGTGCTCGGCGTGTTGCTGCTGCTGCCCCTGCTCAACCGGCAGTGGCGGACCGTGGTGGCCGCGATCGTCGTGCCGGTGGTCTTCAACCTGGCGGCCTGGCCGCTGGTCGCCGACCCGATGAACTTCGTCGAACGCACCCTGCCCTACATCTTCTCCACCCGCGACTACTTCAACAGCTCAGTGCTGGGCAACGGGACGTATTACGGGCTACCGGCGTGGCTGATCCTGACGCTGCGAGTGCTGTTCCTGGTTCTGGCCATCGCCAGCCTGTGGCTGCTGCACCGCTATTACAAAGACCGCGACCCGCTGTTCTGGATGCTGACCTCCTCCGGTGTGCTGCTGATCGCCTCGTGGCTGGTGCTGTCGCTGGCACAGGGCTACTACTCGATGATGTTGTTCCCGTTCCTGATGACCGTGGTGCTGCCCAACTCGGTGGTCCGTAACTGGCCTGCGTGGCTGGCCACCTACGGGTTCTTGACCATGGACCGCTGGCTGATGTGGCGCTGGCCGACGACCGGGCGCTTCCTGGAGTACATGAAGATCACCTACGGCTGGTCGCTGATGCTGGTCGTGGTGTTGTGCGTGCTGTACTACCGCTACGCCGACGCCAAGGCCGAGGACCGGCTGGCCGACGGAATCGACCCGCCGTGGATGCGCGAACCTCGGGCCGGCGCCACGGTACCGTGAAGCCATGAGTTCGATTCCCGCCCCGAAGCTCGAACTGACCGACGATGAGTGGCGCAAGCGCCTGGACCCGGCCGAGTATGCAGTACTGCGCGAGGCCGGCACCGAGCGGCCGTTCACCGGTGAGTACACCGACACCAAGACCGAAGGCGTCTACGCCTGTCGGGCCTGCGGTACCGAATTGTTCCGCAGCTCTGAGAAATTCGAGTCGCACTGTGGCTGGCCGTCATTCTTCGACCCGTCGCACTCCGACGCGGTGATCCTGCGGCCGGACGACACACTGGGTATGCGCCGGGTGGAGGTGCTGTGCGCCAACTGCCACAGCCACCTCGGGCACGTGTTCACCGGCGAGGGCTACCCGACCCCGACCGATCAGCGCTACTGCATCAATTCGATTTCGCTGAAGCTGGTGCCGTCCGAGGCGTAGCGGTCCGCGAGGCGAAGCGTTCGAGCAACGTGTCGAAGTCGATGGGCGCGCTGTAGAAGTAGCCCTGGGCGATATCGCACCCGTACTGCTGAAGCCACGCGGCGGTCTCCGCGTTCTCGACACCTTCGGCCACCGTGGTCATCCCGAGCGTGTGCGCGAGATCGACGACGGCGCGCACGACCGCCGCCGCCGTCGGATCGGTCAGCACCGGCGCGACGAAGTAACGGTCCAGCTTGACTTCGTCATTGGGCAGGTCCCGCAGATACGACAGCGTCGAATAGCCGGTGCCGAAATCATCGATGGCGACTCGAATCCGCTGATCCCGCAACTGGTGCAGCACCTGTCGGGTCTGGTCGAGATCGCCGAGAACGAGGTGCTCGGTGATCTCGACGGTGAGATTGGACGGCTCCAGCCCACTCGCGGCGAGAGCGGCCGCTGCGCGGCCCGGCACGGTCGCGTCGGCCAGCAGTGGCGCGAACAGGTTGACCGCCACCGACGCGTCGATGCCGGCCGCCTGCCACCGCGCGGCGTCCCGGCACGCCTTGTCGAGCACGAGGTCGGTGACCTCGTCCATCATCCCGTTACGGCGAACCATCGGCAGGAAGTCCAGCGGCATTAGAACGCTGCCGTCGTGCTGGGGCCAGCGCACCAGCGCTTCGAAGCCGACCAAACTCCCTGTCTGCAAATGGAATTGCGGTTGATACACGAGCGTGAGCTCGCCGCGGCTGACGGCGTGCCGCAGTTCGCTCAACAGGGCCAGTACCGCGGACCCGCTGCGTTCCGGAACGTCGGTGGTGCGGAACAATTCCCGGTCCACCCGTGTGGAGGCCATCTCGGGGGTGAACGTGTGCACACCGCCCGAGCCCGCCCACTTCGCCGAATACATCGCAGTATCAGCCTGTTTCAGCAGCACTTCAGCGCCCAGCCGCAAATCCTCGACAGGGGCGAAAGCCACACCCGCACTCGGCCTGATCGCCAGTTCGTGGCCGTCGACCATGAACGGCGCGGCGAACGCGTCCACCACTCGGTGTGCCACTGTCTCGGAATCCACGATCGGTCCGGCCATGACGACGGAGAACTCGTCACCGCCGAGTCGCGCCACCATGTCATCGGGGCGCACGGCGCGATTGATCCGGTCTGCCACCAGCATGAGCAACCGGTCGCCGACGGGATGACCGTAGCTGTCGTTGACCAGCTTGAAGTCGTTGAGATCCAACACCATCAGCGCGACCGGGGCGCGGTCGTGCTCTCGTCGTTCCATCGCCGCGGCCAACCGGTCGTTGAACCCGGTGTAGTTGGCCACCCCGGTGAGCGGATCCCGCAGCGCCTGATCGGCCATTTCGCCAAGGAGCCGCTGATTGTCACTGATCGCCAGGAACTGGCGGGTGAAGATGGCCAGCGCCAGACATGCGCCGAGCACCAGCACCGGCCGAACGGTCAGGTCCTGCATCGGCTCGGTCGCGGCAGCCACCACGACCATGACCGCGGTGAGTCCTGGCAGCCACGCCGAGGCCCAGGCCGACTCTCTGCGGGCCTTGGGGGCGGGCGAGGTGGGTTGGTGCGAGGACAGCGCCGCAATCGTGATCAGCAACATCCCGGCGATCCAGCCGGTGTCCACGAAGGTCCCGTGTTCATAGGAACCGTCCACCGAGATGTAGGTGTACACGCTGTCGGACAAGATGACGCAGAGCAGTCCGGCGGTCAGCAGGGCCAAGGTGGCACGCAACTCAGACGGGCCCCGGACCACGAGCAGCAGGCCGAGGGTGAGCACGGCGAGCTCCAGGGCCGCGAACACCGCGGGCAGGACCTGGGCCAGATGTCCGGTGTCGCCCTCGGTCGTGTACAGCCGGTCCAGGACCACAAGCCAGAACACCAAGAAGAACGAGCCCGCGACTACGACCCCGTCGAGGAGGAACCGGCCAAGGTAGCGCTTGGTCAGGCCGGTCGGAAACAGCAGCAGCGCGGCGCCACAGCCGATCGGGAAGAGGACGAAGGGCCACGTCTGGACACCGGACAGCAGATGCCCGGTGAGAAGCGCCTCGAAGTAGATGAGCGTCGCCGCACCGACCGCCCACCCGGTGAGGCCGACGGTCAAGCACACCCACGCGATCCGGTGCCGACCCGACGACGACCAGGCCGCCCACGCGGCACTTCCGGCTGCGACCCACGGCGCGATGAGGAAGACCGCGTTGTTGATCCGGTTGAGCACCGTAACAGGCACCCAGTCGCCGATCAGCCATAAGGCAATCGCAGCACCTGCGGCAGCAATGAAGACGGCCGCTCGTCCGTTACGCATCCCACCCCCTCGCCGCCACACTCACAGCCATGAATGGTTCGGCCGAGACGGCATTTACAGCAGCGCTAGGTTAGCAACGCCGCCGCGCCTGATAATCGGAAACGGTAGTCTTGCCTGACCTCAGCAACTCGTCAGGGGCCAGCGGCAAGCCGTAGAAGAAGCCCTGGCCGATGTCGCAGCCGAGTTCGCGCACCAGCTGCGCGGTCTCGTCGTCCTCGACACCCTCGACGACCACGGTCAGATCCAGCACGTGCGCGAGATCGACGATCGCCCTGACGACCGCCGCCGCGCGTGCGTCGACCAGAATCGACGAGATGAAGCTCCGGTCCAGTTTCACCTCGTCGATCGGCAGGTCCCGCAGATAGGACAAGGCCGAGTAACCGCTGCCGAAATCGTCGATGGCGATGCGAATTCCATTGTCGCGCAATTGTTCCAGCACCCTACGCGTGCGCTCGGTGCTGTCCAGGAACAGATCTTCGGTGATCTCCACCGTCAAGGCGGTCGGCTCCAGGCCGCGGTCGGCCAGCGCTCGCGCGATCAACGCCGGCAGGTCGGCGTTGGCCAGTGAAGGGGCGAACAGGTTCACCGCGACCGGCACGTCGATGCCCGCCTGATGCCAGGCCAGTGCGTCATCAAGAGCGGTGGTGATCACCAGCTGTGTGACCAGACCCATCAGTCCGTGCCTACGCACCAGCGGCAGAAACGCCTCCGGTGACAGCACGCCGCCGTCGGGCTGCGGCCAGCGCAGCAACGACTCCACCCCGACGAGCTCGCCGGTGCGCAGATCCACCTTCGGCTGATAGACCAGCGTGAGCTCGGTGTTGTCGATAGCCACCCGAAGCCGGCCCAGCACTTCGACCGGCGGAACTCCGCCGAATTCGGGGTCCGGCGCGGGCGATCCGAACAGCTTCTTGTCGTCGACGTCGGTGAGCAATTGCATTTCCGGGGTGTAGATCTGCATCGCACGCAGTCGCGATCGTTTCGCCGAGTACATCGCGATGTCGGCGTGCTTCATCAGGTCCCCGGCCGAGAGAGCCCCCTCGTGCCCCTCAGCCACCGCCAGCCCGACACTGGGTCTGATCAGCAGCTCGTGACCGCTGAGCATGAACGGTTCCTCGAAGGCGTCGACCACCCGGTTACCGGCGAGCTCAGCCGCCTCAGCGCTGCCGATGACCAACACGGCGAACTCGTCGCCGCCGAGCCGGGCCACCGTGTCGCCCCGCCGCAGGCAGGTGCGCAGTCGCGCAGCGACTCCGACCAACAAATCGTCCCCGACCAAATGCCCCAGGTTGTCGTTGACCAGCTTGAAATCATTCAGGTCGATGGATATCACCGCCAGCGGAAGTTGCTCGCGCTGCAGCAATTTCATTGCCCGGTCGAGGCGGCTGTTGAACAGTGCGCGGTTGGCCAGCCCGGTCAGCGGATCGTGCAGCGCCTGGTCGGCGACGGCGGCAACCAGCCGCCGGTTCTCCCGCACAGCCAGAAATTGCCGAGCGAGCACCGCGAATACCAGCAGACCTGCGACGACCATGACGGGCGGAGACCTCAGCAGCGGCGCCGGCTGGGCGGCCGTGACGATGGCCGCCAAGAGCAGCGGCGTGTAGGGCATCCAGACCGATGCCCACCCCGGCAGCGCCAGCGGGCCGCGTTCGTCGACCCCGCCATCGCAGGCTGCGGCCGCGGCCACGGTGAACAGCAGCACGCCGGCGGCCCACCCGAGGTCGATGAGGTTTCCCGACGTGTACTCGTCGCGATGGGCCAGATAGACAAACGCGCTGTCCGACAAGGCAAAGCAGGCTGCACCCGCGGTCAACAGGGTCAGCGACAGCCGACGATCACTACCGGCCCCGACCACGACAACCGCGGCGACCGTCAGGACCAGGATGTCGGCGAGCGGGTAGATCACCGAGATCGCCAGTCCCAGCCGACCTGTCTCGTCGGACACGTACATCTGGTGCAGAATCAGCACCCAGCTCACCAGGAACAGTGAGGCCGCCACGATGAATCCGTCCAGGATCAGCCGGCCCCGGGACTGGCGGTTGTCGACGGGCATGAACAACAGCGCCGCGCAAACACCTATCGGAAACAGCAGATATCCGGCATCGGCGATGGACGGAAACGGCACCTCATGAAACCGCACATCGTAGTACGCCCAGATCGCCTCGCCGCTTGCCCAGCCCAGCAGTGCGATGGTCAGCGCCACCCACGCGCGCCGCCGGCGACCCTCCAGCGACCGGGCCGCCAGCACCGCGAAGACGAAGGCCGGAACGGTAACCGCGACCGAGATGACATCGTTGACGACGGTGATCCTCTTATCGAACGACCAGCCGGCCAGAATCACGGCGGCGATCGCGACATAGGCGACGGCGGCACCCAGCGCGACATGAGAAGTCTTGGGCATCTTGGACATTCGTGCCGTCTCGTGGATTGCTATCGCAGCAGCTCGATCTGCGGGACGTCGGATTCGGACCAGAGGCCGGCGCCTTGCCGATCCGAGCAACCCAGAGCCTGGCCGCCACCGTCGGTCCTACATCTCTTCAGTAGGTCGCGCAGTTTGTCGGCAGTCAGCGGCGGACTGAAGTAGTAGCCCTGCCCGATGTTGCAGCCCTGCTCGCGGAGCCAGTCCGCCGTGGTCGCCGTTTCGATGCCCTCGGCGACCGTGGACAAACCCAGCTCGGCGGCCAGATTGATCACGGCGCGTACCACGGCGGCAGCCCGTTTGTCGGCAGGGATCGGCGCGATGAAGTGGCGGTCCAGCTTGACCTCGTCGACGGTGAGGTCACGCATGTAGGACAACGCCGAGTAACCGCTGCCGAAATCGTCAATCGCGATCCGGATTCCGTGTTCCTGCAACTGATCCAGCACCGCCCTGGTGCGCTCCATGTTGTCCAGGAAGAGGTCTTCGGTGATCTCGACGGTAAGTTGTGACGGATCGAGGTCGCGGGCCGCGAGTGCCTTGGCGAACTTGCCGGGCAATCTCAGGTCGGCCATCGACGGCGCGAACACGTTCACCGCGATGGGTATCTCGAGAGAGTCAGCGCGCCAGCGCAATACGTCGTCGAGGGCCTGATTGACCACCAGGTCGGTGATCGAGCCCATCAGCCCGTAGCGACGGACCAGCGGGAGAAACTCGTCGGGTGCAAGCAGGCCGCGCGTTGGATGCGGCCAGCGCACCAGCGCCTCCACTCCGACGATCGCGGCGGTGTTGAGGTCGAACTTCGGCTGATACACGAGGGTGAGTTCGAACTGGTCGATGGCCTGGCGCAGCTCGCTGAGCAATCGGATTGTGCCGGCACCACTGCGCGTGGTGGGCAATGACCCACTGCCGAAGAGGTCGCTGTCGGGCGCTTCGGCGAGCAACATCTCCGAGTTGAACGGATGGACGCCGCCGGTCCGGGACCGCTTGGCGGCATACATCGCGATGCCCGCGCGCTTGAGCAGATCCTCTGCGGTCAGGTCGGGGTCATCGGCTTCGGCGACCGCGAGACCGGCACTGGGCCGGATCAGCAGATCCTGACCGTCGACGATGAAGGGCTCGTCGAACGCCTCCACCACCCGGTGCGCGACCAGTTGCGAATTGTCCACTCGCCCTTCGATGAGCACAGCGAACTCGTCGCCGCCGAGGCGCGCCACAGTGTCACCGGCTCGGACAGATCCGACTATCCGCTCGGCGACCAGGCTGAGCAGTTCGTCACCGACCGGGTGACCGAGGGTGTCGTTGACCACCTTGAAGTCGTCGAGGTCCATGGCCAGAACGGCGACCGACAGTCCGTCGCGCTGGCGCAACTGCATGGCGTGGTTGAGGCGATCCCGGAACACGATGCGATTGCCGACGCCGGTCAGCGGATCACGCAGCGCCTGCTCGGCCACCGTCGCCAGCAGACTGCGGTTCTCGCTCATCACCAGCAGCTGGCGGCCGCTGAACGCCAGCAGCAGCACCACTCCGATGACCGGTATCGGCCCGTCCTTGATCTCCTGGGGCGTCTCGGTGAAGATCGCCGCGCTGGCCAGCAGTAGCGGCACGAACGGCAACCACACCGACGTCCATGAAACAGCTTGCGGCGCAACAGTTTCCCGGTGCACGAATCCGCGCGCGGCGATCGCTGCTGCGCCGAACAACGCCAGCCCCACCAGCCATCCGAGGTAGAGCGACGCAGTAGCCGTCGACTGTCTCGTTGCGGTCAGATAGACGAAGGCGCCGTCGGACATCGCAATACCCAACATGGCAAGCGTCAACAGCACCGGTGTCCGGCGCTGGCCGCGTTGGGCGCGCGCGACCACCAAGACGCCAATGGTCAGAACGGCGGCATCCAGCACCGGGTAACTGACCGAAACCGCAACCTGCATCCGATCGCTGGGCACCGACTTCCACAACTCGTCGAGCACCACGGCCCAGCCCACGATGACGAACGACCCCGCCACGATCAGTCCGTCGAGGATCAGCCGCGTCCGGGACGTGCGGCTGAGCCCGGATGACAGCAGCAGCAACGCAATCGCGGTGGCGATCGGCAGAACCAGGTACGCGACGTCGGCCACTGATGGGTACGGGTGCTTGACTTCGGCGAGTCGGTAAAAGAACCAGAGAACAGCACCGAGCGTGAATGAAGCGAGCCCGATGGACATCGCAGTCCATGCGATTCGCACCCGGCCGCGGCCAGTCCGCGCGGTGATGGCCGCGGCGATCGTAGCAACGGCGGCGAGCGCGGTCATCAGGTTGTCGGCAGCGCTGGCAAGCGTAATGCGCGACCCGCCGAGCCATCCGGTGAGCGCGAACAGCATCCCGATCACCAGAACGCACACGACAAGACCGACGACCATCGCTGTGGTCTGCTTCGCCCTCAGCCCTCTCAAACGGGCCCCCGATCGTGTCGGCCGCGCAGGAAACTCACGGTCCAGCAATCGTAGCGAACCAAGGGCCGCCAAACAGGGACTTCGAAGCGCGTTTGCTAAGGCAGCTTGGCGATCAATTCCTCGACGCCGATGCGGGGACCGGTGAAGAACGGGGTCTCCTCGCGGACATGCCGGCGGGCTTCGGTGGCCCGCAGATCACGCATCAGGTCGACGATGCGGTACAGCTCAGGGGCTTCGAACGCCAGGATCCACTCGTAGTCGCCGAGCGCGAAGGCCGGGACGGTGTTGGCCCGCACGTCTTTGTAGGTTCGGGCGGCCATGCCGTGATCGGCCAGCATCTTGCGGCGGTCCTCGTCGGGCAGCAGATACCAGTCCAGCGAACGCACGAAGGGGTAGACGCAAACGTAGTTGCCCGGCTCCTCCCCGGCCAGAAATGCCGGGATGTGGCTCTTGTTGAACTCCGCCGGGCGGTGCAGCGCCACCGCGCTCCACACCGGCGTGACGGCCCGGCCCAACGTCGTGGTGCGCCGGAAATCGTTGTAGGTGGCCTGAAGCGACTCGATCCGCTCAGCGTGCGTCCAGATCATGAAGTCGGCGTCGGCGCGCAGGCCCGCGACGTCGTAGATGCCGCGCACCACGACACCGTTGTCCTCCTGTTGCTTGAGGAACGTCGCGGTCTCGTCGGCGACGGCCGCCCGCGACTCCTCGTCGAAGCCCAACTCGCCCGGTTCGGCCGCGAAGCTCGAGAACATCACGTAGCGGAGCGCGGCGTTGAGCTCGTCGAAGTCCAGTTTGGCCATAGGACCCATCGTGCCACGCGCAGGTCCGGCTAGGTGCGCATGGTGGCGGCCACCACATCCGCGGCCGCCCGGCCGGCCACCGCCACGCACGCCGGCACCCCGATGCCGTCCAGGTAGTTGCCCGCGATGGCCAGCGTGGGCGGCAGATCCTTGCGCGCCGCGGCGGCCAGCTCACGGTGGCCGGGGGCGTATTGCGGCATCGCGTCCAGCCAGCGGTGCACCCGGACGTCGACCGGGTCCACCGCGATACCGAACACGGTCTGCAGGTCTTCTGTCGCCCACGATTGGAGGTCGGTATCAGACGTGGCCTTCGCTATGTCGTCGCCGAAGCGGCCGAACGACAGCCGCAGCAATTCGGCGTTGCCACGCGTTCCCCACTTACGCGTCGACAGCGTTATCGCTTTGGTGTGCAAGCATTCTCCGCTGGCGACCAGCACACCGGACTGCGCGGGCAGCGGCGTGCCGCCGGGGACAGCCAGTGCGAGCACCGCCGCGGAGGCGACTGGAACCCGGGCGGCCGCCGCAGCGGCACTCGGCACGACCTCGGCCAGCAGCGGCGCCAGCCGCGGGGCCGGCACCGCCACGATCACGCCGTCGGCCCGCCAGTGCTGGCGCTCGTCATCGCGCAGGTCCCAGCCCGTCCCGTGGGGGGCGATGTGCTGTATCGACGTCTGCACCCAGCTCAGCCGGCTGCGCGTCACCAGCGCGTCCAACAGCACCTGATAGCCACCGTCGATCGCGCCGAACACCGGGCCACGCGTGCCGCCCGGCAGCGCGCGCCGGCCGGCGTCGGTCAGGCTGCCGGCCCCCGCGTCGAGTGCGGCGGCCAGTGTGGGCACCGCGGAGCGGATGCCGATGGTGGCCGCCGAACCGGCGTACACACCAGAGAGCATCGGGTCCACCGAGCGGGCGACGACCTGGCCGCCGAACCGGTCGGCGACGACGGCGCCGACGGCCGGGTCGGCGCCGAACCGCCAGTGCAGGGGCCGGCTGGGTTCGGCGGCCATCTGCGCGATCGTCGCGTCGTCGACCAGCCCGGTCACCGACGCCGCGGACGTCGGGATGCCGTTGACGGTGTCGGGCGGCAGCGGATGCAGGCGACCCTGGCTGTAGATGGTCGGACGGACTCCCGTAGTGCTGATCTGACGGCCGGCCAGGCCCAGTTCTGCCAGCAGTGCCGGCACTTCGGGGCGGCGCACCACGAAAGCTTCGGCCCCGATGTCCATCGACTGGCCGGCGATCCGTTCGGTGCGCAGGATGCCGCCGAGCCGGTCGGCCGGGTCGAACACCGTGATGTCGGCGTCCGGGCCGGCCAGCGTGCGCAGGCGGTAGGCGGCGACCAATCCCGAAATACCGCCGCCGACAACGCAATACCTCACAACAATCCCCGGTCGCTTCGCCCCTGCCCGCCGCTCACAACGAGTGCACCAGGCCCACCAAATCCGTCAGTAACCCCGGGTCGGTGGCCGGCAGCACGCCGTGTCCCAGGTTGAAGATGTGCCCGGCCGCACCGGCGTCGACTGCCAGGCGCCCATCGTCGACGACCGAACGCGCGGACTGCTCGACCACCGACCAGCCGGCCAGCAACACGACCGGGTCCAGGTTGCCCTGCAACGCCACCTTGGGGCCGACCCGCAGGGCGGCATCGGCCAGCGCGGTACGCCAGTCGACGCCGACGACGGTCGCGCCGGCCTCGCCCATGGCCCCCAGGAGTTCGGCGGTGCCCACCCCGAAATGCGTCATCGGCACCCGGTAGTCGGCCAGCGCGGCGAACACCCGCGAGCTGTGCGGAAGCACATGGGTGCGGTAGTCGGCCAACGACAGCGTGCCCGCCCACGAGTCGAACACCTGGATGGCGTCCACACCCGCATCGAGTTGCACCTTGAGGAAGGCGATCGTCAGGTCGGTCAGCAGCCCCATCAGCGCGTGCCAGGTCGACGGGTCGGCGAACATCATCGCCTTGGTCCGCTCGTGCAGCTTGCTGGGGCCGCCTTCAACCAGGTAGGACGCCAGCGTGAACGGTGCACCGGCGAAGCCGATCAGCGGCACCTCGCCGAGCTCGCCCACCAGCATGCCCACAGCGTCAGAGACCGCGCTGACCCGCTGCAGCTCAAGACCTTTCAGGGCTGCCACATCTGTCGCGGTCCGCACCGGATCGTCGATGACCGGGCCGACGTCGGGGACGATATCGAGTTCGATTCCGGCGGCCCGCATGGGGACCACAATGTCCGAGAACAGGATCGCCGCGTCGACTCCGTGCCTGCGCACCGGCTGCAGGGTGATCTCGCTGATCAAGGCCGGGTCGAAGCAGGCCTGCATCATCGTGTTCTTGGCCCGCAGTTCGCGGTACTCGGGCAGCGATCGGCCGGCCTGGCGCATGAACCAGACCGGAATGCGGCTGGGTTTGCGGCCAGTGGCGGCGGCCAGATAGGGCGCCTCGGGCAGCTGGCGACGGATACTCATCGCGTCCATGTTCCCATGAGCCCACGTGCCCAGCCCACGAGCCCTGAGCCGCCCCGACCCATCTCCCGGGTCGCTCCGCTCCTGCCCGCCGGAGCCCATCCCCGGGTCGCTCCGCTCCTGCCCGCCGGAGCCCATCCCCGGGTCGCTCCGCTCCTGCCCGCCGGAGCCCAAATCGGCGCGCCTGCCCGCTGGACCTCGGCGATAGGGCTAGCGTCTTTTGGCGTGACCACTGCGGAACCCGCGCTTTTCCGCGAGGCGGTGGCGGCGATGAACACCGCGCAGGTGCGGGCGGAGATCGAACTCGGTCCCATCCGTCCACCTCAACGTCTCGCGCCGTACAGCTATGCGCTGGGCGCCGAGGTGAAGCACCCCGACACCGACATCGTCCCGGAGACCTCCGACGGCGACGCGTTCGGCCGGCTGATCCTGCTGCACGATCCTGACGGCTCGGAAGCCTGGGACGGCACCATGCGCCTGGTCGCCTACATCCAGGCCGACCTGGACTCGAGCGAGGCCGTCGACCCGCTGCTTCCCGAGGTCGCCTGGAGCTGGCTGGTCGACGCCCTGGACAGCCGGTCCGAGCACGTCACCGCCCTGGGCGGCACCGTCACCGCCACCACCTCGGTGCGCTACGGCGACATCTCCGGTCCCCCACGCGCGCATCAACTCGAGATGCGCGCATCGTGGACCGCCACGACCATGTCACTCGACACTCATGTTCAGGCGTTCTGTGAGGTCCTCGAACACGCCGCGGGCCTGCCGCCGGTGGGAGTGACGGACCTCGGTTCCCGCTCCCGCGCCTGATATGCCAGACGACGACGACGCCGCCACCGCGGCGACCGATACCGCAGCCGAGGACGCCCCCGAGGCCACTCCGCTGCTGCGTCCGGCCGAGGGCGTGCCGCCGGTGTCGGTCAGCGTCGACGAGATCGCCCGGGCGGCCGACCAACTCGCGAAGGGCACCGGTCCGTTCGCCGTCGACGCCGAGCGTGCGTCGGGTTTCCGCTACTCCAACCGCGCCTACCTGATCCAGATCCGTCGCACCGGGGCCGGCACCGTGCTGATCGACCCGGTCAACCATGGCAGTAGTCCGATCGACGTACTGCGACCGGTCGCCGAGGTGCTATCCGAAGACGAGTGGATCCTGCACGCCGCTGATCAGGACCTGCCCTGCCTGGCAGAGGTGGGAATGCGCCCGCCGGCACTCTACGACACCGAATTGGCCAGTCGCCTGGCCGGTTTCGAGCGGGTGAACCTGGCAGCGATGGTGCAGCGCCTCCTCGGTCTGGGACTGGCCAAGGGCCACGGCGCGGCGGACTGGTCCAAACGCCCGCTGCCCGACGCGTGGCTGAACTACGCCGCGCTCGACGTCGAGGTGCTGATCGCGCTCCGCGAGGCGATCGCCGGGGAGCTCGACCAACAACGCAAATCCGATTGGGCCGCAGAGGAATTCGAATACCTCCGGCGCGCCGAGGCAACACCGACCCGCCGCGACCGGTGGCGACGCACGTCCGGGCTCCATAAGGTTCGCAACCGGCAGGCGCTGGCCGCGGTGCGTGAATTGTGGACGGTGCGCGATCAGATCGCCCGCCGCCGCGACATCGCCCCGGGGCGGATCCTGCCGGATTCCGCGATCATTGCCGCGGCCGTCGCCGACCCAAAGACCGTCGAGGAGCTGACCAAGCTGCCGATCTTCGGCGGCCACAAGCAACGCCGTAGTGCCCACGTCTGGCTGGCGGCTCTGGAGTCTGCCCGCGCCGACCCCGACCCGCCGGACAGCTCCGAGCCGCAGAACGGTCCACCCCCCGCAGTACGCTGGGCCAAACGCAAACCCGAGGCGGCCGCACGGCTGGACGCCGCCCGCGCGCGCCTGTCCGAGCTGTCCGAGCGGGTCCATGTGCCCACCGAGAACCTGGTCTCCCCCGAACTCGTCCGCAGGCTGTGTTGGGACTGGCAGGAGACCGACGATGTCCGCGGGGCGGTCGAGACCGTCCTGCGCGAGGGCGGGGCCAGGACATGGCAGCGCACCCTGGTCGTCCCGGTGCTCGCCGAGGCGCTGAGTGCTCCTGCTGCCGAAGCGGATTGAGTCAGTTCGTCTTGTCGGCGGAGTCGCTGACCGAGTCGTCGAGCGTCCCGAGGGCGGCCACCCAACCGGTGACCTGACGGGCGATGTTCTGCTCGGTCAGGCCGATGTCCTCGAGCACCTCACTCCGCCCGGCGTGGTCGAGGAAGTGTTGCGGCACACCGAGACCGCGGCACGGTACGTCAATGTCGGCGGCACGCAACGCGACCGAGACGGCGGAGCCGACTCCACCGTGTACACCGTTGTCTTCCATCGTCACCACCAGCTTGTGTGAGGTGGCAAGCGGCGCAATGCCCTCGGGCACCGGGAGCACCCAACGCGGGTCGACGACCGTCACCCCGATGCCCTGATTACGCAGTCGTTGCGCGACTTTGAGTGCCATCGGCGCGAACGAGCCCACCGCGACGAGCAGGACCTCATTGCTCAGCCCGCCGGCCGGGCGTGCCAGGATGTCGAGACCGGACACCCGCTCGAGCGCCGGAATATCCTCCCCCACTTCACCTTTGGGAAACCGGATGGCGGTCGGCCCGTCATTGACGTCGAGTGCTTCGCCGAGCTCCTCGCGCAACCGGGCGCCGTCACGCGGCGCAGCTACCCGCATTCCCGGAACAATGCCGAGAATCGACAGGTCCCACATGCCGTTGTGACTGGCGCCGTCGTTACCGGTGACGCCTGCTCGGTCCAGAACGATGGTGACCGGCAGCTTGTGCAGGGCAACGTCCATCATCATCTGGTCGAACGCGCGGTTGAGGAACGTGGAGTAGATCGCCACCACCGGGTGCAGGCCGCCCATCGCCAGCCCGGCCGCTGATGTCATCGCGTGCTGCTCGGCGATGCCCACGTCGAAGAGCCGGTCTGGAAAGCGTTCACCGAACGCCGACAACCCGGTGGGGCCGGGCATTGCCGCGGTGATCGCGACGACGTCGCGCCGCTTGTGGGCATAGGAGATCAGCGCGTCGGAGAACACCGACGTCCAGCCGGGCGCGGCCGACTTCGTGGCCAGCCCGGTGTCAGGGTCGATCACCCCACAGGAGTGCATCTGCTCGGCTTCGTCATTCTCGGCCGGCGCGTAGCCCATGCCTTTGCGGGTGACCACGTGCACGATCACCGGGGCCTTGAAGCCCCGGGCGTACCGCAGCGCGGTCTCCACGGCGTGTTCGTCGTGGCCGTCGATCGGGCCGACGTATTTCAGGCCGAGATCGGTGAACAGCACCTGCGGGGACAGCGCGTCCTTGATGCCGGCTTTGACGCTGTGCATGGCGTGGTAGCACGCCTCGCCGATTACCGGCATACCGCGCACAGCCACCCGGCCGCGCTCCAGGACCCGCTCATAAGCCGGCTGCAACCGGAGCCGGGCGAGATGATCGGCCAGTCCGCCGATCGTCGGTGCGTAGGAGCGTCCGTTGTCGTTGACGACGATGATGACCGGCCGCTTGGCGGCGGCGATGTTGTTCAGCGCTTCCCAGCACATACCGCCGGTCAGCGCACCGTCACCGACCACGGCGACGACGTGCCGGTTGCGATGCCCCGTCAGCTCGAAGGCCTTGGCCAGGCCGTCGGCGTAGGAAAGGGCGGCGGAGGCGTGGCTGGATTCGACCCAGTCATGCTCGCTCTCGGCTCGCGACGGGTAACCCGACAGGCCGTCTTTCTTGCGCAACGTGTCGAATTCGGCGGCGCGGCCGGTGAGCATCTTGTGGACGTAGGCCTGGTGGCCGGTGTCGAAAAGGATAGGGTCATGCGGAGAGTCGAAGACCCGGTGCAGGGCCAGCGTCAACTCGACCACACCGAGATTGGGCCCGAGGTGGCCGCCCGTAGCGGCGACCTTGTGGATCAGAAACTGGCGAATCTCGGCAGCAAGCTCGGTCAGCTGCGCCTGGGACAGGTGTTGCAGATCGGCGGGGCCGCGAACCTGTTCAAGCATTCGGCCAGTCTACGCATCGTCGCAGAGATCAGTCCTGCCCAGACCCGTAGACGTCGGGCACACCGTCGTTGTCGACATCGCGGTTCTCCAGCTCCCACACCAGCCGGTAATGCCGGTTGCGCAGGCGTAGCACCACCGCCGCGAGCACCGCGGCCAGCAAACTTCCTGCGAGCACCGCGACCTTGACGATGTCGTGCCGTTCGGAGCCCGGATCGTAGGCTAATTCGCCGATCAGCAGCGATACCGTGAAGCCGACCCCGGCGAGCATGGACATGCCGAAGACGTCGATCCAGCGCAAAGCCGAGTCGAGACTGGCACGGGTCGCCGCGGACAGCAGCCAGGTGGTGCCGAACACCCCGACGGTCTTGCCGACCACCAGCCCGGCGACGATACCCATCGCGATCGGATCGGACAGGGCCGTTATCAAACCGTCATAGCCACCGAACGTCACCCCGGCGGCGAAGAACGCAAAGACCGGCACCGCGAAGCCCGCCGACACCGGCCGCATCCGGTGCTCGAAATGCTCCGCCAGCCCGGGACCCGCGTCGGGACCGCCGGCGGCCTCGCTGCGCAGCACCGGCACGGTGAAGCCGAGAAGCACGCCCGCGACCGTCGCGTGCACGCCGGACTCGTGGACGAACGCCCAGGTGAGTGCTGCCAGCGGAATGAGCAGCCACCACGACCGGACCCGCCGCTGCACGAGAGCCGCGAACAGCGCCAGCGGAATCACCGCAGCCAGCAGTGCGGTCAGGTTGATCTTCTCGGTGTAGAACACCGCGATCACCGTGATGGCCAACAGATCGTCGACGACGGCCAGGGTGAGCAGGAACGTCCGCAGCGCCCCCGGTAAATGGGTGGAGATCACCGCCAGCACGGCCACCGCGAACGCGATGTCGGTGGCGGTCGGAATGGCCCAGCCACGGGATGCTCCGCCGCCCTCGCGAAGGGTGAAGGCGACGAAGAGCACCGCCGGCAACACCATGCCGCCCACCGCCGCGGCGATCGGTAGCGCGGCGCGGGCGGGATCGCGGAGGTCGCCCGCGACGAACTCGCGCTTGAGCTCGAGGCCGACGACGAAGAAAAAGATTGCCAGCAGCCCGTCGGCCGCCCAGCCGCCCAGCGTCAGGTCAAGGTGCAGGCCCAGCCGGTCGCTGCCGACATGGAACGCACCGAGCCGGTGATAGGCCGCCGACCATGGTGAGTTGGCCCAGATCAGGGCGGTGGCGGCGGCCGTGAGCAGCAGCCCACCGCCGACGGTTTCCTTGCGCAGGATCGCGCTGATGCGGGAGGTCTCCGACCACGAACCTCGCGCCAGCAGGCGACGGCTGGATCGATCGGTCACGGGCTTCATCGTCGTCGATGTGGACCACAAACGCGGCATCGACTCCGATACCGTCGAACGGTCATGATCATCGAGCGGCAGAACAGAATCGACGCACCCGCTGATCGGGTGTGGGCGCGCATCGTCACGCCGGACGGCATCAACGACGAAATGCGGCCGTGGATGACGATGTCCATGCCCCGCGGCGCCGAGGATCTGACGGTGGACACCGTGCCGGTGGGCGTGCCCGTCGGCCGCTGCTGGCTCCGGCTGTTCGGCGTGGTGCCGTTCGACTACGACTACCTGATGATCGCCGAACTCCGGCCGGGCTACGGATTCGACGAGCAGTCCACGATGCTGTCCATGCGCACGTGGCGCCATCAACGCAGCCTGGAAGCGGGACGGGCTGGGACGACCGTGGTGCACGACCGTCTGACGTTCGAACTGCGCGGGCCACTACGGCCGCTCACTGCGATCGTCGCGATCGGGATCCGCGCTCTGTTCGGCCACCGTCAGCGACGGCTGCAGCGGCATTTCGCTAAGTAGGCACCCGGCGCTCGCGATCGGATGCCGGCCATACGTACGGCAGGTCGTCCGGTACGCCGGGGAAGTACGGGCCATAGTGCAGTGGATCCTTGCGTACCAGCGCTGACTGATGACTGCGATGGAAGTCGTCGTCGCCCAGCCACGGTGGCAGCTCCCCCGCCGCGGCGAGCTCAGCCTGCGGGCGCGGCGAGCTCAGGCCGGTGTGTTGCGTCAGGTCCGCCACGAGCGTCGCGGCACAGGTGTCACCACGGCCCGTCGCAGACCACACCGCACAGATGTCGAGGCCGTAGGTCACCAGCGCCTCCTCGTATCCCGCCCACATCGCGGCGGCGGGGTGATGGCGCCAGCCGTATCCGGGAACGGTGAGCGCGCGCAGCACCTGGATGGCTTCGACGCGCTGCTTGCCAAGTCGCTTCCCATCGAGCACCCGCGCTGACGACTCGAAATCGGCGAACGGCAGGAACGTCTGCATCGCGCATGCATACCCTCGCTAGCGCGTGAGTACCGCCACGCACTCGACGTGATGGGTCAGCGGGAACGAGTCGAACACGCGCAGCTCCTCGACCGTGTAGCCCTGCTTGCGGTAGAGCCCGACGTCGCGCGCGAACGAGGCCGCCTCACAACCGATATGAATCACCCGCGGCACCTCGGCGGCCGCCAGCTGGTCGATGATCTCCCGGCCCGCACCGGATCTCGGCGGATCCAGCACCGCGACATCGGCGCGGCGGCGTTGCGTGCCCAGCGCCCGCCGCACCGAGTCGGTCACCACCGACACCGATGCAAGGTCGGCCAGCGCGGCGTGCGCCGACCGCGACGAACCGCGAGAGGTGTCGACGGTGATCACCTCGCCCGTGTCCCCGACGCTTTCGGCGAGCACCGCAGCGAAGACCCCCGCGCCGCCGTACAGATCCCACGCGGTCATCCCGCTGTCCAGCCTCGCCCACTGCCCGATCAGGCCACTGTAGATGCGCGCCGCATCGCGGTGTGCCTGCCAGAACGCCGTGATCGGAATCCGCCATACCCGGTCGCCGACACGTTGCACCGCTTCGTAATTGCCCTCCACCACTCGGGTCGAGGATTTGCGACCCGACCGCGGCCCGGACAGCACGACATGCCGGGCGCCGTCGTCGTCGACCGCCACATGAACGTGCGCACCGGCCGTCCACGACATGTCCGCAAGGCCGTCGAGCATGCCGGTCGGCAGCTGGGCGCAGTCCAGATCGGTGACGAGTTCAGAACTGTGATAGCGGTGAAAACCCACCCGGCCCTCGGCGGTGGTGTCCAGTCGCACCCGGGTACGCCAGCCGTGGGCGGCGCCGTCACCGAGCGGCTCGGCCACCCCGTCCCAGGCGAAATCTCCCAGCCGCGCAAGCTGATTGGCCACCACCTGACCCTTGAGCACCCGCGCCGCCGCTGGTGTGGCGAACGCCAGATCGCAGCAGCCGGCCCCGCCGACGCCGGCGATCGGGCACAGCGACTCCACCCGGTCCTGCGACGGTTCGAGAACGTCGACTACCTCTGCGTGCCAATAAGATCCGCGGTCACCGGTAACCCGGGCACGCACCACCTCGCCGGGCAGGGCGTATCGGACGAACACCACCCGGCCGTCGTGGCGTGCCACGCAGCTACCGCCGTTGGCGGCCGCGCCGGTGCGAAGTTCCAGCTCGACCGTGTCTCCCTGGTCCACTATCGGTTCACTCCAGGAAACCCCGGCGCACGTCACCCGGAGCGTTCTGCGCCTGCAACTCGTGCACACGCTCCGACGAATTGAGTTGCCACGGAACCGAAGTCACCATCACGTTCGGCATGAACAGCAGCCGGCCCTTGAGTCGCAACGCACTCTGGTTGTGCAGCACCTGCTCCCACCAGTGGCCGACCACATACTCCGGGATGAACACCGTCACCACCGTGCGGGGCGCTTCCTTGCTGATCCGTTTGACATAGTCCAGCACCGGCCGGGTGACTTCCCGATACGGGGAGGCAACGACCTTCAGCGGGACGGTGATGTCGCTGTCTTCCCATTTATGGACCAGCTGACGGGTCTCGGAGTCGTCGACGTTGACGGTGATGGCTTCCAGCACATCGGGCCGGGTGGCCCTTGCGTAGGACAGTGCGCGCAGCGTCGGCATGTGCAGCTTGGAGACCAGCACGACAGCGTGGTTGCGGCTGGGCAGCACCACGTCGCCCTGCTCGGCCTCCTGCTCGGCCAGCTCGCGGGCCACCGTGTCGTAATGCTTGTGGATCGCCTTCATCAAGATGAAAAGACTTGTCATGGCGAGGATTGCGATCCAGGCGCCGGCGACGAACTTGGTGACCAGCACCACAATCAACACAGCACCGGTGGCGATGAAACCGATCGTGTTGATCACCCGTGAGCGCATCATGCGCCGGCGCACGGACGGGTCGGTCTCGGTACGCAGGTGGCGCGTCCAGTGCCGGACCATGCCGATCTGGCTGAGCGTAAACGACACGAAGACACCGACGATGTAGAGCTGGATCAGCGCGGTCACCTCGGCGTTGAACGCGACGACGAACGCGATCGCGGCTGCCGCCAGGAACAGGATGCCGTTGGAGAAGGCCAGCCGGTCGCCGCGGGTGTGCAGCTGGCGCGGCAGGTAACGGTCCTGAGCCAGGATCGAGCCCAGCACCGGGAATCCGTTGAACGCGGTGTTGGCCGCCAGCACCAGGATGAGCGCGGTGGCACCGGTGATCAGCCACAGGCCCAGTGGGAAACCGGCGAACACCGTCTCGGCCAGCTGGGCCACCAGGGTCTTCTGGTGGTAATCGGCAGGCGCCCCGCCGAGCTGTTCGGCCGGCCGCTCGGCGATCTTCACCCCGATCTCGGTGGCCAGCACGATGATCCCGATCAGCAGGGCGACCGCGATCGAGCCCAGCAACAGCAGCGTGGTGGCGGCGTTCTTGGACTTGGGCTTGCGGAACGCGGGAACACCGTTGCTGATCGCCTCGACACCGGTCAGCGCGGCGCAACCGGACGAAAACGCCCGCGCCACAAGGAAGACCAGCGCAAAACCCATCACGTCGCCGTGCTCGGAGTGCATCGTGAACTTGGCCGACTCGGCCTGCAGATGATCCCCAAGCACAAAGATCTGAATGAAACCCCAGACCAACATGATGAACATGCCGACGATGAAGGCGTAGGTCGGGATCGCGAATGCGGTGCCCGACTCCCGGATACCGCGCAGGTTCGCGGCCGTCAGGAGCACGATGGCGATGACCGCGAACCACATCTTGTGCTGGGCGATGTACGGGACCGCCGATCCGATGTTCGACATCGCCGATGCCATCGACACCGCGACGGTCAGCACGTAGTCGACCAGCAGGGCGCTGGCCACCGTGAGGCCCGCTGTCGGCCCCAGGTTGGTGGTCACCACCTCGTAGTCGCCGCCGCCGGACGGGTAGGCGTGCACGTTCTGCCGGTAGGAGGCCACCACCACGAGCATGACCAGCGCGACGGCCACCCCGATCCACGGCGCCATCGTGTACGCGGACAGGCCCGCCACCGAGAGCACCAGAAAGATCTCCTCCGGTGCGTACGCGACCGACGACATGGCGTCGGAGGCGAAGACCGGCAAGGCGATGCGCTTGGGCAGCAGCGTGTGGCTCAGCTTGTCGCTGCGGAACGGTTGCCCCAGGACCAGCCGACGTGTGGCGGTCGAAAGCTTAGACACGAGTGCCAAGAGTAGGCGCTAGCCGAATTGGCTGTAGCGTTCCCCGTACGGTCGGGTCGGCGGATGACGAAGTCGAGAGGACACCAGGTGCGGGTAGTGGTGATGGGGTGCGGCCGGGTCGGTGCGGCACTGGCCGACGCACTGTCCCGGATCGGCCACGAGGTGGCGATCATCGACCGGGATCCCACGGCCTTCCACCGGCTGTCACCGGATTTCTCCGGCGAGCGGGTGCTGGGTATGGGGTTCGACCGAGAGGTGTTGCTGCGCTCGGGAGTTCAAGGTGCCGACGCGTTCGCCGCGGTGTCCTCGGGCGACAACTCGAACATCATTGCCGCGCGGGTCGCCCGCGAGACGTTCGGTGTGCAGCGCGTCGTCGCACGCATCTATGACGCCAAGCGTGCCGCGGTCTACGAACGGCTGGGTATCCCGACGGTGGCCACCGTGCCGTGGACCACTGATCGGCTGCTGGGCGCGCTGGTCCGCGACACCGAGACCACCAAGTGGCGCGACCCGACCGGCACGATGGCCGTCGCGGAGGTGGCGCTGCACGAGGGCTGGGTGGGCCACCGGCTGACGTCGCTGGAAGAGGCGACCGGTTCGCGCGTTGCCTTCGTGATCCGGTTCGGCACCGGCATCCTGCCCGAGCCCAAGACCGTTCTCCAGGCCGGTGACCAGGTCTACGTCGCGGCGATATCCGGGCGTGCCGCCGAAGCGCTGGCGATCGCGGCGCTACCGCCGGGCCCCGACGTCGAAGAGGGGCACTGACATGGGTGACAAACGGCTGAAGGTGGCGATCGCCGGCGCGGGTGCGGTCGGCCGGTCCATTGCCCGCGAGCTGCTGGAGAGCGAGCACGAGGTGACGCTCATCGAGCGCAACGCCGAGCACCTCGACGTCGACGCGATCCCGGCCGCGCACTGGCGGCTCGGTGACGCCTGTGAGATCAGCCTGCTGGAGTCGGTACATCTACAGGAATTCGATGTCGTCGTCGCCGCCACCGGTGACGACAAGGCCAACGTGGTGCTGTCGCTGCTGGCCAAGACCGAGTTCGCGGTCTCCCGCGTGGTGGCCCGGGTCAACGATCCCCGCAACGAGTGGCTTTTCGACGATTCGTGGGGGGTGGACGTGGCGGTGTCCACGCCGCGGATGCTGGCCTCGCTGGTGGAAGAGGCAGTGGCCGTGGGCGATCTGGTCCGGCTCATGCAGTTCCGCCAGGGACACGCCAACCTCGTCGAGATCACCCTGCCCGACGACACCCCCTGGGGTGGACGGCCGGTGCGCAAGCTCGTCCTGCCGCGCGATGCCACGCTGGTGACGATCCTGCGCGGTCAGCGGGTGATCGTGCCGGAGGCTGACGAACCGCTGGAAGGTGGCGACGAGCTGCTGTTCGTCGCGGCACCCGAAGTGGAAGACGAGCTGCGCAAGACCGTGCTGTCGTCGTCGAGCGGTTAGGTTCGGCGCACCGGCGCCGGCGGCGGCCCATCGCGGTGACAGCAGGCCGCGGTCGCGACCGACTCCGGCGACTGATCGCGCTGATCGTCGCGGATACCGATCGCCGACACGATTCCGGCGATCACCAGCAATACCGCAGAGGTCAGCGCGCCCCGCCGGAAGCCGTCGAAACTCATTGCGCCACCGACAATCACAGCGGTGAATGCGATGGCGATCAACCCCGCCACGCGGGCAACCGCGTTGTTGATCGCGGACCCGATGCCGCTCTGCGCCGGATCCACCGCCGCCAGGATCGCGGCCGTCAGCGGTGACACCGTGACCGACAGACCCACCCCGAACAGCACCAGCCCCGGCACCGTCTGCGCCCAGACATTGCCGTGGGCCAGCGCCATCCACACGAAGCCCGCCGCGGCGATCATCGGACCGATCGCCATATAGCGGCGGGGTCCGTGGCGGCCCGCCAGCTCACCGAATCGGGCGGCCAGTAGGAACGACAGCACGGGCACCGGCAGCGTCGCCAGGCCGGCCTGAGCGGGCGAGAGCCGGCCGACCTCCTGCAAGAACAACGCCACCAGCAGCAGCCCCAGCGATATGCCCGCGT
The DNA here is from genome assembly GCF_008329565.1 of Mycolicibacterium sp. P1-5. Classification (GTDB taxonomy): domain Bacteria; phylum Actinomycetota; class Actinomycetes; order Mycobacteriales; family Mycobacteriaceae; genus Mycobacterium. The sequence continues at coordinate 510,972 of NZ_NPKT01000001.1, forward strand.
ACAGGAAGACAGTGGCGAGGTTCCCGACCGTGAAGTTGCGGGCGGCGAAGACGGCGGGCGGCATCATCGGGTGGGCGGTGTGGCGTTCCCACCAACCGAACGCGATCAAGCAGACGGGCCCGGCGATCAGCCCGGCGACGATGATCGGGTGGTGCCAACCCAGCCGTTGCTGTTCGATCATCGCGAACACCGTCGCGCTCAGACCCACCGCCGTGAGCACCGCACCGCCGACGTCGACACGGGCGTTCCGCCGGGGCGCCTGGTCGGTCAGCATGCCGGCGAGTGCCACCGTCACCGCCAGCGGCACCACGTTGACGGCGAACACCCAGCGCCAACCGAGGGCTTCGACCAGCAGACCGCCCAGCAGCGGACCGATCACGAACGCGGTGCCCGTCCACGCCGTCCAGACCCCGATCGCGCGGGATTGTTCGCCCCCGGTGAACCTGGCGTTGATCATCGCCAGCGAGCTGGGCACCAGGAAGGCCGCGCCCAGCCCTTGCACGCAGCGGCCGACGATCAGCACCGCCCCGCTGGGGGCCACCGCACACAGCAGTGAGGCAACGCCGAACACCACCAGCCCGGCCCGCAGCACCGTCAGTCGTCCGAAAGTGTCAGAGACCGCGCCCGCGACCAGGATCAGGGCACCCAGAGTCATCAGGTAGCCGTCGATCACCCACTGCTGAGTGACCAGACCGCCACCGAGTTCGGCGCTGATGGCGGGCAGGGCGAGGTTGACCACCGAGCCGTCGAGGAAGGCGACGAAGGAGGCGAGCACCGCGACCGCGACCAGCAGGCGGTCGTCGCGCGCAGTCACCGAGGATCTAATCGCCGGCGGGCGCGGCGGGAGTCTCGTGGTGATCCGCATGGGCGGCGCGGACCGCCTTCTGGGCGACACGGATCGCCAGATACGTGACCAGCGCGGCCACCGCCGTCAGCGGCCAGCCCATCGCGATGCGTGCGACGCCGAGCCAGCCGGTCTGGTCGAGGTCGTAGAGGTGGCGCTGCACGACGAAGCGCGCCGCGAACACCAGCACCCAGGTCAGCGTCGCGACGTCGAAGGCCAGCACGGCGCGCCGGTTGCTGCGCCAAGCCCGGTCCTTGCTCTGCAGCCAGCTCCAGGCATAGCCGACGATCGGACGGCGGATCAGCACCGACAGCGCGAACACCCCTGCCCAAATCAGCGACGTCCAAATGCCAAGCAGGAAGTAGCCTTTCGAGGCCCCGACCAACCAAGCGATCAAGGCGCTGATACCGACGCCGATGAAGCCGGACACCGCGGGCTGCACGGAGTCATGGCGGATCAGGCGCCAGACCAGGATCAGGGCGGCCACACCGAGGGCCGCGGCGATGGCGGGCACCAAGCCCCACGCGGTATTCACCGGCACCAAAACCGCGACCGGCAGAGCCGAATAGATCAGCCCGCTGACGCCGCCCATCTGGGCCAGCAACGCTTGGGCCGCCGTCTGTTCGTTCTCGGCGGGAGTCGCGTCCTGGGTCCTCGCGGATTCTTCGCTGTCGGCGGGACGGCTCAAGTCTGAATCTCGTAGTGCGGGTTGTAGATGGCCTTGGTGCCGTTCTCCAACGTGCCCAGCCGGCCGCGCACCCTCAGTGCCCGGCCCGATTCGATACCGGCGATGCGGCGTTGTCCGAGCCACACCAGCGTGACGCTGTCGGTGCCGTCGAAGAACTCGGCCCGCACACCGCCGGCACAGCCCTTGGCGTTGGTCTCGACACTGCGCAGGGTGCCCACCATGGTGACCTCTTGGCCTCGCTGGCAATCGATTGCTCGCTGGGCACCGCTGCTGGCGGCTTCGTCAGTCAGCTCCTCGACGTCGCGCTGCTCAGGGTCCTCCGTCAACCGACGGGTGAGACGTCGGACGAAACTTTCGGCCGTAGCCATGGCCTCTCCTGATACTCCAGCGGATCACAATGCCAACGCAACGGTAGACCTCTTGGTTCCGCGGCGCCATGTCGCGTACCCGCGGTCCCATGTGGCATACCCGCGGCGGCCGTTGCTAATCCGTCACAGGGCACGATCAGGAGATGAGCATCACCTTTCGCGGAGTCACAGCGGTGCTGCTGGCCGGCACGGGCTCCGACGACGACTACGTGTACCGAGCCTTCGCCGGGCCTTTGCACGCAGTCGGCGCCGTGCTCACGACGCCTGCGCCCCAGCCCGCCAGGTTGGTCGCCAGCTACCTCGAGGCGCTCGATGACGCCGCCCGACAGGGTCCGATCATCGTGGGCGGGGTGTCGATCGGTGCGGCGGTGACGCTGGCCTGGGCGCTGGCCCACCCGGGGCACGCGGTCGCGGTGCTGGCCGCGCTGCCCGCATGGAGCGGTGCGGCCCAATCGGCTCCGGCCGCGTTGTCGGCGCGGCACACCGCGCATCAATTGCGCACCGAGGGGCTGGTCGCCACCACCGCGCAGATGCGGGCTTCCAGTCCGGCCTGGCTGGCCCAGGAGTTGGCGCGCAGCTGGCTGGGTCAGTGGCCGGAGTTGCCCGATGCGATGGAGGAAGCCGCCGGGTATGTCGCTCCGAGCGTCGCCGAGGTGCGGCGGCTGAGCGTGCCCATGGGCGTGGTGGGAGCGACCGACGACCCGATCCATCCGCTGGAGGTGGCATTGGAATGGGTGGCCGCGGCACCGCAGGCGGCGCTGCGAACGGTCAGCCTCGGCGACTTCGGCCCGAACCCCGAGGTCCTCGGCTCGGCGTGTCTGGCGGCGCTGAACGAGGCGGCGGGTTAGCCCTAGCCGCCGGTGCTGGAGCTGCGCAACTGCTGCATGGCCGAGCCTGACGCGCTGCGCCGCTCGGTCGGCAGCTCGCCCTGGTCCTGCTGCTGCGGCTGCTGGACCATCGTCTGCTGGGCGGCCGCCATCTGCGCCTGCTGGGCAGCGGCCTGCCGCAGTTGCTCGAGCATCGGCTCGGGCAGCTGGACCTGCAGCGGGGTGCGCACCGGCAGCGGGGTGTCGCCGCGACGAACAACGGTGTCGCTCAGGGCTTCTCGGGCCTCGGCAACGAGGTTTTCGATCGCTTCGGGTGCACCGTTGACCACACAGCGGATCATCCAGCGGTAGCCGTCGACGCCGATGAAGCGCACGACGCCCGCGCCGGTGCCGACCACCTCGCGACCCCACGGGCCGTCCTCGATGGAGACGCGGGCATTGTCCTTTCGCAACGAGTCGGCCAGCTCGCCGGCCACCTCACGCCACAACCCGCGCGACTTCGGCGCCGCATACGCGGCGATGGTGAAGCGGCCGTGCGGCGTGACCACCCACACGGCGCTGGGAACGCCCACCTCGTTCAGCTCGACCTGGATCTGGCCGGCCGCCGGCATCGGCACCAGCACCGAGCCGAGGTCCAGCCGGGCTTCCGCGGCTTCGGCGGGGTTGTCGAAGTCCTCGATGTCGAACGGCCCGCCGTCATAGTCGTTGTCACCGCTGCCGAGGTCATCGACGTCGTCGACAACGGCATCCTCGACCACGGGGGTCTCAGGCGTCGCGTTCTCGCCGGGCTCGTTCTTACGTCTGCCGAATGCCATCACAAACTCGCATGTCCGCCGGAGGATCCGTAGCCGCCTTCGCCACGGGTGGTGTCAGCCAGTCCAGCCTCGTCGAACGAGGTCACCTCGACCAGCTCTGGAAGTTCGACCCGCTGGACCAGCAACTGGGCGATGCGGTCGCCACGCCGGATCGTGATCGGCGTCGCAGGGTCGAGGTTGATCAACGACACTTTGACTTCGCCGCGATAACCGGCGTCAATCGTGCCGGGGCTGTTGACGATCGAAAGCCCAACGCGCGCAGCCAAACCGGAGCGCGGGTGGACCAAACCGACCATGCCGTGCGGGATCGCCACGGCGATCCCGGTGCCCACCAGGGCGCGCTGGCCGGGCGCCAGGTCGACGTCGTGCGCGCTGAACAGATCCACGCCCGCATCGCCGTCGTGGGCGCGGCTGGGCATCGGGAGATCGCGGTCCAGGCGAACCACCGCGAGAGGAGTCGGCACGATGGAAAAGACTACCCTTGGCCGCGTGTCTGGTTCGCGTGTGACCTCGCAAACCGTGCGGTACCGCGAGCGGCTGTGGGTGCCGTGGTGGTGGTGGCCGCTCGGCCTGGCCCTGGCGGCCCTGATCGCCAAGGAAGTCACCATGGGTGTCCGCACCCTGCCGGTCTGGCTGCCCTACGCCGTGCTCGGCGCGGTCGCGGTCGGCGTGCTGTTGTGGATGAGTCGGACCGAGGTTCGGGTCGTGACCGGCGGCCCCGAGGTCGAACTGTGGGCCGGGCAGGCACATCTGCCGATCTCGGTCGTCTCCCGGTCGGCCGAGATCCCGCGCACGGCGAAGTCGGCGGCGCTGGGCCGCCAGCTCGATCCGGCAGCGTTCGTGCTGCACCGCGGCTGGGTGGGGCCACTGGTTCTGGTCGTGCTCGACGACCCGGATGATCCGACGCCGTACTGGCTGGTCAGTGCCCGCCATCCGGACCGGGTGCTGTCCGCGCTTCGAAGCTGACTTCAGTCAGGCCGCACAGTCCGTGCAGATCATCACGCCGTTCTTGTCGCTGGCCAGCCGGCTGCGGTGATGCACCAGAAAGCAGCTGGAGCAGGTGAACTCGTCAGCCTGCTTCGGAACCACGCGTACAGACAGCTCTTCGCCCGACAGATCGGCGCCGGGCAGCTCGAAATTCTCTGCCGAATCCGTTTCGTCGACATCGACCACGGCTGACTGCGCCTCATTGCGGCGCGCCTTCAATTCTTCGAGCGAATCCTCGGACACCTCGTCGGTCTCGGTGCGCCGCGGGGCGTCGTAGTCGGTAGCCATCTTCTGTCCCCTCGTAACCTCAGCATGGCTTTGTACCAGCGTGGAACGGATCCACCAAACGATTCGTGCCCAGATCACCCTTACGCCATGTGTGATTTACATCACATGCACCCGTTTGGATCGATGGGCGTGTTGGACGGGGATCGGCCTGCTGCCTCTAGAGTGCATCCGTGGTCGCTCAAATCACGGAAGGTACGGCCTTCGACAAGCACGGTCGCCCATTCCGTCGACGCAACTACCTGCCCGGCCTGATCGCTGTGGGTGTCATGTTCGCGATTACCGCGATCGTGTGGGGGTTTGTGCTCACCCGCCCCGTCGACGTGCGGGAGGCCGCGACCTGCAACCCGCCGCCGCCGGCCACCGATCCGGCCGCGCCCAAGCTCGGCGAGCAGGTGTCGCACTCCTCGATGATCGACGTCGCGCCGGCCAAGCTGGTCGACACCAAGATCCGGGTACTCAACGCCAGCGGCCAAGGCGGACAGGCCGGTGAGGTCGCCGGCGCGCTGCGCGACCTCGGCTTCGCTCAGCCCACGGCGGCGAACGACCCGATTTACACCAACACCCGGCTGACCTGCCAGGGCCAGATCCGCTTCGGCTCCACCGGGCGGGCCGGCGCGGCGGCGGTCTGGCTGGTGGCACCCTGCGTCGAGTTGTTCCAGGATGACCGCAAGGACGACTCGGTGGACCTGTCGCTCGGCACCGACTTCAGTGGGCTTGCGCACAGCGACGACATCGACGCGGTTCTGGCCGGCCTGCGTCCCGACGCCACCGAACCGGCCGACTCGACGCTGCTCACCAAGATCCACAACGGCACCTGCTGACTACAGCGGCCGCAGTCCCCCGAGTCGGTCCAAGGCGCCGGTGAGCTCGTCAGCGATTCCGGGCGCCGCCGCCATCAGCAGCCCGCCGTCTTGGTCGGGCGCAGGCAATGCCACCACCGCGCCCGCCTCGGTGGCGATCAGCGCCCCGGCCGCCCAGTCCCACACGTGCAAGCCGTGCTCGTAGTGGGCGTCGAGGCGGCCCGCTGCGACCAGGCAGAGGTCCAGCGAGGCCGAACCGATCCGCCGAACATCGCGCACCAGCGGCAGCAACTCGGCCAGCAACGCCGACTGTGCGGCGCGGCGCCGCGCCGCGTAGCCGAATCCGGTGCCCACCAAAGCCATCGAGAGGTCGGTCACCGTGCTGGCGCGCAGCTTCCGGCGCTGCCCGTCGCGGTGCACCTGAGCGCCGAGGCCGGCCGCCGCTGAGTACACCTCGCCGTTGACCACGTCGGCCACCGCGCCCGCAACCGACACTCCGTCGATCTGCGCCGCGATCGAAATCCCATATGCCGGAATGCCGTACATGAAGTTCACCGTGCCGTCGATCGGGTCGATCACCCAACAGACGACGCCGTCGTCGCCCGCCGCCGGACCTCCACCCTCCTCGCCGAGAATGACATCGTCCGGTCGCAGCGCGCTGAGCCGATCCCGCAGCAGCAGTTCGGTTTCGGTGTCGACAACGGTCACCGGATCGGTCGGTGTGCTCTTCGTTTTCACCAACCCGGATTGGACTGCATCCGAGGCCGTACCGTCCCCGTCGTCGAAGACCTCGGCGCGTCGCCGCCGGACGAATGCGGCGGCTTCGACGGCCAACTGCTCGGCCAGTACGCGTAACTGTTCTCCCCTGTTGGCACTCACCCGACCATCGCAGCACAGAGATCCCGACACCCGTACAAAGGGCCGCGCAGCCCACTAGTGTGTGCATCGCGCAGACCGCCCGCCTCGCTGAGGAGCAGCCCATGCCCGAGACCGAATCCCCCACCACCCCCGGCCCGAACCGCGGCTTCGGCGTCGACGTCGGCGGCAGCGGGGTCAAGGGCGGGATCGTCGATCTGGACACCGGGAAACTGATCGGCGAGCGCTTCAAGCTGCTCACTCCCCAACCGGCAACTCCCGAGGCGATCGCCGCGACCGTCGCCGAGGTGGTCCGGCACTTCGAGTGGACCGGCCCGCTCGGTGTCACCTACCCCGGCGTCGTCGTCAACGGCGTCGTACAGACCGCTGCCAACGTCGACAAGGGCTGGATCGGCACCAACGCCTCGCAGATCATCAGCGACGCACTTGGCGGCCAGTCGGTGACCGTGCTCAACGACGCCGACGCCGCCGGTGTCGCCGAACAGCGCCACGGCGCCGGACGCAACCGGGACGGCGTCATCGTGTTGCTGACCTTCGGCACCGGCATTGGATCCGCGGTGATCCACGGCGGCCAGTTGATGCCCAACACTGAGTTCGGCCACCTCGAGGTCGACGGCAAGGAGGCCGAGCACCGGGCGGCCTCCTCGGTCAAGGAACGCAAGGACTGGAGCTACGACCGGTGGAGCCAGGAAGTCACCAAAGTGCTGGTCAGCATCGAGAACGCGATATGGCCTGACTTGTTCATCGCCGGCGGCGGAATCAGCCGCAAGGCCGACAAATGGATCCCGCTGCTGAAGAACCGAACCCCGGTCGTTGCCGCGGAGCTGTTGAACGAGGCTGGCATCGTCGGGGCTGCGATGGCGGCTCAGACCGACGTCACACGCTGATTTTCCTCGCTGTGCGCGGTTGCAGCCCACACTGTCGTTACAATGGTCAACGGCGGCCGCCTACCGGATATAGCGGCGAGAATCCACAACGCGATCCACGCCAACAGTCCTCATAGCCGACGCTTTCGGTGCGCGCCCACGCCCGCCGAGAGCAAGCACGACCGAAAGGGTGTACGTGGCAGCGACCAAAGCAAGCCCGGCAACCGATGAGCCGGTGAAGCGCACCGCCACCAAGACTCCCGCGAAGAAGCCGGCAGCCAACGGTTCGGCGCCGGCCAAGCGTGCCACCAAGGCCGCTCCCCGCGCCGCCGGAGCTGAAGCCGGGGACCCGGACGTCACCGACACTCACGGCTCGGCGGCCATCCCGACCAAGGCCCGCGCCACCAAGGCAGCAGCGAAGAAGGCACCGGGTACCCGTGGCCGGGCCAAGAAGGACGCCGCCCCCGCCGGCACCGACACCGATGAAGGGCCGGACGCCGAGCTCGAAGGTGAGCCCGAACTCGACGTAGCCGACGACGATCTGGAACTCGTCGACGACCTCGAGGAGGTTGCCGCCGACGACACTGACGAGGCGTCGGACGACAGCAGCGACGACGAGACCGAAGAAGGCGCCGCGCCCAAGGCCGCCCCCGCCGCCGAGGGCGAGGCCGCCGACGACGAAGACATCGCCGAGCCGTCCGAGAAGGACAAGGCCTCCGGCGACTTCGTCTGGGACGAGGAGGAGTCCGAGGCGCTGCGGCAGGCCCGCAAGGACGCCGAGCTGACCGCGTCGGCCGACTCGGTCCGTGCCTACCTCAAGCAGATCGGCAAGGTCGCGCTGCTGAACGCCGAGGAGGAGGTCGAGCTCGCCAAGCGGATCGAGGCCGGTCTCTATGCCACTCAGCTGATGGTGGAGAAGACCGACAAGGGCGAGAAGCTGCCGGTGCAGCAGCGCCGCGACATGCAGTGGATCTGCCGTGACGGCGACCGCGCGAAAAACCATCTGCTGGAAGCAAACCTGCGCCTGGTGGTGTCGCTGGCCAAGCGTTACACCGGCCGTGGAATGGCATTTCTGGACCTCATCCAGGAAGGCAACCTGGGTCTGATCCGCGCGGTCGAGAAGTTCGACTACACCAAGGGCTACAAGTTCTCGACCTACGCCACCTGGTGGATCCGCCAGGCCATCACCCGCGCGATGGCCGACCAGGCCCGCACCATCCGTATCCCGGTGCACATGGTCGAGGTCATCAACAAGCTCGGCCGCATCCAACGTGAGCTGCTTCAGGATCTGGGCCGCGAGCCCACTCCGGAAGAGCTGGCCAAGGAGATGGACATCACGCCGGAGAAGGTGCTGGAGATCCAGCAGTACGCGCGTGAGCCGATCTCGCTGGATCAGACCATCGGCGACGAGGGCGACAGCCAGCTCGGCGACTTCATCGAGGACTCCGAGGCCGTCGTGGCCGTCGACGCGGTGAGCTTCACGCTGCTGCAGGATCAGCTGCAGTCGGTGCTCGAGACGCTCTCGGAGCGCGAAGCCGGCGTGGTGCGGCTGCGGTTCGGTCTGACTGACGGTCAGCCGCGAACCCTCGACGAGATCGGTCAGGTCTACGGGGTCACCCGTGAGCGGATCCGGCAGATCGAGTCGAAGACCATGAGCAAGCTGCGACACCCCAGCCGCTCGCAGGTACTGCGCGACTACCTCGACTAAGGCACGCCAATTCAGCTGTGCCACAGGCGGTTTCAGTCGGTAGCGCGAGCTGCCGGTGGCATATTGCTGACGCTGGCCACCGCGTGCTCCCACGGCCCCGCGCCGCACATCGCGGTGACCGAAACCGCCCGCCCCGCTCAGCTGCCGGTGGCGCCGGTCAGGCCGCCGAGTCCGCCCACACCCGACATTACGGCGGTGTCGGACATCATGACCGACGCGATTGCCGCCAACCGGTTGCCCGGCGCGGTCGTCGTGGTCGGGCACGGCGGCAAGGTCATCTTCCGCAGGGCCTACGGGGTTCGCAAGCTGGCCGGCGAACGGGGCCTCGACGGATCGCCGGCCCCCGCCGAGCCGATGACCGAAGACACCATCTTCGACCTCGCGTCGCTGACGAAGCCTCTCGCCACCGCAACCGCCGTCATGCAGCTCTACGAACAGGGTCGGCTGCACTTCGACGACCCCGTGCAGAGATACCTGCCCGGCTTCAACCTCGGCAACGATCCCAAGCGCGCCGAAGTCACCGTGCGCATGCTGCTCACCCATACCTCGGGCGAAACCGGTGATGTCGAGCTCAAAGATCCGTGGGGACTGGACACTCCGAACCGGACCGAGGGCTTTCGTCGTGCGCTCACCACGCCGCTGGAATCTGCTCCCGGCGAGCTGTTCCGGTACTCCGACATCAACTTCATCCTGCTCGGCGCCCTCGTCGAGCAACTCACCGGTGAGCCCGAGGACGACTACGTTCAACGAAGCGTGTTCGCGCCGATGGGCATGACAGAAACCCGCTATCTTCCGCTGGCAAAAGTCTGCGGTCCGCACACGATCCGTGGCGCGGCGGCTTACTGGGCACCCGGCGGCGCCACTGAATGCGCTCCAGGCCAATGGGATACGAATCTGCTACCACTCATCGCACCGACGGCGTGGGATGAGGAGAATCCAGGTGAGCCGGGCCGCAACCCCGATTTCGGCCACCTGTTACGCGGCACCGTCCACGACACGACGGCACGGCGGATGGGCGGCGTGGCCGGACATGCCGGTGTGTTTTCGACCGCCTCGGATGTCAGCCGCTACGCCCAGGCACTGCTCGACCGGCTTGCGGGCCGACCGAGCACCTTCCCGCTGCAGCAGTCCACCCTCCAGTTGATGACGTCTCCTCAGCAGCCCGGGCACAGCGTGGGACAGCTCGACGCGGCCAACGTTGCGGCCGCCAGTTCAGGTAGGAACCCGGCGGATCCCCTGCTCGCCGCGCGGTATCCGGCGATCCGCGGACAGAACCTTCGTGGCTTCGGCTGGGACATCGACACGGGCCAATCCACCACGCGCGGCGCGGTGTTCCCGATCGGCAGCTTCGGCCACACCGGCTTCACGGGGACCTCGCTCTGGCTGGATCCGGGCTCGGACACCTACGTCGTCGTGCTGTCGAACGCGGTCCACACCCGCGGCAGTGCACCGATCTCCGCTTTGCGTGGCGATGTGGCCACCGTCGTCGCGCAATCACTGCGCCTCTACGGCAGCGCGCCCGCTTAATGTGAGCCCCATGGTCACGCAACGGAGGACGATTTCGTCGGGTACCGAGTTCGAAGGCTTGGTCGGGTACTCCCGCGCGGTTCGGATCGGGCCGCACGTCGCGGTGTCGGGTACCACCGGCGCCGGCGAGGACGTCGTCGCGCAGACCCGAAACGCGTTGCACCGCATCCAACAAGCCTTGATCGACGCGGGCGCCGAATTATCCGACGTGATCCGGACCCGGATCTACGTCACCGACATCTCGCGCTGGCGCGAAATCGGTGCCGTGCATGCGGAGTTCTTCGGCGCCATTCGGCCGGCCGCCACCATGGTCGAGGTCGCCGCACTCATCGAACCGCGTCTGTTCGTCGAGATCGAAGCCGACGCCTACGTCGACGAGTCGAACGGCTGAAATCGGCCGTCCGGCCCGGGCCGGTACGGGGTGACACGCCTCACGGCGCTGACGGGCAGTCGGCCGTACAGGTGCGGGAACCTCATCGACTCCGGATCCGTTACAACACCAGGTTCCCAACGCATGGGGGAGTCCAGCTTGTGCGAATCGATGTGTAGCAGCACCAAATCGGTGCGACCGGCGTAGAGCCGGTTCGCCGGAAGGTGCACCTGCTCGGGCGTCGAGAGGTGAATGAATCCGGCTTCGGTCAGCGATGCGGGGCAAAGTTCGCCGACGGCCTCCGCCGTTTCCCAGTCTTGCTGTCCGCACAGGTGGAGTAAGAGTTCGGGATTCGGGTACATACGACCACACTGCATTACCCGCAACACAGCAAGGCGTGAGACACGACACAGCGTCAAACCCCCGGGGAACAAGGCCGGAACAGAGAACGTCTGAGACAGTAGAGGTACGTGACGGTGGCGCCGAGTCACCGACGCGCTGAGCACCTTACGGAGGAGCTATGAACGCAACGTTGACCAGTCCCGAGTTGACCAGGGCTGATCGCTGCGACCGCTGTGGAGCAGCGGCTCGCGTTCGCGCCAAGCTTCCCTCCGGCGCCGAACTACTGTTCTGCCAGCACCACGCCAACGAGCACCAGGCCAAGCTGGTCGAACTGGCCGCGGTGATCGAAGTCAGCGCGTCGGGGGCATAGCCGCAACTCACGGCCGCGTCGCTGGGCAGGACCGCCGTCGTCAGGAATGCTGGACTGGTCATGACTGACCAATCCGCCAAGCCGTCACGCCGTCACATATGGCGGATCTCAAAACGAACATTGTCCAAAAGCTGGGACGACTCGATTTTCTCCGAGTCGGCGCAGGCCGGATTCTGGTCGGTGTTGTCCCTGCCGCCGCTGCTGCTCGGGGTGCTGGGCAGCTTGGCCTACATCGCGCCGTTGTTCGGACCCGACACCCTCGCGACCATCGAGAACCAGTTGATCAGCTTCGCGAACAGCTTCTTCTCGAAGAATGTGGTCAACGAGATCATCGAACCGACCGTCCGTGACATCGTCGCGGGCGCGCGCGGCGAGGTCGTGTCGTTCGGCTTCGTGATCAGCCTGTGGGCCGGCTCATCGGCCATCTCGGCGTTCGTCGACTCGGTGGTGGAAGCCCACGACCAGACGGCACTGCGCCATCCGGTCCGGCAACGGTTCTTCGCGCTCGGGCTCTATGTGGTGATGCTGGTGTTCGTGATCGCCTGCGCGCCGTTGGTGGCGCTCGGCCCGCGCAAGATCTCGTCATATCTCCCCGACAGCTGGGACAACCTGCTGCACTACGGCTACTACCCCGCGCTGGCCTTGGCACTGGTGTTGGCGGTGACGATCCTGTATCGAGTGTCGCTGCCCAACCCGCTGCCGACACATCGACTGGTGTGGGGGGCGCTCCTGGCGACCACGGTGTTCGTGGTCGCGACGATGGGTCTGCGGTTCTACCTGACCTGGATCACCAGCACCGGCTATACCTACGGGGCGCTGGCCACCCCGATCGCGTTCCTGCTGTTCGCGTTCTTCCTCGGCTTCGCGATCATGATCGGGGCCGAGCTCAACGCCGCGATCGAAGAGGAGTTCCCCGCACCCGCCCCGCACGCCGATCAGGTGCGGACGTGGTTACGAAGCAAAGCGAAGTCCAACAAAGACAACGACCCCGAGGACGACGACCCACAGCCGGCCGGCAACACCGCTGAGGCGGCTCCGGTCAGCCCTTCTTGAGGTTCTCGTAGACCCGCTTGCAGTCCGGGCAGACTGGCGAACCGGGCTTGGCCGCCCGGGTCACCGGGAACACCTCGCCGCACAGCGCGACGACGTGGGTGCCCATCACGGCACTCTCGGCAATTCTGTCCTTCTTCACGTAATGGAAGACCTTGGGCGCGTCGTCGTCGGTCCCGTCGTCGACGCGTTCGTCGGTGTCGGTGCGTTCGATCGTCTGGGTCTGCATACAACACATTGTGCCCGGTTAGACAGCCGTAAGAAACCGGCGGCGCTATCGATCGCGGAATGTGCAACAGTGGAGGTATGAAGCGTGAGCTGGGATTTGACGACGAAGGTCGGCCCGTGCTCATCACCGCCGCGGCGACGCCGTACGAGGAACAGCACCGCCGGCGCGTGCGGAAGTACTTGACCATCATGTCTTTTCGGATTCCGGCGCTGATCCTGGCGGCCGCGGCTTACGGACTCTGGCACAACGGGCTGATCTCGCTGGCGATCATCGCGGTGTCCTTGCCGCTGCCGTGGATCGCGGTGCTGATCGCCAATGACCGCCCGCCCCGGCGCGCAGAGGAGCCTCGGCGCTTCAACGACAGCCCGCGCCGGACCCAGCTTTTCCCGCGTGGCCACCGTCGTGCGCTCGACGCCGGGATATCGGCAGCGCAACCGCATCCGGCCGGCGGCGCCGACCGCGGTTCCCACTGACCGCCGGCGCGGTCGTTTCTCAGGACATTCTCAGGGCTCCTTGGTATTCCCGCACTTCAGAGGGTGTGAACTGCCAGCCTTCCGGGAACTCTTTGATCCGATGGCACGTTGAACGCATTGACAGTTGCAGCCGATCAGGAGGCCACCATGGCAAATGCCACCACCAGCCGATTTGACAGCGACCTGGACGCGCAAAGTCCGGCCGCCGATCTGGTGCGGGTGTATCTGAACGGCATCGGTAAGACCGCCCTGCTCACCGCCGAGGACGAGGTCGACCTGGCCAAGCGCATCGAGGCCGGGCTGTTCGCCAAGCACCTGCTGGAGACCAAAAAGCGGCTCAGCGAGAACCGCAAGCGCGACCTCGCCATAATCGTGCGCGACGGGCAGGCAGCCCGCAGCCACCTGCTCGAAGCCAACCTTCGTCTGGTCGTATCGCTGGCCAAGCGGTACACCGGTCGCGGCATGCCGCTGCTGGATCTCATCCAGGAGGGCAATCTGGGTCTGATCCGCGCGATGGAAAAGTTCGACTACACCAAGGGTTTCAAGTTCTCGACGTACGCCACATGGTGGATCCGGCAGGCCATCACCCGCGGCATGGCAGACCAGAGCCGCACCATCCGGTTGCCTGTGCACCTCGTGGAGCAGGTCAACAAATTGGCGCGGATCAAGCGTGAGATGCACCAGAGCCTGGGCCGCGACGCCACCGACGAGGAGCTGGCCGAAGAGTCGGGCATCCCCGCCGAGAAGATCGCCGATCTGCTGTCGCACAGCCGGGACCCGGTGAGCCTTGACATGCCGGTCGGCAGCGATGAGGAGGCCCCGCTAGGCGACTTCATCGAGGACGCCGAAGCCATGTCGGCGGAGAACGCGGTGATCGCCGAGTTGCTGCACACCGACATCCGCCACGTGCTGGCCACCCTCGACGAGCGGGAGCAGCAGGTCATCCGGCTGCGGTTCGGCCTCGACGACGGCCAGCCGCGCACCCTCGACCAGATCGGCAAGCTGTTCGGACTGTCTCGCGAACGAGTCCGTCAGATCGAGCGCGAGGTCATGGCCAAACTCCGCAACGGCGACAGGGCAGATCGGCTGCGGTCCTACGCCAGCTAAATAAGCAATCCCCCAAGTGTGCCCGTCGGCGGATGCCGGCGGGCACGCTGCCGTCGGGGGCAGTGTTGCAAGTCCGTTTTCCCAGCTAGCCAAGTAGACTCGGGCCAGACGAAGGGTGTCCTCATGAACGATCTGGTCGATACCACCGAGATGTATCTCCGAACGATTTACGACCTCGAGGAAGAGGGCGTGATCCCGCTGCGCGCACGCATCGCCGAGCGGTTGGAGCAGAGTGGACCGACAGTCAGCCAGACCGTGGCTCGTATGGAGCGCGACGGCCTGCTGCAGGTGGCCGGTGACCGGCATCTCGAATTGACCGAGAAGGGCCGTGAACTCGCGGTCTCGGTGATGCGCAAGCATCGCCTCGCCGAGCGGCTTCTGGTAGACGTCATCGGCCTGCCGTGGGAGGAGGTGCACGCCGAGGCCTGCCGCTGGGAGCACGTGATGAGTGAGGACGTCGAGCGCCGCCTGGTGCAGGTTCTCGACGACCCGACGGTGTCCCCGTTCGGCAACCCGATCCCCGGTCTGTCGCTGCTGGGGCTGGACATGAGCCAGTTCGAGGACGCCAACCTGGTACGCCTGACCGAGTTGCCCGCAGGCTCCCCCGTCGCCGTGGTGGTCCGCCAGCTCAGCGAACACGTTCAGGGTGACGTCGAACTGATCGGCCAGCTCAAGGGAGCCGGCGTGGTCCCCAATGCCCGTGTGCAGGTGGAGAACAGCTCGCACGGCGGTGTCACCATACTGATCGGCGGCCACGAGAACGTACATCTGCCGCACGAGATGGCCCACGCGGTCAAGGTCGAGAAGGTCTAGCCTCACACCGCGCGGCGACCGAACGTCCGCCGCGGCGGAAGGCGCACCCCCAATCGCTTGGCCAGTCGATACCCGGTTCCGGCCAGCTCGCGAATCTGCTCGGGCCGCAGGCCCGACTGCAGCGCGGTGTCGAGCATGCCCGCCATCCGGTGCGCGGGGTCGCTGCGCAGCGCGGCCTCCAGCGACAGACCCGCCAGCGGTCCGTCACCCCTGGCATATGCCGAAAAGGCCAGCAGCACAAGGGCTTCGATTCGCCACGGGTCGGGGAGCGTGCGCGCCAGCACGGCCCACAGCGCCTCGGCATTGCCGGCGTCGGCGCCGACGGCCAACGCGTAGAGCGTGTCGCGCACGTCGACGTCGGTCAGCGCGCACGCCAGCATCGCCAGTTCTGCATCGTCGAGCTCAGCGCCGTCATTCACCCGGGCGCCCAGCGCGATGGCGGCTTCGACGTCGCGTCGGCCGCACCCGTCGGGATCGGCCCGCCAGTCGGCCTCCCGCGCCTCGGCGTGCTCAGATATCGCCGGCACCAGCGAAGCCGCGCGGCCGGCGTCAGCAATGGCGACCACCGCCTGCAGATCTGACCGGCGCTGATATAGCCGCCGCCCCTCGAGAACGGCGGCTGCGGCCAGCGGGGAGGCCATCGGATCCTCCACCGCCCCGAACGCGCCACAGCCGTCGACACAGTGCCACCTGCCACCGACCTCGATCCGGTCGACGACGTGGGTGGCGTAGACGTCCATGTCGTGGGCGGCCAGCGCGGTCGCCAGCTGATCGCACATATCGCGGTAGTCCTGGTTGCACATCGGGCATGGGGCGCCCTCGGCATCGACGATCACCGCCACCACCGTGTCCGCGCCTGACGCGGCGGCTACTTCGGCCAGATGGGTGAGGTCGCCGCCTATCGACTTGGACAAGTCGAGGCGCATCACGGCGCCCATCTCGCCCGCCTCCAAGGACACCAGCACCAGTGACTTCTCCGGCACGAAGCCGAGAACGGCGGGCAGGGCGGCGATCAGCGCGCCGGGACGGGTGAAGCGATAGTCGGGTTCATGTGTGGTCATGGCCCGACGGTCGCAACCCGCGCCGACCAAATCGGCCTGCCGAGCGGTGCGGAGCCCGTGGTTGGGGATGAACTCGGAACTGGGGATAGCGGCCGAGGCCACGGGACACACTGTTCATGTCGTATTGACACGGTCGGCATGCGAGATTCGGCAAACCGGCGTACACCTTGTCCTCATGAGTGTGGAATACGACCTCGTCGTCATCGGCTCGGGGCCCGGCGGTCAGAAGGCGGCCATCGCCGCGGCCAAGCTCGGCAAGACGGTGGCCGTCATCGAACGTGGGCAAATGCTCGGCGGTGTCTGCGTCCAGACCGGCACGATTCCCTCCAAGACGCTGCGCGAGGCCGTGCTTTATCTGACCGGCATGAGCCAGCGCGAACTCTATGGCGCCAGCTACCGGGTCAAGGACAAGATCACTCCCGCCGACCTGCTGGCCCGCACCGAACACGTGATCCGCAAAGAGGTCGAGGTGGTGCGAAGCCAGTTGATGCGCAACGGTATTGAGCTCTACGTCGGGCATGGCCGGTTCATCGACGAGCACACCATTGAGATCGAGGATCCCAGCCGCGCGGAGCACATATCCGTCAGCGGCCGCTACATCATCATTGCCACCGGTACCAAGCCGGCCCGCCCTGCCGGCGTCGAATTCGACGAGAACCGGGTGCTCGACTCCGACGGCATCCTCGACCTGAAAACGATCCCAAGCTCAATGGTGGTCGTCGGCGCCGGGGTGATCGGCATCGAGTACGCCTCGATGTTCGCCGCGCTGGGTACCAAGGTCACCGTCGTCGAGAAGCGTGACACGATGCTCGAATTCTGCGACCCCGAGATCGTCGAAGCCCTGCGTTTCCACCTGCGTGATTTGGCGGTGACGTTCCGGTTCGGTGAGGAGGTGACCGCCGTCGACGTCGGGGCGGCCGGCACCGTCACGACGTTGGCCAGCGGTAAGCAGATCCCCGCGGAGACCGTCATGTACTCGGCCGGACGGCAGGGCCAGACCCACCATCTGGATCTCCCCAACGCCGGCCTGGAGGCCGACAACCGCGGGCGGATCTTCGTCGACGAGAAGACATTCCAGTCCAAGGTCGACCACATCTACGCCGTCGGCGACGTCATCGGCTTCCCCGCCCTGGCGGCCACGTCGATGGAGCAGGGCCGGCTGGCCGCCTACCACGCGTTCGGCGAGCCCACGGCCGGCATGACCATGCAGCAGCCGATCGGCATCTACTCGATCCCCGAGGTGTCCTACGTCGGTGCCACCGAGGTCGAACTGACCAAGGCCTCGATCCCCTACGAGGTCGGGGTGTCCCGCTACCGCGAGCTGGCCCGCGGTCAGATCGCCGGCGATTCCTACGGCATGCTCAAGCTGCTGGTGTCGACCGAGGATCTGAAGGTCCTCGGGGTGCACATCTTCGGCACCGCGGCCACCGAGTTGGTGCACATCGGCCAGGCCGTGATGGGGTGCGGCGGGACCATCGAGTACCTGGTCGACGCGGTGTTCAACTATCCGACGTTCTCGGAGGCCTACAAGGTCGCGGCGCTGGACGTCATGAACAAGCTGCGCGCCCTGAGCCAGTTCCGCCGCTAGGCCTTCAGCACTCGCTGTCGAACTCCTGCGGTGCGTCGTCGCCCGGGCCGCCGGCCTCGGCGCGCGTCAGCAGCGCGGCAGTTGCCGCGTCGAACGGCGACGAATACGAGACGTTGTCCTGGCAGCCGCCCCCGTCGCGTCCGCCGATCACGCCGATCACTGTCGCGCCCCTGATCCAGGGGCCACCGCTGGTGCCGTCACCCAGGCCGTTGCAGCGCAGCCACGGGTAACCCCGATCGCTGCCGGCGTTCGTGTCGCAGCCCAGCGGCGGGCCGCCGTCGCCCATCGGATAACCGATCACCGTGACCGGACCTGACTGCGCTGTCCCCAGCGTCAACGCCTGCCCGGTGACGGCTTCGACGGCTCCTCCGGCGGCCCTGCTGACCCGCGCGAACGCGTAGTCGGCCGCCGGGTCCTGGGTGGCGACCCACCGCGAATCGAGGTAGACGGTGTCGACGGTCCAGACATCGCCCGCAGCGGCGCTCTCGTTGAATCCCGGCACGAACGTGGCGGGCAGACCCGCGGCCAGGCAGTGCGCAGCAGTCAGGATCAGATCCTGGCTGGTGGAGTGGATCACCGATGCGGTGCAGGTATGGGTGTCGGTGCCGCCGAGGAAGAGCGCTCCCACGGCGGGCCGGGGCACGACCGGCCGGGCATCAGTGGCTGCCGCCCGCGCCGCAGCGGTCGCCTCGGCGGCTTTGGCGGGCAATTCGGCCGCGGAGTGGCAGCCGGCCAGCAAAACCGTGGCAACCGCCAGGTTCAGTGCCGCCGGAAGAGTCCGCATGGCTCGATCATGCCCGATCTGCATGGCACGGGCCCGGGTAGATGATTGGCACCGGGGAACGGCGGGCACGCCACCTGAGTTGTACAACACGAAGGCTATGGACGGCGCTCACCCGAATCTCTGCCCGATGTCGCCGACCCGGCGGCTCCTGAGAGACACTGGTTGTCACGGTACAAGGGGACGATGACGTGCCCGGGCGCCGCGAGGAGGCGGAGACGATGACTGACGAGCAGGGACAGCAGTATCAACCCGAGCAGACCGGAATGTACGAGCTGGAGTTTCCGGCGCCGCAGCTGTCCGCACCCGACGGGCGTGGACCGGTGCTGATTCATGCTCTCGAAGGGTTCTCGGACGCAGGCCACGCTATTCGCCTGGCCGCCGACCACCTCAAGGCCAAACTCGATACCGAACTCGTGGCCTCGTTCGCAATCGACGAGCTGCTGGACTACCGGTCGCGCCGGCCGCTGATGACGTTCAAGACCGACCACTTCACCGGCTATGACGATCCGCAGCTGAATCTGTACGCGCTGCGCGACAGCCTCGGCACCCCGTTCCTGCTGCTCGCCGGGCTGGAGCCGGACCTGAAATGGGAGCGGTTCGTCACCGCCGTCCGGCTGCTGGCCGAGCGGCTCGGGGTTCGTCAGACCATCGGCCTCGGCACGATCCCGATGGCGGTGCCGCACACCCGTCCGGTGACGATGACCGCACACTCGAACAACCGCGAGCTGATCACCGAGTTCACCCCGTGGGTCGGCGAAGTGCAGGTCCCCGGCAGCGTGTCCAACCTGCTGGAGCACCGGATGGCCCAGCACGGCCACGAAGTCATCGGCTTCACCGTCCACGTGCCGCACTATCTGGCCCAGACCGACTTCCCGCCGGCGGCTGAGGCGCTGCTGGAGCAGGTTGCCAAGCTGACTTCGTTGCAGGTGCCGCTGCGCGCCCTGACCGATGCCGGCGAGGGCATCCGCACCAAGATCGATGAACAGGTCGAGGCTTCGCCGGAGGTCGCTCAAGTGGTGACCGCGCTGGAGCGACAGTACGATGCTTTCGTTGCCGCTCAAGAGAACCGGTCGCTGCTGGCGCACGACGAGGAACTCCCAAGCGGCGAAGAATTGGGCGCAGAATTCGAGAAATTCCTTGCCCAGCACGCCGAGGACTTCAAAGACGGGTTCAACGACACCGGCGAGACCTGAGGAAGCCCACCACACCGATGACGGGGTTGGCCAGTGACGCAGCAGAAGACTTCGCGAAAGCCCAATCTTCAACCGGTGCGGGATGCGACGCCCACCCTGCATTTCCGGACAATTCACGGGTACCGCCGAGCGTTTCGCATGGCCGGGTCGGGTCCGGCGCTGCTGTTGATCCACGGGATCGGTGACAACTCGACGACGTGGCATTCGGTGCACAGCAAGCTCGCCCAGCGGTTCACCGTGATCGCCCCCGACCTGCTCGGGCACGGTCAGTCCGACAAGCCGCGGGCCGACTACTCGGTGGCGGCCTACGCCAACGGCATGCGCGATCTGCTCAGCGTCCTGGACCTCGACAAGGTCACCGTGGTCGGGCATTCGCTCGGCGGCGGCGTGGCAATGCAATTCGCCTATCAGTTCCCGCAATTGGTGCAGCGGCTGATCCTGGTCGGCGCCGGCGGCGTCACCAAGGAGGTCAACATCGCACTGCGGGCAGCCTCGCTGCCCATGGGCGGAGAGGCGCTGGCATTGTTGCGACTACCCATGGTGCTGCCGGCCGTGCAGGTTGCCGGACGCGTACTGGGCAGCGTCTTCGGCTCGACGGGCTTGGGCCGCGACCTGCCGGATGCGCTGCGCATCCTGGCTGATCTGCCCGAACCGACCGCATCGTCGGCGTTCACCCGCACGCTGCGTTCGGTGGTGGACTGGCGCGGCCAGGTGGTCACCATGCTCGACCGATGTTACTTGACCGAATCCGTTCCTGTGCAACTCATCTGGGGCGACCAGGATGCGGTCATCCCGGTCAGCCACGCCCGGATGGCGCACTCCGCCATGCCGGGCTCCCGACTCGAGATCTTCGCCCGCTCGGGGCACTTCCCGTTCCACGACGACCCGGACCGCTTCGTTGAGGTTCTCGAGAAATTCATCGACTCCACCGCACCGGCCGAATACGACCAGGACGCCCTGCGTGAACTCCTGCGCAGCGGATTGTCCGAGCGGGCGGTCACCGGCTCGCTGGACACCCGGGTAGCGGTACTCGACGCGCTGGAGGCCGACGAGCGCAGCGCCACTTGACTCGCGAGTCGTAAAGTCGAACCATGACCGTCGACGTGACCGTGTTGCGGGTGTTCACCGATGCCGCCGGCAACTTCGGCAATCCGCTCGGCGTGGTGGACGCGGCAACCGCACCCGGCCCTGAGCGCCAGCGCATCGCCACCGAATTGGGTTTCAGCGAAACAGTATTCATCGACCTACCGGCCGACGGATCGACCACAGCGCACGCGCGCATCTTCACCCCGGCCACTGAACTGTCGTTTGCCGGGCACCCCACAGTGGGCGCGGCCTGGTGGCTGCGCGATCGAGGCACGCCGATTCGCACCCTCCAGGTGCCGGCCGGCATCGTCGGGATCAACGACGACGACGACCGCACGGTGATCCGCGTTCGGGCGGAGTGGTCACCCGAGTTCGCCATTCACGATCTGCCCTCGGTGGACGAGCTGTTGGGCGCCGATCCGGACGACTACTCCGACGACGCCGAGCACTACCTGTGGGCGTGGATGGACCGCGAGCGTGGACATATTCGGTCGCGGATGTTCGCTTACGACCTCGGCGTTGCCGAGGATGAGGCAACCGGATCGGCCGCGGCGCGGATCACCGATTACCTCAGCCGCGATCTGACCATCACGCAGGGTAAAGGATCCCAGATCTATACAACCTGGGATCCCGAAGGATGGGTGCTGATCGCGGGCCGGGTGGTCAGTGACGGCGTGCGACAGCTGGATTGACAGGGCTCAGCCGGACGTGCCGACGGCGCGATGAGAGCGCAGCGCCTCGATCTCACGCTCGAAGTCCTCAGCCGAGCTGAACGAGCGGTACACCGACGCGAACCTCAGGTAGGCGACCTCGTCGAGTTCACGAAGCGGTCCGAGGATCGCCAGTCCGACCTCGTTGCTGGGGATTTCCGGAGAACCGGCCGCGCGCACCGTGTCCTCGACTTGCTGGGCCAACAGATTGAGGGCGTCGTCGTCGACGTCGCGACCCTGGCAGGCGCGGCGAACACCGCTGATGACTTTCTCCCGGCTGAACGGTTCGGTGACCCCGCTGCGTTTCACGACCGCGAGCACTGCGGTCTCCACAGTTGTGAATCGCCGGCCGCATTCGGGGCAGGACCGGCGCCGCCGGATGGCCTGACCCTCGTCGGTCTCTCGGGAGTCGACGACGCGGGAGTCCGGGTTGCGACAGAACGGACAGTGCATGACCGCTCCTTCGCTCCGCCGTGGCCCGATGATCCGGACCACTGAAAGCCTACCTGCGCCGTCTGTCGGGCGGCCACGGCCAGCATGGTGGTCAGCCGATCGGCGCGATGAGCGTCTGACCGGCGTCCAGCGACGCCGAGTCCAGCTTGTTCAGGTCGCGAATGCGTTGCATGACCTGTCCGGCGGGTGCATCGGGCGCGACGCGGCCGGCCAGCTGCTGCAGCGTCTCCCCTGCCTGCACCTGAACCACGGCGAGCTGATCGGGCGTCTGTTCGCTGGCTGCGGGCGAGCCGCTGAAGTGGCCGACCATCCCGAGCCACAGAGTGATCAGCGCGGCCACCCCGGCCAGTGCGATCGTGACGGCGGTGCTGACCGGCCGGCGCGTATGCGGTGCCCGAGAGAACGCAACACCGGTACCGCGGTACCGGATCGGCGCGATGGCCGGCCGAGCCGGGTGCGGCCGGTAGGCCCGAGGTCCGGCCGGGCGGCGCCGAACTGGGGCGACGGGCGAACTGGACGTCCGCCGGTACACCGGTGCCGAGATGAAAACCTGTCGATCGTCGATGACTGTCACGTCTGAAGTCCTTCCTCCGAAGCCGCCGCTATTCGCTCTTGTGTTCGAAATATACTCGATCATGCGTTCGAAAACCGAACATGTGAGCGAGCGTGTTCGAAGAATAAATCCGGCCACCGACAAGTTTTGGTCCAGCGATGGTCGATCAGCACCGAATCGCGACACGGTCGAACAAATGTTTGAATTTCGCGCCGCGCGCGACTACATTCGGCCTCATGAGCGACCGCAGTGAGACATCGGGCACCGACACCAGCCGCCGCGACAACGCCGAGTCCGGGCTGACGGAGCGGCAACGAACCATCCTCGAGGTGATCCGGTCTTCGGTCTCCACCCGCGGCTATCCCCCGAGCATCCGTGAGATCGGCGACGCCGTCGGCCTCACCTCCACATCATCGGTGGCACACCAGTTGCGCACCTTGGAGCGCAAGGGCTACCTGCGCCGCGACGCCAACCGGCCCCGCGCCGTCGATGTGCGCGGTTCCGACGATGCCGTCACCGCGGTGCGCACCGACGTCGCAGGTTCGGACGCGCTACCCGAGCCGACGTTCGTGCCGGTACTCGGGCGCATCGCCGCCGGCGGCCCGATCCTGGCCGAGGAAGCCGTCGAAGATGTCTTCCCGCTACCGCGCGAGCTGGTCGGCGAGGGCTCACTGTTCTTGCTGAAGGTCGTCGGCGAGTCCATGGTCGACGCCGCCATCTGCGATGGTGACTGGGTCGTGGTCCGTCAGCAGAACGTGGCCGACAACGGCGACATCGTCGCGGCGATGATCGACGGCGAAGCAACCGTCAAGACCTTCAAGCGCACCAGTGGTCAGGTCTGGCTGATGCCGCACAACCCGGCATTCGACCCGATTCCCGGTAACAACGCCGCCATCCTCGGCAAGGTCGTCACCGTCCTCCGCAAGATTTGACCGCGGAGGCGGAGCCTCACTCCGCCTTGTGGAATCCGTTCGCCTGCGCGAGTTCCTCACTCGCGAACCACACTTCGGGCACGGTGTCGTTGTAGAGCGCCGAGTCTGGTGTGTAGTACAGGCCTGAATGCGTATTGGCCTTGACCACGTAACCTTCCGGCGCCTGATAGGGATCGGACAGCGGAAGGTGGATCGCCGGGCGGTTGGACGCGGTCTCGGCATGGACGTCGGACTGCAGCACCTCGGCAGGCGCTGTGGAGGGCTCATCCTCGATGTCGACCACCTCGGACTCGACGATGTCGTCAAGGTCAGGCTCGACAGGGTCCGGTTCGGGTTCCGGCTCGGCGGCGCGACGACGCCGCGGCGTGCCGATCTCCCCCAAGTTCAGCCGCCACATCGATTGCGAATCCTCGAGATTCACTGCCGCATGGCGGCCCGAATCACTCGATTCCTCGTCGTCGAGTTCCTCGACCTCGGCGTACTCGAGTTCAGCTGGAACCTCGTCGATGTCGTCGGCCTCGTACTCGCCGGTATGCGCGGCCTCGTCAGGAATGCGGGTCGGCGTGGTGTCGATGGAGTCCTGATCGCCGTCGAACACGTCCTCGGGGCCGGGCTGCGACTTCTCGTCTCCCTCAGGTCCCCAGCCGAAGCCCGGAGCCGCGGCGACCTGCGCGCCGCCGCCGTCGGGATACGTCGAGAAGCGCGAGGCGGCTGAGGCGTCCGCCGCGCCGACGGCCTCACTCGGCCAGCGATCGTCGTCGTAGTCCGAGTCGTGGAAGTCGTCCTCGATCTCGTCGCCGGCCCGGCGACGACGCTGCAGCCACAGCAGGCCCAGGCCGATCACGGCCAGCAGCAACAGAACCGGGATGACGATCAGCAGCCACCACCAGTGGAAGCCCTTACCGGACGAGGATCCCGACGGGCCGGCCTGTGCGCCGGTTGCGGCAGGCACCTGCATCCCGGCCAGCGAACCGGCCAGCTCCGGTGGTTTGGTGGTGAACTTGTTGCTGGCCTTGTTCCAGGCGATCTCGCCGCCGCTGAACTTCTGAGTCACGGTGTCACCGTTGACGCTCTGCTCACCGGTCGGCACACCCAGCTTGCCTGTCGCCCCGCCCAGCTTGGCCCAGGCCGCGTTGATCGCACCGCGCACCACGATCGCGCCGTTGTCGGGCGTCCAGAAGATCACTGGCTTGTCGGCCGCGCTGAAGGCGCTGACCCTGCTGTTGGGTGCGCCGCCGTCGGCTTCGGTCCCGGTCGGCAGGCCCAGATCCCCGGTCGGTCCACCCTGCGCCTCGTACTTGGCCAGGATCGCACCCGTCACCGCATGCGCGCCGGTGGCCGGCGAGTAGAAGACCTTGCCGCCGGCGTAACCCTGTGCGGCGCCGTCGTCACCGATCTTCTGCTGGGCACCTTGGCGGGCGCCCAGCGGCCCGGAGATGCCGCCCGTCGCGCGCCATGCCTGGTTGATCGCCGTGGTCACGTCGCTCGGAACCTGGATACCGGCCAGGTTGTTGGCCAGTTCGGGCGGCACGGTGGTGAAAGTCTTGGCGCCGCTGTCGTAGGCGATCTCGCCCCCGGTGAACTTCTGGCTGACCACATTGCCGTCGTAGGTCTCAGCCCCGGTCGGGACACCTACGGTGCCGGCCGAGCCGCCGAGCTTGTCCCACGCCGCGTTGATCGCGCCGCGCACCACCCACGCGCCGGTGTCGGGCGTCCAGAAGATGGCCGGCTTATCGCTTGCGCTGAACGTACTGACCTGGCTGTCCGGGCCCACCAGACCCGCGACCGCGTCGATGGTGGGAAACCCGAGGTCGCTGTCGGCCGGACCGCCCAGCGCCTGGTACTTGTCGAGGACCGCTCCGAACAGCAGGTGGGCGCCGGTGGCCGGGGTGAAGAAGATCTTGCCACCGCTGAAGTTCTGGGCGAACCCGTCGCCGACGGTGTAGACGTCGCCGTCCTTGGTTCCTACCGCGGAGGTGTCACCACCCGCTGCCTGCCACGCCTGGTTGATGGCATCGCCGGCGTCACTCTGAGGGTCTGCGATCGCACCGGGCGCCCACAGCAGCGCAGCCGCAGCCGTCGCGAGGACGCCGAGGGCCATCCGCCCGACGCCTCTACTGAGACGACTTCCAAGCCTGGTCATGCACTCTCCCCGCCGTTTCGGTCAAGATGCTTCCCCTCATCCTCCGGGTCAACTGTGCTTCAGCACTTCACGACACGCGGCGTTTCGGTGAGATAACCGACGCGTTGACGGGGCAAAATGCGCGAAAAGCCCAGGACAAGCCTGGGCTCTTCGCCGGCGTCTGCCGCGTCGTCGGCCGGTCGCAGAAATCCGAAACCGCAGTTCAGTGCCCTTCGACCCGGGCTAGACGCCCAAGCTCCGGCCGATGATCTCCTTCATGATCTCGGTCGTGCCGCCGTAGATCGTCTGAACGCGGGCGTCCAGGTAGGCCTTCGCCACCGGGTATTCGCGCATGTAGCCGTACCCGCCGTGCAACTGCAGGCAGCGGTCGACGAGGTGCACCTGCTTCTCGGTCGAGTACCACTTGGCCATCGAGGCCTGCTCGGCGGTCAGCTTTCCGTCGAGGTGCAAGCGGATGAACTCGTCGACCATGATGCGAATGGCGGTCGCTTCGGTGGCCAACTCGGCCAGCAGGAAGCGGCTGTTCTGCTGGCTGCCGATCGGCTTGCCGAACGCCTTGCGCTCCTTGGTGTACTGCAGGGTCTGCTCGAGGACGCTCTCCATGGCGGCCGCGGCCATCACCGCGATGTTGAGGCGCTCCTGCGGCAGGTTCTGCATCAGGTAGATGAAGCCCTGCCCTTCCTGACCGAGCAGGTTCTCGGCCGGAACCTTGACGTCGGTGAACGACAGTTCGGCGGTGTCCTGGGCGTCGAGGCCGATCTTGTCCAGGTGGCGGCCGCGTTCGAAACCTTCCATGCCGCGCTCGACGACCAGCAGCGAGAAGCCCAGCGCGCCCTTCTCGGGATCGGTCTGGGCCACCACGATCACCAGGTCGGCGTGGATGCCGTTGGTGATGAACGTCTTGGAGCCGTTGAGCACGTAGTGGTCGTCCTGCTTGACCGCGCGCGTCTTGATGCCCTGCAGGTCGCTGCCGGTGCCGGGCTCGGTCATCGCGATAGCGGTGATGTACTCGCCGCTGCAGAACTTGGGCAGCCAGCGCTGCTTCTGCTCCTCGGTGGTCAACTCCAGCAGATACGGGGCGACGACATCGTTGTGCAGCCCGAATCCGAGGCCGCTGTAGCGCCCTGCGGCAGTCTCTTCGGTCAGGATCACGTTGTAGCGGAAGTCCGAGTTGCCGCCGCCGCCGAACTCCTCTGGCACGGCCATTCCGAGGAAGCCTTGCTTGCCTGCCTCCAGCCAGACCCCGCGGTCGACGATCTTGTCCTTCTCCCACTGCTCGTGGAACGGAGCGACGTGCCGTTGGAGGAACGACCGGTAGGCCTCGCGGAACAGTTCGTGCTCGGGCTCGAACAGGGTCCGTTCGTACTTGACGGTTGCGTTCTTGTCGACAGCCATGACTTCCCTTCGAATGGCACTCTGGGGTTTGCAGACGAGGATAACCAACCGGATGGTTGGTAACCAAAATCGCAGGTCCGGGCCTCGCCCCATAGAATCGCCGGGTGCCCGCCGCCCGCAGTAGTCTCACCCACTGGGGAGCGTTTCGCGCTGAGGTCGCCGATGGGGAGATCACTGCAGTCACCCCGTTCCCCGGTGATACCGACCCCTCTCCGCTGCTGGGCAACATCCCCGGGTCGTTGAAGCACTCGTCGCGCGTCGCCACCCCCGCCGTCCGCCGGAGATGGCTGCGCGACGGCCCCGGACCCAGCACCACCCGCGGTGCCGACGAGTTCGTCGCGGTGGACTGGGACGAACTCACCGAGCTACTCGCGGGCGAGTTGCGCCGGGTGGTCGACACCTACGGCAACGAAGCCATCTACGGCGGGTCCTACGGCTGGGCCAGCGCCGGCCGCTTCCACCACGCCCAAAGTCAGGTGCATCGGTTCCTGAAACTGCTTGGCGGCTATAGCTTTTCGCGGCACTCGTACAGCCTCGGCGCCACCGGGGTGATCATGCCGCGGGTGGTCGGCACCCACGACGATCTGTTCAAGCGGTCCACGGAATGGAACGTCATCGTCGAACACACCGACCTGCTGGTGTGCTTCGGCGGGGTGAACCTGAAGAACACCGGGATCAACCACGGTGGCACCACCGGCCACCCCGCGCGCGCGGCACTGCAACGGTTTCGCGACAAGGGCGGTCGGATCGTCTCGATCAGTCCGCTGCGCAGCGACGTCGACGGCGATTGCCGCTGGTTACCCGCGGTCCCCGGCACCGACGTGGCGATCATGCTTGCGCTCGCCTACGTGCTGGCCGCAGAGAACCTCGCCGATCGGCAGTTCCTCGACACTTACTGCACAGGATACGAGCGCTTCGAACGCTATCTGCTCGGCGCAGACGACGGTGTGCCGAAGTCACCGCAGTGGGCCGCGGACATCTGCGGGATCGACGCCGCGGTGCTCGCCGAACTGGCCACGACGATGGCCGCCCAGCGCACGATCGTGACAGTCAGCTGGTCACTGCAACGGGTTCGCCACGGCGAGCAGGCACCTTGGATGGGGCTGACCCTGGCGGCCATGCTGGGCCAAATCGGGCTTCCGGGAGGCGGATTCGGCCACGGATACGGCTCGATGAACGAACCCGGACTGCCGCCGCTGCGGCACCGGTTGCCGTCGCTGCCGCAGGGGTACAACCCGGTTCGGACCTTCATCCCCGTTGCGGCGGTCAGCGACATGCTGCTGCATCCGGGCGAGACCTTCACCTACAACGGGCGCACCCTGACCTACCCCCACATCAAATGCGTCTACTGGGCCGGCGGCAATCCCTTTCACCACCATCAGAACCTGCCGCGACTGCGTCGAGCGCTGGCGCGGGTTGACACCGTGGTGGTGCACGAGCCGTACTGGACGCCGATGGCGCGCCACGCCGATATCGTCGTGCCCTCCACCACCGCCTTCGAACGCGACGACTACTCCGGGTCCCGCAACGACCCGCTGCTGGTCGCGATGCCCGCACTGGCACCGCCCTACGCCCAGTCGCGCGACGACTACACCACCTTCGCCGCCCTTGCGCACCGACTCGGTTTCGGCGAGCAGTTCACCGCGGGCCGTACCGCCCGCCAGTGGCTGGAGCACATGTACGAAAAGTGGTCGGCCGAAATCGATTTCGCAGTACCTGACTTCGACCAGTTCTGGGCCGACGGAGTCCTTCGCCTCCCGGTCGAGACCGGACTGACCCTTCTGGCCGACTTCCGCGCCGACCCGCAGGCGCACGCCCTGGCCACGCCCAGCGGCAAGATCGAAATCTTCTCCGACGACATCGCAGGATTCGCCTATCCCGACTGCGCCGGCCACCCGCGCTGGTACGAACCCACCGAGTGGCTGGGTGGTGAACGGGCTCAGCGTTTTCCGCTACACCTCATCGCCAACCAGCCCGCCACCCGGCTGCACGGCCAGCTCGACGGCGGTGCGGTCAGCCAGAACGCGAAAATTGAGGGCCGCGAACCGATTCGGATCCACCCGAGCGATGCCGCGCAGCGCGGGCTGGCCGGCGGTGACGTGGTGCGGGTGTTCAATGACCGCGGATCCTGCCTGGCCGGAGTGATCATCGACGAGGCGCTGCGGCCGCGGGTGGTGCAGCTGTCCACCGGAGCCTGGTACGACCCGCTCGACCCCGCGGACCCCGACTCGATGTGCGTGCACGGCAACCCCAACGTGCTCACCGACGACGTCGGGACCTCGTCACTGGCCCGCGGCTGCACCGGCGCCGCCGTCCTGGTTCAGGTGGAGAAGTTCATCGGCACGCTGCCGCCGGTGCGGGCGCATCAGCCTCCGGTGATCCGCTAGCTATTTTCTCAGGTTTTTCTAACATTCAACTGCGCACATAAGCGCTCTCATGCGATGCTCACGGCACACTCGGGATCGCTAAAGAAGGTTTGCTGATGCGTAAAACGCTCCATACCGCCGCACGCTCGGCGATGGTCACCATGCTGGCGGTACTTGCCGCCGTCGTTCTCGCAATTACCAGCACGATCACTTCGGCCGTCAGCCTCGCGGCGATCGCCCTGATCGTTCCCGGCACCGGCACCCCCAACCCGAACAACTCGCCCAACTTCATGCAGAACGCGGTCAACTACTACATCCAGCCGCTGGACCCCGCCTGCAAGACGGTGTGCACCCCCGAACCGGTCCCCTACATCGCGCAGTTCTGGCCGTTCCCGTTCGCGGGCTGGGGCGGTCTGAACGGCGCGAAGTGGAACGTGTCGGTCGCCAGCGGTGTACAGAGCCTCAACGAACAGATCACCACCGCCAACGCCGCCGACCCAGGCGGCGACATCGTGATTTTCGGCTACTCGCAGGGCGCGACGGTCTCCAACCTCGTCAAGCGGCAACTCGCCGACGCCAACGGCGGGGTCATCCCCAGCCGGTATTCCTTCGTGTTCATCGGCGACCCCAACCGCCCGAACGGCGGCCTGTTCGAGCGGCTGGCCATGCTCGGCACGGTTCCGATCCTGGACGCCACCTTCGGCCAGCCGGCACCCACCGACACCACCGTGCTGCCGGCAGTGAACACCACCGACATCGCGTTCCAGTACGACGGGGTGGCCGACTTCCCGGCCAATCCGCTGAACATTCTGGCCGACCTGAACGCGATCGCCGGGTTCTGGTACATCCACGGGACGTACCTGTCCCCGAAAGGAAGCGACCCGTCAACGGCGCTGCCCTATGGGTACACGATTGATGAGCTCAAGGCGGCCACCGATTGCTCGCAGAGCCCGAAGAACTGCCAGACCTACAACGACACGCTCTACATCACGATCCCGAACAAGGTTTTGCCGATCATGCAGCCGCTGCTCGAATTCGGCGCCGCGACCGGCACCACCGCGATCATCAAGCCGTTCGTTGACCTGATCTCGCCGGTCACCCGGGTATTGATCGAAACCGGTTATGACCGAAGCAATTACGGCCAGCCGACGCCCTTCACCATCTTCACGCCGATCAATCCGGTGAAGCTGACCGTCGACCTCGCCACGGCGGCTGTCCAGGGCATCCACGACGCGCTGGGTGACCTCGGGGTGGCGGTTCCCGCGGCGCCGTCCGTGCCCGCGCCGGCCCCGGCGAGCACGCTGGCCGCCGCGACGACCAGTGCGCCTGCCGTCGAGACGAAGACGGTCGCTGACATCGCCCCGAAGGCGCTGCAGCGCAAGGCCTCTCCGAAGCCGAGCCTGGTGGCCAAATCCGAGAAGCCCAAGACCGGTGATGACGCGAAGAGCATCGACAAGCCGGCCAAGTCGGGCACGGGTAAGAGCGGAAAGCCGACGGCGGCACGCGCCGCCGGACAGGCCGGGTCGGCGAAAGACGCGGCCTAGCTGCTGAAGTCGCGCAGGCCTGCGGCCAGCGCAGCGGGCACCCGAGCTTTCAGGCGGGTGCCCGCTTCGGTGTGCTCGACGGCGTCGACGTTTCCGTCGCTGTGCAACCGTGCGACCAGATCACCCCGGTCGTACGGGATCGTCACATCGACGGTGACCTCCCGCGGCTCGACGAGCTCGCCCAGCCGGCTGCGCAGCCGCGGCAATCCGTCACCGGTGTGCGCCGAGGCGAAGACCGCGCCGGGCAGCGCACGGCGCAGCTGAGCCAGCATCAGGTCATCGGCTGCGTCGATCTTGTTGACCACCAACAACTCCGGGGCCGGTGGCGCGTGGTGGTCATTCTGCACCTCACGGATGACCTGACGCACCGCCTCGATCTGAGCCAGCGGGTTGCTGTCGGATCCGTCGACCACGTGCACCAGCAGGTCGGCGTCGACCACCTCTTCGAGGGTGGACCGGAACGCCTCGACGAGTTGGGTCGGCAGGTGTCGGACGAACCCGACCGTGTCGGTCAGTACGAACGGCCGCCCGTCGTCGAATTCGCCTCGGCGAGTAGTGGGTTCGAGGGTGGCGAACAACGCGTTCTGCACCAGCACACCAGCCCCGGTCAGCGCGTTGAGCAGGCTCGACTTGCCGGCGTTGGTATAGCCGACGATCGCGATCGACGCGGTGTCGCTGTGCAGTCGGCGGCTGCGCTGCGTGTCACGGATCTGCTTCATGTCCTTGATCTCGCGGCGCAGCTTGGACATTCGCTCGCGGATGCGGCGCCGGTCGGTCTCGATCTTCGTCTCACCGGGTCCGCGAGTACCCACACCGCCGCCCGCACCACCGGCACGCCCACCGGCCTGCCGCGACATCGACTCACCCCAGCCACGCAACCGCGGCAGCATGTACTCCATCTGCGCGTACGCGACCTGCGCCTTGCCTTCCCGGCTGGTGGCGTGCTGGGCGAAGATATCGAGGATCAGCGCGGTCCGGTCGATCACCTTGACCTTGACCACCTTCTCCAGCGCGTTGAGCTGTGCTGGACTGAGCTCGCCGTCACAGATCACGGTGTCCGCACCGGTCGCGATCACGATCTCACGCAGCTCCTGGGCCTTGCCGGAGCCGATGTAGGTGGATGGATCGGGCTTGTCGCGGCGCTGGGTCAGCCCTTCCAACACCTCGGAGCCGGCGGTTTCGGCCAGGGCGGCCAACTCGGCCAGACTGGCCTCGGAGTCGGCGGCGCTGCCTTCGGTCCACACACCCACCAGGACGACCCGTTCCAGCCGCAGCTGCCGGTATTCGACCTCGGAGACGTCGGTGAGTTCGGTGGACAGCCCCGCGACGCGTTTGAGCGCGGCGCGGTCCTCGAGCGCGAGTTCGCCGGTGCTGGGGTCGGGAGAGTCAGCTTTTGTCATAGGGCCTTTTGTCATGAGCGGTAATCGATGGTGTCACGGCTGTCCAACGTCGCGCATCCGAATAACGTGCCGTCAGTGCTGCGCCGCCCACCAGGTGTCGGCGAGTTCGCCGTGGGCGACGAGGATCGAAGGCCCTCGCAGTGAGCTGGAATTGTGGCTGACCTCGACGGTGACCTCGCCGCCGGGGATGCGGACCCGCATCGTGCCCGTCGAGAGATTGAGGTGGTTGAGCGCGGCGACCGCGGCGGCCACCGTCCCGGTACCGCACGAGCGCGTTTCACCGACACCACGTTCGTGTACCCGCATGCTGACCGCGCCATCACGGGCGATGGTCAGCACCTCGACATTGACACCGTCCGGGAACTGCGCACGGTCGAACAGCACCGGCGCGGCGACGTCGAGCGCAGTGAGCGCCTGCTCGGTTAGCCCGGGATCCAGGCAGGCCAGGTGCGGGTTGCCGACGTCGACGCCGATACCGGTGAAGTGCCGGCCACCGACGGTGGCGGTGCCGGTTCCGAGCAGGTTCACCTTGCCCATGTCGACGGTGACCTCGGCCTTCAGATCGTCGGCGTGGTGCACGACGACCGGCCGCGGCCCGGCCAGCGTGCCGACGACGAACTCGTCGCGCTTCTCCAGGCCGGCGGTCCGCAGGTAATGCGCGAATACCCGGACACCGTTGCCGCACATCTGCGCGATCGAGCCGTCGGCGTTGCGGTAATCCATGTACCAGTCGGTGGCGGCGACGCCTTCGGGCAGTCGGTCCAGGACGCCGGCGTCGACAACCGCCCCGGCGGTGGTGACCCGCAGCACGCCGTCGGCGCCCAGCCCCTGACGCCGGTCGCACAGCGCGGCCACGGCGGCAGGCGCCAGGTCCAGTTGCGCGGGCAGATCGGGCAACAGCACGAAGTCGTTCTCGGTGCCATGCCCCTTGACGAAAATCACGAGTTCAGGATACGTCCCGCCATCGGGCGATCACCTGATCGGCGAGGTCGGCGCCCGCACCATCGAGCCAGTGGATGCGATGGTCACGGCGGAACCATGACCGTTGCCGGCGCACATAGCGCCGGGTGCCGATGAAGGTGAGCTCACGAGCCTGCGCCATCTCCCCGTCGCCTCCCCCGGTGTCCAGGGCTTCGAGCACCTGGGCGTAACCGAGAGCGCGGGCCGCGGTCACACCCTGACGGAGCCCGCGGTCGAGCAGCGTGTGCACTTCGTCGACCAGACCGCCCTCGAACATGAGGTCGGTGCGCCGCGCCAGTCGGTCATCGAGAGTGCTTGTCTCCCAGTCTAATCCGATGATCACCGTGTCCCAGCGGGGCGCTCCGATCTGGGGTGCCGAGGCGGCGAACGGCTGGCCGGTCAGCTCGACGACCTCCAGCGCGCGCACGATGCGGCGCCCATCGGTAGCCAGGATGGAATCCGCGGCGGAAGGGTCGCGGCGGCCCAGCTCGGCATGCAGCGCCGCCACGCCGATCTCGGCCAGGCGCTGTTCCCACCGAGCCCGCACCTCGGGATCAGTGGCCGGGAACGCCCATTCATCGAGCAGTGACTGGATGTAGAGCATCGACCCGCCGACGATCACCGGTAGCGCTCCGCGGGCCGCGATGTCTTCGACGGCGGCGGCGGCGGCCTCCTGATAGCGCGCGACGGTCGCGGTTTGCGTCACGTCGAGCACGTCGAGTTGGTGGTGCGGAATGCCGCGCCGTTCGTCGACGGTGAGCTTGGCAGTGCCGATATCCATGCCGCGGTACTGCTGCATGGCATCGGCGTTCACGATCTCGCCGCCGAGGCGTTCGGCAACGTCGAGAGCCAGCGCCGACTTGCCGGTACCGGTCGGCCCGATGACCGCAATCGGCCTCACTCGATCAATTCCCGGGTCGCTGCGCTCCAGCCCGCCGGTACCCACGTACCGACGAAGTACCCCACCCCGTACGGCGCACCCGTCACCAGACCCGTGGCGGATCGCGGCCGAGTCTGGATGAGCCCGGCCAGCACCTGGTAGGCGACCCGGCCAACGATGCCGTCGGGCAGCCGGGTCAGCGAATCAACGTCGCCCGCCGCCAGCGCCTCGTCGAGGGCAGCTTGGACCGGCACCGACTCGGGGTCGTAACCGCCGGGAGCCGGCGGGGTCAAAGTGTTGGCGCCGTCGGCCACCACCAAGACACCGACCGGACCGTCGGCGGCCTCGATCTCGGCGCGCAGCTCACGGCCGTGGCCGATCGCGGTGGCGGCGTCGTGCTCGGTGTTGTACACCCGGACCTGCGCACGAGCGTTCGGATTGGCCTGACCCCGCACCCATCCGGTGAACAGCGCGCACAGCGGCAGGGTGCTTAGCGCCGCAGCTGCGTCCGGGGACAGTGCGACGGGAACATCGACCCCGTAGCCGGCGAACGTCCCGCGGGTGTCCGACCCGATGACCTGATCCTGCACGCCGACGCCGACGGCGATCCAGCAATCGGGCAGCTCCGCGGCGGCCGCCACCGCGGCGGCGCGAAATTCGGCGACGTCGGCCGAGGCCGCGCCGGCCAGCTCAGGCACCAGGACCGGAGCCGACGGCGTCAAGACAACGGCGGACAGCACGCCCAATACGGTAGTGGCCGTCAGCCGGCCACTGGTTCAGCGGCATCCGGCGCAGCCGCGGCTTCGGTGCGGGCCAGTTCGATCGTCGCCGCGACCATCACCAGGACCGCGATGATCAGGAACACCCACCCGGATCGACCGGGCCGCAGCATCTCGCCGAGGATGGCGACACCGAGGATCGAGGCGACCAACGGCTCACTGACGGTGACCGCCGGCAGGGACGCGGCCATCGAGCCGGCGCGGAATGACGCCTGCTGCACAGCCGTGGCGGCGAGGGCAACCAGCGCCCACGGGTACAGCTCAGGAAGTTTCAGCACGGCGAAAATCCCATGGTCCAGCTGGTCGACGACGCCCTTCATCAACACGGCGAACAGTCCCCACAAAGACCCCGCCACCAGCCCGAGTAGTACCGCCGCCACCGGCTTGCCGGAAAACACCCGGGCGCCCACCAAGCACAGAACCAGCAGCGGGCCCAGCGTCCCGATCACCCAGGCCCATAATTCCCATCCGGCGCGTGATTGCCCCTTGGACGGGTCACCGACCGTCACGATCACCGCGACAGCGACGGCCAGCAGCACCGCCCAAATCCATTGGTAGCGAGTGATGCGCCGTCCCGCGAAACGCGCACTCAGCGGCAGCGCGAACAGCAGCGACGTAACGATCAGCGCCTGCACCAGCAGGACCGAGCCGAACCCGAGCGCGGCGGCCTGCAGCCCGAATCCGCCGGCCGCCACCAGGCTGCCCAGCCACCACTGCTTGTCTCTGAGCAACCGCAGGAACAATGCGATGGGACCGACGTCCTCGTCGGTGACGTCGTGGGCTGAGCGTTGCTGGAGTACATCGCCGATCGCGATCAACAGCGCCGCCCCGAGGGCGAACAGGGTGGCGATGTCCGACCGGTGCATGCTCATCTCCTCGCGGGCTCGGGCCGCCAGCGTGCCCGCCGATCGCCGTCGTCCGCAACCTCAGACCGGCCAACCCGGGCGCACAGGCGGTATCGACCTGGTTCAATACCAACGGGACGGCGGTCGTGCCCACGATCGCCGGCCATGGGAGTAGTGGCGCCGCGTCGCGCGGCAGATGCGCGGGCTTCCCGCGCGGAGGGTAGGTGAGGCGAGTCCATGACCATCGACGAACCCAGCGCAAGCGGAACCCCGAAACCGGTTCCCCGACCGGGACCGCCGCGACCCTTCCCCAAGCCGCACGCGCCCACGTCCCCACTGGTGCTGCCCCCATCCAGCGACCCGCACCGGTTCGGCCGCGTCGACGAAGACGGGACGGTCTGGCTGATCACGTCGGCCGGTGAACGCAATATCGGCTCGTGGCAGGCCGGCGACACCGAAGCCGCCTACGCCCACTTCGGCCGGCGCTTCGAGGACCTCGCCACCGAAGTCACGCTGATGGAAACCCGGCTGGCCTCCGGCACCGGCGACGCCCGCAAGATCAAGGCCGCCGCCGCCTCGCTGGCCGAAACCCTTCCCACTGCAAGTGTTCTCGGCGATCTCGACGCGCTGGCCGCGCGACTGGGCGCGATCCGCGACCATGCCGAGGAAACCGCCGCGGCCGATCGGGCCCGTCGCGACGAGCACCGGGCCGAGCAGACCGCGCGCAAGGAGGCCTTGGCCGTCGAGGCAGAGGAGCTGGCGGCGAATTCCACGCAGTGGAAGGTCGCCGGCGACCGGTTGCGCGCGATCCTCGACGAGTGGCGAACCATCACCGGCCTGGACCGCAAGACCGACGACGCGCTCTGGAAGCGGTACTCCGCGGCCCGGGAGACGTTCAACCGGCGCCGCGGCTCGCACTTCGCCGACCTGGACCGCGAACGCGCCGGCGCCAAGCACGCCAAGGAGCAGCTGTGCGTGCGCGCCGAGGAGCTGTCCGGGTCCACCGACTGGTCGGCGACGGCCTCGGCGTTCCGCGATCTACTCGCCGAGTGGAAGGCCGCCGGCCGGGCGGCCAAGGACGTCGACGATGCACTGTGGCATCGGTTCAAGGCCGCCCAGGACACGTTCTTCGCCGCGCGTAATGCGGTGAGCGCCGAGCGTGACACCGAGTTCCAGGCCAACGCCGCCGCCAAGGAAGCGTTGCTGGCCGAGGCGGAGAAGCTCAACACGTCGAATCCGGACGCAGCCCGCGCCGCGTTGCGGACCATCACCGACAAGTGGGATGCGATCGGCAAGGTGCCGCGGGAGCGGTCCGCCGACCTGGAACGCCGGCTGCGCGCGGTGGAGAAGAAGGTGCGCGACGCCGCGGACTCCGGACGGACCGATCCGCAGGCCCAGGCCCGCGCCGAACAGTTCAAGGCCCGCGTCGAGCAGTACGAGCGGCAGGCGGAGAAGGCCGAAGCGGCGGGCCGGACCAAGGATGCGGCCGAAGCCAGGGCCAACGCCGAGCAGTGGCGACAGTGGGCCGACGCGGCGGTCGAATCGCTGGCTAAGAAGCGCTAGTTCGCGTCCGGCGGCTGGTTGCTCTCGCGGCGGTCGACGTCTTCCAGCAGCGTCCGGGACTGGCGTTCGGTCGCTGCGGCGCGACGCTGTTCCTCGGCAGCCAGTTGCACCGCGGTGCGCGTCCAGACCACCCGTGCCCAATGGAACGTGAGCAGGATGATCGCCAACCAGCCCAGCAGCAGGCCGAGGCCCGGGCCGGGATGTCCGTGCATGGCTGTTTGACGCGACCACACGGCCAGCAGCCCGAGCGCGCTGGAGAGCGCCGAGCCCGCCAGGGCAATCCACGCCAGGAACCAGCGCCGGGTGATCAGCGCCAGCATCGAGAAGCCGACGCCGAACACCACCGCGAACCAGGTGAACAGCCGCGACGGCAGCGCGATACCCACGCTGAGCGCCTTGCCGTCACCCGTCAGCACGTCGACGCCGCGGGCGCCGCCGGTGTGCGGCAGGATCAGCGACACCAGCAAGACGAACACCAGGATGGCCACGACCATCGCGCGCGCGCCCGGCTCGATCTCGCCGGCGACCTTGCGTTCGGTCTTTTCGAGATCTGCTCGATACGCTTCGAAGTCACTCATCGCGGCATCCTGTCGTCTCTTCGATCCGCGGTCGGCCGACCGGCGGCAAGCCCAGCCCGACGGTGCGGGGTCGCTTTCCGGCGGCGTGGGCGTCGCCCGCGCGGGTGCGACGGTGACTCAGCAGCGGTGCGTCGGCGATCAGGTGGTGCGGGGCGGCGCCGGTGACGGTGGTGGTCACGATGTCGCCGGGGCGCGGCGCGGCATCCCCCGGTGTGAAGTGCACGAGCCTGCCGTCGCGCGCGCGTCCGCTCATCCGGGCGGTGCTGGCGTCCTTGCGACCTTCGCCGGTGGCCACCAAC
This sequence comes from Mycolicibacterium sp. P1-5, assembly GCF_008329565.1. Lineage (GTDB taxonomy): Bacteria > Actinomycetota > Actinomycetes > Mycobacteriales > Mycobacteriaceae > Mycobacterium. The sequence goes on from NZ_NPKT01000001.1 coordinate 549,432, forward strand.
AACTCGACCTGAGTACCGATCTGGGCGGTGTTCTCCTCGAAGGAGATCTGCTCCTGCAGTTCGATGAGCCGGTCGTAACGTTCTTGCACAACAGCTTTGGGCAGCTGTCCGTCGAGTTCAGCGGCCGGGGTGCCCGGCCGCTTGGAGTACTGGAAGGTGAACGCCGCGCTGAACCGGGCCTGGCGCACCACATCGAGGGTGGCTGCGAAGTCGTCCTCGGTTTCGCCGGGGAAGCCGACGATGATGTCAGTGGTGATCGCCGCGTGCGGCATCGCCGCGCGCACCCGGTCGATGATGCCGAGGTACTTCTCGGCACGGTAGGACCGGCGCATCGCCTTCAGCATGCGATCGGATCCCGACTGCAGCGGCATATGAAGGGCAGGGCAGACATTCGGGGTCTGGGCCATCGCCTCGATGACGTCGTCAGTGAATTCGGCCGGGTGCGGCGAGGTGAACCGGACCCGCTCCAGCCCGTCGATCCGTCCGCAGTCACGCAGCAGTGCGGCGAATGCGCCGCGATCACGCGGGGTGCCATGGTCGGCGAACGAGACGCCGTAGGCGTTCACGTTCTGCCCAAGCAGCGTGATCTCCAGCACGCCCTGGTCGACCAGGGACCGCACCTCAGCCAGGATCTCATCCGGGCGGCGGTCCACTTCCTTGCCGCGCAGCGACGGAACGATGCAGAACGTGCAGGTGTTGTTGCAGCCTACCGAGATGGAAACCCATGCTGCATAAGCTGATTCGCGCGCAGCAGGCAACGTCGATGGGAATTCGCGCAGCGACTCGGCGATCTCGACCTGAGCCTGCCGGTTGTGCCGGGCCCGCTCGAGCAGCGTCGGCAGTGAGCCGATGTTGTGGGTGCCGAAGACGACGTCGACCCAGGGCGCTTTCTGCAGCAAGCCCTCTCGATCTTTTTGAGCCAGGCACCCGCCCACCGCGATCTGCATGTCGGGGTCGGCTTGCTTGCGCGGCGCCAGGTGGCTGATGTTGCCGTACAGCTTGTTGTCAGCGTTCTCGCGGACTGCGCAGGTGTTGAACACCACTACGTCGGCGTCGGTGCCCTCGGGCGCGCGGTGGTATCCGGCGGCCTCGAGCAACCCGGCCAGGCGCTCGGAATCGTGCACGTTCATCTGACAGCCGTAGGTACGGACCTGGTAGGTGCGACCCTCGCCCGAATCAGGCGGTTCGCCCGTCGGATTGTCGTTGGTCAGCACCGATGTCACATGTTCATCGTACGGAGCACTGCGATGCGGAGAGAAATCGCGGATCAGTCAACGCTGTCGCATACTGGGGGTTACCTGGGTAGGGTCTGAACGCATGGGGCGCGACGGCGAGCAGCCGATGATCTCGATCCAGGGCGTCAACAAGCATTTCGGCGACCTACATGTGTTGAAGGACATCAACCTCGAGGTCGACCGCGGCCAGGTCGTCGTGGTGCTCGGTCCGTCAGGCTCAGGCAAGTCGACGCTGTGTCGCACGATCAATCGCCTGGAGACCATCGATTCCGGCACGATCGACATCGACGGTGAGCAATTGCCTTCGGAGGGGCGCAAACTGGCGCAGTTGCGCGCAGATGTGGGCATGGTCTTCCAGTCGTTCAACCTTTTTGCGCACAAGACCATCTTGGACAACGTCGCTCTCGCGCCGGTGAAGGTGCGAAAGGTCGCCAAGGACAAGGCCCGCGAAAACGCCTTGGCGTTGCTGGAGCGGGTGGGGGTCGCCAACCAGGCCGATAAATACCCTGCGCAGCTTTCCGGCGGTCAGCAGCAACGGGTTGCCATCGCGCGTTCGCTGGCGATGAACCCGAAGGTGATGTTGTTCGACGAGCCGACCAGCGCGTTGGACCCCGAAATGATCAACGAGGTGCTGGCGGTCATGAGCTCGCTGGCATCTGACGGGATGACCATGGTGGTGGTCACCCACGAGATGGGCTTCGCTCGCCGCGCGGCCAACCGGGTGGTGTTCATGGCCGATGGAGCGATCGTCGAGGACGCCCCGCCGACCGAGTTCTTCGACAATCCGCGCTCCGAGCGCGCCAAAGACTTCCTCGGCAAGATCCTCAACCACTAGGGCGAAAGGAACACCTCTATGCCTTCACTTCCCCGTCTTTCCTGGCGCCTCGCCGGTGCCGCCGTACTGGCACTGGCCTTGCCGTTCAGCGCGACCGCATGCGGCGGTGGCGGCAGCGGCGACAAGCTGGTGATCGGCACGAAATTCGACCAGCCGGGTCTGGGATTGAAGAACCCGGACGGAACCATGAGCGGCTTCGACGTGGACGTGGCCAAGTACGTCGCCAAGGAACTCGGTTATCCCGAGGACAAGATCGAGTGGAAGGAATCGCCCTCCGGTCAGCGCGAGAACCTGATCCAGAACGGTCAGGTGAAATACATCGTCGCGACCTACTCGATCACCGATTCGCGCAAGCAGAAGGTCGACTTCGCGGGGCCGTATCTGGTGACCGGGCAATCGCTCCTCGTGCGCGCCGACAACTCCGACATCACCGGCGCGGAATCGCTGCAGAACAACAAGAAGCTGTGCTCGGTCAGCGGGTCGACTCCGGCTCAGCGGATCAAGGACAAGTACCCCGGGGTGCAGCTGCAGCAATACGACACCTATTCGGCGTGCGTCGAGGCGCTCAAGAACGGCGCGATCGATGCGGTTACCACTGACGAGGTGATCCTGGCCGGCTATGCCGCGCAAACTCCGGGTGCGTTCAAGATCGTCGGCCAGCCGTTCTCCGAGGAGCGCTACGGCATCGGGCTGAAGAAGGGTGACAAGGAGTTGTGCACCAAGATCAGCGACGCGGTGAAGAAGATGGAGGCCGACGGATCCTGGAAGGCCGCGTTCGAGAAGAACCTCGGCAAGGCCGGCATCACCGCCCCCGCGCCACCCGCGCTCGACGGCTGCTGAGGTCGCGTAGGCGTGGAGGTATTCAGCGAGTATCGCGGCCAGATCTTCGAGGCGTTCTGGACCACGATTCAGCTCACGGTGTTCTCCGCGATCGGAGCGCTGATCCTCGGTACGGTGCTGGCCGCGATGCGGCTGGCGCCGGTACCGATGCTCAATTGGCTGGGCACCACGTATGTCAACGTGGTGCGCAATACCCCGCTGACGCTGATCATCTTGTTCTGTTCGTTCGGTCTGGCGCAGACGCTGGGTATCACGCTGGTGGACTCGACGTCCGCAACGTCGATCGAGGACAGTAACTTTCGGCTCGCGGCGCTCGGGTTGACGGTCTACACCGCGTCGTTCGTGTGTGAGACGGTGCGCTCGGGAGTGAACACCGTGCCGCTGGGCCAAGCCGAAGCGGCGCGCTCGCTGGGCTTCACGTTCGGGCAAAACCTGCGAACGATTCTGTTGCCCCAGGCTTTCCGTTCGGTGCTTATTCCGCTCGGCTCGGTGCTGATCGCGCTGACCAAGAACACGACGATCGCCTCGGCGATCGGCGTGGCCGAGGCGGCGCTGCTGATGAAGGGGATGATCGAGAACACCGCGGCGTTGGTGACGGTGGGCACGATCTTCGCGCTGGGCTTCGTGATCCTGACCCTGCCGCTGGGTCTGTTGTTCGGCTGGCTGGGTAAGCGGCTGGCGGTGGCGAGGTGATGAGCGCTCGCGCGAAGAACAGTCGATCATGAGTACGGCTTCGGTTCTCTTCGATGCGCCCGGTCCACGGGCGCGGGTCCGCAACCGGATCGTCACAGCGGTGACGATTGTCGTTGCCGCCCTGGTGGTCTGGGTGGTTGTCGCCAAGCTCGCCAGCAGGGGTCAGCTGACGGCGGCCAAGTGGCAGCCGTTCGTGACCGGCAATCTGTGGAAGACCTACGTGCTGCCGGGTATCGAAGGCACGCTGACAGCCGCGGGGCTGTCGATCGTGCTGGCGTTGGCCCTCGGCTTCGCCCTCGGCATGGGGCGGCTGTCGCACGTCGGCTTCATCCGCTGGCCGTCGGCGGTGATCGTGGAGTTTTTCCGCGCGGTGCCGGTGCTGATCATGATGATCTTCGCGTACTTCCTGTTCGCGCTCTACGACGTGTTCATGTCAACGCAGTTGGCGCTGGCGGGTGTGGTGACGGGTCTGACGCTCTACAACGGCGCGGTGATCGCTGAGATCGTCCGCGCCGGCGTCAACTCGCTGCCCCGAGGACAGAGCGAGGCCGCGGCCGCGCTCGGCTTGCGTTGGAGCCAGACGATGCGGTCAATCCTGTTGCCGCAGGCCATCACCGCGATGCTGCCGGTGCTGGTGTCGCAGTTGGTGGTTGTGCTGAAGGACACCGCGATCGGCTACCAGATCACGTTCGTCGAGATGGTTCGCCAGGGCACGGTGGTCGGTTCGTCGTACGGCAATTACGTGCCTGCGCTTATCGTGATCGCCGTGTTGATGATCAGCGCGAACTTCTTGCTGTCGATGGCGGCTACGCGTCTGGAGCGACGGCTTCGGCGATCCAAGCGTGCGGCTGTCCCCCTGCAGGTGCAGGCGACGTTGGAGCCGGGCGACTAGAAGTGTCCCGCAGCTCCGCGCACTGCTGCAGCAGGTCGGTCGACGGCGGTTGGTAGAAGCTCAATACCGCGTGCTCGCAGCCGAGCTCGGCGTACCGCGGTAGCTGATCAAGTTGCGAGGCAACCTGTTCGGGTTCGCGCGGATGCAGGAAAAGCTGTACCGATCTGCGGATCTCGGCCGGATCGCGGCCGAGCTCGGCACAGGCTTCGGTCAGGCGCTCGTTGGTCTCGCCCCACTGTTGCGGGCCTTCGTGGCTGGGCATGTTCCATTCGTCGGCATGGCGGGCGATCACCCCCAGCATCTTGGGTTGCACGCCGCCGACAACGATCGGCGGGTGCGGCCGCTGCAGCGGCTTGGGCTCGCAGATCGCGTCGCGCAGAGTGTAGAACCGGCCCTCGAAGGTGACCGTCTCCTGCGTCCACAGCCGGCGGATGACGGTGAGCGCCTCGTCGAGCATCGCGACTCTGATTCCCGCGCTGGGGAATTCGAGCCCGTAACCGCGATGCTCGGCTTCGTGCCAGCCGGCCCCGATCCCGAAGTTCAGCCGCCCGCCGCTGATGTGGTCGACGGTGACCGCCATCTTGGCCAGGATCGCTGGATTGCGGTACGTCACCCCGGTGACCATGCAGCCGATCCGGGCGTGGCGGACGACCACCGCCATCGCCGCCAGGGTGGTCCACCCCTCGTGCGTCGGCTTGCGGTCCTCGGTCAGCCCGTAGAAATGGTCGTAGTTCCAGACCGCTTCGAAGCCGAGCGCGTCGGCGCTGCGCCAGAACTGCTCGAGTTCGGGATAGTCGAACGTGGGCGCGAGCTTGGCCGAAATCCGCATGCGTGAAGCGTAGCGGCCGCGCTAGACCCGCCGTCGCTCTCGCTCAGCCGCCAGTCCCTCGCTGACCACAGCCACGGCCATGCTCTGGTTGTAGCCGCGCCGCGCCAGCATGCCGACCAGCCTGCGCATCACCTTCGCGTCGTCGTCACCATCGAGCTTCTCCCGGCGCAGCTTCTGCTCCACCAACTCCTCGGCGCGTTGCCGTTCCGCGCCGGCGTCGATGCCGTCGAGCGCCGAGGCGATCACCTCGTCGTCGACACCCTTGGTCCGCAACTCAGCCGCCAAGGCGCGCTTGCCTTTTCCGGCCCGCTGCCGCCGGGACCGGACCCACTGTTCGGCGAAGTCGACGTCGTCGATCAGGCCGACGGCGGCCAGCCGATTGAGGATCGTCGCAGCGACCTCGTCGGGGTAACCCCGCTTGGTCAGCTGCCCGGCCAGCTCCGATCGAGTCCGCGGCCGCGCGGTGAGCAGGCGCAAACACAGTGCGTGCGCCTGCTCTTCGCGGGTCTCAGAAGTCGACTGGGGCGGGCAGGACGTCGTCGATGAGTTCATCGGTTACCACCGCGCCGATACCGAGCTTTTCCTTGATCTTCTTCTCGATCTCGTTGCCGACATCGGGGTTCTCGAGCAGGAAGTTGCGGGCGTTCTCCTTGCCCTGGCCCAGTTGCTCACCTTCATAGGTGAACCACGACCCGGACTTACGGATGAAGCCCTGGTCGACGCCCATGTCGATGAGCGAGCCCTCACGGCTGATGCCCTTGCCGTAGAGGATGTCGAACTCGGCCTGCTTGAATGGCGGAGCCATCTTGTTCTTGACGACCTTGCAGCGGGTACGGTTGCCGACCGCATCGGTGCCGTCCTTGAGCGTCTCGATGCGGCGCACGTCCAGGCGCACCGACGAGTAGAACTTCAACGCCTTACCGCCCGTCGTGGTTTCGGGCGAGCCGAACATCACGCCGATCTTCTCGCGCAGCTGGTTGATGAAGATCGCGGTGGTGCCGGAATTGCTCAGGGCACCGGTGATCTTGCGCAACGCCTGGCTCATCAACCGGGCCTGCAGGCCGACGTGGCTGTCGCCCATCTCGCCCTCGATCTCGGCGCGCGGCACCAGGGCGGCCACCGAGTCGATGACCAGGATGTCCAGCGCGCCGGAGCGGATCAGCATGTCGGCGATCTCGAGTGCCTGCTCACCGGTGTCGGGCTGGCTGACCAGCAGTGCATCGGTGTCGACACCGAGCTTCTTGGCGTAGTCCGGGTCCAGTGCGTGCTCGGCGTCGATGAAGGCCGCGATGCCACCGGCAGCCTGGGCATTGGCCACGGCATGCAGCGCGACGGTGGTCTTACCCGACGATTCCGGGCCGTAGATCTCGATAATGCGGCCGCGGGGTAGGCCGCCGATGCCCAGCGCCACATCCAGGGCGATGGATCCGGTCGGGATGACCGAGATCGGCTGGCGTATCTCGTCACCGAGACGCATCACCGAGCCTTTGCCGTGACTCTTCTCGATCTGCGCAAGCGCGAGTTCTAGGGATTTCTCGCGATCGAGGGCTTGTGGCGCCATGGGAAACCTCTTCCGGTAGTCGTCTTCTGACCGTGTTGGTCAATTGGCCGTGACGTTAAAGGAGGCCTATGACAAAAACTCGGTCGAACATTGACCACGATAGCGAACAGGTGTTCGAAAGCAAGGCAACGCGCCGTGCGTGTCGCGCTACCACTGATCGCGCGGCACGTCGAAGTCCGCGCATAGTGCCCGCCACACATCGCGGGGGTCCACACCGTCCTCGATGGCCTGCGTGGCGGTACGCCCACCCAGCTGCGTCAGCACATGATCGACCAGCAGCGACCGACCACGAACACGACCGAACTGCCCATCGATCAGTTCGTGGAATTCCGTCAGCCGCACGTCACCAACTTACCCAGCCGTTCGCGTCGCTTCATGGCACACCTGTACCGGATCGGCGACCTGGGCGATGCTCTCACCGGCGCGACGGGCCGCCTCCCGATACCCCGGCGACGACAGCACCTCCCGCACCTCGGCCACCAGCGCCTCGGCACTCAGCGGCCGGATCAGGCGCGCACTTCCTTGTCGCACAACACGATTGGCCAGTTCCCACTGGTCGCCTCCGCCGGGCAGCACCACCATCGGCACACCGGCGAGCAACGTCTTCGACAGCATCCCGTGCCCGCCACCGCAGATCACCAGATCGGCGTGGGTCAGCAGCTCATCCTGGCGGCCCAGCCCGACACCGGCCCACGGCGGCAGCTCCAACTCCTGGCCGCCGAGCCGGGAGATCACCACCCGTGAGCCGGCCGGCAGGGTGCGGTCGGGCACCAGATGCTCCAGCACCAGCTCGGCGACTCCTCCGGCACCGGTGGTGGCGGTCGACGGCGCCACCACGATCAGCGGGCCCTCACCCGGCGGGACCGGCAGGACGGCGTCCGTCGGCTCGAAGTGCAGCGGCCCGACGACGACCGCCTCGGTCGGCCAGTCCGGTCGCGGTACCTCGAGCGCGGGCAGCGTGGCGATCAGCCGGCGGACCGGTCCCGGATCGCGGGCCGGCAGCCCGATCTCCATCCGGACCGCCGAGCGCTGGCGCTCCCCTTCTTTCACCGACCGTGCGGTCAGCGCGCGCATGATCGAGTCCCTCAGCCGACCGCGGATCCCGGTGCCGGGCGCCAGCCCACTGCCCAGCGGCGGCAGCCCGCGCGACGGCAGATACAGCGGGTGCGGGCACAACTCGACCCACGGGAGGCCCAACAGTTCGGCGGCCATCCCGCCGCAGGCGGTGATGACATCGGAGACGATCAGATCCGGTGAGAGGTCCCGCAACACCGGGACGTTCAGCACGGCCATCCGCGCCGCGCGTTGGTGGATCTTGGCGCCGGCATCGGTGTCATCGTCGTCGTCGACAGGGTCCAGCCCGGCCAGTTCGACGGCCTCGATACCGGCTTCTCGAGCAGTGTTCAGCCATTCGGTGCCGGTCAGCAGGACTGGCTCATCCCCCGCGTCGGCGAGGCGCAGGCACAACGCAATCGCGGGGAACGCATGACCGGGATCCGGACCTGCCACCACCGCGACGCGCACGGGCCTACCCTGCCATAGCGGCTGAAGCCTAGGCTGGCGAGCATGACCGAGCAGATCACCAACGTGAGCTCCGATATCGACAACGCCCATACGGTCGAGGTCTTCCTGAATGCGCTGCAGGACCAGGACCTGGCCACCGCCGACGCCCAACTGGACGACAATCTCGTCTACCAGAACGTCGGCTTCCCCACCGTCCGCGGCCGCAAGCGGACGATGAAGCTGTTCAAAGGACTGCAGCGGCCCAGCGTTGGCTTCGAGGTGAAGATCCACCGCATCGCGGTCAACGGCTCTGCGGTGCTGACCGAACGTACTGATGTGCTGCGGGCGGGCCCAGTGCGGCTGCAGTTCTGGGTGTGCGGTGTCTTCGAAGTCAAGGACGGACGAATCACCCTGTGGCGGGACTACTTCGACATGCTCGACATGACCAAGGCCACGCTCCGCGGCCTCATCGGCGCGGTCATCCCGGGCCTGCGCCCCACCCTGTGATTTCGGCGCGTTTTCCGCCGCTGAGCGAACGAAAACGCGCCGAAATCCCTGAAGATCAGGCCCGGCGGAGCTGGCCCAGCTCGTCGAAGGCCTGCGCCCAGCCCATCAGCCGATCCGTCGCACTCGACAACTCGTTGCGGTAGCGCTGCTGGGACATCGGCGAGCTCGACATCAGGCCGGTGTTAGCGGCCGAGACCAGTTGCGCTGCGGCGGTGACCATTTCGTTGTACTGCCGCACCCCGGTGTTGAGCTGCGCAGTGAACGCGTTGATCGTCGGCGCCAGATACGACTGTGAGTTCGGCGTCTCGATCGCGGCGCGCTCCATCGAGACCACCTCGTCGGCGGTGGCCGCCATGGTCGCCGCCGTGCGGTCCGCCGCAGCAACGAGCTCGCGAATCTCCTCGGCTGGCAACATGTTTCCGCGTTGCATCACTCCCAGCAGGGAGTGGAAGCCCCGCTCGGAGGCGCCTAGCGCCGACATCGACGGCCGGGCCACCGAACCGTGCGGCGGCAGACGCCGGCCACTGACCTGACGCTGCGGCGGCAGCGGCTCACCCCGCAGCCAGCGATAGCGCAACAGGAACAAGGTCGCGGGTACCGCAGCGCCGGCGGCGATCACGCCGGTGATGATCAGCCCCCACACCGGAACACTCCAGGTGGCGAGAAGCCCGGTGACCGCCACCCAAAACACCGTCGCCAATGAGAAGAACGCGCCCAACCGCAGCGCCCACCGCCGCTTACGCAGCAGCCGAGCCCGGGGATCGGAGACGGCACTGAGCTTTCGGGCCGCCACGTCGGCGTACTCGCTGACGGTGTCGACACCGCGCTGCATGACCGAACGCCATTGGCGCGATACGAATCCCGGCTTGTCCGGTGTCACCGCCATCGAGTGTTCGCCTCCTACTGGCCGAGGGGTCTCTCGGGCTCGGGTGTGCTGGCCGGGGTCGCGGGTGCGGCGGCCGTGCCGCCGGCAGGCAGGGCATCACCGCGCATCGACGCGCGGATCTGCTCGAGTCGGGAATGACCGGCCATCTGAACGCTGGCCTGCTGGATCTCCATCATGCGGCCCTGCACCGAGTTCTGCGCCAGCTCGGCCGAGCCGATCGCGTTGGCGTAGCGACGCTCGATCTTGTCGCGCACCTCGTCGAGGCTCGGGGTATTGCCGGGAGCGGCGAGCTCGCTCATCGACCGCAGCGAGGCACTCACCTGCTCCTGCATCTTGGCCTGCTCGAGCTGCGACAGCAGCTTGGTGCGCTCGGCGATCTTCTGCTGCAGCATCATCGCGTTCTGTTCGACGGCCTTCTTGGCCTGACCGGCGGCCTGCAGGGCCTGATCGTGCAGGCCCTTGAGGTCTTCCACGCTCTGCTCGGCGGTGACCAGCTGCGCGGCGAACGCCTCGGCGGCGTTGTTGTATTCGGTGGCCTTCGCGGCATCCCCGGAGGCAACCGCCTGATCGGCGAGGGTGAGCGCCTGGCGGACGTTGACCTGCAACTTCTCGATGTCGGCGAGCTGACGGTTCAGCCGCATCTCGAGCTGACGCTGATTGCCGATGACCTGGGCGGCCTGCTGGGTCAGCGCCTGGTGCTGACGCTGGGCGTCCTCGATCGCCTGCTGGATCTGCACCTTCGGGTCGGCATATTCGTCGATCTTCGAGTTGAAGAGTGCTGTGAAGTACTTCCACGCCTTGACGAACGGATTGGCCATCAGTTGCTCCGTCTATGTATCGAGTGCCGCAGTTCGGTGGTCGTGCCCAATTTATCGGTTAACCATGCCCGGCCACACCCTTGTAGGCATGTGACCCCGGTCTGACTGGTCGAAACCTCAGGCCACGGCCATCGCGACGGGATGCGGGATGACGACCTTGGTGGCGACGTCGATCGAGCTCTCCTGCGCCGGCACCGCGGTCAACCGGGCGATTCGCTCGCGGTCGGCCATCTTCTCGCCGGCATCGGTCAACACCCGCGACAACGGGACGTCCAAAGCGGTGCAGATCGCGCTGAGCAACTCACTGGAGGCTTCCTTGCGGCCGCGCTCCACCTCGGACAGGTACCCCAGGCTCACTCGAGCCGAATCGGACACCTCACGAAGGGTGCGTCCCTGCGAAGTGCGAGCGTCACGCAGCACGTCGCCGATCACCTCACGCAGCAGTACCGCCATCGGGTGCCCTCCTCGAAAAGTTGCAACAAACTGTGCAACGCTTCGAGGCGCCCGTTTGGTTCCCAGGAACTCAGGATCGCTGGACCAGGCGGTGCAGGCGCCCGATCGCCTCATGGACGGCCGCCAGCCGGATGTCCCAGCGTGAGCCGCCCAGCCGCAGCTCGGCGACCTCCGTGGGGCCCGGACCGGCCAGTCCCAGGAAGACGGTGCCGACCGGGTGCCCGCCGTGCGGCTCCGGACCGGCCACCCCGGTCAGGCCCACTCCCCAGGTCGCAGCGCAGCGCTCGCGCGCCCCTTCGGCCAGGGCTGCCGCCGTCGGCGCCGCGACCGGGCCGACTGCGTCGAGCAGCTCGCGCGGCACGCCTGCCAGCGCCACCTTGGTGTCGACGGTGTAGGTGACGAGCCCGCCGCTCAGCACGGCACTGGCGCCCGGCACCCCTGCCAACGTCGCCGCCAGCAGACCGGCGGTCAGGGATTCCGCGGTGGCCACGGTCTCGCCGCGCGCGGTCAGTAGAGCGACCAGCGCGCGGGCGGCGTCATCGACCAGCGGATCGATCACGGGAGTCCTTGATCGCGGACACCACATAGTCGAAGCCGGTGATCACCGTCAGGACGACCGCGGCCCACATGATCACCCAGGCCACAATGTGCCAGGCCGGCGGCCAGCTGTGCAGCGGCAGCACGAACAGGCCGATCGCGACGGCCTGCACCAAGGTCTTGAGCTTGCCTCCGCGGCTGGCGGGGATCACCCCGCGCCGCAGCACCGCGAACCGCAGCACAGTGATGCCCAGCTCGCGAATGAGGATCACCACGGTCACCCACCACGGCAGGTCGCCGAGCATCGACAGTCCGATCAGCGCCGCGCCGATCAGCATCTTGTCGGCGATCGGATCGGCCAGCTTGCCGAACTCGGTGACCATCCCGTAGCTGCGCGCCAGCGAACCGTCGAAATGGTCGGTGATCACCGCGACCGCGAAAATGATGAAAGCCGTTATTCTGCTGGCTGTTTCATGGCCGTCGCCGGCGAAGAGGAACAGCAGGAAGATCGGTACCAGGACCAGACGAATACCGGTCAGCAAGTTAGCGACGTTGGCCACCCGCACGCGCGGGACCGCCGGACCGGTTTGGGGTTGTCCCGACACGGCAAACAGAATATCGGTTGGCAGTCGCGCGCCTCACGCCCGATACTCTGCACCCGTGAGCCCTGATGTCGTCGTCCGCCGCGCCCGCACGTCGGATGTCGCCGATATCAAGCGTCTGGTCGACATCTACGCGGGACGCATCCTGCTGGAGAAGAACCTGGTCACGCTGTATGAAGCGGTCCAAGAATTCTGGGTGGCGGAGTACGACGGCGAGGTCGTCGGCTGCGGCGCACTGCACGTCCTGTGGGCCGATCTCGGCGAGGTCCGCACTGTCGCCGTCGACCCGAAGGTCAAGGGCCGGGGAATTGGTCACACGATCGTCGACCAGCTGCTGAAGGTCGCCCGTGAACTCCAACTGCAACGGCTGTTCGTGCTGACCTTCGAGACGGACTTCTTCGCCCGCCACGGCTTCGCCGAGATCGAGGGCACCCCGGTCACCTCCGAGGTGTTCGACGAGATGTGCCGGTCCTACGACATCGGTGTCGCCGAGTTCCTGGACCTGTCGTACGTCAAGCCGAACATCCTCGGCAACACCCGCATGCTGCTGATCCTCCGCCCTGAGTGAGCGTTGACGCATCGATTCCTCGCGGCGAAAGATACGACGTGAGCGCTCAATCAGCGGTTAGAAGTCGTCCTCGTCGTCATCGTCGGCGCCACCGCCCCGGATCGCCATCAGGGTCGCAGCGAGTTCGTCGGGCTTGACCAACACCTCGCGCGCCTTGGACCCTTCCGAGGGCCCGACGATGCTGCGGGTCTCCATCAGGTCCATAAGCCGGCCGGCTTTGGCAAAGCCGACCCGCAGCTTGCGCTGCAACATTGACGTAGAGCCGAATTGCGAAGACACCACGAGTTCGACGGCCTGCAAGAAGACGTCCATGTCGTCGCCGATGTCGGGGTCGACGTCGGTGCGCTCCCCGGCCGGCTTCGCCGCAGTGACACCTTCGGTGTACTCGGGCTCGGCTTGGTCCTTGCAGGCCTGCACGACGGCGTGAATCTCTTCGTCGCTGACGTAGGCGCCCTGCAGGCGCTCCGGCTTGGACGCGCCCATCGGCAGGAACAGACCGTCGCCCATGCCGATCAGCTTCTCGGCGCCCGGCTGGTCGAGGATGACCCGGCTGTCAGTCAACGACGACGTCGCGAACGACAGACGTGAGGGCACGTTGGTCTTGATCAGGCCGGTGACGACGTCGACCGACGGTCGCTGGGTGGCCAGCACCAGGTGGATACCTGCCGCGCGGGCCTTCTGGGTGATTCGCACGATGGCTTCTTCGACATCACGCGGCGCGGTCATCATCAGGTCGGCGAGCTCGTCGACGACAGCGAGGATCAGCGGGTACGGCTTGTAGACGCGCTGGCTGCCCAACGGCGCGGTGATCTCTCCGGAGCGCACCTTGGCGTTGAAGTCCTTGATGTGGCGCACGCGGGAGGCCTGCATGTCCTGGTAGCGCTGCTCCATCTCCTCGACCAGCCAGGCCAGCGCAGCGGCGGCCTTCTTGGGTTGGGTGATGATCGGCGTGATCAGGTGCGGAATGCCCTCGTATGGCGTGAGTTCCACCATCTTCGGGTCGATGAGGATCATCCGCACCTCTTCGGGAGTGGCGCGGGCCAGCAGCGAAACCAGCATCGAGTTCACGAAGCTGGACTTACCCGACCCGGTGGATCCCGCCACCAGCAGGTGCGGCATATCGGCGAGGTTCGCCGAGACGAAGTGGCCTTCGATGTCCTTGCCCAGCCCGATCACCAGAGGGCGGTGGTCGCCGCGGGTGGATGGCGCGGTGAGAACGTCTGCCAGACGGACCATTTCGCGGTCGGTGTTGGGCACCTCGATGCCGACGGCCGACTTGCCGGGGATCGGTGCGAGGATCCGGACGCTCTCGGTGGCCACCGCGTAGGCGATATTGCGTTGCAGCGCAGTGATTTTCTCGACCTTGACGCCAGGGCCCAGCCCGACCTCGTAGCGAGTGACGGTCGGGCCCCTGGTGCAGCCGGTCACCGTCGCGTTGACCTTGAACTGCTCCAGGACCGACGAGATCTGGTCCGCCATCTGCTCATTGGCCGCACTGCGCCGTTTTGGCGGATCGCCGGCGACCAACAGGTCCAGCGACGGCAGCGTGTACGGGCCCTCGACGATGCGATCGAGGACCTTGGTTTCCTTGGTGTCCACAGTGGTCTCGGACGCGGGCGCCGCCTTTTTGCGGCGGGGCTTCACCGGCTCCGTAACCGTGGGTGCGTCCTCGTCGAGCGGATAGTTGTCCAGCGGCGTGCCGACCGGCCCCTGCTCACCGGGCCAGGCCGGGGCCTCATCGGTGTAGGACCGCGGGTCGTCGTAGTAACCGTCCGAGAAGTCCTCCGGCTCCGCCGGAGCGGCGTCGTCCTCGGGCTCGTCGTCGTAGTACTCGTCGTCATCGTCGTAGTGGTCGCGGGTGCTGAACATCGCGTACAGCGTGTCGGGCACCTCGCGGATCGTGGTACCCGTCAGCAGCAGTAGGCCGAACAGCGCGGCGATGATGAGCAGCGGGGTGGCGATCCACGGCGTCAGCCCGTCGGACAGCGGACCGCCGATCGCGAAGCCGACGAAGCCGGCGGCGCGTTGGCGGGCGCCGGGATCCTGCGGCGCCCCCGACCAGAGGTGCCACAGTCCCAGCACGGGCAGGGCGACCATGGCGCAACCCAGGATCAGGCGGGGCCGGGCTTCAGGGTTGGGTTCGGTGCGCATCAGGAGGACGGCGATGGCGCAGATGATGACGGGCAGCAGGACCACCGCGCCACCGACCAGGGTCCGCAGCACCGAGTCGATCCAGGCGCCGACCGGCCGCGCGGCGTCGAACCAGGAACTGGCCGCGATCACGACCCCGACGGCCAGCAGCCCCAGGGCGATGCCGTCACGGCGATGTCCCGGCTCGATGTCGCGGGCTCGACCGACCGATCGGGCGGTCGAGCCCGCCCCCTTGGCCAACATCAGCCAGGTCGCCCGCGCCGCACGTCCGCCCGCGGCCGCCGCGGTGGCGACGGGCGAGGAGGTGCGCTTCTTGGCGGGCTTGCGTCGCGGCGCCTGCTTGGCCGGTCGCGACGCACCCTTTGACCTGGTCGTTCGCGCGCTTGAGCGAGCGGCCGTCTTGTTCGCCATGCGGGCAAGCCTAGTCGCATATGCCCCATGTGCACCATCCGCAACACCCGTTACCGGGCGCGTCGTTGCCAACCTGCGACCAACGCCCAAAATCACGCCTGCGCCGCTGACCGGGACCCCTTCTTGCGGCATTACAAAGCTGGTCTAACGTAAGCGCCGTCACACCCGCCCCCGAAGATCTGAGGAACTCGCTCATGCCGGTCGTCGTCGTTGCCAGCTTCACCGTCAAGCCCGAATCCGTCGACGCCGTCCGCGACGCCTGCAAGAAGGCGGTCGCGGCGGTCCACGAAGAGCCCGGTTGCGACCTCTACGCCGTGCACGAGGGTGATAAGACGTTCGTGTTCGTCGAGCAGTGGGCAGACGAGGATGCACTCAAGACCCACAGCACCGCGCCGGGCGTGAGCACGCTGTTCGGCGAGATCGGCGAACACCTCGACGGCGCCCCGGACATCAAGATGCTCACCCCCATCCCGGCAGGCAACCCGGCCAAGGGCCAGGTTCGTCCCTGACGAGCGCTAGCGCGAGGAAGCGAGGACACAGCCATGGGTGAACTCGACGGCAAGGTCGCGCTGATCACCGGCGCGGCCCGCGGCCAGGGCCGTGCGCACGCGCTGAAGCTGGCATCGGAAGGTGCCGGCATCATCGCGGTGGACCTCTGCGACCAGATCGCCAGCGTCCCCTATCCCCTGGCCACCCCGGAGGACATGGCCGCCACGGTCAAGCTGGTCGAGGACAGCGGCGCGCGCATCGTCGCCCGCGAGGCCGACGTCCGCGATCGGTCTGCGCTGAAGGCGGCGGTGTACCAGGGCATCGAGGAACTGGGCCGGCTCGATATCGTGATCGCCAACGCCGGGATCGCCCCGATGGCCGACGAGGGCGCCTGGCAGGACGTCATCGACGTCAACCTGACCGGGGTTTATCACACCGTGGACGTGGCGATGAAGCCGATGATCAAGCAGGGTGACGGCGGCGCGATCGTGCTGACCAGCTCAGTCGCCGGCTTGGTCGGCATCGGTGCACCGATCGCCGGGTCGCTGGGTTACACCGTCGCCAAGCACGGCGTGGTGGGCCTGATGCGGGCGTACGCCAATTTCCTTGCCACGTTCAACATTCGGGTCAACTCCGTGCATCCGGCCGGGGTGAATACCCCGATGATCGACAACGAGTTCACCCGCTCGTGGCTCGAAGGCTTCGCGCAGCAGTCGCAAGGCGGCCCGGACATGAGCAACGCGCTGCCGGTACAAACCCTGGAACCCGAGGATATCGCCAACGCGGTGTACTACCTGGTGTCCGACGCCGGCCGCTACGTCACCGGCGTCGCCCTGCCCGTCGACGCTGGGTACACAAACAAGCGCTGACCACTAGCATCGGGTGACGATGACACCCGATCTGGACCTCACCAGCGTCCCGCCCTGGGCGGTCGAACGCAGGTGTCCGACGGCCGATCTCAGCGGCCGCCGGTGGACCGTGCTCGCCATCGGGGCCGACGCCGCCGGAATCGCCGAGCAATGGTGCGCCCAGATCGACGCGGAACGTCCTGAGGGTGAACCGAAAGTGCATCACGTTGCCGACGCCGCCGCGGCGTGTGCAGCCCTGGACGTCGATCTCACCGAAGCCGTTGTCGGGTGGCGGTTGCTGCTGGCCGGTCCCGCACACGCGTGCCTCCGGGTCCGCGCCCACGCGCTCGAACTCGGCGCAGGCGATGACGAAATCACCGTAGCCAGTACCGAAGTGGGCACCCGCGAGATCTACTGCGCGCACTGTCGAGCTAGGACAACCGCCACGACGGAACTCACCGACGAGATCGCCTGTGCAGGTTGCCGACGCACGTTGCTCGTCTACCATCACGTTTCCCGGCGACTCGGTGCCCACCTCGGATTCGCGACCACCGCCGACACATGACCACGCTGACATTGACGATCGTCGCCCTTGACGACACCGTGCCCGGGATCAGAACACTCACTCTGGCCCGTTCCGACGGAGCGGCGTTGCCGTCGTTCACGCCCGGCAGCCACCTGGTGATCGAGTACGGCGACGGCGCCAACGCCTACTCGCTGACCGGAGAGACCGTAGCGCCCCCTGAGTACACCGTGTCGGTGCTGGAATGCCCACAAGGGCACGGCGGATCACTATGGATCCACCAGACATTGGCTGTGGGCGACACCGTCGTCGTACATCCGCCGCGCAGCGCATTCGCACCGGTGCTGCGCGCCCGGCGACACCTGTTGATCGCTGCCGGCATCGGCGTCACCCCGATGATCTCGCATCTGCGCAGCGCTCGAAGCTGGGGCCGAGAGGTGCGACTGCTGTACGTCTTTCGCGAGGGCCGCGGCGCCTACGTCGACGAGATCCACTCGCTCACCGACAACGCCTCGTTCTTCGTCGACCGTGCGGCCTTCCTCGCCGAGCTGGCCCCGACGCTGGCCGACCAGCCGTTCGGCACCCACGCGTACATCTGCGGCCCGGGCCGATTCATCGACGACGTCGTCGCGATGGCCACCGAGTTGGGTTGGCCGGCGAGCCGCATCCATGTCGAGCACTTCGGCAAAGAGTTGGCACCCGGCGACCCGTTCGAGGTCGAATTGTTCTCCAGCGGCGATGTTTTCACCGTCGACTCCGGCGTCTCGCTGCTGGAGTCGCTGACCGCCAATGGCCATGCCATTTCCAGCCTGTGCCGCCAGGGTGTGTGCGGCGAATGCCGGGTGCCGGTCCGCTCCGGGACGGTCCTGCACCGTGACCTCTTTCTCACCGGCGACGAACGCCGCACCGCGATGATGGCCTGCGTCTCGCGCGGCTCCGGCCGAGTGGAGTTGGACCTGTGAGCGGGCTGGTGTCGGCACCGGATCTCGTTGCGGCGTTTCCCTTTCCGTACACGGCAGATTCCTACCGCTACAGCACCAACATCGCGCCGGCACGAAACGTCGTGATCACCCCGACCGGGCAGTGGGGTCAGCGGGTGGTGGACATCGACAGCGAGTACACCCGCGAACTCGCCGAACGCCGCCGCATTCTCGCCGCAGACCCGTCGAGGCACGCGGTGTTGCCGCACATGCGCATCGCCTGCTGGGACACCATGTTGTTGTTGATGACCGAACTCGCGGGCTCCTATCCGGCCACCATGTCACTGACCCGCGACGGCGACACCTGGCACTGGCGCAACGAGTTGCTCGACATGGCACAAGATTTCGTAATCGGTGACGAATCCTGCCTGCCGTGCGATCCGCTGGCCTATATCGCCGGGCAGGTGCAGGAGGACATCGTCCTACTCGACCAGCGCGACGGTGATCTGTTCGCCGATGCGGGCGTCGTCACTTTCGCGGCCGGCTGGTCCTTCGGATTCGACATCGGAATGACGTTCCTCGAAATCCACGGCCCGGTCCCCCGGCTGCGCGAGACCGGCGTGGTCAACCGGGCGCGGGAGGTCTTGATGCGCTTGCA
The DNA here is from genome assembly GCF_008329565.1 of Mycolicibacterium sp. P1-5. Taxonomy (GTDB): domain Bacteria; phylum Actinomycetota; class Actinomycetes; order Mycobacteriales; family Mycobacteriaceae; genus Mycobacterium. The sequence continues at coordinate 568,191 of NZ_NPKT01000001.1, forward strand.
GTTCGGCGATATTTACCGCCGCACCAATTGGTCAATGACGGTCGGCAGACGGCTCGACGTCTCCACTGAAGCGTTGCCGGAGTGGCTGCCCGACCATGCACACCTCGACGCCCTCGACGACGACACGTTCGGACTGCTCATCCACCTGCGGGTGGAGGTCCAGCATGTGATCCGCCTGCCCGAGTCGGGCGCTATCTGCTTCTTGATCCGCAGCTATATGCTGCCGCTCGCCGACGTCGCATCCATCGAGCAGTGGCGCACCCGTACCGCGGCGGTGCTGGCCGAATTGCCGGACGACATGGCCGAATACAAGGGGCTGGCCAGCTATCGAGACCGCGCGGTCTCCTGGCTGCAATCGAGCTCTTAGATCTCGATGACCGTCGGCACGATCATCGGCTGACGGCGGTAGGTCTCCCCCACCCATTTGCCGACCGTGCGCCGCACCACTTGCGCCATACGCATCGGGTCGGTGACTTTCTGAGAAGCAAGAGCTTCCAGCTCCGCTTCGACCTTGCGCGCCACCGGCTCCAGCGCCTTGGGATCCTCGGAGAAGCCGCGCGAGTACAGGTGCGGCGGACCCGCCGTCCGCCCCGTTTCCCGGTTCACAACCACCACCACCGCGATGAATCCCGAACTCAGGATGAGCCGTTCACCCAGCGTCGCCTCGCCCACGTCACCGGAGATCAGTCCGTCGACGAACACCTTGCCGACCGGCACCGCACCCGCGATCGCTATCCGGCCACCGACCAAGTCGACGCTGACGCCGCTCTCGGCGACCACGATGTTCTCCTCGGGCACACCGCTGCGGGCGGCCAGCTTGGCGTTGGCCCGCAACATTCGCCACGTCCCATGCACCGGCATCACGTTGCGCGGCCGCACCCCGTTGTAGAGGAACAGCAGCTCACCAGAATAGGCATGGCCCGAAACATGCACCCGCACTTGTTGATTGGTGACGACTCTGGCGCCGATCTTGGCCAGGTCGTCGATGACACCGTAGACCGCTTCTTCGTTGCCGGGGATCAGCGACGAGGACAGAATGATCAGGTCATCGGAGGTGATCGTGATGCTGCGGTGCTCCCCGCGCGACATTCGCGACAGAGCCGCCATCGGCTCGCCTTGCGTGCCGGTGGTGATCAGCACCACCTGCCCGGGGGCCATCTCCTCGGCCATCGCGATGTCGACGACGTCACGGTCCTCGACATGAAGGAAACCCAACTCGCGCGCGATGGCCATGTTCCGCAGCATGGACCGGCCGACGAACGACACCCGGCGGCCCAAAGCGATTGCGGCGTCGACGATCTGCTGCACCCGGTCGACGTTGGAAGCGAAGCACGCCACGATGACCCGCTGCCCTTCGGCGCCGCGCATCAGCCGGTGCAGATTCGGGCCGACCTCGCTTTCGGAAGGCCCGACGCCGGGGATCTCGGAGTTGGTCGAGTCGCACAGGAACAAGTCCACCCCGGCGTCACCCAGCCGGGACATGCCCGGCAGGTCAGTGGGGCGGCCGTCGAGCGGCAACTGATCGAGCTTGATGTCACCGGTGTGCAGGACGGTGCCGGCGCCGGTGTGGATGGCGATCGCCAAGGCGTCGGGGATCGAATGATTGACCGCGAAGTACTGGCATTCGAACACCCCGTGGGTGCTGCGCTGCCCCTCGGCGACCTCGACGAACACCGGGTTGACCCGGTGCTCACGGCACTTGGCGGCCACCAGCGCGAGAGTGAATTTGGAGCCCACGACCGGGATGTCACCCCGCAGCTTGAGCAGATACGGGATCGCACCGATGTGGTCTTCGTGGGCGTGCGTGAGTACCAGCGCTTCGATGTCATCGAGCCGGTCGGCGATCAGCCGCAAGTCGGGCAGGATCAGGTCGACGCCGGGTTCGTCGTGATTGGGGAACAGCACGCCGCAGTCGATGATCAGCAGCCGGCCGAGATGTTCGAAAACGGTCATGTTCCGGCCGATTTCGTTGATGCCGCCCAGCGCGGTCACACGCAGACCTCCCGGGGCCAGCGGCCCGGGAGGAGACAAGTCCTCGTTCACCGGAGTCGCCCGGCCGACGACATCGTCATCGAAGGACTGCCGCTGCGCGGAGGTCGGCGGCGAGTTCGTCGATCTGCGAAGGCGTGGCCGGCACCTGCGGCAGCCGCGGATCGCCCACCTCGATGCCCTGCAGGCGCAGTGCTTCCTTGGCGAAGGTCACTCCACCCAGGCGCGTCTGCGCGGCGTTCAGCGGCGCCAGTGTCACCGCGATCTTGCGCGCGGTGGCGACATCACCGGAGTTGAAGGCACTCAACATGTCTCGCAGCTGGCTTGCCGCCACATGACCCCACACGCTGACGAAACCCACCGCGCCCATCGCCAGCCAAGGCAGATTCAACGCGTCGTCGCCCGAGTAGTAGGCCAGTCCGGTCTCGGCCATGATCTGCGCACCGCCGTGCAGATCGGCCTTCGCGTCCTTGACCGCCACGATGTTGGGGTGCGCCGCCAGCGTGCGCATGGTGTCCCATTCGATTGGGATCACCGAGCGCGGCGGGATGTCATAGAGGATCACCGGTAGGTCGGTGGCGTCGGCCACGGTGGTGAAGTGTGCGACCAGACCCGCCTGCGGCGGGCGCGAGTAATAGGGCGTGACGACCAACAGGCCGTGCGCGCCTTCGGCGGCGGCAGCCTTGGCCAGGTGGACACTGTGCGCGGTGTCGTAGGTGCCGGCGCCGGCGACGATCCGAGCGCGGTCACCGACGGCCTCCAACACCGCGGCCACCAGTGCTCGCTTTTCGTCGTCGGTGGTGGTCGGCGACTCACCGGTGGTGCCGGACAGCACCAGCCCGTCGCAACCGGAGTCGACGAGGTGGGTGGCCACCCGCGCGGCGACGACCGTGTCCAGCGTGCCGTCGGGCTTGAACGGCGTCACCATTGCGGTCAGTACGGTGCCCAACCGGGCGCTGACATCGATTCCGCTGGTGCTCACGGACACCTAGATTACCCGCTCGGCTTAACCCTCTGTCGCCAGCGGGGATGTCGCGACCTCAGTGCCGTCGGCCAGTTCGGTGATCTCGAAATCGACGAACACGGCGGGAGCCACCACGGCGAGCTGGCGCAGGCAGGCAATGGCCAGCCGGCGAATCTCCACGTCGGCGTGTTCGCTGGCCCGCATCGCGATGAAATGTCGCCACGCCCGATAGTTGCCGCTGACCACGATGCGGGTCTCGGTGTCGTTCGGCAGCACGGCGCGGGCCGCCTGCCTGGCCTGTTTGCGGCGCAGCACAGCGTTGGGCTGGTCGGCATATTTGGCCTCCAGCCGGTTCAACAATTCGAGGTAAGCGGCACGGCTGGCGTCGGCGGCGTCCAGCAGGATCTGCTGCAGCTCCGGGTCGTCTTCCAGCCCCGGCGGTACGACGACCTGGGCGTCGTTCTCTGGCACGTATCGCTGGGACAGCTGCGAGTAAGAAAAATGCCGATGTCGGATCAGCTCGTGGGTGCAGGACCGGGAGATGCCGGTGATGTAAAACGACACCGAGGCGTGCTCGAGCACCGAGAAGTGGCCGACGTCGATGATGTGCTGCAGATACGACTCATTGGTCGCGGTCCGGGGATTCGGCTTGGACCAGCTCTGGTAGCAGGCGCGGCCGGCGAATTCGACGAGCGCCTGGCCGCCGTCGGCGTCGGTGCGCCACGGCACATCGGCGGGCGCCAGGAACTCGGTCTTGGCGATCAGCTGCACGCGCAGCGGCGCGGTCTCGGCCACCGGCTCACCTTAGCGCCCGCTTCGAGCGCAACCGGTTCGACGATGCGATCCTGAACCCAGCGGATCATCACCATTGAGGAGTCACATGCAACGCTGGGGAAGCGCAATTGACGTCTCCGGCTATGCCGGTCACCCCGGACGGCAGTACTCCCCGCGTCCAACGACGTTCGCCGAGGTCTTCGCCGAATCCCGGCGCTGGGCCGATCGAACCTTCCTGGTGCACGGTGAACAGCGCTTGACGTTCGCCGAGTTCACCGATGCGGTGCACACCGGAGTCGCCACGCTGCGAGATGCGGGTGTCCAGCCCGGCAACCGGGTCATGCTGTACGCCTACAACAGTCCGCACTGGGTGGTCGCCCTCTGGTCAGCGTGGCTGAGCGGTGCGGTCCCCGTGCTCGCCAACCGCTGGTGGAAGCAGGCAGAAGTCGACCACGCCCTCGGTTTGCTCGAGCCGCGATTCATCCTGACCGACACCGCGCTCGGCGGCGTAGAGCCGGCGAAAACCAGGGACATCCGCTCATTCGCTGTCGATGGTCCGGTATCCCGCACCGCCGACTCGTACGAAACCGGTGACCCTGACGCGACGTCGGCCATCCTCTTCACCTCCGGAAGCTCCGGCCTGCCCAAGGCGGTCGAGCTGTCCCGGCGCGCCGTCATCGCCAACCAGCACAACATTCTGGCGGTGACGAAACGGCTGCCGCATCAAATCGATGCCGATGCGCCGCAGACGGTTTCGTTGGCGAGCACGCCGATGTTCCACGTCGGCGGGCTGTCGAATCTGTTGAGCAACTACCTCACCGGTGGGCGGGTGGTGATTCCCGAAGGCCGGTTCGACGCCGGTCAGATACTCGGATTGATCGAACGCGAAGGCGTCCACAGCTGGGGTGGCGTTCCCACCATGGCGATCCGTGTGCTCGAGCACCCGGACTTCGATTCCTTCGACCTGTCGACGCTGCGGTCGTTTCCACTCGGCGGGGCGGCTGTGCCCACCGCGCTGCTGGACCGGATGCGGGTCCGACTCCCTGCGCTCGCCAGCCGCGGACTCGGGAACACGTGGGGCATGACGGAAGCCGGTGGTTTCCTGACGGCCGCGACGGGCCGTGACTTGGCGAAGTATCCGGGCACGGTGGGACGGCCCTATCCGGTCGTGGAGTTGACGATCGACCGACCTGACGCTGAAGGGGTCGGTGAAATCCTCGCGCGCTCACCAACAGTGATGAACGGTTACCTCGGAATCGACGACGGAACCGTGGACGATGAGGGCTGGCTGCACACCGGTGATCTCGGCCGTCTGTTGGACGGCTATCTGTTCATCGAGGGCCGCGCAAAGGACATCGTCATCCGCGGTGGCGAGAACATAGGCTGCGGCCAAGTGGAAGCGGCGCTGTCGAGCCATCCGGCGGTGGTCGAGGTGGCCGCCATCGGGTTGCCACACCGAGACCTCGGCGAGGAACTCGCGGCCGTGATCGTCCACCGGGCTGGCGGCCCCGCACCGACCGAGGACGAACTGCGCGCCCACGTGTCAGACATGTTGGCCCACTTTGCGATTCCGACTCGGTGGCACATCAGCACCACCGCTTTGCCGACGCTGCCGGGCGAGAAGGTCGATAAGAAGGGTCTCGCCGAACGCTTCGGCTGACGTCGATCAACGGCAGTGAAATCGACACCATGGCAGCTGATCGCCAGGAATCACAACCATAGTGGCGGTCTCGGCGACTACAGCGCCTTGCGCAACGCGCCGACGAGGTCGCCACGCGTACCGACGGTGACCGTGCCCAACCCGAGCCAGCCCGCCATCGACTGGAGTTCGGCGGCCAGCCGCGGTGCGACCGTGGCCGAGTCCTGCCCCGGCTCGGTAAATGCGCCGACCACGTTGAGTGCGCCGTTGGCCCGTTCGGCCTTGAGATCGACCCGGCCGACGAGCTTGCCGTCGAGCAGGAACGGCCACACGTAATACCCGAACTGGCGCTTGGGTTCGGGGACGTAAATCTCGATGCGGTAATGGAATTCGAACAGCCGCTCGACCCGTGGGCGGAAGAAGATCAACGGGTCGAACGGGCAGAGCAGCGCCGTGCCGCGATCCACCCGGGGCGCCGTCAAGCCGGACGCCAGGTACGCCGGGGCCGACCAGTCGTCGACCTCGACCACCTCGAGCTCACCTTCGGCAACCAATGCGGCGACCGCGGGCTTGCTCTGCTTGGGACTCAGCCGGAAATAGTCGCGCAGGTCCGGTTCGGTAGCGACGCCGAGTGCACGGGCGGCACGCAGCACCAGCTCTCGCACCGCCTCGTCGTCGTCCACTTCGCGCGTGAAGACCTCCGGCGGCAACACCTTCTCGGTGAGGTCGTAGTGGCGGGCGAACCCGATCCGCGTCGCCGTCGTCAGCGATCCCGACGACCACAACGCCTCGGCCACCCACTTGGTCTCGCTGCGGTCCCACCACGGCCCTTTGCGCCGCGCACGGGCGCCTTCCAGGTGCGCTTCGATCTGACCCGCGGTACTGGGGCCGAGCTTGTCGACAGCTGCCAGGATGTCCTCGGCCAGCCGCGGGTTCTTCTTGACGATCTCCTTGCCCCACCGGCCGTGGGTGTATTCGCGCATCCGCCAGCGCATCAGCGGCCAGTCCTCGACCGCCATCAGTGCGGCCTCGTGCGCCCAGTACTCAACCAGCAGCCGCGGCGCGCGGGTGCTGTGGCTCCAGGCCGCGCCGTCGAGTACATCGCGGTCGTAGGGTCCGAGCCGGCTGAATACCGGCGCATAATGGGCACGCACCGCCACCGACACCGAGTCCAGCTGCAGCACCTGGATCCGGTTGATCAGGCGGCGCAGATGCGCCCGGGTGACGGCACCGCGCGGCTTGGTCTCGGCGAGGCCCTGGGCTGAAATGGCAACGCGGCGGGCCTGATCGGCCGACAGCCGGGTCATGCCCGCAGGTAGCTGTGGAACCGGTAGCGCAGCCCTGAACTGCTGGTCTGCCAGTCACTCGACGTGCCGACCCACGACTCGTCGAGAACCGGGGCCAGTACGTCGTCATCCTCCAGACGCAGGTCGATCTCGACCTCCGTCACTTCGCACTGAGTCGCCACCGGCAGGGCCAGCTGGTAGACCTCCGACCCACCGACCACCCACATGTCACCCTCGAGCACGTCGTCCAGGCCGGTCACCACCGTCGCTCCGTCAGCCATGTAGTCAGCTTGCCGGGTGAGTACGACATTTTTCCGGCCCGGCAGCGGGCGCACCGACTGTGGCAACGACTCCCAGGTCCGACGGCCCATCACCACGGTGTGTCCCATCGTCAGATCCTTGAAGCGGGCCAGGTCCTCGGGCAGGCGCCACGGAATCCCACCGTCACGGCCGATGACACCTGAAGTCGACTGCGCCCAGATCAGGCCTATTGTCATACCGCGACCGGCGCTTTGATCGCCGGATGCGGATCGTAGTTGCGGATCTCGACGTCGTCATAGGTGTAATCGAAGATCGAATCACGCCGCCCCAGAACAAGTTCCGGGTACGGGCGGGGGTCGCGGCCAAGCTGCTCGGTGACCTGCTCGACGTGGTTGTCGTAGATGTGGCAGTCTCCGCCCGTCCAGACAAACTCCCCGACGTCCAGCCCGGCCTGATCGGCCATCATGTGGGTCAGCAACGCGTAGCTGGCGATGTTGAAGGGCACCCCGAGGAACAGGTCGGCGCTGCGCTGGTAGAGCTGGCAGCTCAGCCGTCCGTCGGCCACATAGAACTGGAACAACGCGTGGCACGGCGCCAGCGCCATCTGCGGGATCTCGCCGACGTTCCACGCCGAGACGATGATGCGACGGCTGTCGGGATCGGTGCGCAGCAGGTGCAGCGCGGCGCTGATCTGGTCGACGTGGTCACCCGACGGAGTCGGCCATGACCGCCACTGAACACCGTAGACCGGACCGAGATCACCTGTGGGAGAAGCCCATTCATCCCAGATGCTGACGCCGTGCTGGTGCAGCCAGGCGACGTTCGAGTCTCCGCGCAGGAACCACAGCAGCTCGTAAACGATCGACTTCAGATGCACCTTCTTGGTGGTGATCAACGGGAAGCCGGCCGACAAGTCGTAGCGCAGCTGGTGGCCGAACACACTTCGGGTGCCGGTGCCCGTCCGATCGGATTTCGGTGTGCCCTGCTCGAGCACAAGTCGCAAAAGATCCTCGTACGGCGCGTGGACTGGCACTGCGATCGGCACGCCGCTCAGCTTACGTGCGCGGGCAGAGAGTACAAACGATGCCATGCCGACCATCTCTGACACCGTCACCACCGCCGATGGAACCTGTCCGGTCACACTCGCCGTCCCCGAGGGTCAGGGCCCCTGGCCCGGCGTGATCATGTATCCCGACGCCGGCGGGACCCGCGCGACGGCCGTCGACATGGCGGTCCAGCTGGCCGACCTCGGGTACGCGGTGCTGGTGCCCGACGTGTACTACCGCAGCGGAGACTGGGCGCCGTTCGACATGGAGAACGTGTTCAGCGATAAGGCCGAGCGGCAGCGGCTGTTCTCGATGATCGGCAGCGTCACCCCCGACGCGATGGCGTCGGATGCGCGCGCGTTCTTCGACTACCTGGCGTCCCGACCCGAGGTCACCGGCGAGACGTTCGGCACTACCGGCTACTGCATGGGTGGCCGCACGTCGCTCACGGTCGCGGGGCGGGTGCCCGAACGCGTCGCAGCGGCGATGTCGTTCCACGGCGGCGGATTGGCCTCCGACGATCCCGGCAGCCCGCATCTGCTGGCCGATCAGATAACGGCCGCGGTCTACGTGGGCGGGGCGAAGGGCGACGCCTCGTTCACCAGGGCCCAGGCCAAGACGTTGGACGACGCGCTGACGGCGGCGGGCGTCGAGCACACCATCGAGTGGTACCCGGCCGCCCACGGCTTCGCGGTCCCCGACAACGCCCCCTACGACGAAGCGGCCGCAAAACGGCATTGGGACGCGACGAAGGACTTCTTCGGGGCGCACCTAGTCAGTTGAGTGCTTCTCCCGGGCGTGGCGGATGCTGGCCAGCGCGCGGATGACGCCGCGCGAGGCGTAGACCGCGACCAGCCCCGACAGCGCGATCAGGAAGACGAACGTCACCAGCCAGTTGGTGCGGCTGTGCGGGACGTTCCACCACACGATCGTGAACAGCACCGCGCAGACGAACACCACGATGTCGCGCCAGTTGCCCTTATACGACGAGGCGATCTCGCGCAGTTCGCGGCTCTTCTCGGTGGCGTCGATGAGGTCGACGATGCGCTCGTTGATGCTCTGTCGCAGCCGGGCTCGCAGCTCGACGTTTTCTTCGGGCAGCTTCTCGAGCAGTTCGAGGTCGGCCTTGATGGCAACGCGGACATCGGGCCCTCGGAGGTTGCCCGCGGCGACACCCAACAGCGCCCCTCCGGCGATCGGTGCGGCCCCCAACGCGATATCGGCGATTCCCGGCATGTTTAGACCGTAGGGCCGACCGGCCCACCGGTCCAGCAAAGATGTCAGATCGTGTCGCTCAGCGCAGGTTCGTCGGTTGAGGTCGCCGGGCATCTTCTGACTCTTCGTACGCCTTCTGAATGGCGGCCCGCAGGCGATTGTCACCGTCTACGTTCATGTTCACGCTAGTGTCGACGTCGAGGTCTTGCGATATGCGAAGTCGCAGGGCCGATGACGTATTTTGACTACGCGAGCCGATCAATTGAAGGGCAAGACCGATCCCAGCCACACCTCAGCAGAGCGACAACGCCAGGCGTCGCGAGGAACGGCGCTCCGCCGATCGCCGGGCGTCCAACGAGCGCTGGCGCAGCATCCTCGCCGGTGCCACCGAAGTCTTTCGGCGCGAGGGATTCAGCCGCGCCCGGCTAGAGGATGTGGCCGCCGAGGTCGGCATCAATCGGGCGTCGCTGTACTACTACGTCGGCACCAAGGAAGAGCTATTGATCGCGCTCGTCGAGGAGCCGGCTCGCGAGATGACCCGACACTGCCGCGAAGCGCTGGAATCCGACAAGCCGGCCGACGTGAAATTGCATGCCGCGCTGCAGTTTTACGTCGAGGACCTGCAGAACCACCCCGAGCTTTTCCTGCTGTTCAGCGAGAGTCAGCACATCGCAGCGACTCCCGGCGCCGACTGCATCAGCACTAACGCCGAGGATTACGCCCACACCTTGCTGGCGATCATCGAGGAGGGCGTGGCCGGCGGCGTCTTTCGCAATGACCTCGATCCACCGCTGGTGATGCTGGGCATCCTGGGCATGCACAACTGGATCCATCAATGGTATTCGCCGGACGGGCGGCGCTCGCTAGCCGAGATCGGTGATGTCTTCGCCGAGATGATCCTCTCTGGCCTGCGGCCCTGATTCGCCGGACTGTACGCGATCAGAGCCGAGACACCTGGATTGTCCTGCATTGACGGTGGGTGAGATCGCAGGATTGAATACAATCCATGACCGACTTCGATCAGCTGACCATGCTGGCGGCGCAGTATTGCCACCGGTTCGACGACGCTGAATTCGACGATCTGCTGGCGCTGTTCACCGCAGAAGCCACGATCGAACTCGGCGGTCAGGCATCCACCGGCCACGCCGCGCTTCGGGAGTTCTTCACCGCCGTCAAGGCTTCCGTCGGCATCGGACGGCACCTCTGCGTCAACCCCGAGTTCACGGTCGACGGTGATACCGCGACCGGCCTGCTGGACTTCCTGCTGACCAAGCCCGACGGCACCCCGCCGATGGTGGGCCGTTATCACGACGCATACCAAAAGAGCGACGGGCGTTGGCAATTCGCCGTCCGTCGCATTGTTCCGGCCGGCTGAGAGGAAACGCAATGCCATCACTCGACCAGGTCTCCCGCGCCGAGGTCACCGACGACTTCACCCGTGGGATGTACGACTTCATGTTCGGCGATCGTGACCCCGTCGCCGAGCCCGGCGCGGTCGGCGGCACGATCGGCGACTGGTGGACGGTGATGGCCCAGTCCCCCGCTGCGCTTCGGCACGCCGTACGCGGATTCCGGTTGTACCGTGAGGAAGTCGGCATCCGCGCCGACCACCGTGAGCTCGGCCAGATCCGGGCCGGTTGGGTGGTCGGCAGCCAGTTCGTGTTCTCCCAGCACTGCAAGGCCTGCCGCTCGGCCGGCCTGCCGGAGGAGAAGATCGCCGCGATTCCCGCCTGGCAGACCGCGGAGTGTTTCGACCACACCGAGCGGCTGCTGTTGGCCTACGCCGATTGCCTGGCCGGCCAGCAGGGCCGGGTCCCCGATCAGCTGATGACCCAGCTGCGGAACGTGTTCAGCGACAAGGACATTCTCGAATTCACCTACACCACCACCATGTACGTCATGCACGCGATAATGTCACGTGCGCTGCGGCTGGAATTCGACGACCGTGACGATCCGGTGGTCGAGGTGGAGGACCCCGAAGGTGGCGGTGTCCTGGACATCGGCGCGGCGACCTCCGCTGGGGGCTGAGATGACCGAGGACTCCCGCTGACGATCCGAGCGCGCCTATCGGCTGATCCGCACGGCGATCGTCGAGGGCGAATTCGTGCCGGGCGCCCGACTGGTGGAGCAACGGATCGGCGAGATGTTGGATCTGTCCCGGACCCCCGTCCGGGAAGCGTTGCGCGCGTTGGCCGCTGACGAGCTGGTGACCATCGAGCGCAATCTCGGCGCGGTGGTGGCCACCATGTCGGCGACCGAATTCGACCGCGCCATCGCGATACTGCGCGATCCGGCTGCTTCACCCAGCCCGGGTCTGCTCCGCATCACCGAAGCGCACAACGCGTTTCACCAGGCGATCGTTCGCACGCTCCGGCCATCGTCGACTCTCTGCGCTGCTGGTGCACACCGTCTATATTCCATTGGTGCATCAGGTGTTTCGGTATCAAACACCGGATCAGCGCGAGCGCTCGAACCTGTTCCACCGGCTGATCCGCGACGGATAGCCGCCCGCGAACCGCACCCGCGCCGCCACCTTGATGGTCGAGCACATCATGCAGGGCCGTGACGCGCTGCCGGAGGTGATGGCTGAACAGGCCCGCTCGTCGGACTCCCGCGTGTCGTAGGCAGACACTTGTATACAAACACGGTTGGGCACTCGGTGTTTGGCATGGAGCGCCGTAGCGACAGCCGACGGTCTAGAGGTCGCTTGCCATCAACTCAGCGGCGACCGTTGCACCGAGATTCCAGCACGCCTCGGCATCGTCCTTGGTCGGCTTACCGGACACGATGACCGTCTCGGCGGCCCGCGCCCACCCCAAGCCGGAGGTGATGCCGTCGATCGCGCGTTCGGCACCCTCGGTGCCCTCGTTGCCGTGCAGGTACACGCCGAACGGCCGGCCGCGGGTGGAATCCAAAATCTGGTAGTACGACTGGTCGAAGGCGTGCTTGAGAGCACCGCTGATGTAGCCCAGGTTGACCGGGGTGCCCAGTAGGTAGCCGTCTGCCTCCAGCAAGTCTGCCGCCGAGCACGTCAGGGCCGGTCGGCGCACCACTTCGACACCTTCGATCTCGGGGTCGGTGGCACCGGACAGCACCGCCGCGAACATCTCCTGGCAGTGCGGAGAAGGGGTGTGGTGCACGATCAGCAGACGCTTCACCGTCGGACCTCCGAGTTCAATCGCGTAGAACGATTCTGTTTGTTGGCGGGCCCGCGGGGTATAGAGGGCTTCGCACACCGTCGCGTCGTAAGCCCGGCGCGGCCCAGTATCAACGAAGGAGATCGTCCCATGCGCAAGAGCATTGCTGTCGCTGCTACAGCCGGCGCGCTGCTGTTCGGCGGCGCTGGCGTTGCCCACGCCACCGTCGCGACATCGCCGACACCGTCGTCGACCACGACGACCTTGGCCCAGGACTACGACAGTGACCACGGAAGCGACAAGACTGGCCTGTGGGGATTGCTCGGCTTGCTCGGCCTGGGCGGGCTCGCCGGATTGAAGCGGCGCAACGACGCTCATGCCGCCCCGGGAACGACCGGTACGACGGGTACCGGAACCGTCCGCCCGTAACACGATTCATGCGCAGGCCCCCGCCGAAAGCACTGGCGGGGGCCTGCCCATGGGCTTTCGTGCACTGCAACACGGCCCTTGCGGCGTGGGATTGACGATGGGTAGTGCGGCACAGTAACCGTCGACACGAGGTCCGAATTCTTCGCAATATCGCCAGAGTCAAGTGATCGCCGCGGCACGTGCTACAACCATGCGTACTGATGCCCAGGCGATTGAGCGGGGGCCAAGCTATGAGCGCATCGAGTTATTCGGGACAGATCGGCCGCGTTGGCGCATCGGCGGCAGCATTAGGCATCGGTGTCGCAATTATCTGGACGTCACCAGTGGCTTTCGCGGACGGGGCCGGCACGGGAGCGGCGTCGGTCGGTGGTTCGCCGTCGACGGGACACGCCAATCCGGCTCGGGGGAAGCTTGTTCGTCCCTCGGCCCCGACAACTTCCGACGGCGTCCAGTCGTCGCATCGCGCGGCGGCAAGCCCGCCGAAGCCATCGAACTCGGTCCGCCGTGAGCTCGACGGACATATCGCCACCACGCGAACAACGCGTGCGACGGACGCATCTGTGGCTCCGGCGGCGGAGTCCCCCACGGCCGACGCTGCGCCGCCGACCACCTCGGTCCGGGCGACTGCGAGCCTGCCAACTCCTGAAGCCGCTTTGCGCACGGTGAGCGGGAAGCTGTTGGCAGCACTGGGTGTCGCCGACAGCCCAGCGGCAGCGATGGCGGCAACGCCAGCCTCCGTCTTCGGCGCGATCCTCAAGATGTTCGGCATCCCCGCCGCACCTCGCCCGTTCGCGCCCCCGATGCTGTCGTTGGTCCTGGAGTGGGCCCGCCGCAACATCGAGGAATCAGCCCCCACCTCATCGACCCGCGTCCAAACCGCCATGAGCGCAACGACCACGACCATCAACGTCAAGGACTACGGAGCGGTCGGCGACGGCGTCACCGATGATTCAGCTGCGATCAAGGCAGCTGAGGCCGCACTCACTTCTGGCGAGCGCCTGTACCTCCCCAAGGGCGATTACCGGTTCGCGCAGCAGAATCCCGCCGGGAATGCTGCCATCCTGCTCAACGGCTTGTCGGACGTCACGGTGGAGTTCGACCCCGGCGCGCGCCTGCTGATGGACAACCTCGACGCGAGCGGCCTCGGCACCAGCTACGGCATCCGCGTCGTGGGCGCAGCTTCCGGCATCACGATCCTCGATCCGACCATCGAATGGACCACCCGCCCGCAGGCCCGTAGCTTCGGCGACGGTATCTCGGTGCTGGGCTGGCCGTCGGATTCCGCTCCTCCCGTGGAGTGGACCGGCTCGACGGGTCAAATTCAGAATGTGTCGATCATCAATGGGCGCGTGGTGAATTCACCGCAAGCCGGTGTGGTCGTGATGGGCGCCTCGGATGTGACGGTCACCGGTCTCACCGTGATCGGATCGCTCGCCGACGGGTTGCACTTCAACGCCGACCGCCGAGTCACCGTCGATGGACTGTACGCCGAGAACACCGGCGACGACGGTCTGGCCTTCGTCACCTACTACGACCCGACGCAGCCGTGGACATACGGGCCCACCGATGGCCCGTTCAACAGCGCCGGGCTCGGCGAGTGGAACAACAGCGATTCGACGGCCACGAACATCACGGTGACCGGCGGCAGCGCGGGCGGGGTAAGGGTCCAGGGCGGCTACGGCATCAGCATCAGCCACGTCACGGTCAGCAACAAGGACTTCGGCATCCAGGTCAATTCATCGATCGCCACCGGGCCCGGCGACTGGACAAGCCTTGCCTCGCACAACATCTCGATCTCGGCTGTGACAGTCGACCACACCGGCACCGGAATAGTGCTGGGAACACACAACATCGACGGCACCGAAGACCCGGTGTGGTGGGACTTCTCCGGTGTCCAGATCAGCGACGCGACCATCACCAATTCCGACAACTGGTCCATCGCGGCCGAGACACCGGCCACCGAGACAAGCAAGTTCGCCGGCGTCACGTTGCGCAACATCAGCGCAGAATCCAATGGCACTCCGACCGGCGGCGGCAACGGTGGCATGCTGCTTGCCTCGCTGCATGACTCGGTGATCGACAATGTGCGGCTGGTCTCCGATCACGGGGCGAACATCTATCTGTTCGGCGCGAACCAAATTCGACGTGGGCTCTCCGTCGACGAGCTGCCGTCGTCGAACCTCACCGTCGACGATCTGGAACTCGACGGGCCGGGGCGAATCTTGATCCAGGACATCGCCGGGGTGACGTTCGGCGACGTGACGTCGTCCAACGCAGATGGCGCCGCGGTCGAGATGTACCGAGTCAAGGACGCGTCGTTCGACAACATCATCGCTGATCTGCCCGGCCGAGGAGCCGGCGCGGGCTACGGCGTACGACTCCTGCAGGTCGACGGTATCGATATCGCGAACATCAGCGTGACCACCGACGATCACATCGGATCATCGTTCTGGGCAGTCGAACTCGGCGGCGGCAATCCCACGGGATACGTCGCCGGAAACGACGTCCACGTCCACAACGTCACCTATGTCAGCGGTTTGGACGACATGGGTTCCCCGATCGTCGTCCAGGGCGGTCCGTACGGCCCGGTGAACTGGTACATCGATGCCAATTGGGTGTACCAGGGCCCTACCAGCCCACATTCGGATTCCGCAGTATATGGGGACATCAGTCCGCTGTAGCGGCACCGGCCTGCAGATCAACCGCTTTGCGCATGGTCTCCCTGGCCCGGCTACGGTCGCCGGCATAGTCGTATGCCCGGGCCAGCCGATACCACCGCTGCCAATTGTCCGGGTCGGTTTCCAGTTCGGCCCGCACGGTCGCGAACAGCGCATCGGCGGCATCGCGCTGGATGCGACCCGAGGGAGTGCGCGGCAAGCCGCTCACATCAAGCTCCATGCCCGCGTCGGCGGCCAGCCGGGCCAGCTTCTGATGGGCGAATCCGGCTCGCAGCGTCGCGATCATCGCCCAGGCTCCGATCACCGGCAGGATCAGGAC
The DNA here is from genome assembly GCF_008329565.1 of Mycolicibacterium sp. P1-5. Classification (GTDB taxonomy): domain Bacteria; phylum Actinomycetota; class Actinomycetes; order Mycobacteriales; family Mycobacteriaceae; genus Mycobacterium. The sequence continues at coordinate 583,928 of NZ_NPKT01000001.1, forward strand.
CCCGATACCGAGCGCGACCGCGACCGGAGTGCCGGCGGCGAGCAGAGTGATTCCGGTGCGCCCCAGCAGCAGGAAGTAGACCACCAGGGCCGCACACATGAGGCCGATCAACAGCTGGATGCGCAGGGCAGCGTTCACAGGTCGAGCAGTGGTTCGATTCCGATGGTGAGGCCGGGCCGGGCAGCGATCTGGCGGACGGCCAGCAGGACGCCCGGCACGAACGAGGTGCGGTCGAGGCTGTCGTGGCGGATGGTCAGCGTCTCTCCGAGAGTGCCGAACAGCACTTCCTGGTGCGCGACCAGTCCGGTCAGCCGAATCGAGTGCACCGGAATGCCGTCGACGTCCGCCCCGCGCGCCCCTTCCAGCCCCGTGCTGGTGGCATCGGGGTTGGGCGGCAGGCCTTTTCGCGCTTCGGCAATCAGCTTCGCCGTGCGGGTTGCGGTGCCCGAGGGGGCGTCGGCCTTATGCGGATGATGCAGTTCGATCACTTCGACGGATTCGAAGTAGGGAGCAGCCTTCTGCGCGAAGTGCATCGACAGCACAGCCCCGATCGCGAAGTTAGGGGCGATCAGCACGGCGGATTCGGGCTTGTCGGCCAACCACGAACGAACACTGTCAAGGCGCTCGTCGGTGAAGCCGGTGGTGCCGACGACGGCGTGAATTCCGTTGTCGATGAGGAACTTCAGGTTGTCCATCACCACATCGGGATGGGTGAAATCGATGACCACCTCGGTGTCACCGTCGGTCAGCAGCGACAGCGCATCGCCTGCGTCGACTTCGGCGCTCAGCGTCATATCGTCGGCCGCCCGCACGGCCTCGCACATGGTGGCTCCGACCTTGCCTCTTGCTCCCAGGACTGCAACTCGCATGGGTGCAGCCTATCGAGGTACCGGTCACCCCAACTCAATGCGTCAATCACGGTCCACCAGAGGTTGCTAGGTCCTACCATTCCCGTTGGGGAGGTCGGCGATGTTCAAACAAGCAGGTTTGGCCGTAGCAATGAGTGCCGCGTTGATCGCGGTGGCTCCGATCAGCAATGCGGCAACAGTTCTGACGCTCGAGGGCGGATTCGTCGGCATACAGCACATCTGGCATTTCGTGCCGACGCAGCTGGGCGGTGACCTGTGCAAGTCGCCGAACCGCTGTCAGCCGGTCGACTACTTCGCGTTTCCCGGCGGCTCTTTCACCGATCAGGGAGCAACAAATGTCCAGCAGGCTATCGCGGCGCTTCCCGCCGACGAGCAAATCGTTCTGTTCGGCCATAGTCAAGGCGGGCAGGTCGTCTACTCCGACCTGCGACGGTTTGCCGCGGACCCGGCCAATGCTCCAGACCCGAGCCGCCTGACCTGGGTATCGATCGGCAACCCCGAGAATCCGTACGGGGGCCGCCGACCCAAGACCGAACATTCGACGGCTCCATGGCTCCCGCCGGACACCGCCTATAAAGGCACCGAAGTGATCCGGCAGTACGACGGCTGGGCCGACTGGCCCGATGACACGTCGAATCTGCTTGCCGTCGCCAACGCTGTCGTCGGGATGTTGTTCATCCATCCGGACTACCGCAACGTCGATCTGGACGCCCCGAACAACGTCCGGTTCACCCCGACGTCGCCGGTCAGCCGGGCAACGTCACCTACGTATGGGTGCCGACGAAGACGCTGCCTTTGATCGCGTGGGCGGGGCCGCTGGCTCCTGTTTTGGACAAGAAGCTGCGACCGATCATCGAGGCGGCCTACCACCGGCCGGTCGACATCCCGGATCCGAATCTGCCGGCGCCGGCCGCAGTTGAGCCGGCTCGACCGGCGGTGATGCCTGCAAAGGCCGCGCCGACGAAGCGCGCCAAAGCTGGCTCCGCAGGAGCCAAGTCGACGAGCCCATCGAAGGTGAAGGGTTCGACGGCTTCGTCGGCTCGCCGACGGTAACGCCACGGCGGTGCTCGCCAGTGCCCGACGCCGCCTAGAGCGGTGCGGCGCCTCGCAGGTGCTCGAAGATCAGCGATGTCTGGGTGCCGGATACGTTGGCGTCGGCGTTGAGGTTCTCGACGACGAACGACCGCAGATCATCGGTGTCGCGGGCGGCCACGTGAATGATGAAATCGTCGGCGCCGGCCAGGAAGTACACGTCCATCACCTGAGGCTTGCGCCGGATCTGCTGGATAAAATTGTGGATCTTGCCGCGCGCGTTGGCTTGCAGGCTCACCGAGATCATCGCCTGCAGGGGCAACCCGATCGCCGCCGGATCGATGTCGGTGTAGAAGCCGCGGATCACGCCGATGTCCTGCAATCGGCGCACCCGTCCGTGACACGTCGACGGCGCGATGCCGACCGCGTCGGCCAGTGCGCTGTTGGAGATTCGGGCATCTGCGTGCAGTGTCGCGAGGATCCGCCGGTCGACATCGTCGAGGTCGGCCCGAACATCCTTCGAAATGGGCGCAGGGGTGATCTCAGATTTCGCCGATCGTTCGGACATAGCCCGATTTTACTGAATTTTTGCCGTCACGATTGCCACATCATCGAATCTTCTTCACACTTGTCGGAGAAAATCCCAATCAAGGAGCGATCATGCGCGTCGGCATCCCGGCCGAGATCAAGAACAACGAATACCGCGTTGCCGTCACCCCGGCCGGCGTCTCCGAGCTGGTCCGCCGCGGCCACGAGGTCATCCTCGAGGCCGGCGCAGGCGACGGATCGGCCATCCACGACGCCGACTTCAAGGCCGCCGGTGCACAGATCATCACCAGCGCCGACCAGGTGTGGGCCGAGGCGGATCTGCTGCTGAAGGTCAAGGAGCCGATCGAGGCCGAGTACTCGCGCATGCGCAAGGACCAGACCCTGTTCACCTACCTGCACCTGGCTGCGTCGCGCCCGTGCACCGACGCCCTGCTCGCATCGGGCACCACGTCGATCGCCTACGAGACCGTGCAGACCACTGGATCAGACGGGTCGGTGGCGCTCCCGCTTCTGGCGCCGATGAGCGAGGTCGCCGGCCGGCTATCCGCACAGGTCGGTGCCTACCACCTGATGCGCACCCAGGGCGGCCGCGGCGTACTCATGGGTGGAGTCCCCGGCGTAGCCCCGGCCAAGGTCGTCGTGATCGGCGGCGGAATGGCCGGCGACAACGCCGCTGCCGTCGCGTGGGGTATGGGCGCACACGTCACCGTGTTCGACCTCAACATCAACATCCTGCGCAAGATCGACGCCGAATACGGCGGTGCCATCGAGACCCGGTACTCATCACAACTGGATCTCGAGGACGCCGTCAAACAGGCGGACCTCGTCATCGGTGCCGTGCTGGTCCCGGGCGCCAAGGCGCCCAAGCTCGTCACGAATGCGACTGTGGCACAGATGAAGCCGGGCGCCGTCCTGGTCGACATCGCCATCGATCAGGGCGGTTGCTTCGAGGACTCAAAGCCGACCACTCACGACGACCCGACGTTCACCGTGCACGATGCGGTGTTCTACTGCGTGGCCAACATGCCCGGTGCCGTGCCGCGCACGTCGACCTACGCGCTCACCAACGCGACCATGCCCTACGTAATCAAGCTCGCCGACAAGGGCTGGCACGACGCCTGCCTGTCCGACCCGGCGTTGGCCAAGGGCTTGTCGACCCATCACGGGCAGCTGCTCAACCGCGAGGTCGCCCATGACCTGGATCTGCCCTACACCGATCCAGCCGGCTTGCTGGCTTGAAAACCTCTGTGAGCCAATAGCTCACTTGCACACAGCGGACCGGGATAGCTCACAGAGCGTCCCGGTTCGTTGGTGTTCAGGACCGCGACATGCCCTCCGGCGGATGCCCCAGGCAGATCAGCGCGCCCAGCGGATCTCTGAGCACCGCAAGGGAGCCCCACGGGGTGTCCTCACCGGGCATCATGACCTCCGCGCCCAGTGCCTCGGCTTGTTTCACGGTCGCGGCCACATCGTCAACGGTGATGTATACCTGCCAGAACGACGGCACCTCGGCCGGAAAGAGCTTGGCAGCGTCCATGATTCCCGAATACGCGCTCTCGCCGGCGAAGACCTGGCCGTACCGCTCCGGGCCGACCGCGTCCGGTGCGCCGCCAGTGCCGATCTCGTCGATCCGTGCACCGAGAACGGTCCGGTAGAACGCCAATGACGCGTCGTAGTCCTTGCTCTGGCATTCGAACCAGTACGGTGTGCCGTGCTCACCCCATTCGGTGAACCCAGGATGCGTCCCGGGTTGCCAGAACCCGATGACCGCGCCGGCCGGATCGCCGACGACCATCATCGAGCCCAGGTCACCGACCGCCATCGGCGGCACCATCACCGTCGCTCCCGCCGCCTCCGCTGCTGCGATGGTGGCGTTGCCGTCGCTGGTATGCAAATACACCGACCAGATGTTCGCCGGGCCATCGCCCATCGGCGGGATCAGCCCGGCGACCCGCTTACCATTGCGGGTGAAGTTCTGGTAGCCGCCGAACTCCGGATTGGCCGGCCCCTCGAGCTTCCACCCGAAGATCTGCTCATAGAACTCCGCCGCACGCGCGGGGTCGCTGCTCATCAGGTCGAACCAGATAGGCGCCCCGATCGGGGCGGAATACTCACTCACGGTCAATCCTTTCGGCTGGCTTCTTCTCTAGGACTGACACCCACCGGGGACGAAACTCATCGCGGGCGCGTGACCTCCGGCAACACCAACGTGGCCACCTCGGCGATGAGTTGACGCAGTGGCTCTGCGTGCGCGTCGTCGGAGCGGGTGCGGGTCATGATCGCCAGCAGAACGCGTTCGCCGTTGGGTCCGAAGGCGATCCCGACGTCGTTGGTACTGGCGTAGTCACCGGATCCGGTCTTATCGGCGGTCGTCCAGCCCGGCGGTAACCCGCCCCGCATGCTCGAGGTGGTGTTGGCACGCATCCAGTCTTCGAGCTGTTTGCGGTGCGGCAGGTCGAGGACATCACCGGTCAGCACCCGCGCAACGCCACCCCCGAGTGCTCGGGGGGTGCTGGTATCTCGCGGATCGCCAAGAACAGCCGAATTCAGCTCGGTCTCCCAACGATCGAGCCGACTGCGGTCGTCGCCGATGGACCGCGCGAACGCGGTGATCGCCGGCGGACCGCCGATGACCCGCAACAACATGTTGGCCGCGGTGTTGTCGCTGACCTGCAGGGCCGCAGCGCAGAGGTCCGAAAGCGCCATCGGTTTGCCGGCATTCGGTTCGGTGCGGGGCGAATTCGGCTTCAGGTCCGCGGGCTCGACCAGCTCCGTATCGGTCAACCGCAACTCTCCCGCTTGGGCCTTCTGCAGCACTCGGGCCGAGAGGTAGGTCTTGAACGTGGAGCACATCGCGAAAGGGTCGCCGTCGCGATGCGCGAGCTCGGCGTCGGATCCCAGGTTCCGGGCGTACAGACCCACAAAAGCGTTGTACCGCTTCTCCAGTGCGCCGATGCGCTGATCGACGGGCGGTAGCGGCTCGGCCGGGTCGCTCAGTGCCGGACCCGTCTGCGACGTCTTGTGGCCGCAGGCCGCGGCCGTAGCCAACACCGCACCGGCTACAAGAAATCGTCTGCGCGGCAAGCTCATCCGGCGGCCAACGCCGCGACGATATCGGCTGCGCTGCCTTCGCTGATCTGCCGCCACGATGTGCCCGCCCACAGATTGGTGCCGTGTGGGTCACCCGCGGCGACCGCGGCGCGGCGCAGCGGACCGGTCATCTGGTTGACTTCCGGATAGCCCAGCGGTGCGACAGCGTCGTACCGGGCGGTGAAGTTGTTGGCCAGGCCGCGCGCATACCGTCCCGAAAATGCCCGTGTGACAACGGTTTCGGTGAAGTTGGCATCGGTCAGCGCCGCGCGGTGAGTCGCGTTGGTGCCGGCCTCGGCCGCCAGCAGGAACGCGGTGCCGGCCTGTGCGGCGACCGCTCCCCCATCCAGCACCCGCCGGACGTCTGCCGCGCTGGACAATCCGCCCGCGGCGATCACCGGCAGGTCGTGCGCCCCAACGATTGCAGCCAGCAGTGAATCGAGCGGGACTTCGCCGGGCTGGGCGACGGGATCGAACGTCCCCCGATGACCGCCGGCCTCCGGGCCTTGCACCACGAGGATGTCGGCGCCGGCAGCCACCGCCACCCCGGCCTCGTCCACGCTGGTGACGGTCACCGCTACCGCCACGCCCCGATCACGCAGCCGAGCGATGATCTCCCGACCGGGGCAGCCGAAGGTGAACGAGGCGACCTCCGGCACGATGTCGGCGACCACGTCAAGTTTGGCCTGCCAGGCGTCGTCATCGGCATGCGGCTCGGGGATCTGCGCACCGTAATGGTGGGCCAGCGGAGCCAATTGTTCGCGGTAGCGTGCCAGCGTATCGGGAGTTGCCGCAGACGGCCCTGGCACAAAGAGATTCACGCCGATCGGCGACGAGGTCAGGGCTCGAGCCGCGGCAATGACCTCGGAGAATTTGTCGGCAGTCAGGTAGCCGGCTGCCACGAATCCCAAGCCGCCGGCGTTCGAAATCGCGGCCGCCAGCGCGGGCGTGCTCGGACCGCCTGCCATTGGTGCACCGAGAATGGGTACCGCCAAATCCTGCAGGCGCAACGGCACGGCTAGCTCCTTATCATCCGAAGTGGCTGTGGCAGGGAACGTTTGGACTTGTGCGGGCCGAGGACGGCGCCTCCGAAGGGCTTGGTCAGCACCTGCTGGGCGGCCACGTTGACCTGGTCGAGGGTGACCGCGTCGATGTGCTCCAGCGTGCTGGCGACGCTGCGGTACTCGCCGTAGTTCAGCTCGCTGCGGCCCAGGCGGTGCATCCGCGACGCCGAGTCCTCCAGACCGAGCACCAGGCCCCCCCGGATCGACCCCTTGGCGATCCGGCACTCCGCTTCGGTGATGCCGTCGCGCGCCACGCCCTCGAGGACTTCGGTGGTCAACCGGACCACCTCGTCGAAGCGCTCGGGAAGGCAGGCCGCATACACCGACAATGCCCCGGCATCCGAGAAGGTGTCAACAGACGAGTACACCGAGTACGCCAAGCCGCGACTCTCCCGGATCTGTTGGAAGAGTCGTGAACTCAGGCCGCCACCGAGCGCGGTGTTGAGCACGGACAGCGCCCAGCGCTGCGGCCAGTGCCGGCCGGGGATTCGCACCCCCAGCGACAGATGAGTCTGCTCGGCGTCACGGGTGATCAGTTCCAGCCTAGGTGCGCCGGTCAGCCGGCCGGTACCCTTGCGCGGCGGCTGCGGTGTGCGGCCTTTGACCAGGTGTGCCCCGAAGTGCTTGCGCACCAGCCGGACGACCTCGTCATGATCGACGTTGCCCGCCACCGCCACGACCATTCGCTCCGGGGTGTACCGGCGCACGTGGAAGGAGTGCAGCTGCGAGCGGGTCATCCCGGAGACCGAGTCGACGCTGCCGATCACGGGGCGCCCAACGGGATGATCGCCGAACATGGCTGTCAGAAACACGTCGCCGAGAGCGTCTTCGGGGTCGTCGTCGCGCATCGCGATCTCTTCGAGCACGACATCGCGTTCCAGGTCGACATCATGTGAAGCGCAGACCCCGTTGAGCACTACGTCTGCCACCAGATCGACGGCCAGCTCGAGATCGTCGTCCAGCACGTGGGCGTAGTAGCAGGTGTGTTCCTTGGACGTGAACGCGTTGAGCTCACCGCCCACGGCGTCGACGGACTGCGCGATGTCGACGGCGGTGCGGGTCGGGGTCGCCTTGAACAACAGATGCTCGAGGAAGTGCGCAGCGCCGGCAACAGTCGGGCCTTCGTCGCGCGAACCGACGTTGACCCACACGCCGACCGACGCCGACCGCACCGACGGCACGAATTCGGTGACCACCCGCAGCCCGCCGGGAAGTACAGTGCGCCGCACCGCAACCGGCGCCTCATTGAGACGCCGGCTGCGGCGAAGCGCGGGGCTCTTAGCTGCTGGCGGTCGCGGCATCGGCATCAACGGGCGCCGGTGCTTCTTCAGAGGCGTCTGCCCCTTCCTCAGCCACCAGGATCAGCGAGATCTTGCCGCGGTTGTCGATGTCGGCGATCTCCACCCGGAGCTTGTCGCCGAGCTTGACGACATCCTCGACCTTGGCGATCCGCTTGCCCCTGCCCAGCTTCGAGATGTGCACGAGGCCATCACGACCGGGCAGCAGCGAGACGAACGCGCCGAAATCGGTGGTCTTGACCACGGTTCCGAGGAACCGCTCGCCGACCTTGGGCAACTGCGGGTTGGCGATGGCGTTGATCATGTCGATCGCCGCCTGCGCCGACGGACCGTCGGTGGCGCCGACGAACACCGTGCCGTCGTCCTCGATCGAGATCGACGCACCGGTCTGCTCGGTGATCGAGTTGATCATCTTGCCCTTGGGTCCGATGACCTCACCGATCTTGTCGACCGGCACCTTGATCGCAGTGACGCGAGGTGCGTACGGGCTCATCTCGTCGGGCGCGTCGATGGCCTCGGCCATCACCTCGAGAATCGTCAGGCGGGCATCCTTGGCCTGCGACAACGCACCGGCCAGCACCTGCGACGGAATGCCGTCGAGCTTGGTGTCCAACTGCAGAGCGGTGACGAATTCCTTGGTGCCTGCGCACTTGAAATCCATGTCGCCGAAGGCATCCTCGGCGCCAAGGATGTCGGTCAGCGTGACGAAGCGACGCTCGGTCTTCCCGTCGACCTCGACGTCGTCAGACACCAGGCCCATCGCGATACCGGCAACCGGGGCCTTCAGGGGCACACCGGCATTGAGCAGCGACAGCGTGGACGCGCACACCGAACCCATCGAGGTGGAACCGTTGGAGCTCAACGCTTCCGACACCTGACGGATCGCGTACGGGAACTCCTCGACGCTCGGCAGCACCGGCATCAGAGCACGCTCGGCGAGCGCACCGTGGCCGATCTCGCGACGCTTGGGCGAACCGACCCGGCCGGTCTCACCGGTCGAATACGGCGGGAAGTTGTAGTGGTGCATGTAGCGCTTGGACTTCTCCGGCCCGAGCGAATCGATCTGCTGAGCCATTTTGACCATGTCGAGCGTGGTGACACCCATGATCTGGGTCTCGCCGCGCTCGAACAGTGCGCTGCCGTGTGCCCGCGGGATGATCGCTACCTCGGCCGACAGTGCGCGGATGTCGGTGACACCGCGGCCGTCGATACGGAAGTGGTCGGTCAGGATGCGCTGACGCACAAGCTTTTTGGTCAGCGAGCGGTACGCCGCGCCGATCTCCTTCTCGCGTCCGGCGTACTGCTCGGCCAGCTTGTCGAGTACCTCACCCTTGAGCTCATCGGTGCGCTCGTCGCGCTCATGCTTACCTGCGATGGTCAGCGCCTGCGCCAGCGAGTCGGTCGCCACGGACGCCACCGACTGGTAGACGTCGTCCTGGTAATCCGGGAACAGCGGGTAGTCGGCAACCGGCTTGGCGGCCTTGTCCGCAAGCGCCTCCTGCGCATCGCACAATGCGGCGATGAACGGCTTGGCGGCTTCGAGGCCTTCAGCGACAACGCTTTCGGTCGGCGCACCGGCGCCACCGGCGATCAGATCGATGACATTGTCGGTGGCCTCGGCCTCGACCATCATGATCGCCACGTCGTCGCCCGCCTTACGTCCGGCGACGACCATGTCGAAAACGGCGGTTTCGAGCTGCTCGACGGTCGGGAACGCAACCCACTGGCCGTCGATCAGCGCGACGCGCACGCCGCCGACCGGACCGGAGAACGGCAGCCCGGAGATCTGGGTCGATGCCGAGGCGGCGTTGATCGCCAGCACGTCGTATAGATCCTTAGGATCCAGGCTCAGGATCGTGACCACGACCTGAATCTCGTTACGCAGGCCCGAGACGAACGTCGGGCGCAGCGGCCGGTCGATCAGACGACAGGTCAGGATCGCGTCGGTGGAGGGACGGCCCTCGCGACGGAAGAACGAGCCGGGGATACGCCCGGCCGCATACATCCGCTCCTCGACGTCAATCGTCAGCGGGAAGAAGTCGAAATGGTCCTTCGGGCTCTTGCTGGCGGTCGTCGCCGACAGGAGCATGGTCTCGTCGTCAAGGTAGGCGACGACGGCGCCGGCGGCCTGCTGTGCCAGCCGGCCGGTCTCAAAACGTACGGTGCGGGTGCCGAAGCTCCCGTTGTCAATGACGGCGGTCGATTCGAACACGCCTTCGTCGATTTCAGCTACAGACATAGAAGTCCGTTCAGCCTTTCTGAGTTCACTGTTCAGCTATTTCGCGTCATCACAGGTGACCCCAGAATGCGGCTACGGCCGTCGATCGAAGCGGCCGGGTGCGTCCCAGAGAATTGGGGCCCGACAGCCACTACCGAAGACCGCCCGATCAGGGAAGCTTCGCTATGACACGCAGGAACGGGACACGCGGATATGCATGCACCGCACCCGTTGCTCGAGCCGGAAAGCGGCTCGCAACGCCCCTATGTTACACGGCGGGTCTTCGCCTCAACGGCGAAGACCGAGGCGCTCGATCAGCGAGCGGTACCGCGCGACGTCGAGGTCGGCGACGTACTTGAGCAACCGGCGGCGGCGACCGACCAGGAGCAGCAGACCGCGCCGCGAGTGGTGATCGTGCTTGTGCTGCTTGAGGTGCTCGGTGAGGTCGGAGATGCGCTTGGTCAACATCGCCACCTGGGCCTCCGGCGAACCGGTGTCGGTCTCGTGCAGACCGTACTGGCCCAGGATTTCCTTCTTCTGCTCGGCGGTAAGCGCCACGAATACATCTCCATCAATCGGTGCCGCGCGGGAATCAAATGGGGAAATACGTGGGCCGCCGCGGACTGCAGCACCGTCGTATCGATCGCCGACTCTAGCAGCGTGAGCACCGCGAACCGAAATCGCGACCGGTCAACTCTTGACAACATACAACCGATTAGTTGTATGTTAGCGAGGTGACCGTAGATCTGGAGGACCGGGCAGACGCCCTCTTCCACGCGCTCGCTGACCGGACCCGCCGCGACATCATGCGGCGGGCACTGGCCGGCGAACACTCGGTCTCCGCACTCGCCGGCAAGTACGACATGAGCTTCGCCGCGGTGCAGAAACACGTCGCCGTGCTGGAGAAAGCCGGACTGCTCACCAAACGGCGCCGCGGCCGCGAGCAGTTGGCCAGCGGCGACGTGACGGCCGTGCGGTCGGTGGGCGCCATGCTCACCGAACTCGAAGAGGTCTGGCGCGGCCGCATCGCGCGCATCGACGAACTGATCGCATCTGAGAAGGAGAACGACTAATGCCCGTCATCGACGTCAAGCACGATCCGGAGAACCTGACACTGACCATCACCGCCGACTTCGCGGCGCCGGTGCAGCGGGTGTGGCAGATCTACGCCGACCCGCGTCAACTGGAGAAGGTATGGGGACCGCCGTCACACCCGGCGACCTTCGTCGACCACAGCCTGACCCCGGGCAGCCGGGTCACTTATTACATGACCGGCCCGGACGGCGAGAAGTACGCCGGGTACTGGGACGTCACCAGAGTGGACGAACCGACGAGCTTCGCCTTCGTCGACGGCTTTGCCGATGCCGATCTGAACCCGAATCCGGACCTGCCGGTCTCGGAGAACACCTACACCTTTTCCGAGCACGACGGCGGTACGCGTGCGGTCTACATCGCCAAGTTCGCGTCCGCCGAAGGCCTTCGGCAGGTGCTGGAGATGGGCGTAGTCGAGGGCTCGACATCGGCGATCAACCAGATCGACGAACTGCTCGCGTCGTAAGCGTCAGCCCTGCGCCGACAGAATCGCGCGGGCCTTCTCGGTGTCCTTGCCCATCGCCTCGACGAGGTCACTCACGGAGTCGAACTTGAGCTGCCCGCGAAGCCGGGCGACAAAGTCGACGGCGACGTGCTGGCCGTAGAGATCGGCGGCGGTATCCAGGACGAACGCCTCCACGGTGCGGGTGCGTCCGGAGAACGTCGGGTTGGTGCCCACCGAGACCGCGGCCTGATACCGCTCCCCAGGGGTCACCGAACCGGTGACCGGTCCATGGCCGAGCACGGTGAACCACGCCGCGTAGACGCCGTCGGCGGGGATCGCGGAGTACATCGGCGGTGCGACGTTGGCGGTCGGGAAACCCAGCACCCGGCCACGCCCGTCGCCGCGCACCACAACGCCTTCCACGCGGTGCGGACGGCCCAGCGCTTCGGCGGCTGTCACCACATCACCGGCGTCGACGCATGAGCGGATGTAAGTCGAGGAGAAGGTGACCGTTTCGCTCTGGTGGTGTTCGGCGACCAGCGACATGCTCTCGACGGCGAAGCCGAACCGTTCGCCGGCCTTGCGCAGCGTGCCGACGTTGCCGGCCGCCTTCTTGCCGAAGGTGAAGTTCTCGCCGACGATGACCTCGACGACGTGCAGTCGCTCCACCAGCAATTCGTGGATATAGCGATCCGGGGTGAGCTTCATGAAATCGGTGGTGAAGGGCACCACCAGGAAGACGTCGATGCCCAGTTCCTCGGCCAGTTCCGCGCGCCGGGTCAAGGTGGTCAGCTGCGCCGGGTGGCTTCCTGGGAACACCACTTCCATCGGGTGCGGGTCGAACGTCATCAGCACCGTCGGCACGCCGCGGGAACGAGCCGCCTTGACCGCACGTGCGATCAGTTCGGCGTGCCCGCGGTGCACACCGTCGAATACACCGATGGTCACCACACATCGGCCCCAGTCCGAGGGAATCTCGTCCTGTCCGCGCCAACGATCCACGTCGGCAAGCCTACGGCGCGCCGCCCCGGTCGGACACGCTAGATCCCCAGATCAGGTGATGATTGCCTAAACTTTTGGATGTGAGTCCTGACGGCAGCCCCAACCCGGCGGTAGAAGACCTGACGACGGTCGCCCAGGACTACCTCAAAACGATCTGGTCGGCCCAGGAGTGGTCGCTCGAAAAGGTCAGCACCAAGCTGCTCGCCGAGCGCATCGGGGTGTCGGCCAGCACGGCCTCGGAGTCGATCCGCCGGCTGGCGGATCAGGGCCTGGTGGACCACGAGAAGTACGGGGCGGTGACACTGACCGAGCGGGGACGGCTCGCGGCGCTGGCGGTGGTTCGCCGGCACCGCCTGCTGGAGACGTTCCTGATGCAGGAGCTCGGCTACAGCTGGGACGAGGTGCACGACGAGGCAGAGATCCTCGAGCATGCGATCAGCGACATGATGCTCGACCGGATCGACGCCAAACTGGGCCACCCCACCCGCGACCCGCACGGCGACCCGATCCCCGGCGCCGATGGCCTGGTGCCCACCCCTCCTGCCCGGCAGCTATCGGCATGTGTCGACGGTGAACTCGGCACAGTTGCCCGGATCTCCGATGCCGACCCGGAGATGTTGCGCTACTTCGACACCGTCGGCATCAGCCTCGATTCGCGCCTGCGAGTGCTGGCCCGCCGCGACTTTGCCGGCATGATCTCGGTTTCGGTGGAAACATCAGACGGCGTAGCAAACACCGTCGACCTGGGAAGCCCTGCTGCCCAAGCAATTTGGGTCGTGGGCTAACCCCGCGTTTCTCGGCACCGGTACCACCTGCGGAAAGCATGCGCTCAGCGCGTCCAATTCCGTAAGATTTCCCTGATCCACGGGAGGGACGGGGGGCCGATGGCATGGTTTCCGGTCGACCCGCAGGCGGTGACGGCGGGCTGGCTCAGCGAAGTTTTGGACGCCGACGTCCGAGAGTGCCGGCTCGAGCAGATCGGCATCGGCGTCGGGCTGCTCGGGCGCCTGTTTCGCGTACACCTCGACGGTTCCGGTGGACCGGAATCGGTGGTGATGAAGTTTCCGACCCTCGACGAGCGGGCCCGCACCAACGTCTGCGAGGACATGGAGTTCTATGTCCGGGAAACGGGTTTCTATCGGGATATCGGCTTGGCTAATCCGTTGGCACCGGCTCGGGCGTATTTCGTCGGCTTCGACCCGAAAACCCACGACTTCGTTCTTGTGCTGGAGGATCTGGGCCGACTCCGGCTGGCCGATCAGACCGCCGGATGTGCAGTGGCCGACGCCGAGACCGTCATCGAAGCAATCGCCGACCATCACGCCTACTGGTGGGAAAACGAACGGCTGGCAAGCTATCCCTGGTTGAAGTCCTACTGCACCCCGCCGATGCCAGCGATCATGGCGAGAAACTTCGAGGCCGCGTGGCCGCGATTCCTGAGCGAGTTCGGCGCCGAACTGTCACCCGAATTGCGAGCCTTCGGCGAGCGATTTCCGGCGCTCGTGCCGTGGTACCTCGAGCAGATCGACCACCAGCCGCGGACGTTTCTGCACGGCGATTTACGGCTGGATCAGTTGTTCTTCGCCACCGAGCCCGGCGATCCGCCGGTGACGGCCCTCGACTGGCAGGTCACCTCGGCGGGTCGTGGTGCCTACGACATAGCGTATTTCCTGAGCCAGAGTCTGGCGACCGAGACCAGGCGCAGCTGTGAAACCGAGTTGATCGAACGGTACGCCCAACGGCTCGCAAAGGGTGGAATTCTCTATCCCGCAGAGGAATTGATTCGCGACTACCGGCTGACGACCGCATGGTGTTTCGCCTATCCGGTGATCGGCACCGGCCAAACCGAGATCGGCACCGAGCGCCAGCGCACACTGCTTCAGACCATGCTGGTGCGCGCTGCCTTGGCCATCGAGGACCATGACGCACTGTCGCTGAGGCCCGACTGAGATGAGCGGCTTCCCCTGCGCCTCGTGCGGTGCCACCAATGAAGCGGATGCCCGCTTCTGTGAGAGCTGCGGGAGCCCGTTGCAGCGGTCGTGCAGCGGATGCGGGGGGACGGCCAGCGCGACCGCGCGGTTCTGCCGATCCTGCGGTGCATCGCTTGATGACCAACGCCAACAACCGGTTTCCAGTCCGACCCGCAAGACGGTGACGGTCCTCTTCGCCGACCTGGCCGGGTCGACAGCGTTCGAGGAAGTGGTGGATCCTGAGACCGCACGCGATGTCATCGGTCAATACCATGAGCTACTGCGCGCGACCGCGGAACGTCATCGCGCCGGGGTGACGAAGTACATCGGCGACGGATTCATGGCGGTCTGGGGGGTGCCCGAGATCGGGGCCGACGACGCCGGGCAGGCTGTCGACGCCGCGATCGAGCTGCAGGAGCGATTCGTCGGTCTGGCGAGCCACTTGGTCCAGATTTACGGCGTCGAGCTTGCCCTGCGAGTCGCGGTGAACACCGGCGAGGTGGTGGTCGGGGCTGATGACGCCGACCTCGTCGGCGACGCGCTGAACGTCGGAGCGCGACTGGAATCCGAATGCCCGCATGGCCATGTCGTCGTCGGCGAGGAGACCTGGCGCTCGACCCGCGGGCGGCACCGTTACGACCCGCTGGGCTCCGTGCAGGTGAAGGGCCGCACCGCGGCCGTCCCGGTCTATCAGTGGGTCGCCCGACGGACCGAGACCGCTGATTCCATCCCCTTTGTCGGCCGGTCCACCGAGTTGCACCGCCTGCGCTCTGTTTTCGACGATGCGCTCAGCGCTCGCGGTGCCCGTCTGGTCACCATCGTGGGCGACCCCGGGGTCGGAAAGACCCGCCTCGCAGCCGAATTCATCGGGACACTTGGCGATGATGTCCAGGTCGTCCGCGCGCACTGTGCAGTGGAAGGCAGTCCGGCGATGACCCCGCTGGTCGACGTGCTGCGGGCCCGTGATCTCGCCACTGACATCGCAGAGAACGTCCCAGAGCGGGACCGCATCCTGCGCGACCTCACTGGTATGACAGCCGGGGTGGCGGCCTCGGTCGAGGAAACGTTCTGGGCTCTGCGCCGCTTCGTCGAAGTGCTGTCGACCGACAGTCCAGTGGTGCTGGTGATCGATGACATCCAATGGGCCGACGCCCTACTGCTGGACTTCATCGAGCACCTGGTCGAGTGGGTGCGGGATAACCCGGTGCTCCTCGTCGGCCTGGCCCGGCCCGAATTGCGGGAGTCGCGACCGGATCTCGTCACCGTCGGTGGATGGGTAGCCGAGGCGCTGCGCCTGCGGGGCCTCGAAGCCGACGCCACCGCCGAACTCGCCGCTCGAGTGCTGGGCAGCCACCAGCTGCCCGACGAATTGCTGAGCCGCCTCCCGTCGTCGACCGGCGGCAATCCGTTGTTCGTGCGGGAACTTGTCGGAATGCTCGTGCATGACGGAGTGCTGATCGCAAAACCCGGAGGCTGGAGCCTGACCGTCGACGTCGACGCCATCTCGATTCCGCCGACGATTCAGGCGCTGTTGGCCTCGCGGCTGGAGCGGCTCAACGCCGCCAACCGGCGAGTGCTCGAGGTCGCATCGGTGATCGGAACGGACTTCTCCCCCAGCGCCGTCGCCGCGCTGGGCGGTGTCGGCGGAGCCGAGATCATGTCCGCCCTGAATCGCCTGCGACGCCTGGACCTTGCCCAGCCAAGCGGGACGTACGCCGGCGATGAGCCGGTATGGCGGTTCCACCACGTCCTCATCCGAGACGTCGCCTATCGACGATTGTTGAAGTCTGAGCGTGCCGAATTGCATGAGCGTCTTGCCAACTGGGTGCACGCGGGCGGTGCGAGCGCCGCGTTTGAGCCCGACGAAGTGATCGCCCGCAATCTCGAAGCGGCCCACGGTTATCGGTGCGATCTGGGAATGCGCGATGGGCATACCGGTGAGCTTGCGCTGCGTTCCGCTCGCAGCTACCTGACCTCGGCACGGCGCGCCCTCGACCGTGACGAACTCGGTTCGGCCGGCACCAAGGCCGCCCGAGGCGCCGCTCTTGCCACCGCCGACGCCGCGCTGCACGCCGAGTTGCTGCTGGTTGGCTGCGAAGCATTTCTGTCCGCCGGCGATGTCGCCGCCGGTGGATCGCTGGTTGACAGGTTGGAGTCGGTTGCAGGTCAGGACTTAGCGCCGTGGGCCACGTGTTACCGGTGTCAGCTCGTGGCCTACACCGACCCGAGTCGGTTACTCGAGGTCGATACTCGGCTCCAAGATGTTATCGACGAGTTCAGCCGCCGCAAAGATGCAACCGGTCTCGCGAAGGCGCACCGAGTGCGAGCCAACGCCCGGGCACGGCTGGGTCGGGTCGGGGACTGTGAGGCCGACCTGTTCGAGGCCTTGATCGCCGCACGCCAGGGTGGGGATCACCGACAGATCACCGCAGCGCTGGGCGCAGCACCCAACGCCGCGCTGTGGGGACCGAGTCCGGCGCCCAAAGCCGGTGGTCGCTGCCTGGATGTGGTTCGGATGCAACGCATGACGACCGCGGCACCGTCGTTGGAGGCGACGTCGCTGCGTTGTCTTGCGGTACTCGAACTGCTCCGAGGCCGGCCGGACAAGGCGCGGTCGATGCTGGCCGACGCCCGGCAGGTCGTCGCCGACCTAGGTCTACGACACGGACTGATGGAAACCGAGCTGTTCGCCGGCATCATCGAGCTGATGGTAGGCGATGCAGTGGCCGCCGAGCCACATTTTCGGACGGCACTGGAGGGCCTCGATTCCATGGGCGTCGGGGCCGACGCCGGCCAGGCCGCGGCGCTCTTAGCCAGATCGGTTCTGGCGCAGGGGCGATTGGACGAGGCTGATAAGTACGCCGCCGAGAGCGAGCGCATCGCCGGGCACAACCTCAAGACTGCTATCGCATGGCGGTCGGTACGAGCCGAGATCCTCTCAGCTCAGGGACAACATGACCGGGGGGTGACGATGGCTCGCGACGCGGTCGCCGTCGCCGCGGGAACCGACCTCGTGCTCGACCATGCCGATGCCTGCTTGGCGCTGAGCCGGGTGCTGGTGTCCGCGGGCGACGAGCGCGGCGCTGCCGACGCGCGGCATGACGCGGAAGCGCTTTACGCCGCCAAAGACGTGGTATTCATGGTCGTCCGGCCCGCGGACCCGTCCCCAATCGCGGGGCAGCCTGACGTCGGGGCCGGGCAGAAAGAAAGCCGCCTGGCAGTGGTCAACCGCGCCAGCGCACACGGCGATTCCCTCATAGCAGCCATGCAGCGCCATGATGTCGAGGGCACCGTCGCGCTGTGGTCGGACAGCTTTATCTTCGATGACCGGCGCCGGCTTAGCGGCTATCGTGTCGACGGTACTGCACAGTTGAGGTCCGCCGTCATACGAATCTGCCAGCAGTACAGCCGCTTCGAGGCACGGAACCTCGCTGTCAGAGGAAATAACGTCTATCTCGGGTGGACGTGCTGGTCCGATGAGGCAGGGAACGAGTCCAGATATCTTGGCGTACACCAACTCGGGCCGGACGGATTGGTGGTTTATCACAGCCGTTTCGACGAAGACGATTTCTGGAGTGCTTACCGAGACATGGAACGCCGCTACTACGCGGACGAAGGCGCCCGGTTCGCGGGCGCAGGTCTGGCTGCCGCGGAGTGGGTGGTGGGGATTAGTGTTGGTGACATCAACGCAGTGCGCGCGGTGTCGCACCCTGAGTTTAACTGGCATGCAACACCTTCGGCGTTGAAAGAGAATGAACGCTCCGTCGATGACATGTTCCGCTGGATGCGGGCACGCGAAGATCAGGTCGTCTCGCAACGCCACTGGGTCGAGAATCTTCACTGGCTCTCACCTACGTGCAGCGTCGGGCTCGGCCAGATCGAGGCGACCGGACCGGATGACGAGAAGTACCGCTGGAACTTCGTCTTTGTCGCCGAGTACCAGGACGGCGCGCTGAAATCAGTGCGCGAGTTCGATGTTACCGACGAGGACGACGCCTTCGCGTACGCCGAGCAACTCGTCACTTCCCGGTCGAGCCGTTTGGCGCTGACGACTCGGACCACCGAGGCCGGTGATCGGATTACCGCCGCGTTGCAGTCCGGTGACCTCGATGCGGTGGTCGCGCTCTATTCGGACGAAGTGATATTCGAGGATCATCGACGAATCAGCGGTGACCCGATGATCGGCCCAGAGGCCATGCGGGCGGCATCGCAACAAATCCAAAGCCAATTCAACCATTTTGCGATGCGCACATTGGCCGTCCGCGGTGAGACCCTGCGCCTTGCCGAAGCCTGCTGGTCCGACGAATCCGGGAATCGATCGATCAATTTGCTCGTAGGTGAGATTGACGGGGCCGGCAAGGTCATCTACGAGGGCACGTTCGACGAGGACGACTTCGACGGTGCCTACCGGGAACTCGAACGCCGCTACTTCGCCGGTGAGGGTGCACCCTATGCGGCCGTCGGCGCACCATTGACAGAGATGGTCTTCGCCGAGAACCGGGGTGACCTCAACCGGACCTTCGAGTTCTTCACACCTGGGATGAGAATCGAAAGCCGGTCCCGTTCAGTGTTTCCCCGACGCACACCCGCGGAGCTGCGCCACAGCGTTGAGGAACTCGGCGTCATGGTCGAGTCATATCGGGTGTGGGCGTCGTCCACCTGTTGGTTATCCAGCGATGTGTTGGCCCTTCGTCACGAACGCGAGGCGACAGGGCGCGATGGCGAGAAATTCGCGTGGACCCGACTGTACGTGGGGCAGGTGACAGACGGACGGTATACCTCGCTGTGCGAGTTCGATGCCGACGACGAAGAGGCCGCTTTCGGCTACGCCGAGAAATTGGTCAACGGCCGCGAAGGCCGTTTGGCTCTGGACAATCGGAGCTTGCGGGTCGGGAAGCTAGTCGTAGCGACGATTGAAGATGGTGATGTCGGCGCCGCCGTGACGCACTACTGCGAAGACATCGTCTACGAAGATCATCGGCGTATGAGCGGTGACCCGATCGTAGGATCCGTCGGAGCGCGAAGCGCGTTCGAGCGACTACGCGCACAGTACAGCCGCTTCGCTTTGCAGGCGATCGCTGTTCGCGGGGACAACCTGAGCTTGGTGCGAAGCGTCTGGTCGGACGACGACGGCAATCAGTCGATCAACTTCACGGTCGGAGAGATCGACGACAACGGTCAAGTGATCTATCAAGGGAGTTTCGACGAGGACGATTTCGAAAGTGCCTACGCCGAACTCGAACGCCGTTACTACTCCGGTGAAGGTGCTGATTATGCCCAGCATGGCTTACCACTCGCCAACCTCGTGTGGTCGGTGAACCGGGGCGACATGGATGCATTCGTAAAGGAGTTCGCCAGAGCCGGCCTCCGATTCGAGAATCGGTCTCATTCACTCTTCCCGAGTCGCACACCCAAGGAACTCCGACGCGAGATCGAAGAGCTGTCGAATCTCGTTTCGGCCACTCGGATGTGGTTCTCAGCGATCCACTGGCTTTCACCAAACGTGACTGTAGGCCGTTTCGAACGTGACGCGGTGGGACCCGACGGCGACGAATACACCTGGACAAGAATTTACGCGGGGCAGTTCGAACACGGACGCCTCAACGCATCATGTGAGTTTGACCTCTCCGACGAGGAGGCGGCTTTCTCCTATGCCGAGCAGCTAGTTGCATCGCAGGTCAGCCGGCTGGCTGCGGCCAATCGTGACACCCAGGTTGTTCAGCAATTCTTGATAGCCCTGCAGTCCCGCCAATTCGATGAGTTGGAAGCGCTGTACGCAGACGAGTTCGAGTATGCCGATTATCGGCGACTCAGCGGTGACCAGATCGTCGGACGCGCTGCCATGCGAGCAGCGTTCGAGCGACTGTCCGTGCAGTACAGCACTTTTGCGCTGCAGGTACTGGCCGTTCGCGGCGACAAGCTCAGCCTGCTCCAGACCGTGTGGTCGGACGATCACGGCAATCGGTCGGTCAACTTCGTGGTGGGCGAAATCGATGACGACGACCGGGTGATCTATCAAGCCAACTTTGACGAGGACGACTTCGGGTCTGCCTATCGGGAGCTCGAACGGCGTTACTACGCGGGCGAAGGGGCAGCCTTCGCGACAGCGGGCGTCATGTTGACCGAGTTTGCGCTGTGTGCAGATAAGCCTGAGCTGGACCGTGTTCTCCGCGACCTTGCCGTTCCCGATCTGCGGGTCGAGAGTCGCTCGCGCTCAATCTATCCCGTCCGTACGTTGGGGGAATTCCGCTCCAGCGGAGCGGAATTCACGGCAGCACCGGTGTCTCTGCGGACGTGGTTCTCGGCCCTACACTGGATTTCGCCCAACTGTGTCGTAGGCAGACACGAGCGCCAGGCCGTCGAGCCGGACGGTGGCGTCCACGAGTGGACGCGCATCTACGTCGGCACGTTCCGCGAGGGCTTGTTGGCGTCACTGTGCGACTTCGACGCCGAGGCCGAAGCGCAGGCGTTGGACTACGCCGAGGGCCTCTGTCGAACAACGTCCGATCGGCTGACTGTCACCAATCGCGCCGCCGAGGCCGCCCTGGATTTGGTACGCGTCACCCAGGCCGGGAATCTCGACGAGTTGGCCAAGCTGTATTCCGACGATTTCGTTTACGACGATCGACGGCGACTGAATGGTGATCCGATCGTCGGACGAGTCGCGGTGCGAGCAGCTTTCGAGCGACTACGCGCGCAGTACAGTCATTTCGCGCTGCGCGTACTGGCCGTCCGTGGTGACACATTGCATCTTGGACGCACCACTTGGGCCGACGAGAACCGAAACCAGTCGAGCTATCTGGCTGTAGGTGAATTCGACGACGATGGTCGTGCGCTGTATCACGCCGTCTTCGACGAGGATGATTTCGAGTCTGCTTACCGCGAACTCGAAAACCGCTTCTACGCAGGAGAAGGCGCGTCCGCGCGCCCTTCGGGTCTGGTCACCGCAGACTACGTCGCTGCGCTGAACCGCGGTGATTTCGACACCATCTTCACTGATCTCAGCTGGCCCGATCTCCACATCGAAAACCGCTCTCGCTCCGGCTTTCCCGATCGGTCGGCCGCCGACCTACGCGCCAGTCTTGTCGAGCTCCAGACCATGCTCGCGTCGGTGCATGCATGGTTTGCCAACATCTGTTGGTTGTCGCCGGACCTGTTCGTGGGACGGATGGACCGCGAGGGCCGAGGGCATGACGGTGAGCGCTTCGAGTGGGCTCGCATCCTCGTCGGCTCCTACCGCGACGGACGTCTGGCGCGCCTGTGCGACTTCGATGTCGAGGACCAAGTCGACGCCTTCGCCTACGCGCACAAGCTACTGGCCGAGTGACCTACAGCGTCGCGGGTCGAATCACCACGACCGACTTCGTTCGCGAGCCTCGGTCCTCGAGCAGCGCGATCACCCGACTCTCGGGATCGGTTGCGGCATAGACACCATCGATACCGGCCACGTTCAACGGACGGCCATGGCTCGCATCGTCGGCTTCGGCGGCGGTGACGTCGCGGCGCGGGAAGGCCAGCAGGCACGCCTCGTCGAGGGAGTAGCTCAGCTGTGGTTGTTCGGCAAGCGCGTCGAGTGACCGCGCGTGATCGAGCCCGTAACCGCCCACCCGGGTGCGGCGCAACGCGGTCAGGTGTCCCCCGACGCCGAGACCGTCACCCAAGTCGCGGGCCAGAGCCCGGATGTAGGTGCCCGACGAGCAATCCACCTCCACGTCAAGGTCGACAAACGGCCCGTCACGCCGAATGCCCAGCACGTCGAACCGGTCGACGCGGACTCGACGCTCGGCGAGCTCCACCTCCTGGCCTTCACGCACCAGCTGGTAGGCCCGCTTGCCGCCGATCTTGACCGCACTGACCGCTGACGGCCGCTGCGGGATGTCGCCGCGCAGCTTCATTATGCCGGAGTGGATCTGATCGTCAGTGACCTCGGCCGTGGAAACCTCTTGCAACACTTCACCTTCAGCGTCGTCCGTAGTCGTCGAGCAGCCCAGCCGAATGGTGGCGGCGTAGGACTTCGAGGTGGCGGTCAGCAAGCCCAGGATCTTGGTGGCGCGTTCGATCCCTATCACCAGAACCCCGGTGGCCATCGGGTCCAGGGTGCCGGCGTGACCGACCTTGCGAGTACCGAATATCCGACGGCAGCGGCCCACTACGTCGTGGCTGGTCATGCCTCCGGGCTTGTCAACCACGACGATCCCCGGTTGGGGGCTCACAACACGATCGCCGTCAACGCGAGTCCACCGCCCACCGACCACCGGCCGGCCAATTGGTTCAGTGGCGGACCGGAGCGGGCGGCCGGGTCGATCAAAATCCGGGACACGAACGTTCCGGTGATGCCGGAGGAGTCAACACCGAACGTGATGTGGGCGTCCTCGAATCCCAGCCACCGCTCGGTCAGCGGAAACCACACCTTGTAGGTTGCTTCCTTGGCGCAGAACAGGATTCGATCCCAGTGCAGGCCGCCGGGCAGTGCGGAAATCTCGTGACGCTCAGCGGGCAGGCTGATCGCGTTCAACACACCGTCGGGCAGTACGTCATGCGGCTCGGCGTCGATACCGACCGAGCGCACCGCAGAAGTCCGTGCGACCACCGCACCCCGGTAGCCCTGGGTATGGGTCAAACTGCCCACCACGCCGTCGGGCCAGCATGGTTGGCCCTTGTCGCCCTTGAGGATAGGCGCCGGCGGAAACCCGAGCTGCCCCAACGCCACCCGCGCGCAATGGCGGACGGTGACGAATTCGTTGCGCCGCTTTGCTACCGACTTGGCGATCAGCGGTTCTTCCTCGGGCAGCGGCGCCAGGTCCGGCGGGTCATCGTAGGCTTCGGCGTAGACCAGTTCCGCGATATCGGGCAGCACTGCCCGCATGAGCTCACTCATTCGCGACGACTGCGCAGACGCTCACGCAATTTTGCCGACTGCTCCGCCATCTCCTGGGTGATCACGAAATGGCCGCCGAAGTCGTTCAGATAGCCGGGCGCGTATTGCGGGTCGGGCAAGACTTGGCGCAGCCATCGATAGGGCTTGCGGCGCCGCCACTCTCGGGGATAGCCGACGGACACCTCCTCGAATCGCACCCCGTCATACCAGGTGGTCCGCGGAATGTGAAGGTGCCCGTAGACCGAGCAGAGCGCGTTGTAGCGGGTGTGCCAGTCGGCCGTCTCCACCGTCCCGCACCACAGCGAGAATTCCGGGAAGAACAACACATCACAGGGCTCTCGGCGCAATGGGAAGTGGTTCACCAACACCGTCGGCGTCATCCAGTCGAGTTCCTCGAGCCGGGCCCTGGTGTGGCGCAGTCGATCCCGGCACCATGCATCGCGGGTGGCGTACGGCTCACTGGACAGCAGGAACTCATCCGTCGCGACGACGTTGCGCTCCCGCGCGATCGCCAGACCCTCGGCCTTCGTCGTCGCTCCTGCGGGCAGGAACGTGTAGTCATAGAGCAGAAACATCGGCACGATGGTCGCCGGCCCACCCTGCTCGGTCCACACCGGAAAGGGATGCTCCGGGGTGACGATGCCCATCTCGTCGCACATGTTGACCAGATAGTCATAGCGGGAGCGGCCGAACACCTGGACGGGGTCCTTGCCCGTGGTCCACAACTCGTGGTTGCCCGGTACCCAGATCACCTTGGCGAAGCGGCGACGCAGCAGATCCAGCGACCAGCGAATGTCGTCGGTGCGCTCGGCGACGTCACCGGCGACGATCAACCAGTCGTCCGGGGTCGAGGGGTACAGCGATTCGGTAACCGGCTTATTGCCGGTGTGACCAGTGTGCAGGTCACTGATCGCCCAGAGCGTGGGTGCCACAACATGCCAGCCTACTTGCGCGCGTCCGGTTAGACTGCCATCGGTCGGGGCTGACCGCAGAGGGGGAGTCATGGCTGCCGCAGTGCGCCTCTCCGTCGGCGTGCTGGCCGTTGTCGCCGCAGCGCTGATCACCATCCAAACTCCTCCGCCCACCGATGCCGGGCACACCCCCGTAGAGCTGCGGTCCACCGACGCCCCGATCAGCAACGTCATCACCACCACCAACCCGAAGCCGTTCGATCCCTGCAACGACATCCCACTGGACGTCATCGCAGGTCTCGGGCTTGAAGCCAGCCCACCGACGCCAATGGAGGGCTGGCGCTGTCAGTACGACGCGGGCAACTACCAAATGGCCGTCGAGCCGGTCATCTGGCGGACTTACGCGCAGTCGCTGCCCCCTGACGCCGTCGAGACCGATATCAACGGTCATCGCGCCGCACAGTTCTGGGTGATGAAGCCCACCGACTGGAACAACCGCTGGTGGTTCTCCTGCATGGTGGTGTTCAAGACCAGCTACGGCGTGATCCAGCAGTCGCTGTTCTACTCCCCCATCTACTCCAACCCCGACGTGGACTGCATGCAGGAGAACCTGATGCGCGCCCAGCAGCTTTCGCCGCACTACATATTCTGAGAGGCGTGCGCAGCAACCGGCCTCGAAACTTCGTCGACCGCACTCTGTCTCGCGTCCTGCGAATAGCACCGCCGACTTTCGCCTACGTCGTGCATCATGGCGTCGAGGTGCCCATGCGCGACGGCGCGGTTTTGCGCGCCACGCACTACGCGCCCGTCGGCGAACCGCTGGGCACCATCCTGGTTCGGTGCCCGTACGGCCGGGCGTTCCCGTTCTCATTGATCTACGCGCGGCTATACGCCGCGCGGGGTTATCACGTGCTGCTGCAAAGCGTGCGCGGCACGTTCGGATCCGGCGGTGACTTCGTGCCGATGGTCCATGAGGCCGACGATGCCGCTGACACGGTCGTGTGGCTGCGCCGGCAGTCGTGGTTCACCGGCACCTTCGCCACCATCGGGCTGTCCTACCTCGGCTTCACCCAGTGGGCGCTGCTGTCCGACCCGCCGCCGGAACTGGTCGCCGCAGTGGTCACCGTGGGTCCGCACGACTTCCATGCATCTTCGTGGGGCACCGGATCGTTCTCGCTGAACGACTTCCTGGGCTGGTCGGACATGGTCGGTCACCAAGAGCAGACGACCTCGCGCCGGCTGGCGTTCCAGACCAGCGCCGCGCGCCGGCTGGAACGCGCCACGCTCGGCCTGCCCGTGGGCGCCGCAGGCCGCGACCTGCTCGGCGACGCGTCACCCTGGTTCGAGTCGTGGATCGACCACCCGGCGGTCGACGACCCGTTCTGGGACACCATGCGGATGACGGCCGCACTCGACCGCTGCGAGGTGCCCGTCCTGCTGATCGGCGGCTGGCAGGACCTGTTTCTGGAGCAAACCCTCGAGCAGTACCGCCACTTGCGCGGTCGCGGGGTCGACGTCGCGATGACGGTCGGGCCATGGACGCACACGGACATGCTCGTGAAGGCGGGTGGTACCACCGCCACAGAGACCCTGAACTGGCTCGGAACGCATCTCGCCGGCATTCCCGCCAGGAGCGGGCGCAGCCCGGTGCGGGTGTACGTCGGCCATCACGGCTGGCTTGACCTGCCGGACTGGCCGCCTTCCACCGGGGAGGGTGTGCTGTACCTACAGCCGCACGGCCGGCTGGCCGCCACACCACCGCCGGCCGACGCCGCACCCTCAACATTCCGGTACAACCCAGCCGACCCGACCCCGACCGTCGGCGGCCGTCTGCTGTCCCAGAAGAGCGGCTATCGCAATGACGCACCGTTGGCCGCTCGCACCGACGTACTGAGTTTCACCAGCGGTCCGCTGGACGCCGACCTCTACGTGTTCGGGGTCCCGGTGATCGAACTGGCGCACGAGGCCGACATCGAGCACGTCGACATTTTCGTGCGGATCAGCGAGGTCGACGCGCGGGGGCGTTCCCGCAACGTCAGCGACGGCTATCGGCGGCTGACGGCACCGGCGCAGGGCCCGCTCCGTCTCGAACTGGACGCCATCGCGCACCGCTTCGGGGCGGGAACACGGATTCGGGTCCTTGTTGCGGGCGGCTCGCACCCCCGGTACGCCCGCAACCTCGGGACCGGCGAACCTGTGCTCACCGGGCAGCGGATGATCCCGTCGCTGCACACGGTGCACCACGGGGCCGGTGGGGTGTCCAAGCTGATCTTGCCCGCGTCGGCGGACCTGCCGTCAGGCGACGGCGGAGCGAACGCCGGCGGCGATCCGGTGAAGCGCCGCGGAGTCGTGGACCGGGTCGCCCAGCGTGGCCGTCACAGGTAGCTGCACCCAGCTCGTGCAGCCGCGATACTGCGGCTCCCGCGGCAATT
Organism: Mycolicibacterium sp. P1-5; assembly: GCF_008329565.1. Classification (GTDB taxonomy): domain Bacteria; phylum Actinomycetota; class Actinomycetes; order Mycobacteriales; family Mycobacteriaceae; genus Mycobacterium. The sequence goes on from NZ_NPKT01000001.1 coordinate 610,778, forward strand.
GGATCGCCGTGGTGAGCGGAAAGGCTTGCACCACCAGGACCGTCAGCTGGTGACGGGGCCGGAAGTCCAGCCGGTCTGCCTGCACGGACTCGGCGGTCCAGATGTGCAGATCCTCGATGTCGGCCAACCCGTCGACATTCGAGACAGCCACCGCTGCAACCACTTTCGCGGCAGCCCGGACGACGACCTGGTCGTCGGTGCTGTCGGGCGCCGCCGGGTCGAGCAGGTCACGATGCTCGGCGCGCACCCGTTCGGCATGGCTGTGCGCAACCGTCGGGAACAATAGGAACTCGTCGGCCGCGACGGCGAACCTCTTCTCGTGGATGCCCCCTTTGCGCAACAGCACGGTCTGCCGGCCGTCGAGCAGAGCGTGCACCGCGGCGCTCCACTCCTTGAGCGCAGTGGTCATTGTGCGGGGGCGGATGTCGCCGGCCCAGCGGCTCCGGCAAGACGCGCCCGCACCTCGGGGCGGCGCAACGGTGGAATGGTCTTGGGCGGCTGGCGCCGAGCAGGAAGTTCGGACAGCAGTCGGCTCGTGGTCGCCGCGACCTCGGCGACCGCGATCTCGAAGGCCTCCGCGTTCGCGTCAGACGGTCGGGTGATCCCACTGACCTTGCGCACGTACTGGCGAGCGGCCGCGCTGATCTCTTCGTCGGTGGCCGCCGGCTCCAGGCCGCGCAACTCGGTGATGTTTCGGCACATGAGGTCCAGCATGCCTGGTTTACCGAGGGACGCGCCGAGCGTGCGACATATCGGGCAATCTGCGGAGAATTTCACCGTTAGCCCGCACGCTGGCCGCTCGGCGGCGCCGCATACGGTGTCCCTATGACCGGCGACGACATCCTGCTCATCGAGACCACCGACCGCATCCGTACGGTGACGCTGAATCGGCCCAACTCGCGCAACGCGCTGTCGACGGCGCTGCGCAGCCGCTTCTTCGGCGCGCTGCGCGAGGCCGACGCCGACGAGAGCGTCGACGTCATCATCGTCACCGGTGCCGATCCGGTGTTCTGCGCCGGGCTGGACCTCAAGGAGTTCGGCGACACCACCGATCTCCCTGACATCTCTCCCAAGTGGCCGCCGATGACCAAGCCCGTGATCGGCGCGATCAACGGTGCCGCGGTGACCGGCGGCCTGGAGCTGGCACTGTATTGCGACATACTGATCGCCTCCGAGCACGCCCGCTTCGCCGACACGCACGCCCGGGTGGGTCTGCTGCCGACTTGGGGGCTCAGTGTGCGGTTGCCGCAGAAGGTCGGCGTCGGGCTGGCCCGCCGGATGAGCCTGACCGGTGACTATCTGTCCGCCGAGGATGCGCTGCGGGCCGGGCTGGTGACCCAGGTCGTCGCGCACGACGAGCTGCTGCCGACTGCCCGCGCGGTGGCCGCCTCGATCGTCGGGAACAACCAGAAGGCCGTGCGCGCGCTGCTCGCGTCGTATCACCGCATCGACGAGGACCAGACCGGCTCCGGGCTGTGGATTGAGGCGATGTCAGCCAAGAAGTGGATGGCGGCGACGTCCGGTGACGACATCGCCGCCAGCCGTGCAGGGGTGATCGAGCGCGGCCGAAGCCAGGTGAAATAGGCTGCGCCTAGGTAGCTTTCGCGCTGTCGATGAGGCTCTGCCACTTCGCCAGCGTGCTGGCATCCTTGGCGATTATGTTGCCGATCTGCAGTTGGCTCAGCGTCACGCCCTGCAGCGTGTAGGTGTGGTTGTTGCCGACGACCGAGATCACCACCGAACCGTTGGTCTGGGTGACGTCGAACTCGGCGGGTTGCATCCACACGAAGTCCAGGGTGTCTTTCGCCGGATCGAAGGTCAGCACCGGGTTGCTTCCCCACCCCCAGGTGATCGGTGTCGTTGTGCCGCCGGTCACCGGGGTTCCGGTGCCACCCGTACCGCCGGTCCCCCCGGTGCCGCCCGTGCCGCCCGCGCTGCCGTAGTCGACGACATTGATCGTGCCGTAGTCGTTGAACACCTTGCTGAATGAGCCCTGCGGATCACTCAATCCCGATGCTCCGGTGCTGGCCTGGCCCAGAGTGCCGGGGATGTCGCGAAGCACCTGCCACATCGACAGCATGCCGATGCCGTTGGCGCGGGCGAAGTCTTCCAAAGTCTGCGCGTCGGCCACGCTGAACACCTCGGTGATGACGTCGTTGACGCCCAGCATCGGGGTCACACCGATCTGGCTGTAGCCGAAGCTCTGCCCATACTTACCGTAGAGCGATGACAGCTGGCTATACGTCGATTGCGCGGATTGAATTGCGTACGCTCCCATCGTTTTTGCGCCCGGTCCGCTGGTTGGGGCCGCCGATTCGCCATAGTCCATCGCCATCACATTGACGCCGTCGAGTTTGACCCCCGCCTTGACCGCGGAGTCGACAACGGCAAGGCCGTCGGCAGTCAGTCCGGTCGGCAGAACCGGCAGGGTGTACCAAATGCGAACATCGGGCTTGGCTTTCTGCAGCAGCGCGAGCGCTTGGCTGTTGAGCGCGATCGATGCCGGGTCGGCCACGGCGGCGCCTTCGATGTCGAAGTCGATGTGCGTGATGCCGTAGGTGTCGATCACGGCGGCGTAGGCGTTGGCGAGCTCCTGGGCGCTCTTGCCCTTGGCCGCGTACGCCTGGGCAATGCTCGTGCCCGACGCGCCACCGAACGAGATCATCACGTCACCGCCGGCCGCCTTGAACGTGGCGATCGAGGTGTTGATGGCAACGGCCTGTTCGTTGGTCGAACTCGGTTCCAGCGCAGCCAATCCCGCCCAGGCGAGGTTGCCGTTCTGGTCGGCTTGCATGAAGCCGAGCGTCACGAGCGAGTTGCCGTAGGTCTTCGACAGTGCCAGTAGATTCGGCACCGGCCACGCGCCCATGTCGACGTAGGGAGCGAAGAAGCTCCTACCCCACTGTGCTGTACCTGTGCCTGTTCCCGGTGCCGTCGCGGTGTCGTCATTGGTGATCGTGCCGACCGCTGAACCATCGGAGATGGTGGCGCCGGACGCGTTGGACAGCGTGACGGAGAACGTCTCCGTCGGCTCGACCGTCGTATCCCCCCGCACCCCAACGTTGATCACTTGCGAGGTCACCCCGGGCGCGAACGTGACCGTGCCCGAGCTCGCCGTGTAATCCTGGCCGGCAGTCGCCGTACTGTTGGCCGTGCTGTAATTGAGGGTGACCGTCGTCGACGATGCTTTCGACAGCGTCACCGTGAATGCCATTGCGCTACTGCCACTGTTACCCTCGGCCGCGGTGGCGTCGGCGATCGAGATGCTCGGAAGCACAGGCGCGGCGTCGTCGTTGTTGATAGTGCCTGTCGCGGTGGTTCTTCCGATCGTGGCACCAGACGGATTCGACAGCGTGATGGTGAATGTTTCGGTCGGCTCTACCGTCGTATCACCAATCACGTTGACGTTGACGACTTGCGACGCCTGCCCGGCCGCGAAGGTGACCGTGCCGGAGCCGGCCAGGTAATCCTGGCCGGCGGTGGCTGAACCATTGGCAGTCGTGTAGTTGACGGTCACCGGCTTGGTCCCGGCTTTGGAGAGGGTGAGGGTGAATGCGGCATTCGTTGTGCCGCTGTTACCTTCGGTCACCGCGGTATCCGCTACCGAAACACTGGGAAGCGTCGTCTGCGCACTACTGATCAGCGACTGCCACTTGGCGACGGTGCCCGAGTCTTTGGCAACGATATTGGTCATAGACAGCTGACCGAGGCTGACGCCCTGCAGGGTGTAGGAGTGGTTGTTGTCGACGACCCCGATCTCCACGGATCCGGACTTCTCGGCGACGGTGAACTGATTGGACTGCATCCACCCGAAGTCGAGCTTGTCGGTGGCCGGGCTGAACGCCAGCACCGGGTTGGAGCCCCAGGCCCAGGTGATCGCGGTCGTGGTCCCGGTGGCCGCGATCGCGTTGGTACCCGCGGACAGGCTGTGGGTGAATTGCGGAGGGAGCATCGCCGACAGTTGGTTGACGAATGCCTCGATCTCCCGCCGGACCAGCGCCAGTGCGCCAGTCAGCAGTTGCGCCGGCCCGGACGGCATACCGGTGCCGGGAGTGAGTCCCAGGAGTGACAGGAATCCCGACACGATGCTCGACGGGCGGATCGCGGCGACCGCGGCGTGCCGGGCCGGTACCACCAGGGCCGAGGGCGCTGCCGCGGCGGGCGAAGCGACAACCGCTATTGGCAAATCTTGCTCGGTTGCAGGCAACGAGCTCGCGGCGGTCGCGTGCAGTGCGGGGCTGACCCGATCAGCGGTTCCGACGTTCGTCGAAGTCGTTGCATCGTCGGGCATCGCCACCCGCGAGTCCGATCGGTTCGCCACACCAGGTTGGGTTGCCGACGTCCGGCTGGTCGACTTCTTCGGCGGCTCGGCTACAGCGCGGGACGACTGTGCCGCACGACGTGAAGACCCGACTACGCGACGCTCCGGTCGTGGTGAGCTCGTGGATTCAGCCTTTTCCGAGGACTTTGAGTCCGGCGATGGATGCGCGGGCGAGCCCGGATCCGGGCCTTCAGCCGCCGATAGAGCAGGGTTGCTGGCGATCGCCACGCCCAGGCTCATGGCGAACGTTGCAGCACCGACGCGAAACCCAAAGTGAGTCGACCTCATGGCACCCCCGTCACGACTGGATGTATCAGCAACGTCATTAATAACTCACCTACGACGTTCACGGAAGTAACTCAGCAAAAATTGATACATAGGTACGCAACATATTTGACGGGCTACTCATTTACGCTTGGACGCATGAACGAGGCGCATGAGGTGTGCGGCAGCGACGAGTGGCGGCAGTTCATGCGGGAGCAGATCCTGCCGTGGGTACTCGGTGACGCCGACCTCGGCGACGACGTGCTGGAGGTCGGGCCTGGCTTCGGCGCCGTCACCGACGTGCTGAGTACCGCGGTGCCGCAGGTGACGTGCGTGGAGATCGACGAGAAGCTGGCGGCGTTGCTGACCGAGCGCTTCTCAGCGGTGCCGTCGGTGCAGATCGTGCGCGGCGACGCCACCGCACTGGGCTTCCCCGACGGACGGTTCTCCGGTGCGGCGTGCTTCACGATGCTGCACCATGTGCCCACCGCCGAACTGCAGGACCGGTTGTTCGGTGAGGTCGCCCGGGTGCTGCGGCCGGGCGCGCTGCTGGTGGCCAGCGACAGCATCGGCAGCGAAGGCATGGAAGCCGCACACGAGGGTGACACCTACAACCCGATCGACCCGACCGGCCTCGCGGACCGGTTGGCGGCCGCCGGATTCGAGCGAATCACTGTGCGCACCAACGACTTCGGTTGGTCATCGATTGCTTACTGCTAGCTGGCCCTAACCCGTCCCCGACACGAGCCACCGCCCCGAGAAGGCCCGCCAGCCGACGAAGACCAACCGCAGAACCATGAACGTGCTCAGGCCCGACCAGATGCCGAGCAGTCCCCAGCCGAACACCAGCGACAACCAGATCAACGGCAGGAACCCGACCAACGCGCTGACCAATGTCGCGGTGCGCATGAACGCGGCGTCGCCGGCGCCCAGCAGCACGCCGTCGAGCGCGAAAACGATTCCGGCGACCGGCAACTGCGCCACCATGAACCACCACGGCACCCCGATCGCGGCGAGCACCGACCGGTCGTCGGTGAACAACGACGGCAACACGGAGGAGCCGACTGCGAACGCAGACGCCAGTACCGCCGCGGCGATCGTCGAGAACACCGTCACCCGCCACGCCACCCATTTCGCGTGTTCGGTCCGGCCCGCACCGAGTGCGGCGCCAACCAGTGACTGCGCGGCGATGGCGAGTGAATCCAACACCAGCGCAAGGAAATTCCACAGCTGCAGGACCACCTGGTGCGCAGCAACCGCCGCCGCACCGAACCGCGCGGCCACGGCGGCGGCGGAGACGTAGCAGGCCTGGAACGCCAGGGTCCGTAGCACCAGATCGCGGCCCATCACCACCTGCGCTCGCAGCACCGACGTGTTCAGCCGCAGCGGCACGCGTTCCACCAGCAGTGCGCGACAGAACAGAATGGCCGCCAGCCACTGCCCAACCAGATTCGCGATCGCCGAGCCGGCCAGCTCCAGCCGCGGCAGACCCAGTAAGCCGTAGACGAGCAGCGGGCAGAGCACGGCCGAGACCCCGAAACCCACCAGCACGTAGCGCAGTGGGCGCATGGTGTCCTGCACCCCGCGCATCCAGCCGTTGCCGGCCGCCGAGATGAGAATGGCCGGCACGCCGAAGATCGCGATGCGCACCCACGGCATTGCTGCCGCAGCGATGTCGCTGCCACCGGATTTCGTCCCCGCGATCGCCGACACCAGTGGGACCGCGCCGAGCTGCACCAGGGCCACAATCACCGCGCCCATCCCCAACGCCAGCCACGTGGCCTGGACACCTTCGCCGACCGCCGCGACGCGGTTGCCCACCCCGAAGAAGCGCGCCGAGCGAGCCGTCGTGCCGTAGGACAGGAACGTGAGCTGTGCGCTGACGACCGACAGGATCAGGCCGCCGATCGCCAGGCCCGCGAGGCTCAGGGCACCCAGCCGGCCGACGATCGCGATGTCGAACAACAAATAGATCGGCTCGGCGGCCAGCACACCCAGAGCGGGAAACGCCAGTCCGGCGATCCGCCTGCCCGTTACCGGCGCATCGTCTATTGGTCCGGCGGGGTCAGCCAAGGGCGGCGGCCAGCTGCGCCACCACGTCGTCGATGGGTCCGGCCGCAGAGTACCCGGCCGCCAGCGTATGTCCGCCGCCGCCGAAGCCGCTGGCGACCGCAGCCAGGTCATAGCTCTTGGCCCGCATCGACACCGACCAGTGCCCGGGTTCGATCTCCTTGAAGACCGCGGCAACCTCGGCCTCGTGAGTGGTCCGCACGATGTCGACGATGCTCTCGACCTCTTCGGACCGGCTCTTGTTCCAATCCTCGTGGGCGACCACCGCGTACACCAGCCCTCGGCCACCGGTCGCCTCAGGCAACAACTGCGCACTCGACAACACCCGGGACAGCAGCGGCAGCCACACGAACGGGTGGGTGTCGAACAGCTCCCGGCTGATCGCGGCGTTGTCCACGCCGAGCTCCACCAGACGCGCGGCGAGCCGCAATGCGCCCGGCGATGCCCACCGGAACGAACCGGTATCGGTGGTCAACCCGGCATACAGACACGACGCCACGTCGCGGTCGATCGTCTTGCCCCACGCGTCGAGCAGCTCGGCAACCACCATTGTGGTCGAATCCGCGCCTGGGTCAACGAGATTCACGCTGCCGAACAAGGTGTTCGACTTGTGGTGGTCGATGACCAGAACCGCGCAGCCGAGTTGGGTGAACTCCGACAATGCGCCGAGTCGGTTGACACTCGGGGCGTCGACCGTCACCACCAGATCGACATCGCGGCGCATGTCGCCCGGACCGACCAGCAGGTGGCCACCGGGCAGCATGCGCAACGACTCGGGCAGCGTGGACGGCGTCGCAAAACTCACTTCGACGTCGACTCCGTCGCGCTCGAGGATCAACGCCAGTGCCAGACCGGCGCCCACGCTGTCGGCGTCGGGATGGACGTGGCAGATGACGCTGACTGCGCCGGCGCCGCGCAGGACCTCGACGGCACCGTGCGCATCCACCCGCCTCCCGAGGCGGGTGATCTCAGTCGTCGAGTCGATCGCTGTCACCGGCGTCCTGGTCGTCCTGCGAGGAAGGTGGTCCCTCTTCTCCTACCACACGGTACGGCTGCGCGTCTCCTGCAGGAGTTGCCCCGGCCCGAATCCGGGCCACATCGGCGTCGGCGGCGCGCGCCTTGGCCAACAGCTCCTCCATCTTCTGCGCGGTGTCCGGCACCTTGTCCAAGACGAACGACAGGGTTGGCGTGAACCTCACGCCGGTGCCGGCACCGACCCTTGTGCGTAGCGCACCTTTGGCGCGTTCGAGCGCCGCCGCCGCGGCCGCATAGTCCGGCTCGTCGTCGAGGGTGGTGCCGCGGACCGTGTAATACACGGTGGCGTCGTGAAGGTCACCGGTCATCTTGGTGTCGGTGACCGTCACGAATGCCAGCGGCGGATCCTTGATCTCGAACTCGATCGCAGAGGCAACGATGGTGGCGATCCGCTTGGAGAGTCGCTTCGCCCGTGCGGGGTCAGCCACCTTAGGTGCGCTCCTTCTCGACCAATTCGTAGGTCTCGATGACGTCGCCTTCCTTGATGTCGGAGTACGTCAGCGTCAGACCGCATTCGTAACCCTCGCGCACCTCGGTGGCGTCGTCCTTCTCCCGCTTGAGCGAGGAGACCGTGAGATTCTCGGCGACCACGACGTTGTCACGCAGCAACCGTGCCTTGGCGTTGCGCCGCATGATCCCGGACTGCACGAGGCAACCGGCGATGTTGCCGACCTTCGACGACCGGAAGATCGCGCGGATCTCGGCGCGGCCGAGCTCCTTCTCCTCGTAGACCGGCTTGAGCATGCCCTTGAGTGCGGCCTGGATCTCGTCGATGGCCTGGTAGATCACCGAGTAGTAGCGGATCTCCACACCCTCGCGGTTGGCCAGCTCGGTGGCTTTGCCCTCGGCGCGGACGTTGAATCCGATGATGATCGCATCCGACGCCGACGCCAGGTTGACGTTGGTCTCGGTGACGCCACCGACACCGCGGTCGATGACGCGCAGTTCCACCTCGTCGTCGATCTCGATACCCAGCAGGGCTTCCTCCAGCGCCTCGACGGTGCCGGAGTTGTCGCCCTTGAGGATCAGGTTCAGCTGGCTGGTTTCCTTCAGTGCCGAATCCAGGTCTTCCAGGCTGATCCGCTTGCGGGTGCGGGCGGCCAGCGCGTTGCGCTTGCGCGCGCTGCGCCGGTCGGCGATCTGGCGGGCGATGCGGTCCTCGTCGACGACCAGGAAGTTGTCACCGGCACCGGGCACCGACGTGAAGCCGATGACCTGCACGGGTCGCGAAGGCAACGCCTCGGTGACGTCCTCGCCGTGCTCGTCGACCATGCGGCGCACCCGGCCGTAGGCGTCGCCGGCGACCACCGAGTCGCCGACCCGCAGCGTGCCGCGCGTGATCAGCACGGTCGCCACCGGGCCGCGGCCGCGGTCCAGGTGCGCCTCGATGGCCACACCCTGGGCTTCCATATCGGGGTTGGCCCGCAGGTCCAACGCCGCATCGGCGGTCAACAACACGGCCTCTTCCAGCGCCTCGATGTTGGTGCCGTTCTTGGCCGAGATGTCGACGAACATGGTGTCGCCACCAAAGTCCTCGGCAACGAGGTTGTACTCGGTGAGCTGCGCCCGGATCTTGGCCGGGTCGGCACCCTCCTTGTCAATCTTGTTGACGGCGACCACGATCGGCACGTCAGCGGCCTGCGCGTGGTTGATCGCCTCCACCGTCTGCGGCATGACACCGTCGTCGGCGGCGACCACCAGAATTGCGATGTCGGTGGCCTTCGCGCCACGGGCACGCATCGCGGTGAACGCCTCGTGACCCGGGGTGTCGATGAAGGTGATCGGGCGCACGACACCGTCGTGCTCGACGGTCACCTGGTAAGCACCGATGTGCTGGGTGATGCCACCGGCCTCGCCCTCGCGGACGCTGGCCTTGCGGATGGTGTCCAGCAGTCGGGTCTTGCCGTGGTCGACGTGGCCCATGACGGTGACCACCGGCGGGCGGACCTCCAGGTCGCCCTCGTCGCCCTCGTCCTCGCCATAGGTGAGGTCGAACGACTCCAGCAGCTCGCGGTCCTCGTCTTCCGGCGACACGACCTGCACGACGTAGTTCATCTCGCCGCCGAGCAGTTCGAGGGTCTCGTCACCGACCGACTGGGTAGCAGTCACCATTTCGCCGAGATTGAACAGCGCCTGGACCAATGCGGCCGGGTTGGCGTCGATCTTCTCGGCGAAGTCGCTCAGCGACGCGCCTCGGGCCAGCCGGATGGTCTCGCCATTGCCGTGCGGCAACCGCACGCCACCGACAACCGGCGCCTGCATGCTCTCGTACTCGGCGCGTTTTGCGCGCTTCGACTTGCGGCCGCGACGCGGGGCACCACCGGGGCGACCGAACGCGCCGGCCGCGCCACCGCGCTGGCCGGGACGGCCACCGCCACCACCGGGACCGCCGCCACCGGGACGTCCGCGGAAACCGCCGGCAGCAGCGCCGCCACCAGCACCGCCACCACCGGGACCGCCGGTGCGGTAGTTACCGCCACCGCCGCCACCGGGACGGCCGCCACCACCGGGGCCACCGCCGGGACGGGGACCGCCACCGGGACGCGGGGCGCCGGGACGACCGGGCGCACCGGGTCGGGCACCGGGCGGACGGGGCGGCATGTTGCCGGGTGTGGCACCGCCGGGACGCGGGCCGCCGGGGCCTGGGCGGGGACCGCCGGGGCCGGGACGAGGACCGCCAGGACCAGCCTGCGGACGCGGCGCGGGACGCTCGACCGGCTGGGCCGAGGAGAACGGATTGTTTCCTACGCGCGGCGGCCTGGGCATACCCGGCTTCGGCGCGGCCGGTCCCGGACGCGGACCTGGGGTCGGCCCGGCGGGTGCCGGTGCGGGCGCAGCGGAAGCAGCGGATGCCGCAGGCGCAGCCGGAGCCGCAGGTGCGGGTGCGGGTGGCGCCGGAGGCGGCGCGGCCGGAGCCGGGGCGGCCGGCTTGGGCGCGGGCGCCGCAGGCGGCGCGGTCGCGACAGCACCGTCGGACACGGGCGTTGGCTTGGGTGCCGGCGCTCCGTTTCCGGCGGCCTTCGCCGGTGCGGCCTTGGCCGGGGCTTTATCGGACTTACCGCCACCGAACGATTCCCGCAGACGGCGGGCGACGGGGGCTTCCACCGTCGACGACGCGGATTTGACGAATTCGCCCTGATCGCTCAGCCGGGCGAGAACTTCCTTGCTGGTAACACCGAGTTCCTTAGCCAACTCGTGTACGCGGGCCTTACCTGCCACTACATCTCCTACTCAAGAGGCGACAGCGGTGGTAGGCCGCGCCTCGGGTTTAGCTACGACGCATGGTCATCGTCGGGACTTCACGGTGTGCTCATGTTCTTCGCTGCCTGTTCTCTTGCCGGGCTGGCTGAGTCATTCAGCGCCCGTCTGGGCTCTGACGTACTCGACCACCGCGGATGTATCCGGTGAACCGGTGATGCGCAACGCTCGCCCGAAAGCTCGCCGCCGAAACGCTGCCTCAAGGCACCGGTCATCGGGGTGCAGCCACGCACCCCGCCCCGGGAGGTTACCTGCCGAGTCAACGGTTAGGGCGCAAAGGCCGTTCCCGTTCGACACAGCCACCACTCGGAGGAGATCGACGGCCAACTCTCGCTTCCGGCACCCGACACATGTCCGCACCGGTCCTTCGGTGCGTTGATGTGATCGCTCGGGGGCAGGAGTCTCGCGCTGGATCACGGCACAGTCTACCGTCATCACGGCACTGCTCAGAACCACCCTTCGCTGGGCGATCCGGGTATGGCAGTCAGCTGACTTTCTCCTGATATTGCGAATAGTCGTCGCGCCCGACGACGCCCGCGTGGTCCGCTGGCAGGGTCGCGGCCCGGGTCCCCAGCACCATCGCCTTGTCGAGATTGATGTAGATCCCAGCCCCCTGACGACCGGTGGCGACAATCCCTTCGCCGAACCGCCGCAACGCGGCATCCAACTCATCGAAGAGGTCGGCGGCGGCGTCGAAATTCGCGTACGCATCGGAGGCCTTCTCAGCCCCGAGGAATTCGAACGCCCCACCCTTGAGCAGGATCGACATGTCCTCTACTGCGGTGGCGCGGACATCGAAGGTCTCGCCGGACGGCACGCTGTACTCCAACCCGACAACACCGACCGGGCAGTTCAGTGTTTTCCACTCGCCATAGTTGTTGAATCGGTGCGCGCGAACACCGGCGTCGTGGGTGTACAACCACTGGAAGCCGTGCCAGCTCGGCGGTGTGTCGCGGACTTGCACCACACCGACGACGAGATCGCGCCGCCCCGACGCCCGCGCGATCGCGGTGGACAACTCCGCAAGTCCCAGGCTGGCGGCCAGGTCGTCCGGTCGGCCGGTCCAGATGATCCGACGACACGACACCACCTGCTCGCCCATGGGTCCCGAAACGGTGACTGCATACCGCCCACCGCCGGGTCTGGCGATCGACGCCACCTTGGTGTCGAACAACCAGTTCACCTGATCGCCGAGCGACTCGGCCAGGCGCGACCACAAAGCTCCGGCTCCCCCGTGTGGGTAGAAAAACCTATCGGTGGGTTCGGCCGGTCGGGTGGATTCGTGCAGCCGGGGTACCGCGGTCGCCAGTACCGAGAGGAACCGGGGCGACAGGATTCGCTGGGCCGCCCAGGCCGCGGGAATGTCCCTTGGATCGATGCCGAAGACTTTCCGGGCGTGCGGCGCCATAAACGTCTCGGACAGGTACGGCCCATACCGATTCTTCACCCAGTCATCGAGCGTGTCGTCGCTGCGGCCGGTCGGTGCGGTCAGCTTCCAGGCGACGAGCGAGGCGGCCCCGCGTACGCGAACCGACAGCGGTGCCGAATCACGGAACTGCCGCCAGTCGAAGGGATAACTGACGACGTATCCGTCGCGCAGGATTCCGCTGCAGCGGTCGATGTCGGACATCGGGATGCCACCGAGCCGGTCGGCGAAATCGAGCCACTCCCGGCGCTGCGCCGGTGTCGCCGACAGCAGCCGGTGACCTCCGAGATCGACCTCATGGCCGGCCACCGTCGCAGCACGGGACAAGCCCCCTACATAGCCCGTGTGCTCCACGATGGCCACCGAAGAACCGGCGCCCACGGACGCGCTCGCCGCCGAGAGACCCGTCGGGCCCGCACCCACAATGAGCACATCGACGGACTGCGGAGCGCCGTGTTCTGACAAGTGATTTCCCCCCATTTGACGATGGTGTACCCACCGACCACCGCCACTGCAACATGAGCGTCTCGACGCTCGGCTCGCGTCAGTGCTCCACGTCGTGAGACCCGACCGGGTGCGGGTCGCCTTCGGGTGCCGCCGCGTCGCTGCGAATGTCGATGCGCCAGCCGGTCAACCGGGCAGCCAGGCGGGCGTTCTGCCCCTCCTTGCCGATCGCCAACGAAAGCTGGAAGTCGGGTACCACCACCCTCGCCGCACGCGTGTTCGCATCGATGACGGAGACGGAGACAACCTTGGCCGGCGACAGAGCATTGGCGACGAATCGCGCTGGGTCGTCATCGAAGTCGATGATGTCGATCTTCTCGCCAGACAGCTCGCTCATCACGTTGCGCACCCGCTGGCCCATCGGGCCGATACAGGCACCCTTGGCGTTGAGGCCGGGAACCTTTGAGTTGACTGCGATTTTAGATCGGTGCCCTGCCTCCCGGGCCACCGCGACGATCTCCACCGACCCGTCGGCGATCTCGGGCACCTCCAGCGAGAAGAGCTTGCGGACCAGGTTGGGGTGCGTTCGCGACAACGTGATCAGCGGTTCGCGGGCACCGCGACTGACCCCGACGACGTAGCAGCGCAACCGGTCGCCGTGCTCGTAAGCTTCGCCCGGCACCTGCTCGGCCGACGGGATGACACCTTCGGCGCCTTTGGTCTCGCTGCCCACTCGCACGACTACGAGGCCGCGCGCGTTGGCGCGGGCGTCGCGCTGGATGACACCGGCGACGATGTCACCCTCCCTGGCGGAAAACTCACCATAGCTGCGCTCGTTCTCGGCGTCTCGGAACCGCTGCAGCATGACCTGCCGAGCGGTCGTCGCCGCCACGCGGCCGAAACCCTCCGGGGTGTCGTCCCATTCGCTGATCAGGTTGCCGTCGTCATCGGTCTCACGCGCAATCACTTCCACCACACCGCTTTTGCGGTCGATCTCGATGCGTGCGTCGGGCTGATGACCCTCGGTGTGCCGGTAGGCGGTCAACAGCGCCGACTTGATGGTGTCGAGCAGCTCGTCGACCGAGATGCCGCGATCGATCTCGATAGCGTGTAGGGCGGTCATGTCGATGTTCATGCTTCGGCCTCCGTTCCAGCTGCTCCGGCAAGTTCCAGTTCGCGGGGCTTGGGCGTTGAAAATTCAACCTGGACAACAGCTCTGACAATCTCAGCCAGCGGAATCCGGCGCACCGTCCAGTCGTTGTTTTTCCGCACCACCAGGTCGACCGCGCCGTCGGACACGACGCCCAGCCGGCCGGTGACAGTGGATCCGTCTGCGAGTTCGGCCTCGACCTTGCGGCCATGCGCGCGGCGGAAGTGCTTCTCGGCGGTCAGCGGCCGGTCCACCCCAGGCGAGGTGACTTCGAGAACGTAGGCGTCGTCGCCGCTGAGGAAGCTGTCCAACAGGCCCGAGGCTGCGCGGGAGAGTTCGGCGACGGTGTCCAAGTCGAGTGGGTTGTCGCCGGCGGCGATCACCGTGATGCGTGGCGGCTGCGGGCGGGTGTCGATCACGACGTCTTCGATTTCGTATCCGGCCCGCACGAACTCACCCTCGAGTAGCTCGATCACCTGCTTCTGGGTTGGTAGCCCCGTAGAACGGCCAGCCACGGCGAGCTCCTCATCTTGAGTTGTGCGGATCAGCTGCGTCGGATGCAGGGCTCTGCGAGAGCCAACCACCTACGATACGCCAGCACAGGCCACCGCAATGGCAGGATGTTGGCGTGCTGAGCCGAGATCCCAGCCCTTTCCCAGGCATCTCCCGACGACGAGTTCTGATCGCCGGCGGCCGCGGGCTGGCGCTGCTTGCGGTGTTGGGCCTGGCGGCGACCGCGTGTGAAACCGCGCCGCCACCCGAGCCCGATCCGCTGGAGCAACAGGCCGAGCTGGCCCGCCACGACAGCGAACTGGCAGCCGCCGCGGCGAAGACCGCTCCCCCGTCGCTGGCGCCGGCGTTAACCCAGGTGGCGGCCGACCGTGGGCGGCACTTCACCTCGCTGTCGGCCGAGGTCGACCGGCTGTCCGGCAAACCGACCTCGTCGACAAGCTCCACCACGCCGACCACCACGTCGGCGGCCGCGACCCCGCCTCCGACGGTGGCCGACGTCGTCGCCGCGCTGCGCAGCTCGGCGGACAGTGCCACCAAACTCGCACCCACGCTGTCCGGATACCGGGCCGGACTGGTCGGATCGATCGCGGCGTCCTGCGTCACCGCATACACGGTGGCGCTGCCGCCGGGGAAGGCCGGGCAATGACCTCACCAACGTCGCCGACGCCGACAACCACGCGGGACCCCGACCGCCCATCCGATGCCGCCGCGGCGGCGCTGTTCGACGCGGTGGCCACCGAGCACGCGGCGATCTACGGGTACGGCATCGTCTCGGCCCACAGCTCCCCCGACGAGAACGACCTGGTCTCCGAGGCGATGGCGCAACACCGCGAGCGACGCGAGGCGGCCATCGCAATGCTGACCGGCCGCTCGGCCAAGGCCGCCGTGCCGGCCGCTGGGTATCAGCTGCCGATGGCGGTGAACACGCCGACCGACGCCGGCAATCTCGCGATCCGCATGGAGGACGACTGCGCGACGGCCTGGCGCGCGGTGATCGAGCAGGCGACGACCGATCAGGACCGCACGTTCGGGGTCAGCGCGCTTACCGAGACGGCGGTACTGACCGCGCGCTGGAAGCAGGTGCTGGGCATCAAGCCGGTGACCGAGCCGTTCCCCGGCGGCACCGAGTAGTTAGTTCGCGATTTCGGCGCGCAAACCGCCGCTCAGCGGCGGAAAACGCGCCGAAATCGCTCAAGAAGTGAGCGCCGCGGCGATGTCCGCGGCCGCGCCGTCGACACCGACGTCGCGCTTGTCGCCGGTGAACCGGTTGCGCAGCTCGACGACGCCGTCGGCCCAGCCGCGACCGACCACGACGATCCACGGCACACCGAGCAGTTCGGCGTCCTTGAACTTCACCCCCGGCGACGCGGTGCGGTCGTCGAGCAGTACCTCCAGGCCGAGTCGGTCCAGGTCGCGAGTCAGCTCCTCGGCCCCGGCGCGGGCCTGGGCATCCTTGTTGGCGATCACCACGTGCACGTCGAACGGCGACACCGACGCCGGCCAGCGCAGCCCCAGCTCGTCGTGCTGCTGCTCGGCGATCACCGCGACCAGCCGGGACACCCCGACGCCGTACGAACCCATGGTCAACCGCACCGGCTTGCCGTCCTCGCCGAGTACGTCGGCCGAGAACGCATCGGTGTACTTGCGTCCGAGTTGGAAGATGTGGCCGATCTCGATGCCGCGGGCCGAGACCAGCGGCCCGGCACCGTCGGGCGACAGGTCACCGTCGCGCACCTCGGCGGCTTCGATAGTGCCGTCGGCGACGAAATCCCGCCCGGCCACCAGGCCGACGACGTGCTTGCCGGTCTCGTCCGCGCCGGTGATCCACGCCGTCCCGTCCACCACCCGCGGATCCACCAGATAGCGAACCTCGTTGGCCAGCAAGCTTTTCGGACCGATGTAGCCCTTCTTCAGGAACGGGTATTTGGCGAAGTCGGCATCGTCGAGCATCGCGTACTCGGCCGGCTCCAGCGCGGCGCCGAGGCGCTTGTCGTCGACCTCGCGGTCCCCCGGCACGCCGATCGCGAGCAGTTCCCACTCGCCGCCGGGCGCACGCACCTTGAGCAGGACGTTCTTCAGCGTGTCCGCCGCGGTGACGTCCCGGCCGAGGCCGGCGGAGTTGGCCCACTCGACCAGCGAGGCAATGGTCGGGGTGTCCGGTGTGTCGTGCACCTGAGCAGGAGGTAGACCGGCAACCTTTTCAGCCGGCAACGCCTCCGGGACGGCGGTGACCACCGCCTCGACGTTGGCCGCGTATCCGGACTGCAGGCAGCGTACGAAGGTGTCCTCGCCGATCTCGCTTTCGGCGAGGAACTCTTCCGACGCCGAACCACCCATCGCGCCGGATACCGCCGAGACGATCACATAGCGAATTGCCATGCGCTGGAACATGTTCTGGTAGGCCTCGCGGTGCGCGTGGTAGGCGGTCTTGAGGCCGTCGTCGGCGACGTCGAACGAGTAGGAGTCCTTCATGATGAACTCGCGCCCGCGCAGGATGCCGGCCCGGGGCCGGGCCTCGTCGCGGTACTTGGTCTGGATCTGGAACAGCGTCAGCGGAAAGTCCTTGTAGGAGCTGTACTCCCCCTTCACCGTCAGGGTGAAGAACTCCTCGTGGGTGGGGCCCAGCATGTAGTCGTTGTCCCGGCGGTCCTTGAGCCGGAACACCCCGTCACCGTATTCCGTCCAACGGTTGGTGGTTTCGTAGGGCGCCTTCGGCAACAGCGCCGGGAAGAGGATCTCCTGGCCGCCGATCGCGACCATTTCCTCGCGCACGATCTTCTCGACCTTGCGCAGCACCCGAAGGCCCAACGGCAGCCACGTGTACAACCCCGGCGCCACCGGCCGGACGTAGCCGGCGCGGATCAACAGTCTGTGGCTGGGCACTTCGGCGTCGGCTGGATCGTCGCGCAGCGTGCGCAGGAACAGCTCGGACATGCGGGTGATCACAGTGGGCAAGCCTAACCAGACGCGACAGCGTCACGATTGCCGCGGTGGAACACCGCCGCACCGACCAGGCTGACCACCACGCCCCCGATCACCCAGCAGACCAGCACCACGATCGACCGCGTGATGCCATGACCGTCGAAGTACACGATCCGCCGGATCGCATCGGTGCCTGCACCGTTGGGCAGCCACGGGCTGATCGCACGCCAGAACGGTGGCAGCACCGACGGCTGGTAGGCGCCGCCGGCCGACGGGTTGCCGAGGATCACGAAGATCACCACCGTCAGTCCGATGCCGATGACTCCGAACAGGATCTGCAAAGCGATGGTCACCGTCGCCGCGGTCAACGTCACCAATGTGCCGATCCCGGCGATCGGCCAGAAGTGGCCGTTCATGGCATGCAGCACCGGCTCGGCCACCACCGCCCCACCGAATCCGGACGCCAGCGCGTAGGGCAACGTGGCGCCCAGCCGCCACACCGATCGCGGAAAGGTCGCCGGCCGTGAGCCTTTCGCGATACCGAGCATCGAGGCGAACAGATATCCGCCGACCACCCAGCCGACGACGAGATAGAACCCGGACAGCCCGCGGCCGTCACCGGAGAACAGCGGGATGACGTCGTCGACGGCGACGGTGCGCTGCTTGGCCGCGCCCACCTTCGTGAAGATCTGCTCGAGCGCACCCGAGACGGCGGTGCCGCCGCCGGATGCCACCAACAGCCGGTCTTGGGTGCCTGCCGGATCGAGAACGTAGACGCCGGAGACGTCCCCGATGTGCAGGGCGGCGCGGGCGGCGTTCTCGTTGGTGGCCGCCGAGGCAGCGACCGGTTCACCGGCGAGGCCGTTGAGCTGGTCGACGACCTGTCCGGCGATCTGAGCGGGGGCGACGACGGCGACCGGGATGCGGTGCGGTGAAGGTGAGTGGAACGCGCCGAGGTAGGACAGGATGAACGCGAACTGCAGCAACAGCACACCGACGCCGAGCGCCAGCGTTCGCGGTGCGACGGCATCGCGGAAACGGTCCTGCCACGTCTCCGGCGGCTCAGCGGCGACATGTTTGTTCGGGTGCATGTCAGCCATTCTCGACTCGTCCTCCTCCGGCAACGCCGCGCGGGCATCGCCGTCTAGGGTGGGAAGGTGACAAATGAATCGTCGCCCACAGGGTCTGGTGGATCTTCTCTGGCGGCCCAAACTTACGCCGGTCGGATGCCGTCGCACGTCGGCGACATGGCGGTCGAAACACACGGGATCGCTCCGGTGCCGCCCGAGAACCGGTACGGAACCGCGCGCCGATTGTTCACGGTCTGGTTCGCCCCCCAGGTCAACATGACGGTGGTGTTCACCGGCACGCTGGCAGTGGTGCTCGGGCTGGGTTTCTGGCTGGGCCTGCTGGCGATGGTGATCGGCACGGTCATCGGTTCGCTGGTGGTCGGCTACCTGTCCACCTGGGGCCCGCGCACGGGCACCGCACAACTTCCCAACGCGCGCATGGCATTTGGTGGCACCGTCGGTGTGGTCGCGGTGATTCAGTGGTTGTCGTCGATCGCGTGGGACGGTTTGGTCGGGCTGTTCGGCGGTGAGGCGCTGGCCGGATTGCTGGGCATACCGTTCTGGCTGGCGGTGGTGATCGTGCTGGCCGCCCAGGGCGTCGTCGGCGTCTTCGGCTACGAGGTGATCCACCGCGTGCAGGCGGTGATGACGGTCGTGCTGATCGCCACCTTCGCGGTGTTGGCGTGGAAGCTGATCAGCGGTCATCAGGTGATCTCGCTGCCCACGCTGAGCGGCGCGGATCTGGCCGGGGCATTCGTGCTGGAGGTCACCATCGCGCTGAGCCTGGCGATTTCGTGGGCCAGCTATGCCTCCGACTACAGCCGGTATCTACCGGTGTCCACCTCGCGGACGGCGGTGTTCGGCTACACCTTCGGCGGCCTGGCGGTGGCCTACATCGCCGTGCAGGCCATCGGGGTGGCCGCGGCCGGCACGCTCACCGATCAGACCGCCGAGGGCGTTCGCACGATCATGGGCGGCGGCGTGCTGGGTGCGGTCGCGCTGCTGGTGATCGCCTTGGGCTCGGTGGCCTCGAATGCGATGAACGACTACAGCGGGTCGCTGGCGCTGCAGACCGTCGGGGTTCGGGTGCGACGGCCGGTGTCGGCGGTCGTGGTGGTGGCGATCGCGTTCGCGCTCATCATGTGGCTGCACTCCGGTGACATGGCCACTCGCTTTCAGGGTGTGCTGCTGTTCGTCAGCTACTGGATCCCGGCGTTCGTGGCGATCGTGGCGATCGACTGGCGCTATCGCAGCGTCGGGCGCGACGCCGTGAACCCGGCCGCCGAAGTCACGCCCCGCACCGACGCCGTCGTCGCGCTGGTGGCGTTCTTCGTGGCGTTCGCCGCGGCGGTCCCGTTCATGCACACCAATTTGATCGTGGGCCCGGTGGCGGCCGCATTGCACGGCGCCGATCTGGCGTACTTCGTGAATTTCCTTGTGGCAGCGGTGGTTTACGGTGGCTACCGGGTGATGCGAGCGCGCAGGCGCTAGAGTTCGCCGGCCTCGACGGCCTCGCGGGTGTGCTGGGCGACGGCGATGTCGCGGGTGGAGAACCCGATGCCCAGGGCCGCCACCCCGACCAGCACGGCGATGCCCGCCACCCACAGCAGCGAATAGGTGTACCCCTGCCCCAGGGCGTCGAGCTGGGCGGGCGTCATGTACTTCACCGGGCCGGTCGTGCCACCCAGGTACAGCGTCCGTGATGTCTGCACCGCCTGCACGATCACCAGCACCAGCGGACCGCCGAGGTTGAACACCATCAGCGTGACCGACGAGACCGGACCGATTTCCCGCGGCCCGACATTGGCCAGCGTGCACAGCGGCAGGATCACCGAGATGATGCCGATGCCCAGACCGCCGACGGTGATCGGGACGAACAGGTCGGGGAAATAGGGGATCGACCGGTTCAGTGTCGACCCGTAGAGCATGGCCGCCAGCACCAGCAGGCCACCGCCGAGGATCACCCAGCGCGGCGGGATACGCAACGCCAGTTTCGTGGCCGCGACGTTGCCGACCACGAATGCCGCCGCGAACGGCATGAAGCAGATCCCGGCGCGCAGTGGCGAGTAGCCGAGCACATCCTGGACAAGCAGTCCGATCATCACGCTCAGGGTCAGCATCACGCCACCGGCCATGAAATACGCGGCGAACGACGCGACCCGGCTGCGGTTGTCGAAGATCGAGAACGGGACCAGCGGGTTATCGGCGCCGCGCTCGACGATCAGGAACGAGACGAAGAACACGGCGGCCGCCACCGCCGCGCCGATCACCCACGGATCGATCCAACCGCGCGGCGGGCCCTGGGTGAAGACGAGCACCGCCGAGGTGCACGCCAGGGTGGCCAGCAGCGCCCCGGTGATGTCGAGCTTGAGTCTCTCGTGTCGGGTTTCCTCGAGCCGAGTGAGCCCGACGACGATGATGAAGATCCCGATCGGCACATTGACCAGGAACGCCAGCCGCCAGGACAGGCCGGTTACCGCGCCACCCGCGACTAGGCCGAGCACGGACCCGAGGCCCTGCATGGCCGCTGAGACCGCCAACGCCTGATTGCGGGCATGTCCGACGGCATACGTGGTCGCGATCAGCGCCAGACCGGTCGGCGCGGCGACCGCAGCGCCCATGCCCTGCACGGCGCGGGCCACGATCAGCGTCCACTGGTCGTTGGCAAGCCCGCAGGCCAGGGAGGCGATGGTGAACACGCCGACGCCCGAGATGAACGCCCGTTTGTGGCCGACGGCATCGCCGACGCGGCCGCCGAGCAACAACAGCCCACCGAACGCCAGCACGTAGGCGGTGATCACCCAGCTCTTGGAGGCATCGGACAGGCCGAGCTCGGCCTGCATGCGCGGCAGCGCGACGATCACAATCGTGCCGTCCAGCGTGGACATCAGCTGCATACCGGTGATCGCGACGATCGCGAGGCCCAACACGCGGGAGGAAAGCGGCCTGGCGACCGGCTGAGGACCGCTCGCACCAGACATGGGTGACTACCCTACCCAGCGATTTCGGCGCGCTAACAGCCGCCTACCGGCGGAAAGCGCGCCGAAATCGCGAGAAGCTACAGCTCGCCGGCGTCGATCGCTTCCTTGACTTCCTGGGCGTGCGCAACCTGCTGGGCGGTGTAGCCGATGAAGAGTGCCACGACGCCGACGATCACCGCGACGGCGGCGACCCACAACAGGCCGTAGGTGTAGCCCTGGTCGAGGGCGTGCAGCTGTGCTGAATCCATCTTCTTCACCGGACCGGTGGTGCCACCCAGGTACAGGGTGCGCGAGGTGATGACGGCCTGGATGATGGCCAGCACCACGGGACCACCGAGGTTCTGCAGCATCAGCGCGATCGCCGACACCGGGCCGATCTGGTCGAATCCGACACCGGCGATGGCCGAGACGGTCAGCGGCACGACGATCATGCCGATACCGAAGCCGCCGACGGTGATCGGCAGGACGAGGTTCGGGAAGTACGGGATGCCGCCGTTGAGCGTGGAGCCGTAGATCATCGCCCCGAGTACCAGCACGCCACCGGCGATCACCAGGATTCGCGGCGGGAAGTACGACACCAGCTGCGAGGACAAGCCCAAGCCAATGCCGAGCGCGATCACGAACGGGATGAACCCGACGCCCGCGTGCAGCGCGCTGTAGCCCATGATGTCCTGCACATACAGGCCGATCAGCACGGTCAGCGTGAACATCACGCCACCGGCGAGGAAGACGGCGGCGAAGGTGGCCACCCGGTTGCGGTCGCGGAACAGGCTGAACGGCACGACGGGATTGACCGCGCGACGCTCGACGAACACGAACGCGACGAAAGCCACTGCGGCCGCAGCGCCTGCAGCCATTGTCACCGGAGACAGCCAGCCGTTCTCAGGTGCCTGGGCGAAGCCGAAAACCGCCGCGGTGCAGCCGACGGTGGCCAGCAGCGCTCCGGCGGCGTCCATCTTCATCCGCTCGCGGTGGGTTTCCCGCAGGGTGTTGCGGGCCAGATAGATCATCAGCAGGCCGATCGGCACGTTCACCAGGAACGCGAACCGCCACGACACCTCGACCAGTGCGCCGCCGACGACCAGCCCCATGACCGAGCCGATGCCTGTCATCGCGGCGAACACCGCGGTCGCGGCATTACGCGCGGGCCCCTTCGGGAATGTGGTGGCCACCAGAGCAAGTCCGGTCGGCGAGGCGATCGCCGCGCCGACGCCTTGCAGCAGCCGCGCGATCACCAGTGTCGTCTCGTCCCAGGCGATCCCGCACAGCACCGAGGCGATGGTGAACAGCGCGACACCGGCGATGAAGGTGCGCTTACGGCCGATGGTGTCGCCGAGGCGACCACCGAGCAGCATCAACCCGCCGAACGTCAGCACGTATGCGGTGATGACCCAGCTGCGGCCCGCATCGGACAGGGCCAGCTCGTCCTGGATCTTGGGCAGCGCCACGATCGCGACCGTGCTGTCCATCGTGGCCAGCAATTGCATGCCACCGATCGCGGTCACCGCGGCAAAGAAACGGGGCGAGGGCAGCCAGCTCGGAATGTACTTGTTGGTCTTGGCCAAAGCTGCCGGCTCGAGGCGCATCGGGACCGCGCGCTCAGAACTGTTGGCGGTCGTCCGCGCAGCGTCGTTGAGGGCCGTCATACCGAGCTACCCTACAGTAATCTTAAGAGGAGTTTAAGCCGCGAACGCCGCGACGGCGCCGATCACGATGATCGCCGGGGGCCTAATACCGTCGGTTCGAATGCGATCCGGCGCATCGCGCAAGGTGGTCCGGACCACGCGTTCGGCAGCCGTGGTCCCGTGTTGCACCACAAGCACCGGTGTCTCCGCAGGTCGGCCGCCCGAGATCAGTGCATCGGCAAATAACTCGATGCGTTCGACGGCCATCAGCAGAACCAGCGTTCCCGACAATTGCGCCAGCGCATTCCAATTCACTAACGATTCCGGATGGTCGGGTGCCAAATGGCCGCTGACCACGACGAATTCATGGTTGACGGCGCGGTGGGTGACCGGGACTCCGGCCATCGCCGGCACCGATATGGCGCTGGTCACCCCGGGTACGACTGTGACCGGTATGCCGGCCTCCGCACACGCGAGAACTTCCTCATATCCGCGGGCGAACACGAACGGGTCGCCACCCTTGAGGCGGACCACGAAACGCCCCTCGCGAGCCCGTTCTATAAGAACTTTGTTTATGGCCTCCTGAGCCATCGCCCGCCCGTACGGGATCTTCGCGGCGTCGATCACCTCGACATGCGGCCCGAGTTCGGCGAGCAGTTCCGGCGGCGCGAGCCGGTCGGCGACGACGACGTCGGCGCGAGCCAGCAGCCGCCGGCCGCGAACGGTGATCAGCTCGGGGTCGCCGGGGCCACCGCCGACCAGCGCGACACTGCCGGGCGTGACGTCGTCGGCGTCCTCGGCGGTGATCAGGCCCTGCTGGAGGGCTTCGCGGATCGCCGAGCGGATGGCGGCCGAGCGGCGGTGTTCTCCGCCGGCCAACACGCCCACGAGCAGTCCGTCGTGGCCGAACGAAGCCGGGGTGACGGCGCTACCCTCCCTGGCGTTGTCGGCGCGTACGCAGAAGATCTGCCTGCGGTCCGCCTCGGCGACGACGGCCGCGTTGACGGCAGGGTCGTCGGTGGCGGCGATGGCATACCAGGCGCCCTCGAGGTCACCGTCGCGATAGTCGCGCAACTGCAGAGTGATGCCTGGATTCGTTGTCGTCAGGACCTCGACGGCCGGCGTCGCCGCCCGCGCGATCACATGCACGTCGGCGTCATCGGCCATCAAGAGCGGGATCCGGCGCTGAGCCACCGTGCCACCGCCGATCACGACGACCTTCTTGCCGGCCAGGCGTAAGCCGACTAGGTAGGCGTTCTCGGTCACCGGGGCAGCTTAATCAAGCCAGCGTGTGCCACAAATCGAGCGACCGAGTGCGGGTGGGCCGCGGGGTGGGTGTGTAGATACGACGCATGCACGCCTGCGCGGACCGCCCCCTCCCGCACCGGCCGACCGTCGTGCGCCCGGAAGGCCCAGGCCGATTCGGGATGTTGGGTGAATTCTGCTGCGGTGCGGTGGAATTCGTGGCCGACGACCCGCTGGCCCGCGGTGTGCAGCGACGAGTCCGCTACCGCGACGGCCTCCCGGTAGCCCAGGGTCAGCCTCGAGGTGAACCGGGCCGAGCCGGCCAGCACGCCGCACATCGGGTGGCCCTCCAGGTCGTCGGTCAAGTACGCCAGTCCCCCGCATTCGGCCTGCACGGGCGCGTGGCCGGCCAGTTCGCGGATCTGGGCGCGCAGTTCGGTGTTGGCCGACAGGTCGGCCAAATGCTGCTCGGGAAAGCCGCCCGGCAGCACCAGCGCCGCAGTCTGCGGCGGAAGGACGTCGTTTAGCGGGTCGAATTCGACGACGTCGGCGCCGGCGGCCCGCAGAAGCTCCAGGTGTTCGGCGTAGCCAAAGCTGAAGGCCTTGCCTGCGGCCACCGCCACCACGGGACGCCCCGCTGTCGGCTCGCCGACGACATCCTCAGGCACCCAGGCGGGCGCCGACACTCGCGAGCCGCCGAGCGCAATGACGGCGGGCAGATCGACGTTGCGGGCGACGAGTTCGGTCATCGCGGCGACCGCGGCACGCGCCCGCTCGCCGTGCTCGACAGCGGTCACCAGCCCGAGATGCCGTGATGGCACCGCGAGCTCGTCGTGGCGCGGGATTGCACCCAGGACCGGCACGCCGACCGCCTCGCACGCTTGGCGCAGCACCTGCTCGTGGCGGTCGCTACCGACCCGGTTGAGGATCACTGCTCCGATGTGCACGTCGGGGTGAAACGTCGAGAACCCTTGCAGCACAGCGGCGATACTGTGTGCCTGGCCGCGCGCGTCGACGACCAGCAGCACCGGGGCGCCTAGAAGTCCGGCGACGTGGGCGGTGGACCCGCGGGCGGGAGTGACAAGTTGCTCGTCGATCCGGCCGTCGAAAAGGCCCATCACGCCTTCGATCACGGCGATATCGGCGTCGCGGCTGCCGTGCCGGTACAGCGGCCCGATCAGCTCCTCGGGCACGAGGACCGGGTCGAGGTTTCGACCCGGTCGACCACCGGCCAACGCGTGGTAGCCGGGGTCGATGAAATCCGGGCCGACTTTGAACGGGGCCACCCGATGTCCGGCGTTCCGCAGCGCGCCGATCAAACCCGTTGCGACGGTGGTCTTTCCGCTACCTGAAGCAGGTGCGCCGATGATGACGGCAGGGACGCTCGCCATGCTTACCACTCAATACCGCGCTGGCCTTTGCGGCCGACGTCCATCGGGTGTTTGACGCATGCCATCTCGGTCACCAGGTCGGCGGCGTCGATCAGGCGCTGCGGAGCGTCGCGTCCGGTGATCACGACATGCTGGCCGCCCGGTCGGGACAGCAGCACGTCGACTACTTCTTCTACAGCAATCCAGCCCCATTTGAGTGGATAGGTGAACTCGTCGAGAACGTAGAAGTCGTGCTGTTGTTCGGCCAGCCGCCTGGCGATTTCGGTCCACCCTTCGGCGGCGGTCGCGGCGTGGTCGTCGTCGGAGCCCACCTTTCGGGTCCAGGACCAGCCGGACCCCATCTTGTGCCATTCCACCGCACCGCCGAGGCCCTGCTCGTCATGCAGCCGGCCCAGTGCGGCGAACGCAGACTCCTCGCCGACTTTCCACTTGGCACTCTTGACGAACTGGAACACCGCCACGCTCATCCCGGCATTCCACGCTCGCAACGCCATTCCGAAGGCGGCGGTGGATTTTCCCTTGCCGGGGCCGGTGTGCACTGCCAGCACCGGGGTGTTGCGGCGAGCCCGGGTGGTCAGCCCGTCATCGGGCACGGTGAGCGGCTGACCCTGCGGCATGGATTGGTTCCCTTTCCGAACGCTCAGGCAGCGCGGCGCACAGCCTGTGCCAGATAGTCTGCGCGCAGCTGCTCCAGCTGCAACAGCGGGGCATCCAGATGCTCGGCCAGGTCACCGGCCAAACCCAGCCTGACGTACGACGTTTCGCAGTCCACCACCACCGCGGCCGCGCCTTCGGCGACCAGTCGTCGGGCCGCAGAACGGCTGCGCCCCAACGGATCCGGGCCACCGGTGGCCCGACCGTCGGTGAGCACCACCACCAGTGGACGCCGAGTGCGGTCGCGCACCCGCTCACGGACCACGATGTCGCGGGCCGCCAACAAACCTTGCGCCAACGGGGTGGTACCACCGGTGTCGAACCGGGTCAACCGCCTCGCCGCGATGTGCGCCGACGTCGTCGGAGGCAGCAGCACTCGCGCGCCGTCCTGGCGGAAGGTGATGACGGCGACCTTGTCGCGGCGCTGATAGGCGTCACGCAGGAGCGACAATGCCGCGCCGGACACCGCCGACATCCGGTCCCGCGCGGCCATCGACCCGGAGGCGTCGACGACAAAGATCACCAGATTGCCTTCCCGGCCGACCCGGATGGCGCGGCGGACGTCCTCGGGTTGCGGCCGCAGCCGGCCATTCCCGGCCGCGTTCAGCACGGTCGCGAACAGATGCAGGCCATGGCCTTGCCCGGGGGCGTCGGTGGCTTTGATGACCGCGCCGGAGCGGTTGCGGGCCCGCGACCGCCGGCCCGGATTGCCCTCCCCTACCCCCGGCACCGTCAGCGCCCGGGTGCGAAACGTCGCCGCGGGTGGCGCGGCCGGGCGCGGCGCTGAGGACGAATTACCCTGCGGCGCAGACGGTTGCGAGGGTCCGTCGACGGATTGGCCGCCACCGGGGGGATCCGGGTCGGGTTCCGGCTCGGCGCTGCCGTCAGTGGCCGCCAGCGCCTCGTCGAGCTGCGCGGGATCCAGGCCAGGGTCGTCGAACGGGTCGCGCCGGCGTCGGTGTGGCAACGCGAGTTCGGCGGCTACCCTGATGTCCTGCTGCTCCACGGTTGCGGCCCCACGCCAGGCCGCATGGGCCACCGAGGTGCGCGCCACCACCAGATCGGCGCGCATCCCGTCGACGTCGAATGCCGCGCACAGCGCCGCGATCCGGTTCAGCTCGGCGTCCGGCAAGGTCACGGTCGCCACCCGCGCCCGGGCGGCGGCGATCCGGGTGGCCAGCTCGCTGTCCTGCCCGGCGTGCAGGGCGGTGAAGCCGACCGGGTCAGCCTCGTATGCCAGCCGCTGCCGAATCACGTCGCTGCGCACCGCCACATCCCGCGAGGCGTGCACATCGACGGTCAGCCCGAATCTGTCCAGCAGCTGCGGACGGAGTTCGCCCTCTTCGGGATTCATGGTTCCGATCAGCACGAACCGCGACTCGTGGGAGTGCGAGATGCCGTCGCGCTCGATGTGCACCCGTCCCATCGCGGCAGCGTCGAGCATGATGTCGACGAGGTGGTCGTGCAGCAGGTTGACCTCGTCGACGTAGAGCACGCCGCCGTGGGCGCGGGCCAGCAGGCCCGGCGAGAACGCATGCTCGCCGTCGCGCAACACCTTCTGCAGGTCCAGCGAGCCGACCACCCGGTCCTCGGTTGCCCCGATCGGCAGCTCGACGAGCCTCGAGCCAGAATCGACCTCGGCCAGGATCCCGGCCAGGGCCCGTACCGCCGTCGACTTCGCGGTGCCCTTCTCGCCGCGGATCAGCACACCGCCGATCTCCGGGCGCACCGCGCACAGGATCAGGGCCAGCCGCAGCTGGTCGTGCCCGACGATCGCACTGAACGGAAAAGCGGGTGGACTCACGGCTTCTCGGCCAGAATCGGTGCGGCCGGACGCAGCATCGGCAGGTGCGGAATGCCGTCTTCGAGGAATTCGGCGCCGTCGGCGACGAAGCCGTGGTTGGCATACATCTCGACGAGGTACGTCTGGGCGTTGATCCGGCAAGCGTGATCACCCACATCGGCCAGTGCTGCCTGCATCAGCCGGGTGGTGTGGCCCTGACCGCGGGCTGCGCGCTGGGTGCACACGCGCCCGATGCGGAACGCCTTCTCCCCGCCGGCGTGCTCCTCCATCAGCCGCAGCGTGGCGAATACCGTGCCGTCGGGATGCTCCAACCAGAAGTGCCGGGTTTCGGCCAACAGGTCGCGGCCGTCGAGTTCCGGGTAGGGACATGCCTGTTCGACGACGAACACCTCGACCCGCAGCTTCAGCAGCTCGTAGAGGGTGGCCGCGTCGAGGTCCTTGGCCCAGGAGCGGCGCAAGGCGACCGTCACACCACCCCCGCGGGTTCCGGGTCACCGGAATCCGAGGCGATGGGTGTGCGGTCGGGGCCGGCGGCCTGCGCGGCCCGGCCGGCATGGGTTCCGCTCTCCAGCCCGAGCACCGTGGTGCCGTGCGCCCACACCTCATGGAAAAGGTCCGGGTTCTCCGACAGCTGGACGCCCAGGGAGGGCACCATCTCCTTGAGCTTGGGCAGCCAGCTCTGGTAGCGGTCGGCGAAGCAGCGCTCCAGAACCTCGATCATCGCCGGGACCGCCGTCGAAGCGCCCGGAGACGCACCCAGCAGGCCGGCGATCGAGCCGTCGGCGGCTGCCAGCACCGTGGTGCCGAACTCCAGCACGCCGAGCTTCTTGGCGTCGCGGCGGATCACCTGCACGCGCTGGCCGGCGATATCCAGCTCCCAGTCCGAATCCCTTGCGCTGGGAGCGAATTGGCGAAGATTGTCGACGCGGTCGGATTCGCTGAGCGCCAGCTGGCCGATCAGGTACTTCAGTAGACCCATCTCGGTGAGCCCGACGCCGATCATCGAGGCCAGGTTGTTCGGCTTGACCGACAGCGGCAGGTCGGTGACCTTGCCTTCCTTCAGGAATTTCGGCGACCAGCCTGCGAACGGGCCGAACAGCAGCCACGATCGCCCGCTGATGACGCGGGTGTCCAGGTGCGGCACCGACATCGGCGGGGCACCCAGCGGCGGCAGGCCGTACACCTTGGCCTGGTGCGCGGCGGCCAGTTCGGGGTCGCCGGTGCGCAGCCACTGGCCGCTGACCGGGAAACCGCCGAAGCCCTTGACCTCGGGGATGCCGGACTTCTGCAGCAGCGGCAGCGCGCCGCCGCCGGCACCGACGAACACGAATTTGGCCGACAGCTTGCGTTTCTGCCCGGTACGCCGGTTGTGGATCTTCACCGTCCAACCGCCGTCGGACTCCTTGTGCAGATCGAGGACGTCGTGACCGAACAGGGTGCTCATGCCGCGCTCGGTGCCGTAGGCGAGGAGCTGGCGGGTCAGCGCCCCGAAGTCGACGTCGGTGCCGTCCTGGGTCCAGTTCAGGCCGACCGGCTGGGAGAAGTCGCGGCCCTTGGCCATCAACGGCAGCCGACGGGTGAACTCGTCGCGGTCGTCGATGAACTCCATCGTGGCGAACAGCGGGTTGCGCACGAGGGTCTCGCGGCGGCGGCGGAGGTAGTCGACATGTTCGGCGCCCTGCACGAAGCTGACATGCGGAATGGGGTTCAGGAAGTTGCGGACGTCGGGCAGGATGCCGTTCTCGTGGGCGTAGCTCCAGAACTGGCGGGTGACCTGGAACTGCTCATTGACGTTGATGGCCTTGGCGATGTCGATGGTGCCGTCGGGCTTCTCCGGTGTGTAGTTCAGTTCACACAACGCGGAGTGCCCGGTGCCGGCGTTATTCCACGGATCGGAGCTCTCGGCGGCGGCAGCGTCCAGGCGCTCGACCAGCGTGATCGACCAGTCCGGCTGGACCAGCCGCAGCAGTGCGCCCAGCGTCGCGCTCATGATTCCCGCGCCGACCAGCACGACATCGGTCTTGGTGGTATCTGACACCGGATCGTCGTCCTTTGCTCTAGCTGTATAGACAGTCAGGTTATCCCGCCCGACACTCACTTATTCGTCAGAGTCGCCAGCACCACACCCCCGCGCTGCTCACAGTTAGGGTAGGGGCTGTGATGGCAGCGCAGGCCGACTGGGCCGACGATGTCCTTCCCGGCTACCAACAGGCGACCATGGTGTTGGGGCCGGACCCCGACGGCGAGGGCGATCTGTTCGCCACTCTGGTGCGACGCGCGGACGGTGAGCCGGCCGCACACACCGTGCTGGCGGTGCATGGATTCACCGACTACTTCTTCAACACCGACCTGGCCGACCATTTCACCGGCGCGGGGTACCGGTTCTATGCACTGGACCAACACAAGTGTGGCCGGTCCTGGCGTGACGCACAGACCCCGCATTTCACGACCGACCTGGCCCGCTATGACCGCGAGCTCGAGCGGGCGGTGGCGGTGATCGCCTCCGAGAATCCCGGCACGACGATCCTGGTCTACGGCCACTCCGCAGGCGGGCTGATCGTGTCGCTGTGGCTCAACCGGGTGCGGCTGCGCAACGCGACAGCGGCATTGTCGATCGGCGGACTGGTGCTGAACTCGCCGTGGCTGGACCTGCACGGCCCGGCGATCCTGCGCACCAGGCTGACCTCGACGGCCATCGGCGCGATGTCGCGGGTTCGCAAGACGCGGGTGGTGCGCGGCACCAGCAAGGGCGGCTACGGGCTGACCCTGCACCGCGACTACGACGGCGAGTTCGACTACAACCTGCAGTGGAAGCCGCTGGGCGGCTTCCCGGTGACGGTGGGCTGGATTCACGCCATCCGCCGCGGCCACGCCACGTTGCATCGCGGGCTGGATGTCGGTGTGCCGAACCTGATTCTGCGCTCCGACCACAGTGTCACCGAGAGCGCCGACGCGGCGAGCATGCAGCGTGGCGACGCGGTGCTCAACGTCACCCAGATCGCGCGCTGGGCGGGGTGCATCGGCAATCGCACGACGGTGGTTCCCATCCGCGACGCCAAGCACGACGTGTTCCTGTCGCTTGCCGAACCGCGTGCGAAATCTTATCGCGAGCTGTCCGACTGGCTGAATGTCTATCGTGCGCATCTAGCGTCGGCCTCATCGGCCGCCGGTCAGGGTTAAGGGGATTTCGTTGGAGCACTTTGACATTGCAATCATCGGGACGGGTTCGGGCAACACGATTCTCGACGAGCGCTACGCGGACAAGAAGATCGCGATCTGCGAGCAGGGGGTGTTCGGCGGCACCTGCCTGAATGTGGGCTGCATCCCCACCAAGATGTTCGTCTATGCCGCCGAGGTGGCCCAGACCGTGCGCGACGCATCGCGATTCGGTGTCGACGCCCGCATCGACGGTGTGCGCTGGTCCGACATCGTCTCGCGGGTGTTCGGCCGGATCGACCCGTTGGCGATCGGCGGCGAGAACTACCGCCGCTCCTCGCCGAATGTGATGCTCTACGACAGCCATACCCGCTTCACCGGGCGCGGTAGTGACGGCTACCTGCTGCGCACCGACGACGGTGAGGAGTTCACCGCCGAGCAAGTGGTGATCGCCGCGGGTGCGCGAGCGATGGTGCCCGACGCGATCGCCGGCTGCGGTGTCGACGTCCACACCAGCGACACCATCATGCGCATACCCGAGCTGCCCGAGCATCTGGTGATCATCGGCGGCGGGTTCGTCGCAGCCGAATTCGCCCACGTGTTCTCGTCTTTGGGGAGCCGGGTGACGATCGTCATCCGGGGTTCCGGGATGTTGTCGCACTGCGACGACACGCTGTGTGAGCGGTACACCGACATCGCCGGCAAGAAGTGGGAGCTCCGCAGTCACCGCAACATGGTCGGGGCACACCTCGACGGCTCACAGACGGTCGTCGAGCTCGACGACGGATCGGAGTTGCATGCCGACGTCGTGTTGGTGGCCACCGGCCGTCAACCCAATGGTGACCTGCTGGACGTGCACAACGCCGGGGTGAAGCTCGACGGAAACGGCCTGGTCGTCGTCGACGAGTACCAACGCACAACGGCGCGAGGCATTTTCGCACTCGGCGACGTTTCCTCGGACTACCAGCTCAAGCACGTCGCCAACCATGAAGCCCGGGTGGTGCGGCACAACCTCCTGCAGGACTGGGACGACACCGACGCGCTGATGTACTCCGATCACCGTTTCGTGCCGTCAGCGGTATTCACCGATCCGCAGATCGCCTCGGTCGGCTTGACCGAAAACGAAGCCCGCGCAGCCGGTTACAAATTCAACGTCAAGGTGCAGGACTACTCCGACGTGGCGTACGGCTGGGCGATGGAGGACACCACCGGCTTCGCCAAGATCATCGTCGAGCAGGACAGCGGCAAGATTCTGGGCGCCCACATCATGGGTCACCAGGCGTCGTCGTTGATCCAGCCGCTCATCCAGGCGATGAGCTTCGGGCTGTCCGGCCGGGAGATGGCCCGCGGCCAGTACTGGATACACCCGGCGTTGCCCGAGGTGATCGAGAACGCGCTGCTGGCGTTGTGCGGTGAGCCGCCGTGGCCGCCGTCTCGTCGGCACTGACAAGTCACCTTTCTCCCGCGAGCAGTCGTGAAACCCCCCAAAAGTGGCCTTTTTAGGGGTTTTCACGTCTGCTCGCGGTCGAAACTCAGCGCGCGGGAACCACAAAGCCCCACGGCAATTCGAGCCGGTGCGCGGAGAGCAGGTCCGCATCGGACAGCACGGCGGTGACAGTGTCGTCGGCCACCACCACCCCGCCGTCCAGCACGATGGCCCGGTCGCACAGCTGGGCGGCATACGGCAGGTCGTGGGTGACGATCACCATCGTGGCCGGCAGTGTCGCCAGGGTCTCGGCCAGTTCCCGGCGGGCCACCGGATCGAGGTTGGCCGACGGTTCGTCGAGAACCAAAATCTCCGGCTCGCACGCCAGCACCGTGGCCAGGGCGGCGCGGCGGCGCTGCCCGCCGGACAGGTGTGCTGGACTGCGGTCGGCATGCTCGGTCATCGACACCACGTCCAGCGCGGCGGCCACCCGGGCGGCCAGCGCGTCGCCGGTCACCCCGAAGTTGGCCGGGCCGAATGCGACATCCTGAGCCACCGTCGGCATGAACAGCTGATCGTCGGGATCCTGGAACACCACCCCGACCCGCCGGCGGATATCACGAAGGGTCTTGCGGGTCAACGTGATTCCGCTGATCTCGACGGCACCCGAGGTGGCGGTGAGCACGCCGTTGAGGTGCAGCATGAGCGTGGTCTTGCCCGCCCCGTTGGGGCCGAGGATGGCCACCCGCTCCCCCGGCGCGATGGTCAGGTCGACCCCGTCGAGGGCGGCATGGCCGTCGGGATAGCGGTAACGCAGACCCTCGACGCGGATAGCGGGCGCGCTCATCGCAGCACCCAGGCCGAGGCGGCCACCATTACCGCCGCCACCGCCGGGGTCAGCGCACCGGCCCATTGCGCGCCGGTGGCTCGCGGCCCGGCACCGACGATCGCCAGTTCGGGGACCCTGCCGTCGAAGCCACGCGAGACCATCGCCAAGTACACCCGCTCACCGCGCTCATAGGACTGCAGGAACAGCGCGCCAACACCTTTCGCTATCGCACCGATCTGGTGGATGGCGCGCGGGGAGTCGCCGCGGGAGATTCGTGCCATCCGCATTCGGCTCACTTCCGCTGACAGCAGGTCGATGTAGCGGATCATCAGCACGAGCATCGAGGTCACCAAGCCGGGCACACCGAGCCGGCTCAGCGCCAGGGGCAGCTCACGTGCCGAGGTGGTGGCTGCGACGGTCAGCGAGGCGGACACGCCGAGGGTGCCTTTGACGACGATCCCCCAGGCCGCCCACAGCCCGGCCACCGACAATTGCAGGCCGGCCACCGTGATGTGTTCTCCGCCTTCGGCGAACGGCAGCAGCACGGCCAGCACGATGAACGGCGCTTCGATGAGCATCCGCGGCAGGATCCAGCGCAGCGGGATCGCGGCCACCCGCCAGACCACCAGCACGATCGCGGCGTAGAGCGCAAACGGCCAGATCATTTCGCGTGGGGTGGCCACCACTGCGACGACGAACAGCACCAGTCCGGCGATCTTGACCTCGGCGGGTGCCCGGTGCACGACGGATTCATCGTCCCGGTAGAGCGGGTGGGAGTGTCCGGCCCCCATCTCAGTCCTTCGCGCGGCGGCTGCGCGCGATCAGCCAGAACCCGCCGAAAGCAATACCGAGCACGACGACGGCACCGATGATCCCCACAAGGCCGACGCTGCCCGAGTGACCGAAGATCGTGTAGCCGGCCAGCGGCGATGCCGACATCGTGTGGTCGGTCGCGTGCTGGGCGATGCAGGTGCCGGTCAGCTGTTCACCGTGGCCGGTTTCAACGACCTGGCAGCCCTGCCGGGTTGCCGAGTCCAGTCCGTCGGGGCTCGAGCTGGCGAAGTACGACGCGACACCGGCGATCAGGAGGATCGCGACTCCGAAGCCGACCCACAGCTGCCAATGTCGGGCCACCGTCTGGGCACTCATACGGTCACCGCTGTGCGCTCGCGGTCACGGCGCAGCAGGTAGACCAGGTCCGGGCGGGACCTGGCGACGGTCATCACGGTCACCGCGGTGATCAGCCCCTCACCCATGCCTATGAGGACATGGGTGCCGAGCAGGTACGCCCACACCGTGCCGAGTGATGTCGGAGCGGCACCGCCGATGGCGTATTCGGCCACGAACCCCATTGCTGCACAGACTGTTCCGATCAGTGCCGACAGGAACCCCACGACGCCCAGCGCCGGCACCGAGCCGGGGCGGCGCCGTCGCGTCACTGCGAAGAGGAGCCGGGCGGCGGCGTACCCCGCTGCGACACCGATGAGCGCCATGTTGGTGATGTTCGTACCCAGGGCGGTCACCCCGCCGTCAGCGAACAACAGGGACTGCACCACCAGCACGATCGTGATGCACAGCACGCCCGTGTACGGACCGACCAGGATCGCGGCCAGCGCGCCGCCGAGGAGATGCCCGCTGACGCCGGGCAGGATCGGGAAGTTGATCATCTGGACCGCGAAGATGAAGGCGGCGACCAATCCGGCCAGCGGGACCGTGCGCTCGTCGAGCTCGGTACGCGCCCGCCAGCCGCAGAACGCCACCACCGCGATCGCCAGAATCCCGAAGACCACCGAGGTAGGCGCATTGACCAGGCCGTCGCTCATGTGCATGGCCGTGATCTGGACGCTCAACGTGCCTCCTCACGATCGGGTCCGTCCCCGACCGTCAACCCTAATCGGCGCGCTCGATATCTGTCTACCTGTACAGATATTCGAGTGAACCGCCCTGCTCACTCGGCGTGGGCGGCACCGATCCAGTGCAGCAGGTCGTGCACCGTGTGATCCTCGAGGCGATAGCTCACCTGCCGGCCCACTCGCGTAGAGGTGACCCAGCCCTGCTGACGCAGCACCCGAAGTGCTTGCGACACAGCGTTTTCCGACCGACCGACGGCGGCCGCGAGGTCGCCGACACAAATGCCGGGGGCCCGGTGCAGGCCGAGGAGGATTTCCAGCCGGTGCGGGTCGGACAACAAATCGAAGCGCTGAGTCCAGCTGTGGATGTCGACGTCGGCCAGCGCGGACGAGGCACGCTCGACCTTCGCCGTATCGCCTGGGGCATCCATGCTTAGAAATCTAGCCCAGCAGACAAGTTGAACCAGGGACGCTGGAACAATCCGGCCCACTTACGCGACTATTGATGCGTGGACTGCGATGTCGCCCGGGAGGCGTTGTCAGCCCGGATCGACGGTGAACGCGAACCTGTTCCCGCGGCCCGGGTCGACGAGCATCTCTCCGCCTGTGACCAGTGCAGCGCGTGGTACGCCCGTGCTGTCGAGCAGACCCGGCAACTGCGGCGGCTGGCCGGCCGCTCCCAGGTGGCGGCCGTCGCCGCGCCCAGCCCGCCGCCTCGGGCGTCCCGTCCCGAAGCGGGCATCTGGCTGCGGTGGACCCTGGCGACCGTCGGGGTGGTGCAGGTCGCACTGGCGGTCGCCCAGGCCCTGGGCGTCAACGTCGGCACGTCGGGAGCCGCCCACCACGCCATGATGGGTGGGCATCTGCTCAACGAGTCGACCGCGTGGTCGGCGGCGCTCGGCGTGGTGATGGTCGTCGCCGCGGTGCGCCCGAAGGCGGCCGCCGGCCTGGCCGGGGTGCTGTCGGTCTTCACCGCGATCCTCACTGCCTACGTGGTCAGCGACGCCCTGTCGAGTGCGGTGAGCCTCGACCGAATCCTGTCGCACCTGCCGGTCGTGGCCGGGACCGTATTGGCGCTGCTGGTCTGGAGGATGTCCCGGATCTCGAGTCCCGAGCCGTGGTCGGACGCACTGCCTGTGACGGCCCAGGTGGTGTTGCCCTACAACGCATCTCGCGGTCGACAGCGCGGGCACCTCCACCCCACCGACGGCGCTGCTTGAGCAGCCTGCGGCGAAACCGACAATTCGCAGCAGAATCGCGAGACGAGGACTGCAGAACGTCGATCTCGGCGTCACGGGTTACCGCATGACGCCGAACATGATCGCCATGCCGGCGGCCATCATCGACTGGCACAGGATCCCCAGCGGACGCGCGGCGTCGACCGGCTCACGCTCCATCCGCACGGCCAGGTAGCGATACAGCCAGAACACCGCCGCAAGCGCGAATCCAACGGTGCACACCCAGTTCAGCGTCGCGATGTACGGCGGATACGCGACGCTGTTGTCGGCGGTCGCCGTGTCCGCTCCGCTCATGTCCATCCCCGGCATGCCCGCGTGGCCGGCATGGCCGGACGCCAACGCCGACGAGGCTGCCGGCGCGGCGTCGACGACGTGCGTCGCCTGGCCAGGCAATAGCCGGCCGTTCATCACCGCACACATCCAGGCCATCGCCAGCATCATCAGCGCGTGATAGACACCGGCGATCCGATGGCCGGCACAGATCGGGCTCAGCGTGACCGCGACGAACCAGATGGTCGCAAGCAGGAAGAACATCATCGGCGCGACGGTGGGCAGCGCCGCGCCCCACGGCCAGGCCATGACAGCCATCGCGACCGCCATCACGACGTGCAGCGGTTGGCTGACCACGTTCGCGGGGCGCCGGTTGCCGACACCGAGCGTCGACAGGCACTCGCCTGCGGCGAAGACGAACAGGATCGTGACGACCCACCGCAGCGTGAGGTCAGCGATCACCGGTCGATACCTTCAATGCTCCGCACGTCAGCAATGGTCGAACCATCGCACTTAAAAGTTCCCACCGAGGCGACCCGACTACGACGACCGGTCGTAGACTCGCCACGATGGAAGCCACCCCGGAGGACGTGCGACCCGCACGTCGGTGGATCCTGAGCGGCTATCTGGCCATCCTCGTTGTCCTCCTCACCTATGCCGTCGTATCCGGTGACCGTCGCTTCACCGCCACCGGCGATTCCTACCCGGGTGCGCCGACCAGCGTCGCCGAACTGATCGGCTACTTCACCGCCACGCTGGCCGCCGCAATCTGTCTGGGCTCGTTGGTGTTCGTCGTGATCACCGCCGAACCCGACGAGCGCGGTGTCCTCGATGCGTCGGCATTTCGAACGCACCTGCTGGCCGAGCGCCTCGCCTCAGCGTGGTTGGTGACCGCGCTGGTGATGATTCCGGTGCAGGCGGCCAACGCGTCCGGGGTGCCGGTCGCTCGCTTGATCCTCGGCGGTGGCCTTGGAAGTGCGCTCGGCGCATCGGAAATGACCCGCGGCTGGATCGCGGTCGCGGCGGTCGCGGCCATAGTGACCGTCGGTCTGCGGGCCACGGTGCGCTGGGTGTGGCATGCCGTGCTCCTGATTCCCACCTTCATCGGCGTGATCGCCCTGCCGGTCAGCGGCAATGCCGGCCAAGGACCCGGCCACGACTACGCCACCAGCGCCGTCATCGTCTTCGCCGTTGCGTTGGCTGTGCTGACCGGTGTGAAGATCAGTGCGGCAATCGCACCGCCGAAAACCGAACTACGCAGGCGAGTCCGGATTGTCGAGGCGGCCGCTGGGGTCGTCGCGCTGCTGTACGGCGCGCTGCTGCTGGTGCTGCTGGCTATGCCCACCGGATTGAATTCGGACTACGGACGATTCGGCGCGCTGGCCGGGGTGGCACTGCTCGCCAGCCTGCTCGTGAAACGCACCTCAACAGGCGCGCTGGCCGCCGTTGTAGCCTTTGCCGCGGTTTCGGCGATGGCGATTCAGACCGCGCCGCGGTTGCTGGCTCACCAGTTCACCGCCTGGGACGTCTTCCTCGGCTACCAGCTGCCCGACCCGCCGAATGCGGTTCGGCTGCTGACGGTCTGGCGGTTCGACGTCCTGCTCGGCGCGGCGGCCGTCGTGCTGGCAGCCGGGTATGTGATCGGGTACGTCCGGCTCCGACGGCGCGGTGACACCTGGCCGCCCGGTCGCCTGGCGGCCTGGCTCCTCGGTTGTGCGGCACTGCTGTTCGCCACCAGCTCGGGCACGCGAGCCTATGGATCGGCGATGTTCAGCGTGCACATGGCCGAGCACATGGCGCTCAACATGTTCATCCCGGTGTTCCTGGTGCTGGGCGCACCGATCACCCTGGCGCTGCGGGCGCTACCGGTGGCGGGCGCCGTGCGTCCGCCCGGGCCCCGGGAATGGTTGCTGTGGCTGGTGCATTCACCGGTGTCACGGTTCCTTTCCCATCCCGCAACGGCTTTCGTGTTGTTCGTCGGTTCGCTGTATGCGGTGTACTTCACGCCGGTGTTCGACACCCTGGTGCGCTACCACTGGGGTCACGAGTTCATGACCGTGCACTTCCTGATCACCGGCTACCTGTTCTTCTGGGGCATCATCGGCATCGACCCCGGTCCCAAAAAGTTGCCGTTCATCGGGCGGCTGGGCCTGCTGTTCGCGGTGATGCCCTTCCACGCGTTCTTCGGAGTCGCGACCATGACCATGACGTCGGTTCTCGGCGGCACGTTCTACCGCAATCTGCACCTGCCGTGGCTCACAGACCTCAATGACGACCAACACCTCGGGGGCGCGATCGCCTGGGGATCCAGCGAGCTTCCGGTGATCGTCGTCGTGGTCGCGTTGGTGGTGCAATGGGCACGCCACGACCGCCGGACGGCTGTGCGAACCGACCGGCACGCCGACGCCCACTACGACGACG
The DNA here is from genome assembly GCF_008329565.1 of Mycolicibacterium sp. P1-5. GTDB lineage: Bacteria > Actinomycetota > Actinomycetes > Mycobacteriales > Mycobacteriaceae > Mycobacterium. The sequence goes on from NZ_NPKT01000001.1 coordinate 650,141, forward strand.
ATCTCGACGCCTATAACGCGATGCTGCGGGAGCTGGCCAGGAACCGGCGCTGACTCACTCGATGGGTTCGTCACCCAAGATTGTGGTGCGCAACATCATTCGGCCGGAATCGTCGGCGTACTGTCCCGCGCGATGAAGCACACCGCGATTGTCCCAGATCACGGTGTCGCCAACCGACCAGGTATGCCGGTAGACGTTGTCCGGCCGGGTGGCGTTTTCCAAGAGGTCGGCGAGGATGGCCCGGCCCTCATCAACGTGCATGCCGACGATGTAGTCGGCCGAGGCGCCGAGCACCAGCGACCTGCGGCCGCTGCGGTGCGTCCACACGAGCGGATGCTCGTGGGTCGGGCGAGAACGCCAGCGCGCCAGGTCCTCCCCTGTCGGGTGGGGCGTGGTCTTGCGCTGTGATGCTTCCAGCGAGTGCACCACCCGCAGCGATCCCAGCCGCTGCTTCTTTTCGTCGGAGAGCAGATCGTACGCGGTGTAGGCACTGGCGAATTCAGTGTCCCCGCCCTCGGCGGCCACCTGCTTGGCCGACAGCAGAGTGGCCTTCTGCGGGCATTCGTCATTCGTGGGGGTGCAGCCATCGATATGCCACAGGAACGCGGCGCGCAGATATTCGGCGCTGGCGTTCTTGGTCTTGTCCATGGTGATCGGGTAAATCCCCGAAATCGGATGACGACCGTCGGCTGATCGGTCGACCTCGCCGAGGCGGGAGCAGAACGCGACCTGGGCTTCCGGAGTCAGGTTCAGACCCGGAAAAACGAGAACTCCGTTGTCCTCCAACGCATCCAGCACCGCAGTGGCGGTGGTGTCGTCAGCGCCGAGTTGCTCGGAGTTCAGGCCGGTCACCTCGGCGCCGACTGTCGAGGTCAGTTTGTTGATTGTCAAAAGGCTCATCGTTGGCCGCCTAGGGTCGGGGTTCGCTGACACGGACCATCTCGGCATCACACGCGTCGACCGGCCGGGGTTGGTGCATGATCTCGACCGACATCGCCACCATGATCAGCGAGTAGATCAGGTGCAGTAGGTTCGTCGCGTCCTCTGGCAGTTCATCGAGCGAGAACTTGTCGCAGTACTCGATGGCTTCTTCCAGCCGTGGGAAGAACGCGTTGTAGAACTGCTCCATGTCGGCCATGCTGCTGTTCACCCGCCGATCCCACCGCTGCGTCTCAGTGGGTAGGCACCAAATCGGCGCGAACTTCTCGAGCTCGGCAAATGCACTGGGCAGCAATGTCTCTGACATGTCTACACCCCCGACCCGGTGGTTTCGCGCTGGTAGTCGTCGACCCAGTCGACGACCGACTTGTGCAGATGCCGGACCAGGATCTCCTGATCGTTGAGCGGGAATTCGTCGATGACACCGGTTTCCAGCGCTGCCTGGGTCCCGCCGAGCATCCCGGCGTCCTGCAGAGCGAACTCCTTGAGGACCACCGAGGCGACCTCGTGCTCGATGCGTTCCCGGACCGTACGCGCGGGGCTGAAGTAGGTGAACGCCTCGAAGCGGTGAGTGTTGTGAGAGGTGGGCCAGTAGCGGTAGAGCAAATACCAGCCGCCGTAGATCAGGATCTCGATGTTGGGGAAGATCTGAAAGTTGGAAATTCCCCAGGACTCGATGTTGCCGGGGTTCAGGCCAGCCGGCAATTCACCGATATCCGGTGTGCGCCAGGGTCCCACAAGCCCGCTCTCGGTGGCGAGTTCGATCGGGTACATGTATTCCGCGGGCAGCAGCCACCGGCGGGTGCCCGCCGTGGACACCACCCGGTGTGGGCCGTCGAGCTGGAAGTGGGCACACGTGAAGCCGGCGTTGGGTACGCGCACCTCCGGTGGCACCTGCTGAGGATGCAGGGACGGCACATGGTAGTACTCCTGGAAGGCGTCGGCGAAGATCTTCCAGTTGCTGTTGTTGTCGGCGACCCACTCGTAGCGCTCGGTGAGCTTGTCGAACGGATAGCCATCGAGCGCGGTCACCATAGGGCCGAGGAACTCTCGCAGCGTCTGGCGGGGTTCACGATCGAGGTTGATGAAGATGAAGCCGTTCCACACATCGCAGTGCACCGGGCTCAGTCCGTAGTCTGCCTGGTCGAGATCGAAGAACTCGGACGGCTGCTGCACGAAGTTCAGCGCACCGTCGAGTCCGTAGCGCCAGCCGTGGTACTTACAGGTGAACTGGCGGCAGGTGCCACGGACCTCTTCGGTCGGATAGTCGTTCCACACCAGTTTGTTTCCGCGGTGGCGGCAGATGTTGTGGAAGGCCCGGATGACGTTGTCCTTGCCCTTGACCACGATCACCGACGCGCGGGCGACCTCGATCTCTTTGGTGAAGTAGTTGCCCACCCGCGGCACGTCCTCCACCCGGCCGACGTTGAGCCAGGCCCGCTTGAAGATGGCTTCGCCTTCGAGCTTGTAGAACTCCGGCGAGGTGGAGTCTTTGAACGAGATCGGGCCGGTGCCCAGATCGGGGTAGTGCTCGGTCCAGCTGCCCTCCGCGGGCTTGGGCCAGGTGCCTGCCATGGGAACCTCCTGCTGTTGGTCGGCTACGGGGCTGAAGTTGTCTGTGCGGCTATGGCTTTCACATCACCGCGCCGCCGTTGACGCCGATGGTCTGACCGGTGATGAAGCGGGCTTCTTCCGAACTGAGAAATCCGACCATCGCGGCGATGTCGTCGCCGGTACCCAGATAGCCGATGGGAATGTTGGCGGCCATCTGCTCGGTCGGCGGAAGAATCCCGGCGGCCTGCTGCTGATGCTGCATGGGCGTCTCGATTCCCGACGGCGGGATGTTGTTGACGGTGATCCCACGGGGGGCGTATTCGCGGGCCAGCGATCGCGTCAGGCTCACCACCCCGCCCTTGGAGGCCGCATAGTGAGCCATCTCCGGCGAGCCCCGCTGGGCGCTCGACGACGAGATCATGATGATGCGTCCCCACCCGACGGCGAGCATGTCGGGCACCGCGAGCTGACAGGCATGGAAGGTACCGGTCAGGTTTACGGCGATCACCCGTTCCCAGTCCTCGATGCGCAGGTCGACGAACGGCGAGAAGCCGAACAGCCCGGCGCTGGTGACCAAGATGGTCGTCGGTCCGAGTTCGGACCGGACTTTGGCAAAAGCGTCTTCCATCGCCGCGCGGTCTGCGACGTCGGCCCCGACCCCGATGGCGGTCACCCCGTCGGCGCGCAGATCATCGGCAACACGTTGTGCCGCAGACTCGTCGAGGTCGAGCACGGCGACCTTGTGTCCGCGACGACCCAGCTCGTGGCACGTCGACTCGCCCATGCCCGAACCGCCGCCGGTCACCACCGCAACCCTGCTCACTGAACAACCTCTCGCATTGCCGACTTCCCCTTACTCATAGATCACCCGGACCGTCTTCGACGTCGGCATCGCCTGGCACGTCAGCACCCAGCCTTCGGCGACTTCGTCGTCGTCCAGCGCGTTGTTGTTGAGCATGCGCACACTGCCCTCGGTCACCTGCGCAATACACGTTCCGCAGGAACCGGTTTCGCACGACGACGGCGCTTTTAGGCCGGCCAAGCGCGCGGTCTGCAACAGTGTGTTGCCGGAGCGGTAGTCCGCGGTGGTGCTGCGCCGATCGAGTTCGATCGTCACCTGTTCGGTGACCTCGTCGCCGGCGGCCGGCACGACGTCGGCAGGCGAGATCGGGACAAACCGCTCGAGGTGCACCTGGCCGCTCGGCACCGACGAGTCCCGCAGCGTCGTCTCCACTGCATCCATGAACAGCGTTGGACCGCAGACGAAGTATTCGGCGTCACCGACGTCGGCGAGAAATGCGCTCAGTGCGGCCGGCGTGACTACGCCATGCTCACTGTCGAGATGATGGTGCACCGCGATCCGTTCGCCGTACTCGTCGACCAGCTGACGTAACGGCCGGTCGAAGATGACGGAGTCCGCGCTCCGGTTGGCATAGAAGAGGCGAACCTGACGCTGCGTGCCCGCGAGGGCCGTGCGAATCAGCGAGAAGACCGGCGTGATGCCGCTTCCGCCGGCGAACGCCACGATATCGCGGTCCGAGGAATCCAGGACGAAGCGGCCCTGCGGTGCCTCGGCGTGGATCTCGGCGCCGGCGACAACGGTGTCGTTGATCCAATTCGACACCACCCCGCCAGGGTCACGCTTGACGGTGATCCGAAGGGGTTCGGCCAGCACGGGCGACGACGACATCGAATAACAGCGGCGATGCTCCACTCCCCCGACCGTCACCCGCAAGGTCAGGTACTGGCCGGCGGCGTAGCGGAAGCGGTCACGGTGATCAGCGGGCACGTCGAAGACGAGCGAGACGCAATCGGCGGTTTCGGATTGCACGTGAGAGATCCGGAGTCGCACACAGTCGTCGCCGCTCACCTCGGGTCGGCAGGTCGTGTCCATCGCCTTCGATAATATCAAGTACTTGTCATTAGTATCAAGCACTTGTCGTTCCCGTCAGTCGGCGTCCGGGTGCAACGTGATCGAGACTTCGCCGTGCCCCTTCTCGACGATGCGAATCAGCAATGCGGCCAACGTCTTTCGCTCGTCAGCAGTCAGCACCGAGAACAGCTCGTCGTGCGCGGCCACTGCGTCGGCGTTGGCCGCGGTGACCGTGCGTCGACCCTTCTCGGTGAGGTAGGCACGCTGGATACGGCCGTGCTCGGGATCGGGTTTGCGCTCGATGAGGCCGTTCTTCTCCAAGGTGGCCAATGCCAACTGAGCACCCTGGGGGCTGATCAGCAACCGGCGGCCCAGTTCCGCCCCGGACAGCCCGGGTTCGTCGGCGAGCTGCCGCAGCAGACCGGTCTGCGCACTGGTGACACCGTGCTTGCTCATCGCCTCGTTGACGGTGTGCCCCGAATAGTGAAACGCCTGCTTGAGCAGCCAGAGGAGGTTCTCTTGCCCGTTTCTCATTGCGCTGCCGCCTGTTTGTATATCGCGCCACCCTTCATCACGAATCGCACGTCGAGGGTCGCCGAGATGTCCACGGAGGGATCTCCGGGTACGGCGATGATATCGGCGAGGTAGCCCGGCGCCAGGCGCCCGAGTTCGTCGGCCTCGTCGATCAGCTCGGCGCTGGTCATGGTCGCGGCTCGCAGCGCCTGCATCGGCGTCATCCCACGGTTCACCAGTGCAACGATCTCCTTGGCCTGCTGGCCGTGTGGTATCGCGGGGGCGTCGCTGCCGCACGCGATTTTGACCCCGGCGGCGATGGCCTTGGGCAGCATCGCCTTGGCTTGGGGGAACACCACTTCGGCCTTGCGACGCAGTTCCGGCGCGATGCGGTCGATCGCCATCGCCTCGGTCAGATAGGTGGTGGACACCAGGAACGTGCCGTGGTCGACCATCATCTGGATGGTTTCGTCGGAAGCCAAGAATCCGTGTTCGATGCAGTCGATGCCTGCGCGTATGCACGCCTGAATTGCGCTGTCGCCCACCGCATGTGCGGCTACCCGCAGACCCGCCCGGTGCGCCTCGTCGGCAATCGCCTCGAACTCGGCGTCGGAGAACTGCTGCGAACCCGGCGAAGTGCTGTGCGACATCACGCCACCGGAAGCCGACACCTTGATCAACTTCGCGCCGTGCCGGATCTGATAACGCACGCAGGCCTGCACATCGGGCACCCCGTTGGCGATTCCCTCGGCCACGCTCAGCGGCATGATGCCCGGTGCAAGCCGCTGGAATACCGTCGGATCCAGGTGCCCGCCATAGGGCGTCACGGCGTGGCCCGCCGGATAAATGCGCGGCCCGACGTGCCAGCCCTGCTCGATCGCGCGCTGCAGCGCCACGTCGAGCAGGTACCCGCCGGTCTTGACCATCAGGCCGAGGTTGCGGACGGTGGTGAACCCGGCCTCCAGTGTGGTGCGGGCATTCACCGCCCCGCGCAGCGTCCGGTAGGCCGGATCGTCCTGTACCCCGTGCATCGGGCTGGGCAATCCGTCGGGACCGCCCGGGCCGCCGATGAGCAGGTTGAGCTCCATATCCATCAGCCCGGGCAACAGGGTGACATCGCCGAGATCGATCACGGTGGCCGAATCCGGCAGCGGATCAGTGGGATTCACCGCGGAGATGCGGTCGCCGTCCACGACGATGACCGCCGGCGACCGTATCTCGCCGGCCTCGATGTCCGCCCACCGAGCCGCCTTCAAAACCGTAGCGCTCACGGGACCGGTTCGATGACGCAGTCGAGGGCGGTCGCGCCGGTGTCGGGAACCTTCGGCTGTTTCCAGCACTCCACCGGGAAGGACACGATGATCATCGAATACAGCAGGTGCATCAAGTTCAATACGTCCTCGGGCAAATCGTCCAACGGGAACTTGTCGCAGTAGGCGATCGCCTCTTCGGCACGCGGCACGATGGCGTCGTAGAACGCCTGCATGTCGACCATCGTGCTGGCCAACCGCTTGGCGTAGCGTTCGGTCTCAGTGGCCAGGCACCACTCCGAGAACTGTTCGAGGTCGGCGAATTCTTCGGGCAACTTGGCCACCGTCACACCCCGGCTTTCTTGCGCTGGTAATCCTCGACCCAATTCGCAGTCTCCTTGTGCAGGTGCCGCAACAGCACCTCCTGGTCGTTGAGCGGGAACCTGTCTACGTAGCCCGACTCGACCATCATCTGGGTGGCCTCAAGGGTATTGGCGTCCTGTAGCCCGTACTCCTTGAACGACGCGGCCGCCAACTCCTGGGCGATGCGTTCCCGCGGACTGCGTGGCTCCGGGAAGTACACCGAGCCCTCGAAGATGTGGGTGTTATGCGAGGTGGGCCAGTAGTGATACGTCAGGTACCAACCCTGCCCCCAGATCAGGATGACGAAGTTGGGGAACAGCTGGAATGAGTCCAGCCCCCACGGATCGCATTTGGCTGGGTTCAGCCCATCCGGCATCTTGCCGAGGTCGGGGCCGTCCCACGGCCCGAAAAGCCCACTGCGACAGATGTCTTCAATCGGCTTGCGCATCTCGGCGTCCATCTCCCAGACCCGCACCCCGGACGTGCTGACCAGCCGGTGCGGGCCGTCGATGCGGTAGTGCGGGGCCTCGAAACCGGCCTCGGCCGCGGCTTGGGAGTACTTGGTCGGCGACTGGTTCGCATGTAGTACCGGTGCGTGATAAAACTCCTGGAATGCGTCCAGGTACAACTTCCAGTTGGCCTTGACCTCGGACCGGTAGGTCCATCGCGACGTCATCCGGCCGAACGGATAACCGGCCAGACCGGTGACCATCGGCCCGAGGAATTCGGTCAGTGGCTGCTCGGGTACCGGGGCGAAGTTGACGAAGATGAACCCTTCCCAGACATCGCAATGCACGGGCACCAGGCCGTAGCGATTCTTGTCCAGGTCGAAGAACTCCTCCTCCTGTTGCACGAAGGTGAGGTTGCCGTCCAGGTCGTAACGCCAGCCGTGGTACTTGCACACGAATTGGCGGCAGCTGCCTTTGCTTTCCGCGCGGGGGTCGTCGTCCCAGACCAGCTTGTTGCCCCGGTGCCGGCAGATGTTGTGGAAGGCGTTCACCGTGCCGTCGCGGTTACGCACCACGATGATCGAGGTGTTGACGACCTTGAGTTCCTTGGTGAAGTAACTGCCGGTGCGCGGAAGCTGTTCCACCCGGCCCACATTGAGCCAGGCGCGCTTGAACACCGCTTCTCGTTCAACTTCGTAGAACTCGGGGCTGATGGAATCCTCGTAGGACACCGGACCGGTCCCCAACTCGGGGTAATGCTCGGTCCAGCTGCCCTCGGCGGGCTTGGGGAAGCGAGGCAACGTCTTCTCCTTCAACGGGGGATACCCGATCGACGGTATTGCTGCCTCCGAATAATAACAAGTAGTTGATATTAACCGGTGGGGATTGCCGCCCGGCTTACCGACCGAGCGCCTGCCCGATGACAGCGGCGAAGCGCCGGCCGATGCGTTCGTGGGCCTGTGGGCCGGGGTGTAGCCGGTCGGGGAGCGGAAACTCCGCGAAGTCTGCAGGCCCGTAGAGGTCCGGTCCGTGAATGTAGCGAAGGTTCGGGTCGCTGGCTGCGCGTCGGCGCACGATGCCCGCGAGCTCGTCGCGGGTGACGCTGAGCGTGAGCTTGCCGGCCGAAACCTCGGTCGGGTCACCGGTCGCGGCAAAGGCCAGTGTTCCCCCGCTGAAGTCGGGGGCCAGCGGTCCCGGCGTGTTCTCGTGGATCGGACAGTGCACTGCGGAGACGACGATGATCGGCGTGTTGGGGTGCCCGTCGCGAATGGTGTCGAGGAAGCCGTGTACGGCGGGACCGAACGCACGCAGGCGCATCAGGTCGGCGTTGACGATGTTGATACCGATCTTGACGCTGATCAGATCGGCGGGAATATCGCGCATCGTGCGCGCGGTGAAGGGATCGAGCAGTGCCGCGCCACCCATCCCGAGGTTGATCAATTCGACATCGGCGCCGGCGGCTGCCACCGCCGGCCAGGTGCCGGTGGGGCGCAGAGCGTTGGAGCCGTGACTGATCGAGCTGCCGTGATGCAGCCAGACCGGCCGGGTGATCGCAATGGGTTCCAACGGATGATCACTACGAAGTGCGACCAACTCGGTGATCTCGTTGTGGGGCAACCAGATTTCGACACACTTCTGCCGGTCGGGCAGATTCGAAAATCGAATCGTGCCGGGCGCGCCGGTAATGAGTTCCTCCGTACCTGCAGCCGCATCCTTCATCAGGATGTTGCCGCCCGTCAGACTGCCCTGCGCCGTGAGCTCGCCGTCGATCAGCAGGTCGTAAAACCCATCGGGTCGCATCGGCAGGCCCACATAGGCAGGCCGGGTGCGCAGCGCTTCCAGTTCGATCTCGGTGGACCGGGTTTTGAACGTCAATCGGCAACCGGCAGGCTGGGATTCGACCATCGCCAGCTGAGGATCGGCGCATTGCGCTCGGGCCCACGCGGGCAGTCGATGCGGCAGCACGCCAACTTGCGTGCTCTCGAGCTCGCATGCTCCCCGCAGCAGGTCCACAGTGATCGGGACCTCGGACAGCTTGGGCATTGGACGTATCTCCTTTCACCGCTTAGCCGCTCGGCGAGCCCTAACGTTATCGGTGTCCCGGCCGGCAGGTCGCCGTGCACGCCGGGCCCGTGGCCGTTCGTTTCGCCGTAGTTGGGTACTCCCCCACGGAAGGCAGGCGGAAGGAGTGTCGAATGGCGCAAGGCTCAGGGACAGATCCGACGGCTGGTCGTGAGGCCGTCATCCTCGGGGGCTTGGACGATATCCGCCCATGGCAGGAGGACTTTTATCGCGACCTGCATCAGCATCCCGAGCTGTCCCACCAGGAACAACGCACCGCCGGCCTCGTCGCGGGCAGGCTGCGCGAGTCAGGCTACGAGGTGCGCGAGGGAATCGGCGGTACCGGGGTTGTCGGCGTGATGCGGGCGGGTGCCGGCCCGACGGTGCTGATGCGTGCCGATATGGACGCCTTACCCGTGGAGGAGGCAACCGGACTCGCCTACGCCAGCACGGCGCGCTCCAGCGACGGCGTCCCGGTGATGCACGCCTGCGGGCACGACGTTCATGTCACATGCCTGCTCGGTGCGGCGGCGCTGCTCGCCCAATCAAACCAGCAGTGGAGCGGAACCGTGGTGGCGTTGTTCCAACCGGCTGAAGAAGTCGGTGACGGTGCCCGACGCATGGTCGACGACGGTCTGCGCGAAGCCATCCCGGCCGTTGACGTCGCCCTGGCCCAGCATGTGCTTCCGGCCCCGGCCGGCGTGGTCGGCACGCACCGCGGTCCGGTCCTGTCGGCTGCCGACAGCATGCGGATCACGGTCTACGGCCGCGGCGCGCACGGCTCGATGCCCCAGGCGGCCGTGGACCCGGTCGTCCTCGCGGCGATGATCGTGCTCCGGTTGCAGACCATCGTTTCTCGCGAGGTCGCTGCGACCGACCCGGTTGTGCTGACGATTGGCAGTATCCACGCCGGCACCAAGAGCAACGTGATCGGCGACCACGCTGTCCTCGAACTCAACCTGCGCACCTATGACGAGTCGGTGCGCACTGCGGTGCTCAATGCGATCCGTCGCATCGTCGTGGCCGAGTGTCAGGCCTCCGATGCGCCCCGAGAACCGGACTTCGAGCTCTACGATTCGTTTCCGCTCACCGTCAATGACGATGCCGTCACCGACCGAGTGAGTGACGCGTTCGCCGGCTACTTCGCCGAGCGCTTCCAGACGATGCGGGCGCAATCGGCCAGCGAGGATTTCAGTGACATTCCCACCGCACTCGGTGTGCCCTATACGTATTGGGGCTTCGGTGGCATCGACGAGGCGCAGTACCGTGCGGCTGCCGAAGCCGGACGGGTCAGCCAAGACATTCCGGTCAACCACTCGCCGGCCTTCGCCCCTGTCATCCAGCCGACGCTGGACACCGGCACCGAGGCTCTCGTTGTGGCGGCGCTGGCGTTTCTGGGTGGTTGAACCTCAGCCTTCGGAATCGCGGCTGCTGCCGAGCGGACCCGGGGCGTTGAGCCCGAACCGAACGCCGAGCATCCGGATGGCAAAACAGATCGCAACCGCTCCCAATGCGGCGGCGAGCCCGTAGACATCCAGCCGGATGGCGGTGACCGTGATGGCGGCGGCCGCCAGCGCCGGGATGGCATACAGTTCGCTGCGCAGGACGGTAGGGATCTGTCCGACCAGGACGTCGCGGATCGTGCCACCGCCAACCGCAGTGACGACGCCTAGCAGCAGTGCGGGGGCGATACCCAGTCCAAAAGCCATTGCTTTACTGCTCCCGATGACGGCGAAGACACTCAGGCCTACGGCATCGAACACCGTGATCGCCGCCTCCAGACGGTTCAGCAACTTGCTGAGTGCAAATGCGAGCAGACCACCCGCGACGGCCAGCGCGAAGTATCGCCAATCTCGAAAGGTGGCAGGCGGGATATCGCCGATGACCACATCGCGAATGATGCCGCCCCCCAACGCAGTCATCATCCCCAGCGTGACAACGCCGACGATGTCGAGACGCGCAGCGCGCACTGCGGTCAGCGCACCGTTGAGCGCGAACACAAATGTGCCCGTCAGGTCCAACACGAGCCACAACATCGGTTCGGGGTTCATGAGGATCATCGCCGGAATCCGTCAACCGACGACGGTGTAGTCGCCCTCGTCGGCGAGTGCGGTACGAACCTGCTCGACGCTGACGTCGCCGTCGGCGTCGACCCGCACGAGCGATGCGCCCTCGGCGTCGAGGTCGATCTCGACCGCCTTCACTGTCGGCAGCGCTGTGAGCGCACCGGTGACCACCCGCACACAGCTCTGGCAATGCAGGCCGGTGACCGTGAACGTCTGTGACATGGGACCCTTTCAGTGACGGGCGTCGAAGTTGCGCAACCGCAGGCTGTTCGAGACGACGAAGAACGACGAGAACGCCATTGCCGCACCGGCGATCAGCGGGTTCAGCAATCCGGCCGCGGCGATCGGGATGGCCGCCACGTTGTAGCCGAATGCCCAGAACAGGTTGGTCCGAATCGTGCGCATCGTTGCGCGGGCCAGATCGAGAGCCTGCGGGACGATGTCGAGATCGTCACGCACCAAAATGATGTCGGCGGCGCCGATCGCCACATCGGTGCCACGACCGATCGCCAGACCCAGATCGGCCGACGCCAGCGCGGGGCCGTCGTTGATGCCGTCGCCGACCATGGCGACCACCCGGCCCTGCTCACGCAGCTGCTCGATGACGTCGACCTTGCCTTCGGGCAGCACCTCGGCGATGACTTCGTCGATGCCGACCTGCGCGGCCACCACGCCCGCGGCAGCGGCGTTGTCGCCGGTGAGCAGCACTGTGCGTAATCCCCTGCGGTGCAGGGCGGCCACGGCATCGGCGGCGGATTCCTTGACCGCATCGGCGACCGCGATCGCCCCGCGCACCCGTCCGTCCACCGCGACGAATACCACTGTCTCCCCGCGTGATTCACCCGTTCGCCGCGCCGACTGCGCCCGCTCAGATACGTCGGCCTGTCGTGCGACCCAGGAGGGGCGTCCCACCATCACGCTGTGCCCCGACACCGTTCCGGTGACCCCGCGACCGGGATGTGCGCGGAAGTCCGCCACCGGGCGTCGCTCGTCGGTGGCGGTCGTGATCGCCACCGCGACGGCGTGTTCGGAGGCCACCTCCACGGCGGCGGCCAGAGCCAGGACTTCGTCGGGTTGTCCGTCGTCGTCGGGTTGTCCATCGTCGTCGACAGTCACCTCGGTGACGGCCAGATGCCCGGTGGTCAGCGTTCCGGTCTTGTCGAAAACCACGGTGTCCACCGCGCGGATGGCCTCCAGCGCGCGGTAACCCTTCAGGAAGATGCCGAGTTGAGCACCGCGCCCGGAGGCCACCATCATTGCCGTCGGGGTCGCCAGCCCCAGCGCGCACGGACAGGCGATCACCAGCACCGCCAGCGCCGCCGAGAACACCCGGTCGGCGTCGGCCCCGCCGAACAGCCAGCCCATCGCGGTCAGCGCCGCGATTCCGAACACCACCGGCACGAAGACACCGGCGATCCGGTCGGCCAGCCGCTGGGCGTCGGCCTTCTGGGCTTGCGCTTCTTCGACCAGTCGGACCATCCCGGCGAACCGGGTGTCGGCGCCCACGGCGGCGGCCTCAACGATGAGCCGGCCGTCGAGCACCACCGTCCCGCCGATCACCGTTCCACCGGGGTGTGCGCGCGACGGGGTGGCCTCGCCGGTCATCGCGCTCATGTCAATCGCGGCGTCGCCGTCGATCACCAGCCCGTCGGCGGCGATGGTCTCGCCGGGGCGCACCACGAATTTCTGCTGCTCTCTGAGTTCGTCGGCCGGCAGCGCCATTTCGCTGCCGTCGGCGAGCAGCACCGAAACGTTCTTGGCGCCCAGTGCCGCCAGCGCACGCAACGCACTGCCTGCGCGCGACTTGGCCCGCGCCTCGAAGTACCGGCCGGCCAGGATGAAGACGGTGACGCCGGCCGCCACCTCGAGATAAATGGCGTCGCTGCTCAGCAGCGCCTGCCAGATACCGTCGCTGCGGCGGCTGTGGTGGCCGATGAAGATCGTGTAGAGCGACCACAGCGTGGCCGCGGTGACCCCGGCCGAGATCAGCGTCTCCATGGAGGCGGTGCCGTGGCGGGCGTTACGCAGGGCGACCCGGTGGAAGGGCCAGGCCGCCCAGGTGACGATCGGCGCCGCGAGTACGGTCAGCAGCCACCCCCAACCGGCGAACCGGGTGCTCGGCACCACCGCAAACATCACCGACAGGTCGGCCAGCGGGACGAACAGCACCGCGGCGACCGCCAGCCGGCGCAGCAGGTTGCGGGCCAGCTTGTCGTCGGGGTCCACCGGTTCGGCGGACATCGCCGAGCGCGGCGCGGTGTCGTAGCCGGCCTTGCGGATCACCTCGCACAAGTCGTCGACAGTGACCGATCCGGGGACATCGACGCTGGCCACCCGGGTGGCGAAGTTGACCGAGGCGCGAACGCCATCGATCTTGTTGAGTTTGGTCTCGACGCGGGCGGCGCACGCCGCGCATGACATCCCCGAAACGTCGAGTTCGACACGATGCGCGACGTCAGCCACGCCGCTGGCAGCCGAGCCGCCCACGACCGACACCGTCATCGCTCTCCTTGGCTGCGTTGGGACCCGAGGGAAGAGTCGTCTGTCGACGCCGTCGGGTTCCCGGCCATCCAAAATACGCTCCGGCAACAGCCTCCGAATGTGCCGGTCACGGCGATCCCCTACTCTCACTGACCGTGGCCGACCGCGACGACGACCCGGTGACCGTGCTGGCGCTGGCCGCCGGCCGAGGTGATTCGGCCGCGCTCGAGGCGTTCATCAAGGCCACCCAGCGTGACGTGTGGCGCACGGTCGCGTTCCTCGGCGATCCCGGTCACGCCGACGACCTGACCCAGGAGACGTTCCTGCGCGCGCTCGGCGCACTCCCCCGGTTCTCCGGGCGGTCCTCGGCCCGCACCTGGCTGCTGTCGATCGCTCGACGCGTGGTCGTCGACCAGATCCGTCGCAATCAAGCCCGACCGCGCACCACGTCCGCGATCGACCTCCAGCAGGTGCTCGACACCCGGCGCGGCGCCAGTCGCTTCGAGGACATCATCGAGATCCGGATGCTGCTCGACGGCCTGGACACCGACCGTCGTCACGCGCTGATGCTGACGCAGATGATGGGGCTGTCGTACGCCGAGGCGGCCGAGGTGTGCGGATGCCCGGTCGGCACCATCCGCTCCCGGGTGGCCCGGGCTCGCGAGGATTTGCTCAGAGCCACCCAGCACGACGACCAGGTCGGTTGAGCCAGTCGGCGTTTGTTTGTCGCCAAACAACTGTTGCCGCCCGGTTAGCAACCCGGTCAGCGGGGCATATAGCCAACCAGCGAACAACATTCGCTCCTGGCTACCGAGGAGATCACCGATGACGTCACTGCCCTCGCTGGCGCTGGTCGCCATCTTCATCGCGTGTGCGGCCGTCATTTGGTTCGCCGGAATCAAGTTGTCCCAGACGACCGACGTGCTGTCGCAACGCTGGCATCTCGGTTCGGCGCTGGGCGGCGTCATCTTGTTGGCGATCGCGACGAACCTGCCTGAGCTCGCCATCACCGCCAGCGCAGCGCTGTCGCATCACATCGATGTGGCCGTGGGCAACATCCTCGGTGGCATCGCGATCCAGACCGTTGTGCTGGCGGTTCTCGACGCCGCCGGCACGCGTCCGCGTAAGCCGCTGACGTATCTGGCGGCATCGCTGACCCTGGTGCTGGAAGCCGGACTGGTGGTGGCGCTGCTGGTGATCGTGGTGATGTCCACCCAGTTGCCGAGTTCGTTGATCGCATGGCGGCTGACTCCCGGTGCGGTGCTGATCTTCGTGGTATGGGCGATCGGCTTGTTCCTGATCCGCCGTGCCGGGCATGGCCTGCCATGGCACGAATCCGGTCATGCGCCGGGCAGCCAGGACAAGCCGCCAGGGCATTCCACGGCCGCCAATGAGAAGACCGCCACGCAGAAAGGTGTCAGCACCGGCCGTACCGTCGCGGTGTTCACCGCCGCGGCGATCGCCACGCTGGTGGCCGGTGTCGTTATCGAACGCAGCGGCGAGGAGGTGTTCGGTCGCTGGGGAATGTCGGGAGTGCTGTTCGGCGCCACCGTACTTGCCGCGGCCACCTCGCTACCCGAGCTCTCGACCGGCCTGGCGTCGACCCGGATGGGTGATTACAAGCTGGCGATGAGTGATATCTTCGGCGGCAACGCATTTCTGCCGGTGCTCTTCCTGCTCGCGACGCTGCTGTCCGGTTCGGCGGTGCTGCCGACAGCTCATCACACCGACATCTATCTCACCGCCCTGGCCGGCCTGCTCACCGTGGTGTACATGGCGGGACTGATCTTCCGCCCGCAGCGGCAATGGCTGCGGATGGGACTTGACTCCATTGCCGTGGTCATCCTGTACATCGCCGGCGTCATCGGCCTGGCCTTCATCAGCCCATAATTCTTGCCGTGCAGCAATCATTAACCACACGCAAGGGAATGAGTAGGCGGCTCGGCGGGTAAGCATCAGTCATGCACGCGTTGACAGTCCAGCCTGGCAAAGCCGATTCGCTCGCCGTCGAGGAGATCGACGAACCCACCGCCGGCCCTGGCGAGTTGCGGGTCGCCGGTCTTGCGATCGGGGTGTGTGGAACCGACAAGGAGATCGCGGCCGGCGAGTATGGCTGGGCCCCGCCCGGGCGTGATCGGTTGGTACTGGGACACGAGTCGCTGGGCCGGGTTCTCAGCGCGCCCGATGACAGTGACTTCGCGGCAGGTGATCTGGTGGTCGGGGTGGTGCGCCGACCAGACCCGGTGCCCTGCGGAGCCTGCGCTCACGGCGAGTTCGACATGTGCCGCAACGGTCAGTACACCGAACGCGGTATCAAAGAGATCGACGGGTACGGTAGCGAAATATGGTGTGTAGAAAACGATTACGCAGTCAAGCTCGATGATGGGCTGGCCGATGTCGGCATGCTGATGGAGCCCACCACCGTGGTGGCCAAGGCCTGGGAGCAGGTGTACCGCATCGGGCAGCGAGCGTGGTTCGAGCCGCGCACCGCGCTTGTCACCGGTGCGGGCCCGATCGGGCTGCTGGCCGCACTGCTTGGCGTTCAGCGCGGTCTGGAGGTGCACGTGCTCGACCGGGTCACCAGCGGACCCAAACCCAAGATCGTGGAAGCCCTCAACGCCACCTACCACCACGACAGCGTCGAGGAAGCGGTCGGAAAAATCCACCCGGACATCGTGATCGAAGCCACCGGGGTGGGCTCGCTGGTCTTCGACGCGATGACTGTCACCGGCGCCTATGGCATCGTCGCCTTGACCGGCGTCTCCCCCAAGGGGCGCAATCTCACGGTGGACGCCGGTGGGCTCAATCGCGAGATCGTTCTGGAGAACGACGCGGTGGTGGGTTCGGTCAACGCCAACCTGCGCCACTACCAGCAGGCTGCCGAGGCGTTGGCCAAGGCTGATCCAAAGTGGTTGGCCAGTTTGATAACCCGTCGCGTACCGCTGAGAGACGCGCCGAAGGCGTTCGACGCCGGCCCGGAAGACGTCAAGGTCGTCATCACCCTGGACCAATCGAGCTAGCCGTGGCCCGAATCGAAGACTACGCCCTGCTCGGCGATCTACATTCGGCTGCTCTGGTGTCACGCACCGGTGCCATCGACTGGCTGTGCCTGCCACGGTTCGATTCCCCCGCGTGCTTCGCCGCGCTGCTCGGTGGCGACCAGGCCGGCACCTGGCAGCTGGCTCCGGCCGACGGCGGCCCGGCGACGCGGCGCCGCTATCGTGACGACTCATTGATCTTGGAAACCGAGTGGGACACCGCCGACGGCAGCGTGCGGCTCATCGACACCATGCCGCCGCGAGGGACAGCGCCCGACCTGGTGCGCGTCGTGGAAGGTGTGCGTGGCCGCGTTCGAATGCGGATGCTACTGCGACTGCGGTTCGACTACGGCCACGACGTTCCGTGGGTTCGCCGCCAGGGACGGGACCTCACCGCCATCGCCGGCCCCGATGCGGTGTGGCTGCGCACCCCGGTGCAGCTGCGCGGCGAGAACCTGACGACGGTCGCCGAATTCGAGGTCGAAGCCGGCGAACGGGTGCCGTTCGTGTTGACCCACGGCCCCTCCTGGCAGCCAAGGCCTGACCCCGTCGACGCCGAGAAGGCGTTGAAAGATACCGAGAAGTACTGGCGGAATTGGATTTCCGGTTGTCAGTACGACGGGCCGTTCAAGGAGGAGGTGCGCCGTTCCCTGGTAGTGCTCAAGGCGCTGACCTACGCTCCCACCGGGGGCATCGTCGCGGCGGCCACCACATCGCTGCCCGAACAACTCGGCGGCCCACGCAACTGGGACTACCGGTATTGCTGGCTGCGCGATGCCACCTTCACCCTGCAGGCGCTACTCGGCACCGGGTACGTCGCCGAGGCCAAAGCCTGGCGAGAGTGGTTGGTGCGCGCGGTCGCCGGTGACCCCGCCGAGCTGCAGATCATGTATGGACTGGACGGCAAGCGACGGTTGCCCGAAGAAGAATTGCCTTGGCTCGACGGCTACGAAGGATCCAAGCCGGTGCGGGTCGGCAATGCCGCCGCCCAACAGTTCCAGCTCGATGTGTGGGGTGAAGTGCTCGACGGCCTGCACCTGGCCCGCGAGTCCGGCATGGAGCTCGACGACACCGCTTGGGACGTGCAGCGCGCATTGCTGGACTACCTGGAGAGCCACTGGCGTGACCCCGACAAGAGCCTGTGGGAAATCCGCGGTCCGTCAAGACAATTCGTGCACTCCAAGGTGATGGCGTGGGCAGGCATCGACCGCGCAGTACGCACGGTGGAAAACCATCACCTCGATGGGCCACTGGACCGCTGGAAAGAACTGCGTCGGCAGATCCACGATGAGGTGTGCACCAACGGCTACGACGCCGATCGCAACACCTTCACCCAGTCCTATGGCTCCGACCAACTGGACGCGGCACTGCTGTTGATCCCCCGGGTGGGCTTCCTGCCGCACGACGACCATCGGGTGGTGGGCACCGTCGAGGCGATCCAGAAGCAGTTGTCCAGTAACGGTTTCGTACTGCGCTACCGCCCGCAGGAGAGCAACGACGGATTGCCGGGTGGCGAGGGCGTGTTCCTGGCGTGCAGCTTCTGGCTGGCCGACGCTCTGGCGGGCATCGGCCGCACCGGCCAGGCCACCCAGCTGTTCGAGCGATTACTCGCGCTGCGCAACGACGTCGGTCTACTCAGCGAGGAGTACGACACCGAACACAACCGCCAGATCGGCAACACCCCACAGGCGTTCTCCATGGTGGGCCTGATCAACACCGCACGGAACCTGGCGGGCAGCCGCACCAATACCGATGCCCGCCGCCACGAACAGGACCTCAGCCCTGCCGCCAGCTAGTCCAGGAAGCCGTGGAGCAGAGCCGCTGAGCCGGCGACGTGGGCCTGCATCGCGGTGCCCGCGGCATCGGGATCACCGGCAAGGATCGCCATCACGATGGCCTCGTGCTGTTCGTCGGAGTGTGCAATGTTGCGGCGCAGCAATGGAATCTGGTCGAGCAGTGCGTTCAATCGCATCCGGTTCTCGGCCACCAACGGCACCAGGGACGCGGATCCGGCCGCCTCAGCGATCGCCAGATGTAGGCGTGAATCCAACCGCCGGTAGTCGCCGACGCAGGAGCAGCGCACGTCGCTCAGCCGGGACCACAGCTCCTCACGCTCGGCGGCGGTCAGCGTTCGGGTCGCGGCCATCCGGGCCGCACCGACTTCGAGGATTTCGCGCAACCTCAGCGCGTCGTCGATGTCGGCGCGACCGAACGGCACCACCCCTTCGGTGGGAGCGGGCAGTGACTCGGCTAGAAACGTGCCGCCGTAACGGCCGCGGCGTGACACCAGGTAGCCGGCGTCGGCCAGCGACTTGATCGCCTCCCGCACGGTGTCGCGGCTGACGCCGAGCCGGGTCGCGAGTTCGCGTTCGGGGGGCAGTGAGTCACCCGGTGTCAGCACACCGAGCTTGATGGTCTGCAGCAGCCGGCCCACGGTGTCCTCGAACGCGTTGCCGAGGCGCACCGGACGCAGCAGTGCATCGTGAGCCTGCTGCGGTTCCGGAGCCTGTTCCCGGGTCGCTGACGCCATGATGCTTATAGCGGCGTTACGTAGTGGCCGGTGATGCCGCCGTCGACCAGGAAGCTCGACCCGGTGATGAACGACGAGTCGTCGCTGGCCAGGAACGCCACCGCGGCGGCCAACTCCTCCGGCTCGGCGAACCGGCCCATCGGCACGTGCACCAGGCGGCGCGCCGCGCGCTCGGGATCCTTGGCGAACAGCTCCCGCAGCAGGGGCGTGTTCACCGGGCCGGGGCACAGCGCGTTGACCCGAATCCCCTGGCGCGCGTATTGGATTCCAAGTTCACGCGACATCGCCAGCACCCCGCCCTTGGACGCGGTGTAGGAGATCTGGGAGGTGGCCGAACCGTTGACCGCCACGAATGAGGCCGTGTTGATGATCGAACCCCGTTGCGCGGGCACCATATGCCGCAGCGCCGCCTTACAGCAGAAGAACACCGACTTCAGGTTGACGTCCTGCACCCGGTCCCAGGCGTCGATGCCGGTGTTCTCGATAAGGTCGTCATCAGGTGGGCTGATACCCGCGTTGTTGAACGCGATGTCCACCCCGCCGTGCAGATCAAAGGCGGTGTCGAACAACGTGTCCACCGCGACCTGGTCGGCGACGTCGACCTGAACGAACGTCACGTTGAGATCGTTGGCGACCGACTTGCCGGTGGTCTCGTCGAGATCCCCGATGACGACGATCGCGCCCTCGGACCGCATCCGCTTGGCGGCCGCCAGTCCGATGCCGCTGGCACCACCGGTGATGACGGCGACCTTGTCCTTGAGTCGCTGGGACAGATCCATCTAGCTCTCCTCTACGGCAAAGAAGACATTCTTGGTTTCGGTGAAGTGCAGTGGTGCGTCCGGCCCGAGTTCGCGACCCAACCCGGATTGCTTGAATCCGCCGAACGGGGTGTTGTACCGGACCGACGAATGGGAGTTCACGCTGAGATTGCCGGCCTCGACCGCGCGGGACACCCGCACCGCCCGCGACAGGTTGTCGGTCCAGATCGACCCGGACAGCCCGTATTCAGTGTCGTTGGCCAACGCGATGGCGTCGGCTTCGTCCTCGAACGGCAGCACCGTGACGACCGGACCGAAGATCTCGTCGGTCACGGTGCGGTCGGTGCGCTGCGGGGTGAGCACCGTTGGCGGAAACCAGAAGCCGGGCCCGCTGGGCGCCGAGCCGCGGAAGGCGACGTTCGTGTCATCGGGCACATAAGCGGCCACCGATTCGAAGTGCTTGCGCGACACCAGCGGTCCCATCTCGGTGTCCCGAGCGGTGGGATCACCGACGACCACACCCTTGACGGCCGGCTCGAGCAGTTCCATGAACTTGTCGAACACGCTGCGCTGCACCAGGATCCGGCTGCGCGCGCAGCAGTCCTGCCCGGCGTTGTCGAACACGCCATAGGGTGCGGTCGCTGCGGCCTTTTCGAGGTCGCAGTCGGCGAAGACGATATTGGCGTTCTTACCGCCGAGTTCCAGGGTGACCCTCTTGACTTGGTTGGCGGCCCCGGCCATCACCTTGGTGCCCACCTCGGTCGAGCCGGTGAATACAATCTTGCGGACATCTGGGTGGCTGATGAAACGGTCGCCGACCACCGAGCCCCGTCCAGGCAGAACCTGAAACAGGCCCTCCGGCAGACCGGCTTCCAACGCGAGCTCGCCCAGATGCATCGAGGTCAGTGGCGTCCACTCGGCCGGTTTGAGCACCACCGCGTTGCCCGCGGCCAGGGCGGGTGCGAAGCCCCATACCGCGATCGGCATCGGGAAGTTCCACGGCGTGATCACCCCGATCACACCCATCGGCTCGTTGAACGTCACATTCAGTCCACCGGCTACCGGAATCTGCTTGCCCGACAGGCGTTCCGGGGTGGCCGAGTAGAACTGCAAGACGTCGCGCACGTGTCCGGCCTCCCACTCGGCGGCACCGATCGGATGCCCGGAGTTGGCGACCTCGAGGGCGGCCAGCTCGCCGACGTGGCCGTCGACCGCTGCGGCGAACGCTCGTAGCGCGGCGGCCCGCTCCGCGGGAGCCTGCTTCGCCCAGGCTTTTTGGGCCACCTTGGCGCGCGCGACCGCATCGTCGACCCCGGCGACGTCGGTCAGCTCGACCGTGCGCAACGCCTCTTCGGTCGCCGGATTGACCAGTTCGGTGGTACTCAAGCTCGGGCCTTCCCCCTAGTCGCTTCGCTCCTGCCCCCAAGGGCCGCTCTCTCTGTGGTGTTGGTCCGTGCCGCCTCGACCAGACCGGCGAACACCCGCAGGTCGTCGAGGGTCTCCTCGGGATGCCACTGCACGGCGAGGACGAAATCGTCGCCAGGCAGCTCGACGGCCTCGACTACGCCGTCGCCGTCGAGGGCGCTGATCATCAGCCCGTCTCCGAGCCGGTCTATCGCCTGATGGTGGTAGCACTGCGCATTCGTGCTCTGCCCGATCAGCCCGGCCAGCCTGCTGCCGGCCACCGTCCGGATCGAGGACGTGGTGAACACCGCGTTGCCCTGCTGATGACGGGCGTGCCCGACGACATCGGGCAGGTGCTGATGCAGAGTGCCACCGAGCGCGACGTTGAGAACCTGTGCGCCGCGGCAGATGCCGAGCACCGGCAGGTGCCGGGGTATCGCAGCGCTCACCAGCGCGAGCTCCCACGCGTCACGAACGCGGTCGGGCTCATCGGTGGCAGGGTGCGCGTCGTGGCCGTAGGCGGCCGGGTCGACGTCCCTGCCGCCGGTGATGATCAGGCCGTCGAGCCCGTGGAGGATCTGGTCGACGACGCCGGCGTCCACCGGTTGCGGCGGCAGCAGCGTGGCGATGCCACCGGCCCGCGTCACACCTTCGATGTAGATGCCGGGCAGGAAGCTGGCGTGCACATCCCAGATGCCCGTCTGTGCCTGCTGCAAGTAGGTGGTCAGCCCGATGACAGGACGCAGCCCGGCCTCCTCCCGTCCGCGAGCAGAACTAGAGCCGCTCAAAGCCGCGCACCCTCTCCCAATCGGTCACCGCGGAATTGAACGCCGCCAGCTCGACACGGGCATTGTTCAGGTAGTGCTCGACGACCTCGTCGCCGAATGCCTCGCGGGCCACCGCCGAACCCTCGAACAGCGCGGCCGCCTCGGCCAGTGTGGTCGGCAGCCGCTCGGCGCCACTGGTGTAGGCGTTGCCCTGCACGGCATCCGGCAGCTCCAGCCCGTTGTCGATGCCGTACAGACCACCGGCGATCAATGCCGCCACCGCGAGATATTGGTTGACATCACCACCGGGTGCGCGACACTCCATCCGCATCCCAGACCCGTGTCCGACCACCCGCAATGCGCAGGTGCGGTTGTCCATGCCCCACGCGACTGCGGTCGGCGCGAAGCTGCCATCGACAAACCGCTTGTAGGAGTTGATATTCGGTGCATAGAACAGGGTCAGCTCGCGCAGCGTGGCCAGCTGGCCGGCGACGAAGCTGCGGAACATCGGCGACATTCCGAGTTCGTCGGCGTCGTCCGCGAACACCGCCGAGCCGTCCGTGCCGCGGAAGGAGATGTGGATGTGGCAGCTGTTTCCTTCGCGCTCATCGTATTTCGCCATGAATGTCAGGCTCTTGCCGTGCTGGTCGGCGATCTCTTTCGCGCCGTTCTTGTAGATCGTGTGGTTGTCACAGGTGACCAGCGCTTCGGCGTACCGGAACCCGATCTCCTGCTGGCCGAGGTTGCATTCACCCTTGACGCCCTCGCAGTACATGCCCGCACCGGACATCCCGAGTCGGATGTCGCGCAGCAGCGGCTCCATCCGGGTCGACGCCAGCATCGCGTAGTCGATGTTGTAGTCGGTGGCTGGAGTCAGGTCGCGGTAGCCGGACTTCCACGCGTCGCGGTATGTGGTGTCGAACGCGATGAACTCGAGTTCGGTGGCGGCAACAGCGTCCAGATTCCGGTCGGCGAGTCGGGCCAGTTGCTTGTTGAGGATGCTACGGGGGGCCTGCACCACCGGTGTGCCGTCGGTCCAGGACAGGTCGGCCATGACCAGTGCGGTGCCTGGCTGCCACGGCAGCAGACGCAGCGTGCTGAAATCCGGGGTCATCACCATGTCGCCGTAGCCGGTTTCCCAACTCGAGATCGCGTAGCCGTCGACGGTGTTGTTCTCGACGTCCACCGCCAGCAGGTAGTTGCAGCACTCGGCGCCGTGGGCGGCGACGTCGTCGACGAATAGTTCGGCCGAAATCCGCTTACCGGTCAGCCGGCCCTGCATGTCGGCAAACGCGACGATCACGGTGTCGATCTCACCGGCGGCCACCATGGCGTCCAGCTCGGCCTGCAGCAACAGACCTCGTCGGCGGCGGCCAACACCATCAGGCGTCACGCGTGCCCCTCTCGATTGCCCCGCATCGGGTTGATTAGACGGAAAGTCAACCATTGGATGCCGCCATCGCGGCGGTGTCGCCATCCAGGTTTACATAAACGTCACTCCAAAGGTAGGACACCAGACCAATAGCACTCTATTGTCCCTACTCAGGAGAGCGCCGGTGGGCGCCTCTTGGTCATCTCGCCCAGAAGGAGACACCGTGCCAGAGGGTCACGAACTACTCGACGACGACGAAAAGCACCTCGCCAGCCTCGGGTATACCCAGGAGCTGCATCGGTCCTGGTCCGGCTTCAGCAATTTCGCCATCTCGTTCTCCATCATCTCGATCCTGGCGGGCTGCTTCACCTCGTTCGGCCTGGGCTGGAACAACGGCGGCCCAGCAGCGATCGCCTGGGGATGGCCGATCATCTCGATGTTCATCCTGATCATCGGACTCTGTATGTCCGAGCTCGTGTCGGCGTTCCCTACCTCAGGCGGAATCTATTGGTGGGCAGCTAAACTCGGCGGTCCCAAGGCCGGGTACTACACCGGCTGGCTCAACCTGATCGGTCTGATCGCGATCCTGGCGTCGGTGGCCTATGGGTCGGCAACCTTCCTGGACCTGACGCTGGGTACCTTCAGTGAGAGCTGGCTGGCCGGCTACAGCCTGACCCGGACGTTCGTCATGTTCCTGGTCATCCTGGTCGTCGTCGCGACCATCAACATCTTCTCCAGCCACCTGCTGGCCGTGATCAACAACATCTCGGTCTGGTGGCACGTCATCGGTGCGGCGGCCGTGATCGTGATCCTGTGGGCACTGCCTGAACAGCACGCCAGCTTCTCCACGGTGTTCGCCACGACGGTCAACAACACCGGATTCTTCGGCGGTTCCACTTCCGGGTTCACGTTCCTGCTGTTCGTGCTGCCGATGTCGGCGATCCTGACCCAGTACACGATCACCGGCTATGACGCGTCGGCACACCTGTCCGAAGAGACCAAGAGCGCCGCCGACGGCGCCGCGAAGGGCATCTGGCGGTCGATCTTCTACTCGGCAATCGGTGGCTGGGTCCTTCTGCTGACCTTCCTGTTCGCTGTGCAGGATGTCGACGGTGTGACCAAGGGCGGCGGGGCGGTCGCCACGATCTTCAGCCAGGCGTTGACCTCCAAATGGGTCGCCATCGTGTTGTTGATCTCGACCGCCGGCCAGCTGTTCTGCACCACGGCCTGCCAGACCAGCGCCTCGCGGATGCTGTTCGCATTCAGCCGTGACCGGGCGGTGCCCGGTCACCAGCTGTGGGCGAAGCTGAGCGCCAAGAGGGTGCCGGCCAATGCGGTGATCGTCACCGCGACCATCGCGGCGATCATCACCCTGCCGGCCCTGGTCAAGGTGGACATCAACGGCGCCCCGGTGCCGGTCGCGTTCTTCGCGGTGGTCTCGATCGGCGTGGTGGGCCTGTACCTGTGCTTCGCGGTGCCGATCTATTTCCGCTGGAAGGCCGGCGACTCGTTCCCGCTCGGCCGGTGGAACCTCCGCGGACACCACAAGTGGATGGCGCCGGTGGCGCTGGCCGAGATCGTCATCACCTCGATCATCGCGATGTTCCCGACCTCGCTCGGCGGTGCGCCGTGGGATGACAGCTTCGAGTGGAAGTACGTGAACTACACCCCGCTGCTGGTGGGAGGCGTGCTGCTGCTGCTCTACATCTACTGGCACGCGTCGGTGAAGAACTGGTTCACCGGCCCGGTGCGGCAGATCGACCTCACCGGTGAGGAGCTGGAGGGGGTTTCCTAACTTTTCACAGGAGACCACACCCCAGGCCCTCCGTGAGGCGGGCCCCGCGCCCCTCGTGCCCCTGGCCGAGGGGCGCGGTTTATGTGCAGTCTCGTTTTTTGTGAGCACCGTCTCGGCCCGGTTAGGACTCGTTCCGTGCGGGTAAATAGGAGGGCCGAACTCAGCGAAACAGACGGGATGGGTCGGAACCGATGTGTGGAGCGGCGGGCGAGGTGCGTCTCGACGATCAGGCCCCCGATGTGGCCGCGGTAGCTGCCATGGCGGCGACGATGGAGCCCCGCGGGCCTGACGCGGCGGGCGTGTGGTCGCAGGGCCGGGTGGCGCTCGGCCATCGCCGGCTGAAAATCATCGACTTGTCTCAGGCGGGTGCCCAGCCGATGGTGGACGCCGACCTCGGACTAACCATCGCCTGGAACGGGTGCATCTACAACTACGAGGCCCTGCGCGACGAGCTCGCCGGGCACGGCTACCGGTTCTTCTCGCACAGCGACACCGAGGTGTTGCTCAAGGCCTACCACCACTGGGGCGACCGGTTCGTCGACCGGCTCTACGGCATGTTCGCTTTCGCGATCACCGAGCGCGACAGCGGCCGCGTGCTGCTGGGCCGCGACCGGCTCGGCATCAAACCGCTCTACATCAGCGAGGACCCGCACCGCATCCGGTTCGCATCGTCACTGCCCGCCTTGTTGGCCGGCGGTGGCGTCGACACCCGCATCGACCCGATCGCGCTGCACCATTACTTGACCTTCCACTCGGTGGTGCCCGCCCCACGCACCATCCTGTGTGGTGTCCGCAAGCTCTCCCCCGGCACGCTGCTGGCCATCGAACCCGATGGCAGACGCCGCGAAACCACCTACTGGGCACCGGATTTCAGCCGTCGCGAGGACCGTGCCGACTGGAGCGAACGCGATTGGGAGGACGCGGTTCTCGATTCCCTGCGGGCTGCCGTGAAGCGCCGACTGGTCGCGGACGTGCCGGTCGGCTGCCTGCTCTCGGGTGGGGTGGACTCAAGTTTGATCGTCGGTCTGCTCGCCGAGGCCGGCCAGCACGGACTCGCGACCTTCTCGATCGGCTTCGAATCGGTCGGCGGCGTCAAGGGCGACGAGTTCGTCTACTCCGACATCGTGGCCAAGCGGTTCGACACCGACCACCACCAGATCCGCATCGACACCGCCCGTATGTTGCCCGCGCTCGAAGGCGCGATCGGTGCGATGAGCGAGCCGATGGTCTCCCACGACTGCGTGGCGTTCTACCTGCTGAGCCAGGAAGTGGCCAAGCACGTCAAGGTGGTGCAGTCCGGTCAGGGTGCCGATGAGGTGTTCGCCGGGTACCACTGGTATCCGCCGATGGCAGAAGCCGATGCGGCCAGCGTGGACGGCTCGCTCGCGCGCTACCGCGGGGCGTTCTTCGACCGTGACCACGACGGCGTGGCCGCTCTGCTCTCCGACGAGCGGCTCAGTGGCCGCGAGGACCCGAGCCTGTCATTCGTCGCCGAGCACTTCGCCCAGCCCGGCGCGCAGACCGGCGTGGACCGTGCCCTGAGGCTGGACACCACCGTGATGCTGGTCGACGATCCGGTCAAACGCGTCGACAACATGACGATGGCATGGGGACTGGAAGGCCGGGTGCCGTTCCTCGACCACGACCTGGTCGAACTGGCAGCGACCTGCCCACCCGAGCTCAAGACCGCCCACGGTGGCAAAGGTGTACTGAAAGAGGCTGCGCGCCAAGTTATTCCAGCCGAAGTGATCGACCGGCCCAAAGGGTACTTCCCAGTTCCAGCTTTGACCCATCTGGAGGGTCCGTACCTGGAGATGGTTCGCGACGCGCTCTATGCACCCCAGGCCAAAGAACGTGGCCTGTTCCGGCCCGAGGCCGTCGAGCGGCTGCTGGCCGACCCCAATGGAAGGCTGACCCCGCTGCGCGGCAATGAACTATGGCAGATCGGGCTTCTCGAGTTGTGGCTGCAGCACCACGGAATCACCGGGCCTGCCGCATGACCACCCACACCGAGGCCATCACCATGGGGCTGCACGATGCCTCCCCACAGGAGTTGGTCCGGGAGATGTCGGATAACACGGTGCTCGAACTGGGTTGGGGCCGACTGATTTTCGGCCAGACCTTCGAGAACCCCGACAAGCTGGCGGCGGTGTTGCAGCAGGAGGAGCAGGGTCGCCGCGACATCTGCATCTACGCCCGTGAATCGCATGTGCTGGTGGCCAAGTCGCCGGCCGAACTGTTCATCGATCCCAGCCATACCTACCGGTGGCGTCTACACCCCGACGACCCCGAGGGCCCCACCCCGGTCGGGTTCACCGTGCGCCGGCTGCGCGATCCAGCCGAAGCCGACGAGATGAACCGGGTGTACGTGCGCTGCGGGATGGTTCCCGCGCCGACCGAGCTGATCTGGAACAACCACCTGCACTGCGACGCGGTGGAGTACCTGGTCGCGGTCCGTGACGACGACGGCTCGGTGATCGGCACTGTCACCGGCGTGGATCACAAGCGGCTGTTCAATGACCCCGAAGACGGTTCGAGTCTGTGGACGCTGGCCGTCGACCCGAGCGCCGGCCTGCCCGGTATCGGCGCGTCGCTCACCCGCACGCTGGCCGCGGTCTTCCGCGAGCGTGACCGCGCCTACATGGACCTTTCGGTGGCCTACGACAACGAGGCCGCGATCGCGCTGTACGAGAAGCTCGGCTTCCAGCGCGTCCCGGTCCTCGCCGTCAAACGTAAGAACGCGATCAACGAGCCGTTGTTCACTCCTGCGAGAGAAACCGTTGACGACCTCAACCCGTACGCGCGCATCATCGCCGACGAGGCCATGCGACGCGGTATCCACATCGAGGTGCTCGACGCCGAAACCGGTGAGATGCGGTTGTCGTTCGGCGGGCGCAGTGTGGTGACGCGGGAGTCATTGAGCGAATACACCTCAGCCGTGGCGATGAGCCGCTGCGACGACAAGCGGCTGACCCGTCGAATCGTCTCCGAGGCGGGCATCGTCGTGCCAAAAGGTCGACTCGCCACCTTCGATGCCGAGGATCATGCGTTCCTGGCCGAGGTCGGCGACGTCGTCGTAAAACCGACGCGAGGCGAACAGGGCAAGGGGATCACCGTCGGCGTGAGCAGCCCCGAAGCGTTGGACGCCGCGTTGGCCCGCGCCCGGGAACAGCACCCGGAGGTGCTGATCGAACAACGCGCTCCCGGCGACGATCTGCGCCTCGTTGTGATCGACGGCAAGGTCGTCGCGGCCGCACTGCGGAAACCGGCCGCGATCGTCGGCACCGGGAAGCACACCGTCCGGGAACTGATCGAGACCCAGAGCCGCCGCCGCGCCGCGGCTACCGGCGGTGAATCCCGGATCCCCCTTGACGAGGTCACCGAAGCGACGGTGGCCGAGTCCGGATGGTCGCTCGATGATGTTCTGCCTGAAGGCGAGCAGTTGCGCGTGCGCAAGACCGCAAACCTGCACCAGGGCGGCACGATTCACGACGTGACGGCGATCGTTCACCCGGAGCTGCGTCGGGTCGGCGTGCTCGCCGCCGAGGCCATCGGTATCCCGGTCACCGGCATCGATCTTCTGGTGCCGGACGTGACCCGCGATGAGTACGTGTTCGTCGAAGCCAACGAACGCCCCGGGCTGGCCAACCACGAGCCGCAGCCGACCGCACAGGCTTTCGTCGATTTCCTGTTCCCCGGACAACCGGGTCTACCGCAGGCGTGGACCCCTGAAGAGCAACCGCACTGAGTTCACCAAGTGCTGGTGCGTAAGACGATCTCTGCGGCCAGCTGCGCGGTGGACTCCGCGGCGTTGCGCCGGCCGGTGAACTCCACCACCCGGTAGTCGCTGTAGACGTAGCGCTGGCTGGCCCTGGCCGATGCCCGCGCGGCGGGCGTGCTGACCAGCGCGGTGGTGTTGATCTCCACGGGCGGGCAGTCCTCGTCGCGGATGACACCGTTCTGGTCGGGCACCCGCGGATGCCCGCGGTCGATCACGACCAGACCGGTGAACCGGTCGAGACGGGTAGCGGCGAGCTCCCACGCAAGCTCGGCACCGGCGCGATCTCCCACCAGGATTCCCCAGCGGACATCGAGCGCGTCGAGGATGCCCACCACCGCTTTGGGATGTAGCCGAGGGTCGGCGCCTATGACAACGGTGCGCACCGACGCCGTGTGTAAACGCTGGCAGACCCCGTCGTAGGCAGCGGGTGCGTGCTGGGCTGCACCGAGCAGAACGACGTAGGGGCCCTTCTCCGGGCCGGTCACACTGACTGGGACGGGGAACCCATCGACAGTCACCATTGTCGAAGGCATTTCGCCACGTTACTGAAAAAGTGGCGTTCCCGAGGAAGTTTCCGCAGGGTTCCTCTCCTACTCAGGTCGCTTGACGAATCTTCACAGATTGTTTGGCAAACACATCCAAGAATGTCTGCGGCAGTGACGCTTTGACTTCGATGCCGGGATCAGGTGTGGGAAAAGCGATTCCGAAAACTCCGTACCTGCCCACATTTTGGAACGCCATGTAAACACTACTGGCCGAACCCATCAGCTGCATCGTTTGTCGATACGCCAACGCGTCATCGCTCAAGCCCGGAAGTTCGGTGGTGGTGATGGCGATGCCCTTGCTCCTGGTGTCGAAGTAGGTTTCGAACTCCGCGCAGCGGGACGCCGCTGCCTCGAGCTTGTCCATGTCCAGGTTCCAGGACAGCACTGTCATCGCGATGCGTGCACCGTCGTATGCCGCCGTGTACTTCGCCGCACTGCCCGGCCCGCGTTCGGCCGATTCCGCGATGACGTTGGTCAGCGCGTTGGCGCAGCCCTCGGGTCGGGATCGCATCGACGGCGGACTACCGAAGTTGTCAGGGTGGCCGAGCTGCTCGACCAAGCGGTCGTACTGAACACCGGGCGGAAAATCACCGGCAGCCAACGCTGCCCTTTCCAGCGTCGCACCCGGCCACGTCGCGGTGCCGGCGACCGTCGAGCCGCAGCCGGCCAGCAACACAGCGGCCGCCGCTGCGAGCGCCGCACGTACCCGACCCGACATGGTTTCAGGCTACCGATGCAAGCGGGTGCTCACCGTGGGAAGTATCGGCGCTCCCGCGTCGAGCAGCGACAACAGCGCGTCGATGTCGAGGTGCTCACCCAGTAGGTCGGCCATCAGGTCGAGCTGGGCGTCTCGGCGGGCGGGGACCTCCGTGTCGTTCGCAATCTCGAAGCCGGACCGTCCGGCGGCAGCGGCGGCGGACGCGAGCCAGCCGCGCCGGAAGGCGTCGTTGTCCAGCAGGCCGTGCCAGTGGGTACCGAACACCGAACCTCGGACGTAGCCTCCGACCGTGCCGTCGGCGTCGAACCAGCTGTCTTCGCCGCACCGGGTCACCCGACCGTGATGGATTTCGTAGCCGCTCAACGGACTCTGCCAGCGCCGCAGCACCTTCTCCGGCGCGAAGTCGATCTCGGCGTCGAGCAATCCGAGCCCGCCGACGTCGCCCGCGCGGGTCTCGACGGTGTCACCGATGCGCCGCCCCAGCATCTGGAAACCGCCGCAGATGCCCAACACGGGGCGGCCCGCGTGCGCGTGGGAGGTGATGGCGTCGGCCAGCCCGCGCTCCCGCAGCCAGGTCAAGTCGGCAACGGTGGCCTTGCTGCCGGGAATGACGACGATATCGGCGTCAGCCAGCTCGGCGGGCTCGCTCGCCCACCGGACCAACACCCCGGGTTCACAGGCCAACGCTTCGATATCGGTGGAATTGGAGATGCGCGGCAGTCGGATCGCCGCGACGCGCAGCCACTGCTCACCGCGTGGCGGCGCCGGAACCCCGATGACGTGGCCGGCCACCACCGAGACCGAGTCCTCGGCGTCCAGCCACAGTTCGTCGCTGTACGGCACGATGCCGTAGGTAGGCCTGCCGGTGAGCTCGGCGAGCTGGTCAAGCCCGGGAACCAGCAGGGCGGGATCGCCACGAAACTTATTGACGATGAAGCCTGCGATCAGCGCCTGGTCTTCCGGAGAAAGCACGGCGACCGTGCCGAACAGGTGGGCCAGCAGGCCACCACGGTCGATGTCACCGACAACCACGACGGGCAGGTTCGCGGCGCGTGCCAGGCCCATGTTGGCCAGATCGGTTGCCCGCAGGTTGATCTCGGCCGGCGACCCCGCGCCTTCGCAGAGCACGACGTCGAATTCAGCTCGCAGCGATGCCAATTCGTCAGCGACCACGCCGGCGAGGCGATCGCGGTGCTCGATGTAGTCGGCCGCACCGACCATACCGATCGGGTGCCCCTTGACGACCAGTTGCGACGTGCGGTCGCTGCCGGGCTTGAGCAGCACCGGGTTGAACCGGGTGCTCGGCGCCAGCCCCGCCGCGCGCGCCTGCATGCCCTGGGCCCGGCCGATCTCGCCGCCGTCCTCGGTCACCACCGAGTTGTTGCTCATGTTCTGCGCCTTGAACGGCGCGACCCGAATTCCCTTGCGTGCCAACAATCGGCACAAACCAGCGACGACCATCGACTTGCCGGCATCGGAGGTGGTGCCGGCAATCAGGAGCGCGCCGCCGGTCACTTTTCTGCGCCGAGCAGACGTGAAACCCCCCATTTTGGACCGAAATAGGGGGCTTTCACGGCTGCTCGCGGAAGAAGTCTCACGACGCCAGCGTCAGAATTTCCGCGCCATCCTCGGTGACGACCAGGGTGTGCTCGAACTGCGCCGTCCACTTGCGGTCCGCGGTGACCACCGTCCAGCCGTCATCCCAGATCTCGTAGTCCAGGGCGCCGAGGTTGATCATCGGTTCGATCGTGAACGTCATTCCCGGCTGCAGCACGGTCTCCACCTCAGGCTGGTCGTAGTGCAGTACCACCAGACCGTTGTGGAACGTGGTGCCGATGCCGTGACCTGTGAAATCGCGAACCACGTTGTAGCCGAACCGGTTTGCGTACGCCTCGATGACCCGGCCGACGACCGACAGTGCGCGGCCCGGCTTGACGGCCTTGATGGCACGCATCGTCGCCTCGTGGGTGCGTTCGACCAGCAGGCGGTGTTCCTCACTGACGTCCCCGGCCAGGAAGGTGGCGTTGGTGTCGCCATGCACACCATCGATGTAGGCGGTCACGTCGATGTTGACGATGTCGCCGTCCTCGACGACGGTCGAGTCCGGGATGCCGTGGCAGATGATCTCGTTCAGCGACGTGCAGCACGACTTCGGAAAGCCTTTGTAGTGCAACGTCGAGGGATAGGCGCCATGATCGATCATGTAGTCGTGGGCGATGCGATCGAGCTCGTCGGTGGTCACCCCGGGTGCGACCGCCTGGCCCGCCGCGGCCAGCGCCCCCGCGGCGATCCGCCCGGCGATGCGCATCTTCTCGATGACCTCGGGAGTCTGGATCCACGGTTCGCTGCCTTCGGCGACCGCCGACTTGCCGACGTATTCGGGCCGCTCGATCGCCTGGGGTACCGGCAATTCTGGTGAGATCACTCCGGGTCGGAGCGCAGTGCGTACGGGCATGTTGCCAGCCTAATGGCGACGCAGTAGCGGCCGCCTCGGGCCGCGGACGTTGACCGAACCCATGACCACCCGTCCAGTGAGCACCACATGCGGGGTGCCCTCAGCGGGAGGTTCCTTGCGGCGGTCACGCGCGCTACCGCCGTAGATCGTGATGTCGTCGATCGAAGCGCTGGCGCCGTCCGGCAACCGCAGATCCAACGAGCCGCGCACCAGGTCGAGCTCGATCACGACGACGGGTCCGGCGAACCGGGCGTTGGTCAGGTCGAGATCGACCGAGCCCATCCGGCGGACCAGCGCCAGCCGGGTCGGCACGGTCCACTCCCCGTGCCGCTTCAGTGAGCCCATCCAGCCACGCAGTTCGACCCGGTCGGCGGCCGAGGTGACGATGGCGCCCGGCCCGGGAAGGTCGTCGACCAAAACGTTCAGATCGGAGTGCATTCGCGCCATCGACACCTGTGCCGAGCGTTCCTCGAATTCGCCGATGTCGATCAGCCCCAGCGCGACGGCGTTGTGCAGCCGACGCAGCGTTCCGTTGCGGTCAGCATCGGAAACCCGCAGCCCAGGGGTGTGCTCGATTCCAGTCATGGCCTTTCCACGGTACCTGCTCGACCTCGGCTGGCCTGGGCCGATGAGTGCGCTGCCGCGGGCTGGCAGCCCCCACCGATATTCCGGTGGGATCGGACTAGGTCCTCGGCGTCCCCGTATTTTGACGAATCAGACAATAACTCCGCCCGGCACATGGATGGGGGCTAAATTTCGTCCATAGCGACCACTCAGCTCACCTGGAGGTAGTCATGGGTCGACACGCTTCAACCACCAGAACCAAACTCGCCACCGCCACCGCCGTCAGCGCACTGAGCATCGGTGTGTTGGCCACCACCGGCCTCGGCTCAGCCCCGCCGGCCCGCGCCACCTGCGCCTCGTTCTTCGGCTTCGGCAACAGCCCCGCCTGCATGAGTGGCCCGACCAGCATTGCCATCGCCATCGGCAACGGGGCAGCGGCGCTCGCCGCAGACGGATGGTTCTCCACCGCCCTGGCTGTCGGCAACGGCGCGACGGCCATTGTGGGCCTGCCTGGGGTAACCAGCGCCCTCTCCAGCGCCACCACGATCGGTGACAATTCAGTCGCAGAGACTATCGGGATCCTCGGAATGGCAACGCAACTGGGTCCGAACGGGTACGCCGTCGCGATCGGGGCGCCGACCATGTCCTACCTCAGTCTCAGTGTCGCCACAAACATCTCGCTGGGAACCACAGTCCCTGCCGGCAGCATTGCCCAAACCTTGGGTGTGGGCAACATCGCCGTCAATCTGTTTGGCAACGGGACCACGGTTGTGGGCCACTCCGCCCTCGCCCAAGGCACCTTCAGCACCGCCATGAACCTTTTTGGAACGAACAACAAAACCACTGCGGGCTTTCCGGCCGGCGGCATGTTTGGCCTAGCGTTCGCCGACTTCGGCAGCGGCAACACCGTGCAAACGGGCGCCGGTCCGCTGGCGATCGCCGGTTCCATCGGGCAGACCGGGCAGACCGTCACCAAACAGGGCCCCGGCTTCAACATCAACGGCGCCGTCGCCGGCGGGGCCGCCGCGATCGATCCCACCAGCACCACCGCCGCCGGATCTGCTCGGACAGCCAGGCCCGCCGCCGGATCTGCTCGGTCCGCCCGCACAACGGCCAAGAAAACTGCGGCGCAGCGGGCAGTGGCCCGCAGCACCGGGAGCAGCAAGAAGGGGTGACTCCGGGTCGCCGGCTGACTCAGAGCCGGGCCGCGGCGCCGGTCAGCACATCCTGCGCACCCAGCCAGGTGTCGCGGACGATGTCGGCGACCGGCAGGACGTCTCCGATACGTGAGGAGACCTGGCCGGTGTTGGCAACGCTGGCGTCCATGTCGCCCTGGAAGTAGAGCTCGGCGACGCCGTTGATCAGCGGCGCGGTGGCGCCCTCGGTCGACACCCGGCGGGCCAGACCGACGTGCAGCACCCGCATCGTGGGATTACCCGGCAGGTCGAGCAGGATCGTCCCGGCATCGTCGGCGGCGACGATGGCGTTCTTGAAGTTGGCGTGCACGGCCGCCTCGCGGCTGGCCAGCATGCGGGTGCCCATCTGGACGCCCTCGGCGCCCAGCACCACGGCCGCGGCGGCCGACCGTGCGTCGCAGATGCCGCCGGCCGCGATCAGCGGCAGCTCGATCTGCTCGGCGATCAGCGGGAGCAGCACCAAGGTCGACGCGCCGAGGGCCGATTTGAATCCACCGCCCTCGACGCCTTCGACCACGAGCGCATCCACACCCGCGTCGACGGCTTTCCGGGCGCCTTTCAGCGAACCCACCACGTGCACGACCGTCATGCCCGCGTCGTGCAGTCGTTCGGTGAACAGCGCCGGATCACCCGCGGAGGTGAAGACATGTCGGACATTCGCCTCGGCGAGCACCTCAACGATCGACGGGTCCCGTTTCCAGCCCTGGATCATCAGGTTCGCGCCCACCGGCCGGTCGGTGAGATCACGAACCCGAAGCAGGTCGGCGCGCCCCTC
Source organism: Mycolicibacterium sp. P1-5 (assembly GCF_008329565.1). Lineage (GTDB taxonomy): Bacteria > Actinomycetota > Actinomycetes > Mycobacteriales > Mycobacteriaceae > Mycobacterium. The sequence goes on from NZ_NPKT01000001.1 coordinate 685,388, forward strand.
GGGAGTGAGGGTTTCGATTACGCCAAGCCCCCCGGCCTCGGAAACCGCAGCGGCAAGCGAAGCCCGTGCGATGTAGGTCATCGGCGCCTGGACCACGGGGTAGGTGACCCCGAGCAAACTCTGCATGCGGTTGGCCACGCTTCATCTAAACACCCGGCACCGTTCGGTCTCGATCTTGCGACGACTCGCGAACGTTTTGGACATCGGCATGCAGATTTGGCAACTGCGATATACTGACAGCTACGTCATCTAGCTGCATAGTTCGAGGTATCACCATGCGTTATCAAATAATTGCCCGTCGTACATCGCCATCGCACAGTGACGACTATCGCCACATCGTCGAGGTGCAGTATCGAGTCGGCAGCGATGTTGGCACCTGCCCGCGCGAGCAGATGGTCAACCGCCTTGACCGCGGCGACACGGCGTTCATCGCGGCTGAGAATCAACACTCCGAAGTCGGTGTTTTCGACCTGTTCCGGTCGAAGGCCTGGCGCAGGGCCAAGTACCTGCGGAGTTACGGGCACGACGACTTCTGGAACGAGAGCCTGTCGCGCCTGCCGACGTTCTGAGGTCAGCCCATGAGTGATGTGGCCGCGGCGCGGCGCTTCGTCTTGCGCTCTTCTCGCTCGAGATAGCGAGCCTTGGATTCGTCGAATCTGGCCGCCTCGGCCTCCAACTTCGCGATGAAGGCGCCGAGTGCGTCGCGCTCGGCCTCGCCCTCGGCGGTGAAATCGTCGCGCTCGAAGATCCGCCACTTGCGCAACACCGGCAGTACGACGTCCTCGAGGTGTTGCCGCGCGTCGTAGATACCGCCGACGGCCATCTTGACGGCATTGCGGCGGAAGTTCGGGATCGAGAAGCCGGGCATCGCGAAGTTGACCAGGATGCGGCAGATCGAGTGCATCGCCCGGTCCGGCGACAGGTCCAGCGCCGCGGCAGTCAGGTCGCGGTAAAAGATCATGTGTAGGTTCTCGTCGAACGCGATGCGTTTCAACAGCGCGTCCGCGACCGGCTCGTCACATGCCTTACCGGTGTTGCGGTGAGAAACCCTGGTTGCCAGCTCCTGGAACGTCACGTAGGCGGCGGCGTCGAGAAAAGACTCCGGTGCGATGTCTCCCTGGCCCTGATAACCGGGGTTGAAGCCTGTGGTGACCTGCAGCATCCTCGCCTGCTCCAGCGCGATCGGATCGACGGCCCTGGTAACGACGAGGTAGTCACGCAGGGCGATACCGTGCCGGTTCTCCTCTGCGGTCCAGCGGTTCACCCAGGCACCCCAGGCGTCGTCGAGGGTGAAGTAGCCTGCGACCGCACGGTGATAGGACGGCAGGTTGTCCTCGGTGAGCAGGTTGGTCACCATCGCGATGCGAGCGAGTTCCGAGAGCGGCGACTGCTCGAGCGTCCAGTCCGAGCCGCCGAGCGCAGCGTAGTTGGAGCCGTCCGACCACGGCACATAGTCGTGCGGCGACCAGTCCTTCGTGGCGGCAAAGTGCTGGTTGAGGCCGGCTTCCACGACCGGTTCGAGTTCCCGAATAAGTTGCGGGTCGGTCAGTGGTGGCGCCATGGTGGAGCACACGGTACGCCAGCGGAGGGCAGATTTCTGCCAACCACGCGCTACGTCTGACCGGCTGCGGCACCTTCCACGAGCCGTTTCGCGCGTCGGTCAAGACAGTGGAGTACGCAGCCACCAACTACTCAGGCCAGATAGTCGGCGGGAAGCTCCTGCAGCATCATCTTGACCATCCGCACGGCGTACTCCGAACTACCGCCGCCCACGATCAGCGCCGCAAACGCCATGTCGCCGCGATAGCCGGCGAACCAGGCGTGTGAACCTCCCTCGAACTCCGCCTCCCCCGTCTTCCCGCGCACATCGCCGGCGTCGCTGATGTCCTTGGCGGTGCCGTTGGTCACCACCAGCCGCATCATCGGCCGCAGGCCGTCGAGCATCGCCGGGGAGATCGGCGGATTATCACCGCTCTCAGCGGTCTGGCTGCCCACGATCAGATGCGGACTCGGCGTCTTGCCCGCGGCCACGGTCGCGGCCGCCAGCGCCATCCCGAACGGCGTCACCAGCACCTTGCCCTGCCCGAAGCCGTCTTCGGTGCGTTCGGCCAGGTTCACCGTCGGCGGAACCGTGCCGGTCACCGTCGTCAGCCCCTCGATCGTGTAGTCCGGGCCGATGCCGTACTGCGAGGCGGCGACGGTCAGCGCAGTCGGGGGCATGCGGCTGGCGAGTTCGGCGAACGTCGTGTTGCACGAGTTCGCGAACGCTTTCGACATCGGGACCGTGCCGAGGTCGAACTTGTTGTAGTTCGGCACAGTTCGGTGGCCGATATCGATCTCACCCGGGCAGCCCAGCAAGGTGTTGGGGGTGGCCATGTTGCGGTCGATGGCCGCGCCTGCGGTGATGATCTTGAACGTCGAGCCGGGCGGATACAGACCCGTCGTAGCCGCCGGCCCATCGGCGTCGGCGGCCGCATTCTGCGCAACACCGAGAATCTCACCGGTCGAGGGCTTGATCACCACCAGCATCGCCTTGCGGCCCTGGGTGTTGACGGCGTGCTGAGCGGCGTTCTGGACCGACCGGTCCAACGTGATCGAGATCGACGGCGCGGGGGTCGGTGCCACCTCGTGCAGCACATCGATGTCGGCGCCGTTCTGGTTGACGCTGACCACTTTCCAGCCGGCCTCACCGTCGAGCTCGTCGATCACCGCCTTTTTCACCTGACTGATGACGGCCGGAGCGAAGTGGTCGTCGGTCGGCAGCAGGTCGGCCTGCGGAGTAACGACGACACCCGGCAGCATGTCGAGGGCCTGCGCGACCTTGTCGTGGTCCACCGGCTTCAGCGTGACCAGGTCCAGCGGAGCGCTCGACGAGCTGGCCTGCTCGGCGAGGCGCTGCGGGTCCAAGGTGTTGTCGAACTGGCGCAATTGATCGGCGACCACCCGCGAGGTGGACATCAACGCGCTGCCGGCCTTGGCGGCGTCGAGCTGATAGCGGTAGAGGTTCGCCGGGGCGAGTACGTCGGTGCCGCCGAGCTCATTGACCGACGCCCGCCGCGGCGCATCGGCACGCAGCGAAAAGTGCTGATGCTCACCGAGTTTGGGGTGTAAACCAGTGGGGGTCCAGCGGACGTGCCAGTTGCCCTCGTCGCGGATCATCTGCAGGACGCCGTCGTAGGTCCAGGTCCGCTTCTTGGGCAGCTGCCACGTGAAGCGGTAGTTGACGCTGCCGGTGTCCTCGGTGTAGCGCGAGCCGAGGATCTGGGCGTCGAGGTGTGTCGCCTGCAGCCCGGCCCACGCTTCGTTGAGCGCAGCCTGGGCGTCGGCCGGCTTGTCGGAGAGCTGGGCCGCCGACGCGGTGTCCCCCTTGGTGAGGTCGGCGAAGTACTGCTCCGCGGCGGGCCCTGGGCCATCGGGCCGCGGGGTGCACGCCGACAGCGTGGCGGAAGCCGCCACGAGCGCCAATACCGAGATAACGCCTGTGACTCGTGTTGCTAATGAGGTGCAAGTAGCCATTGGGACAAATGTTATGAGCTCGTGACCCCAAAGCGTCGCAAACACACCGCGCGTAGGTACGCGCATACCTTTTGACCCGTCAAAGTTTGACGACAGGTCAGAGCAGCGACGCCAACGCATACTCCTTGACCCACGCCACCTGCATCTGCGCTCCCGCAGAGATGTCGGGGCCCAGCATGTCGAGCTGGATGGCCAGATGCATCGGCCCGGGCGGGAACATCGAGGTGTCGTTGGTGGTGAAGATCGGCGTGCCATCGACGTAGGTGGTGATCTCGGTGGGCGTCCACTTCACCGCGTAGGTGTGCCACTGGGTGGCGTCCACCGCCATGGTCGCGCCGGTCTGCTGGTTGGTCGACGAGTAGTGCAGAACCGAGTTCACCGCCTGTCGGGACCCATCGCCCCAGATCTCCATGAAGTCGACTTCGCCTCCGGTAGGCCAGTTTTCGGCGTCTGGCCACAGCAGCAGCACGGGATCGTAGTTGGGTGCACCCGCAGGTATCTTGACCCGGACCTCCCACCCGCCATACTTCTGGCCGGGCCCCCACGCGATACCCGCGTCGTTGCCTGCCGCGTCGCCGGACAGCGTCATCACACCGTCGGCGAACGAGATCTGGTTCGGTGTCCGGTTGCCGTGCTGGGTGGTGCCGTTGTACACCCACCAGTCCGACAGCACCGACCAGTCGGTGAAGAACGCGGATCGTGTTGGCGTGCCCCATGTCCCGACATTCCCCGGATCACCGGGCGGTGTGATCAGTCCGGTCACCTTGGCAGTGAGACTTGCCGTCGATCCCCATCCGGGAACCAGCAATCCCATCAGTCCGTGGTACTGCCCGGCCGTGGCGTCGCTGACCGACGCGGTGAAGAGGTCGCCGGTCGCGGGGACGAAGCCCGCGCCGGGTGTGTACGTGAAGTGGCCGCTGCTGTCGATCGCCACCGTCCCGTCGGCCGGGGTGCTCACGGTGTACTTCAGCGTGTCTCCGTCGGCGTCGCTGCCGACAACTTGTCCGGTGATCGTGCCGTCGGCATTGACGACGTTCTTAGACGAGTCGTACGACATCGTCGGTGTGCGGTTGAAGAAGGTGACCTGGATCTGCCGGATGATCGCATCGAGGAACCCCAGCGGATTGGGAACCGCCGAAGCGCTGTTGCTCGACGTCGTTTTGGCCATCGGCTGGACTGCCACCGCCGTCGCCGAAGCGCTGACGGCAGGCACCGTCAGGTCCTTGACCCGACGCCCGGTCGTGCCGACGGCCGCGGGCGGTGCGGCAGAGCGTCGACTTATTGCCACCGCTTTCTTCTGCGGCGCGGGCGTGGACGAGCTCGCGGCATTGCTGGATGACGCCGGCTTGGAATGGGCAGAGCCGGACTTCGACGCCGACGATGCCGCCGAGCCATCGTCAGCGGCCGCGATGCCGCATCCCACGGTGATCGAGGCACCAACCCCCACAGCCATCAACGCAGCGGCCGCCCAACCCGAGCGCGGCAAACCGGAAACGGAACCCCGCATGTCGACCCCCCGATCCGACAACGCGAGCAGGCTGCAAACCGCCTGGGTCCCCGCGCACTTCCGATATAGACGCGACTTTCGGCGCGTAACACCCATTTAAGCGGGAGTGGGACGATCTCGTTTCAGATCGAGCAAATCAGCGCGACGCGTGCTCAGTCGAGCAGGACGGTGGCGAACGTCCCGACCTCGGCGAAGCCCACCCGGGCGTAGGCCGCGCGGGCAACCTCGTTGAAACTGTTGACGTACAGGCTTGCGATCCGCCCGCTGTTGACGACCGCCGCGGCCACGGCCGCCGTTCCCGCGGTGCCGAGCCCATGACCGCGCCACTCCGGGTGCACCCATACGCCCTGGATCTGACCGACCACCGGAGATTGCGATCCCACCTCAGCCTTGAACACGACCTGGCCGTGCTCGAAGCGCGCATACGCGCGCCCTGCTGCGATCAGACTGGCCACCCGGCGGCGGTAGCCCCGACCGCCGTCGCCGATCCGCGGGTCAATGCCGACCTCACCGATGAACATGTCGATCGCGGCCACCAGGTAAGCGTCGAGCTCGTCGACCCGCACCCGTCGTACCGCCGGATCGATCCGCGACGACGGCGCCACACCCAGCGCCATGAGTGGTTGTTGGTCACGCACATCGCGGGCCGGTCCCCACGCGTGCTGCAGGCGGTCCCACATCGGCAACACCAATTCGGCCCGCCCGACCAACGACGAGCAGCGCCGCGCGGTGCTCATCACCTTATCGGCGAACGCATGCAAGTCCGGCTGCGCACCGCGGAGCGGAATCAGATTGGCCCCGGCGTAGCACAGGGATTCCTCGGCGCTGCGGCGCGTCCACAGCTCTCCGCCGATGGCCTGAGGCTCCACCCCGTGGTCGGCGACCCGCGCTGCCACCATGCAGGAGCCGACCGGATCGTCGGCGAGCACCCGGCCCACCGCCGCAGCATCACGCGCAGGCGACACCCGTCGTTCGTCGACCAGACGAAACAGCGGCGGAGCCGACATGGGCGTTACTTTCTGCGGAGTGAAAACCCAGCGGGTTACGCCATCAGCTTACGGTCACCGAGGGCGAACCGGTGGCAGATGTATCCGTGCCGCGCTGCTGCTCGGCCAGTCTCATTGCCTCTTCAATCAGCGTCTCGACGATCAGCGCTTCGGGAACGGTTTTGATGACTTCGCCCTTGACGAAAATCTGGCCCTTGCCGTTGCCTGACGCCACACCGAGGTCAGCCTCCCGAGCCTCGCCGGGGCCGTTGACGACGCAGCCCATCACCGCGACCCGCAACGGCACGTCGAGACCGTCGAGGCCCGCCGACACCTCGTTGGCCAGCGTGTAGACGTCGACCTGCGCACGCCCGCACGACGGGCAGGACACGATCTCGAGGCCGCGGGGCCGCAGGTTCAGCGACTCCAGGATCTGGATACCGACCTTGACCTCTTCCACCGGCGGCGCCGACAGCGACACCCGGATGGTGTCACCGATCCCCCGCGACAGCAGCGAGCCGAACGCGACAGCCGACTTGATGGTGCCCTGAAACGCCGGGCCGGCCTCCGTCACCCCGAGATGCAATGGGTAGTCACACTTTTCGGCCAGCAGCTCGTAGGCGGCCACCATCACGACGGGGTCGTTGTGCTTGACGCTGATCTTGATGTCGCCGAAGCCGTGCTCCTCGAACAGCGAGGCCTCCCACAGCGCGGACTCGACAAGTGCCTCGGGGGTGGCCTTGCCGTACTTCTCCATGAAGCGCTTGTCCAGCGAACCGGCATTGACACCGATGCGGATCGGGATGCCCGCCGCACCCGCGGCCTTCGCGACCTCGCCGACCCGGCCGTCGAATTCTTTGATGTTGCCGGGGTTCACGCGCACCGCCGCACAGCCCGCGTCGATCGCGGCGAAGATGTACTTGGGCTGGAAGTGGATGTCGGCGATCACCGGAATGTTGCTGTGCTTGGCGATCTCGGAAAGCGCGTCGGCGTCTTCCTGGCGCGGGCAGGCCACCCGGACGATATCGCAGCCGGCGGCGGTCAGCTCGGCGATCTGCTGCAGCGTGGTGTTGACGTCGTGAGTCTTGGTGGTGCACATCGACTGCACCGAGATCGGGGAGTCGCTGCCGACGCCGACGTCGCGCACCATCAGCTGACGGGTCGGGCGGCGGGGGGCGAGAACGGGCGCCGGCGGCGCCGGCATGCCCAGACCAATGGCAGTCACTTCTTCATCTCCAAAATTCAGGCCGACTACTGGAACAGTCGAATCGGGTTGACCAGGTCAGCGGTGACCGTCAACAGCATGTAGCCGACCACCACGACGAGGATCACGTACGTGGCGGGCATCAGCTTGAGGTAATTCACCGGTGCCGCGGCGACTCTGCCGCGTGCCGATCGGACGAGGTTGCGGATCTTCTCGAACACCGCAATCGCGATGTGGCCGCCGTCGAACGGCAACAGCGGCACCAGGTTGATCGCGCCGAGCACGAAGTTCAACTGGGCCAGGAAGAACCAGAACGCCACCCACAGCCCGTGGTCGACGGTGTCGCCGCCGATGATGCTGGCGCCGACGACGCTGATGGGCGTCTCGGGGTCGCGCTCGCCGCCGCCGATGGAGTGCACCAGCGCGCCGACCTTGGTCGGGATCTTGGCCAGCGACTTGCCCAACTCGACGGCCAGGTCACCGGTGAAGGTGAAGGTGGCCGGGGTGGCGGTCAGCACGTTGTACTGCGCCGGCGGGAACATCGCCGCGCCGATACCGACGGCGCCGACGTTGGTGGCCACCGGCTCGGCACCCTTGTCCTTGGCGACCAGCCGTTGGGTGGCGGTGACGTCAACGGTGGTGGTGAACTCACGGGTGGCGCCGTTTTCGGTGCGCTGCACGACAAATGTCGTCGGTCCCGCGGCCTTGCGCACGGCGGTGACCATCTCGTCGAAGTTCTTCACCGCGGTGCCGCCAACCTTCAGGACGACGTCGCCGGGCTTGATGCCGGCCAGTGCCGCCGGGCCGGGGCCGGTGCAGTCGGCGAGCTTGTCCTTGCTGACTTGCGGTGCAACACAGGACGTTTCGCCGACGACGGCGGTGGTCGGCGCATGCAGGTTTGGCAGACCCCAGACGACTGCGATCCCGTAGATCAGCACGAGCCCGATGATGAAGTTCATCGCCGGCCCGGCGAACAGCACCGCCACCCGCCTCCAGGTGTCCTGCCTGAACATCGCGTACGGGCGTTCTTCGGGCTTGAGTTCCTCTACCGACGTCATGCCGGCAATGTCGCAGAACCCGCCGAGCGGGACGGCCTTGACGCCGTACTCGGTGGATCCGAGCTTGTTGGGCCGGTGCGTCGACCACAGCGTCGGCCCGAAGCCCACGAAGTAGCGGCGCACCTTCATTCCGGTGGCGCGCGCCACCCACATGTGGCCGCACTCGTGCAATGCCACCGAGATGAGGATGCAGAGTGCGAACAGCGCGATGCCGATAACGAACATCATCGGATTGAAGCGACCTCCTGTGTGACGGCCTCGCGAGCCCGTTGCCGTGCCCAGCGCTGCGCGTCAAGTACTTCTTCCACGGTAGCTGGTTCGGCGGCCCACCGGTCTGCGGCGTGCAGCACGTGGGCGATTGTTCGGACGATGGCCGGGAACCGGATCTTTCCGTCGAGGAAGGCTTCGGCGGCCTCTTCGTTGGCGGCGTTGTAGACCGCGGTCAGGCAGCCACCGGTTTCTCCGGCGTGCCGGGCCAGGTCGACCGCGGGGAACACCGACGCGTCCAGCGGCTCGAATTCCCAGGTGGAGGCCGTGGTGAAGTCACAAGCCGCGGCGGCGGCCGGCACCCGATCCGGCCAGCCCAGGGCCAGCGAGATCGGCAGCTTCATGTCCGGCGGGCTGGCCTGGGCGATCGTTGAGCCGTCGGTGAACGTGACCATCGAGTGCACGATCGACTGCGGATGCACCACCACCTCGATGCGCTCATACGGCACGCCGAACAGCAGGTGCGTCTCGATCAGCTCCAAACCCTTGTTGACCAGCGATGCCGAGTTCAGGGTGTTCATCGGGCCCATGCTCCAGGTGGGGTGGGCGCCGGCCTGCTCGGGTGTTACGGGTTCGAGCTGGGCGGCCGACCAGCCGCGGAACGGCCCGCCGGAGGCGGTGAGCACCAGTTTGGCCACCTCGTCGGCGGTGCCGGAGCGCAGGCATTGGGCCAACGCCGAATGCTCGGAGTCGACGGGCACGATCTGACCGGGCTGCGCGGCCTTCACGACCAGCGGCCCGCCGGCGACCAGCGATTCTTTGTTGGCCAGTGCCAGCCGGGCGCCGGTGGCCAGCGCAGCCAGGGTCGGTTCCAGTCCCAGCGCGCCGACCAGGGCGTTGAGCACGACGTCGACGCCGGTTTTCTCGAAGGTGTCCTGCACCAGACGGGTGACCCCGTCGGGCCCGCTGTGCGTGACATCACCGATTTTCTCGGCGGCGGCCGGGTCGGCGACGGCGATGTTGGCGACGCCGGTCTCGGCGCGCTGCCGGGCCAGCAGGTCTGGGTTTCCGCCGCCGGCCGCCAGCCCGACGACCTCGAAGCGGTCGGGGTTCGCGGCGATGACCTCCAGCGCCTGGGTTCCGATGGAACCGGTACTGCCCAGGATCAGGACCCGGAGACGGTTGACGGGGCTCACCCATCAATTGTGCCGGTTGCGGCAAGGTGCTCTGGTCAGGGCGGACGGATGTGACACATGTGTGACGCGCCGGTCTCCGACCGATCCGCCGCCCAGCCGACGCCGAATCCCTCATGCACGCCGATCAGCAGCGGTCGGCCCACAGGAGGGATCAGTCGATGCACAAGAACAAGAGGGCGTTCGTCATTTCCGGCATCACGGCGATCGGGCTGTCGTTGGCCGTCGTCCCGACCGCCACCGCCGACACCGCGGGCGGCCTCGTTGGGCCGGGCTGCGCGGCCTACGCACAGCAGGTACCGACCGGACCCGGTTCGGTCACAGGCATGTCGATGGCACCGGTTGCCGTTGCAGCGTCCAACAATCCGATGCTGACGACGTTGACGGCTGCGCTGTCGGGCAAGCTCAACCCGCAGGTGAACCTTGTCGACACTCTCAACGGCGGTCAGTTCACGGTGTTCGCACCGACTGACGCCGCCTTCGGCAAGATCGACCCGGCCACCATCGATGCGCTCAAGACCGACAAGGACTTGCTGACCTCGATCCTGACCTACCACGTGGTGGCCGGCCAGGCCGCCCCGAACAAGGTGGTGGGCACCCACAAGACGGTCCAGGGCGCGGAGCTCACGGTCACCGGCTCCGGCGATCACCTGCAGGTCAACGGCGCCAACGTGGTCTGTGGTGGCGTGCGGACCGCCAACGCCACGGTGTACCTGATCGACACGGTGCTGATGCCGCCGGCGCAGTAGGCCCGCGGGACCCGCACGTCAGCCGACTTCGTCGATCGAAAGCTCCGGCGGCGTGCGGGTCAGCCCCCGGGTCAGCACCAGCAGATAGATGATGCCGATGCCCAGCCAGCTCAGCCCCAGGATCAGGGCCTTCTCGTCGAGTTGGGTCAGCAGATAGATGTCGATGAGGAAGCCGAGCACCGGCAGCAGGACGTAGCGCCACGGGTTCAGCGAGTCGGCTCGGTGGCGGACGAAGTAGCCGATGACCGCGACGTTCACCAACGCGAACGCGGTGAATGCGCCGAAGTTGATGAACGACGTCGAGGTGGCCACGTCGAGGAAGATCGCGGCCAGCCCGACGATGCCGACCAGCACGATGTTGAACGCCGGGGTGTGGAAGCGCTCGAGGATCATCGCGAACACCCGCCGCGGCAACACACCGTCGCGGCCCATCGCGTAGAGCAAACGCGACACCGCGGCCTGCGCCGCAAGTCCGGAGGTGAACTGGCCGAGGATCAGCGCCGCCAGGAACACCGCACCAAATACGTTGCCGCCGACGGTCTTGGCGATGTCCTCGGCCAGTGAGTCGACGTTGTCGAACGTGCCACCCGGCGACACCAGCGTGACGAAGTAGGAGACGATCACGAAGATCGCGCCGCCGATCAGCGCGACCAGCACGATCGCTCGGGGGATGGTCTTCTCCGCGTCGTAGGTCTCCTCGGTCAGCGTGCTGACGGCGTCGAAACCCAGGAAGGAATACGCCGAGACTGCAGCGCCCGCCGCGATCGCCGCGAAGCCGCCGGTACCGGCGAAAGGTGTTGCGGAGACAAGCGTTTCAGAGTTCGATACCAGGTGCGCGATCGAGAGGGCAACAAACAGCGCGAGGATGAGAAGCTGAAAGGTCATCAACACGAAGTTGGTGCGGTCGGCGACCTTGAGCCCGATGATGTTGAGCGCCGAGGTGATCACTATGAACGCGACGATCCACACCCAGAACGGAACCCCGGGGAACTGACCGGTCAGGTACGCCCCGCCGATCAGCCAGATGACCAGCGGCAGGAACAGGTAGTCCAGCAGGATCGCCCACCCGACAACGAATCCCAGCCGGGCGTCCAAGGACTTGCGCACATAGGTGTAGGCGGAGCCGGAGACCGGGTAGTGCTTGGCCATCAGGCCGTAGCTCAGGGCGGTGAACAACATCGCCACCGTGGCCAGCAGATAGGAGCCGGCGCTGGCGCCGTTGGACTTCTCCGCGATCACCCCGAAGATGCCTAGAACGATGATCGGCGCCATGTACGCCAGGCCGAAGAGCACGACCGAATGCAGCCGCAGCGTCTTCTGAAGTCCGGGATGATGGTCAGTGGTCACGCTTCCCCATTCCCAGAGACGGCAGCATGGAAACATGCCCACACTGCTGTGGTTCCGCCGCGACCTGCGCCTGCACGATCTGCCGCCGTTGCTGGAGGCAGCCGCTGACGGCTCCGACGTGCTCGCCTGCTTCGTACTGGACCCGCGGTTGGAGAAGTCGTCGGGTGCACGCCGGCTGCAGTTCCTCGGGGATTCGCTGCGCACACTCTCCGATGCCCTCGACGGCAGGCTGCTGATCACCAGCGGGCGACCAGAGCATCGAATTCCGTTGCTGTGCAAGCAGATCGGCGCCGACGAGGTTCACGTGTCCGCCGACTTCAGCCCATTCGGGGTGCGCCGTGACCAGGCGGTCGCCGCTGCGCTGGCCGCTGTCGGCGCCACGCTGCGGCCGACCGGTTCGCCCTACCTTGTCCCGCCGGGCCGGGTCACCAAGGACGACGGAGCTCCGTACAAGGTGTTCACCCCGTTCTTGGCCAGGTGGCGCGAGATTGGCTGGCGCGGGCCGGCGCAATCATCGACGGCGCCGGTGAACTGGATCGACCCGGCGGCCGTGGCGTCGACGTTGCGCGTCGACGCCCCCGACCCGGGCGCCGATCTGGACCTCGAGGCCGGTGAGGCAGCGGCCCTGGCCCAGTGGGCGGATTTCGTCGACGACGGCCTGGCCCAGTACGCCGAGGACCGCAACCGCCCGGACAAGGCGGGCACCAGTCGCATGTCGGCGCACCTGAAGTTCGGCACGATCCACCCCCGCACGATGGCCGCCGATCTGAACGTCCGCGCGATCGGCCCGGGCGCCTATCTGCGGGAGCTGGCGTTCCGCGACTTCTACGCCGCGGTGCTCAACCAGTGGCCGGACAGCGCCTGGTGGAACTGGAACCGCAAGTTCGACGCCATCGAGGTGGACACCGGTCCCGACGCCAGGAGGGCGTTCGAAGCCTGGAAGGACGGCCGCACTGGTTTCCCGATCGTCGACGCCGGGATGCGCCAGCTGCGCGAGTCGGGCTTCGTGCACAACCGCGTCCGCATGATCGTGGCGTCGTTCCTGGTGAAAGACCTGCATCTGCCGTGGCAGTGGGGCGCGAAGTGGTTCCTTGAGCAGCTGGTCGACGGCGACATGGCGAACAATCAGCACGGCTGGCAGTGGTGTGCGGGGTCGGGCACCGACGCCGCGCCGTACTTCCGGGTGTTCAACCCGACCACACAGGGGCAGAAATTCGACCCCAATGGCGACTACGTGCGGCGCTGGGTGCCGGAGCTGGCCGGCCCCGAAACGGCCGGCGTCGACGTCCACCGCCTGAAAGGCGGCCCGCCGCCCGGCTACCCGGAGCCGATCGTGGACCACGCCACCGAGCGCGCCGAGGCATTGCGGCGCTACGGCCAGATCGGCTGAGCCGCCGCTGACCGGGTGTGCCAGAATTACCGCAATTGCCGATCTGAGACAGGAGCCGCGATGGTCAGCACCGAGGTGGAGCGTTACGCAGAGGTCGATCCGGCCGACGTGCCCTCGGCCGCTTGGGGCTGGAGCAAGATCAACCCGCGCACCTGGCACGCTCTCGGCATCTTCGTCACGGTGTTCCTGCTCGCGATGCTGAAGGGCAATCACGTCGGCCACGTCGAGGATTATGTGCTGATCGTGTTCGCGGTCCTGGTGTTCGGTGCGACCGTGCGCGACTGGTGGGGCCGTCGCCGCGGCTGGATCCGCTAGCTCCCTGCGCCGAGATCGACGTTTTGTCGCGATCTGCTCGCATATCTTCTGCGAAATGTCGGTTTGGCGGGTAGTTAACCGCTGGCGGCCAGCTGACCGCAGGCCGCGGCGATCTCACGACCGCGGGTATCCCGCACGGTGCAGGACACCCCTTGAGCCTTGACCCGCCGGACGAACTCGCGTTCCGCCGGCTTGGGGCTGGCATCCCATTCGCTGCCCGGCGTCGGATTGAGCGGAATCAGGTTCACGTGCACCAACGGCCCCAGCGCCCTGTGCAACTTCTTGCCCAGTAGGTCAGCCCGCCAGCCCTGGTCGTTGACGTCGCGGATCAGCGCGTACTCGATCGACACCCGCCGGCCGGTTCCGTCGGCGTAGTAGCGGGCGGCATCAAGGACTTCCTGTACCTTCCAGCGGTTGTTCACCGGCACCAGAGTGTCGCGCAGCTCGTCGTCCGGCGTGTGCAGCGACACCGCCAGCGTCACCCCCAGATGTTCGTCGGCGAGCTTGCGGATGGCCGGCGCCAACCCGACCGTCGACACGGTCACCGACCGGGCCGAAATCCCGAAGCCGTCCGGTGCCGCAGCGGTGATGCGTTCCACGGTGGCCAGCACCCGCGCGTAGTTGGCCAGCGGCTCGCCCATCCCCATGAACACCACGTTGGACAGCCGCTCACCGAACTCGTCGCGCGAGGTCACCGCCGCGGCCCGCACCTGCTCGAGGATCTCGGCGGTGCTCAGGTTGCGGGTCAGCCCGCCCTGGCCGGTCGCGCAAAACGGGCAGGCCATCCCGCAGCCGGCCTGCGATGAGATGCACACCGTGGTGCGGTTCGGGTAACGCATCAGCACCGACTCGAAGGTGGTGCCATCGTGAGCGCGCCACAACGTCTTTCGGGTCTCCCCCGAGTCGCACTCGATCTCCCGGGCCACCGAGAGCAGCGGCGGGAACAATGCGTCGGCGACAGCATCGCGCACCGCGGCGGGCAGATCGGTCATCTGCTGGGGGTCTGCGACCAGCCGGCCGTAGTACTGCTGCGCGAGCTGCTTGGCCCGAAACGCCGGGAGCCCGAGTTCGGCCACCGCGGCCGCGCGGCCTCCGGCGTCGAGGTCGGCCAGATGCCGCGGCGGTAACCCCCGCCGCGGCGCCTCGAAGACCAGCTCTTGTTTCATTACGTCCAGTATCGCGGACGCTGGGGCTATGCCAGCAGCGTCAGCACGATCCAGCCGGCGACCGCCGACGGCAGCATCGCGTCGATGCGGTCCATGATCCCGCCGTGGCCCGGCAGCAGGGCGCCCATGTCCTTGATACCCAGGTCACGCTTGACCTGCGACTCGACGAGGTCACCGAGGACGCCGGTGATGACCAGCATCAGCCCGAGCGGCAGGCCGACCCAGGCGGGCTTGTGCAGCAGGAACGTGACGCAAAGCACGGCTGCGGTGATGCCGAACAGCAGCGACCCGCCCAGCCCCTCCCAGGATTTCTTCGGGCTGATCGCCGGGGCCAGCAGGTGCTTGCCGAACAGCACTCCGGCGATGTAGCCGCCGATATCGGCGAACACGACGGTGGCGATCACGACGAAGACCCGGGCGCCGCCGTTGTCCTGGAAGATCAGCAGCGCGGTGAAGCTCGCGAACAGCGGCACCCAGGCGGCCAGCAGGACCGTGGCTGCGATGTCGCGCAGATAGTTCACCGGCTGCTCGCGCAGACCTTGGCCGACGAGCCGCCAGACCATCGAGACGACGATCGTTCCGCCGTAGGCGCCCAGAGTTCCGGCCACGCCCCACGGCCAGGCCAGCCAGATCATCGCCTGGCCACCGAGTATTAGCGGCACGACAGGCATCGCATAGTCGTGCTCGCGGAGCCGGCGGACGACTTCGTGGGTCGCGATCGCGATCGCGATCGCCAGCAGCGGCAACCACCATTTCGGCGCAAACAGCAGGCTGCCGATCGCCATCGCCCCGAGCACGGCGCCGACGGCGATCGCGGCGGGCAGGTCACGCCCGGCGCGCGAGCCTTTGGGCGCTGGCTTCGCGGCCGCGCCGCCGGTATCGGTTTCCGCCACTTCGATGCGTTGCTGAAAGGTGGCTAGACCTCCAGCAATTCGCCTTCCTTGTGCTTGACCAACTCGTCGATCTGGCCGACGTAGGTGGCGGTGGCCTTGTCCAGATCCTTCTCCGCCCGACCGACCTCGTCCTCGCCGGCCTCTCCGTCCTTGCGGATGCGGTGCAGTTCCTCCATCGCGCGACGGCGCACGTTGCGCACCGACACCTTGGCGTCCTCACCCTTGGACTTGGCCTGCTTGACCAGATCGCGACGACGTTCCTCGGTCAGCTGAGGGATCGACACCCGAATGATGTTGCCATCGTTGGTGGGGTTGACACCCAGATCCGAGTGACGGATCGCATCCTCGATAGCGCGCAGCTGCGTTGGCTCGTAGGGCTTGATGACGACCATCCGCGCCTCGGGCACGTTGACGCTCGACAACTGCGTGATCGGCGTCGGCGAGCCGTAATAGTCGACGACGACGCGCGCGAACATACCGGGGTTGGCCCGTCCGGTCCGGATGGACGCCAAGTCGTCGCGGGCGACCGCGACGGCCTTCTCCATCTTCTCTTCGGCGTCAAAGAGCGCCTCTTCGATCATGCGCTGCTGCTCCTCATCGCTTCGCTCTGCATCGTCGCCGGCAGGATCATGTGGTGGTCCTCCTCAAGCACTGACCAGAGTTCCGATCTTCTCACCTGCTACCGCCCGGGCGATATTCCCGTCGGTGAGCAGGTTGAAGACCAGGATCGGCATTCCGTTGTCCATGCACAAACTGAAGGCCGTGGCGTCGGCCACCTGGAGCCCGCGGTCGAGCACCTCGCGGTGGCTGATCTCGGTCAGCATCTCGGCGTTCGGGTTCTGCCGCGGGTCGGCGGTGAACACACCGTCGACAGCCTTGGCCATCAGCACGATGTCCGCGCGGATTTCCAGGGCACGCTGCGCGGCGGTGGTATCGGTGGAGAAGTAGGGCAGACCCATGCCGGCGCCGAAGATCACGACGCGGCCCTTCTCCAGGTGCCGCACGGCGCGCAGCGGGATGTAGGGCTCGGCGACCTGCCCCATGGTGATGGCGGTCTGAACCCGGGTGACGATGCCCTCCTTCTCCAGGAAGTCTTGCAGCGCAAGGCTGTTCATCACCGTGCCGAGCATGCCCATGTAATCCGAGCGAGTGCGTTCCATCCCGCGCTGCTGCAGCTGCGCGCCGCGGAAGAAGTTTCCGCCGCCGATCACGACGGCGACCTGCACGCCGCTGCGGACCACCTCGGCGATCTGGCGGGCCACAAGGGCGACGACATCGGGATCCAGCCCCACCGAACCGCCGCCGAACATCTCCCCGCCGAGTTTGAGTACCACCCGCCGGAAGTTCGGGCGGATCTGCGGCGAATGCGTCGCCTCGTCACCGTTGCTACTGGCCGTCTCCCCCATCAGACTCCTCGGACTAGTCGGGCTCCTGGCATGAGAGTGCCATCCCGGCGACATTCGGGACGGCACTTTCCATCCTGCCTCATCACCGAAGGTGCCGATTTCCCGGGTTGTGCCCGTTGTGCGCACGTCACCACAGCACAGCGATACCCGCCGCCGCGAACGATAAGACCCCGACCGAGAAGAAGAGGGGACGTGGGACCGGCTCGCCGGTGCGCCGCTGCCGGGCATTGCCCATACCGAGCAGGCCGCCGATCACCACCAGAATGGCCACTTTGACCCCAATTTTGGGATAGTTCAGGACAATTCCGGCGGGCCACGGTGCGGCCAGCGCGATGCCGGTGAGCAATGAGGCCAGTAGCCCGTAGTCCATCAACCGCGTGGTGCGAAACCGCCTTGCCGCCGCCTCGGCCGCCCAGGCGCCGAACGTGACCGCGAACCCCGCGATGTGCACCAACACAACTACATGGCGTAGTAGTTCCATGCCGGTCAGCGTACGACAGACCCTCGATGCTCAGCGCAGATGTGCCGACAGCAGCCAGGCCGGCATCGACTTACGTCCCTTGGGCTCTTCGCGCAGGTCACCGCCTGCAAACTCGACCATGTGGGCCATTTCTGGCGGCACATTGGCGTGGATCCGCGCGGGACGGATTTCGTCGACCACCCAGTACGGTTCGACAACGGCACGCAATTCGTCGGCGGTCACCGGATGGGCAGGCCCGTTGGCAGGCATGGTTCCGGCATCGAAGACCAGGACGAAGTAGGACGCCCCCGGCGCGGCCGCGCGCACGATCGAGCGCTGATACCCGTCGCGCAACTCGACCGGCATCGAGTGGAACAGAGTCGAGTCGACGATGGTGCCGAATCTCCCGTCGTACCCGCCGAAGTCGCTGATGTCAGCGACATCGAAGTGGGCGTTGGTCAAGCCGCGCCTGGCCGCTTCGGCCCGGGCCAGGTCGATCGCCGTCGGCGAGAGGTCCAGTCCGACGGTGGTGAAACCATGCTCGGCGAGGTACATCGAGACCGCCGCCTCCCCGCAACCGGCGTCGAGGACGTCACCGTGGAACTTCCCCTGCTCGATGAGTGTGGCGATTTCGGGCTGAGGCTCGTCGATGCTCCACGGCGGACGAAAACCATCGAACTCCGGGGCGGATTGGCGGTAGGCCGAATCAAAGAGATCTCCTGTACTCATGACTCCATAGATATCAATATGGTTGATATATGTCAATATCATTGACATGGGTGGAAATCACGACGAGCCGCTGGGCTACCTGTTGCATCGGGTCGCTTCGGCGCTGCGCGCCGAAGTGACCGCCACTGCGCTCGACCCCGCCGGCCTGTCGTTCCCGCAGTACATCTGTATGCGCATACTGTCCCGGTTCCCCGACCGCTCAAATGCCGAGCTGGCCCGCGACACCGGCGTCTCGCCGCAGGCGATGAACATGGTGGTGCGCAGCCTGGAAGAACTCGGGCTCGTCACCCGCCCGGACACGGTGGCATCCGGGCGTTCACTGCCCGCGAAGCTGACCCGCACCGGCGTGCACCTACTGGAGCGCACCGACACCGGTGTACGCGCTGCCGAACAACGGTTGATGGCCGGCCTGTCCGCCGAGCAGCGGCGGGAATTCCGAACGATCCTCGCCGCCCTGGGCGCCTAGTTCGACACGCCTTGCTTCCGGAAACCGTTGTGGCGAAGAGAGATATTCGGTGCGCACCGTGTCCGGCCACCCGATTCGGTGATGTCACTCGAGTTACGTGATCACCAAAGCCGTTTAATCAAGGGGTCTGCGACCGTTGCTGCGCGATGTCGATGCGTGGCCACGGCTGCGCTGCCTCGAGTTCGTAGGCGAGCTCCAGGAGCCTGCGCTCATGGCCGATCGGTCCGGCCAGCATCATCCCCATCGGCATACCGGACGCCGACTGGGCCAGTGGCAACGAGATCGCCGGCTCACCGGTTGCATTCTGCAGCGGAGTGAATGCCACCCAGTCGATCAGTCGGTCGATGATCTGCTGGTAGTCCGCGGTGGGGTCCAGGTGACCGATGCGGGGCGTCTCCTCGGCCAGCGTGGGCATCAGTGCCACGTCGTAGGTCTGGTACAGCCGGGCGGTGACTCTCCGCAACCTGCGCAGCCGGGTGATCGCGATCGGCAACTTGTGCAGGTTACGGCTGGCGTACCGATCGAGCCCCAAGGTGAGGTTGTCCAGCTTCGTCTTGTCGAAACTCTCGCCGAAGGTCCGCTTCCCGCTGCGCACCAGCGTCATCGCCAGAAGCGCCCAGTACAACAGGAAATCGTCCAAGAAGTAGCTGGGCACCGGGGGCTGGTCGAGGTATTCGACGTTATGGCCAAGGCCCGCAAGCAATTCGGCAACCTTCAGGGTGGCGTCGCGGACACTAGGTGCCGCCTGCCGATTGACCGATTGGGTCACGACGGCAACACGCAGCCGGGCACTGGCGGGCCCGGTGACGGCGCCGATCGCCGGCAGTCGGCGGTCGCGCCACACGCGCTCGGCTTCGCGGTAGAACGCAGCGGTGTCGCGCACGCTGCGGGTCAGCACCCCGTCGTTGACGATGCGCACCGGCATCTGTCGCGTCATCTTGTCCAGCGGCAGCCGACCGCGGGAAGGCTTCAGGCCGACCAAGCCGTTGCAGGCGGCGGGAATTCGGATCGACCCGCCGCCGTCGTTGGCGTGGGCGATGGGCACCACACCGGCGGCCACGAAGGCACTCGATCCCGAGGATGAAGCTCCGGCAGTGAACTCGGTGTCCCAGGGATTGCGGACCGCACCCAGCCGCGGATGCTCGGCCGAGGCGCTGAACCCGAATTCCGAAAGCTGGGTCTTGCCCAGCGGTACCAGGCCGAGAGCCAGATAGAGGCTGGCGAACTCGCCGTGCGCGGGCTGCGGCCGGGGCTGCCAGGCGTCGGTGCCCTGCATCGTCGGCATGCCCTCGACGTCGATGTTGTCCTTGATGAAGGTGGGCACCCCGTCGAAATATCCACCGCCGCCCGCGTAGGCGCGGGCCAGCGCCCGTTCGAAGGTCTCGTGCGCCAGCCCGTTGAGGGTCGGGTTGACCCGCTCGGTGCGGGCGATCGCGGCCTCGACCAGTTCGGGGCGCGACACCTTGCCCTTACGGAGTGCATCGACCAGGGCGACGGCATCGAGGGTGCCGAGCGCGTCGTCGCGGTAGGCGTTCACATGCTGCATTCCGCCGACGCTAGCAGGCACGTGTTCAATAACGGCTGTGCCCTTAGATGGCAAAACCCCGCGTCTCCGGGATCGCCGGATGTGACGCGGGGTTTTCCAGTGAGCGGTTGGTGCGCCGCTCAAGTCTTACTGCTGGCCGACCTCGAAGCGAACGAACCGAGTGACGGTCACGCCGGCCTCATCGAGCAACGCCTTGACGCTCTTCTTGCTGTCGGACACCGACGGTTGGTCGAGCAGCACGACGTCCTTGAAGAAGCCGGTGAGGCGCCCCTCCACGATCTTGGGCAGCGCCTGCTCAGGCTTGCCCTCGGCCTTGGCGGTCTCCTCGGCGATCCGGCGCTCGTTGGCCACGATGTCCTCGGGCACGTCGTCACGCGTCAGGTACTTGGCCTTCAGTGCGGCGATCTGCAAGGCCACGGAGTGCGCGGCCTCTTTGTTTTCACCCGTGTACTCGACCAGCACACCCACGGCGGGCGGCAAATCGGCAGCCCGCTTGTGCAGGTACGCCTCGACGTTGCCGTCGAAGTACGCCGCGCGGCGCAGTTCCAGCTTCTCGCCGATCTTGGCCGAGAGCTGTGCGACGGCCTCCTCGACGGTCTTATCGCCGACCTTGGCGGCCTTGAGGGCATCCACATCGGCGGCCTTGGATTCGAGCGCAGCGGCCAGAACGTCGTCGGCCAACTTCTGGAACTCGGCGTTCTTGGCCACGAAGTCGGTCTCGGAGTTGAGCTCGATCAGCGCGCCGCCCTTGGCGGCAACCAGGCCCTCGGCGGTGGCGCGCTCGGCGCGCTTGCCGACATCCTTAGCGCCCTTGATCCGCAGCGCTTCGACAGCCTTGTCGAAGTCGCCGTCATTTTCAGCCAGCGCGTTCTTGCAGTCGAGCATGCCCGCACCGGTGAGCTCCCGAAGCCGTTTGACGTCGGCAGCGGTGTAGTTAGCCATGTGGCCCTTCCCTAAGAACTAAGAAGCTTCAGTGGTGGTTTCAGTGGCGACCGGCCCGGCCTCGCTGGGGGCCGACGCCGTTGCGCCGGCAAGCAGCTCCTGCTCCCACTCGGCCAGCGGCTCGGCTGCGGCCCCGGAACCGGAGTCAGCCTTATCGCCCGAACCGGCGCCGGAACGCGCCTTGAGGCCTTCGGCGACTGCGGACGCGATCACCTTGGTCAGCAGCGCCGCGGAGCGGATTGCATCGTCGTTGCCCGGGATCGGGTAGTTGACCTGGTCGGGATCGCAGTTGGTGTCCAGGATCGCGATGACCGGGATACCGAGCTTGATCGCCTCGCTGATGGCGAGGTGTTCCTTGTTGGTGTCGACGACCCAGACAGCCGACGGCACCTTCTGCATGTCGCGGATACCACCGAGGCTGCGCTCGAGCTTGTTCTTCTCGCGCGTCAGCATCAAGATTTCTTTCTTCGTGCGACCCTCGAAGCCACCGGTCTGCTCCATGCTTTCCAGTTCCTTCATCCGCTGCAGGCGCTTGTGCACGGTCTGAAAGTTGGTGAGCATGCCGCCGAGCCAGCGCTGGTTCACGTACGGCATGCCGACGCGAGTTGCTTCCTCAGCGATGGATTCCTGCGCCTGCTTCTTGGTGCCGACGAACAGGATGCTGCCGCCGTGGGCGACGGTCTCCTTGACGAACTCGTAGGCCTGATCGATGTAGGTCAGCGTCTGCTGCAGATCGATGATGTAGATGCCGTTGCGGTCGGTGAAGATGAACCGCTTCATCTTGGGGTTCCAGCGTCGGGTCTGATGCCCGAAGTGAGTGCCGCTGTCAAGCAGCTGCTTCATGGTTACAACAGCCATAGTGGCCATATCCTCTTGTGTCGGTTGTCGCCAGGCTTCGGGTGAAGCCAAGCCCTGGCGCCTGAGGCGTGCCGGACCCGTCGTCGTAAATCCTCAGACGGGACCAACCGGCATGCGTGGTGCAAATGTCGCTGTGGCGAACTTGCTGGACAGGCGCGCGAAGTCAACCCGCTCGCGCGAGTTGCAGGGGAAAGTTTACACCGCTGGAAGGGGTGCTTTATCCACAGCGCCGCGCCAGTCCACAGCGCGCGTTCCGGCGGCTTTCTTTCGACTGTATATGGCGCTGAACTGGTGTGATGCGCATCGTTGCGGTGATCGTGGCGGTCTTGCTGCTGTCCGCGGCAACCAGCCGGGCCGACGCCGGACGGCTGGTGTGGCCGCTGCGGCCCCCACCTGCGGTGACCAGGGCCTTCGATGCGCCGTCGCCGGATTGGCAGCGCGGCCATCGCGGCGTGGACCTGGCCGGGGTGCCTGATCAGCCGGTTTATGCCGCCGGCCCGGCGACGGTGGTATTCGCCGGAAAGCTGGCCGGACGCCCGGTGGTGTCGCTGGCCCATCCCGGCGGGTTGCACACCAGCTATGAACCGGTCGAGGCGTCGGTCCGGGTCGGTCAGCTGGTCGACGCGTCAACCGTGTTGGGCCGACTGGTGTCCGGGCATGCGGGCTGTCCCGCGGCGGCCTGCCTGCACTGGGGTGCGATGTGGGGGCCGGCGTCGCGGGCCGACTACATCGACCCGATAGGGCTGCTGGCCAGCACACCGGTCCGACTCAAGCCGCTCGCCGGGAACGTTCGCACGGCGCAGGTGTCGAGTTGATGCGACGACGCTCACCGGGTGCGTACGTACGCTGGTTACCGATGAGCATTGTGCCCGACACGAGCGTCGTCCTCGGCCACCGGTTCGCCACCGAGGTGCCCGAAATTGCCTTGCGCTGGCAAGCCGAGGCCGCGCCCGATCCGCGGCTGCTCGTCCTCAACGAGTCGTTGGCCGCCGAGCTGGGCATGGACCCCACGTGGCTGCGCAGCCCGGACGGGATCTGCCTGCTGGTCGGGAGTCGACTACCCGCGGACGCCGAACCCGTCGCGCAGGGGTATGCCGGCCACCAGTTCGGCGGCTGGGTGCCCCGCCTCGGCGACGGCCGCGCACTGCTGCTGGGTGAACTCGTCGACACCGCCGGACGGTTACGCGACCTGCATCTGAAGGGATCGGGACGCACCCCGTTCGCCCGCGGCGGCGACGGCTTGGCGGCCGTCGGTCCCATGCTGCGCGAATACCTCATCAGCGAAGCGATGCATGCACTGGGCATTCCGACCACCCGGTCCCTGTCGGTCGTCGCAACCGGGCGAACCGTGCAACGCGAGACGGTGTTGGACGGTGCCGTCCTCGCCCGTGTCGCGTCGAGCCATCTGCGTGTCGGCAGCTTCCAATACGTCGCTGCGGCAGGTGAATCGGACGTTTTGCGGCGACTCGCCGACCATGCGATCAGCAGGCACTACCCGTCGGCAGCAGAGGCCGACAATCCATACCTGGCCCTACTGGACTCGGTGGTCGCCGCTCAGGCGGAACTCATCGCACAGTGGATGCTGGTCGGGTTCATCCATGGCGTGATGAACACCGACAATATGACGATCTCGGGTGAGACGATCGACTACGGGCCGTGCGCGTTCATGGACGCCTTCGACCCGAGGACGGTCTTCAGCTCGATCGACTCGTGGGGCCGCTATGCCTACGGAAATCAGCCGAGCGTCGCCGCATGGAATCTCGCCCGCTTCGCCGAAGCGCTGCTCGGGCTGATCGACGACGATCAGGAGCACGCGGTCGCGCAGGCAACGGCGTCGCTGCAGCAGTTCCCGCAGCTGTATGCGGCGGCCTACCTGGCGGGCATGCGACGCAAGCTCGGACTGAGCGATGATGTCGAAGACGCTGCAGCGCAGGCACTCTGCGAGGAGTTGGTGGAGCTGCTCGAGCACCAGCCGGTGGATTACACCTCGTTCTTCCGCCGGCTCGCTGGGGGCGCGGTGGAGGAGCCATTCGAGGCGTGGGCCGCCCGGTGGCGGAGCCTGGGCCCGGACGTCGAGGCGATGCAGCGGGTCAATCCCCTCTACATTCCGCGCAATCACCTGGTCGAGGAGGCACTGACGGCCGCGTCCTCAGGCGACATGGAGCTGTTCGACCGGCTACTGCGGGTGGTCAGTTCTCCCTACGACGACCGCCCGGGATTCGAGCGCTACGCCGAGCCCGCTCCGGAAGACTTCGGTAGCTGCTTCCAAACCTTCTGCGGGACTTGACCTTAGGCGCGCGGGTGCGCCTGATCGTGCACAGCACGCAGACGCGCGACGGTCACGTGAGTGTAGAGCTGCGTAGTGGCCAGCGAGGAGTGGCCAAGGATCTCCTGGACGATGCGCAAATCGGCGCCACCTTCGAGCAGGTGGGTGGCGGCGCTGTGCCGCAGACCGTGCGGGCCGATGTCGGGTGCCCCGTCAACGGCCGACATGGTCTGGTGCACGACGGTTCTGGCCTGGCGCGGGTCGAGCCGCTTGCCGCGGGTGCCCAGCAGCAGCGCCGAGCCGGAGTCTGCGGTGGCGAGCTCGGGTCGGCCGTCGGTGAGCCAGGCGGTCAGCGCGGCCTGCGCCGGCGTGCCGAACGGGACGGTGCGTTGTTTGTTGCCCTTGCCGAGAACGCGGACGACCCGCCGGCCGGTGTCGACGTCATCGACGTCCAGACCGCACAGCTCGCTGACGCGGATGCCGGTGGCATAGAGCATCTCGACGATCAACCGATCGCGTAGTGCAAGCGGGTCGCCTTGCTCGGCGCCGAGGTCGGCGGCGGCCATGGCGGCCATGGCCTGATCCTGACGCAGAACCGCAGGCAGGGTGCGGCGAGCCTTGGGCAGCTGTAGTCGGACCGCAGGGTCCTCGGCCAGCAGGCCGCGACGGGTCGCCCATGCGGTGAATGTTTTGACCGCCGAGGTGCGGCGGGCCAGTGTCGTGCGGGCCGCCCCGCTCGCCGATTGCGCGGCCAGCCAGGAGCGCAGGATCGGCAGGGTCAGACCGGCCAGCCCGGCGCCGGGCGCACGCTCGTCGAGGAAAGCGAACAGCGATTTCAGGTCGGTGAGGTAAGCCCGTTGGGTGTGCTCGGAGCGGGCGCGCTCCAGCGCGAGATGCTCGGCGTAGTCGTCGAGGATCGAGGCGTAGTCGCTCGGGTCCATTCCCCTACAGTCGCATCAGTGGGCGCTACCGCAGCCGACCGACGCGGTGCCGTGTCCTGCCTGTTACCAGTCGCAGCGCGCCGAGTCCGTCAGTTCCTGCGCTTGAACGGATTCCAGCGCGACGGTGCCGCCTCGCTCGCGGCGTGACCCGCGCACCACTGCCCGGCGGGGACGCCATGGCGCACGGCGTCGACGTGCATACCGCAGCCCGCCCACGTCGTCTTGTCGCACACTCCACATTTCACGGCTCGGCACATCGGTGATTCCTTTCTGGCAGAACCGGCTTCAGGCCAGGCTCAAGAACAATCTCTCCAACTCATCGACCGTCAGCTTTGGCGTTCCTGCACCGCCACCACCGGCGAACGGGTCGATGCATTCCCGCAGGCCGGTCGCAATGATGACGAAGCCGGCGCGGTCCAAGGCCTTCGACACCGCCGCGAGCTGAGTGACGACATCCTTGCACCCGCGGCCGTCTTCGATCATCGCGATCACACCGCCGAGCTGGCCGTGCACGCGGCGCAGCCGCGTCAAGGCGGCAGCAACGGCGTCATCACACTGCGGCTGTTGATCTTTCTCGACGTTCACGACGTCGGCACTTCGATATCGCACCATTTCTATATACCATACCCCCTATGGTATTAATAGCTTCATGAGGTCCGCCGTGCGCGGACCGATCCCGGTTCATACGAGAGGGAGATGCCGCCGATGTTTGGCTCGCTGAAACGGTTCTGGGTGGCGGTGGTCGTCGTCATCGCTGTGGCCGCCGCCGTCGGCGTGGTCAGCCGGCTCCGGACATTCTTCGACTCCGACAAGCCCTACATCGCCACGGCGATGCCGGCCGATGCCATCAAACCCATCAACACCAAGCGCGTGACCTACGAGATCGTCGGACCGCCAGGCGCTTCGGGCCGAGTGAGCTACCTCGACGTCAACGGAAAGACGATGGAGGCGGGTTTCGCCGGGTTGCCCTGGTCAGTGACCGTCAGCACGAAAGATCCCGGGGTGCTGGCCAACGTGGTCGCCCAAGGTGACACCGATGCGCTGGGCTGCCGCATCCTGGTTGACGACAAGCTCGTTGCCGAAGACTTCGCCGATGGCCGAAACGCCCAGGCCTTCTGTCTGGACAAAGCCGCATGAGCGCACACGGCAACGACACCCGCACACGGATCCCCCGCACCATCCGGACACTTGCGATCCCGATCATCCTCGTCTGGGTGGCATTCACGGCGGCTGTGAATCTTCTTGTCCCCCAGGTGGAAAAGGTCGGCATGGCCAATGCCGTGTCGATGTCACCACAGGACGCTCCCGCGGTGATCGCCGCCAAGCGGATGGGACAGAAGTTCGGCGAGTCCACATCCGACAGCATCGCGATGGTGGTTCTGGTAGGCGACCAACCCTTAGGCGACGCGGCCCATCGCTACTACGAGACCCTCGTCGACAAGTTCAACGCCGATAAGAGACACGTGGAGCACGTCCAGAATTTCTGGGGTGACATGATCACCGCCGCGGGCGTGCAGAGCAGCGACGGCAAGGCCGCCTATGTCCAACTGAACCTGGCCGGGGACCAGGGCAGTACCGAGGGCAACCACTCGGTGGACGCAGTCCGCAAGATCATCGACGAAACACCGCCGCCCACCGGACTGCACGCCTACGTCACCGGACCCGCACCGCTGACCACAGATTCACTCGAGGCCAGCGACCGCGGCATGATCAAGATGACCGTGGTCACGATGATCGTGATCACGATCATGCTGGCCCTGGTGTACCGATCGGTCAGCACCGTGCTGCTCATTTTGGCCATCGTCGGCATCGAGATGGGTGCCGCCCGCGGTGCGGTCGCGGTGGTCGGCCACCTCGGCATCATGGACTTCTCGACATTTTCGGTTCCACTGATGACGGCTCTGTCGATCGCCGCAGGCACCGACTACGCGATCTTCCTGATCGGCAGATACCACGAAGCCCGG
Source organism: Mycolicibacterium sp. P1-5 (assembly GCF_008329565.1). Taxonomy (GTDB): domain Bacteria; phylum Actinomycetota; class Actinomycetes; order Mycobacteriales; family Mycobacteriaceae; genus Mycobacterium. The sequence continues at coordinate 712,497 of NZ_NPKT01000001.1, forward strand.
CAGAGCGGCGAGGATCCGGAATCGGCCTACTACAGTGCATTCCACGGGGTCGGCCACGTCATCCTCGGCTCCGGTCTGACCATCGCGGGCGCCATGCTGACCCTGCGGCTGACTCGGCTGTCGTATTTCAACTCGCTGGCCTTCCCGTCAGCCATGGCCCTGATCTTCGTTGTCGCCGCCGCGCTGACTGTCGCTCCCGCGGTTCTGGTCGTGGGCAGCCGATTCGGTCTGCTTGATCCCAAGCGAATGATGAAAACAAAGGGGTGGCGAAGGGTCGGCACCGCGACAGTCCGCTGGCCCAAACCGATTCTGGCTGCTGCCACCAGTATCGTGCTGCTCGGACTGCTGGCGATGATCGGCTACAAGACGAGCTATGACGACCGCCGTTATATCCCCGCCGACGTCCCGGCCAACGTCGGCTACACGGCGGCCGAAAAGCACTTCAGCACCGCCCGACTCAACCCTGACATCATGACCATCGAATCGGACCACGACATGCGCAACCCTACCGACATGATCGTGCTCGACCGGATTGCCAAGGCGCTGTTCAGGATCAAAGGGATCGCGATGGTGCAAAGCATCACCCGCCCGCTGGGCTCCCCCATTGCGCACAGCTCCATCCCGTACCAGATCAGCATGTCCTCCGTGCCGATCACCCAGAACCTGCAGTTTCTGAAGCAGCGGGTCGGTGACATCAGCACGATGTCCGACGAGATGGCCACGATGATCGCCTCGATGACGCAGATGCAGGCGCTGATGGTGAAGTTCTCCGATGCGATGCACACCACCGTCGGGTCGGCGAACGGCATGGTGGATTCAGCGCACCGCAGCGTCGCCGACATGAACACGATGAAGGCCACCCTCGACCAGATGCGCGATCACATCGCCGACTTCGATGACGAGGTTCGGCCGCTGCGCAACTACTTCTACTGGGATCCGAACTGTTTCAATATCCCAGCCTGCTGGGGGATCCGCTCGGCCTTTGATGCCATGGACGGTGTCAACACGTTCAGCGACAACATGGCCTCGTTGCAGACCGACATGACCGCGATGGTCGATGGCATGGACAAGATGGTCAGCGGCATGGGCGACATCGACGCACTGGTGCCCCAGATGGTGCAGCAGTTCGGCCCGATTATCGCGACAGCCACCTCAATGCAGCACACACTGCAGACGATCCACGGCAGTTTCGGCGGACTCATTGAGCAGATGCAGCAGATGACCGACACAGCAACCGCGATGGGCGAGGCGTTCGACGCGTCCAAGAGCGACGACTACTTTTATCTGCCGCCCGAGGTGTTCGCCAACCCTGATTTCCAGAAGGGGCTCAAGCTGTTCCTGTCACCGGACGGTAAGGCGGCGCGTCTGGTCGTCACACACGACGTGAATCCAGCCTCCGAGGCGGGCATCTCAGTGGTCGACGATCAGCTGACGGCGGCGCACGAGGCGATCAAGGGCACCGCGCTGGCCGATGCGGATGTCTATCTGACCGGCACCGCGGCCACGTACCGTGATGTCCAGGCGGGTGCGAAGTACGACACCATGATCGCCGCTTTCGCCGCTCTGACACTGATTTTCATCGTGATGCTGATCATCACACGTGCACTGGTGGCGTCGATGGTGATCGTCGGCACCGTGGTGATCTCGCTGGGGGCCGCGTTCGGCCTGTCGGTGTTCATCTTCGAGCGGGTCGTGGGCATCGAACTCAACTGGATCGTGCTGGCGTTCGCCGTGATCATCCTGATGGCCGTCGGCAGCGACTACAACCTGCTGTTGGTGTCGCGGTTCAAAGAGGAGATCGGGGCGGGTATCAACACCGGCATCATCCGGTCCATGGGGAGCACCGGCACCGTGGTGACCGCCGCCGGACTGGTGTTCGCCTTCACGATGGGCTCGATGATCTCCGGCGACCTGCTGAACGTCGGCCAGGGCGGGATGACGATCGGCATCGGTTTGTTGCTGGACACCTTGATCGTCCGGTCCTTGATGACGCCGTCGATCGCCGCCATTCTCGGGTCGTGGTTCTGGTGGCCGCTCCGAGTGCGTCAACGCCCGGCCTATAGCGAGCGGATGCGCTCGGTTCCACCCAGGCAGGACGACACGATTTCGCCACGCGGGGAGGACGACGTGCTCGCCCCGGCCTAACCCGCCGGGGCCTCGGCCTCGGCCTCGGCGAGTTCGCGCTTCCACTGCCGGAACGTCTCTTCGGTGCGCCCGCGCCGCCAATAGCCCGAGATCGACGCCCATTTGGCGTCGACGCCGCGCTCCTTGCGAATGTAGGGGCGCAAGTTGTGCATCACGGCTTGGGCTTCGCCGTGGATGAAGACCTGGACTTGGCCGGGCAGCCACAGGGTGGTGGTGACGGCCTCGATCAACGGGGCGTGGTCACCAGCCCGGTCATCGCCGACGAGGTCGGCGCGCCCACCGCGGTAGATCCAGTTGATCGCGACGGACTCCGGCCCGTTGAGCTCGACTTCGTCTTCTGGTCCGGCAACTTCGATGAACGCTTTGCCAACAGCATTGGGCGGCAAGGCTTCCAGTGCCGCGCTGATCGCGGGAAGGGCCGCCTCGTCACCGGCGAACAGATGCCAGTCTGCGGCCGGGTCCGGCGAATACGCCCCGGCGGGACCCATCAGGTGGATGGTGTCGCCGGCCTTGGCGGCGGTCGCCCACGGCCCGGCCACCCCGTGCTCGCCGTGCACCACGAAGTCGACAGTGATCTGGCGCGCGTCGGGGTCGAGGCGCCGCACCGTGTAGGTCCGGACGGTGGGTTGCTGCTCGGGCGGCAGTCCGTTGAAGCTGTCCAGCGTCAACGGGTGCGGCAGCGAGGCGACGTCGAGGTCGTCACGCACGAAGACGAACTTGACGTAGGAGTCGGTGAACTCAGCCGGTTTGAAGGTGTCGAACCCGGTGCCACCCAGCACGACGCGCACCATGTGCGGCGCCAGCTGCTCGGTGGCGACAACCTGAAATGTGTGTAGTGGTCTACCGGCCACATCGCCTCCCGACGAGAATCGTTAGCCAACCTTTCCGACTATACGTTTCGGGTTGACGTTTGAGCCGTCTACCTCGGTCATGCCAGCTTGCGCGCCAGCCGCCAGCAGCCGTCATCGCGGCAGACCAGCCCGGCGATCTCCAGCGTCGCCAGCGGGCCCAGCACCGCGATGGGTGCCAGACCGGAAGCAACCGCGATCTCGTCGGCGCTGCGCACACCACGGGCGGGCAGCGCCTCGTACACCTGCTTCTCGGCATCAGTGAGACCGTCGAGCGGCCCGGTGGGGTGCGGCTCCTCATCGGCGAATTCGCCTGCCCGGCCCACCAATTCGACGACTTCCTCGGCCCGCGCCACCAGTTCGGCACCCCCGCGCAGCAACACATGGCATCCCATCGATGACGCAGATGTCACCGGCCCGGGCACCGCGCACACCACCCGGCCCAACGCCCGCGCCCACGCTGCCGTGTTCGCCGCCCCGCTACGTATTCCGGCCTCGACCACCACGGTGGCCGTGCCCAGCGCCGCGACCAGTCGGTTGCGGGTCAGGAATCGGTGCCGCGCCGGCCGCACACCCGGCGGGTACTCCGTGAGGAGCAATCCTGCATTGCTGATCCGGTGCAGCAGTGCCGAATGGCCGGCCGGATACAACACGTCGATGCCGCCGGCCAGCACCGCCACCGTCTGACCTTCGGCCGCGAGCGCCGCACGATGCGCCACACCGTCGATGCCGTAGGCACCGCCGGAGACCACGGTCACCTCGTGTTCGGCCAGCCCCGCGGCGAGGTCGGCCGCAACATGCTCGCCGTAACTCGAACACGCGCGAGTCCCGACGATCGCCGCAGATCGTTCGGCGACCTCGTCTAGCCGGGCCGGGCCGATCGCCCACAGCGCTATCGGCGGCCGGCCCTGCGGCCGCTCCCGCACGGCCGCTCCACCGAAGGCGGCGAAGGTCAGCGTCGGCCACTCGGCGCTGTCGGGTGTGATCAGCCGGCCGCCACGACGCTCCAGCAGATCGAGGTCCGCTTCGGCCGCATGAATGTCACGACGTGCAGCTGTACGTTCCCGTAGTGCATCGCTCACGTCGCCCCCAGCGACCCGATAGGAGGCTTCCACCGGACCGACCTCGCTGATCAGCGCGGCGATCTCGTCGCACGGGGGCTCGGCTACTCGAGACAGATACGCCCAGGCCAACTTCGTGACGTCATCGGTCACGGTTTCGCTCCTCCCTGGCGGAAGCTCAACGCCACCGCCACGTCGTCGACACTGGGCATCGTTCGTCCGGCCAGATCCGCCAACGTCCATGCGACCCGCAGTGATCGATCGACGCCCCGAATGCTGAGCACGCCGCGTTCCAGGGCCATCTTCAACGGCGCCATCGCGGTACTGTCCAGCCGGAACTTTCGGCGCAACACCGATCCCGTCACTTCAGCGTTGGTGGTGAAGCCGTACCGGCGCCAGCGATCGGCGGCAGCCCCCCGCGCCTGCGCCACCCGATCACGCACGGCCGCAGTGGTTTCCGCAGTGTCGGGCGTGAACGCACCTGCGCGGACCATATGCATCTCGACTCGCAGGTCCACCCGATCCATCAGCGGACCGGACAGCTTGCCTAGGTAGCGGCGTTTTTCCACCGACGTGCAGATGCAGTCTTTCGGATCGGTTTTGGCGCAGGCACATGGGTTGGCCGCCATCACGAGCTGGAACCGCGCCGGGTAGCACGCCACCCCGTCGCGGCGGGCAAGCCGAATCTCGCCGTCCTCTAACGGCGTCCGCAGGGACTCCAGGACGCTGACCCGAATTTCGGCACATTCGTCGAGGAAGAGCACGCCGCGATGCGCCCGACTGACCGCGCCGGGGCGAGCCAGTCCCGAACCTCCGCCGACAAGTGCCGCCACACTCGACGAGTGATGGGGTGCGATGAACGGCGGTCGGGTGATCAGCGGGGTGGTCTCGGACAGCATCCCGACGATCGAGTGGATCGCGGTCACCTCCAACGCCTCGCCTTCGGTCAGTTCGGGAAGCAGCCCCGGAAGCCGTTGTGCGATCATGGTTTTCCCAACACCGGGCGGGCCGGTAAGCATCAGATGGTGCGCACCTGCCGCGGCGACCTCGACGGCGAACCGCGCATGCGTCTGGCCCACCACATCGGCCAGATCAGCGACTTGCTCGGGCTGCGGCGGAACAAGTGCGTCGACGCGATCCTGAAGTGCACCCTTCCCCGTGAGCCAGCCCTGCAATTGCCCGAGCGTACGGGCTCCGAGGACCTCGATGCCGTCGACCAGACAGGCCTCGGCCAGATTCGCAATGGGTACCACCACGGTGGGCCAGCCCTGTTTCTTGGCGGCGAGCACCGCAGGCAGCACGCCACGAACCGGCCGGATCCGCCCATCCAGTGCCAACTCCCCGAGCAACACCGTCTTCTCCAGCCGATCCCACGGCTTCTTGTGACTAGCCGACAGCACCGCGGCTGCGATCGCGATGTCGTAGAGCGAACCCGTCTTGGGCAAGGTGGCCGGGGACAGCGCCAACGTCAGCCGTGACTGCGGCCACTCGTTGCCGCAGTTGGTGATTGCCGCCCGCACGCGATCGCGGGACTCACGCAATGCGGCGTCGGGGAGCCCGACCAGGTACACCCCGGGCAGCCCTGAGCTGATGTCGGTCTCGATCTCGACGATCTCGCCGTCCAGACCGCGTACGGCGACCGAGAACGCGCGTCCCAACGCCATCAGCCGACCCCACGCAGATGGCTGATTTCGGGTGTGCGCTGCCGGCCGATGCGCACGCCGATCACGTCGATGCGGACCGCCGCCCACCTTTTCTCCTGCCCCGCCAGCCAGATCCCGGCCAACCGACGGATGCGTCGCACCTTTGCGGGGGTGACCGCGTACTCCAGCCCGCCGAACCCGTCACCGGTGCGCGTCTTCACCTCCACGAATACGACCGTGCCGCCTGGGGCCGCGGCGATGATGTCGAGTTCGCCGTAGCGGCAACGCCAATTGCGGGCCACGATCCGCAACCGCAGCGACTCGAGATGCTCGACCGCCAGCTGCTCCCCCAGCGCGCCGATTTGGTTACGGGTCAACATCGTCATGTCAGCAGCGTCGGCCAAGCGGCCGACAGCCGCCGACACCGATCAGCCGATCTCCCGCAAAATCAGCCTGGTTATCCCCAGATTCGCGCTCATCCACAGCGCGGTCTCACGCCAGAAATGAATCGGGCTCCCGTGCCGATGGCCGCCCGGTGGGTGGATCGCCTGAAAGCGGGCAGCTACCGCGGCGCCACCGTGTAGCCCAGGTCCTCGAGGATCGCGAGCTCGATTGGGCTCAACACCCGCACTTCCGCTCCGTCGCCGTCGTCGCCGGGATTCATCATCTTCTTGGTCTCACCCGTGAACACGTGGCCGTTCAGATGCGCCACGTTGCTGACATTCCACGGCGAGTCGGTGAGAAGGGGGACCGGTTTACCGTCATAGGCCGCCATTGCATGCGGACCGCCGAAGAAGAGCCCGCCGTCGCCGCCGGTCAAATTGGGTTCGAACGCGCTGTTCAAGGTGTAGTCGTCGTTGATCACCTTCGCCCCCTCGGCGTTCACGATGAAGCTGTCGAAGGTCGGGTGGTTCTTCCCCGGCGTCGAACCTTGGCCTTGAAGTGCGGTGTCGAAGCCGAGGGTATGCACCAACTCGTGCATGATCGTCGCCTTGAAGTCGTCCTTCCCTTCGGGACCGACGTCGTCGCCCAACGCCCAGTTGGCGTTCCAATTCACGTCGATATCGCCGTCCGGCAAGGCGGCGTTGGCGTCCTCGCCGGTGATCAGCTTCTGCTGAACCACCGTGCGGAAGTAGCCGGGTGACTCGTCGTCGACCCGATCGCTGGCAGCCTGCGCGAGGTGGCTGGGCTCGTTGTCGTCGGCGACCTTGTAGGTGACGGTGACGGGTTTGGGAACCACGAGGTACGCGGCGACGGCGTTGGCGGCCTCATTCAGTGACGCCTTGGCCTCATCGGTCCAGTGCGCATCGCCGTCCGGATAGATGAAATCGAAGGTGACGGCGTTCTCGCCACCCTCCTTGAGGTGGGCGGGCCTGTCCGGGCCAGACGCCGCGACACTTGGCGCCGCCGAACTTTCCGCGGGCGCCTGCTGCGCCTGCGGTTGAGTCGACGAGCACCCCGCCACGAAGACACCGACGGCAGCACTCACGACCCCGGCGCGCAGCCAAACCATTGCAGCCATATCCCCCCTTGAATTACCGGGAGTTTATGCGCAATTGCCTTGCCGTACCCTTATTCGGGTAGCCGCAGCTCGGGTTTCTCGACCTCTTCGATGTTGACGTCCTTGAACGTGATCACCCGGACCTGCTTGACGAACCGGGCCGGGCGGTACATATCCCAAACCCAGGCATCGTTCAGGCGCAGCTCGAAGTACACCTCGCCGTCGGTGTTGCGGGGCACCAACTCCACGCTGTTGGCCAGGTAGAAGCGGCGCTCGGTTTCCACGACGTAGCTGAACTGCCCCACGATGTCCTTGTATTCGCGGTACAGCGAGAGCTCCATCTCGGTCTCGTACTTTTCGAGATCTTCGGCACTCATCGGTCAGCGGCCCTCTTGTCTTCGGTCGTGGTGCTATCCATCTTGACTCACACCTGATCGTCTTGTTGCGGGGGTGGGCACTCCATCACCATTTCCGTACCACCGGCGCGCGCCACCCGCCGCACATTGATGTAGGAAAACCGGTGCTGACGACATGGCCCCAGGTCGGTCAATGCCGCCCTGTGCGCCGGCGTGCTGTAGCCCTTGTGCTCGGCGAACCCGTAGCCCGGATGTTCGGTATCCATCGCCACCATCAGCCGATCGCGACTGACCTTCGCCAGCACGCTGGCCGCCGCGATGCAGGCGGCCGCGGCGTCCCCGCCGATCACCGGCAGCGACGGCACCGGCAACCCCGGCACCCGGAACCCGTCGGACAGCACGTACCCCGGCCGCACCGACAGCCCCGCCACTGCCCGCCGCATGCCTTCGATATTGGCCACGTGCACCCCACGCTTGTCGACTTCAGGGGCCGGGATGAACACCACGTGATAGGCCAGTGCGTAGCGTCGGATCAACGGAAACAGTTCCTCGCGCGCCTTCTCGGTCAGTTTCTTGGAGTCATCCAGCGCCGCCAGGCTTTCGAGACGATTCGGGCTCAGCACGCAGGCCGCCACGACTAGCGGGCCGGCGCAGGCGCCTCGGCCGACTTCGTCGACTCCGGCCACCGGCCCCATACCGCTTCGGTACAAAGCAGATTCGAGCGTTCGCAGTCCCGACGCCTTGCGGATCACCGTCCGCGGCGGCCAGGTCATCGCCGGCATGGTCAGCCCTGCTGCGGGTTGACCGAGGACACACCACCCCAGCGCCCCGGCGGCCACGCGATGAACCGGGCCTTGCCGATGACATTGCTCACCGGAACGGTGCCGGCCATCGGGTCACCGGTGCACAAGATGCCCTTCTGGGCGTCGACGGGTGTGCTGGTGCAGTGGGCGCGCGAGTCTGCCGAATGCGTGCGGTTGTCACCCATCACCCACAACCGGCCGTCGGGCACCTTCACCGGCCCGAACTCGTTGCCCAGGCACGGGTAGACCAACGGGTCGGCCATCATCGTCTGCGCGTTCAGGTACGGCTCGGTGAGCGGCTTGCCGTCGACGGTCAGTCCGGTGTCAGCGCGGCACTGCACCGTCTGGCCTCCGGTCGCGATGACGCGCTTGACCAAGTCGTTCTCGTCGGGCGGCACGAAACCGACCACCGACAATGCGTTTTCCACGTAGCGGACCGCGGTGTTGGTGGACCGGATCGACTTGTATCCGACGTTCCAGTTCGGCGGTCCCTTGAAGACGACGACGTCACCGGGGTGCGGCTCACCGAAACGAAAGGTGACCTTGTCGACCATGATCCGGTCGCCGACGCAGCCGGCGCAGCCGTGCAACGTGGGCTCCATCGATTCCGACGGGATCAGGTACGGACGCGCGATGAATGTCAGCATCACGTAGTAGAGGACTATCGCGATGGCGACGAGAATCGCGCCTTCGCGCAGCGCCGACTTCTTCTTCTTTTCCCCGTTCTCAGGGGTGTCGTCAGCGGTGGCGTCGTCCGGAGCGTCCGTCGCAGTGGCGTTGTCCGGTGTGGAGTCGTCCGAACCCGTGTTGTCGGTCACGTCGTCAGCGTAGTCAGACCAGCTGATCGGTCAGTGGCGCCCACGGGCTCGCGCTTCGCTCAAGCCACATGTCGAAGCTCAGCGCTTCTCCTTGATCTTGGCCTTCTTGCCCCGCAGCTCGCGCAGGTAGTAGAGCTTGGCGCGACGCACATCACCGCGGGTCAGGACCTCGATGTGGTCGATGTTGGGCGAATGCACCGGGAAGGTGCGCTCGACGCCCACGCCATAGCTCTCTTTACGCACAGTGAAGGTCTCGCGGATGCCACCGCCCGATCGACGAAGCACAACACCCTTGAAGACCTGAACGCGCTGCTTGTTGCCCTCGATGACCTTCACGTGGACATTGATGGTGTCCCCCGGGCTGAAGGTCGGGATGTCGTCGCGCAGCGACGCCTGGTCGACGAAGTCCAGCGTGTTCATCGGTGACACTTCCTTGCGGTTCGCGGCGCAGCCACCTGCCTGCGCAAAACGCGCTGGCGATCGCCGGGCCGATGGATTCGGGCACGTGGTGTATGGCGCAGCAGGCGAAAAGTCCAGCCCGCGCGGCAACTGCTCAATTGTGCCAGATGCATGGCGAGCAGCGAAATCGCGCGACCCGCCGGGTGCCGTTGATCTGCTGGCCAGCTAATCAGGCGGTGTAGAAAAGATACCGTTAACCTGGAATACGGTCGGGCGGCAACGCGGCACCCTTGATCTCAGCGTTCCACCAGGCCCCCAAGGAGATGGACATGCGACGGCATCTGTCGATGCTGGTCACCGGCACCGCAGCGGCCATGATCGGCGTACTCGTGGCCGCCTCGTCCGCTGAGGTGAACGCCGGCCCCAGCGGCGCAGCGGGCCGCCCGGTGAACCTGCTGTCCGCGGACCCCAATGCCATCCCGCAAGCGCCCGCCCTCGTTCCGCTGCCCGGGGCGTCGCCGGATGCGGCGATCAACCTGGACGTGCGCGCCAAGGAAGCCGCGTCGGAGGCCGCGCAGGACGGCGCCGACATCAGCTTCACCCTGCTCGACCGCAGCACCGGGAAGATCCTCACCGGCGGTGACGACGTCCCCTTTCCGGTGGCCTCGGTGAGCAAACTGTTCATCGCCGACGACCTGCTGATGCAGGTCGCCAACGGCGAGCGCCAACTCAGCCCAGACGAGCAGCAGGCCTTCGACGTCATGCTGCGGTCGTCCGACGACAGCTCCGCCGAGGTCTTCTGGGGCGAGGGTGGCGGCAACGCGATCATCAGCCGGGTGAACGCCAGGTACGGACTGTCCTCGACCAGCGCGCCTTACGACGGCAACTGGTGGAACACCATGAGCACCACCGCCGATCTGGTGCGCTACTACAACATGCTGCTCGACGGCGCGGGTGGATTGCCTGCCGCCCAGGCCGCCGTCATCCTCGGTGACCTTTCGGCGTCAACCCCGACCGGTGTCGACGGTTACCCGCAGCGGTTCGGCATTCCCGACGGGTTGTTCGCCGAACCCGTTGCGGTGAAACAAGGTTGGATGTGCTGCTGGAACGGCGGAAACTGGCTGCACATGTCCACCGGGGTGATCGGGCCCGACCGTCGCTTCGTACTGGCCATGGCGTCGCTGCAGCCGGTGGACGACGCGACCGCGCGTGACACCATGACGCAGGCCGTGAAGACGATGTTCCCCGGCGGGCGGATCTGACCTCAACGCCATCAGCGGCGCGGCGGCCCCGGCGGCGGTTGACGGAATTCGGCCCGCGCCCGGAACGGCCGGGTTGGTTCATTGCCGGCCGTCGTTTCCGCCACTGCCACATTGCTCACCATCGGGCTGGCGAGGCGCGTCGTCGGCGCGGTCGCACTGGCGGCTCGCTGCGGACCGAGCACCAACGGCCGGGTGGCGTGGGCGCTTTCGTCGTCGTTCTGCTCCAGGACACTGCGGGCTATCCGCTCGATCGCGCCCTGCACCTGCATCCGGTCGGGTCGGCCTTCGAAGGCCGGCGAGCGGGTCAGGGTGTCGGTGATCCAACTGGCCAACATGTTGCGGGCATGGTTCACCTCCGCGGCGCCGGCCGCGGTGAGCCATAGCTGATCACCACCGCGCTGGGCGTAGCCGCTCAAGACCAGCCGGTCGAATGTCGGCTCCAAAATCTCCACCGGCACGCGGTGTTGCGCGGCGACTGCGCTGAGGTCCGCGGCACCGGCCACCTGCGCGTGCCGGTAGATCTGCAATGCCGCCCACATCAGCGGGACGTCCAGGCGAGTGCCACCGGCTCGGGCCAGAGCCGGCAGGTGCTGGCCGCGGCTTTCTCGTAGCAGCCGGCTGACCGCCACTTCCAAGACCTTTTCGGCCGGTTCGGTGGTCGGCATGCCGAACCCCTCGCCGAGGTCGGTGCTGCCGGTCGCCGCAGCGTCGCGCAGCGGCACCTGCTTGAGGAACAGGGCAAGCACGAAACCCACGATCGCCACCGGCGCCGCGAACAGGAACACCTTGCTGAGTGAGTCGGCGTAGGCGTCGACGATCGGCGCGGCGGCCACGTGGGAAAGCTTGTGAAGCGCCTGCGGTGATTCGGCGACCTCAGGCGAAGCACCAGCGGCCGCCAGGGCCGGCGGCAGCCGGTCGGCCAGGAAGTTGCTGAACAGCGAGCCGAAGATGGCGGCGCCGAAGGAACTGCCGATCGTGCGGAAGAACGTCACGCCTGAGGTGGCGACACCCAGGTCGCTGAAGTCGACGGTGTTCTGCACGATCAGGATCAGCACCTGCATGCTCAGCCCGATGCCGGCGCCCAAGACGAGCAGGTCCAGCGACTGGATGAGCGTGGAGGTATGAGGGTCCATCAGCGACAGCAGGATGAATCCGATCGCCATGATCGCCGTGCCCGCGACCGGGAAGATCTTGTAGCGCCCGGTGCGACCGACGATCACACCACTGGTCAGCGACGTCGCCAGCAGGCCGACCACCATCGGCAGCGTGTGCAGGCCGGACACTGTGGCCGACACGCCGTCGACGAACTGCATGTAGGTCGGCAGGAATGTCAGCGCGCCGAGCATCGCGAAGCCGACGACGAACGACAGCACACAGCAGACCGTGAACACCGGATCGGCGAACAGCCGGATCGGCAGAATCGGCTCAGCCGCGCGTTTTTCGACGAACACGAAGGCCACCAAGATCGCGACCGAACCGACGAACAGTCCGATGATCGTCGGCGAACCCCACGCGTAAGTGGTCCCACCCCAGCTGGTGGCCAGGGTCAGGCCGGCCGCGCCGAGCCCCACCAGCACGATGCCGGGGTAGTCGATGGCCGGCCGGGACGTGCGTCCCATTGCCGGGATCGCCACCGCCGCAACGGCCAGCACCACCACGGCTACCGGCACGTTGACCCAGAACGCCCACCGCCAGCCGAGGTGGTCGGTGAACAAACCGCCCAATAGCGGTCCCACCACGGTGGTCACGCCGAATACCGCACCAAGGGCACCCTGGTAGCGGCCGCGTTCGCGCAGCGGGATGACTTCCCCGATCACCGCGACCGCGGTGACGGTGATCGCGCCACCGCCGATGCCCTGCAGCGCCCGAGACGCCACCAGCATGGACATCGATCCGGCGAGACCGCACAGCACGGAACCGGCCAGGAAGAACAGCACCGCGACCTGAAATACCGTTTTGCGACCGAAGGTGTCGCCGAGCTTGCCGACGACCGCGGTCACGATTGTGGAGGCCAACAGATAACTGGTCACGACCCAGGACTGGTGGCCCGCACCACCGAGATCGGCGACGACGGTCGGCAGCGCGGTGGCCACGATGGTCTGGTCCAGGGCTGCCAGCAGCATGCCTAGGACGACGGCCGTGAAGACGAGGTTGCGCTGCCTGCCCGTCACCTGCGCGGCCGCCGGTGCTGGCGGAGCGCCGGTTGATGGACGAGTCACCTGCTCTCAATACCCTGCTGCGCCGCTGGGTAACCTGCGCCGCGCCGTGCGCCCGGTCACCCGGTCACAGTCTCAACCCAGCGTGGAGCCGGCAGCGCCTCAGTCCAGGAGGTCCGGACGACGTTCCCGCGTGCGCTGCAGCGCCTGCTCGTGGCGCCAGGCCGCCACCTTGCCGTGGTCACCGGAGAGCAGCACGTCGGGCACCGGCAGGTCACGCCAGGTCGGCGGGCGGGTGTAGCTCGGTCCTTCGAGCAGGCCGTCGTTCTCCGCCGAGTGCGAATCATCTTGATGCGAGCGCGGATTGCCCATTACGTTGGGCAACAGTCGCACCACGGCCTCGATCATCACCAGCGCTGCTGCCTCGCCACCGGCCAGCACATAGTCACCGATTGAGACCTCCTCAATCCGCATCCGGCGGCGTGCATCCTCGGCCACCCGCTGATCGATGCCTTCATAACGGCCGCAGGCGAAAACCAGGTGCCGCTCCCCCGTCCAGGCTTGCGCATCGTTTTGGGTGAAGAGCCGGCCAGCCGGCGTCGGGATCACCAGAATCGTTTCCTCGGTGCAGATCTCGTCGAGTGCCGCACCCCAGACCGGGGCCTTCATCACCATGCCGGGGCCGCCCCCATACGGGGCGTCGTCGACCGAGTGGTGCACATCGTGGGTCCAGCGACGCAGATCGTGGACGGCGAACTCCACGATGCCCGACTCGATTGCCCTGCCCGGCAGGGACTGTCGGACCGGGTCGAGATACCCGGGAAAGATCGAGATGACGTCAATACGCATCTCAGTCCAAGCCGTCCAGATCCAAAAGTCCGTCCGGAGGGTCGATTTCGACGATCCCATCGGCCAGCGACACCGACGTCACGATCGCTCCGACGAATGGCACCAGCACCTCGACGCCCTCGGGGTCGCGGACCGCCAACAGTTCGCCGCCTGCGGTGTGCAGCACCTCGGTGATCGTGCCGACCGCACGACCGGCGACAGTCCGCACCGCCAGCCCTTCGAGCTGATGGTCGTAATACTCGTCGGGATCTTGAATCTCGGGCAGGTCGGCGGTGTCGACGACAAAGAGGTGCCCGCGCAACGCGTCGGCGGCGTTGCGGTCGGACACCCCGGGTAACCGGACCAGCAGTCGACCGCCGTGCGGACGAGCCGTCTCGATCACGACGTCTTGACCGCCGCCCCCGCGAGATGGCTTGAGGTGCAACCGATTACCGGGGGCAAACCGCTCGTCGGGATCGTCGGTTCGGATGTCGACCACCAGTTCACCGGTGATCCCGTGAGCTTTGGCCACGCGCCCGACCACGAGCTCCATAGCGAGACTTCGACCTACTGGTCGGTGTCCACCACGTCGACGCGGATCCCCCGGCCACCGATCCCGGCGACCAGGGTGCGCAACGCGGTCGCGGTGCGGCCGCCACGGCCGATCACCTTGCCGAGGTCCTCGGGATGGACGTGGACCTCAACCGTGCGGCCCCGCCGGTTGGTGACCATGTCGACGCGGACATCGTCGGGATTGTCGACGATTCCGCGAACCAGATGCTCTACGGCGTCGACGACGACCGAGCTCATTCTGCGGCGGCCTCAGTGGATTCGGCAGCCGGCTCTGCAGTCTCGGCGGCCGGCGCTGCTTCGGCAGCCTCAGCCTTCTTCGCCGGAGCCTTCTTCTTCTTGGCCTGCGTTGCCTCGCCACCCGGCGCGCCATCGGCCTCGGCCAGTGCAGCGTTGAACAAGTCGAGCTTGCTGGGCTTGGGCTCCTTGACCTTCAGCGTGCCCTCGGCGCCGGGCAGGCCCTTGAACTTCTGCCAGTCACCGGTGATCTTGAGCAGTGCGAGGACGGGATCGGTGGGCTGGGCCCCGACCGACAGCCAGTACTGGGCCCGCTCGGAGTTGATCTCGATCAGGCTGGGATCTTCCTTGGGGTGGTAGCGGCCGATCACCTCGATCGAGCGGCCATCACGACGGTTGCGCGCGTCGGCGACAGCGATGCGGTACTGGGGGTTGCGGATCTTGCCAAGCCGAGTGAGCTTGATCTTGACAGCCATGAACTAACTCCTGTGGGTATCAACGCTGCAATTCAGCGATGCCGGCGGAATGCCGGATCCGGTTTTGCCTCGCGTGCGTGACCGTCCGCGGCGCATCCCGTAGGAAGCCGCGAGCCGGACAGCCGCCCATTGTGCCAGAGTGCGCTGGTCAGGTGTTAATCGCGTGACCTGCGCCGACAGCCTCAGACGATCTTCTGGATGCACTTCTCTTCGACGCGGCGCGTCATCCGCCAGCCGTCGGACGTGCGCACGAACGCGTCGTCGTACCAGAGCCCGCAGAACATGATCTGGCCGTCGTCACCGAGCGCCATCGGGTTGAACAGGATCGTCCGCGAGGTCGCGGTATCACCGTCGATGCGGATGTCGAAGTTGCCGAGCATGTGGAAGTAGGCCGGAAAATTCGGCAACACCTCGGCCAGCCAGGCCTTGACGTCGGGATAGGTGCCCGCGATGCCGCCCAGTTCGGTGTAGTCGATGTGGGCGTCGGCGGTGAAGACGCGGTCGAGGTCGTCGAACCGGCGGCTGTCGATCGCCGTCGAGTAGTCCACCAGCAGCTGCTGGATCTCCAGTCGATCCGAAATCTCTTCAAGACTCAGCATGCGCGTGATTCAACACCCGATGGCTGCAAGTTTCGAGCGATTTCGGCGCGCGCACGTTCGCTCAGCGGCGGTTTTCGCGCCGAAATCGCAGTGGACTGACCCGTGCGAGGCGTCGGGTTAGGCTCAGAGCCCATGCGCAGACTTCTCGCAGTCCTGGCGACGTCGCTCATGTTATTGACGACGACGGCAGGAATTGCCAACGCGGACAACACCGATCAGCCACCGGGCTCGGTGCCGATTCCGGACGGACCCGCGACCGCATGGGTCGTCGCCGACATGGATACCGGCAAGGTGCTCGCCGGTCGCGATATGTACGCCGTCCACCCGCCGGCCAGCACGATCAAGACGCTGCTCGCGCTGACCGCGCTGGACGAGTTGCCCGATCTGAACACCACCGTGGTGGCCAGTAACTCCGACACCCTCGTCGAATGCAACTGTGCAGGTGTGCGGCCCGGACACAGCTACACCGCACGCCAACTGCTCGACGGACTGCTGCTGGTGTCGGGCAACGACGCCGCCAACACGCTGGCCGACATGCTGGGCGGCTACCAGGCCGCGGTCGACAAGATGAACGCCAAGGCCGCCGCGATCGGGGCGACCAATACCCACGCGACCACGCCGTCGGGACTGGACGGCGCGGCTGGTCCGGGCGCCACGACCCCGCATGACCTGGCCGTCATCTTCCGCGCCGCAATGGCCAACCCGGTGTTTGCGCAGATCACCGCCCAGCCGGTGGCGATGTTCCCCGGCGACACCGCGGACAAGCCGCTGGTCAATCAGGACGAGCTGCTGGCCCGGTACCCGGGCGCCATCGGCGGCAAGACCGGGTTCACCGACGCCGCCCGCAAGACGTTCGTCGGCGCCGCCGACCGCGACGGTCGCCGGCTGGTCATCGCGATGATGTACGGCCTGATCCACCAGGGCGGCCCGACCTACTGGGATCAGGCAGCAGCACTACTGGACTGGGGTTTCGCCCAGAACCGGTCGGAGAGCGTCGCCGCGCTCTAACCGGCGTCAACCGATTCCGGGCGCGACGCCTTGGCCGTTGTCGACTGGTGTTCGGGGCAGGAAGGCCGCGGGCAGATAAGCCAGCGCGATCAACAGCGCCGAGATGACGAACACCAGCGTGTAGGCATGCGACAGGTCGTGCGCCACCTGTTGAGGCGAAGCCGGGGGTCAGCACCTCGGGGGGCAGAGCGGCGGGGTTGAGCGGCTGCCCGGCCTTGCGGGCTCCCGCTTGAAGCGCCGCAGCCTTGTTGGCGGCGCCCAGCGCATCGCTCCGGCTGATCTGGCTGGTGAGGATCACCGACATCACCGCGGTGCCGATCGAGCCGGCGACCCGCTGGTTGACGTTGATCAACGTCGACCCGCGAGCGACCTGTTCGTCGCGCAACGTCTGCACCGCCGCCCCGGACAGCGGCATCATCGTGCAACCCATCCCCAAGCCGAATACGGCAAGTCCGCCCGCCAGCACCGGGAAGTAGGCCGCCTGGTGCCAGGCGCCGTAGGCGAAGGTGCCCATCCCGGCGCACATCAAGGTGATGCCGACCATCACGATCTTGCCCGGACCCTGCCGGTCCATCAGCCGTCCGGCTATCGGCATGGTCACCATCGCTCCGAGGCCCTGCGGGATGATATGAAGAGCGGACTGCAACGGTGTCTGGTGGAAGACCTGTTGAAAATAGCTGGGCAGCAACAGAATCGCGCCGAAGAAGGCCGCCGCGAAAACCAGCATTGCAGCGTTCGCGATGGCCATCACCCGGTCTGCGAACAAGCGCAGGTCGATCAGCGGGTGCGCTGCCCGCAGCAGTGCATGCCACACGAAGCACGCCACGAGCGCCGCGCCGATCACCACAGGCATCCAGACATGCTCGTTGGTCACACTGCCGTACTCCGGCAGCGACGAGACTCCGTAGAGGAAGGCGGCCAGCCCCGGCGACAGCAGGAGCATGCCGACGAAGTCGAACGGTTCGGCCTGCGAGGGGCGGTCCTTGGCGAAAATGAGCGCCGCCAGCACGATCGACAAGACGCCGATCGGCACGTTGATCAGGAAGATCCACTTCCAACCGTGCGCGTCGATGAGCCAGCCGCCCAGGATGGGGCCGCCCACCGGACCCAAGAGCATTGGGATGCCGAGCACCGCCATCAGCCGCCCGAGCCGACGGGGACCGGCCTCCCGGGTCAGGATGGTGAACGTCAACGGCATGAGCATGCCGCCGCCGAGCCCCTGGATGGCACGGAATGCGATGAGTTGCGAGATGTCATCCGCCATCGCACACAACAGTGAGCCTGCGGTGAACAACACGATAGAGCCGATGAAGAGCCGCTTGGTGCCGAAACGATCTGCGGCCCAACCCGTTAACGGGATCACAGCCGCCAGCGCAAGGGTGTAACCGGTCGCTGTCCACGCCACGACGGCCTGGGTCGAGTGGAAGTCGCTGATGAATGTCCGTTGCGCGACGTTGACGACGGTTGTATCCAGGATGGTCATGATGGCGGCCAGCACGCAGACACTGGTGATCCGCAAGAGTGCGGCATCGAGACGGTCCTCGGCCCCGCGGCTCGGCTCCTCGACCGGACCGGTGTCCGACCCATGCGAGCCCGACGAGCGGTTGTCGACGCGATGGTCCATCGAATCCTCCTCCGCGACCCGACCGCAAAATTCCCGGCCGGACGCCGCCTCAAACAGGGCTGTAACGCGCTAACCAGATCTGGCCGGCCAAAACCTGTCGCAACGCATTCGATACTCGCTCGCGTCATTACCGAGGCGCGGGCTGGTTAGCCTCGGCAGTCGTGCCGGCCCGCCCGTTCATCGCGACCCTGGGGATCGCCATGTCCCTGGTGTTGGTGGCGCCGGCCGCGGCTGCACCCACGCCGCAACCGGCGGGAGCGGTGAACCCGCCCGACGGTCCCGCGCAGGCGTGGCTGGTCGCCGACCTCGACACCGGCCAGATCCTGGGCAGTCGCGAGCCCTACAGCGCCCACGCCCCGGCCAGCACCATCAAGCCGCTCCTGGCGATGGTCGTGCTCGACCAACTGGCGCCCAACACCGCCATCCGGGCGACCGCCGCCAACACCCAGGTGGAGTGTTCGTGCGTCGGGCTGGTGCCCGGCCAGGTCTACACCGCGCGCCAACTGCTCGACGGACTACTGCTGGTGTCCGGGAATGATGCAGCCAACCTGCTGGCCGACATGCTCGGCGGCCAACAAGTGGCGGTGCAGAAAATGAACGCCAAGGCCTATCAACTCGGCGCCCGCAGCACCCGGGCGGGATCGCCGTCGGGACTCGACGGGCCCGGCTGGGAATCGGTGACCACGCCGCATGACCTCGCGATGATCTATCGGGAAGCGTTGCGCTATCCCCTGTTTACGCAGACGGTGCACCAGAGTTCGGCGCTGTTTCCCGACAAGTCGGGGTTCAAGGAGATCAAGAACCAGGACCGCCTCCTGCGAAGCTATGCCGGCTTCATCGGTGGCAAGAGCGGCTACACCGACCTGGCCCGCGAGACCTACGTCGGCATGGCGCAGCGGGGCGGCCACCGGTTGATCGTGGTGGAGATGTACGGCGACGACGACCTGTGGAACCAGGCCGGCCAACTGCTCGACTGGGGCTTCAGTCACTACACCTCGTGAGATGGCAAACGCGGCGGCATCCGGTTCCCTACGGAAACTCCATGCCTCACCGATATTTCGAACTTGACGACCTCGGGAGCTAACTAGCTCTACTCTCAAGTCGGCGCTATGGCCATTTCATATCAGCGTTGGTTTTCGGGACGGGGATCGTTGATGGATCGAAGCACGGGTCAGACGCTCAGACGCCGGGGCGCACGCAAATTCGCTGCCTGGCTGGCGGCGGGAACGATCTCCGCGGGCCTCGGCGCCGCGGTGGTCAGCGGCACGGCAGTGTCGTACGCCGACACCGGATCGTCGGGCACAGCGTCGCACGCCACCTCCGACGCGCCGGGTTCCACTGCAGTAAAGCGTGATTCGGTGGGATCGACGCGCAGAACAGTCGGCAAGGCCAGTCCGAAAGCCGCCGCCACAAGCGAGCCGACGTCGCGGGCGTCCCTGTCGCTGGTATCCGATCCCCCGTCGGCCAAGTCCAAGGCATCCGCAACACCCACGCTGCCGACGCCGGAGGCGGTGCTCAACGGCATCGCCCGGCAGATCCATTACACATTCTTCAACAACTCGCCCACAGCCAATCCCACCCAGAATGCGCAAAGCCGTGAGAACAAGCAGGTCACCGGCGCCATCAATGGTGCCGGCAACAACGGCTTCGACCCGACCTACGCGGTTACCGCGCAACCGACATACGGTGAGGTGGCCCTCGATTCGGCGACCGGGCAGTACACCTACGTTGCCCGCAACGACCTGATCACCCCGGGAATCACCGACCAGTTCACGGTCACCGTCAACAACGGTGCCGCGGCCAGGCTGCCCGGCCTGCTCGGTCAGGTACAACTTCTGCTGCACTCCGTCGCCCTCGCGTTGGGAGCGGCCAAACCCGACACTGTCGAAAAGACGATCACGGTCAGCGTCACGGGCACCGGCATTTACGGTGATCAACTCGCGAACGCAAAGAACTGGCAAGACCAGGCTGGTGACAACACCTGCGTATTACTCGCCGTCGCATCGGTCGTCGGTCAGCTCAACGGCACGTTGCCCAGCGAGCAAGCGATGGTGACCCTGGGGAAAGCCACAACCAGCGTGGTCGACGCGCCCGCCGCGATGTACCTGGGGACCAAGAAGGACACCGGCTTTGCGGGGCTGGACATCCGCGACGGTGTGGCGCTGCTGGAGCACTTCGGCCTCTCGGGCACCCTCACGACATTCAACGGCACGGCACCGAACGGCCAAACCGTCGCCGAGGCGAAGGCCGCCTATGGTCAGGCGACACTCACCGCCCTGGCTGTGGCGCTTGCCGAAGGCAAAGCCGTGATGGTCGACGTCGACTCGGGCACCATCGTCGACGCATCCAACGGGCAGGTCAGCGACACTGTCGTGACCGAGACCGATCACGAGATCGCAGTCTCCGGCGTCGACCTCGCCAACGGCCTGGTGTACGTCAACGACGGCAATTTGAGCAAGGGCAGCGTCGGGATACCACTGAGTGCATTCATGTCGGCTTGGGGGGCAGACAACTTCGGGCTCATCGTGGCCCAGAAGGCTGCTGCCGCCGCGGCATTGCCGACCGCAGTCATCGCCGCCTGAGTTAAGCCGACCCGCCCGCGCGGGCCGCGTTGCTAGCGGCTACCTGCGTCCCCCATTGAAGCCGGGCTGGGCCACATCGCCCTCGGTGAGTTGGAACGGCGCGGGGGCGATGTCGTTCGGGGTGGCCACGATTGCGTTGTTGTCGCCCTCAGTCGGAGCCGGTCCCGCAGGAGCGACGTCAGTCGACTGGGAGTCCGGGAAGTTCGGTCCGGACCCCGTCGTCGGCCCGGTCGGCGCCTGGCCCGGCACCCACGCAAGGATGTCGCGAATGCCGTCGTTCCACACGACGCTGTTGGGCGTCGGACCCACGACGTCGAAGTACAGCTCGCCTGGATTCGAGGCGCCCAGGATGGCCGGATAGAAGTCACCGGCTTCCGACCGAGCCCCGAACCGCTCGATCGCCGGATTCGCATTGACGCCGTACCCGTTGATCACCAGTTTGGCGGCATAGAGGTCACCGCGGTGCGGGACCGCGTCGCTGCTGGGTCTCAGCGCGGAGACGGTATAACCGATGTACGGCAGGCTGTCCGGCCCGTTGAGGGTCGCCTCCTGGTTGAAAGTCTTGATGTTGTCGGCGGCGTGGGCAGGAGCCGCAACACCGACCGCGCCGACGCCCACAGAGACTGCGACGGCGGCGCCAACGCGGGCCAGATTCCTGATGTTCATTCGAGCCCCTCTTCGTTGTCGTACCCAACTACGTTGAGACTAACGCGGGCGGCCATGCTGGGAAACCCGGAGGCGTCGCGGCCGCCGCAACTGGCCGCGGTGATGACCACGGCGGTGCCTGCTGGGCAGGGGCCGCTGCCCGCCAGGGACTTCGCTCAGCGTTGGTTTTGCCGGTGGCGCGATTGCTAGAAAACCTTGCCGCGCAGGATCACCCGGACGGGGTTGGACAACACGTCGGCGCCGCCGCGCGGATCCTCGGTGAAGCACACCAGGTCCGCCGGCGCGCCGTCGTCGAGAACCGGCCGGCCCAACCAGCGGCGCGCATCCCAGCACGCCGCGCCCAGCGCGACGGTCGGGGACATCCCGATGCGCTTGAGGGCCTCGACCTCGTCGGCGATGCGTCCGTGCACGATCGTGCTGCCGGCGTCGCTGCCGGCATAGATCGGCACGCCGGCTTCCCGGGCGGCCGCCACTCGCGGATAGCAGTTGGCGTAGAGGTCGCGCATATGGGCGGCGTACGTCGGGTATTTGCTTGCGGCGTCGGCGAATCCGGGAAAGTTCTCGATGTTGATCAGGGTGGGTACCAGCGCTGTGCCGTGCTCCACCATCATCGCGATCGTGTCGTCGGTCAGGCCGGTGCCGTGCTCGATGCAGTCGATGCCCGCCCCGATCAGTCCCGGCAACGCGTCCTCACTGAACACGTGGGCGGTAACCCGGGCACCCTCGTCGTGAACGGCGGCGATCGCCGCGCGCAGGACGTCGTCGGACCACAGCGGCGCCAGGTCTCCCACCGACCGGTCGATCCAGTCGCCGACCAACTTGACCCAACCGTCGCCGGCCCGCGCTTGCGCGGCCAGCGCCTCGGGCAACTCCCACTCATCCTCGAGCTCGATGGCGAAGCCTCGCGAATAACGCTTGGGGCGGGCCAGATGTCGTCCGGCACGGATGATTCGCGGCATGTCGTGGCGATCGTCGAGGCTGCGGGTGTCGGTCGGCGATCCGCAGTCACGCAGCAGTAGCGCACCGACCTCACGTTCGCGCTCAGCCTGGGCGATCGCCTCGTCGAGCGGGATCTCGCCGTGCTCGCCCAGCCCGACATGGCAGTGCGCATCGACCAAGCCGGGCAGGATCCAGCCGCCGTCAAATACGGTCTCGGCACCGGCGACCGGTTCGGCACGCAGGATGCCGTCGACGATCCACCACTCGACGAGCTCGCCGTCAGGCAGGCTGCGGCCTCGAACGTGTAACGGCCCCAACGGTTCAGTTCTTGCCCGGGAACTTCAGCTTGGACAGGTCGAAATCGGCCAGCCCGGGCGGCAACTCGTCGAGACCTTCGGGCATTCCGGAGAGGTCCGGGAAACCACCGGGCATGCCACCGGCGAGCAGCGGATTGCGCTTCGGCGGCGTCGGCCCGCGCCCGCCCTTCTTCTTGCCCGCCTGCTTGTTCTTGCCCTTGACGCTCTTCTTCGACGAGCGACGCCCGAACGGCATGCCCATGGCGCCGGCCATCTGCGACATCATCTTTCGCGCCTCGAAGAAGCGGTCGACGAGTTGGTTGACCTCCGACACCGTGACGCCTGAGCCGTTGGCGATCCGCAGCCGGCGCGAGGCATTGATGATCTTCGGGTCGGCCCGCTCCTGCGGCGTCATGCCGCGGATGATCGCCTGCAGACGGTCCAGTGACTTGTCGTCGACAGCGGCCAGGGCGTCCTTCATCTGACCCGCGCCGGGCAGCATGCCGAGCAGGTTGCCGATCGGGCCCATCTTGCGGATCGCGAGCATCTGCTCGAGGAAATCCTCCAGCGTGAGCTCACCGGAGCCGATCTTGGCGGCGGCCTCCTCGGCCTTCTGCTGATCGAAGACCTGCTCGGCCTGCTCGATGAGGGACAGCACGTCGCCCATGCCGAGGATCCGGCTGGCCATCCGGTCGGGGTGGAAGACGTCGAAGTCCTCGAGCTTCTCACCGGTCGACGCGAAGAGGATCGGCACGCCGGTGACCTCGCGGACCGACAGTGCCGCGCCACCGCGGGCGTCGCCGTCCAGCTTGGTCAGCACCACACCGGTGAACCCGACGCCGGCGCCGAACGCGTCTGCGGTGGCCACCGCGTCCTGACCGATCATCGCGTCGAGGACGAACAGCGTCTCATCGGGGCGCACGGCATCACGGATCGCGGCGGCCTGCGCCATCAGGACGTCGTCGATGCCGAGCCGGCCGGCGGTGTCGACGATGACGACGTCGAAGTGCTTGGTCTGCGCCTCGGCCAGGCCGGCGGCGGCGACGGCGACCGGATCGCCGGGGCCCGCGCCCTCGGTGTCGGCGGCGTTCGGCGCGGTGCCCGGGTGCGGGGCGAAGACGTTGACGCCGGCGCGCTCGCCGACGATCTTGAGCTGATTGACCGCTCCGGGACGCTGCAGGTCGCAGGCCACCAGCAACGGTGTGTGGCCCTGCCCCTTGAGCCACTTGGCGAGCTTCCCGGCCAGCGTTGTTTTACCGGCACCCTGCAGGCCGGCCAGCATGATGACGGTCGGCGGGTTCTTGGCGAAGGCCAGCTGACGGGTCTCGCCGCCGAGGATGCCGATGAGCTCCTCGTTGACAATCTTGACGACCTGCTGGGCAGGGTTGAGCGCGCCGGAGACCTCGGCGCCGCGCGCCCGCTCCTTGATGCGGTTGACGAAGGCACGCACCACCGGCAGCGAAACGTCGGCCTCCAGCAGCGCCAGCCTGATTTCGCGGGTGGTGGCGCCGATGTCGGCGTCGGTCAGCCGGCCCTTGCCACGCAGACCAGCCAGCGCACCGGTCAACCGGTCGGACAGGGATTCAAACACGCAGTAAGCCTAGCGGGCGGAGTTCAGCGCCGAGATCGACGCCATGGTCGCCTCGGAGCACGAAACACGACCACCACGTCGATCTCGCGTTGCGATACCGAGTTCGGCGAGCGCGCGTCTCAACTCGCTTCTTCTGCGGGCTTCGCCGGAGGCGGGGCCGGCAGCACCGCGTACAGGTCGTTCTCCAACTGCGTACGGGCCTCGTCGACGGAATCCGACGCCGGAACCGAGATGCCGAATGCGTCGACGACCGACGATCCCAGCGTGGTGATCTTGGCCCACGCGATGTCCGCGCCGGTCCGTTCCAACACACCGGTGAGCACCGCGAGCAGCCCGGTGCGGTCGGCGGTGCGGATCTCGACGATCAGCTGCCCCTGCCCGCTGCCGTCGTGCCACAGGATGCGCGGCGGGGCTGGCACCGCGTTGATCGGCACGGCCGGCTTGTGCTCCCCCACCCGTCCGGTGCCGTACTGCGCCGCCTCCTGGTCGCGCTTGTCCAACGCAGATATGACGTCCAACTCGTCACGCAGGGCGAGGATGAACTGCTGGCGCAGGAGCTCGGCGGCGGGTGGTGCACCGAAGTGCGGCGAGACCACGAACGTGTTGATCGCCGTACCGCCCGCGCTGTTGACCGATGCCGAATGCACCCGCAGCGAGTTCAGCGCCAGCACTCCGGCCGCCTTGGACAACAAGCCGCGCCGATCCGGTGCGATCATCGCCACGTTGAAGGTGTGGAAACTCTCCCCCGGCGTCATCTCGACATGCACGCCACCATCGGCGGCGAGCAAAAGATGCTGCGGGTCAATCGGATCCGCCTGCGGTTGCGGTTCACCGGCCAGCATCAGCCGGCAGCGCCGGACCAGGTCGCCGATCAGCGAGGCCTTCCAGTCGCCCCACACGCCCGGACCGGTGGCCAGCGAATCAGCCTCGGCCAGCGCAGCCAGCAGCTCGAGCAGCACCGGGTCGCCACCGAGCGCATCGATGACCCGGGAGATGGTCTTGGGATCCTGCAGATCCCGGCGGGTCGCGACGTCGGGCAGCAGCAGGTGGTACCGGACGATCGCCGAAAGGACGTCGATGTCCGAGGGCCACAGACCCAGCCGGGTGCCGACCTGCACGGCGAGCTCGGCACCGATGACACTGTGGTCCCCGCCGCGGCCCTTTCCAATGTCGTGCAGCAGCGCACCCAACACCAGCAGGTCCGGGCGGGACACTCTGGTGGTGAATGTGCTTGCTCGCGAGACTGTCTCGACAAGGTGGCGGTCGACGGTCCAAATGTGGACGACATCGCGGGGCGGCAGGTCACGCACCGCTCCCCACTCCGGAAAGAGTCGTCCCCACAAACCGGTGCGGTCGAGTGCCTCGATGGTGGCCACCGTGGACGGCCCCGCGGCCAGCAACACCAACAGGTCCTTGAGCGCATCGCGCGGCCAGGGTGTGCGCAGTTCCGGCGCCGAGGCGGCCAGTCTGTTCAACGTCGACGCCGACATCGGCATCCCGGTCGTCGCCGACGCCGCGGCGACCCGCAAGATCAGGCCGGGATCGCGCTCCGGGCGGGCATCGCGGGCCAGGATCACCTCGCCGGCGAACTCCACCACCCCTTCGTCGAGTGGCCGCCGGGTCGGCCGGCGCAGCACCGAAAGTCCGCGCTTGGGAAGGGCATTGGACGCCGTACGCAGTCCGGCGTCGACGTAGTAGCTGATGGTACGCGCCGCGTCGGAGAGCACCCGGGCGAGATCGAATCGGTCACCGATGCGCAGGGCCGCACCGATCTCGTCGGCGAACTGGGCAAGCAGCTGGTCGCGGCCGCGCTTTGATGACCGGTGCAGTTCGGTGCGCACATTGAGCAGCGCCAGATGCGCGCCACCCAGCGAACCGGTCGGCGACACCAGGGATTGGCTGGGGTACACATCGGCCAGCTGAGCGATCGCCAGAGCGTTGAGCAACTGCACGTCGCGCAGCCCGCCCCGGCCGCATTTGAGGTCCGGTTCGGCGCGGTGTGCGATTTGACCGCTGCGTTGCCAGCGCGCCTGGGTGTGCTCGACGAGTTCGTCGAAGCGGGAGGCGATTCCGGTGCGCCACTGCCGTCGCGCCCCGCCGATCAGCACCTGCGACAGTTCAGCGTCGCCGGCGATGTGTCGTGCCTCCAGCATCGCCAGACCGGCCGAGATGTCGTCATTGGCCACCGCCAGCGCCTCGGGCACCGTGCGGACACTGTGGTCGAGCCGAATATTGGCGTCCCACAATGGATACCACAGCAACTCGGCCACCTGGGTGACGATGTCAACGGGCATATTGTCGTGCAACAGCATGAGGTCGAGGTCGGAGTACGGCACAAACTCCCGTCGTCCCAGGCCACCGGTCGCCACAATGGTGAACCCGCTGGTGGCCGTGATCCCGATCTCGGTGGCCTTGGTGGTCAGCCAGAATTCGTGAAGATCCAGTAGTGCATCACGCAACGCGGCCGAATCAAGTTGGGGATGAACATCTTCCAGCAACTGCCGGTTGGCGGCAACCAGGTCTTTCGCGGGTTTGGATGAACCCGCCGCCGGTGCCTCCCAACGGGAAGCGCCGGCGGCGGAATCTCCTGATTGCTTTGTCATCTCAGTCCTCCAACGGCCGCCGCTCGACTGACGCTTATTCGGTGTGGCCGCGAAAGAACCTCACAACGCGTACGTCAGAGAGCGTCGGACCCACGCTCACCGGTACGGACCCGAACCACGGTCTCCACCGGGCTGACCCACACCTTGCCGTCGCCGATCTTGCCGGTCCGCGCGGCCTGCACGATCACGTCCACCACCTTGTCGACCGCGGAATCATCGACAATGACCTCCACGCGCACCTTGGGCACGAAGTCCACGGAGTACTCCGCGCCGCGGTAGACCTCGGTGTGACCCTTCTGACGTCCGTAGCCCTGGACCTCGCTGACGGTCATCCCGAGGATTCCCGTCTGCTCCAGACCGGTCTTGACGTCTTCCAGCGTGAACGGCTTGACGATCGCAGTAATCAGCTTCATTTCCCTCATTCCTCCGCGCCGTGACGTCCGAGAACCGAGCCGGTGCCGGCGGTTGCGAAGTCGTACGCGGTTTCCGCGTGCTCGGCTTCGTCGATGCCGGATGCCTCGTCCTCGCGATCAAGCCGCAGTCCGATGGTGTACTTCACGATCAAGGCCAAGATAGCTGTCCCGATGGCGGAGTACCCCAGAACCGCGAAGGCACCGATGGCCTGCTTGATCAACTGATCGAAGCCACCGCCGTAGAACAGGCCGGAAACCGCCGCCGGGGCCTCCGAGGTGGCGACCAGCCCGACCATCAGGGTGCCGAACAGACCGCCGACCAGGTGCACTCCGACGACGTCGAGCGAGTCGTCGAAACCCAGCTTGTACTTCAAGCCGACCGCGAGAGCGCAGGCGATGCCGGCGCCCGCGCCGATCGCCAGCGCGCCAACCACATTCACCGACGAGCAGGAGGGAGTGATCGCCACCAGACCGGCCACGATGCCTGATGCCGCACCCAGGGTGGTGGCGTGGCCGTCGCGAATCCGCTCGGTGAGCAGCCAGCCCAGCATCGCGGCACCCGTGGCGACGGTCGTCGTGATGAAGGTGACACCGGCAATTCCGTTGGAGCCGACCGCAGAACCGGCGTTGAAGCCGTACCAGCCGAACCACAGCAGACCGGCGCCGAGCATCACGAACGGCAGGTTGTGCGGGCGCATCGGGGTGCCGGGCCAGCCGAGGCGCTTACCAAGGATGATCGCCAGCACCAGGCCCGCGGTACCGGAGTTGATGTGCACCGCGGTTCCACCGGCGAAGTCAATTGCCTTGAGCTTGTTCGCAATCCAGCCGCCGTGCTCACCGGTGACGCCGTCGAAGGCGAACACCCAGTGGGCGACCGGGAAGTACACGAACGTGGCCCACAGGCCGGCGAACACCAGCCAGCCACCGAACTTCAGGCGGTCGGCGACCGCACCGGAGATCAGGGCGACGGTGATGATCGCAAACATGAGCTGGAAGGCGACGAAGACGACCTGCGGAATAGTTCCGGCCAGCGGGATCGAGACGGCCGCATCCTCCGGCTTGAGCTGCAGGTAGGTGCCACCGATCAGACCCTTCAACCCGAAGTACTGGGTGGGATCGCCGAACAGGTTGAACTTGTCGTTGCCGAAGGCCAGCGAATAGCCGTACAGCACCCAGAGCACCGTCACAACGCCCATGGCACCGACGCTCATCATGATCATGTTGAGCACGCCCTTGGCGCGCACCATGCCACCATAGAAAAAGGCCAGGCCTGGCGTCATCAGCAGCACCAGCGCGGAGCTGGCAAGCATCCATGCTGTGTCGCCGGTGTCCGGCACACCCATTACCGGGAATCCATCCACTCGCAGTTTCTCCTTCACCCATGCCACGGTTAGACACCGTTGACCTAGGCCAAGACAATGCGCAGTGGTTGTTTCAGCTGAGACGCCTAGGTGTTTCGCGCGTGTGAACGGATCGACAGTCTTCGTTTCAGCGGTGTTACATCCCGCAATTTGTCCCGCTCGGAACGGTTTCCGGGCTATCCGAGCAGTGCGTCGACGAACGCGGCAGGCTCGAACGGCGCGAGATCGTCGGGACCCTCGCCCAATCCGACCAGCTTCACCGGCACGCCGAGTTCCTGCTGAACGCGGAAGACGATGCCGCCCTTGGCGGTGCCGTCGAGTTTCGTGAGCACCACCCCGGTGATGTCGACGACGTCGGCGAAAACCCGCGCCTGCGCCAGGCCGTTCTGGCCGATCGTAGCGTCGAGCACCAGCAACACCTCATCGACGGCCGCGCGTTTGCTCACCACTCGCTTGACCTTGCCGAGCTCGTCCATCAGACCGGTTTTGGTGTGCAGTCGCCCGGCGGTGTCGATGACGACGACGTCGGCGCCGGCTTCGATGCCCTTGTCCACCGAATCGAAGGCCACCGAAGCCGGATCGGCACCCTCCGGACCGCGGATGACCTCAGCTCCGACCCGCGACCCCCAGCTCTGAAGTTGGTCGGCGGCGGCCGCGCGGAAGGTGTCGGCCGCGCCCAGGACGACGCGGCGCCCGTCGGCGACCAGGACACGGGCCAGCTTGCCCACCGTGGTCGTCTTACCGGTTCCGTTCACGCCGACGACCAGCAGCACCGACGGCTTGTCCTCGTGCGGCAGCGCTTTGATCGAGCGGTCCAGGCCGGGGTTGAGCTCGGTGATCAGCACGTCGCGCAGAATGGCGCGGGCATCGGCCTCGGTGCGGACGGTGGCGCCGGCCAGCCGGCTGCGCAGCTGCTCGATCACCGAGTTGGTGACCACCGGGCCGAGGTCGGCGATCAGCAGGGTGTCTTCGACCTCTTCCCACGAGTCTTCGTCCAGGTCACCGCCACCGAGCAGACCGAGCATGCTGCGGCCCAGCGCGTTCTGCGACTTGGCGAGCCGCCCGCGCAGCCGCTCGAGGCGGCCTTCAGCCGGCGCAATGACATCGATAGCGGGCGCGGCCGGCGCCTCCGGGGCTTCCGGCGCCTCCGGGGCTTCCGGCTCGACCGGCGGAGCGGGCGGTGCTACTCCGGTGTCGCGAGCCGGCTCCTCGGCGACCGGCGGCTCCGGCAGCCGGATGTCCTCGATCGGACGCTTGATCGAATCCCGCGGCAGGGCGGCGTCGTCGCCGACCCCGGGCAACCCCGCGGTGTCGATCGTCGCTGGCGGCACCGGCGCTTTGGGAGGCGCGGTCGTTGCTGACGATTGTGTGAACGAAATGCCGGTCGAGGCGCTGTATCCGCCGGATCGGTCAATCGGTGTGGGACTGTCTGAGCTGCGGCGCAGACTGATCTGGCGTCGCCGATAGCGAACCAGACCGACGACGAGTGCAGCGACGACCAGGACGGCGATGACCGCGATAGCGATCCAGAGACCCTCTGACACCGTGCCATTGTTTCAGGGTGCGCAGTGGGCCTGCGTCACGGCTGGGCAACGGGGTATGTAGTGACCATGGACCGGAGGGGGTACGGCGGGCAGGAGCGGAGCGACCCGGGAATTGGGTACGGCGGGCAGGAGCGGAGCGACCCGGGAATTGGGATCGGCGGGCAGGAGCGGAGCGACCCGGGAATTGTCATGGCCAGCCGCAAGCTGCGCCACATCAACGCCTGCCTGCACGGACCAGTCCAGTACGAGACGGTGACCACCGGCTTCGAGCGTTATCGTCTGCCCTACAACGCCCTCACCCAGACCAATCTGGGCACCATCGACGTCAGCGCTGACTTCCTCGGCGCCCGGCTGCGCGCGCCGGTTCTGGTCGGGGCGATGACCGGTGGGGCCCAGTTGTCCCGCACGATCAACCGCAATCTCGCCGAAGCCGCCCAGAAGCTCGGGATCGGCCTGATGCTCGGTTCACAGCGGATCATGCTCGACGACGATGTGGCCGCCACCAGCTTCGAAGTTCGCGATCTCGCCCCTGACGTCCTGTTGATCGGCAACATCGGGCTGGCTCAACTCTCAGACGCCGTAATCCCGAAGATCACCGCGGCACTGGACCGGATCGGTGCGAATGCACTCGCGGTGCATACCAACCCGCTGCAGGAGGCCATGCAGGACAACGGCGACACCGACTTCAGCGGCTCGTTGGAGCGGTTGCGGCGGCTGGCCGACGAGCTGCCCTACCCCATCCTGCTCAAAGAGGTCGGCCACGGCATCGGAGCAGCGGCCGCCCAGCGGTTGCAGAACCTGCCGATCGCCGCGGTCGACGTCGCCGGGGCCGGCGGGACATCGTGGGCGCGGGTCGAGCAACTGGTGCGCTACGGCGAGGTGCGGCACCCGGCGATCGCTGAATGGGGTGTGCCGACCGCACAGGCGCTCACCGAGGTCCGCGCCACATTGCCGGACATGCCGCTGGTGGCCTCCGGCGGCATCCGCACCGGAGTCGATGCCGCCAAAGCCCTGATGATGGGTGCCGACGTGGTGGCCATGGCCCGCCCGCTGCTGGCGCACGCGATCGAGTCCCCCACCGCGGCGCTGGATGCGCTACACGGTTTCGTCGAAGAACTGCGGGTCTGCCTGCACGGCTGCGGGGCGGCTGACCTGACCGAGCTGCGACAACTGACCCTCATCCCGCTCGGCTGAGCTTCGTTCAAACAGACTCGGCGACAACGAGTTCGAATCAGGTCGCGCTGGCAACCAATTCCTCGCCACGCATCCGCTGCGAGATCACCGTCGTGATGCCGTCGCCCTGCATCGTGACGCCGTAGAGCGCGTCGGCGATCTCCATGGTCGGCTTCTGGTGGGTGATCACGATCAGCTGTGACTGCGCCCGCAGCTGCTCGAACAACCCGATCAACCGGCGCAGGTTCACGTCGTCGAGGGCGGCCTCCACCTCGTCCATCACGTAGAACGGTGAGGGGCGGGCCCGGAAGATCGCCACCAGCATGGCCACCGCGGTCAGCGACTTCTCGCCACCGGAGAGCAGCGAGAGCCGCTTGACCTTCTTGCCCGGCGGTCGGGCCTCGACCTCGACGCCCGTGCTCAGCAGATCGTTGGGGTCGGTCAGCAACAGCCGGCCTTCGCCGCCGGGGAACAGCGTCGCGAAGACCTGCTCGAACTCGCGCTCGACGTCGGCGTAGGCCTCGGCGAACACCTGCAGGATGCGCGCGTCGACGTCGGCGATCACGTCCAGCAGGTCCTTACGGGCGGCCTTGACGTCCTCAAGCTGCGTCGCCAGGAAGTTGTAACGCTCCTCCAGCGCCGCAAACTCTTCCAGCGCAAGGGGATTCACCCGACCCAGCTCGGCCAGCTCGCGTTCGGCGCGCTTGGCTCGACGCTCCTGGGTAGGCCGGTCGAACCGCATCGGCGCCGGCGCGGTGACCTGTTCACCGCGCTCCTTGGCTTGTTCGTATTCGGCCATCTCCAATTCCGACGGCGGCAGCGCAGCGTCGGGGCCGTACTCGGCGATCAGGTCGTCGGCGGCCATGCCAAACTGCTCGAGCACCATCTGCTCGAGCTGCTCGATTCGCAGTGACGCTTGCGCTTTGGCGACCTCGTCGCGGTGCAGTGAGTCGGTCAGCGCGGTGATTCGGGCGTTCAACGCGGTGACCTCTGCCCGCGCGGCAGTCATCGCGGTGGCCCGCTCCTGGCGTTCGGCCGCCAGGGCGTCGCGGCGTCGGGACGCGGCCGCGACGACACCGCTGAGGTGCTCGGCGACGCGGCGGCCGGATTCGGCGACCGCGGCCGCGACGGCGGCGGCGTGCTCGCGGGCCGCGCGGGCGCGCTGGGCGCGGATTCGCGCCTCCCGCTCGGCTGCCGCGGCGCGGCGCAACGAATCCGCCCGCCCGCGAACGGCATTGGCGCGTTCCTCGGCGGTACGCACCGCCAACCGCACCTCCACCTCGACGGCACGGGCTTCCTCGGCGGCGGCCTGTATGTACTGGCGGTCCTCGGGCGCGTCCGCTACTTCCGTCGCCCCATCCTGGGCGGCAGCCAGCCGGTTCTCGAGCTCGGTGAGCTCTTCGACCGTCTGCAGCCGCCCGGCTTCGAGCTCGTCGCGCTGGGCCTGCTGGCGGCGCCACTCCCCTTCGGCAGCACGGGCTTCGTGCCCGAGCCGGCCAAGCTGTTCGTAGATCGCCGCGATCTCGGCATCGGATTCGTTGAGCGCGGCCAACGCCTGCTCGGCGGCGTCCTGTCGCTCACCCTGCTCGACGAGCGCACCCGCCAGCGCAGCAGACAGCTCCTCGACCTGAGTCTCCGCTGCGGCCAGTTCTCTTGTAGCTTTGTCGATTTCGCCGGTGATCTCCAGCGTGCTCGGCTTGCGGTCGGAACCGCCGGTGACCCAGCCGGCGCCGACCAAGTCGCCATCGGGGGTGACCGCGCGCAGCGTGGGCCGCGCCGCAACCAGGTCCAGGGCAGCGCCCAGATCCTCGACAACGGCGACATCGGCCAGCATCGCCGTCATCGCGCCCTGCAGTCGTCCCGGTGCCTCGATCAGATCCAGGGCCCACAACGCACCGTCGGGCAGCGAACCGAACTCACGCGGCGCAACCGGCCAGTCCCCCAATACGATCGCGGCCCGGCCGCCGTCGGCATCCTTGAGCGCTCGCACGGCCGAGCGGGCGGCGGCGAAGTTGTCGGCGGCCACCGCGTCAGCCGCGACGCCCAGCACCGCGGCCAACGGCGCTTCGTAACCCGAACGTACCTTGACCAACTTGGCGATTGTTCCGAAAAGCCCTGTTTCACTACGGTTTTCCGTCAGCCACGCCGATCCGTCCCTGCGCTCCAGACCCACCGCAAGTGCATCGATCCGAGCCCGCAGCGAGGCCACCTGCCGTTCGGCGCTGCGCTCGGCGGCCTGCAACTCGGCCACCCGCTCGTCGGCCGACCGCAACGCGTTGATCGTACGGTCATGCTGTTCGTCGAGACCGACCTCGCCCTGATCGAGCTCACCGACCCGGCCCTGCACCGTCTCGAACTCGGCCCTGGCGTGTTGTGTGCGGGCGACGGCCTCTTCGATGGCGCCGGTCAGCCGGGCGACGCCCTCGTCGATTGACTCGACCCGGGCGCGCACCGTCTCCACCTGGCCGGCCAGCCGAGCCAGACCCTCGCGGCGGTCCGCTTCGGCTCGCACGGCCGCCATGTGTGCGCGTTCGGCCTCCGTGGCTGCTCGTTCTCGTTCACCGAGTTCGGCGCGGGCGAATTCCAGCCGCGATTGCGCTTCGGCCAGCTCGGCCAGCAGCTCCTGCTCGCGGGCCGCGATCTCCTCGGCCTCGGCCTCCAGTGCGTCGGGGTCCGGGCCGGTGCTCGCGGTCGGCTCGGATTCCAGGTATTGCGCCCGCTCCGAGGCGATCCGGACGGTGGCGCTGACCCGTTCGGCCAGTGCGGACAGCCGGAACCAGGCCTGCTGGGCGGCGTCGGTGCGTTCGGATAGCGTCGCCACCGCGGCCTCGTGGGTGGCCAGTGCTTCACTGGCAATCTCCAGGCGTTTCGCGGCGTCGTCGTGCTCGCGGCGCAGCGTGGTCTCGGTGTCGTCGGCGCCGGCGAACTCAGCGCGCCTGGTGACGAGATCGTCGGCGGCGAGTCGCAGCCGGGCGTCGCGCAGGTCGGCCTGGATGGTCTGGGCGCGTCGGGCCATCTCGGCCTGCCGGCCCAGCGGCTTGAGCTGGCGGCGCAGCTCGGTGGTCAGGTCGGTGAGCCGGGCCAGGTTGGCGGCCATTGAGTCGAGTTTGCGGACCGCCTTTTCCTTGCGTTTGCGGTGCTTGAGCACGCCGGCGGCCTCTTCGATGAAGGCCCGGCGGTCTTCGGGCCGCGACTCGAGGATCTGGGAGAGTCGGCCCTGCCCGACGATGACATGCATCTCGCGGCCGATGCCGGAGTCGCTGAGCAGTTCTTGGACGTCCATCAGCCGGCAGCTGCTGCCGTTGATTTCGTATTCGCCTGCGCCGTCGCGGAACATTCGCCGGGTGATCGACACTTCGGAGTACTCGATCGGCAGCGCGTTGTCCGAGTTGTCGATGGTGAGCGTGACCTCCGCGCGCCCCAACGGCGCCCGCGACGAGGTGCCGGCGAAGATGACGTCTTCCATCTTGCCGCCGCGCAGCGTTTTGGCGCCTTGCTCGCCCATCACCCAGGCCAGCGCGTCGACGACATTGGACTTACCCGAGCCGTTCGGACCGACCACACAGGTGATCCCGGGCTCAAGGCGCAGAGTCGTCGACGCGGCGAAGGACTTGAAACCCTTCAGCGTCAGACTCTTGAGGTACACGGCGAGCCAGACTACCGCTCGCTAAAGCCTCTGATGGCTTCGCCGCGCGGTGACCAGTCGACAACAACCTTGTCGACGTCCCCCGGCGTTTTCCCACTATTGAGCAGGTGTAACAGCTGTTCACACGCGTCACGCGAACCTTGCGCGACGACCAGCACCCGGCCGTCCGCCTGATTGGCGGCGTAACCGGTCAGCCCCAGCTCCAGCGCCCGCGAACGGGTCCACCAGCGGAACCCGACGCCCTGTACGTGGCCGTGCACCCAGGCGGTCATGCGGGTGTCAGGATCGGCCAACGTCGTCCACCTCGAAGCGAACCTCGGTGCCGGATTTCAGGGTGCGACCCACCGTGCACACCTGGTCGATTGCCCGGCTGACCACTACTACCAGCCGTTCGACCTCCTCTGCCGACATCCCGGAGAGGTCGATCTCCAGCTTCTCCTCGAGCAGCGGGTAGCGCTCCTGCTCGCGGTCGGCCGCGCCGGAGACCCTGATCACCGCGGAATATTCGTCGCCGAGGCGGCGGCGAAGCGGCTGATCGCTGCTCAGCCCGCTGCAGCCGGCCAGCGCGATCTTGAGCAGCTCGCCGGGGGTGAACACACCCTCCTCGGTCTCCGAGCCGATCAGAACCTGCGCGCCGCGGCTGCTGCGCCCGGTGTAGCGGCGGATGCCGGTGCGTTCCACCCATAGGTCAGTCATGTGTGTCGCCTTCTCCTTCTCCCGCCCAAACAGATATTTGGCCGGGAAAGTACGAGTAAATCACTGCAAAACGTCGATCTCGGCGCAGTGTTTTCAACGCCGGGGTTTTGGTTGACACCGGGGGCAGTAGAACGACGAGCGGTTCATAAACTTCTCGCGGCGAATCGCCGTGCCGCAGCGCGGACAGGGCAGATCCTCGCGGCCGTAGACATTGAGCGACCGGTCGAAGTAACCGGACTGCCCGTTGACGTTGACATACAGCGAGTCGAACGACGTGCCGCCCTGCCCGAGCGCCTCGCGCATGACTACGGTCGCGGCGTCGAGCAGCTCCCCGAGCTGGCGGCGGGTCAGGCTGGCGGCCAGCCGTGCGCCGTTGATCTTGGCCCGCCACAACGCCTCGTCGGCGTAGATGTTGCCGATCCCCGACACCACGGTCTGGTCGAGAAGTTGACGCTTGATCTCGGAGTGCTTGCGACGCAACAGCGTAACGACAGCCTCGCGGTCGAATAGCGGGTCCAGTGGGTCGCGGGCGATGTGCGCGACCGGCTCGGGCACCCGGCTGCCGTCGACGTCGACCAGGTCGGCCAGCTGCCATCCGCCGAACGTGCGCTGGTCGACGAAACTCAGCGCGGTGCCGTCGTCGAGCAGGGCCGCGATACGGAGGTGATTGGTGTTGGGCACCTCCCCGAGCAGCATCTGTCCGCTCATCCCCAGATGTACGACTAAAGCTGTCTCATCAGAGAGGTTGAGCCACAGGTATTTTCCACGCCGGTCGGTTCCGGTGATCTGTGCGTCGAGCAGCCGGGCGGTCAGATCGGCCGCACCGGCCTCGTGCCGGCGAACGGCGCGCGGGTGATGCACCCGCACGGCAGCGATGGACCGACCGGCGACGTGGGCCTGCAGACCGCGCCGGACGACCTCGACCTCGGGCAGCTCAGGCACCGGAACGGCGCCGAAAATGGCTGTGACTCAAGCGTTGTCCAACGTGTTCCAAGCCGCGGCCGCGGCCTTCTGTTCGGCTTCCTTCTTCGACCGGCCCACACCGTGCCCGTATCGGGTGTCCATCACCATGACCACAGCGGTGAACTCCTTGTCGTGGTCGGGCCCGGTCGAAGTGACCACGTAGGACGGCGGCCCCAGACTGCGCGATGCAGTGAGCTCTTGAAGGCTGGTCTTCCAGTCCAGGCCCGCACCAAGCGTCGGCGCCGTATCCAACAGATTCCCGAACAGGCGCAGGATCACTTCACGTGCAACGTCGATGCCGTGTTGCACATACACCGCGCCCAGCAACGACTCCATGCCGTCAGCAAGGATGCTGGACTTGTCCGCCCCACCGGTGTTGACCTCGCCGCGGCCCAGCAGCAGGTGCGCGCCCAGGCCCTCATCGGTGAGGCCGCGGCCCACGTCGGCCAGCGCCTGGGTGTTGACGATGCTGGCGCGCAGCTTGGCCAGGTCACCTTCGGAGCGGTCCGGGTGGCGGTGAAACAGCTCGTCGGTGATCGTCAGGCCGAGCACCGCGTCGCCGAGGAACTCCAGACGCTCGTTGGTGGGCAGCCCGCCGTGCTCGTAGGCGTAGCTGCGATGTGTCAGCGCCAGCGTCAGCAAGTCTTCCGGCATGTCGACGCCGAGGGCGTTCAGCAGATTCTCACGTGGTGGGTTCACGAATCACCGGCCCCCCGGTCGGGGGTGCCGGTGTCGTCGGCGGGAAACATCCCGGCCAACTTGGCGAACCGCGGATCGATCACGTCGTGCTGGTGATCCGGTGCGCCCGCCAGCGCGACACCGCACTGCGGGCAGAGTCCCGGGCAGTCCTCCGTGCACGCCGGCGCGAATGGCAGCGCCAGGCCGACGGCGTCGACAATCGGCTGTTCGAGGTCGATGGTCTGGTCGACGACGTGGCCGACTTCGTCTTCCTCAGTGGTGGATTCCGTTGCGCTGTCCGGGTAGGCGAACAGCTCGGTCAGCGAGATCTCGACATCACCGGTGATCGGGGTCAGGCAGCGGGAACACTCGCCGCGGGTCGGGGCGTGCACCGTGCCGGTGACCAAAACCCCCTCGGATACCGATTCCAGCCGCAAGTCCAGGGTCAGGTCCGCACCGCGTTCGATCGCGATCAGGTCCAGTCCGATTCGCGATGGACTGGGCACGGTCTCGTGCCACTCCAGCATGGCTCCGGGGCGTCGCCCCAAGCGGGAGATGTCGAATACGAGCGGCGACCGGGATTTGTGCTTCGTTCGAGCATGCGTCGCCATAACTTGATCTTAAAACCCGGCGCCGTCCGATTCAGCTGGTAGGCGGCGCCGAGCAGATCAGCGCTGCACGTAGTCGTGGGTTCCGGCGGCGGTGCGCAGCTGATGACGACCCCGGCTCACCGAACGCAGTGTGCCATTCAAGTAGTCCTCGAACTGGGCGAGCTTGTTGTCGACATAGATGTCGCACTCGCCGCGCAGCCGATCGGCTTCGGCGTGGGCGGTGTCGATCAGCCGGGTCGACTCGGCGTTGGCCGATTGGACCACCTCGGTCTGCGAGACCAGCCGCTGCTGCTCCTTGATGCCTTCCTGAACGGCCTTCTCGTAGGAGAGGTTGCCGCTCTCCACCAGCCGGTCGGCCTCGGCCTTGGCCCTGCTGGTGGCCGCCTCGTACTCGCGCTTGGCCGTCGCCGCGAGACGTCCGGTCTCGTCGCGGGCCTCGGCGACCATGCGCTCGCTGTGCTGACGGGCCTCGGCGACCATCCGGTCGGCCTGCGACTTGGCGTCTGCCAGCAGCCGGTCGGCCTCGGCGCGGGCATGACTGAGCAGAGAGTCGGCCTCAGCAGTGGAGTTCGACACCATCGAGTCGGAGTGCTCTTTGGCCTCGCGCAACAGCGAGTCCCGGGCGTCCAGCACATCCTGGGCGTCGTCGAGTTCGCCAGGGATGGCGTCCTTGATGTCATCGATCAGCTCGAGCACGTCGCCGCGTGGAACCACGCAACCAGCCGTCATCGGAACGCCGCGGGCCTCTTCGACAATCGCGCTCAACTCGTCGAGCGCTTCAAAAACTCGGTACACGGCGCCACCCTCCTGGGCGTAGTTGGTAGTGACCAGTGTGCCTGGTGTTACCCCTGTGACTGTGGTGGCGAGCCGGTGTGTCGGAAAGACATTTTTGGCAACCACACCGGTCAGAGGGCATCCGGTCGGAAACCATGTCGGCCTGACACCCTCCGCGGTGCGGTACCTACTTGATGGCTGCCGAGATCGCGTCGCGGGCGCGGTCGAGCATCGAGGCGAACGGGCCGACGGCGAAATTCAGCGTGGCCGACTCGACGCCGGGGTGCGGACGAGTCGGTGCGATCGCCTCCGCTGCGCGCACGGCGCCGGCCATCCGCTCCAAGTCGGGGGCGTCCAGCTCTTTCTGCAGCAGGTTGAACTCTTCGTTCTCCTCACGCTCGGCGTGCTCGATCACCGCGTCGCGAAACTTGGTGAGCTCGTCGAGGAACTCCTTGGAGTCGATGTCCATCTTCTCCAGCGCCGAGAGTTGCTGCTTGGCCTCGTGTTCTTCGGCGAGCCGGGCGTCGACGATGCTGTCACCATCGGCCACCTCGTTCCGCACACGCGGATGGACCACCATCTCCTCGGCGGTTTCGTGGACGGCCAGGAGCTGGCGCAGATCCACGAAAGCCTTTTCCCTGGCCTTGGACTCGGAGCCGTGCAAGACGTCTTCGAACATGTCCTTGATCAGGTTGTGCTGATGCTTGAGAAAGTCGACGACGTCTGTCGTGGACTGCACGAATGTTTCGACCACAGCAATACCTCCGCTGCTGAGTTGGGGCTTGTCGGCGCGGGCTGTGCGCCAACCAGGCGATACCCGGGCCACCCAGCCCCAAAACGTCAGCGGGAGCGCTCGCCCAGCTTGGCCTGCAGGCGGCGATTGACCGACTCCGGCAGCAAAGCTGACACGTCACCGCCGAACGTCGCAACCTCTTTGGCGAGCGACGAGGAGACGAACGAATACTGCGGCGTGGTGGCAACGAAGAAGGTGTCCACCCCGGCGACGTGCTTGTTCATCTGCGCCATCTGCAACTCGTACTCGAAATCAGTTCCGGTGCGCAAACCCTTGACGATCGCGGTCAGCCCGTGCTGCTTGACGAAATCGACGACCAGCCCCTGCCCCGACTCGGCCCGCAGGTTCGGCAGGTGCGCGGTGGCTTCGTCGATCATCGCGATCCGCTCGGCGATATCGAACATCCCCGACTTCTTGGGGTTGATCAGCACGGCGACGACCACCTCGTCGAATTGCGCTGCGGCCCGCTCGAAGACGTCGACATGGCCAAGCGTCACCGGATCGAACGATCCCGGGCATACCGCGCCACTCATGTGCGGCGCTCCTGCCCATCGCTGCGCTCTGCATCGTCGCCGCCGGTCATGTCGGATGACGCTAGCAGGCCCCGATCTCGATGCGAGTATCTCCATAACGACGCACCGGCCAGGATGTCCAACCCGGTGGCCACGTGACCTCGTCGGCCGACGCCGGCCGCTCGATCACGACAACACTGTCCGACCGCAGCCAGCCGTTGCGCTCCAGACTGTCCAGCAGCGCTTCGATCTCGGCAGTGGACACGTCATACGGCGGATCGGCCAGCACGAGGTCCACCGGCTGATCGGGCCCTGCTGCCAGGACCGCGGTCACCGAGCCACGCCGAACCGTCGCACCCGACAGCCCGAGGGTCTCGACGTTGCGCTTGATGACCGACACTGCGCGCGAATCACTTTCGACGAACAGTGCCGAAGTCGCACCGCGCGACAATGCCTCCAACCCGAGCGCGCCGGACCCGGCGTAGAGGTCCAGCACTCGCAGACCGTCGAAATCCCGGCGTGCCGCAAGGACATTGAACAGCGCCTCACGGACCCGATCCGTCGTGGGCCGGGTACCACGGGGCGGCACATCGAGGTGCCGGCCGCCGGCGCTGCCCCCGACGATGCGGGTCAGGCCGATCCCCCGGTCAATCCCTCCGAACCGATCACCACCAGTAGGTCGCCGCCTTCGACTTGCGCGGTGCTGGCGACGGCGACGCGGGTCACGGTGCCGCTCTTGGGTGCGGTGATGGCGGCTTCCATCTTCATCGCCTCGATGGTTGCGATGGTCTGGCCCGCTTTGACCTTCTCGTCGACGGCGACCCCGACGGTCACCACCCCGGCGAACGGGGCGGCGACGTGATCGGGGTTGGTGCGGTCGGCC
Organism: Mycolicibacterium sp. P1-5; assembly: GCF_008329565.1. Lineage (GTDB taxonomy): Bacteria > Actinomycetota > Actinomycetes > Mycobacteriales > Mycobacteriaceae > Mycobacterium. The sequence continues at coordinate 753,555 of NZ_NPKT01000001.1, forward strand.
TTCTCCGCGGCCGGCACGATTTCGGCGATGTTGGTGTCGCGCACCAACACCGGGCGCAGCTGACCGTTGATGATGCACATCACGGTGCGCATGCCACGCTCGTCGGGATCGGAGATGGCTTCCAAGCCGACGATGAGCTCAACACCGCGCTCGAGCTCGATGCGGTGCTCGTCGCCGTGGCGCAGGCCGGAGAAGAACTGGTTGGCCGACAGACCCGAGGTGTCGCCGTACTCCTCGCGGTGGGCCAGGAATTCTCTGGTGGGGCCGGGGAACAGCAGCCGGTTCAACGCGGCCTGGCGGGCCGGACCCGGCTCGCCGAGGATCTTCTCGTCCTCGACTGAAAGCGGCTGCTCGGGCTTGGCGGCCCCGCGACCTTCCAATGCCTTGGTGCGCAACGGTTCTGGCCAGCCACCGGGCGGGTCGCCCAGCTCACCGCGCAGGAAACCGATCACCGAGTCGGGGATGTCGAAGCGCGACGGATCTTCGGCGAACTCCTCGGCGGTGATGTCCGCGCCTACCAGGGCGAGCGCCAGATCTCCGACCACCTTGCTCGACGGGGTCACCTTGACCAGCCGACCCAGGATCCGGTCGGCACCGGCGTAGGCGTTCTCGACGTCCTCGAACCGCTCGCCCAGACCGAGCGCAACTGCCTGGGTGCGCAGGTTACTCAACTGGCCACCGGGGATCTCATGGTGGTATACCCGCCCGGTCGGCGCGGGCAGACCCGCCTCGAACGGGGCATACACCCGGCGCAGCAACTCCCAGTACGGCTCCAGGTCGCACACCGCGTCCAGGTTGATACCGGTGTCGAACGAAGTGTGCGCCGCGGCGGCGACGATCGCGGAAAGCGGTGGCTGGCTGGTGGTGCCCGACAGGGGGGCCGCCGCCCCGTCCACCGCGCTGGCCCCTGCGTGCCAGGCCGCGGTATAGGTGGCCAGCTGGCCACCGGGAGTGTCGTGGGTGTGCACGTGCACCGGCAGGTCGAAGCGGCTGCGCAGAGCGGAGACCAGCGTGGCCGCCGCCGGCGGGCGCAGCAACCCGGCCATGTCCTTGATCGCTAGCACGTGGGCACCGGCGGAGACGATCTGCTCGGCCAGCCGCAACCAGTAGTCCAGCGTGTACAGCGTCTCGCCCGGATCGGACAGGTCGCCGGTGTAGGACATCGCGACCTCGGCGACCGCCGAACCCGTCGCGCGCACCGCATCGATGGCCGGCCGCATCGACTCGACGTTGTTGAGGGCGTCGAAGATTCGGAAGATGTCCACACCCGTGCGGGCGGCCTCGTCGACGAAGGCGTGCGTCACCATCTCCGGATACGGGGTGTAGCCCACCGTGTTGCGGCCGCGCAGCAGCATCTGCAAGCAGATATTGGGGATCGCCTCACGCAGCGAAGCCAGCCGCTCCCACGGGTCCTCCTTCAAAAACCGAAGCGCCACATCGTAAGTCGCGCCACCCCAGCACTCGATCGACAACAGCTCCGGGGTCATCCTGGCGATGTAGGGCGCAACCTTCAGCAATCCCGACGACCGCACCCGCGTCGCCAACAGCGACTGATGCGCATCGCGGAACGTGGTGTCGGTCACGCCGATCGCCGGAGAATCCTTGAGCCACTGGGCAAATCCCTGGGGGCCGAGCTCGTCGAGGCGCTGCTTGCTGCCCGGCGGTGGGGTGGTGGCCGCGATGTCGATATCTGGCAGCTTGTCCTGGGGGTAGTACCGGGGCCGGTCCCGGTACGGCGAGTTCACGGTCACCTCCGCCAGGAACTTCAGCATCTTGGTCCCGCGGTCAGCCGAGGTGCGGGCGGTCAACAATTCCGGGCGCTCTTCGATGAACGAGGTGGTGATCCGGCCGGCCTGGAAGTCCGGATCGTCCAGAACCGCTTGCAGGAACGGGATGTTCGTCGACACACCGCGGATACGGAATTCGGCCACCGCACGCTTGGCCCGGGCCACCGCGGTGGGAAAGTCACGGCCGCGACAGGTCAGCTTGACCAGCATCGAGTCGAAATGCGCGGCGACCTCCGCGCCCAGATGCGTGCCACCGTCCAGGCGGATACCCGCCCCGCCCGGTGAGCGGTAAGTGGTGATGCGGCCGGTGTCGGGCCGGAACCCGTTGGCCGGATCCTCAGTGGTGATGCGGCATTGCAACGCCGCGCCATGCGGCCGGATCTTCTCCTGGCTCAGGCCCAGATCGGCCAACGTCTCCCCCGCGGCGATCCGCAGCTGCGCCGAAACCAGGTCGACGTCGGTGATCTCCTCGGTCACGGTGTGCTCCACCTGGATCCGCGGATTCATCTCGATGAACACGTGCCGGCCACGCTCGTCGAGCAGGAACTCGACGGTGCCGGCACAGCTGTATCCGATGTGCCGAGCGAACGCCACGGCATCCGCACAAATCTCTTCGCGCAGAGCAGGATCCAGATTCGGGGCCGGGGCCAGCTCGATGACCTTCTGATGGCGGCGCTGCACACTGCAGTCGCGCTCGAAAAGGTGAAGGACATTGCCGTAGGTGTCGGCGAGGATCTGCACCTCGATATGACGCGGATTCAGCACCGCCTGCTCGAGGAACACCGTCGCATCACCGAACGCCGATTCCGCCTCACGACTGGCCGCCTCGATGGCCTCGACCAATCCCGAGCGGTCGGCCACCCGGCGCATCCCCCGCCCACCGCCACCGGCGACAGCCTTGACGAACAACGGGAATTCCATCGCGTCGGCGGCCTCGACCAGTTCCTCCACCGACGCCGACGGAGCCGACGAGGCCAGCACCGGCAAGCCCGCATCACGAGCCGCAGCGATCGCACGTGCCTTGTTGCCCGTCAGTTCCAGGATCGACGCATCGGGCCCGATGAACGTGATGCCCGACGCCGCACACGCCGCCGCCAGTTCCGGATTCTCCGACAGGAAGCCATAACCCGGATAGATCGCGTCCGCGCCGGCCGCCTGGGCGGTGGCGACGATCTCATCGACCGACAGATACGCACGCACCGGATGTCCGATATCGCCGATCTGATACGACTCATCGGCCTTCAGCCGATGCAACGAATTGCGATCCTCGTACGGAAACACCGCCACCGTGCCAATGCCCATCTCATAGGCGGCGCGGAATGCTCGGATGGCGATCTCACCGCGATTGGCGACGAGGACTTTGGAAATCACCCGCATACCCTACCCGCGGGGCCGCCCCTCCGCCTGTTGACTAGATCAGGGTGGACCAGTAGTTCCAGAACCGCACCAGGATCAGCAGGATCAGCGCAGTGAACCAGAGCGTCACCAGCGACCACCGCCAGGTATAGAGCACCCGAGCCGCCGCGTTGCCGGCCAACGGGCGCAGCGCGATCGAGGACACGACGACCAGAAGCGGAATGGTGACCGTCCAGACGACCATGCAGTACGGGCAGAGCGCGCCGATACGGTACAACGTCTGGAAGATCAGCCAGTGGATGAAGACCACGCCCAAGGCGGTGCCGATCGTCAGTCCCACCCAGTACCACCGCGGCAACCGAACCTTGGTCACCGCGAGGATGCCGGTGACCACAACGACGGTGAAGGCGGCGATGCCGATCAGCGGGTTGGGGAAGCCGAACAGCGACGCTTGCTGGGTGATCATCACCGAGCCGCACGACAGCACCGGGTTGATGCTGCAGCTCGGCACGTATGCCGGATTGACCAGGATCTCGATCTTCTCGATCGTCAGCGTGACCGAGGAGATCAGGCCGACGACGCCGGCGATCAGCACCCACCAGGCACTCGTCGGGCGCACCGCGACCCCAGCCGACGGGTCTTTCGACTCGACGGGTTCGGTCCGTTCGACCGGCGCCGGGGTCGCCACGCTCACGGGGCCGGGGCCGGCGCGGGCTGGGTCGGGCTCGGCGGTGCCGGGGCGGCATCCAGGCCGGGCACGTTGCCGACGACGGCCTTCACCTTGGCGATCAGCTCCTGCGGCGAGGCGGGACTGATGTCCTGCCCGTTGAGCCGGATGGTCGGCGTCGCCGTGATCTTCGACGCCGCGGCCAGACCCTCGACCATGTCGCTGTGCTTGCCGGAGTTGATGCACTGCGGAACCCCGCCGGTCGCACCGGCCTGACGGGCGGTCTCGATCAGTGCCTTGTTGTCCGGCGCCACGCCCGAACCCTCCTCGGGCTGCTGGGCGAACAGCGCTGAATGGAAGCGGATGAAGGCGTCCTTGTTCTCGTCGGCGACGCAGTAGGCCGCGTTCGCCGCACGCGTCGAATAATTCTTGTTCGCCGACGAGTTGAGGATCGCGACCATGTTGTAGTCGGCAGCAACGGCGCCGGCGTCGACCAGCTTGGTGATGGTCGGGCCGAAGGCCTTCTCGAACTCACGGCAGTGCGGGCACTGGAAGTCCTCGTAGAGCGAGAGAACTGCCTTGGGTTCGTCGGTACCGTCCTTCTTGATCAGCTGGCTCGACGTGATCCTCACCGCCTGCGCGTTGCCTGCCGCCGCAGTCTTCTTGTCGTGGCTCATCACGATGTAGAGCACCAGAGCAACAGCGAAGATGACGACGATCGCGGTCAGCCCCAGCTGGACGACCAGGTTGCGCTTACGGTCCTGAGCTTTCAGGTCGTAGCGGGGGGTGCTTTTCTTATTGGTGGCCACGGGTCAGCTGATCCTCGCTGTCAAAGACTCGGTGTTAGCGCCTCAAGAGTACCGGCGGCCCGGGTGGGCACATCATTCCCTGGGATTCCCCGGGATTCCCCGGGTCGCTGCGCTCCAGCCCGCCGAAACCCTCAGGCCCGGGCAAGGTGGGCGCGCAGCGCGGAGATCATCTCGGCGTTGCACTGTCTGACCTGGCCGCCCAGCGCGTTCAGGTTGAGAAACGCGTGGGTCATCGGACCCATCTGTCTCGTGTCGACGGGCACCCCCGCTGCCTGCAGCTTCGCCGCGTACTGTTCGCCCTCGTCGCGCAGCGGGTCGAACCCCGCGGTGATGACCAGCGCCGGTGCCAGCCCGCTGAAATCGTCGGCCAGCAACGGCGACACCCGCGGATCGGTGATGTCGACGCCCGATCCCTCGACGTAGGCATCGGCGAACCAGTCCATATTGGCCTTCGACAGCAGGAAGCCGTCGGCGAACAGCGTGCGTGAGCGGGTCCCGCCGCGCATGTCCGTGGCCGGGTAGATCAGCCACTGCAGGCTCGGCTGCCGGCCGCCGCCGTCGCGGGCGAGCTGGGCCACCACCGCCGCCAGGTTTCCGCCGGCACTGTCACCGCCGACGGCGATGCGGTCGGGATCGGCGCCCAGTTCGGCGGCGTTCAACACAGCCCACAGGTAGGCGGCATAGGCATCCTCGACGGCGGCGGGCGCCTTGTGTTCAGGCGCCAGCCGATAGTCGACGGAGAGGACGTGTACACCTGCGTCACGACAGATGAGCCGGCAGGCTGAATCGTGCGTCTCGAGGTCGCCGAAGACGAATCCCCCGCCGTGATAAAAGACCAGCAGCGGCGCGCCGTCGGCTTCGGCCGGGCGATAGTGCCGGGCCGGGATGATCCCGGCCGACCCGGGAATGTCGATCGGTCCGATCTGAGCGACGTGGATGTCGGCCTCGTCGAGGCTGGCGGTCGCATCCCGGTTTTGTCGCCGGGTGGCGATCGGGTCGCCGGTGACCGCGAGGCTGCTCATTCCGGCTGCCCGCTGGGCGGCCAGCATCATCTGGATCGACGAATCGAGGGTGTTTCCGTCGATCGTGACCGCGCGGCCACCCGACAGCAGCCGCTTGAGTCCGCTCGGTAGGTGTGGAATGAGCTTGACGCCGGCCCGGTTGGCCACGGGCAGCGCCCGCTTCACAAATCGGCTCGTCGCAGTGCCGGACACGGTTTCTGTCATCTCCTCGGTCTGGTGTGCAGTACCGGTATCGCCGCAGCGTACGGGACCGCGACTGCCGGCTGCCCATCAGCCCCGCCTGCATTCAGCGGTTGACGAATCCGACAATTCGGCCATATCTCCGCGACGGCGCGCCGGGCCTGCTCAGACGACACATCGACCTGGGTACTATCGTCACCCGAAGTCGGTTGACCCGGAGCCGATTGCGACGGGTCCTGTCCCCGACTCACTTCGACTCCACAGACAGGTGACATGATGCCGGCGGCCGCGATCCCCACCGTCACGCTCAACGACGACAACCCCATCCCGGTGCTGGGCCTCGGTGTCGCCGAGCTGTCCGCCGAGGAAACCGAGAGCGTGCTGGCCAGCGCCCTGGAGGCCGGGTACCGGTTGATCGACACCGCAAAGGCAAATGAAGAGATTGTCGGGCGTGCCATCGCCGCATCGGGCATCCCCCGCGACGAACTGTTCATCACCACCAAGCTCGCCACCGAGGATCAGGGTTTCCAGTCCTCCCAGGACGCCATCAGAGCCAGCGTCGAACGCCTCGGCCTGGACTACGTCGACCTCTATCTGATGGATTGGCCCGCCGAGCAGAACGGCAAGTACGTCGACGCCTGGGGCGGGATCATGAGGGCCCGCCAGGACGGGCTGATCAAGTCGATCGGTGTCGCGAACTTCAATCCCGAACAGTTGTCGAACGTCATCGATTTGAGCTACTTCCTGCCAGCGGTCAATCAGGTTGAATTGCACCCGCTGCTCAACCAGACCGAGTTGCGCGCGGTGCATGCCGAGCGTTCGATCATCACCGAGGCGTACCTCCCGACCGATGAGGGCAAGCTCACGGAGAATCCGGCGATCGCGGAAGTAGCTGCCGCGCATGGCAAGTCGCCGGCACAGGTGCTGATCCGCTGGAGCCTGCAGCTGGGCGATATCGTCATTCCCCGCTCCGCCGATCCCACCCAGATCGCCGAGAACGCCGACGTGTTCGACTTTGAGCTCACAGCCGCGCAGGTGGAGACCCTCAACGGGCTCGACGACGGGACCCGGTTCCGGCCGAATCCGGAAACCTGAACCGGTAACCGGGGATCCGGGCACCCGCCGTCGATGCCGATGCGGGTCAGGCGTCCAGCAGCCAGTCGTTCGGGCTGAACAGCTCGCAGTGCACCTGCTCCGTGGCGATGCCACGGGCGGTCAGCTGAGCGCGCACCGCCTGCACGAAACCGTCATTGCCGCAGAGGTAGATCTCAGCGCCATCGGCGATCTCGATGCCCTCGAGGTTCAACAAGCCCTCGTGGATTCTGGCGTTGTCGCCGTCGACGCCCTCGGCGTACCAGACATCCAGGCTGGCGTCGGGCAGGATGTCGACCAGTTCGCGATGCCGCTTGCGCAGCGGATGTGTCTCATCGCTGCGATCAGCGTGCAGGACCCGCACCGGCGCCTTGCACCTGTGCTCGACAAGGTATTCCAGGATTCCGACCATCGGGGTGATGCCGATTCCGGCGGAGATCAACACCACCGGCGCACCGCTTCGCGGGTCGGGCAGATCGCCGAACGGCACCGTGACGTCGAGTAGATCCCCGACCCGGACATTCGAGCGGATCCAGTTGGACACCTCACCGGCCGGGCTCTGCCCGACGGCGTCGACCGGCTTGACCGCGAAGGTCAACTCGTCAGCGCCGGGAGCGTTCACCAGGCTGTACTGCCGAAGCTGACGTGCGCCGTCCGGCAACGTCACGCCCACCGAAACATATTGCGCCGCACCAGTGTTCGAGATACCCTCGGCGCCCACGGTCACCAGCACGGTGCCGGACAGGTCGTCTTCGCGGGCGGTGACCCGCAGTCGGCGGAACACGTCGCCGGTTTCGACACCGGCGCGGGCGTAGAGTTCGCGCTCCAACCCGATCAGGGTGTCGGCCATGATCCAGTACACGCGGTCCCAGGCCGCGGCGACTTCGGCGGTCACCGTGTCAGCGCCCAGCACCTCGACGATCGCGGCGAACAGGTGCTCGTGCACGATCGGGTACTGGTCGGGCGTGATGCCCAGCGACGCGTGCTTGTGGCCGATGCGCGACAGCAGTTCGCTCGGGTGCGGCAGATCCGGATTGACCAGGTGCGTCGCGAAGGTCGCGATCGAGGCGGCCAGCGCCCGCTGCTGCGATCCCTGCGCCTGATTGCCGCGGTTGAACAGGTTGCGCAGGAGCTCAGGATGCCGATCGAACATCCGCCGATAGAACACCGAAGTGATCTCGTCGACGTGCGCACCGACAAGCGGCAGTGTCGCCTTGATGATCTCGGCGTGCTCTGGCTCGAGTTGTTGGACCTCGGCCGCTTCGACTGCGGTGGTGGTCATTTCGGTTCCTTTCACTTCAGTTGTAAAACAACGGGCAGCGTTTGGCTGCTGACGAGGTCGGAGATGGTGTAGCGATCGAGTTCGGCGTAGAACGCCTCTTTGGCGTCAGCGAGCACTCGCCGCAGCCGGCAGCCCGCGATCAGCGGACAGGCCGACTGCCCGGTGCAGTCGACGACTTCGCGATCGCCTTCCAGCCGGCGCACCAGCCAGCCGAGCGACGCGTCGCGGCCGGCTTCGGTGAGTTCGAGGCCACCGGCGCGGCCGCGGCGAGAATTCACCAGGCCCAGTTCGGTCAGTCGCGAGACCGCCTTGGCGACGTGATTCTCCGACGCGCCGGCCGCCGCGGCGACCGTTCTGGTGGTCACCCGCTGCTCGCGAGTCTGACCGGTGGCGAGCAGCATCATGGCCCGGAGGCCTAGGTCGGTAAACCGTGTGAGCTGCATAAACCCGACCGTAGTTTATTCCGCATCTGGTATGCGTATTTAATCGGTGTGGGCTTGAATACACGTATCGGTACGGATTTTTGACCTGCGAAGATCACCGCAAAGGAGGCATGATGCGCGTCGTAGTTGACCGTGACCGGTGCGAGGGTAATGCGTTTTGCGTACGGATCGCACCGGAAGTCTTTGAACTCGACGACGACGAGTACGCCACCGTCATCGTCGATCCGGTGCCTGCCGACCAGGAGACCCTCGCCCGGCAGGCGGTCGTCGACTGTCCGCGCGCGGCGATCTCAGCGACGGACTGATCGCGCGCGATTACCCGCTGGGGCAGGTGGCCGCGGCCTTGCGAAGTTCGTCGGCCGACGGCTGATCGACCGGGAGCGCGTACCCGCGGAGCACCGCGATGAATTGCATTGAATATTGGCACCAGAACGCGTGATTGGGCGGCATCCAGCTGCCGGGCGGTTGATCGCCCTTGTCCTGATTCACCTGGCCGTCGACCGCCAGTAGGTTGGCCGGGTCGTTGGCGAACCGAATCCGCATGTCGTCCGGCCAATCTCGGGCACCCATGTCCCATGCGTAGGCCAGTGGCACAAGGTGGTCGATCTGCACGGCTGCTCCGACCTGCGCGCCGCGGGTGAACGGGATCGTCGCGCTGGTGTAGGGGTCGTGCAGAACACCGGTTGCCACCGCCTGCGGGCAGCGTTTGGTGAATACGAAGGTCTTGTCGACGAGATCACGGTCCAAGATGTCGTCGCGGGTGTCGCAGCCGTTGTGTCCACCCGGCGCGGAATTGTTGTCATCCCAGGCATCGCCGAACGCTGCGCGCCGGTACTCGTAGCCGCGGATTCGCCGGGGAACGATCACCAGGCCCTCGAGCACGTCGGTACCCGGCGCGACCGTCGGGACATCCGCGCGGGCGATCATGGTGTCGGGATTGCTGGTCGACGACATCACCTGCACGGAGACGATCACCGACAGCGCGGCAATCACCGCCAACCAGATCAGCGGCCGGCGGCTCATGACTTGTCCAGATAATCGATTCGATCACCGCCGGTGAACTGGCCGGCCAGAACCGTCATGCCTGAGTTGCCGGGATCGCGGGCGTATATCGACTGGGCCACTGCCCGCGCGTCGACGATGACCTCGAGGTGCTCGGCCAGCGACAGAAACCGCAGCGTGATCGGTCGCCCGGACTGGTTGAGCCCCAACACATCTCCTTCGCGGCGCTCCTGCAGATCCAGATCGGCCAGCGCGAACCCGTCCAGCGTGCTCGCCACCGCGGTCAACCGTTCCCCCGCTTTGGATCCCTCCGGGAGCTTGGTGGCCAACAGGCACAGGCTGGCATGCGAGCCGCGCCCGATGCGCCCGCGCAGCTGATGCAGCTGGCTGATGCCGAACCGGTCGGCGTCCATCACCACCATCACGGTTGCGTTCGGCACGTCCACGCCGACCTCGATCACGGTGGTGCACACCAGTACATCGATCTCCCCGGCGCGGAACGCAGACATCACCGCGTCCTTCTCGTCGGCGGCCAGCCGGCCGTGCATCAGGCCCAGGCGCAGCCCGGCGAGCGGCCCGTGACCCAGATGCTTGAACAGGTTGATCACGGTCTCGGCGGGCGGACCGGCCTGCTGTTCGCCTCCCTTGTCGTCCTCGTCGATGCGGGATGCGACGACGTAGGCCTGGCGACCTTGGGCGACTTCCTCGGTGATCCGCTGCCAGGCCCGGGCCAACCATTGCGGTTTGTCCTTGATGAAGATCGTGTTGGTGGTGATCGGCTGACGTCCACGCGGAAGCTCACGCAGAGTCGACGTCTCCAGATCGCCGTACACCGTCAGCGCGACGGTGCGCGGGATCGGCGTGGCGGTCATCACCAGCAGATGCGGGGTCAGACCCTCAGGTGCCTTGGCCCGCAACCGGTCTCGCTGCTCGACACCAAACCGGTGCTGTTCGTCGACAACGACGAAGCCCAGGTTGTGGAATTCGACCGCGTCCTGCAGCAGCGCGTGGGTGCCGACGACAATGCCGGCCTCCCCCGAGGTCACTTCCTCGCGCACCTGGCGCTTCTGTGCTGCCGACATCGAGCCGGTCAGCAGGGCGATCCGCGTCGCACCGTCCTCGCCACCGAGTTGACCAGCCATCGCCAACGGGCCCAGGACACTGCGGATTGACTGGACATGTTGGGCGGCAAGGACTTCCGTCGGTGCCAACAGCGCGCACTGGTAGCCCGCGTCGACCATCTGCAGCATGGCCAGCACCGACACAATCGTCTTGCCCGAGCCGACCTCGCCCTGCAGCAGCCGATTCATCGGCTTGGTGGCGGCGAGTTCGGCGGTGACGACGTCGAGGACATCGCGTTGACCGGCGGTCAGCTCGAACGGCAGTCGTTGCGTCATCGCGGCGGCCAACCCGTCGTCGCGACGCGGTGCGGGAGGGCCGGATTCGCCGAGTTCGCCGTGCCGGCGCAGGGCCAGCGCCCACTGCATGCCGATGGCTTCATCGAACCTCAGCCGGTCGCGGGCGGCTTCCCGTTCAGGTTCCCGCTCGGCGACGTGAATGTCGCGCAGCGCCTGGTCCTCAGAGATCAGACCCCGTTGACGCACAACGCTTTCCGGTAGTGGATCGGCAATGGGGTCCAGCACGGCGAGCACCTGCTGCACGCAGGCGTAAATGTCCCAGCTCTGCAACTTTGAGCTGGCCGGGTAGATCGGGAAGAAGTCACGCTCGAACGCCGACATCGACAATTCGCCGGCCTGTGCCGCCGAGGTGTCGGCGATCGTCTTGAGCGACTTGCTGCCGAACACCCGTCCCTTCGGGGAGTTCAACGCCAGAAAATCCGGATGGGTGAGCTGCATGTTGCCTTTGAAGAAGCCGACTTCACCGGACAGCATCAGCCGGACGCCCTCGATCAGCTCCTTCTTGAGCCACTTGGCGTTGAAGAACGTCGCGGTGACCTTGCGCCGGCCCTTCCCCAACGTGATCACCAAATACTCGCGCTTGGGTTGCCGATTGGTCCAGCGGACCTCGGCCTTCTCGATCTCGCCGACCAACGTGATGTGCTCGCCCTCTTCGGGCGGCGCCTCGTCCTCGCCCCACACCGACATCCCATGGATGTACTTGCGGGGGTAGTGCCGCAGCAGATCGTCGACCGTGTGGATGCCGAACACGTCATCGAGTAGGCCGGCGGCCTTGCCGCCGACGATGCCGTCGAGCCGGTCGGTGAGGCTGACCATGGCTATTCCACCCCGATCAGCAGCGCATCGCCGCGATGGCCGGTGGCATATGTCGCGAATTCGATTCCGGGATGCCGCCGGTGGACGTGGGCGGCAAGTGCCTCGGCGACCGCGGGATCGACCGCCTCACCGATCAACACGGTCACCAGCTCGCCGCCGGCCACCAGCAGCAGATCGATCAGCCCGGTGGCCGCGCCGGTCACATCGTCGGCGACCACCAAGACTTCGTCGCCTGCGATGCCTAGCCCGTCGCCGGGTTCACAACTGCCCGCCCACGTCAGCGCCTGTTCGGTGGCGGTGCGCACCGACCCGTGCCGGGCGGCGGCCGCCGCCCGGGCCATCGAGTAACCGTCGTCGACGGCGTGGCGGCCCGGGTCATGGACGGCGAGCGCGGCCAGCCCCTGCACCATCGACCCGGTCGGCAACGCGACAACGTCGATGCCCCAACCGATTCCGGCCGTACACCCGGCTACCAGCTCCTCGGCCGCCACGTATCCGTTGGGCAGCACCATCACCTGAGCTGCCCCGGCATCGACGAGTCCGCGCAGCAAATCACGTGCAACGACACCATTGACCGGATCCGCCAGCTCGGAATCCGGACGCAGCACGCAGGCACCCTCGGCGCCGAAAAGCTCTGCGGCACCGTCGCCGTCGACGACGGCGAGCACCGCGCGTTCACGGCTCCAGCTGCCCGGGGAGACGCGGGCCGGGCCGGTGCTCAGCACCGAGATCTGAATCCGGCTCACCGTGCCGGCCGCCAGCCCGGCCTCCACCGCGGCCCCGGCGTCGTCGGTGTGGACGTGTACCGAATAACGGTCGGCCGACGCGGCGATCGCCACCGAGTCACCGAGGTGCTCCAACCGGGTGCGCAGCGGATCGAGGGCGGCCGCATCGCACTGGGCGAGCAGATACATCACCTCGAATTGCGGCGGAGCCGGTTCCGCGGCGGCGCTCTCGATGCGCGGCGGTCCCGGCTCATAGGCGTTCCGGTGCGGCACATGCCCGGTCACCGTGGCGATCAGCGCGTCGATCAGAACCAGGAGTCCTCGCCCGCCGGCGTCCACCACACCGGCCTCGGCCAGGGCGTCCAGCTGGTCGGGCGTGCGCTCCAAAGCCGTGACTCCGGCCTCGCCGCCCGCCATCAGCGCCTCGGCCAGGCCGGCACCGTCGGCGGCCCACTGCTGGATGGTGTCGGCGACGGCCTGCAGTACCGACACGATGGTGCCGGCGACCAGTTGGCCGCCCATCGAGGACACCACCAATCCGACGGCGTGCCGCAGCCCGGCACCCAACAGGACCGCGTCGATATCGGCGAGGAAACCGTCGGTGTCGGCGGCCGCCGCGGCGGTGACGTCGGCCAGACCGCGCAGGATCTGGGAAAGGATGACCCCGGAATTCCCCCGGGCACCGTGCAGCGCGCCTTCCGCCAGTCTGGCGGTCACCTGGCTGACACCGCCCGAGCCGGTCACCGACTCAGCCCCGGTCAGCGCAGCCCGCATGGTGAAGAGCAGGTTCGTCCCGGTGTCGGAATCGGCCACCGGGAACACATTGAGCCGGTTGATCTCGTCGGTATGGGTGATCAGATCGCCGACGGCGGTATGAGCCCAATCGCGCAGGGCTGATGCGTCCAGCCGCCGGTCCGGCATCGGCACCTCCTCGCGATCCCTGGCCCACCACACGGCTACGTCGCGCCAGCCTATCCAGTCCGCCCGACACTGCGATGTCGCCGCCGTGCAAGACTGGGGGATCTTAGGATCACCGCAGGTCAGCACCGCTTGGACGGGCCGGTTCGAGGGTGGCGACGGCGCATTTTGGCGTTCGGTTCACCGGACGGCTATCCTAGTCAGGTTGTCGGGTCACCCGTGTGCGGTCGTTGGCCCCCAGACAAAGTTCGACTACTGACTTAGAGGAGTTCTACATGGCTGCCGTGTGCGACGTCTGCGGAAAGGGCCCCGGCTTCGGCAAGTCGGTGTCGCATTCCCACCGCCGGACCAGCCGCCGGTGGAACCCGAACATCCAGACCGTGCACGCCGTGACCCGCCCGGGTGGCAACAAGCACCGCGTGAACGTCTGCACCTCCTGCCTGAAGGCCGGCAAGGTCACCCGCGGCTAGTTCTTAGCGATTTCGGCGCGCTTTCGTTCGCTCAGCGGCGTGTGGTGTCTCGGGACATCGCGTACACATATGTCTCAAGACATCGCGTACATCGATGATGCCGGTTGTGGTTCTCGGGTGCGGTAGGTCCGGGAGGATT